>CAWGLS010000001.1:0-157616 GCA_963823475.1 uncultured beta proteobacterium
CATGATCGCGCTGAACGCGATCGGCTTCGACCTCACGCTGCTGTCGGTGTTCGGCGGCGCGCTGGGCGTGGGCATCGGCCTCGGCCTGCAGAGGCTCGCCGCCAACTACATCGCCGGCTTCACGATCCTGTTCGAACGCGCGATCCGGCTGGGCGACATGATCACCGTCGACGGCCGCCAGGGCCGCGTCGCGCGCGTCACCTCGCGGTACGTCGTCGTGCGCAGCCTCGACGGCACCGAGGCGATCGTCCCCAACGAAACGCTCGTGACCACCACCGTGCTCAATCACTCGAACACCGCGCACGACATCCGCGTCAGCATGCCGATCCAGATCGCCTACGAGTCGGACGTGGACGTGGCGTTGCGGCTGATGGAGGAGGCGGCGCGCGGCGACCAGCGGCTCGTGCCGGGGGCCGATCCGCCGACCGCGTTCCTGATCGGCGTTCACCGACAGCGGCGTCAGCCTCGAACTCGTCCTGTGGGTCGTCGGGCCGCAGGCGGGCATGCAGAACTTTCGCAGCGACCTCTACCGGCGCATCCTCGCCGCCTTCGGCCGCCACGGCATTGCGATTCCCTTCCCGCGCCGCGACATACGCACGATGGGGAGTGACTCCGCGACGGCCCCGCCGACCGCGTGACCGCTTGGCGGACCATTGACCTTCGTCATTGGCCCCAGGACTGGTGTCGCGTAGAATGGCGGGCACCGTGGAAGCATGGGCTTAGCCGACGCCCCGCCCCCGTAAAATATATCGGATAATCAATGACTTATGATTTTCTTTCCCTGGCATCGCACGGTCTGATCGACCTGCCGTGGTGGGGCTACGTCGTCCTGGCGCTGGCGCTGACGCACGTCACGATCGCGTGCGTGACGATCTTCCTGCACCGCGCCCAGGCCCACCGGGCGCTGGACCTGCACCCGATCGTCGCGCATTTCTTCCGCTTCTGGCTCTGGCTGACGACCGGCATGGTGACGAAGGAATGGGTCGCCATCCATCGCAAGCACCACGCGAAGGTCGAGACGGTCGACGACCCGCACAGCCCGCAGACGCGCGGCATCAAGACGGTCTTCTGGCAGGGCGCCGAACTCTATCGTGCCGAATCCAAGGTCGCCGAGACCATGGAGAAGTACGGCCACGGCACGCCGGACGACTGGATCGAGCGCAACGTCTACACGCGTTTCAGCTGGCAGGGCGTCGGCCTGATGCTGGCCGTCAACCTCATCCTGTTCGGGCCCATCGGCGCCACGATCTGGGCCGTCCAGATGATGTGGATCCCGGTCAACGCGGCCGGCATCATCAACGGCATCGGCCACTATTGGGGCTACCGCAATTACGCGTGCGCCGACGCGTCGACGAACATCGTGCCCTGGGGCATCCTGATCGGCGGCGAGGAACTGCACAACAACCATCACGCCTACGGCACGTCCGCCAAGTTCTCGACGCAGTGGTACGAATTCGACCTCGGCTGGATGTACATCCGCGGCCTGTCGGCGCTGAAGCTCGCCACCGTGCGCAAGGTCGCGCCGCAGTTGAAGCTCGCCCGCGTCAAGCCGGCGCCGGACCTGGCCACGCTGCATGCCGTCATCACCCATCGCTACCACGTGGCGACGAGCTATGCGCGGACGCTGAAGGCCGCCTGCGCGTCCGAACTCGCGAGCCTGAAGGCGCGCGCAGCGGCCGGGCGCGCGCACGAAGACGTCCCCACGCCGAGCCGCATGAAGCACTGGCTGCTGGTCGATCCCGCCACCCTCGCCGACGCCGAACGCGTGAAACTCGCCGCGGCGCTTGCGAAGAGCAAGGGACTGGCGACGATCTACGCGATGCGCCAGGACCTCTCGGCGCTGTGGGAACGCTCGACCGAATCGTCGGAGCAATTGCTGGCGCGGCTGCAGGACTGGTGTCACCGGGCCGAAGCCTCGGGCATCGCGCCGCTCGCGCAGTTCTCGCTGCAGTTGAAGCGCTACGCGTAGCGTTCGCGCCGCCCCACGCAAAGAGCCCGCCGGTTGGCGGGCTTTTTCATGGTGGAGGAGTGTTACTACGCAGTTGACCAATTTCCAATAAAATCATAGTGGTGCAGCGACACGCCCGGTCAGAGCGAGAATTTTCCGCTTGTGCCTACACCCGGTACGGCTACCCCCCATGGCCTAGCCATACGCTTAGCGTGTTGACGGCAGGCCAACAAAAAGGCGACCGAAAGTCGCCATGCGTGGATGCTGGAGCCCTAGTTCGTAAGGAGCTTAAGTGCGTCCATGACCCGCTTCATGTGGTTTGCCCCCAGGACAGCAACTGGCTTTCCGTGCAGGAACCGCTGGTTCGAGATGGTGCGTATCTGGTCGATGAGCAAGTCCGTTTCCTCCTTCATGCTGCCCGGCTTACCGATGGGCACTCGAAGAGGAAAGCCGTCGCCTTGTTTGTCTCGATAGACGTCAGTTGTTCCAGGGATGACGATGGTCGTCGAGTGCTTTGCCGTATTGAGCAGGTCGGTTTGGAGAACCAGCGCCGGACGCCCGCGCTTCCCTGGCTCTTCCTTGTGCGTTTGCGGTTCGAAGTCGACCTCCCAAAGTTCGCCGCGCTTAACGACCGGCAAGACCGTCTCCTACCGTGTCTTCCAACTCCTGGTTGATGCTCGCGTTGCGCGCGGAGAGTGTCTTCGAAAGGAAGACCATCCGCTCCGCTAACGCGCGGGCGTTCTTCTCCTCCACGGCTTGACGGACATAGTCCGACCGCGACACGCCGGAGGAGCGGGCCAAGGCGTCCACTTCGGCGACGAAATCGGCATCGGCTCTAACGGTGAGTGTTGCGCGCATGCGAGTTACCTCCTTGTATGTGGGCAGTGTAATACAAAAATGTACGCACGTGAAGTGTTACGCTCAGTGCGACCTACTAAAGTAAGCGTCCGCCCGAATTCCAAGCGGCGGAATCCCGAAGCACTTTCATGGTCAACTGCGTAGTAACCCCCTGGTGGAGGGTATCAATACGCCATTGACACCCAAGGTGACCCGGCGACGGCCGCAAGGGTAAAGGCAGTCATAGTCAGTTTCAAGTAAAATAAAATTGACCACAATCATGTTTTTAGATATATTTATGTTATGTCAAAGTCCAGAGCCGTTGCGGAGTCCCTCCCCCCCATGGCGAAGCACGCTCTTCGCCAACTGGGCCAGAACATTGCGATCGCCCGCGCGCGGCGCAAAGAGTCGCAGCGTGCATGGGCCGAGCGCATCGGGGTTTCGCTGCCGACGCTGATTCGACTGGAAAAGGGGGACCCGACGGTCAGCATGGCCGCCTATGCCAGTGCGCTGTGGCTCATCGGACGGGTCCAAGCTCTTGGGGAGATTGCGGCCCCTGCAGCGGACCTCGGCGCGCTCGAAATGGACGTCCGGAAAGCGCGCCAGCGAGGCGCCACTCGCATCCCAATATCCATCAGGGCCCGACTGCAGCAGACGAATGAAGAGCAGAAATGAGCGCCTACCGGGTCACCGACGAGTTGTACCTGTGGTGGCTCGGACAGCAGGACAGGCCGATGCTCATCGGCACGCTGCGACTGCTGCGTGCGGCGTCTGGAGTGTCCCTGCAATATGCGCCGTACTGGCTGCGGCAGGGTTTCGCGCTTAGCGAAGACCTGCCGTTGCAGCCCGACGAAATGCTGCCCGCCGAGCGCGGCATTGCAGTCGGAGCCGTGGACGACGCGCGTCCGGACCGCTGGGGCGAGCGAGTGATTCGATTTCTCGACAAGCCGCCGCGGCTCTCGCTGCTCGAGTATCTGTATTTCGCCGGGGACGAACGGTTTGGCGCGCTGGGAGTGTCAACGTCGGCCGATGCCTATTTGCCGCAGCCCTCGGGGCCCCTGCCACGCCTTGCGGATGTCGAAGAGATCCGTGATCTGGTTCGTCGCGTAGAGTCCAACGAACCGGTGCCAGAGGAAAAGCGGCGGCTGATCGCGCCGGGGACCACGCTCGGTGGGGCGAGGCCCAAAGCGCTCATCGCGGCCATCTTCAGCGCCTGGCGCACCCGGTTGGCCGAGCGCTTGGTGCGTGCACTGAGCACCTTGCCGCCGCTGATCTTGGTGGCCGGGCACAGCCCCAGCCAGGAACAGAAGTGCTTGACGTTGGCAAATCGGCTCAGGTCGGCGCCAATCTCGCTCAAGATCTTCATCACCGTGTCCAGCCCCAGCCCGTTGATGCGCGTCAGGTCGGCACCGGCCCAGTTGGCCAGCTGCTGACGAACGTCGAACGCCGCTTTGGCCTTGCTTCCCGCGCGCGGGGCCCGGCCGATGTCCACGCTGGCGGCCGAGCGCTCGGCCAGCAGCGCCTGCAGCCGGGCGTCGCACTCACGCAGCAGCCGCGCAATGTCGTCGTACATCGCCAGCGCCTGTTTCAGCACGAACAAGTGCTCCTCGCGCCAGTTGCCCGTCAACGCACGCACGATCTGCGCCTCGCTGGCCTTCACGCGCCGGTGGCGATGCCGCGCCAGCGCCCTGGCGTCGCGCTGGCCGGCGACGATGTCCCGGATGATGGCTTGGCCGGTCTGGCCCATCACATCGCTGATGACCTCGGTGAGCTGGATGTTCATCTGCACCAGCGCCTTTTGCATGCGCTGCACCCAGCTGGCCTGCTCGGTCAGCAGCACCTCGCGCTGGCGCGCTACGGCGCGAATCACGCACACCTCGGCCGCCGGGCGAAACGCCGCGCGCAGCAGCCCGTAGCTCATGAGCTTCTGCAGCCACTGGCAGTCCTGCACGTCGCTCTTGCGCCCCGGCACGTACTTCACCTGTCGCGCATCGACCAGCCAGACCTTCAAGCCGCGCTGCTCCAGCACCTCGTACACCGGGATCCAGTACACCCCGGTGGACTCCAGCGCCACCACATCCACCCCGCAGGCCAGCAGCCAGTCGGCCATCGCGTTCAGATCGTCGGTCATCGCGCCGAACTCGCGCACCGGCGCATCCGTGGTATGCGGCGGCACCGCCGCCCAATGACTCGACGCCCCCACATCGATCGCAGCGGCGTTGGGAAACACCGCATCTTCTCTCTTGCGCATTGCCATTCCGTGCTCCATCATTGGCTTGGCGAAAGAAGAGGCGACGGCAGAAGCCGCGAAGGTGGCCAGCGTTTGCGCGGTGTGGAAGGACCATTTCCAGCAGGCGGCGGTCAGCAGTCGTGACATCGAGTACCTCGCGCAGTTTATCGACCGCGACTTTCTACGGGACCAGCGCGATGACCTGGTCAAGTCCGAAAATGCGCGTACGCGCCCCAATGTCGCCAGGCACTGAGCGGCCCTCCAGCATCGTCGATCTGCTGGCAGCGGGCATCGGGATGCCGTGGAGGCGGGGGATGATGCTGATGATACGCAGCGAATCCGCAGGCGAACCACCAAAGCGGCGCCATTTGCGTGGTGACACCCTTGTGGCGAGCGGACCGTCGCGCCGGCCGGAATTGTCAGTCCGACGAGTGGGAACGCCGGTTGCGTCGCCGGATGCGGTAGACGCCGGCCGGCGGGAGATTGCGCGCCACGCGCCCCAGCCGCCGCGCCTCGAGTCCCAGGCGCTCGAGCATCCGGTGCGGCACCGGACACCACGGCCCGTAGGTGAACTGGTAGAGCGCGCCGTCGGCGCGCACGTGCCCGAACACGCCCGACAGCACGCCGTACACCTGGCGCTGCGGCATCGTCAGCAGCGGCAAGCCGCTGACCACGGCGCTCGCCCGCGCGCCGCCGAACAACGGCACCCGTGCGAGCCGCGCCGCGTCGAGGCACAGGACGCTCGCCTCGGGAAAGCGGTCGCGCAGCATCCGCGCGAAGTCGGCGCTGTATTCGACGAGCGTGAGATCGCGCTGGAGCACGCCGCGCGCGAGCAGCGCCCGCGTGACGGCCCCGGTGCCGGGTCCCAGTTCGAGCACGGGACCCCCGTCCGGCGAGATTTCGCGCGTCAGCAGTTCCGCGAGACGGGGCCCGGACGGCGCAATCGACGCCACACTGCGCGGATTGCGGACCCAGGCCTGGAGAAAGGGAAGGACGTCGGATATCGCCATCAAGAAGGATCGTGGCGGAAGACCAAGGCTGCCCGCCCCCCGATCGTAGAAGAATCGACGCCCGAGGTCAAAGTTACGGCGCACGCGGAGCGTCGGTTGCGGCGCGATCGGTCATGGCGGCGACGCGGGGCCTGCGAGAGTCCGCACGAAACGCGGGTCCGGACGCGGGTCCGCTTTCGGGTAGCCAAGGCGTCGCCCGTGCAACAAAAAGCCCGCGCTCGGCGGGCTCCTTTCTGAACCCCACCGAAATGAGTGACCATTCGCAAGGCTCACGTCGTCCCCGCGAAAGCGGGGATCCAGCGTCGTACGAGGAGAGTCGCTGGGTTCCCGCTTTCGCGGGAACGACGGAGTACTTGTCATGCATTTCAGTCAAGCTCAATAGCTACGACGCTCGGCTTACGACGCGGGATCCCCGCGTTCGCGGGGATGACCTGCGGCGCTGCCGCAGGTCAAAGCCCGCGCTGGCACCCGGCCGCTGTCGCGGCGCCATCGGTCATGGCGGCGCTGCGGGGACTGCGACGCAGCCGCATCGCGATCGCAGGTCCCGCTTTCGCGGGGATGACCTGCGGCGATGTCGATGCGCCACGACGCTGGATCGGCCCGCTTTCGCGGGGATGACCTGCGGCGCTGCCGCGCTCACGACGCTGGATCCCCGCTTTCGCGGGGATGACCTGCGGCGCTGCCGCAGGTCACTTGAGCTTCGTTTCCTTGTACATGACGTGCTTGCGCGCGACGGGATCGAACTTCTTGATCTCCATCTTCTCGGGCATCAGTTTCTTGTTCTTCGACGTCGTGTAGAAATGGCCGGTGCCGGCCGACGATTCGAGCTTGATTTTTTCGCGCATGGTGATTCCTTGGAAGCGGCGTCCGCGTTAGATGTGCTCGCCTTTGGCGCGCAGGTCGGCCAGGACGGAATCGATGCCGTTCTTGTCGATGGTGCGCAGGGCGTTGGTCGTCAGGCGCAGGTTGACCCAGCGGTTCTCGGACTCGACCCAGAAGCGGCGACGCTGCAGGTTGGGCAGGAAGCGCCGCTTGGTCTTGTTGTTGGCGTGCGAAACGTTGTGGCCCACCATCGGGGCCTTACCGGTAACTTGACAGACTCGAGCCATGGCTCGCTCCTTGTGCGGATTCTTCGTGCCGGTTCAGGGACTTGGGGTCCCGGCAGCAGCGATTATGGGTTGCGTAAAGCCCGCTATTATCTACCAAAACGCCCATACGATCAAGCCTTTGGACGCCAAGCGCCCCGCCCCGTCCGGTATGGCCTTGCCGAAGTGCAGGACAAATGCTTCGTCGTTCCCGCGAAAGCGGGAACCAGTGGCGTCTGCCGACCTCATCGACCTCATGGAGAGTGTGCCCAGAGACCCTGGGTCGCCTTCGCGGGACGACGACTGACGTTCCCGCGAAAGCGGGAACCCAGTGGCGTCTGCCGACCTCGCGGAGAGCGCGCCCCAGAAACGCTGGGTCCTAAGCTTTCGCGGGGACGACGGCTGATGGCATGACGTTGCGCCATTGGAACCCGAAGCAACGTACCGAGGGTTGACGCTTAGCGCCCCGCCAGGCCCGCGAGGAACCCTTCCAGCGCGCGCACGGGAGCCAGATCGCCGAACAGGACGTTCCTCCGGGCGGCGATCCGGCCCCTGACATCGGCCCGATGCGCGAAGTCGTCGCCCAGGCGCACGGCCAGGTCCACGTAGCTGCGGGCGTCGCGGGCGACCAGCTCGTCCATGCCCATCCGGCGCAGCACGCCGGCGGCCAGCCGGCCGCGCATGAACCGGCCCTCGCAGGTGACGATGGGCAACCCGCACTCGATCGCCTGCATCGCCGTGTTGAAGCCCGAGAACCCGATGGTGTCGAGGTAGACGTCGGCGTTGCGCATCAGCCCGAAGAACGCCGGCCTCGACTGCCATGGAAGAAAGCGGACATGCCGCCGCGCATCGAGTCCCTTGGCGCGAAACGCCAGGTGCAGCCGGTCCTCGAGCAGACGGGACAGCCGCGGCGCCATGTCGACGAAAAAGAGAAACTGGCAGCGTCCCAGCCGCTGCGCGATCTCGACGAACACGTGGTCATGCTCGGGCAGGTACTTGTACGCCGTTCCTGCGCAGATCAGGCGCGGCGCATCCGCGTCCACGCCGAGCGCAGCCCAGTCGGGCTCGACGTCGGGCGGCGCCAGCGGCTCGTAGCAGCAGCCGAGGTTGGGCAGCGCCACCAGGCGCTCGCGGTAGTGCGCGGCGCCGTCCGCCGGCTCGAACGCCTCCGCCGACACGAAGTAATCGATCGTCGGCAATCCGGATGTCTGCGGATGCCCCCACGCGACGACCTGCGCCGGCGCGAGCCGCAAGCTGGCCAGCTTCGAGCGACGTTCCGTCCATCCCGATTTCGGGATACAGGATGACGTCCGGCTGCAGCTTCGCGATGGCCGCGGCCCATTCGGCCACGTCGCGGTATCCCGTGTGGAAGCTCGCGGCGTGCTGCTCGGCGATGGCCGTCTGCGCGTCGCGGTGCTTGCCGGTATGAAAGAGATGCATGGCGACGGCGTCGCGATCCAGGTTCGTGCACCAGCCGCGGACCAGCGCCGTCCATACCGACTGGTCGTAGAAGTACTCGGACACGACGGCCACGCGCACGGGGCGCGCGGTGCCGCGGCGAGGCACCGACGGCGACGGCGGACTCGGGGCGCAACGCGCATCAGGCGCGCACACAGGTCGCCGTAGCGCGCCAGCAGCGGGCGATTGTCGACGTCGTGGAACGCCAGGTAAAAGGGTTGCCGCGTGCCCACGGCCCGATGCCCCAGCGCAATGCGCGAGTCGTCGAACCATTGGTCGAGGTCCGCCAGTTCGGTGGCGAACCGTGCCCGGAATTCCGTCGGGTCCTCGTCCGCTCCATAGGCGAGCGGCAGTCCTGCCATCACCCGTTCCCAGCGCGCTTCGACGCAAGTCCGGGTCGAGCGCCAGCGCCTGGCCGAACGCCTCGCGCGCCTCCGCGTGCATGCCCTGCACGTAGAACAGGCGTCCGATCCGATAGCACGACATGGCGCTCGGCGGACCGAGCGATGCCAGTGTCTGGGCGTGCTCCAGCGCCTGCTGCGGCCGGCCCAGGGTTTCCAGAACTTGCGCCGCATTCAGCAGCGCATCCTGATGCTGCGGATCGATGGCGAGCGCCCGTTCGAAGCTGGCCAGCGCTTCGTGGTAACGGTCGAGTTGGCCGAGTGCCGTGCCCAGGTTGTTGTGAGCGGCCGGCGAACCCGGACGGACGCGGGCCACCACCGCGAATTGCTCGACGGCCTCGGCGAGCTCGTCCCTGCCGGAACAGCAGGAAGCCATAGGCGTCGCGCGCGTCCGCGTAATCCGGGGCCAGCTCGATGGCGCGAAGGAACGACGATTCCGCCACGCCGTCGCTGCCCGCGGCCGCGTGCGCGAGCCCCAGTTGGCACAGCGCCGGCCACGCGCCCGGCTGTGCGGCGACCGCGCGCGACAGCAGTTCGATCGCCCGCGGTGCATCGCCGGCGTGGAGCGCGATCACGCCGAGCAGATGCAGCGCGTCGAACTGTGCGGGCGCCAGGGCCAGCACCGCTTCGTAAGCCGCGCTGGCGTCGGCGATCCGTCCCGCGCGATGGTCGGCGATCGCAGCGTGGAGGCGTTCGGCAACGGCGGGCGCGGTCGGTTCCATCGACCCGCATTATGCCAAGCACGCACTGCCGGCAGCGTCGCCCCGCCCTGGAGCTTTATCGCAATGCATGACAAATACTCCGTCGTTCCCGCGAAAGCGGGAACCCAGCGACTCGCCTCTACGACGCTTCATAGACCACTATCGCGTTGACGACGCCACTCGCCTCCACGACGCTGGGTCCCCGCTTTCGCGGGGACGACGTTCGTTTTGCCAATGTTGTCACCCAACTCGCCAAGGATCACTAGAGCAATCCGCGCTCCGCGAACGACACCACCTTATGCCCGGCCACGACGAAGTGATCGAGCGTGCGGATGTCCACCAGCGCCAGCGCCTGCTTCAGGGAGGACGTCAAGAGTTCGTCGGCACGCGAAGGTTCGGCTACGCCGCTTGGATGATTGTGGGCAAAGATGACACCGGCGGCGTTGTGCGCGAGCGCCGCCTTGACGACCTCGCGCGGATAGACGCTGGTCTGGGCCAGCGTGCCGCGAAAGAGTTCGCGCGCGGCCAGCAGGCGGTTCTGGCTGTCGAGGAACAGCGCCACGAACGCCTCGAACGGAAGCGCGGCCAGCGTGAGCCGCAGGTAGTCGCGCACGGCGTCGGGCGACGCCAGCGAATCGCGCTCCGCGGCCTCTTCCAGCAACGCGCGGCGCACGAACTCGACCATGGCCTTGAACTCCGCCGCCCGCGCCGGCCCGACGCCGCGCTGCGCCCGGATTTCGCCGATGCCGGCGGCGAGCAGCGGACCGACGCCACCGAAGCGCTCGAGAAGTCCGCGCGCCAGGTCGAGCACCGGGAGCCCCCCGACGCCGGTGCGCAGCATGACGGCGAGCAGCTCCGCATCGGTCAATGCGGCCGGCCCCAGCGCCAGCAAGCGTTCCCGCGGGCGCTCCGCCGCCAACCGGCGGCGCTCGGGCGCTCTGCCTGCAAGACGGCTGTGCTATCCACGAATGTCTCCTCGATTGGATGGGCGAACACCCGAACATGAGTTTTCGGCATCGTCGTCCCCGCGCAGGCGGGGACCCAGCGGCTCTTGGCCGCACGACACTGGGTCCCCGCTTGCGCGGGGACGACGCCAGTGTGGACTGTCGATTCCCGCTTGCGCGAGACCCACAACCCAAAAACACCGGTGCGACAAAGTGTAAACTTCGCCGCGCACCCTCACTTATCGTCCAAACAGCCGATTCGAGCGATGAACAACGCCAGCACCGCCGCCACGGGCTCGCCGCGCCTGACCCGCGTCGTGCTGGGCGTCACCGGCGGCATCGCCGCGTACAAGGCCGCGGAATTGACGCGCCTGTTCGTCAAGGCCGGCGTCGCCGTCGACGTCGTGATGACCGAGGCGGCGACGCGCTTCGTCACGCCGACGACGTTCCAGGCGCTGTCCGGACGCCCGGTGCTGACCGATCTCTGGGCCACGGGCGCCGACAACGCGATGGGGCACATCGCGCGTCTCGCGCGGCGCCGACGCCATCGTCGTCGCGCCCGCATCGGCGGATTTCCTCGCCAAGCTCGCGCACGGCCATGCGGACGACCTGCTGTCCACGCTGTGCCTCGCCCGCGAATGTCCGCTGCTGGTCGCGCCCGCGATGAACCGGCAGATGTGGGCGAACGCCGCCACGCAGCGCAACGTCGCGCAGCTCGCCGCCGATGGCGTCGGCGATCCTCGGCCCCGACACCGGCGAACTCGCGTGCAACGAGCACGGCGAAGGCCGCATGCTCGAGCCCGCCGATCTCTTCACCGCGCTCGTCGCGTCGCGGCAGCCCAAGGTGCTCGCCGGCAAGCGCGTGCTGCTGACGGCCGGGCCCACGTTCGAGGCGATCGACCCGGTGCGCGGCATCACCAACTCGAGTTCGGGCAAGATGGGCTTCGCGCTCGCGCAGGCCGCGGCGGAAGCGGGCGCGCAGGTGACGGTCGTCGCCGGACCGTCCGACGTGGCCACACCGGCAGGCGTGACCCGCATCGACGTCGACCAGCGCCGCGCGACATGGCCGACGCGGTGCTGGCGCGCGTCGACGACGCGCGACATCTTCATCGGCGTCGCCGCGGTCGCCGACTACACGCCGGCAGCGCCGCACGAGCAGAAGCTCAAGAAGTCGCCCGCGGCGCTGACGCTGACGTTGAAGCCCACCGTCGACATCCTCGCCACCGTCGCGCGCGCGCCAAGGCGCCGTTCTGCGTCGGCTTCGCGGCGGAGAGCCATGACGTCGAGCGCCACGGCGAGGAAAAGCGCAAGCGCAAGAAGCTCCCGTTGCTGATCGCCAACCGCGCGCAGGACGCGCTCGGCAGCGACGACAACGAGGTCACGCTGCTCGACGACGCGGGCGCGCATCGATTGCCGCGAATGGACAAGCTGGCGCTGGCGCGGCGGTTGGTGGCGGAGATCGCGCAGCGGTTGCCGCGGTCGTGACGGGCCGTGTCAGTGGCGCGGTTGAGCGCAACCCGTTCGGACCTGTCCACAACCAGAACACTCCAGGGTGCCGCGTTCACCACAACCGTCGTCCCCGCGAAGGCGGGGACCCAGCGTAATCGTCGTCCCCGCGAAGGCGGGGACCCAGCGTAATCGTCGTCCCCGCGAAAGCGGGGACCTAGAGTAACCGTCGTCCCCGCGAAAGCGGGGACCCAGCGTCGTTGCCTCGACCTTCGAAATGACCCCACCGACCATCGACCTGAAAGTCCTCGACGAACGGATCCGGCCCTACCTGCCGGCGTACGCGACTCCCGGATCGGCAGGGCTCGACCTGCGCGCCTGCATCGACGCCCCGCTGACGCTCGAGCCGGGGCAGACCGCAGCTGATCCCCACCGGCATCGCCATCCACATCGGCGATCCCGGCCTCGCCGCGCTGATCCTGCCGCGCTCGGGACTCGGCCACAAGCACGGCATCGTGCTCGGCAACCTCGTCGGGCTCATCGATTCCGACTACCAGGGACCGCTGATGGTGAGTTGCTGGAATCGGGGAAGGAGACGTTCACGCTGAAGCCGCTCGACCGGCTGGCGCAGCTGGTCATCGTGCCGGTGGTGCAGGCTGCATTCGACGTCGTGACGATTTCGCGGCAAGCGATCGGGCCGCCGGTGGCTTTGGAAGCACAGGTCGCTAGGACATGCGTTTCGCGTGCTCCAACATCAAATGGTCAATTGTCGCCCCCCAAATTGATTGCGCTGGCTACGCGGAGATAGGAAGCCAACCCTCAGCCCAAATCGGGGCCTTTCGCCAGAACGCGTGCAATCCGGGCGCGTAGGTGCAGAAGTTGAATCCGAATTTTGTCCCAAGCAATCTGAGGCTGGCGGGAAAACAGACTGATATGTCCGTTCCGGGGCGCGGCGTACCACCAGGTCAACGGCTTCCCGGCCGTGATACAACCGTCGGAAAGCACGGTGCTGAAAATCACAATTCCCTCCGGTTTGAGTAGTCTGTCGAGATCGGCGCCAAGCCTGTTGACGTTCCGGAACGTGCTCGAACACTTCGTACGCGGTGATCAGGTCGAACCTGGCAAGGTCGGCGACTGGCGTGCTGCGGTCGAAAAAGGGGTCATAAGACGCCGAATTCCACCCCGAATCGCGCAGGAAGTCGCTTAACAACCCGTACCCTCCTCCATAGTCGAGGTGCGCGATTGCCGGAGGGGACGCACCGAACCAATGGATCAGGTCGGCGGCATTGGCGGACGGACGTGTCACCGCATAGTCCGGGTCGACGTACTCGTAGTGTTCGTTATAGATGCGTTCGGAAAACTCCTCGATAGTCCAACGGCACAGTACAGGTGCGAAGCAAAAGCCGCATCCGGCGCACAGCAGATATTCGACCAAGGTCCCTGCGCGCGGCAGGGCTCGTCCCTTAGACTCCTCACACGACTTGTTGAGGTCTACGCGATCTAGTGTGCCGCACTCGCCGCCGCACACCGGGCAGAGGCGTGCACCATCGCTACACTCGGAAGATACATTCCGATCAATCATCGATGAAATCCCACCCGGTCCCGGCGCGGACAGTCCAGTGCCGGGGCATGTCGTACAAACCCAAATCCGATATCCAGACCGTAGCGGCAGCTGTGGAAGGGAGTTGACGCTCGTGGGAATACTAGCGCATGGATGGCGGTCGCCGCACCGGAGTACAGTTTATCGGCGCATCGCAAGCGATCATGCGAGAGACTTGGGCGCACAACCCAGCGCGAGCGGGTGCGACGTTCACCGGCTCGCACGGCGGCTCCCTGGCGCGCGTAGTTCTTGATAGGATCTCCTTTGAACAGCATGTTGAACTCCCTGAAAAGCCCCGTTCCAGAGACACACCCATGACGCGAGGCACCGGCACTTTGGACGTTGACCCCGCCCCGCTTGCGGGCGCGGTCCCGGCCCATGCGCAAAAGACCGTCCGGTTGGCCACCGATCTTGCGGTCAACGGGGCGTTACCTTTATTTGCGGAATCGGTCCATGTCGGGCGACCGAACATCGGCAGTCGGGAGATGTTCAACAGGCTCGCCGATGAAATGTTCAGCAGGAATTGGCTATCGAACGATGGCCCGATCCTGAAGCGCCTCGAGTCGGCAATTTGCGCCTTTCTCGGTGCGAAACACTGTGTGGCGATGTGCAACGGCACGGTTGCGCTCGAAATTGCCATTCGCGCATTGGATCTTCGCGGCGAGGTCATTGTTCCGTCGTACACATTCATCGCAACAGCGCATGCGCTTCAGTGGCAAGAAATCACGCCGGTGTTTGCAGACATCGACGCGTCCACACATACTCTCGATCCCGCGGCCGTACGAGAAATGATCACGCCACGCACAACAGGGATACTCGGCGTCCACCTCTGGGGGCGCGCCGCCCCCATAAATGAGCTAGAAATCATTGGACGCGAGCACGGTCTGAGAGTGATGTATGACGCATCGCACGCTTTTGGTTGCACATCCGGAGGAGTGAAATTCGGCAATTTTGGCGAGTGCGAGGTCTTTAGCTTCCACGCCACAAAGTTCTTCCACACATTCGAAGGTGGAGCCGTAGTGACCAACAACGGCGAGCTGGCGGAGAAGTTGCGATTAATGCGCAACTTTGGCTTTGCCGGGTACGACAATGTAATTTATCCGGGAACCAACGGGAAACTGACGGAAATAGCCGCAGCCATGGGCTTGGCAAATCTTGTCAATCTTGAAGAATTCATCACGATCAACAGGCGCAATTATCACGCGTACCAGCTTGGACTGGAAGGAATCACCGGCTTGCAGCTGTTGCCGTTCGATCCGGACGAAACCAACAATTTTCAGTACATCGTCGTCGAAGTCATGCCGGAGTTTCCGGTCTCTCGCGACAGAATCGTCGACGTACTCCACGCCGAGAACATACTGGCGCGAAAATACTTCTGGCCGGGATGTCATAACATGCAGCCCTACAGGTCCTACTATCCCCACGCAGGCCTCGTCCTCTCCAACACGAAGCGTGTCGCCGATCGTGTGATTGTTCTCCCGACCGGGTCGGTGGTGAGTGCGGCTGACGTTGCTTCAATCTGTTCCGTACTTGCGGTGCTGTGAGTCTGGAGTGCGTATCCGTTCCGCCTTGCCGATGACGGCGAATTCCAGCTCTCGCCTCCTTCGGCGCCGCGCTCGATCACTTTCGTTCGTTGCGCGTAACGCAAGAACAACTCGCCGACCGCTTACGGACGAGACCCAGTGAGTGCTGTCCTATTTCTCTCAGGGGCCACCATGGGGGACGCCCTCGGTGCAATCGGGAGAAGCTTCCGGCCATTTTTTGAGGAGTTGGGCTACGAATTCTTGGAAATTGGCCTCCGAAACGAACGGTTTTCGGACCTGCTGAATCAAATAGTGCGTGATACCCCACTTGAGTTCGCATTTTCGTTTGCGGGCATGGGCGCCGACCTCGCTGGAGCGCTGCCGGACGGAGGAAAGGTAAACCTCTGGGAAGAGTGGCGCATTCCATTCATCTCGCTTTTCGGCGACACGCCTGCCTATTTTTTTGATCGGCATGTGTTGCCGACGACACTATGCGCGGCGATGTACGCGTTTCCGGAACATCTCGAATTCCGGAAAAAGCTGCCCATGGTCAACGGACTCCTCGGCGTCTCGCCTCCCGGACCACTGGATTGCGTTTCCCGCTCATCCATTGATTTTCGCCGAAAGGAGAGCGGAAGGCTGTTGTTCCTGAAGAACGGAAACGATCCAGAAGGCCTGGTGGAGCAATGGCGCAATTTTCTGCCTCCGGCGACCTTCCTAATGCTCGCCGAACTAGCGAGCGACCTAGCAGCTCGCATGCGCGACGACCAAGGCAGTCAGATCGACGCAACCGTCACCGCGTACTTCGCGGATCGGGGACTGCATGTCAAAGATGCCGTTAACTTGAGGTTGTTCTTCGTTGCTCAACTGGACGATTATCTTCGTCGAATTAAGAGCAATCTCCTAGCCAAAGTGCTGATGGACTTCCCCGTCGACATGTATGGCCACAATTGGGAGCATCTCGATTTTTCCGGAAAGAAGATCAATTTCACGCCGGGGGGCGACTACTCGCGATCCACTCCGATGATTAGAGATTCCCTTGGAATGATCGACATGTCACCCAACACCGGTCTGGCTCCACATGAACGGCCCCTTCGGGCCTTCGGGATGTACACGCTCTGCCTGACCAATGAACAGGAATTCTTCCGCAAGAATGTCGCTTTGAGCGGCGAGTTTCTCTTCAAGTTCGATGACGAATGCGTGCGATCGAAAGTGGCCGACGTGATCGCCCATCCGAAACGATATGTGGAAGTGGGCTTGGAGGCAGCCGAGACCTTTCGCACCGACTTTCCACGCCTGCGCTTTGCGGAGCGGCTAGTCGAAACCGCCGCCGCGCTTCGTCTGGCGCACGGCGACCGCACTGGAGAGCTTCAGCCTTACTTCATCTGGCCACCAAACGCGCTGCAAAACCCGATTCGCTAAATCGGAGCAACTGTTAACGTCTACGGGGTCTACGCGCAGCCAGGCAGTTCAAACGGCTGCCTGCAGAGAGGCCCGAAACCTTGCGATCTTTGCCTCACTCTCGGCGAAAATTGGCCGAAACGTTGCCTTGAGAGAAATCGGCGAAACGCGCTTACAGATCGCATGATCTTCCCGAAAAATCAGATCGTTCATCTCGCTAGTGGCGTGGAAGAACGACTCCAGGATTTCGTGCTTGGCGCCGGCACGCAGTCGCGACGTTAGCATTCTGGAAGAGAAGTGGCACGTGTTGGCCGACGTACCAGGGAAGAAGTGCTGCAAAGCATACGAGTATCCAAATGTCGATCCAACCATCGAAAATGGAAATACGTAGATGCTCAGATACCCTTCGTGTTGATACTCCAGATCGAAATTCCGACCCAGCGCACGCAACTGCCTGTTGGTGCGCGGATCTAGATACGCACAGCGATAGATCGAGTTTCGTCCATGGAACTCGTCGTATCCGGCGTCAGTCTTATGCTTTCCGAACGAATTTGGATGCACGAGGCCGACCGCCGTATGATACTGCTCAAGTGCATTCTCCAAGGCGATCCGCCAGTCGCTTTCCCAGACGAATGCATTGACGCGGTAGGGGAACGCAATCGACTTGGACAGGAGCGTAAGAGTGTCCGCCAATCCGGCCAGTTGATCTGCAAGCGTTTGCACGGGCGCCTTCCCAGCAAACAAGAAATCGCCGCACCACTGGATCTGTAACGTATTGAAGCGCGCGCGCTCCAATTCCGATTTCTCGATCTGCATCGGAAATGGCGCATGAAATTTGCCGCGTAGATACGTCCAGCCGTGATAGTCGCAACGAAGTCGACGGTTGCCGCCCAAATCGGAAAATATTCGCGCCCCGCGGTGAGGGCAGATGTTGTCAAATACGAGAATCTCACCGTGATCGTTGAAGACGACGATCTCCTCGTCGAACCACTCGAGCTTCACATAATCCCCAGGCGCCGATACTTGACTCCGGTGACAAAGGAGGTGCCAGTAGCGATCTCGCAGCGCATGAAGTTGCCGTTCAGTCATCGCTATGCAACATTTTTGCGCCCGGCTGGTATACGGTGATCCCATCACGGACATTTCGCATCACAATTGAGCCGGCACCGATGCGCGCACGGTCGCCGATGCGAACGCCGGGAAGTATCGACGCATGGCTACCTGATGAAGACTTCGCGCCCTACGGTGACTCGTCCACAGATGTCGACAAACGAACTCACCGTCGTGCCGTCGCCGACAGTCGCATCGTGTCCGGCCCCCGAATACCCGTTCAATAGCACGAAGTTACCTAGTGTCGCATCCGCGGAAACGCCGGAGTCGCGACAAAGTACGCAACCTCGCCCGAGGCGCGCGGTTCGCACGACCATCGCGGTGGGATGGATGAAACTGCCGAAGATACCACCGCGCGCCTCGATCTCGTGGGCCAGTCGCACCTTCGGTATTGGGTCGGCAACGCCGAGGAGCAGGGTGTACTGCGGCGAGTGCTTGAACTCGACCGGCTTGCCCAGGATCGGAGGATAGCGCCCGGCGCAATTGCCAAGCGCGTCGGGCGATTCATCGAGGAACCCAAGGAACGTACCGCCCTCCTTGGCGATCAGGATCTCCAAGTTCGACGCAATCTCCCGGCCGAGCCCGCCCGCCCCAACGATGATGTATTTTCTAGTCGCGGTGCCGTCGCTACTTAGCAAGGTAACCGCCGTCGACCACCCAATTGGCACCGGTTATCCAACGGGCAGCGTCCGATAGCAGGAAAGCGGCAACAAGCGCAACGTCGACAGGTAATCCAAAACCGAGCAAATGCTTGGCCTCGTACTCATTGAGCGATTCTATCGGCATTGTGGCTACCATGCGCTCGTGCATCTCGGTACGTACAGCGCCGGCCACGAGACTATTCACCCGGATTTTGCGCGAAGCGAGCTCGCAAGCCAAACTGCGCACCGCGGCGTCGATGGCGCCCTTTGACGCAGAGTACGCGCTCATGCCAGCCTGCCCCCTCATCGCAGCGACGGAGGACATGAAGACCAGACTTCCGCCACCGTCAACCACGACATTGCGCATTGCCGCTGCGCGCGCCAACGCCATTGCTCCGCCCAAGCTGGCGGCAATTACATCGTCGATATGCTGCTGTTTTGTCAGCTTGATGGGTCTGACCATTCCCACCCCGGCAGCGTGAAACATTCCGTCCAGCTTGCGTTCCGACGCCGCGACGTTCTGGATCATTTCGACCACTTCCTCCGGCTTTGACAGGTCCACCGTTCGCGAAAGATGTCCAATGCCCGCAAGCGAACTCTGCGTTGCCGCCAGCCTTTGCTCCGACCTTCCAAGCAGAACGATCCGCGCGCCCATCTCGGCCAAAACCTGGCACGCCGAGCGCCCTATTCCGGACGACGCGCCGGTCACCAGAATGAACTTTCCGGCAAACGCATCCTTGGCGAACAGCCCCATCACAGCTCAACCACCTTCGCAGCGTGCAGCGATTCGCACGAAATATCGGCCGCGGCCCACGAGTAACCGACGCCGAAACCAAACAGAGCTAGGCGAGAAGACCCCGATTGAAGTCGCGAAGAGAGCACATCGCACATGAGCAATGGGATCGACGCGCTACTGGTGTTGCCATAACGTTCCATGTTCATCGGCACGCGATCGGCAGGCAATTTCATCTTCTTCGCGAGATGTTTGATCATAAACGTATTCGCCTGGTGAAACAGAAAAGCATCAAATGCACTTGATGTCACGTCGGAGTAGACGAACAAACTGTGGGCCAGTGGCGGTACGGAGCTCAACGTGAAATTGAAGATCTCCCCACCATCCATGAACAACATCGACGGGTCGTGGTTCGCCATCCGCTGGTCGGTAGGTGTTTCTTGTCGCGTTCCGCTTCGAGGAACGATCAAATTTCTTGCACCGGTTCCATCAGTGCCTACGATGAAATGCCAAGCCTTTGCACCCACACGGTGCTCAATCGCAGTTGCCGATCCGGCGTCGCCGAACACCATCGCCGTCGATCGGTCCGATTCATCGCTGTAGTAGCTCGTGTCTCCCACCAGGACGATAGCCTTTTTGACAGTACCGGACTGTACTATCTGACTTGCCAGCCAGAGCCCGTACACGTACCCCGAGCATCCTAGGTTCACGTCGAAACTTGCGCATCGCGGTCCGAGCCCGAGCAGCCCGTGAAGTACGCAAGCCGAAGCCGGAAGCGCGTAGTCCGGCGTCTGGGTGACCAGTATCAACAGGCCGATGTCGTCCGCGTGCCAATTGAGGTCGTCCATCAGTTGCCGCGCGGCCAGCAGGCAAAGATCAACGGTGGTTTGCCCCGCGCTCACCCACCGCCGCTCCTGGACTCCGATCATTTTCACTACGTTGGCAATATCCTCCTTGGCAAATCGACTCTCGAAATATTCGTTCGACACGACGTTCGCGGGAACCGCAGTGACGACACCAATCATCGCGACATCGCGTGCTGTCGTAGCGACGCCGGGAATCGTCGATTCATTCACTTGGCGGCCTTGGCTTTCTCGATCAATGCGACGACATCTCGCAATGACGTGCACTTGCTGAGCGAAATTCCGTTCAGCATCACGTCGTAGGTTTCGTCAACCAATGCAATTGTCGAGACAATCGCCAGTGAATCCCAATTCTCTTCAGTCAAGGCGAACTCGGGGGTCACTTCACTCAAATCTATTTCGAGGATTTCCGAAAGGCCCTTGGCGAACATCTTGTCCATCGCATCTCCCGTTGTGAAATCATATTCTGGCAATTGTGCCTCGCCCAGGAATAGCCCACCCCGAAGCCGATCAGCATGACATTGAAAGGGATCGCGGACCCGTCGCGGTCGGCGAACAAGACGCGCACATGCAATGGGCAATGTACTGGAAACTGTGTTCGCCAGTCTCTTCTAAGTCGATTACGAACTTGATGCCGTGGGAGGCTCATCTTTCGGCAAAGCGCGTCGAGCATGAATCGACTTCCTTGATGAAACACGAAATAGTCGATGGAATCAATGGATTCACCGGAAGCCTCCAGCAACTTCGCGGCCAACCGCGGGACTTCCCGCAGGCTAAACGCTAGGACGTCGGCACCATCCATATAGAGATTGTCAGGGATCGGGCGTTTCCCGTTCTGTCGACTTCCACGATTGCCGAAGTCAGCGCTGTGAGGCTCACGAAATCGCACCGGTCCGAACGATGAGTTTGTCGGCACCACGCCCGTCGGTGCCCATGATGCACGGTGCGATCGCAGGTACGTTCGGACGAGTGCGGACGTTACCAGCGTCGCCGCGGCCGCGTCGCTGAAGATCGTTCGTACGCTCTTGTCGAGCGGGTGAATCAGTTTCGAGTACGTATCTGCGGTGAGAATGACGACATTGGTCGCCTGCGAGGACTCGATGAATCCTTTCGCCAAGGCAAGGCAATAGACGAACCCGGAACAGCCAAGTCCGACGTCGAATGCACCGCAATCTGCTACGCAATCCGAGCCGATGATGCAATACGCAAGAGGAACTCGGCAGGAAGTAGTCTGGCGTCTGGCAGCAAAATATCACGAACATCGACATCGCTTGGCTTCAGGTTCCCCATGGAGAATAGTTTGATCGCCGCCGCGAATGCGAGATCCGCCGCCGTCTCGTCCGCAGCAGCGACATGTCGCTGGCGCACCCCGGTCTTGTCCTGAATTTTCGCTGCGGTCCAGCCCGGATATAAAGCGGCGAGCTCCAGATTGTCGATCACATGCTCCGGCAAGTGATAAGCAAACGTCGCTATTTGGGCATGAATCGTGTGCATGATCTAAAGAATCCACCTACATTTCGGATCGAGGAACTCTTTGCGTTGGTCATACTCGGTCCTCCTCTTCGATGACTTGCAGGTGCGCAACAGTCACCAAGACCATGCTGGTCCGCCCGCGGCGAGCAAGCGCCTGGAGAGCACCCGAAGGACGCCACAGATGGAATCGCACCGGTCATAACACCAGCGTTTGCGTGACGTCGTGGTCCAGGCTTTCGCGGGAGAGCGGCTGCGCGTGGCATGCCGCCTGCCACTTATCGGGTTGCGTTCGCTCATGATTGTTAGCGCCATGGCACTCTGTAAACGGTCCGCCACGTCTCGTTTGAGGAGCGGACTGGCCGCAATCCCGCGACTTCTATCTTGGTTTCCTTCGGTACGCAGAGAACGTTGATGGAATGGATGCTTGCAAATACATTCTCGGTGTCACCTGCGAAATTCTCGGGATTGAACAGTTGCGCAAAATGCCAATACGCACGGTATTCAAGCCGTTCGATGAGCGTCAGCAGTTCCTCTGAACGACCTTCACGATCGTTTTCCAGATACATGATCGGCCTGTACATCCGAATCAATTGTTCGCCTCCGGTCACGACGTCGACCTCCATTCCTTCGACGTCGACTTTGAGCAGGTGACACGCAGGAAGGTCCATGCTGTCGAGCGTAATCAGAGGAACACTTTCCCCCGCACTCACGTCGTGAAGCGAAATTCCACCGAAGTTGTTCCTGATCGAAGGCTCTACGGCCGGTACCACGATGGTTCCACTTCGAGCCCCCACCGCCGCCTGACGCGCGAAGACGTTGACACATTGGTTGATAGCCAGATTCGCGCAGAGCGTCTGAAAGACAATGCGCTGCGGCTCGAAGGCGTGGACCTCACCATCGCGCCCGACCAGCCGGGAAAGATTGACTGTGTGGGCGCCGATGTTGGCTCCCACCTCCACCACCAGCGCACCCGGCTGTACTATTTGCGCGAACACCTCTTGCTCGGCAATCGAAAATTCGCCGTACTTGCGAAGCGATTCGCCAACGTACATGTCGTATTTGTTGTAGACCATCGGCCCGGAACGACAGATTTGCAGTTCATTGAACCCGGCAGGGTCCAGATCGGTAACGCGTCGCTTCATGTCGTCCATGGGAGTCCTCGAAGTTCTTTGCACCGCAGCTTCTTCAGAATTGCCACCTCAGATACCGGTCCTGTATGGAAGTTGCCGTTCCTGCGCCCTGTACCCCTTCATCGTCGATCTTCGCCGGACCCTGGCGATCCTCCGACCGGAAAAGGTCGGTGATGAGATTACCTATGATCGACACGACGTTCTCCGCGTGACATCGACCAGAAAGTCCTCGAGCGCCCGAACCGGCGCCACGTCGTCGAAGAGAACGCCGCGCGCCGCAGCGATCCGGGTGCGTGTGCGCTCGCGGAATCCCGCGTCCGTGGCGAGGCGCACCGCGAGGTCCACGTAGTCGTCGCCGGACGTCGCGACCAGGTCGTCGAGGCCCATCCTGCGCATGATTCCGCTGCCCAATCTTCCGCGCATGAAGCGCCCTTCCAGCGTGACGAGAGGCACGCCGCACTGGATCACCTGCATCGCCGTATTGAAGCCGGAGAAGCCGATGGTGTCGAGACAGGCGGTCGTGTGCTGCAGCAGCCCGAAGAACTGCGGTGCCGACAGCCACGGGATGAAGCGCCCGCAGTCGTCGAAGTTGAGCCGGCCCTGCCTGAACGCGCGGGCGAGGCGCAGTTTCAGAACCTCGGAGTGATTCACGCAGTTGTCGTCGATGAAAAAGACGAGCTGCACGTTCGGCGCCCGGCGGGCGATTTCCACCAGGATCCCGTCGTGCTCGGGACGATACTTGTACGGCGTTCCCGGGCACACGAGAATCGGCCTCGTCGCGTCGAGGCCCAGCGCGCGCAGATCCGGGTCCGCAGGGGTGATGTCGAGGCGCCGATAGTGGCAGCCCAGATGCGGCAATGCCACCAATCGCTCGCGGTAATTTCCCTGCGCGTCGGCGGGCTCGAAGCTTTTCGCGGAAAGAAAGTAGTCGACGGTCGGCAGTCCGGACGTCTCGGGATGGCCCCACGCCGCGATCTGCACCGGCGCCAGACGCATGCTCGCCAGCATGATCGTCATCGGATCCATCCCGACCTCGGGATAGATGATGGCGTCGAGATCCCGGCTCACGATCGCGCGCGCGAATTCGCCGAGGCTGCCGGTCGTGATCGTATAGGAGTCCGTCGCGGCCTGCGCCCGGCGGGTCTCGTCGTCTTCGGCGAAGCCGGTATGGAACAGGTGCACGGATATGCGCGAGCGATCGAAGTTCTGCACCCAGCCTTTGACGATCGCCGTCCAGACGGAGTGCTTGCGGATGTGCGCCGAAACGATTCCCACCCGGATCGGCCCATCGTGGGCCGGCGCATGACTGACGATGCCCTGGCCGTCCTGCCAATGCTTCATCAGGCGTGCGCAGAGGTCGCCATAGCGGGACAGCAACTCGAGATTGTTCTTCTCGTCGTACGCCAGATAGAACGGCGGATAGCTGCCGACGGCGTTGGCTCCCGCGGCCAGGCGGTCGTCGACCAGCCACCGGTCGAGGTCGACCAGCGCCGCCGCGAATGCCTCGCGGTAGCGGTCCGATACCTCGCCCGCGCCGTACACGCCGGCAAGCTGGGCCATCGCCAGCGCCCAGCGCGCCTCGACGGAATCGGGATTGACTTCGACCTCGCGCTGCAGGCAATCCACCGCCTCGGCCATCAGGCCCTGCGCGTACAGCGACGTGCCCAGGCAGTAGTTCGCGCCGGCCAGGTCCGGTTTCAGCGACAGTGCCTTCTGGTAGCCGGCGAGCGCCTCCGGCCGGCGCCGCAATCGATCGAGCGCCCGCGCGCGGTTGAAATGCGCTTCGGCGAATTGGGGCGAGATCGCCAGCGCCTTGTCGTAGAGCGGGATCGTCGACTCGAACTCGCCCTGCACCTGCAGCAGTCCCGCGAGGTTGTGCAGCGCCTCCGCGTTGTCGGGCTGCTGGTGGACGATCTTCCGCCATTCGGCGATCGCGGCGTCCGGATCGCCGAGCGCCTGCTGAACGATTGCAAGATTGCTGCGCGCGCCGATGAACCCTGCATCCAATGCAACGGCACGCTCGAAGCAGGCCCTCGCCTTTTCCAGCTCGCCGAGCGCGCGATAGGCAAGACCCAGGTTGCTCTGGGCCTGCGCGGATTCGGGGGAGAGCGCTATGGCGCGCTCGATCAGCCCGACGGCCTCGGCCGGCTGTTGTTTCTGGAACGCGACGACGCCGAGCAGGTGCAGCGCGTCGAAGCAGTCGGGGTCGAACGCCAGTACCTGCCGGTAGATGTTCTCGGCCTCGGACAACCGCCCCGCCTGATGGTGAGCCGCTGCGATTTCGATCGCGCGCTCGAGCGATACCGCTTCCTGGGGAGAGGTGTTGTCCGGGGACATTATCGAGCGTCAGCGAAATGAATGAAACACGCACCGTCGTTCCCGCGAAAGCGGGAACCCAGCGACTCTCCTCGTGCGACGCTGGGTCCCCGCCTTCGCGGGGACGACGTGAGCCTTGCGTTTGCTGTCACTCATTTCGGTCAGGATCAGTAAGGGATCGATGGATGCACGATTCGGCCGTCATGGCGCCTGATATTGAGCTTCACCGCGATGCATGACCAAACATTCCGTCGTTCCCGCGAAAGCGGGAACCCAGCGACTCTCCTCGTGCGACGCTGGGTCCCCGCCTTCGCGGGGACGACGTGAGCCTTGCGTTTGCTGTCACTCATTTCGGTCAGGATCAGTAAGGGATCGATGGATGCACGATTCGGCCGTCATGGCGCCTGATATTGAGCTTCACCGCGATGCATGACCAAACATTCCGTCGTTCCCGCGAAAGCGGGAACCCAGCGACTCTCCTCGTGCGACGCTGGGTCCCCGCCTTCGCGGGGACGACGTGAGCCTTGCGTTTGCGGTCACTCATTTCGGTCAGGATCAGTAAGGGATCGATGGATGCACGATTCGGCCGTCATGGCGCCTGATATTGAGCTTCACCGCGATGCATGACCAAACATTCCGTCGTTCCCGCGAAAGCGGCAACCCAGCGACTCTCCTCGTGGCGTCACGCGATATTGAGCTCCACCGCGATGCATGACCAAACATTCCGTCGTTCCCGCGAAAGCGGGAACCCAGCGACTCTCCTCGCACGACGCTGGGTCCCCGCCTTCGCGGGGACGACGTGACTTGCGTTTGCGGTCACTCCGCGTCTCTCGCACGCGATTGAGCATCACCGCGATGCAGGACCAAACATTCCGTCGTTCCCGCGAAAGCGGGAACCCAGCGACTCTCCTCGTGCGACGCTGGGTCCCCGCTTTCGCGGGGACGACGAATGTCTCAGATGCGCGGCGCCTTCATGGCGCCCACGATTGATCCACGGATGCACGATTCCATCGCAAATCGCCGCGGCAACGGGCTCGGGAAGGGAGACACCCGCTACTTGACCGCCAGGCTGGTCGCGATTTCCTTCGTGGCCCGTTCGACGAATTCCTTGCTGTAGCCCGCCTCCGTCAGCCGCCACTTGAAGACGTTGGCCGAGCTTCGCCTTCTTGTAGACGCCGAACTTCTGCTGCTGGTGGTAGCGCACGGCGCGCGCGGCCAGGCCTTCCAGTATCACCTTGATCTGGTGCTGCGCCCCGGGGTCGGTGCGCGCTTCCGATGCCGGTGGAAAGCGACGGGTCAGGTCGTCCGCGAGCGTCGTGGCGAACTGTTCCAGTTCGCTCGTATCGAAGAATTTCAGCATGCCCATTGCCACCACAAGCCTCCCTCAAGTTCGGTGAACGTCGCGCTGCCGCATTGGCCGCGCGATCATCCTAGCTCGTCGCACCCCTCCAGCGCTACGCCAACGTCGATTTCCTCGGGGATGCCCACCAGCGCCAGCGCCGTTCGGCCGGAGAACAGATCGGTCTCGACCAGGTTGAAGTTTGCCGGGCTGAAGAGCGGCGACTCGTGGCGCCAGCAGCGGTATCCGAATTCCCGGGCGGACTGGCAGGCGGCGTCGAGTGCCCGCGCATCGCGGCACGGCGATATAGAGCAGGGGCCGGAACTGCCAGAGCGACGCCGCCGCCCCGGCGAAAATCGCGCCGACATCGGCGCCTTCGTTGATCTTCAGGAAGTTGAGGCGCGCCAGCCGCAGGCCGTCGATGGTGTCGACCGCGCCGTCGGTCTCCGGAACGCGGCCGGTGACGGTCGCGTCGAGCAGTGCCTTCGCGTTCGCGGCCCCGGGGAACGCCGGCTCCCCCAAACCGCGATACAGCAGCGTCGTATTGGGCGCGCCGTTGGTGGCAAGGTTCTGCCGCAGTATGCGGTGCACGATCTTTCGCGGCTCGACGGCCAGCAGCGTTCCCGCCGGACCGATCATGCGGGAGACCGCGATCGTGTGCGCGCCGATGCCCGGCATGACTTCCATCACCGTCGAGCCCGGCGATACCAGCCTGGACAGGAAGTCCAGTTGTGCCTCGCGATACTCGCCATAGACGCCGATCGAGACGCCTTCGACGGGTTCGTCGGGCAGGTATTGCAGCAGGCCATACCGTGCGCGCGCGAACGCACTGAAGCCTTCGCGGTGCCCGTCGAAGTGTTCGACGGGGCCGAGCGGGCGAAACGATGTGGGCGCATCGCGCGTACTGTTCACCGCTTCGAGCCGACGCATCGCCGCGATCCGGCCAGCCATTGCCGCAGCGCCGCGGCCATGCGGGTGACCACCGGCCCCCATTCGCGCCGCTCCATCCTGCCGGAACAGCCGCGCGGTGGGATACCAGGGACTGTCCTCGCGGCTTTCGAGCCAGCGAAAGTCGCACGGGTGCGGCAGCAATACCCACGTCGGCTTGCCCAGCGCGCCGGCGAGGTGCGCCACCGACGTGTCGACGCATATGACGAGGTCCAGATCGTCGATGACGGCGGCCGTGTCGCCGAAATCGCCGAGCTTCTCCGCCAGGTCGACGCACATCGACATTGGACGGCAGCTCCGCGAGCTGCGCCGCCGCAGGCCCTTTTTGCAGCGACACGAACTGGACGCCTTCGACGTCGAGTACCGGGCGCAGTTCGGCGAGGGATATCGAGCGATAGAAATCGTTGGGATGCGCCGGGTTGCCCGGCCCAGACGATCCCGACGCGTCGCCTGGTCGCCTGGCGGGAATTGCTCCCGCCATTGCCGCGATTTTTCCGGCATCGGCCGCAGGTACGGGACCGCCGCGGGAATCGAATCGACGTCGGTGCCGAAGACGCGCGGCAGGCTCATCAGCGGCAGGTGAAAATCGAATGGCGGCAGTTCCTCGTCCCGGTTCACGATCCGGTCGATGCCCGCGCATCCGCCGATCACCTGCTCGAGCCCCTCGCGCACCAGCACCAGCACGGTCGCCCCGAGCGCCTTGACCAGCGGCGCGTAGCGAATGAACTGGATGGTGTCGCCGAAGCCCTGCTCGACCCAGAGCAGGATCGTGCGGCCCTGCAACGACTGGCCGTTCCACACGGGCCGGTCGATGTTGGGATAGCGGCGCATGAAGGCATTGGTGAGCCAGCGAAACTCGTACTCGCGCCATCCTTCCGGAAGGCGACCCAGCAGCATCAGCGTGAATGCGTAGTCGCTGTGCGCGTTGACGTTGGGGCGACTGGGCAGCAGCCGTTCGTAGAGGGCGATGGCCTCGTCGACAGCGCCCGGCATCGCGCAGGAAGTTGCCGTAAGTTGACGAACGTATCGGTGATGTCGCCGCTCGTTTTCCTCCAGCTCCAGTGCCCGCACCAACGGCGGCTCGGCCTCGTCGAAACGCCGCTGCCGCGCCAGCGCGACACCGAGGTTCGCCCAGGCCATCGATTGCCGGTCGTCGACGGCGATCGCCTGCCGCGCCGCGGCCTCGGCGGCGACGGAGTCGCGGCGGTCGAGGTGGCCGACGACGATGCAGTTCAGGGCTTCCGCACTGGTGGGCTCGAGTTCCGCCGCCCGCGTGAAGCGGGCCAGCGCGTCGTCGGCGCGTCCGGCGGCAAGCGCCGCCGTGCCCCAGCCGAAGTGCGCCCGCCAGTCGCCGGGGTCGGTCTCGACGGCGCGGGCCATCCAGCGCTCGGCGCCTTCGGCGTCGAATGTCCAGATCAGCGACCAGCCGATCTGGCGAAAGAGCCCCGAATCGGACAAGCCGAGTTCGGCGGCGCGCAGCGACGCGTCGCGTGCCTCGCGCACGCGGTTCCACCGATACAGCGTCGTGCCGCGGCGATAGTGCAGCCGTGCGTCGTCCGGCGCGCGCGCCAACGCTTCGTCGAGCATCGCCAGCGCTTCCGGATGCCGGCCGGCGGCATCGAGCGCGTCGGCCCTGTCGTCGAACGATGAAGCGTGCGCGCCGGCAGTCGCCGGTTCATATCCACCCGCAGCGGTCAGCGCGGGCGCGCCGGCGGTGTGCGACGGCGCGGCTTTGCCCGTCGTGGAAGGATTGAACAGCTTGCGCAGGAACATGGGTCAGAGCGTCCTCGATCACTTCAGCACGGCACGCGTGTCGGAGTTCAAACCAACGTTAGCACGCGACTACTGCAACGGTCATCGATCAGTGAACACTCGGATCGAATCGGTTAGCACCGCAGAGCCACTACGCAACTTCGCGGCCGGAGGTCGATGAGGCACGCGCAAAATGAAACAGGCCGGCGGGACATTGCCCGGCCGGCCTGGAGACTTGCAGGAAACTGGAAGGATCAGCCGCGGAACGTCGACGGCACGTACTTGGCGTCGCAGCCGCTGCATGGTACCGTTCCACGACGTGATGTCGGGAATCGCGCCGGACGGCGTCAGGATCAGTATGCAGGCAGCCGGCTTGGCACCGGTGTTCTGCGTCGTGACGGTGATGACACCGTTGCCGGTGACCGTCAGGCCCGCGACGTACTGCGTCGCCAGTGTCCGAACAGCCCGCCGTGTTCGCGTTCGCCGGCCACGCATTGCGCGACGACACGAATTCCGACACCGACGTCTTGCACGCGGCAACGGCAGCCGTGCCTTCCGACATCTTCGACCGGATCACATAATCCTGATACGCCGGCAACGCAATGGCGGCCAGGATACCCACGATGGCGACGACGATCATCAGTTCGATGAGCGTGAAGCCTTGTTGAACGCGTTTCATGGTGAATCTCCTTGATTGATGAGTAATTCCAAAACCCCGGCACCCAGCGATGCTGTCATCTATTGGAGCAAGCGATATGCCAAGCGCATGAACGTTCATCGGTGCGTGGCCTCACCAATGGAAGCGATTGATTTGTATACCATTTTTTTCGACGAACGGACGGACGGCAGTCATCGCCGGGCCTGGCCGTATCGCAGGATGGACCGCGCTCGGCTGCAGTTCCGCCGCAGTGCGGAACCCCCAAGTGACGTGCAACGTCACCCCCTCGCCGGACCTCTACGAATCGCCCGACAACTCCAGCCGGACGCCCGCGATTTCGAAGGTGTCCCCCGGGTGCAATGGCGACCCTTCGGCGGCGACCGGCGCGCCGTTGATCCGCGGGGGCTCGGCGCCCTCGAGCGGCACGAGGCGAAAGCCTCCATCCACCTTGCGCACGACCGCCACCTGCGTGCCCACGCGGCCGATGGTCATTTCCGGGTTGGGAAACGCGACCGTTCGTCCGATGCTCGGGCCCGACAGGACGCGCACCGCGGGAGCGCCCGCGGGAACCGGCGCGGCGGGTAGAGGCCCCGTGTCGGAAATCGTGTCCAACTTCGGCAAGCGCGCTGCCGCCGGCTGCGGCATGGCCGCGGCGGCGGCGACGACGCGCGATACGCGTTCGGCGATCACGTCGGCGGGCGCCCGCGCCATTCCCATCGCTCCCGGCGGGGGAATGGGCGAGGCTGACGAGCCGGCATCCGCCGCGGCGGCCTCTCGTTCCAGTTCGGCCAGCAGCGGATGGCCGCGCGCGCCGTACTGCGGTCCCCGGGCGTTTGCGCCGGGAACCTCGACCTGCGGCAACGCACGGGCGGCCTCCACCCGTTCGGTCAGCCCGCGCATCTGGCTGCGCGCGAGGTCGGGCGGCAACGGATCGACCCGGGCGTCGTCGTCGGACCGGTAGGTGAGCCGCTGGCGGCCGATGTCGATCATGTCGTGGTCGGTGAGGAAATGCTTGGTCACCGCCTTGCCGTTGACCAGCGTGCCGTTGGTGCTGCCGAGATCCTCGAGGAACGAATCGGCGAGGATCGTCACGACCTGCGCGTGCTCACCCGAGACGGCCGGATACGGCAGGCAGACGTCGTTGTCGGCGCGGCGGCCGATGGTGACGCGCTCGCGGTCCAGCGGCAGGTCCTTGGTCGTCCCGTCGGCCAGGAACAGCACGAGCTTGCCCACGCCGCGTCACCCCTTCTTTTTCGCGAGCCAGCGCTGCGCCCAGCCGGTGACCGGCAGGAACTCGGGCGGCACGCGAACGAGGATGACGGAAATGTTGTCGCGCCCGCCGTTCTGGTTGGCGAGGTCGACGAGATCGGCCGCGGCCACCGCCAGATCGCTGCGCTTTTCGTCGATGATCGAGTGGATGACTTCGCTGTCGACCATGTCGGTGAGGCCGTCGGAGCACAGGAGGTAAATGTCGTTCGCCTCGATCCGGTACTCGGCGATGTCGGTGGGGACGATCGCCTCGATGCCCAGCGCGCGGGTCACGAGGTTCTTGTTGAGCGAATATCGTGCCTGCTCGGGCGTCAGCACGCCGCTGTCGATCTGCTCCTGCAGGAGCGAGTGGTCGCGCGTCAACTGCTCGAACTTCTCCCCGCGCAGCCGATAGCAGCGCGAATCGCCGATGTGGCCGATCGACACCCGGTTGCCGCAGAAGACGGCCGACACGATGGTCGTGCCCATTCCGGCGCATTCGGGCCGGGCCTGCGCGGCCTCGTAGATCCCCTTGTTCGCGGAGGCGATCTGCTGCTGCAGCAGCAGCGCGCCGTGCGTCAGCCCGCTCTGGATGTCGACCTTCGACAGTTCGCGGCCCGATTTCAGCTCCGGCATCATGCCGTTGGACACGACGTTGACGGCGATGCCGCTCGCCACCTCGCCGGCGTTGTACCCGCCCATGCCGTCGGCGAGCACGGCGATGCCGGCCTCGGCGTCGACGAAGATGGTGTCCTCGTTGTGGGAACGGACCATTCCCGGATGGGAAAGGCTGGCGACGTCCAGTGTGGCGGTTTCACTCATGCGGGAACGGATGCTTTAGGCGGCGTTGGCGTGCAAACGACGGAGTGTAGCGGCATGGCGCCCGTCGCGCGAGCGTCGGGAGGCATTCGGGTGATCCTGCACGCCGGGTGCCCGCCGCCGCGGGTCGGCGTCATCGCCGCGCAAGCGGGGACCCAGTGACGTGGTCGTTGTCGTCCCCGCGAAGGCGGGGACCCAGTGACGTGGTCGTTGTCGTCCCCGCGAAGGCGGGGACCCAGTGACTTGGTCGTTGTCGTCCCCGCGAAGGCGGGGACCCAGTGACGTGGTCATTGTCGTCCCCGCGAAGGCGGGGACCCAGTGACGTGGTCGTTGTCGTCCCCGCGAAGGCGGGGACCCAGTGACGTGGTCGTTGTCGTCCCCGCGAAGGCGGGGACCCAGTGACGTGGTCGTTGTCGTCCCCGCGAAGGCGGGGACCCAGTGACGTGGTCGTTGTCGTCCCCGCGAAGGCGGGGACCCAGTGACGTGGCGACGGACGCCGCTGGGTCCCCGCTTGCGCGGGGACGACGGTGATATATGATTCGCCCATTTCGTGTTGTCGGGCGTGCTCGATGCGGTCGGGCGTCTCGATGCTCAACCGGCCGGGTGTCGCCGCTGCATCCATTTCGCCACGCCGACGACCAGCACGATTCCCCCAGCCGGGACGATCCAGTGCAGAACGTGCGCGTTGGCGGTGATCCACGGCGCGATGGCGACATCCTCGACGAGCATCTCGCCGGCCACGAATCCCAGCAGCCCGCCGCCCGCGAGGATCAGCAGCGGGATGCGCTCGACCAGCCTGATGATGATCTGGCTGCCGGCGATCACCAGCGGGATGCTGACCGCCAGTCCGAAGACCAGCAGCAGCAGGCTGCCCTTGGCCGCCGCCGCCACGCCGAGCACATTGTCGATGCTCATCGCCAGGTCGGCGATGATGACCGTCCGCACCGCGGCCAGCAGCTTGTCGCTGGCGCGCACGCTGTCCTCGCCGGCGGCCTCGTCCTCGTCCTCCTCGGCGATGAGCTTGACGCCGATCCACAAGAGCAGCACGCCGCCGACGATCTTGAGGTAGGGGAGTTGCAGCAGCGAGATCGCGAAGAAGGTGAGGACGATCCGCAGCACGATGGCGCCGGCGGCGCCCCAGATCACGCCCCACTTGCGCTGCTTCGGCGGCAGGTTGCGGCAGGCGAGCGCGATGACCACCGCATTGTCGCCGGACAGCAGCACGTTGATGACGATGATCTCGAGCGCCGCCAGCCAGAACTGGGTCGTGCCGAAGTCCACCCCGCCTCCCCGTTCGGTGCGCCGCGGATTCCATGGCCGCGGCGTCGTCCGTTACAGCACCGTCAGCAGCAGCTTGCCCATTTCCGCAGGATTGCGCGTCACCTTGATGCCCGAGGCGTCCATGACTTCCAGCTTTTCCTGCGCCGTGCCCTTGCCGCCGGAAATGATGGCGCCGGCGTGCCCCATTCGCTTGCCGGGCGGCGCCGTCACGCCGGCGATGAAGCCGACGATGGGTTTTTTCATGTGCTCCTTCGCCCACAGCGCCGCCGTCTCCTCGTCGCCGCCGCCGATTTCGCCGATCATCACCACGGCATCGGTGTCCGGATCGTCGTTGAAGAGCCGCAGGATGTCGATGTGCTTCAGGCCGTTCACCGGGTCGCCGCCGATGCCCACGGCCGTCGACTGCCCGAGGCCGAGCTCGGTGAGCTGGCCGACCGCCTCGTACGTCAGCGTGCCCGAGCGCGATACGACGCCGACGCGGCCTTTCTTGTGGATGTGGCCCGGCATGATGCCGATCTTGATCTCGTCGGGCGTGATGACGCCGGGGCAGTTGGGCCCGAGCAGCATCGTCTTCTTGCCCTGCATCCGGTGGCGCGTCGCGATCATGTCGCGCACCGGAATGCCCTCGGTGATGCAGACGACGAGGTCGAGCCCCGCGTCGACCGCCTCGTCGATCGCCGCGGCCGCGAACGGCGGCGGCACGTAGATGACCGACACGGTGGCGCCGGTGGCGTCCTTCGCCTCGCGGACGGTCGCGTAGATCGGGATGCCTTCGAAGTCCTCGCCCGCCTTTTTCGGATTCACGCCGGCGACGAAGCATGCGCGGCCGTTGGCGTAGTCGCGGCACATCCGCGTGTGGAACTGGCCCGTCTTGCCGGTGATGCCCTGCGTGATGACCTTCGTGTTCTTGTTGACCAGAATGCTCATGCGTCGTCCCCTGCATCGTCGTTCCCGCGAACGCGGGAACCCGGTGTCGTTAGATTGCTAGTTTCCGCAGATTTCGGAATACAAGTCGTTCCAGTAAGGATTGGCTTCCTCGATCATTTCGATTTTCCATTCCCGATTCCATTTCTTCACCTGCTTTTCTCGCGCAATGGCACTTTCGGCGCTGTCATGTTGCTCGTACCAAACCAATTGCTTTACGGCATATTTGCTCGTGAATCCAGCAACGACGCCTTCCCTATGCTGCCAAACGCGCTGGATAAGATTCGAAGTCACACCCACATACAACGTTCCGTTGCGTCCGCTCGCGAGGATGTAGACGTAGAACGCTTTCTCCATGGCTCTTCCCGCACCGTAGTTCGCGCGAAAGCGGTGACCCAGCGACTATCGACTCACGACACTGGGTCCCCGCCTTCGCGGGGACGACGATTAATGTTCCCGCCTTCGCGGGGACGACGATCGATGTCACCGCCCCTCGCAACCCGACCAACGTGGTCCCATTGCTCCCCGTCGTTCCCGCGAAAGCGGGAACCCAGCGACTTTGTACTCACGACACTGGGTCCCCGCCTTCGCGGGGACGACGATCAATGTTCCCGCCTTCGCGGGGACGACGATCGATGTTCCCGCCTTCCCGGGACGACGATCGATGTTCCCGCCCCGCAACTCTCGATAGGTATCGCCGCCCCTCGCAACCCGACCAACGTGGTCCCATTGCTCCCCGTCGTTCCCGCGAAAGCGGGAACCCAGCGACTTTGAACTCACGACACTGGGTCCCCGCCTTCGCGGGGACGACGATCGATGTTCCCGCCCCTCGCAACCCGACCAACGTGGTCCCATTTCTCCCCGTCGTTCCCGCGAAAGCGGGAACCCAGCGACTTTGAACTCACGACACTGGGTCCCCGCCTTCGCGGGGACGACGATCGATGTTCCCGCCTTCGCGGGGACGACGATCGATGTTCCCGCCCGTCGCAACCCGACCAACGTGGTCCCATTGCTCCCCGTCGTTCCCGCGAAAGCGGGAACCCAGCGACTTTGAACTCACGACACTGGGTCCCCGCCTTCGCGGGGACGACGATCAATGTTCCCGCCTTCGCGGGGACGACGATCGATGTTCCCGCCCCGTCGCAACCCGACCAACGTGGCCCCATTGCTCCCCGTCGGTTCCGCGCGAAAGCGGGAACCCAGCGACTTTGAACTCACGACACTGGGTCCCCGCTTTCGCGGGGACGACGATCGATGTTCCCGCCCTTCGCAACCCGACCAACGTGGCCCCATTGCTCCCCGTCGTTCCCGCGAAAGCGGGAACCCAGCGACTTTGAACTCACGACACTGGGTCCCCGCCTTCGCGGGGACGACGATCGATGTTCCCGCCTTCGCGGACGACGATCGATGTTCCCGCCCCTCGCAACCCGACCAACGTGGTCCCATTGCTCCCCGTCGTTCCCGCGAAAGCGGGAACCCAGCGACTTTGAACTCACGACACTGGGTCCCCGCTTTCGCGGGGACGACGATCGATGTTCCCGCCTTCGCGGGGACGACGATCGATGTTCCCGCCCCTCGCAACCCCACCAACGTGGTCCCATTGCTCCCCGTCGTTCCCGCGAAAGCGGGAACCCAGCGACTTTGAACTCACGACACTGGGTTCCCGCCTTCGCGGGGACGACGATCGTATGTGGACGACGGCTTAGCATATCCGGACTGTTCGCTATTGCCCCTTCGCCGCGGCGACGACCTTTTCCGCGGCCTCCGCCATGTTGTTCGCCGTGATGATCGGCAGGCCGGACTCGGCCAGGATCTTCTTGCCCAGCTCCTCGTTGGTGCCTTTCATCCGCACGACCAGCGGCACCTTGAGCGACACCGCCTTCGACGCGGCCACCACGCCCTCGGCGATCGTGTCGCACTTCATGATGCCGCCGAAGATGTTGACGAGGATCGCCTTCAGGTTCGGGTTGAGCAGCATGATCTTGAAGGCCTCGGTCACCTTCTCGGCGGTGGCGCCGCCGCCGACGTCGAGGAAGTTCGCCGGCTCGCCGCCGTAGAGCTTGATCGTGTCCATCGTCGCCATCGCGAGGCCGGCGCCGTTGACGAGGCAGCCGATGTTGCCGTCGAGCGAGATGTACGACAGGTCGAACTTGGACGCCTCGATTTCCGCCGGATCTTCCTCGTCGAGATCGCGCATCTCGACGATCTCGGGGTGCCGGAACAGCGCGTTGGAGTCGAAGTTGAGCTTGGCGTCGAGCGCGACGATCCTGCCGTCGCCGGTCACCACCAGCGGATTGATCTCGGCCAGCGACGCGTCGGTCTCGACGAACGCGCGGTAGAGTCCCTGCAGCATCGCGCGCGACTGCGGGATGCTGGCGTCGGGCACGCCGATCTTGCGCGACACGTCGTCGGCCTCGGCGTCGGTCAGGCCCTTGACGGGATCGATGTACACCTTGTGGATCAGCTCCGGCGTCGTCGCCGCGACGTGCTCGATGTCCATGCCGCCTTCCGAGCTTGCCATCAGCGCCACGCGCTGCGTGCCGCGGTCGACGACCATGCCGACGTACAGCTCCTTCCTGATGTCGGCGCCCTCCTCGATCAGCAGCCGGCGCACCTTCTGGCCAGCCGCGCCGGTCTGGTGCGTCACGAGCTGCATGCCGAGGATCTCGGTGGCGCGCTGCTTGACCTCGTCGAGCGACTTCGCGACCTTGACGCCGCCGCCCTTGCCGCGCCCGCCGGCGTGGATCTGCGCCTTGACCACCCACACGGGACCGCCGAGCGACTGCGCGGCCTTCACCGCCTGGTCGACGGTGAACGCCGGAATGCTGCGCGGCACGGGCATGCCGAACTTGCGGAATATTTCCTTGCCCTGGTATTCGTGGATCTTCACGGCGTCTCCCTAAAGGTCGGTGCGAAGTGAGGGGCAGATGGGGTCAGAGCTGCAATTATCGGCCGAGACGGCGCGTGGAATGCCAACGGTCGGAGCGAGCCGATAATTACAGCTCTGACCCCATTCAGTTCAGGCGGCGCCGCGGTACCACTTCGGGTAGTAGCGGCGAACGGTTTCACTGGTGGTCTCGAGCGCATGGCAGCGGTCGAGCTGGAACGGCTTGCCTTCGACTTCGTCCTCGCGCTGCAGCCCGGCGAACGTCTGCACCGCCACGGTCGGCAGGTACGACAGCATCTCGGTGATGTGCGTGCAGCCGCGCACGCCGCCCAGCAGCTCGTGCAGGTGCTTGCGAAAGCCGCTGACCAGGTTGGCGCCGACCAGCTTTTCATAGTCCGGCGTGATGCGGTCGCAGCCGCCCGGGTACGGCATGCTGTCGGTGACGGCTTCGATCGCGCGGATGAAGAACTCGCGGTCGATGGTGACGCGCACCCACATGTCGTGGACTGGAATGCCCGCCGGCCGGATGCCGCTCAGGAGTTCGGAGTCGTGGTCCTTGACGTCGACGATGTGCGCTTCGATGTCGAACAGGCCGTCGGTGCGCGCGAAGCCGTCGAACGTCACGGCGCGACAGTGCAGGCGCTCGCGCGGGACCTTCGGCATCGAAAGGGGATGGGTCAAAGCGGGAGCCTTGCAAAGTGCGGGCCGCGAGCCTGCCGCGGACACCTGCGAATGAATGGCTAGAATACGGGAATCGTCGATTTTACGCCGCACCACTGCACGGCGGCAACCGGAGGCAAACATGTCGCTCGTGCTGGCGCTGGACCAGGGCACCACCAGTTCGCGGGCGCTGCTGTTCGGCCGCGACGGTACCGTGCATGCGTCCGCGCAGCAGGAGTTCCGCCAGATCTTCCCGGAGCCGGGCTGGGTCGAGCACGATCCGACGGAAATCTGGGCGACGCAGTCCGGCGTGCTGCACGAGGCGCTCGCCAAGGCGCACATCGCCGCGCGCGACGTGGCGGCGATCGGCATCACCAACCAGCGCGAGACGACGGTGCTGTGGGAACGCGCGACCGGCCGCCCGATCGCCAATGCGATCGTCTGGCAGGATCGCCGCACCGCGCCGCTGTGCGACGAACTGCGCGCGGCCGGACTCGCGCCCCTGTTCGCGCAGAAGACAGGGCTCGTCATCGATGCCTACTTCTCGGGCACCAAGGTCCGCTGGCTGCTCGACCATGTCGACGGCGCGCGGGCGCGGGCGGAGCGCGGCGAACTCGCCTTCGGGACCATCGACGCGTGGCTCATCTGGCATCTCACCGGTGGCCGCGTCCATTGCACCGACGCCAGCAACGCGAGCCGCACGCTGCTGTTCAACATCCACACCGGCGATTGGGACGATGAATTGCTGCGGATCCTGCGCGTGCCGCGCGAGGTGCTGGGGAGCGTCGTCGCCTCCTCCGGCGTCTGCGGCGAAGCGCGGATCGGCGGCGTCGACATTCCGATCGCGGGCATCGCGGGCGATCAGCAGGCGGCGCTGTTCGGCCAGGCGTGCCTCTCCCCCGGTCTCGCCAAGAACACCTACGGCACCGGCTGCTTCCTGCTGATGAACACCGGCGGCAGCGCCGTGGCGTCGCGCAACCACCTGCTGACCACCGTCGCATGGAAGCGCGACGGCCGTCTCGAGTACGCGCTCGAAGGCAGCGTGTTCATCGGCGGCGCGGTCGTGCAATGGCTGCGCGACGGACTGCAGATCATCCGCAATGCGCACGAGATCGAGGCGCTGGCGGCGACGGTGCCCGACAACGGTGGCGTGTACCTGGTGCCGGCATTCGCCGGACTGGGCGCGCCGCACTGGGATGCCTATGCGCGCGGCGCGATGTTCGGCCTCACGCGCGGCGCCACCCGCGGCCACATCGCGCGCGCCGCGCTCGAAGCGATCGCGTTCCAGAGCGCCGACGTGCTGGGCGCGATGGAAAAGGACGCGGGCATCACGCTGACGGAGTTGCGGGTGGACGGGGGCGCGGCGGCCAACAACCTGCTGATGCAGTTCCAGGCCGACCTGCTGGGCGTGCCGGTCGTGCGCCCGCAGGTGCTCGAGACGACGGCGCTCGGCGCCGGCTACTTGGCGGGCCTCGCCGTCGGGTACTGGGAAAGCAGCGACGACATCGGCCGCAACTGGCGCGTCGACCGCCGCTTCGAGCCGGCGATGCCGCGGGAACGGGCGGCCGAGCTGCGCGGCCAATGGGAGAAGGCGATCGGGCGTAGCAGGGACTGGGCCTATTGAGCCTTAACGAAATGCACGAGAAATACTCCGTCGTCCCCGCGAAAGCGGGGACCCAGTGTCGCTCTCACGCCTCGCGCAGAGTGGGCTCCAACGACACTGGGTCCCCGCCTTCGCGGGGACGACGACGGGTGGGGTGGCGTTGCGGCGGGTGGGGTGGCGTTGCGGCGGGTGGGGTGGCGTTGCGGCGGGTGGGGTGGCGTTGCGGCGGGTGGGGTGGCGTTGCGACGGGTGGCATAGCGTTGCGACGGGTGGCATAGCGTTGCGACGGGTGGCATAGCGTTGCGGACGGGTGGCATTGCGTTGCGGCGGGTGGCATTGCGTTGCGGCGGGTGGCATTGCGTTGCGGCGGGTGGCATTGCGTTGCGGCGGGTGGCATTGCGTTGCGGCGGGTCGCATTGCGTTGCGGCGGGTGGCATTGCGTTGCGGCATCGGAACGCGAAACAACCACTTGTCGCTTGACACCTAGACTAAGGGCTGCCACGCCACGGGCGAACGAATCGCGCTCGCCCGCGCCGCCGCCCGCCCTTGTCTCCGCGCGCATACGTGCATATACTCGCACTTTACGTGCACATGCGCCTTTCCGGGCGCGCCCTGCCATGGCCCGCGTTTCGCCTGCCGCCCCGAACTCCGCCGCGTGCGTCTGCGGAAGGCTGCGCCGCGCGTCGCGCGCGATCACGCAGCTCTACGACGACACGATGGCGCCGTCGGGACTGCGCGTCACGCAGTTCTCGCTGCTGCGCACGCTGTCGCGCGCCGGGGCCGGTGCGCATCACGGCGCTCGCCACGCTGGCGCTGCTCGACCGGACGGCGCTGTCGCGCAACCTGGAGCCGCTCGTCGCGCAAGGCTGGGTGAAGATCGCGGCGGGCACCGACGCGCGCACGCGCGAAGTCACGCTGACACGCGCGGGCAAGGCCGCGCTGGCGCGCGCGCTGCCGTACTGGCAGCGCGCCCAGGTCGAAGTCGAGCGCCAGCTGGGCGAACCCAACATCGACGCGCTGGTGCGGCTGCTTGGCCGACGTCGAACGGCTGCACCCGGCGCCGGCCGACGCACGGCAACTGACCTCCACCATTTCCTGCGGATTCGCGATGTCGACCCACTCCCCCGATTGGCGCACACCCACCGTCGTGCTCGTCTGCTGCGGCCTGATCCTGACCATCGGCGATGGGCATCCGGCATGGCTTCGGACTGTTCCTGCAGCCGATCTCGTCGGACATGGGCTGGGGTCGCGAGACGTTCGCGCTGGCGATCGCCGTGCAGAACCTCGTGTGGGGCGCGACGCAGCCGTTCGCCGGCATGGTCGCCGACCGCTTCGGCTCGGCGAAGGTCGTCATCGCCGGCAGCCTCTGCTACGTGCTCGGCCTCGCGACGATGTCGTTCGCGAACGTCGCCGTGGCTGTTCGTGCTCACCGGCCGGCGTGCTGATCGGCGTCGGCCTGTCGGGCGTCACGTTCAGCGTCGTCTCCGGCGTGCTCGGCCGCAGGTTCCCGCCGGAAAAGCGAAGCATGGCGCTCGGCATCTCGGCGGCGGCCGGCTCGTTCGGACAGTTCGCGATGTTGCCGCTGACGCAGTGGCTGCTGTCGACGATCGGCTGGCACGGCGCGCTGCTGGCGCTCGCCGGCGTGGGCCTGCTGATCGTGCCGCTCGCGGCGGCGATGGTGGAGCGCCGCGAAACGCACGTGCACTCGTTCAAGCAGTCGGCGGGCCAGGCGATGGGCGAAGCCATCGGTCATCGCGGATACGTGCTGCTGACGCTCGGCTTTTTCGTCTGCGGGTTCCAGGTGGTCTTCGTCGGCGTCCACCTGCCGGCCTACCTGGCCGACCGCGGCCTGCCGCCGCACGTCGCCGTGACGTCGCTCGGCGCTGATCGGGCTCTTCAACATCGTCGGCACCTACACGACGGGCTGGCTGGGCGGGCGCGTCAGCAAGAAGTACATCCTGTCGTTCATCTACTTCGCCCGCGCCGTCGTCTTCGCGCTGTTCTTCTGGCTGCCGCTGACGGTGTTCTCCGTCTATGCGTTCGCCATCGCGCTCGGCCTCTTGTGGCTGTCGACGGTGCCGCCGACCAACGCGCTGGTCGCGCAGATCTTCGGCGTCCGCTATCTCGCGATGCTGTCCGGCTTCACGTTCTTCTCGCACCAGATCGGCAGCTTCCTGGGCGCCTGGCTCGGCGGCAAGCTCTACGACACCACCGGCAGCTACGACATCGTCTGGTACCTGTCGATGGCGCTGGGCATCGTCGCGGGGCTGCTCAATCTCCCGATCGACGAACGGGCGATCAAGCGTCCGGCGGCGCAGCCGGCGTGAGGCGCCGGCGGCACCGCCACTCCGCCTGCCCGTGGAGGTGTGCGGCATGAGCGGACGCTTTGCCGCATGAGCCAATGTTGCTCGGTGATGGTATGGATTTCGCGATCTGCATGATTATCACTCCGTCGTCCCCGCGCAAGCGGGGACCCAGGGGCTTTTGCTGAACGACGCTGGGTCCCCGCTTGCGCGGGGACGACGGGGGGGCTTTTGCTGAACGACGCTGGGTCCCCGCTTGCGCGGGGACGACGGGGGGCTTTTGCTGAACGACGCTGGGTCCCCGCTTGCGCGGGGACGACGGGGGGGCTTTTGCTGAACGACGCTGGGTCCCCGCTTGCGCGGGGACGACGGGGGGTTCTGCGATCGCAGTCCCTCGCCTTGCCAGTGGTCCGGCAGCAGGAATCAAACCGGCAAGCGTCGAGCACCCGGGCCCGCGCCGAGCACGCTCTCGCGACCGCAAGCTGCGCTAACATGTCTGCTACAGTTTCGGATACTACCCCGGCCAACTTGCCTCACAGGAAGCACTTTTCATGTCTGACATCGTCATCACCGGCGCGCTGCGCACGGCCATCGGCAAATTCGGCGGCTCGCTCGCCAAGGTGCCGTCCCCCGAACTCGGCGCCACCGTCATCCGCGCGCTGCTCGCGCAAAGCGGACTGGCCGCGGATCAGGTCTCGGAAGTGATCCTCGGCCAGGTGCTCACTGCCGGCAGCGGGCAGAACCCGGCGCGGCAGGCGCTCATCAAGTCGGGCATCCCGAAGGAAGTCCCCGCGATGACGATCAACGTCGTCTGCGGCTCGGGATTGAAGGCCGTGATGCTCGCCGCGCAGGCCATTCGCTGCGGCGACGCCGACATCGTCATCGCGGGCGGCCAGGAGAACATGAGCGCGTCGCCGCACGTGCTGCTCGGCTCGCGCGACGGCTTCCGGATGGGTGACGCCAAGCTGACCGACACGATGATCGTCGACGGCCTGTGGGACGTCTACAACCAGTACCACATGGGCGTGACGGCGGAGAACGTCGCGAAGAAGCACGACATCTCGCGCGCGCAGCAGGACGATTTCGCCGTCGCGTCGCAGAACAAGGCCGAGGCCGCGCAGAAGGCCGGCAAGTTCAACGACGAGATCGTCCCGGTGCTGATTCCGCAGCGCAAGGGCGATCCCGTCGCGTTCGCCACCGACGAGTTCGTCAAGGCGGGGACGACGCTCGACTCCGTGGCCGGACTGAAGCCCGCATTCGCCAAGGACGGCTCGGTGACGGCCGCCAACGCCTCCGGCATCAACGACGGCGGCGCGGCGGTCCTGGTGATGACCGCCGCCCGCGCGCAGCAACTCGGCCTGACGCCGCTGGCGACGATCCGCGCCTACGCGACGACCGGCGTGGACCCGGCGCTGATGGGCATGGGACCGGTGTCCGCGTCGCGGCGCGCGCTGGAAAAGGCCGGCTGGAAGCCCGCCGACCTCGACCTCATGGAAATCAACGAGGCGTTCGCCGCGCAGGCCTGCGCGGTCAACAAGGAAATGGGCTGGGACACGAGCCGGATCAACGTGAACGGCGGCGCCATCGCGCTCGGCCACCCCATCGGCGCGTCCGGCTGCCGCGTGCTGGTCACGCTGCTGCACGAAATGCGCCGCCGCAACGCAAAGAAGGGCCTGGCGTCGCTGTGCATCGGCGGCGGCATGGGCGTGGCACTGGCCGTCGAACGCTGAATCTGACGGGACGCAAGCCGGCGGGGGGCGCGGCGCGGTAACCTTCCCGCAATCCGGCGACGTGACGCCGGAACGGTCGCACAAGAACAATCACCAGGAGGAACGGCATCATGGCAATCGACACGCATCGGGTCGCGCTCGTGACCGGCGGCATGGGCGGGCTGGGCGAGGCGATCTGCCTCAAGCTCGCTGCGCTGGGGTACACGGTCGTCACCACCCACTCGCCGGGCAACACCAAGGCCGCCGAGTGGCTCGCGGCGATGAAGGCGCAGGGGCTGCATTTCCACGCCTACCCGTGCGACGTCGCCGACTGGGAATCCGCCGTGACCTGCGTGAAGAAGGTCAGCGAGGAAGTGGGACCCGTCGAAGTGCTCGTCAACAACGCCGGCATCACGCGCGACATGACGTTCAGGAAGATGGACAAGGCCAACTGGGACGCCGTCCTCAAGACCAACCTCGATTCGTGCTTCAACATGACGAAGCAGGTATGCGACGGAATGGCCGACCGCGGCTGGGGCCGCATCATCAACATCTCTTCGGTGAACGGACAGAAGGGCGCGTTCGGGCAAACCAACTATTCGGCGGCGAAGGCCGGCATGCACGGCTTCACGAAGGCGCTGGCGCTCGAATACGCGCGCAAGGGCGTCACCGTCAACACGATCTCGCCCGGCTACATCGGCACCAAGATGGTGATGGCGATCCCGAAGGAAGTGCTGGACTCGAAGATCATTCCGCAGATCCCGATGGGGCGCCTGGGCAAGCCCGAGGAAATCGCGGGCCTCGTCGCCTACCTGTCGAGCGAAGAGGCCGCGTTCGTGACCGGCGCCAACATCGCGATCAACGGCGGCCAGCACATGTTCTGATCGCGGGCCGCGAGGCACGAGACACGGCGCCGACGTCGCTCGTCGACTCGCGCTCGTCGTTCTCGTCGTCCCCTAAACCTCGTCGTCCCCGCGCAGGCGGGGACCCAGTGTCTTGTCGTCAAACGTCGCTGGGTCCCCGCTTTCGCGGGGACGACGGGGGACTTGCGAAACGCCGCGATCAAGCCGGACGCGCACATCGATTGTGACGCCGTATCGGGTCGCAAGGCCCGCCGTTCTTGTTTAGAATGCGTCTCGATTCGACGGCCCTCGAAGGCGCGGTGCGCCGCACCCGCCTCGGCGTCGAGTACCCGACTGGAGCGGCAATGATCGACACGACGAGTCGGAACGCGCGCCTTTTTCCCTGGTGCTTGGGCGCCCTCACCGCTTCGATCGTCGCCACGCAGCCGGCGTTCGCGCAGCAGCCGACATCGGCGCAGGCGGGCGCGATCCGCTCGGCGTGCCGCGCCGATTGCCAGGCCAATTGCGCCGGCGTGCCCACGGGCGTGCCAGGCGGCGCCGGCCTGTCTCGAGCAGAACGCGCGCGCGCACGTCGCCCGGCTGCCAGCAGGCGCTCGCCGCCGTCGGCGGCGCCACGGCGGCACCGACCGCCACGGCGGCGCGCCCGCCGGCCGCCGCACCGCCCCCTTGGCGCGAACACGCCGTCGTTCGCGGCGAACACCAACTGGGACGTGTTCTCCGATGCGAACACGAAGACGTTCTACCTGCTGAACAATGGCGGCTGGCTCGCCGCGCCGGACGCCAAGGGGCCGTGGATGCCCGCCGGCAAGCTGCCGCCGTCGTTCGCCGCGCTGCCGACGACCGCAATTTCGCGGACGTCAGGAAACAGATCCCGGGCCGCCCGCTTGGCGCGCGCGATGCGCCGACGGTGTTCGTGTCGACGACACCCGCGGCGATCATCGTCACCAGCGGCCCGCCGCAATTTGTCGCGATACTCGGCACGTCGCTGCAGTACGTCGCCAATACCGACGCGGCGCTGTTCCGCGACGCGGGCGGCCGCTTCTACGACCTCGTGTCCGGCCGCTGGTTCTACGCCGGGTCCCTGGACGGCCCGTGGACGTTCGCCACCGCGAGCCTGCCGGCGGACTTCGCGCGCATTCCGGCCAACGGTCCGCGCGGCTTCGTGCTGGCGTCGGTGCCGGGCACGCCGATGCAGTACGCGGTGAACACGTCGTTCAACGTGATCCAGACCGGCGAAGGCTTTTACTCGTGCTACCAGGGCGCGTGGTTCGCCGCGCCCGCGCCGGCCGGGCCGTGGACGCTCGCGGCGACGGTGCCCGCGGTGATCTACACGATCCCGCCGGGCGCAACGCGACCGGCACCGGCGCGACGCCGAGCAGCACGTCGCCGCAACAGCGCAGCGCGACGGCGAGCGAAACGCGCACCGCGCAATCGCAGGCCGCGGCCGGCGCGTCGCAGCGCGCGGGCGCGTACGGGTCCAGCGCAGGCGCGTCACGCTTCGAAGGCATGGGCCAGCTCGAGCAGGACAGGAGCGCCCGCATGACGGGCGGCGCGCGGCAACAGCAGTTCGAGTCGATGCGCGGCGGCGGCGGCGGCGGATTCGCCGGCCGCGGCGGCGGGGGTTTCCGGCGTTAGCCTCGGCACGGCCCCACGCCTCGTCATTCGACGAAACACTCAATTCCGTCGCCCCAAAAAAAACCCAGCGATTCGCATCGCGGGGTTTTCGAAGCTGTATCAATCAGGAGGAGGTATCGATACAGAAGGAGACATCACCACCCACTTTGGGACCGGCGGCTTCTTTGCAAGTTCCGTGAATCGGTCCTATAGGCGGAGGCGCGCGCCGGCGGGAACCGCCGCCGCGCATCCTCTCGAGGCTGGCGCAGGACTTACGCAGCCTTGCGGTCCTTGACCGACTTCGACGCGGTGGCCGCGGCAGCGCGGACATTCGCATCGGCGAGGCTCACGACTTGCTTCGACGCCTTCTGGAACTGGTCGAACGCGGCGGTCGTGGCGGCGATCGTCGACTTGAACGCGTTCACGGCGACGTCCGAACCGGCCGGCGCCGACTTGCTGGCGTTGTCGACCCAGGCGGCGACGCCCTTCGTGTAGAGGCTGAACGCTTCTTCGGCGAGGGCCGAGTAGCCGGCTTGCGCTTCGGTCGCCAGCTCGTACAGGTGACGCGAATAGCCGACGGCGGACTGCACCTGGGCTTCGGCCAGCTTGGTGCGCAGCGCGAGCAGGTCCTGCACGTCCTTGACGGAGGCCGCGGCTTGCGCGCCTTCGACGGACTGCGCGAACGCGGCCTTGGCGGCGCCCAGGTTGAACTTCATGAGCTTCTCGGCGTTCTCGAGCGAGAGGGCGGCGAACTTCGTGGCTTGCGCAACGTTGGTCTTGTTGAAAGCGGCGATCTGTTCGGTCGGGTTGTACATGGTGTTTCCTTTTCGGTGGGTTTCCGTTGGCCGGGTCTTTGAAGCAGTTGATCCTTGAAGCTGGCGTCCACAAGCTGCTGGGGCATGGGGCCCCGCGTGCATCGGGCGCTCGAGCGGTCCGGATCAAGCGTGCTGCCGTGGAGACCGCCCGCGGTCGCAGTTCGGGACCGATACTGCCCGCCCCTTTGCTGCACCGCACAAATTACATTGTAGGGACGGTCCAGCCCCTCGTCAAGCCTTTTTTGGTGCGCCGCACAAGCAAGGGGCGCACACGGAGTGCGGAAAGTCAAACGTTCGATAAATCAGTGGGTTATAATCTCCCAGATTCCACGCAGGAGCCTGTTCGATGACCGCAAGCCGTTCGCATGATCAAGAAGTACCCGAACCGGCGCCTGTACGACACGGCCAACAGCGGCTACATCACGCTCGCCGACGTCAAGCAGATGGTGCTGGACAACATCGAGTTCCAGGTCGTCGATGCCAAGTCGGGCGACGACCTCACCCGCGCGATCCTGCTGCAGATCATCCTCGACGAGGAAGGCGGCGGCGTGCCGATGTTCAGTTCCGAAATGCTGTCGCAGATGATCCGTTTCTACGGCAGCGCGCAGCAGACGATCATGGGCCAGTACATGGAGCAGAACGTCAAGGCGTTCCTCGTGATCCAGAAGAAGCTGCAGGACCAGGCGAAACAGGTATACGGCGACAAGATGCTGCTGACGCCGGACCTGTGGAAGCAGTTCATGCAGATGCAGGCGCCCGCGATGCAGGGGATGCTCGGCAACTACCTGGAGCAGAGCGCCAAGCTGTTCATGGACATGCAGCAGCGGATGCAGGACCAGACGCGCGGGATGTTCACCGCATTTCCCTTCCCCAACTTCGGCGCCGTGCCGCAGCCGGGTGCCGAAGAGGACGAGAAGCGCTGAATGCCGCCGAAGCGCCGCAGCAACCGGCGCTTTGCAACGGATTTGCTGCAACGCATCGGGCAACGGGTCCCACAGGGTCAGATTCGAATTTCCGAGCGCAGGCGTCGGAAGCAATGTAATCACCGAGCGGAAATTCGAGTCTGACCCCTTCCGCCTCCGCCCCAGGGTCAGATTCGAATTTCCGAGCGCAGGCGTCGGAAGCAGCGTAATCGCCGAGCGGAAATTCGAGTCTGACCCCTTCCGCCTGCAAGATCGCGCCTTTCCGAGCCTGGCCCCTTTTCTCGTTATTCGAGCTGGCCCCTTTCTCTTTTTCGCGAGCCTGAGCCCCTTTTTCCTTTTCGTATTTCGCGAGCCTGGCCCCTTTTCCCGACCTGACACTTTTTCCTTTCGAGCCTGACCCCTTTTTCTACCCTTTTCTCCATGCCCACCCACCACCCGCACACGCACCAAAAAACCGGCAGCACCGTCCCGCGGTCCCCCGCGTCGGCTTCGTCTCGCTCGGCTGCCCGAAGGCGCTGGTCGACTCGGAGCAGATCCTCACGCAACTGCGCGCCGAAGGGCTACGCGATCGCGCCGTCCTACGACGGCGCGGACCTCGTCGTCGTCAACACCTGCGGCTTCATCGACGCGGCGGTGGCCGAGTCGCTCGACGCGATCGGCGAGGCGCTGGCGGAGAACGGCAAGGTCATCGTCACCGGCTGCCTGGGCGCGAAGGACGGCGGCGCGCTTCGTGCGCGACGCGCATCCCGAAGGTGCTGGCCGTGACCGGCCCGCACGCGACGGCGGAAGTGATGAGCGCCGTGCACTCGCACCTGCCGAAGCCGCACGATCCGTTCGTCGACCTCGTGCCGCCGCAGGGAATCAAGCTCACGCCCACGCACTACGCGTACCTCAAGATCAGCGAAGGCTGCAATCACCGCTGCACGTTCTGCATCATTCCCGCGATGCGCGGCGACCTCGTCAGCCGCGCCGATCGGCGAAGTGATGCAGGAGGCCGAAAACCTCGTCAAGGCCGGCGTCAAGGAACTGCTCGTCGTGTCGCAGGACACGAGCGCCTACGGCGTCGACGTGCAAGTACCGCACCGGCTTCTGGCAGGGCCGTCCGGTGAAGACGAAGATGACCGAGCTCGCGCGCGCGCTCGCCGAACTCGGCGTGTGGGTGCGCCTGCACTATGTCTATCCGTATCCGCACGTCGACGACGTGATTCCGCTGATGGCGGAAGGCAAGCTGCTGCCGTATCTCGACGTGCCGTTCCAGCACGCGAGCCCGCGCATCCTGAAGCTGATGAAGCGGCCGGCCAATGCCGAGAACACGCTCGCGCGCATCCGCGCCTGGCGCGCGATCTGCCCCGACATCACGATCCGCTCGACGTTCATCGCGGGCTTTCCCGGCGAGACGGAGGCGCGAGTTCGCGGAATTGCTCGCGTTTCTCGAGGAAGCGCAGCTCGACCGCGTGGGCTGCTTCGCCTACTCGCCGGTCGACGGCGCCGCGGCCAACGCCCTGCCCGACCCGGTGCCCGCCCGAGGTGCGCGAGGACGCGGCAAGCGCGCTTCATGGCAGACGCAGGCGCGGATCAGCGCCGCGCGCCTCGAGCGCAAGATCGGCACGACGATGGACGTGCTGGTCGACGCGATCGACGGCGACGTCGCGCATCGCGCGGTCGGCCGCGGATGCGCCGGAGATCGACGGCATCGTGCGCGTCGACGGACGGCGGCGCGCTGCGCGTCGGCGAATTCGCGCGCGTCACGGTCGACGACGCCGACGCGCACGATCTGTCCGCGCGTCGTCGCCCGTAGCCGTCCGCGTCCCCGGCGCGCGGCGCTACAGCGTCGCTGATTCGCCACCGTGCGCGCGTCGCGCCCTCGACAGCGTCACACGCGTCTCTGTCAGACTGCGCGTTTGCATGCGGCGCGGCGGCGGCAGCACTCGTCTCGCGCTCGACTTCCAGCCGTAGTCGCATGCCCGCCGCGGGAGTCTGTCATGAAGTGCTCCTGCTCGTTTCCCTCCCCTCGCACGTGTCCGCGCCGACCGGTCATTGCCGCCTCGTCGTGCTGGCGGCCTGCCTGCTCGCCGCCTGCAGCAAGGAAGCGCCGCCGCCGCCGCGTCCCGCACCGCAGGTGAGCGTGCGTCACGATCGAGCCGACGACCATTCCCTACACGGCGACGTTCGTCGCGCAGACCGAGAGCTCGCGGCAGGTCAACATCGTCGCCCGCGTGTCCGGCTTCCTCGACCGCATCGCCTACCAGGAAGGCGAGCTGATCAAGCAGGGACAGCTGATGTTCGTGCTCGATCCGAAGCCGTTCCAGGCGCAGCTCAATGCCGCCATCGGCGAGCTCGAAGCGCAGCAGGCGCGCTACACGACGGCGCAGGCGACCTACGGGCGCGTGAAGCCGCTGGCCGACCAGGACGCGCTGCCGCTGTCGGACCTGGACCGCGCGAAGGGCGAGCTCGACGCGGCCAAGGCCGCGGTGTTCTCCGCGCAGGCCAAGGTCGACGAGGCGCAGCTGAACCTGGGCTACGCGACGATCGCGTCGCCGGTGACCGGCGTGGCCAGCCGCGCGCTGCAGCGGCAGGGCGCGTTCGTCAACTCGCTGGCGGACAGCGCGAACCTCACCTATGTCGCCGCGCTCGACCCGATCTGGGTGAACTTCAACATCTCGCAGAACCAGATGGCGCGCTTACAAGGACCTGGCCGGACAAGGGCATGGTCATCCCGCCGAAGGACGAGAACTTCGACGTCGAACTCGTGCTGCCGGGCGGCAAGGTCTATCCGTATCGCGGCAAGATCGGCTTCGCCGATCCGTCGTTCAGCCAGGATACGGGGTCGTTCATGGTGCGCGCGGTGCTTCCGAATCCGAAGCTCGACCTGCGGCCGGGCATGTTCGTGACCGCACCGGTCAAGGGCGCGATGCGGCCCAACGCGATCGTCGTGCCGCAACTCGCCGTGCAGCAGGGCAGCAACGGCCATCTCGTGTACGTGGTGAACGCGAGCGACGTCGCCGAAGTGCGGCCGGTCGTCGTCGGCGACTACCAGGGCGACAAGGACATCGTGATCCTGCCGGGACTCGCCAAGGGCGACCGCGTGGTGGTCGACGGCGTGCTGAAGGTGGTGCCGGGCCAGCCGGTGACGATCGTGCCGCCGGGAGCACCCGCCGCGGCGCCGCCGCCCGCGCCGGCAGCGCCGCCTCCCAAGGCGACCGACGCCGCGAAGTAGCCGCCGCATGTTCACGCATTTCTTCATCGACCGGCCGATCCTGTCGTCGGTCATCTCGATCCTGTTCGTGCTCGCGGGCGCGGTGGCGATGTCGGTCTCGCCGATCGAGCAGTATCCGGAAATGGCGCCGCCGCAGGTCAGCGTGTCGGCGGCGTATCCGGGCGCCACCGCCGAGGTGATCGCCAACCAGGTCGCCGCGCCGATCGAGGCGCAGATCAACGGCGTCGACAACCTGCTGTACTTCCGTCGACGAGCTCGTCCTCCGGCAACGTGTCGATCAACGTCGTGTTCAAGCCCGGCAGCGATCCCGACATCAACCAGGTCAACGTGCAGAACCGCGTGAGCCAGGCGACGTCGCTGCTGCCGCAGATGGTCGTCGCAGCAGGGCGTGACCGTCGACAAGCAGTCGTCCGGCATCATGATGGTGCTGTCGATCTACTCGCCGGACGACCGCTACACCAGCACCTACATCGACAACTACACGAACCTGTACGTGCTGGACGAGCTGAAGCGCGTGCCCGGCGCGAACCGCGCGTCGGTGATCGGGACTGCCGGACATCGCGATGCGCGTCTGGCTGCAGCCGGACCGCATGGCGCAGCTCGGCATCACCGTGCAGGAAGTGACGGCGGCGATCCAGAGCCAGAACCAGACGTTCGGCATCGGCCAGATCGGCGGCCAGCCGTCGGTGCCCGGCACCCAGCAGACCTTCGTCATCACCGCGCAGGGCCTGCTGACCAAGCCCGACGAGTTCGAGGACATCATCATTCGCGCCGCCGCCGGCGGCACGGCGATCGGTCCGGCTGCGCGACATCGGGCGCGTCGAGCTCGACAAGCGCGACTACTCGATCGTCAGCCGCATGAACGGCAAGGTGTCGACCACGATCGCGATCTACCAGCAGCCGGGCGCCAACGCCGTGGCCACCGCCAACGCGGTGCGCAAGCGCTTAGCCGAGCTGAAGCAGCAGTTTCCCACCGGCCTCGACTACCGGATCGCGCTCGACACCAGCCTCTTCACGCTGAACTCGATCGAGAAGGTCGTCCACACGTTCTTCGAGGCGGTCGTGCTGGTGGTGCTCGTGGTGTTCGTGTTCCTGCAGTCGTTGCGGGCCACGATCATCCCGATCCTCGCGGTGCCGGTGTCGATCATCGGCACGTTCGTCGGCATGCACCTGCTCGGCTTCTCGGTGAACATGCTGACGATGTTCGGCCTGATCCTCGCGATCGGGCTCGTCGTCGACGATGCGATCGTCGTGGTCGAGGGCGTCGAGACGAACATGGCGAGCAAGGGACTGTCGGCGCTCGAGGCCGCCAAGGTCGACGATGACGCAGATCGCCGGCGCGCTGATCTCGATCGTGCTGGTGCTGGTCGCCGTGTTCCTGCCGGTGGCGTTCCTGGGCGGGGTCACCGGCAAGCTCTACCAGCAGTTCGCCGTCACCATCGCGATCTCGATGGTGATCTCCGGCGTGATGGCGCTGACGCTGTCGCCCGCGCTCGCCGCGCATCATCATCAAGGCGCATCACGGCGAGAAGAAGGGCTTCTTCCGCTGGTTCGAGAACGGCTTCGAGCGCCTGCGCAACGGCTACGTGGGCGTCGTCGCGCGCGCGATCCAGGCGTGGCCCGTCGCGCTCATCGTGTTCGGCTGCATCATCGCCGGCATCGTGCTGATGTTCCGCATCGCTGCCGTCGAGTTTCGTGCCCGACGAGGACCAGGGCTATTTCTTCGCCGCCATCGTGGCGCCCGACACGGCCAACCTCGAGGTCGTCGCCCGCACTCACCAAACGCGCGCAGGAGATCACGTCGGCCGATCCGGCCGTGCAGGACGTGGCGTCCGTGGCGGGCTACAGCCTGATCGACGGCCAGATCCAGAACAACGGCGCCGTGCTCTTCGCGTCGCTGAAGCCGTTCGAGGAGCGCAAGGACGCGTCGCATGCTGTCGTTCGCGGCGCTCGAAGCGCCTGAACGCGCAGTTCGCCGGCATCCGGACGGCTTCGTCTTCGCGCTCAATCCGCCGTCCATTCCCGGCATCGGCACCACCGGCGGCTTCGAGTTCTACCTGCAGAATCGCGGCGCCGGCGATGCGCGCGCCACCGGCGCCGCCGTGGAGACGTTCGTGGCCAAGGCGCGGCAGCGGCCCGAGCTGCAGGGCGTTTCGACGACGTACCGCGCCGCCACCCAGCAGCTGTTCGTCGACCTCGACCGCAGCAAGGCCGAGGCGCTCGGCGTCACGGTGTCCGACGCGTTCACGACGATGCAGGCGTTCTTCGGCTCGCACGATCGCCGGCCAGTTCTCGCAGTTCTCCCGCGTGTGGTGGGTGATCCTGCAGGCGGACGCGAACTACCGGATGAATCCCGTCGGACTTCGACAAGGTGTTCGTGCGCTCGAAGAGCGGCGCCAACGTGCCGCTGTCGGCGCTGATGACGACGAAGTACGTCGCGTCGCCGAAGCTCGTCACGCGCTTCAACGGCTTCCCGGCCGTCAAGATCACCGGCAGCCAGGCACCCGGCTACAGCTCGGGCCAGGCGCTCAACGCGATGGAGGAGGTCGCGCGCGAAGGCTGCCGGGCGATTTCTCGTTCGCGTGGGCCGGCCAGGCGCTGCAGGAAAAGGACTCGGGCAGCACGTCGAGCTCGGCGTTCGTGTTCGGCCTGATCCTCGTGTTCCTGCTGCTCGCCGCGCAGTTCGAGAAGTGGACGCTGCCGATCGCCGTCGTGCTGACGGTGCCCATCGCGATCCTCGGCGCGCTGACGCTCACGTGGCTCGTCGGCCTCGAGAACGACGTCTACTTCCAGGTCGGACTGGTCACGCTGGTCGGGCTTGTCGGCCAAGAACGCGATCCTGATCTGCGAGGTCGCGATCGAGCACGTGCGCGACGGCATGTCGGCGCGCGACGCGGCGCTCGCCGCCGCCGGCGCGCGGCTGCGCGCCATCGTGATGACGTCGCTCGCCTTCGGCTTCGGCTGCGTGCCGCTGGCCATCGCGACCGGTGCCGGCGCCAACAGCCTGCGCGCGATCGGCACCGGCGTCATCGGCGGCATCCTGGCGTCGATGGTCGTCGCGGTGATCTTCGCGCCGCTCTTCTTCTTCCTGCTGGAATCGCTGAGCCAGCGCGCCGCGGGCCGCCGGCCGGCGGCCGCCGATCCGGCGGTCGCGGCGAAGGACGGGCATTGACATGGGCGCCCTCCACCGCGCCCTGCTCGCCATTGGTGCCGTCGCGCTCGCCGGCGCGTGCACGGTCGGCCCGGACTACGTGAAGCCGCAGGTGGCGACGCCGCCCGCGTGGCGGATCGACTACAAGGAAGCCGCCGATGTCGCCAACACGCGGTGGTGGGAGCAGTTCAACGATCCGGTGCTGACCGGCCTCATCGAGTCCGCGCTGCAGGAGAATCGCGATCTCGTGATCGCGGCCGCCCGCGTCGACGCGTTCCTCGGCCGGCTGTCGACGACGCGCTCGCAGTTCTATCCGCAGGCGAACTACAACTTCAACGCCAGCCGCAATCGCGGCAGCGAAGTGGCCAGCACCTCCGAGCCGGTGCCCGGCAGCGATCCCTACTATTCGCTCTACCAGGGCGCGCTCGGCGCCGCGTGGCAGATCGATCTCTTCGGTCGCGTGCGGCGGCAGACGCGAGGCCGCGCAGGCGCAGGTCTATGCGACCGAGCAGGGCCGCCGCGGCGTCGTGCTGTCGGTGGTGACGAGCATGGCGGCGAGTTACATCCTGCTGCGCGCCCTCGACCGCCAGCTCGACATTTCGCGGCAGACCGCGCGCAACTACGCCAACACGCAGCGCATCTTCGATCTGCGCCACAAGGGCGGCGTCGTGTCGAAGCTGGAGCTGGCGCAGGTCCAGTCGCAGTACCAGCAGGCGCTCGCCGCCATTCCGGCGCTCGAGCAGCAGATCGAGGCGCAGGAAAACCTGATCGCGCTGCTGCAGGGACGCAACCCCTACCCGATCCCGCGCGGCAAGGCCATCGACGAACTCGCCGCACCCGGCATTCCGGGCGGCCTGCCCTCGGCGCTGCTCGAGCGCCGCCCCGACATCCTGCAGGCCGAGCAGAACCTGGTCGCCGCCAACGCCAACATCGGCGCCGCGAAGGCGCTGTACTTCCCGCAGATCAACCTCACCGGCTCGCTCGGGTCCGCCAGCGCGGACTTCTCCAATTTCCTGTCCGGTCCCGCGCTGGCGTGGTCGCTCGCGGCCGGCATCGCGGGCCCGCTGTTCACGGCGGGCGGCATCGCCGGCCAGGTCAGCACGGCCGAGGCCGAACAGCGCCGAGGCGCTCGCGTTCTACCAGCAGACCGTGCTGAACGCCTTCCGCGAGACCAACGACGCGCTGACCGGCACCGTCAAGAAGCGGCAGGAGTCCAACGCCGCAGACGCTGCGCGTCGCGTCGCTGCGCGAGTACGCGCGGCTGTCGGGCGTGCGCTTCAACAACGGCTACGCCGGCTATCTCGAAGTGCTGTATGCGGAGAACGAGCTGTTCTCCGCCGAGCTGGCGGCCGTCCGGTCCTACGCCGACGCGCTACGTGCAGATCGTCAATGTCTACAAGGCGATGGGCGGCGGGTGGGTCGACCTGGCCGACCGCGGCACGGCGGCCGGCCGCGACGCGCCGGTGCCCGAGCGCGCGGCGAAGCAGCCGCTGTTCTGACGGCCTTAAGCGACGCACGCGGAAAACGTGCGCCGCTCGATGACAAAGGCAGTTGTCCTATGTAAGAATCAACTTCCGAACCGTCGCGGTCCGGCGGTGGTTCATTGCGTATGCCGCCGCCGCATCCTCCCCGAAACCTTCGTGTCACTCCTTAGTCCCCGCGCCATGACTCCATTGCCTGACCTGCGTCGGACCAAGCGGACCGCATTCGTGGGCGGCGCAGTCGCCGTATGCGTCGCGCTCATCGCCGGATGCGGCAAGGAAGCGCCCAAGGCCGCCGAGAAGGCGCCGATCGCCGTCACGGTCCTGACCGTCGAGCGCAAGGACGTTCCGGTGACCGCGCTCTATGTCGCGCAGACGCAGAGCTCGCAGGCGGTCAACATCCAGGCGCGCGTGTCCGGGTTTCTCGACAAGCGCGTGTACACCGAAGGCGCGGTGGTCAAGACCGGCCAGGTGCTGTTCCAGATGGACCAGAAGCCGTTCCAGGCGCAGGTCGACGCGCAGAACGCCGCGCTGCAGCGCAACCAGGCGGCGCTCGAAGTCGCGAAGCAGAATCTCGCGCGCACCAAGCCGCTGGCGCAGCTCAATGCGCTGTCGCAGAAGGACCTGGACGACGCGCAGGGCCAATACGAGCAGGCGGCGGCCGCCGTCGAGCAGTCGAAGGCGCAGCTGACCGAAGCGAAGCTCAACCTCTCGTACACGACGATCGTGTCGCCGGTCGACGGCATTTCGAGCTACGCGGTGGTGGCGGACGGCACGTACTTGAGCCCGACCAATGCGCAGTTGACCACCGTGTCGGTGCTGACGCCGATGTGGATCAACTTCAGCGTCTCCGAGAACGAGATGGAGCGCATCCGCAACGACGTCAGGAGCGGCCAGCTCAAGCTGCCGGACGGCGGCCGCTTCGTCGTCCAGGTCGAGATGGTCGACGGCAACCTGTTTCCCGTACACGGGCGCGATCACGTTCGCCGATCCGTCGTACAACCCGAGCACCGGCACCTTCCTGCTGCGCGCGACCGTCAACAATCCGGCCGGCGTGCTGCGTCCGAACCAGTACGTCCGCGTGCGCCTGACCGGCGCCATCCGCCCCAACGCCATCGTCGTCCCGCAGCGCGCCGTCCAGCAGAGCGCGAAGGGCCATTTCGTCTGGGTGGTCAACCAGAACAACCAGGCGGAACTGCGACCGATCGTCGTCGGCGAGTGGAAGGGTGACGGCTGGCTGATTTCCGAGGGTCTCGCCAACGGCGACAAGGTGGTGGTCGACGGCGGCTTGCGCCTGTCGCCGTCGGCGCCGGTCAAGGCGGCACCGTACGTGCCGGTGGCCGTCGCGCGGCCGCGCCGCCAAGGTCGGCGCACCGGCGTATCCGGCGGCCTCGCCGTCCAGCGTGTCGATCTATTTCGCCCGCGGCCAGGCCGACGCTCGACACGAACGCGCAGCGCGCCGTGCGCACGGCGGCGGCGGCGTACGTGGGTATCGGGACGGAGATCGTCGTCACCGGCTACACCGACAAATCGGGCAACGCCGACGCGAACCTCGAACTCGCCAAGAAGCGTGCCGTCGCGGTGCGCGACGAACTCGTGAGTTCGGCGTGGAACCGAAGCGTATCCGGCTCGCACCGCCGGCGAGCGTCACCGGCAGCGGCAGCGACGACCAGGCACGACGCGTCGACATCGCCGTCGTCCAGTAGCGGCAGCCCGCCCGCTCCATGTTTTCGCGCTTTTTCATCGAACGACCGATTTTCGCGGCGGTCGTCGCGATCATCCTGTCGCTGGCCGGCCTCGTCGCGATGACGCAGCTGCCGGTCCAGCAGTACCCGAACATCACGCCGGTGCAGGTGACGGTGACGGCCACCTATCCCGGCGCGGACTCGCTGACGCTGGCCGAACTCGGTGGCGGCGCCCATCGAGCAGCAGATCAACGGCGTCGACAACATGCTGTACATGTCGTCGACCAGCTCGTCGACCGGCCAGCTGACGATGACGGTCTACTTCTCGCTCGACACCGACCCGGACATCGCGCAGGTGCAGGTGCAGAACCGCGTCAACCTCGCGATGCCGCAGTTGCCGTCCGCCGTCGTGCAGCAGGGCGTCAACGTGCAGAAGAAATCGTCGTCGATCATGATGCTCGTCGCGCTGTACGCGAAGGACAACCGCTACAGCGCGAACTACATCGCGAACTACGCCAATGTGTATGTGCTGGACGCGCTGAAACGCGTCAACGGCGCCGGCCAGGCGCAGATCATGGGCGTGCCGAACCAGGCGATGCGGATCTGGATGAATCCGGACCGCATGGCGTCGCTCGGCGTCACGACGTCCGACATCGCCAACGCGATCAACCAGCAGAACCAGCTGTTCGGCGCCGGCCAGATCGGGCAGCAGCCCAACGCGGGTCCGGTGGAGCTCACGTTCCCGGTGGTGACGCAGCCGCAGTACACCGAGCCCAACCAGTACCTGAACATCATCCTGCGCGCCAGCCAGGACGGCAGCGCGATCGTCCGCGTCGGCGACGTCGCGCGCGCGGAAATCGGCCTGCAGCAATACATCGTCGACAGCAAGATGAACGGTGTGCCCGCCACCGTCATCGCGGTCTACCAGCAGCCCGGCGCCAACGGCCTCATCGTGTCGAAGGCGGTGCGCGAGACGATGGAGCAGATGAAGGCACGCTTTCCGGACGGGATGGAATACGTCATCTCGCTCGACACCAACGACTTCGTCCGGCTGTCGATCAAGGAGGTGATCAAGACGCTGTTCGAGGCGATCGGCCTCGTCGTGCTCGTCGTCTACCTGTTCCTGCAGAGCTTCCGCACGACGATCATCTGCAGCGTCGCCATCGTCGTCGCGCTGATCACCACGTTCGCCGGCATGCTGGCGCTGGGCTTCTCGATCAACCTGCTGACGCTGTTCGGGCTGGTGCTGGCGATCGGCATGGTCGTCGACGATGCGATCGTCGTCGTCGAGAACGTCGAGCGCAACATGGCGCAGCACCACCTGTCGCCGAAGGACGCGACGATCAAGTCGATGGAGGAGATCGCGAGCTCGCTGGTCGCCGTCGTCCTCGTCATGGCATCGGTGTTCATACCGGCGGCGTTCCTGCCCGGAACCACCGGCCAGCTCTACAAGCAGTTCGCGATCACCATCGTGATCTCGGTGTCGGTGTCCGGCTTCATCGCGCTGACGCTCACGCCGGCCATGTGCGCCGTGCTGCTGAAGCACAACCCGGCGCCGCAGCGCGGGTTCTTCGCGTGGTTCAATCGCATGGTCGACAACGTGACGCAGGCCTTCGGGCACGCCGTCAGCTGGGTGATCAAGCGCATGGTGGTGGCGCTGGTGCTGCTGGTGTTCTTCATCTGGGCGATCTACCACCTGTTCACGATCATCCCGACGAGCTTCGTGCCGCAGGAGGATCAGGGCTACGCGATGGCGGCCATCATCATGCCGCAGGCCGCCAGCTTGAGCCGCACGCAGGCGATTTCCGAAAAGGCCGACGCGATCTTCAAGAGCCTGCCCGGGGTTGCCACGCGCACGGTCGTCACCGGCTACAGCCTGCTCGACAGCGGGTTCAAGACCAACGCCGGCACGCTGTTCATCACGTTCTCCGACTTCGATGCGCGCTACAAGGACCTCGAGACGACAAAGAAGGAGAACGCACGCGCCATCCTGCAGGGCTTCTACGAGCAGGCGCGGCAGATCGAGGGCGCGATCGTCATCCCGATCGCGCCGCCGGCGATTCCCGGCATCGGCACCACCGGCGGTTTCGAGTTCTGGATCCAGGACACCGGCACCGGCGACCCCGTCGCGCTCGACGGCGTCATGCAGGACTTCCTGAAGAAGGCGCGCGAGCGGCCCGAACTCACGGCGCTCGCGACCACCTATTCGGCGTCCACGCAGCAACTGCGCGCCGATGTCGATCGCGACAAGACGCAGCTGCTCGGCATTCCGATCCAGGACGTCTACAGCGCGATCCAGGCGCAGTTCGGCTCGCTGACCGTGAGCCAGTACAACCTCACGTCCAACGTCTGGTGGGTGATCGTCCAGTCGGACGCGCAGTTCCGCCAGAATCCGGAGGACCTGACGCGCCTCTACACGCGCAACAACCAGGGCCAGATGGTGCCGCTGTCGTCGATCGTGAAGACGTCGTGGACGGCCGGCCCCGACCTCATGCCGCACTTCAACGGCTTCCCCGCCGCCAAGATCATCGGCAACGCGGCGACCGGCTACAGCTCGGGCCAGGCGATCACCACGATGGAAGCGGTGGCGGGCGAGGTGCTCCCGCCCGGCTACACGTTCGCGTGGTCGGGCCTCGCGTATTCGGAGAAGCAGTCGGGCGGCACGTCGTCGCTCGCCTTCGTGTTCGGCCTCATCATCGTGTTCCTGGTGCTCGCGGCGCAGTACGAGTCGTGGACGCTGCCGGGCGCGGTGATGACCGCGGTGCCGTTCGGCATCCTCGGCGCGTTGCTGACCAACCACCTGCGCGGCCTCGAGAACGACGTCTACTTCCAGATCGGCCTGCTGGTGCTGATCGGCCTCGGCGCCAAGAACGCGGTGTTGCGCGTTTCGGCGGCCGTCGAGTTCCGCAAGCAGGGCAAGTCGATCATGGAGGCGACGATCCTCGCCGGCGAGCAGCGGCTGCGGCCGATCATCATGACGTCGCTCGCATTCGCCATCGGCTGCCTGCCGCTGGCGCTCGCGCTGGGCGCCGGCGCCAACGCGCGGCATTCGATCGGCACCGGCATCATCGGCGGCATGCTGGGCGAGACGACGCTCGCGATGCTCTACGTGCCGCTCTTCTTCTACATCTTCGATCGCATGAAGGAACGCGGCGAGGAGAAGAAGGCGAAGAAGGCGGCCGCCGCGGATGCCGAAGCGCCCGCATCGGCGGCAACGCCGGCGCCGCGGCCGGAGGGCGACTGACATGCGCCGTGCCCTGGCCGCCGTCGTCGCTGGCTGCTTCGTATCGGGCTGCATGGTCGGACCCGACTACACGCGGCCGGCAGTCGAGGCGCCGAAGGCGTTCATCTACGAAGCCAGGGACGCCGCCGACACCGCCAACACGCAATGGTGGAAACAGTTCGACGATCCGGTGCTGGACAGCCTGATCGCCGAAGCGCTGGCGGGAAACCTCAACGTCAAGGTCGCCGCGGCCAACGTCGACCAGGCGGCAGGCGTGCTCACGCAGACGCGCTCGGGGCTCTTCCCGCAGGTGGGCTACGACGGCACCGGCGGCCGCGCGCGCACGTCGGAATCGAGCTCGACGCCGGAACTCTCGCGCCTCATCCCGAATCCGCAAACGTCCTACCAGGCGCTGCTGAACGCGAGCTGGGAGATCGACCTCTGGGGACGCATCCGGCGGCTGTCCGAAGCCTCGCGCGCCAACCTGCTCGCCACCGACGAGGCGCGCCGCGGCGTGATCCTGTCGCTGGTCGCGGCGGTCGCCAGCAACTACCTGACGCTGCGCGGCCTCGACGCGCAGCTGGCCGTCGCGAAGCAGACGCTGGCGGCATACGGCGAATCGGTGCGGCTGTTCAAGCTGCAGTTCCAGTACGGCCAGATCTCGCAGATGAACGTGTCGCAGGTCGAGTCGCAGTACGAGACCGCCGCGGCGCAGATCCCGGTGATCGAGTCGCAGATCGCGCAGACGCAGAATTCGCTGTCCGTGCTGCTCGGCCGCAATCCCGGCCCGATTCCGCGCGGCAAGACGATCTATGAATTGGCACTGCCCAAGGTGCCGGCGGGCGTGCCGTCGGCGCTGCTCGAGCGCCGGCCGGATCTCCTGCAGGCGGAGGACACGCTGATCGCCGCCAATGCGCAGATCGGTGCGGCGAAGGCGCTCTACTTCCCCACGATCTCGCTGACCGGCGCGGCCGGCAGCGGCAGCACCCAGCTGTCGGATCTCTTCAGCGGACCGGCGCGCGTCTGGAGCTATGCGGGCTCGCTGACCGGTCCCATCTTCACGTTCGGCGCCGTCAGCGGCCAGGTCGCGCAGGCGGAAGGCGCGCAGCAGTCGGCGCTCTACAACTACCGGCTGTCGATCCAGAACGCATTCGCCGACGTGGAAAACTCGCTGGTCGCCAGCCAGAAACTGCAGGAGCAGCAGTCCGCGCAGGAACGGCTGGTCGACGCGCTGCGCAGTTATGCGCGCCTCGCGAAGCTCCAGTACGACGGCGGCTACACGTCGTACACGACCGTGCTGCAGGCCGAGCAGTCGCTGTTCCCCGCCGAGCTCACGCTCGCGTCGGTGCGCGCATCCGTGTTCTCGTCGAGTGTGGCGATCTACAAGGCGATGGGCGGCGGCTGGATCGTCGAGGCGGACAGGCTCACCGGCGACACGGCACCGCCGCCGGCGCAACGCTCGGTGGGCATGCCGCCGCTGTTCTGACCCGCGGCATCACGGTGCCGCATGGCCCGCCCGTCCGCGCAGTGTCGCGGTTCGCCGTGCACCGCTCGTTCGTGCGCATGGTTGACGCACGTCAATGGCGGTGCGTCGCCGCGTCCTATAGTGACCGTGAAGTCGTCGCGCCAGCGCTGCCGCGGCGCACGGCAATCGCCATCATCGGCGAGCGACACCAGCGTCACCGAGGAGCGCAGCACATGGGCACGCGCATCGAGAAGGACTTCCTGGGCGCGAAAGAACTGCCGGAGGCCGCGTACTACGGCGTGCAGACGCTGCGCGGGAAGGAGAACTTCCACATCACCGGCATCCCGATGTCGACGGAGCCGTACTTCGTCAAGGCGTTCGGGTATGTGAAAAAGGCGGCCGCGCTCGCCAACCGGGACCTCGGCGTGCTCGACGCGCGGATCGCCGACGCGATCGTCGGCGCGTGCGACCGGCTGATCGCCGGCGAGATGCGCGACCAGTTCGTCACCGACTTCATCCAGGGCGGCGCCGGCACGTCGACCAACATGAACGCGAACGAGGTGATCGCGAACATGGCGCTCGAGACGCTCGGCCACAGGAAGGGCGAGTACCAGCACGTCAGCCCGAACGACCACGTCAACTTCGGGCAGTCCACCAACGACGTCTACCCGACGGCGTTCCGGCTGGCGCTGATCCTGCGGCTCAGCGCGTACATGAAGTCGCTGTCGAGCCTGCAGGACGCGTTCTTCGCCAAGGGCAAGGAATTCGAGCGCGTACTGAAGATGGGCCGCACGCACCTGCAGGACGCGGTGCCGATGTCGCTCGGCCAGGAGTTCCACGGCTGGGGCACGACGATCGGCGAGGAAGTGCAGCGCATCGCCGAAGTGCGCGCCTTCCTCCACGAAATCAACCTCGGCGCGACCGCGATCGGCACCACGGTCACCGCGCACCCGGGCTACCCGGAACTCGCGACGAAGTACCTGTCGGAGATCACGGGGACGAAGTTCATCCTCGCCGGGGACCTGATCGAGGCCACGTCCGACACCGGCGCCTACGTGCTGCTGTCGGGCGTCCTGAAGCGCACGTCGTCGAAGCTCACCAAGATCTGCAACGACATCCGCCTGCTCGCGTCCGGTCCGCGTTGCGGCTTCAACGAGATCAACCTGCCGCAGATGCAGCCGGGCAGCTCGATCATGCCCGGCAAGGTGAACCCGGTCATGCCGGAGGTCGTGAACCAGGTCGGCTTCCTGGTGATCGGGATGGACCTCACGGTGACGCTCGCCGCGTCGGCGGGGCAGCTGCAGCTCAACGTGATGGAGCCCGTGATCACGTTCGCGCTGTTCATGTCGATCAACGCGATGGAGAACGCCGTCGACTCGCTGCGCGTGCACTGCATCGACGGGAATCACCGCCAACGCGGAGCGTTCGCGCGACATGGTGCTCAATTCGCTGGGCATCGTCACCGTGCTGAAGCCTTCGCTCGGCTACAAGCAGTGCGCGGAGATCGCGCGCGAGGGCTACGAGACCGGCAAGTCGCTGCACGACATCGTCGTCAACGAGCGCAAGCTGCTGACGCAGGAGAAGTGGGACGAGGTGTTCTCGTTCGAGAACCTGATCAGCCCGAAGTTCGAGCAATAGCCGGATAGTCGATCCCAAAGGCCGCACCGTCCCCAGGAGGACGCTAATGACACTGTCGATCGTGCTGCAATTCGTCGTCGTGCTCGCCGCCATCTGGATGGGGCGCGCTTCTCCGGCGTCGGACTGGGTCTGTGGGGCGCCGTCGGGCTGCTGGTGCTGGTGGCCGGATTCGGCGTCGGCACCGACGTCGCCGCCCGTCGACGTGATGCTGATCATCCTCGCGGTGATCATGGCCGCGTCGGTGATGGACGCGGCCGGCGGCATCGACTTCCTGGTGCGAATCGCCGAGCGGATCATCCGCGCGAACCCGAAGTACGTGACGATCGTCGCGCCGCTGACCACGTGGACCTTCACGTTCCTCGCAGGCACCGGCCACATCGTCTATCCGCTGCTGCCGGTGATCTACGAGACCGCGCACCAGGGCGGCATCCGTCCCGAGCGCCCGATGGCGGTGGCGACCATCGCTTCGCAGCAGGCGATCACCGCAAGCCCGGTGGCCGCCGCGACGGCCGCGATGATCGGGCTCTTCGCCGAGAAGGGTATGACCGAGTGGGGCCTGCCGCAGATCCTGATGATCTGCGTTCCCGCGACGCTCACCGGCGTGATCCTCGCGGCGATCGTGTCGATGTTCCTCGGCAAGGACTTGAAGGACGATCCCGGAGTACCAGGCGCGGCTCGCCGCGGGCAAGATTCCCGGCGCCCGAAGGTCCCGGCGAGCGGCCACCGCTCGCGCCCGGCCGCCAAGACATCGGCGCTGATCTTCCTCGCCGGCGTCGCACTGGTCGTGCTGTTCGGCTTCTTCCCCGCCCTGCGCACGCTGCCCGGCGCGAAGAGCGCACTCGCGATGCCGATCGTCATCGAGATCGTGATGATGTCCGTGGCCGCGATCATGCTGCTCGCGACGAAGGTCACCGGTCGACACGATTCCGAAGACGGCGACGCTGCGCGCCGGCGTGGTCGCCGTCATCGGGATCTTCGGCCTCGCGTGGCTCGGCGACAGCTTCATCGCCGCGCACAAGGACGTGATCGTGCCGGCGATCGGCAAGTGGGCGGAAACGGCGCCGTGGACGTTCGCGTTCGGCCTCTTCTTCGCGTCGGTGCTGCTGTACAGCCAGGCCGCGACGACGCGGGCGCTGATGCCGCTCGGCATCGCGCTCGGCATCCCGCCGCAGTTCCTGATCGCGCATGTTCCCGGCGGTCAACGGCTACTTCTTCATCCCGACCTACGGCTCGCTGATCGCGGCGATCAACTTCGACCTGTCCGGCACGACGAAGATCGGCAAGTACGTGCTCAACCACTCGTTCATGATCCCGGGACTCGTGGCGACCGCGGGCGCGGTGACGACCGGCCTGCTGCTCGCGAAGGTGATGTTCTGAGGTCCACCGCGTCGATTTCACCCACATAGGAGCAAACGATGAACAAGCTGTTGATTGCACTGGTCGCAAGCGCGTTCGCCACGATGGCGATGGCCCAGACGACAGCGCCGACAGCGGGCACCCAGGCGCCGGAAACCAGGGCTGCGGAAGCACAGACCGCGAAGGCCACCAAGGCTGCCCTGAACAAGGCCAAGCAGGACCAGTTGAACACCGCGACCGCGGGCACCGCCAAGGGCTACACCGGTGCGGCCGCGGACGGCTCCGCGGCCGCCGCCGCGACGAAAGACATGCCCAAGGTCGCGCCGGACAAGGCTGCGAAGCAGGAAGCCGTGAAGTCGGCGACATCCGGTACCGCCAAGGGTTACACCGCGGCCGCCGCCGAGGGATCGGCCGCCGCGGCCGCCGACAAATCACCGCGCGTTGCACCGCCCAAGCCTCAGGCGGGGACGCCGGACGCCGGTCGCGCCGTCCGGCGAGCGCGTCGTGGCCGGAACCACGTGTTGCCGATGACGAAGTAGGCCGCAGTCGTGCCAGGGCTCGCCGCGACGTCGATGCCGGCGTGCAGCCCGAACTTGCTCGCGAGCTCGTAGCGGAAGCCCACGCCGCCGCTGCCGACGTGCTGGGTCAGCGAACAGCCTTCGTTGCGCGTCCACGTCCTGCCGGCGCCGCCGAACGCGACGAGGCTCCAGCGCCCGAGGAACTGCCAGCGCGCCTCGAAGAGCGCATGCGCGCGCGGTACGGGCGTCCGCTGCGGCGGCGGCCGTCACGAACCAGCCGGTCGTAGAGCCAGACGATCTCGCGGCTTGCCGCGAGCGCGCGCAGCGTGCGCTCGACCGCGTCGACGAGCGCGGCCTCGCCGCGCGGAACCATGATGCCGTAGGGCTCGAACGAGAACATCGGGCCGACGATGCGGAAATCCGCGCGCGCTGCCGGTCTCCGCGAGCACGCCGCGCAGCAGCACCTCGTCGGCGGCGAGCGCGTCGGCCTTGCCGGCCGCCGAGCAGCGCGAGCGCGTCGCGATAATCCGTCGGCGACGACGAACGTGAGCCGCGAGCGCGCGCAGCCGGTCGAGGTCGCGCATCGCCGCCTCGTTGGTCGTGCCGCCGACGACGGCGACGCGGCGCCCGGCGAGGTCGGCGACGCCGCGGACGGCGCTGCCGCGCGGAACGGCAAGCCGCGTGCCGGTGATGAAGATCACCGGCGAGAACGCGACCTCGCTCGCTCCGCTGCGCGGTGATCGTCGTGCTGCCGCATTCGAGGTCGACGGCGCCCGACGCGACGCGCTCGATGCGATCCTGCGCGGTCACGCGCACGTACTCGACGCCGAGCGCGCGGCAGGCCGAGATCGTCGGCGATCGTCGCGACGATCGCCTGGCACAGTTCGAGCGAATAGCCGACCGGCTTGCCGTCGGAGCCGACGTACGAGAACGGGATCGCGCTGTCGCGGTAGCCGAGCCGAACGACGCGCGTGTCCTTGATGCGCTGCATCCGGCCGACAGCGCGTCCGGCCACGCGCGCGGCGCGCGCCGACGCGGGGCACGAGCACGCACACGCAGCACCAGCGCGACGAGCAATCGCGCGAGCATGTTCATGCCGCAGACGCCGCCGGCGGCGCGCCGGCGAGCACGTCGGCGTCCTCGGACAGCGGCGGCCCGAGCGCGCCTTCCCACTTCGCGACCACGGCGGTCGCGATGCGCGTTGCCGATCACGTTGGTCGCGGTGCGCCCCATGTCGAGGAACTGGTCGATGCCCATGATCAGCAGCAGCCCCGCCTCGGGCAGGCCGAACATCGGCAGCACGGCGGCGACCACGACGAGCGACGCGCGCGGGACGCCGGCGACGCCCTTGCTCGACAGCATCATCACGAGCAGCAGCGTGACCTGCTGGCCGAACGACATCTCGATGCCGTACGCCTGCGCGATGAACAGCGCGGCGAACGCCTGGTAGACCATCGACCCGTCGAGGTTGAACGAGTAGCCGAGCGGCAGCGTCGAGCGCGGTGACGCGCGTCGTTGACGCCGAACCGGTCGAGCCGCTCCATCAGCTTCGGGTAGGCCGCCTCGCTGCTCGCGGTCGTGAACGCGATCAGCATCGGCTCGCGCACGCAGCTTGAGCAGCGCGAACACGCGGCGGCCCGAGGAAGACGAACCCGGCGGCGATCAGCACCGCCCACAGCACGACCAGGCTCGACGTAGAACGTGCCGATGAACTTGCCGTACGTCGCGAGCACGCCGATGCCCTGCGTCGTGATGGCGGCGGCGACGGCGCCGAACACGCCCATCGGCGCGAACAGCATCACGTACTCGGTGAGCTTCAGCATCGCGTGCGCGAGCTCATCGATGAACTTCGACGACGGTCGACGGCGGGCTTGTCCTTCAACGCGGTCAGCGCGAAGCCGAAGAACAGGCTGAACACCAGGATCTGCAGGATCTCGTTGGTCGCCATCGCCTCGAAGAAGCTCTTCGGGAAGACGTGGACGATGAACTCCTTGAGCGTCAGGCCGCCGGTCTTGAGGTTGGTGGACATGCCGGCATCGGGCAGCGGCAGCTTGAGGTTCGCGCCCGGCTGGAACAAGTTGGCGAACGACCATGCCGAGCAGCAGCGAGACGAGCGACGCGGTGACGAACCACGCCGAGCGCCTTCAGCGCCGATGCGGCCGACCGTCTTCGCGTCGCCGGTGCCGGCGATGCCGGCGACGACGGTGGCGAACACCAGCGGCGCGATGATCATCTTGATGAGGCGCAGGAAGATGTCGGCGAGCACCGAGAAGTAGCCGGCGATCGACGCGGCCGACTCGCGCGTCGGGCGCCAACTCGTTGGCGCCGCGTAGCCCGCGAGCACGCCGGCAACCGCCGCGACGAGGATCAGGACCGTGAGCTTCGAGCGCATCGCGCGGCCCTCTGTCGACTCTCGTTGGCGCAAGCCTGACGATCCAAGCAAGATTTGCCATGGTCAGAGCCGGGCCGCCATGGAAGCATGATCTCTTGCGCAAGGTCGACTGTGTAAAGCACGGCGCTCGGCGCAAGCGGCGACGGTCGTCCGGCACCCGGGGCGCGCGTGAGCGGCGAGCGGCGCCCGGCGGATCGCTGCTTCAGCGTCAACGCGTCCGTGCAGGTTCCGGGCTATCATCCGATCGCAGGCGGGAGCCCGCGTGCGGTTGCGGAGGCGCCGTCGTAGCGTGCGCATGCGCAGCACCCGTGCCCGGACCCTGACCGCGCAGGAACTCACACGATGCCCGATCCGCGCGGTTTCGAGGTCGACGATACGCTGCGCAACGGCGTCGTCCGTCACCATCCGCGCGCTGCGTGCCGACGACCGGGAGCGCATAGCGGATGCGGTCCGGCGGATGGACCGCGAATCGGTCTATACACGACTCTTCAGCTACCGCAGCGAACTCACCGAAGCGGGCCTGGACCGCATCATGCGGTTCGATCCGGACCAGGAAGTCGCGCTCGTCGTGACCACGGGGCCGGCGCGGACGAGTCCGTCGTCGCCGCGGGCCGCTATATCGTCTCGGAGACGGCGCGCGCTGGAAGGGCGGCGGAGATCGCGTTCGTCGCGGACAAGGATTTTCGCGGCCTGGGGCTGGCGGGCCGCGTGCTGCGCCATCTCGCCGCGATCGCGCGCGAGCACGGCATCGCTTCGTTCCAGGCCGATGTGCTCGCCGAGAACGCGTCGATGCTCGCGGTGTTCACGCGGTCAGGCTTGCCGATGCGCATCCGCCGCGACGGCGGCGAGGTACATGTCGTGCTCGCGCTCCAGGATGGTGCGGCAAACGTCGCGCCATGACGCCATCGCCGTCGCGCGAAATGGCAGCGGTGTACCACGGTTCAAAGCGACGGCCGCGACTATCTCCACGGCCGCGGCCTTGCCTACCGGCGCTCGATCTACCGGCGCGCGCCGCTCAGCGCGCGGGGAGCGTCAATCCCGAAAGGTCGCCGGCGAGTCCGGAGAGGATGTCGCCGAGCGCGCCGTTCTGCGCCGTCATGTAGGCGCTGGCGCTGCCGCCGACGAAGGGCACGCGCCGCTCGTACTTGCGTGTCCACACCGGGACGCCGCCGTCGCCATCGCCGCGGCGGAGGTAGTACGTGATCGTCAGCACCGCTGCCGGTTTCGCCGCGTCGCGCGCGTCGCCGTAGAGCGCATCGACGAAGCCTTCGAGCACCCAGTCGGGATCGAGGACAATGCCCGCCGGCGCGACCACCGCGAACACCTTGGCCGCGGACAAGGCGCGCGCCGTCGCCTCGCCGATGTTGGCGGCGGGCGACACGAGGAATTCGTGGTAGTAGTCGCTCTCGTACTTCAAGTCCGATTCGCGGTAGACAAAGCCGCGGCCGCGAAACGGCGCGCCGACCTGGATGGTGCCGATCCGCAACAACCCGGGCTGCGCTTTCGCCACCGGCGCCGGATTCGCGGGCTCCAGCACGAACAATTCCTTGACGGTGGCCGGACGCGTGACGCTGCATCCGCCCCCGACGACGAGTATCGCGGCCGCTGCGGCCCGCAGTAGTAACGCGCGTCGCGTTGCAATCATGGTTTGCGCTCCAGCGGGGCGGGCGGCGAGCCGAAGATGAGGCTGGCCGGATAGCGCTTCGTATCCTCGGTGAGGTCGCGCAGGTTGTCGGTGATCTGCCGCAGGTTCTCGATCGACGTCGCGAGATCGGTGTCGGTCGATCCGAACAGACGGTCGAAGCGCCCCATGATCCGCTCGAGGCTCGCCACCGTCTTGACGAGCTTGGGATCGGACACCAGTTCCTTGATGCGCGCCATCGCGGCCTGCGTGTCCTCGGGGATCTTCTGCAGCGCAGGATTGGCGAGCGTCTTCTTCAACTCGGCATTGGACTGGCGCAGCTCGGACAGCAGCGCCGTCGCCTCGTCGGAAACCTTCTTGGCCTGCAGCGCGTCCAGCGTCGCGTCCAGCTTGCCGAGCGTGCGCTCGGCCCGCTCCGTCAGCGACTTGGTGTCGATGGCGGCGACGCGGTCGTTGGTCGTGTCGAGCAGACGGTTGATGTGCGCGATCGTCGCCTCGAAATCGACGCGGTGCAGGCGCTCCATGATGTCCTGCGCCGCGTTGACGATCGCCGTCACCGTCGACGGCGCGCTCGGGATGTAGACGTTGCGCGGTTCCCAGTTGATCGTCAGCACGGCCGGCGGCGGCTCGATGTAGTCCATCTCGAGGTAGCTGGTGCCGGTGATGCCCTGCGGCGCCAGCCGCAGCCGCAGTCCCTTCTCGACCTCCATCGTCGCGCTCTCCGGATTGGTCATGTCGCCGGCCGCCGCGCGGCCGCCGACCAGGCGCGTCTGCAGCTGCGCCTCGACCAGCACGTAGCGGTCGCGCTGGGTGATCGGGAGGTCGAGCTGGTAGTAGACGTACGTGAAGCTGATCTTCGTCACCTCGCCGATGACGACGCCGCGCAACTTGAGCTTCGATCCGACATCGAGTCCCTGCACCGATTCCTTGAAATAGGTCTCGATGATGACGCGCCGCTCGAAGAAGCGCCCGGTGCCGATGATGACGAGCACCAGGATGCCGGCGACCATGGCGCCGATCACGAAGAGGCCGAGCTTGAAGTAGTTGGCCTTCTGGCTCATCGTCGTCTCATCATGCTACGCGGCGGCCACTTCGGCTTCGCGGTGGAAGAACTGGCGGACATAGGGATCGGTGCTCTCGTCGCGCAACCGCCGCGGGTCGCCCTCCGCGATGATGCCTTTCACGCGCTTGTCCAGCATGATGACACGATCGGCGATCGCATAGATGCTGGCCAGCTCGTGCGTGACGATGACGAACGTCACGCCCAGGCTGTCCGCGAGCCGGCGGACCAGCGCGTCGAGTTCGGCCGACGTGATCGGGTCGAGTCCCGCCGACGGCTCGTCGAGGAACAGGATCTGCGGATCGAGCGCCATCGCGCGCGCGATGGCGGCGCGCTTTTGCATGCCGCCGGAAATCTCCGCGGGCAGGTGCCCGGTGAACTGGACGAGGCCGACCAGGTCGAGCTTCATCCGGGAGACGAGGTCCATCTGCCGGAGGTCGAGGTCGGTGAACGCCTCCAGCGGCAGCCGCACGTTCTCGAGCAGCGTCATCGAGCCGAACAGCGCGCCGGACTGGTACATGACGCCGAACCTGCGCAGGATCGCATCGCGCGCGTCGCCGTCGGCCGTGACGATGTCGGCGCCGTCGATCAGCACGTGGCCGGCGACCGGCGGGTAGAGCCCGATCATGTGCTTCAGCAGCGTGCTCTTGCCGCAGCCGGAGCCGCCGAGGATGACGAACACCTCGCCGCGGCGCACGTCGAACGTGACGTGCTCGAGGACCGTGCGGTCGTCGTAGCCGGCCGTCAGGTCCTCCACGCGGATGATGACTTCGCCCGGTTCCATGTCAGATGCCCAGCAGGAAGTACAGGACGGCGAACACGCCATCGACGACGACGATCAGCACGATGCCGGAGACTACGGCGCGAGTGGCGGCATCGCCGACGGCGGACGCGCCGGCGCCGGTCTGCAGGCCGCGCAGGCAGCCGATGCCGGCGATCAGCAGCGCGAACACGAACGACTTCACCCAGCCCGCCATGAAGTCCTGGAACGTGACGATTCCCTCGACCTCCTGCACGAACGTGACGAAGGGAATGCCGAACGACTGCATCGTCAGCGCGCCGCCCAGCAGGCCGACGAGATTGGCGAACAGCGTCAGCAGCGGCGTCATCAAGACGGCGGCGATGACGCGCGTCGTGACCAGAAACTTCACGGGGTCGAGGCCCATCGTCGTCAGCGCGTCGATTTCCTGGTTGACGCGCATCGTCCCGATCTCGGCCGCGAACGCCGCGCCCGAGCGTCCGGCCAGCAGGATCGCCGTCATCAGCGCACCCAGTTCGCGCAACATCGACAGGCCGATCAGGTCGGCCACGAAGATCTCCGCGCCGAATTTCTTCATCGGTATCGCCGACTGGAACGCGAGGATCAAGCCCAGCAGGAACGAGATGAGCGCGACGATGGGCAGCGCGTCGACGCCCGCCCGCTCGCAGATCAGCGCGACGTCGCGCCAGCGGACCGTCGACGGGTGGCGGATCGCGCTCGCCAGCGCCGCCGTGCTCTGCCCCAGGAATTCGATCTGCGTGCGCATGTCGCGCAGCACGATCGTCGTCGTGCGGCCGATCTCCTCGATCGCCGGCCGCCGCGGGGGCTCGGGGTCGAGATCGTGGTCGAGCGTCTGCGGATCGAACTGGCGCAGCAGCGCCGTGTAGGCGGGGCTCAGGTTCGCCAGTTCGACCGGCGAGGCACGCGGCTGACGCAGCAGGTCGACCAGCAGCGCGATGCCGGCGCCGTCGCAATAGTCGACACCCGCGGCGTCGACGACCACGGCGCCCGAGCCAGCGCCCTGCACGGCGCTCAGCGCCTGCCGCCAGACGTCGGGGATCGTCGTGGCGTCGAGCCGGCCCGACAGCGCGAGGACGGTCCGGCCGTCGGGCGACGCGGTGACGGCGAGCGCCGCGGCCGTCATCGGCTACCTCGCCGGACGATCGCTCGTTGCCATCGCCGCGCGCACGCGAATCGCCGGCACGGGACTGCTGCGTTGCCCGCGGTCGCCATTGGCGTCTCTCGGGTGCTCGTGGCTCATGCTTCCCGGGCCAGTCCGCGGACCGCGAGCAGGCGCAGACGATGATGCGCGGCGCATTCCGCTCAAGGATTGACGAGCTCGATGTTGTTGCCGGAAACGCGCACGTAGTCGCCCTCCTGCACGAACAGCGGCTCGTAGCCGAGCGACACGACGCGCGCCGGTCCGCTGTCCATCTTGAGCGTGACGTCCCACCGCTGGCGCCGGTACTCGTTGGGCCGCTGCGCGTAGATGGCACCGCCGGCGGAACCGAGCACGACCATGCCCTGGTTCGTGAAGCCGGGGCCGATGACCATCTGCGTCGACGAGCCCGACATGCTGGAAAGGCCCGCCACACCCATCGATCCCGGCGTCACCGAACCGAGCGGCGTCCACGTCTGCCGTTCCGTGACGGGCACGATGGACTCGATGACGCCGCAGGCGCCATTGCACGGCGGCCGCACCGTGCCCTGCGCCCACGCGTTCGCCGCGGCGAAGGCCAGTGACATCAGGAGGGCGGCGACCAGCGTATGCATCGTCAATCCGGCAACGAGTTGAGGTAGAACATCGCGTTCAGCAACGGGCCCGGCGTGCCGAACGGCGCCAGCCACTGGATGAAGATCGGGTCGATTCCGCCCGACTTGTAGAGCGCCGTGAGCGTGCGGTTGACGAGGAGGCGGAACTCGGGATCGTCGCGCGGCAGCACGAGCGCGTAGGGCTCGAACGAAAAGTCATCCTGGATGAACGCGAGGTCGGCGCCGCGCGCATCCGCCGACTTGAGCTGCGTCAGCAGCATGCGGTCCGACGCGTAGGCATCCGCCTTGGCGGCGAGCACGGCGGCCACGCCCTCGGCGCCATCCTTGACCGGAACGAGCGTGGCGGTGCGCGCCGCTGACGGCAAGCGCCCGCTTCAACGCCGTCGCGGTGGTCGTATCGGGCATCACGGCGATGCGCTTGCCGGCCAGGTCGCCGACGCGCGATGGCGCATCCTTGCCGGCGCGCACCAGCGCGCTGCCGCCGTCGACGAAGATCGGCACGCTGAAGTCCACGCGCTCCATCCGCGACAGCGTGATGGTGGTGGTGCCGCACTCGGCGTCGATCCGGCGGGCGACGACGTCGGTGATCCGCGTCTCGCTGTCCACCGGACGCCACGCCACCTTGAGATTGGGCAGGCCCAGCGAGCGGCCGATCGCCACCGCGACCTTTTCGCACAACTCGACCGAGTAGCCGCGAACCTGGCCGTTGCGTTGCCTGACCGAAAATGGTGCGGCGCCGTCGCGGTAGCCGAACGTCACGGTGCCGCTGGCCTTGATGCGGTCGAGCGTCGGCGACGCCGCCGCCGCGGCACCCGCGAATAGGCATCCGGCAACAAGGGCAAGAACCAGGCGCGATGTAGCCATAGGGAACGGCAGGCGTGTGGCGGGTGGCGGCGGCGCGGAGTTTAGCATGCGAGGGCCGCCTTTCGTCGCCGCAGCGCGGCGTGCTGCCGGGCTTCGCGACGCTTCGCTCGCGCCGGGTGCGCGAGCCCGGTACCGGAGCGACCGGAAGGGCATCGACGCTCCCTGGCGCGGTGTCGCATGACGGCCGGCGAGGACGGGTGCCGGCTTTTGGGGGGCATGGTGTAAACTTGCTGGTTGTGCATGTGTACAACATTGGCCGCCCGCCAAGCCGGGTGTGCCGCGCGCAATGCCCGCCGGCAGCGCACCCCCCCTTCCCACCTCCAAGGTCCCCATCGTGAACAGATTCCTCATTGGTATGTTCGTCGTCGCGAGCCTGCTCGCCGGCGGCGTCGAGGCTCAGACGGCGCCCAACACGCTGGCCAGGATCAAGGCAGCCAAGGCGATCAACGTCGGATTCTCCGGCGACTCGCTGCCGTTTTCATTCGTGGGACCGAACAACGAGCCCGCCGGCTATTCGATCGATATCTGCAAGCGCGTGATCGCGCAGATCGGCCGCGCCGTGGGCGAGCCCAACCTCAAGGTCAACTGGCTGATCGGGTCGGTGACCGAGCGGCTGCAGATGGTCGCGTCCGGCCGGGCGGACATCGAGTGCGCGAACACGACGCAGACACTCTCCCGGCTCGCCAATGTCGACTTCTCCAACCTGATCTTCGTCGACGGCGGCGGCTTCCTCGTCAAGACGGATTCGCCGGTCAACAAGCTCGCCGACATGGCCGGCAAGAAGATCGCCGTGCTGACCGGCACGACGACCGAGGCCCGCCTGAAGGCCACGCTGGAGCGGCGCCTCGTCAACGCGACGATCGTGCCGATCAGCAATGCCAACGAAGGCGTGGCGATGCTCGAGTCGGGCAGCGTCGATGCCTATGCCGGCGACAAGATCAAGCTGATCGGTCTCGCCGCGCAGGCGAAGGAGCCCGCCAAGCTCGCGATGCTCGCCGAGGATCTGTCGATCGAGCCGTATGCGTTCGCGTTGCCGCGCAACGACTCCGCGCTGCGCCTCGAAGTGAACAGGGCGCTGACGCAGGTGTACATGGGCGGCGACATCGAGACGATCTTCGCGACCTGGCTCGGCAAGCTCGGCCGCCCGTCGGGCCTGCTGGCCGCGATGTACCTCCTCTATTCGATCCCCGACTAACAAGTGCGCGCCGCCGGCGCCCTGGCGTGCGGCCGCGGCGAAACCAAACTACGCGAGCCGAACGTCCAACGCTTGCCCCTAAAGACCAAGGTAGGAGAGTCACAATGATGAAATTCGCACACTGGCGGCAATCGTTCGCCGCCATCGCCGCCAGCGCGGCCCTGTTGCTGGCCGGCTGCAGCACGCCGCCGGCCTACGAGGTCAGCCAGATGCCTGCGGCGCGCGTCGGCACCGTCGAATCGATCCAGACGCATACGGTCCAGAACGTCCCGAACGCCGTCGGCGCCATCGGCGGCGCACTGATCGGCGGCGGACTGGGCAGCCTGATCGGCGGCGGCACGGGCAAGACGGTGGCGACGGTCGTCGGCGCCATCGGCGGCGGCTTCGTCGGCAACGAGCTGGCGAGCAAGGATCAATCGCTCGTCTGGCAGATCGGCGTGCGTTACGACGACGGCTCCTACGCCACCGTACAGCAAACGTCGGCGCCGGGATTGCGCATCGGCGACCGCGTGCGGGTGACTTCGACGGGCATCGAGCTGCTGCGCTGACGCGCGACGCCCGGATGTCCGCGTTTGCAATCGCGGGCCCACAGAGCCCGCATCTACAAGAGAGGGTACGACCATGAGCAAGCTACTGCAGAGAATGGCAAGTGCAACAATGGTGGCCGCGGCCGCCGTCGGCTTCACCGCGACGTCGGCGTTCGCGCAGGGCGACCAGCAGGTGCTGGTCAACCAGTCGGCGACGACGCTGTCGAACTTCATGCGTGATCCGGAAATGAAGTGGCTGCAGCAGAACTTCGGCCGGGCGAAGGCCGTGATCATCGCGCCCGAAATCGTCAAGGCCGGCTTCATCATCGGCGGCTCCGGCGGCCGTGCGATCGTCGTCGCCAAGGCGGGCAGCAAGTGGGTCGGCCCGTCGTTCTACACGATGGCCACCGCCAGCGTGGGCTTCCAGGCCGGCGTCGCCGTGTCGGAAATGGTCACGCTCGTGATGACGGACAAGGGCTTGAACTCGCTGCTGGCGGCCAACTTCAAGATGGGCGGCGACGCCAGTGTCGCGGCCGGTCCGGTCGGCGCGGGCGCCAAGTCCGACGTCGCGGCGGACCTCATCACGTTCACGCGGGCGAAGGGTGTGTACGGCGGGCTTAACCTCGACGGCACGCTCGTCAACCTGTCGGACGAATGGAACAAGGCCTACTACGGCAAGACGGTGCTGCCGCCGGACATCCTGATCAAGGCCAACGTCAGCAACAAGGGCGCCGACGCGCTGCTCGCCGAAGTCACGAAGGCCGCGGGCAAGTAGTCCTCCCGCGCTTCGCAGCAACAGGCAAAGGGCCCCGAACGGGGCCCTTTGTTTTTTCCCGAAGCCACGATGCGCATCGAAGCGTTGCGGCTGATCGGGACGAAAGCGGCACCCGTCGCCGCGGATTGACGACAATTGGCACTTGAGCGATCGGCCGGAAATGGCCATGCTCGCCTTTGCGGCAAAGGCGACGCGGCCTCTGCGCTGCAGCGACTGTCCGGATTCGGGGGAGCGACGAGGATGCAAGCGAAGGTTTGGTGCGTGATCGCGGCGCTCGTGGCTGCCGCGGATGTCGCAGCCGCCGACTTCGGTACCCGGGGCGGACCGGCACCCGCCAACGTCGACGCGATCGCGGACGTCCTGCGCCAGGACCCGTACGACATGGAGTTGCTGATCAGCTTCGGCACCTCCAAGGGCGGCTCGGCGGGCCACCTCGCGCTGGCGATCCGTGGCCAGCCGCCCGGCGATGATGTCGTGTACTCGGCGAATTTCTACGCCGACCGGAGGCCCGAGCACGAGGCGAGCTTTCATACCGCCGACCTCATGGTCAGGATCCCGAAGAAGGAATACCTGTTCGGTACCGCGTCGTCGCTCGGCGAAAGGGCCTCGTTCGGCCTTGATTTCGGCGAGATCTACAAGCGATCGGTGGTCGGCGTGCGCGTCTACGGCGTGCCCGCCAGGGAGAAGGAAGCACTGGCCGCCTTCTTCGGGCGCATCAACGACGACTATCACCGTCGAGTCCGGAACACCGAGTACCACGACGGCGAGATCAAGTACGACTACCTGCGCCTGAATTGCGCCAAGACCATCGGCGCGGGCTTCAAGTACGGCGCCGGGTATGCCGACCTCGAGGTGACGAGCGCGCGGCTCCTGCCGGCGCGGACGCGCATGGTGGCGGCCGTCAACGCCAACATTCCCACCGAGATGGCGATGAAGCTGCTGAAGGCGTGGCACGCGCGGGGCTACGGACTTGACGTCGTGCTGTACCGGAAGTACGAGGAATCGACGTACATGGACCCGCACGAGGACGTAAAGGTGGCGTTCAAGGACCTGCCCAACCGGTTCCCGTCCGTCCTGTCCCGCGACTTCCGCCAGGAACAGGGTTACTACAAGGACTTCGACAATCTCTTCGCGATGTACGTCCTCTTCAACATGGGCAAGTTCAGCGTGCGTGTGAACGACGCGACCCGGCTGCTCGAGATCGGGATGGGCAAGAGCCCCATGGGCTACGCGGAGGCCGCCGAACTCGCCGCGCAGGCGGCCAGGTCGGACAGCGACAACTTCCTCCGGGGCCTGCCGTTCCAGCCGCGGGGGACGGTGATCGGGGAACCCACGGACAGTGCGCCGCCCCGGTGAGCGGCGGCCTTTTGGGGCTGCTAAGGCAGGAACGGGTGCGCTGCCTCTAGCGACGGCGCCACGCCATCCCCTTTACGCAGCGCGATTCCGCGTCGCTCGCCAGCGGGCCGGCGTGGTACCGCTCCAGCGCCGGAACGCCCGGGTGAAGGCACTCGCGTCGGCATAGTCGAGCGACGCGGCGATCTGGCTCACGTCCATCGCGCGAGTCCTCGAGCATCTGCCGGGCAATCTCGAAACGGCCCTCGTCCACGAGTTCCTGGAACCTGGTGCCGAAGTCGTTCAGGCGTCGATTCAGCGTGCGACTGTGCATCGAGAAAAGCGCGGCGACCTGGTCGGCCCTGCCCTGACCGGTGACGAGCGCCGTGCGCAGCACGCTGCGCACCTGCTCCGGGAAATCGTCGCCGTGCCGGACGTCGATCGCGTCGATCTGCTTTTGCAGCAGGCGGCGCAGTTCGGGATCGGTTTCGGGCAAACGGCGATTCAACCAATCCGCGGAGAACACCAGCAGGTACCGCTCGGCGTCGAAGCGCAAGGGCACCCGGAAGAACCTGCGGAACGGCCCGACATCGTCCGGCCTGCGGTGGGCAAACCGTACCTCGACGGGCTTCCATTCGGGGCCACACAACGTGCGCATGATGTTGAACAGCAGCGCGAGCGCGCCGTCGCCGACCTGATCGACGGCCTCGACCCGCGGCTGGTGGATTTCATAGCCCAGCATCGCCAGTTCGCCGTCCACCGTCAGCGTCGTCGCCGCGCCGCGGACGTGAAGATGCAGGTATCGCACGAGGCTGCGCAGCGCCGTTCCCACGTCCGGCGAGTACTTCACCAGCAGGCCGACGAGCCCCAGCGACATCAAGCCGCCCTGCTGACCGACCAGCAGTCCCAGATGCGGGCAGCCCGTCCTGGCCACGCAATGACTGCACCAGCCGGCCGCGCGCCGCGAAGGAAATCAGGTTGTCGGGGTCGTCGAAGAGCCTGACGTCGAACCCCGCCTCGGCCAGCAGTTCGGCCGGATCTGGCGCCGAGGCTTCGCAGCACCGCCGGTAGCGCCATCGTGGCGCCGATGCGCAGCGTCGCCTCGGCGGCCTTGCGACGCGGCGGTCGTGCCGCACCGCCTGAATGTCGCTTGGTTGATGTCACGCAAACAGCATATCGACTGTTGTCCCGTAACGTCCAGCCAATGTCCGGAAATGTCCAACGCCATCATGGCCCCCGTGAATAATGTCGACAAGTACCCGGGCGGGTACGCGGTATCATTCGCACGTTTGCCGCATGTTGGGTTGACCCTTTCTACTTGAAACGACGGAGTCATTGGATGAAAACAGGATCGACATTCGCGTTGGCACTTGTTCGCGGCGGCCCTGGCCGCAACCGCGTTCGCGCAGCAACCGGCGCCAGCCGCCGGCGTTGCCGTCGCCAGCGAGCCGGGCAAGGCGGCCGTCGTCCGCGCGGTGGAAGTCTCCGCCCAGGTCGTCGCCATCGACAAGGCGACGCGCACGCTGACGCTGAAAGGGGCCGAAGGGCGACGCCATCGACGTCGTCGCGGGCGCCGAGGTCAAGAACTTCGACCAGATCAAGCTCGGCGATTTCGTCGTCGCGCGCTACGCGCAGGCGCTCACGCTCGAGCTCAGGAAGACCAAGGCCGGCGCCGGCGACGTGACGGTGCGCGAGGAGGTCGGCAAGGCGAAGCCCGGCGAACGGCCGGCCGTTGCCGGCGCGCGGCAGGTCACCGCGATCGCCGACGTCGTCGGCGTCGATCCGCAGAAAAGCACGATCACGCTCAAGGGTCCGCAGGGGCAACGTCGTGACGCTCGATGTGCAGAACCCTGACCAGTTCAAGGTCGTGAAAAAAGGCGACCAGGTGGAGGTCACCTACACCGAAGCGATCGCGCTGTCGCGTCGAGCCGGCGCCGAAGCCGGCGGCCAAGCAGAAGTGAAAGGCGTCGCCACCCGCGCACGCGCATCGGTGGCTGCCGGTGGTGGCGGCATTGCCGCGGAAGCCGCCGAATGAAACGGGAACCGCCATGGATGCGGGCGTTGACGGCGCCACCGGCCTCGCCGGCGGCCGCGCAGCAATTCGTCTATCCGGCAGCGTCAAGTGGTCGTCGAAGCTTTCGGGGAGATCGCGGTCGGTCGCCAGGATGCGCACAGTGCAGTCAAGACTCGGAGCACGCATGATGAATGTTCGTCAGATTTTCACGCCCGCTGTTCGCCAGGGCGCCTCGCGCCGGCTTGACCTGCTGGTGGTCATCGCCCTGTTCGTCTTCGCGATGAATGCCCTCGCGCAGGCCCCGGCGGCGTCGGGGGGCGCGGCGCCGGCGCCATCCGGCCGAGGAGATCGCCACAGCTCGTCGGCCCGATCGCGCTCTATCCGGACGATCTGGTCGCGATCATCCTGCCGGCTTCGACCAATCCGCTGCAGCTCGTGCAGGCGGATCGCTTTCTCGACAAGCGGAAGGCCGATCCCAAGCTTCCCGTCGACGAAAAGTGGGACGACGCGGTCAAGTCGCTGCTCAACTACCCCGACGTGGTGAAGATGATGAGCGCCGATCTCGACTGGACGAGCGCGCTCGGCGAAGCGGTCGTCGCCGATCAGGGCGCGGTGCTGGACGCCATCCAGGTCTTTCGCCGCAAGGCGCAGGCCGCGGGCAACCTGAAGTCCGACGACAAGCAGGTCGTGGTGGTCGAGAAGGAGATCGTCACCATCGCCCCGGCCGATCCGCAGGTGATCTACGTGCCGCAATACAACCCGGCGACCGTCGTCGTTTACGGATCGGCGACCCGTATGGGGCTACTACCCGACGCCCTACCCGTCGTACTACTACCCGTACCCGCCCGGTGCCGCGCTCGCCACCGGCATCATCTGGGGCGCGGCGATCGGCGCGGCCTGGAACGGCGGCCACTACGCCACGCACTACGGCGGCAATGCCAACATCAACATCGATCGCAACACGAACATCAACACGGGCAACATCAACACCGGCAACATCAACCGCCCGGGCCAGCAGCCGGCAGGCGGCGGCGCCGCGTGGAAGTCGAACAAGCAGCCCGGCCAGGTCAGCAGCTCCGTCGGCAAGACGGGACCCACCGCGCGCGTAGGCGATGCGCGCGGGAGCGGCGGGGGTGGCGGCTATGCGTCGGCCGCGGGAAGCGGCGCACGGGCGTCGGCGCAGCCTGCCGGCGGCGGCGCGCGCGCCAGCGCGGGATCGCGCGAAGCGCCGGGCTCGTTCAGCGCGTCGCCGCGCGACAGCTATGGCGGCGGCGGCCGGGGCGCCGCAGGCGGCGACGCGTTCGGTGGCTACGGTTCCGGGCGGCAAACGCAGATGGACAGCTCCCGCGGCGCTTCGAGCCGCAGTTCGATGTCCAGTGCGGGGGCGCGTCCGATGTCGAGCGGCGGCGGTGCGCGCGCGGCGGTGGGGCGGCGGTGCGCGGCGGGGGGCGGTGGGCGCGGCGGCGGTGGCGGCGTCGTTGACGGCCGGAGAATCCTCATGCACCCATTCCCTTCAGTCGAAAGCAAGGCATCCGTCATGAACATCACCCACCTTTGGTCCTTCGTCCGCCGGCTGGCGCTGGCGCTGCTGGTGGCCGTGCCGCTCGCCGCGACCGCCGCTCCGCAGGATACGTTCGCGACGCCGGAAGCGGCGGTCGATGCGCTGATGGCCGCGCTGAAGGCCGACAGCGACTCGGCGATGGTCGCGATCTTCGGCGAAGATCACAAGAACCTCGTCAACAGTTCCGATCGCGCGGCGGCCAGCGCCACGCGGGCGAAGATTCTTGCGGCCATGCAGACGCTGCGCGTGCTGCAGACGCCGAGCCCGGACCGTCGGGTGCTGCGTGATCGGCGACGAGGCGTGGCCGGTGCCCATTCCCCTCGTCCGCGCGGGCGACCGCTGGCGCTTCGCCACCGAGGAAGGCGCGGACGAGATCGTCAATCGCCGCATCGGCGGCAACGAACGCAACGCCATCTACGTGCTGCGCGCGTACATCGATGCGCAGCGCGCGTACGCCGCGCGCGATCGCGACGGCGACGACGTGCTCGCAGTACGCGCAGAAGATCGCCAGCACGCCGGGCAAGCACGACGGGCTGTACTGGCCCGCCGACGCCGCAAACGGCGACGAGGCGAGCCCGTTCGGGCCGCTGATCGCCGAGAGCGCCGGCTACCTCAAGGGACACTCGGCGGGCGACCCCTACCGCGGTTATCGCTTCAGGATCCTGACGCGCCAGGGAAAGAATGCGCCGGGCGGCGCCTACAGCTACGTGATCAACGGCCGCATGATCGCCGGCTTCGCGATGGTCGCCTACCCCGCCGACTTCGGCGCGAGCGGCGTGATGACGTTCATCGTCAGCCACAACGGCAAGGTCTACGAGAAGGATCTCGGCAAGGATTCCACCGCGATCGGCGCCAGGATGTCGGCGTTCGACCCCGGCGCCGGATGGAAGGAAGTGGCACCGTAACGGACGGCGGCCGTTCCTCGCTTTCGTCCTCGTGCTTCACGGCAGGGTGGATTGGCCGCTCGTGACCATTCCTGCCGGGTAACGCGCATGATCCGCCGCGCGCTCATCGTGCGCCGAAGATCGCCGCCAGCGACGGCGTCGCCGGCACCGCCTGCAGGTCGAGGTCGCGCTCGAGATCCTCGAGATGATCGGTCATCAGGCGCATCGCGCGCCTGACATCGCGCTTGGCGATCGCCTCCAGCAGTGCGAGATGATCCGCATGCGCGGGAACGCGGTCGGGCTGCTCGTAGAGGGCGACGGCGAGTGAGGTCTGCAGCACGAGCTCCGACAGGTAGCGATCGAGGACCGGATTGCCGGCGAGCTCGCCCAAGCGGCGATGGAAGCCGAGCGACAGCTTCAAGCCCCCGGCGCGGTCGCCGCGGCGGTAGGCGGCTTCCTCGCCGCGCACCAGCTGGCGCAGCGCGGCGATCTCCGCCCGCGTGGCCTGCCGGCAGGCTTCGGCCACGACCGCCGACTCGATGGCGCGCCGCGCGGCGAATACATGCGCGACGTCGGCCGCCGACGGCCGCGCCACCACGGCCACGCGCCGGTCGCGCAACGCGATGATGCCCTCGTGCGCCAGCGTGCGCAGCGCCTGCCGCACGATGGTCCGCGAGACGCCGAAGAACGCGCCGAGCGGAATTTCCTGCATCTTGGTTCCGGGCGCCAGGCGGCGCTCGAGGATCGCCGTGCGCACGGCGTCGCAGATGCGCGCCTCCGCACCCGCCTTGCCCGCCGCCTTGCGCCTGCGTTCCGCCATGGCGATCGAGCATAGGTCGGCGGCCGGCGCGGGTCAATGCCATCGCGCATAACCGATGCGCTCAATCGTGTATGCACGATCTGGCGCGCCGCGTCTCATTCCGGTGCGGCGGCGACCCAAAGCGGTGCCGCCGCCACGGCGCGTGCCATAGCGATCCGCCGGTCGCGGCCCCGCGCCGCCGTTCCGCTCATCCGGTATGCAAAACGCCGCCGTCCCGCTGTTGACAACCGGCAACGCCCGGACGAGGATTGAGCCTCCCCGGACCCCGCTCCGGCTCCCGCGATTGGCGCCCATGGCGGCGGTTCCCTCCTCTCCTGTCCGCGCACCGATTCGCTTCCTGCTCAACGGCGATCCCGTGGCGGTGGAAGGCGTCGCGCCGCAGACGACGCTGCTGGCCTTCCTGCGCGACCATCGGCGGCTCATGGGCACCAAGGAAGGCTGCGCCGAAGGCGATTGCGGTGCCTGCACCGTCGTCGTGGCGCAGCCGGCGGGGGGCGCCCGCCACCTCGAATGGAAACCGGTCAACGCCTGCATCCGGCTGCTGCCGTCGGTCGCGGGCAAGGCCGTGTTCACCGTCGAGGCGCTCAAGTCGTCCGCCGGCGCGCTGCATCCGGTCCAATGCGCGCTGGTCGACTGCCACGGCTCGCAGTGCGGCTTCTGCACGCCGGGGTTCGCGATGAGCCTCTTCGGTCTCTACAAGAACGCGCATCGCCCCGATCGCGCCGCCATCGAGGACGCGCTGTCCGGCAATCTCTGCCGCTGCACCGGCTACCGTCCGATCGTCGCGGCGGCGCAGGCGATGTACGACGTCGCCTCCGCGCCGGGCGCCGCCGGCTGGCGCGGTCCCGGCGTCGCCGCCGACCAGAGCCGGGTCATCGATCCGGAGGAGGAGCTCCTCTGCGCGCAGCTCGCCGCGCTGGCGGATACCGGCACCTTCGCCTACGAGGCGGGCGGTCGGCGCTGGTGGTCGCCGGCCGACAGCGACGCGCTCGCGGCGCTGCTCGTCGAACACCCGGACGCCCGCATCGTCGCCGGCGCGACCGACGTCGGCCTGTGGGTCACCAAGCAGCATCGCGACCTGGGCGACGTCATCCATACGGGCGACGTCGTCGACCTGGCGGTCGTCCGCGAAACGGACACCCATCTGGAAATCGGGGCCGGCGTCACGCTGACGGACGCGTTCGCCGCGCTCGAGCGCGATTGGCCGGAACTGCGCGAAGCCTGGGCGCGCTTCGCGTCGGTTCCGATCCGCAACAGCGGCACGCTCGCCGGCAACATCGCCAACGGCTCGCCGATCGGCGACTCCATGCCGGCGCTGATGGCGCTCGACGCCACCGTGGTCCTGCGCCGCGGCGACGCGACGCGCGAGCTGCCGTTGCCGGATCTCTACGTCGCCTACCAGAAGACGGCGCTGCAGCCGGGCGAATTCGTCGCCTGGGTGCGCGTCCCGCGCCGCATGCCGGGGGCGCTCGTCCGCGCGTACAAGATCAGCAAGCGCTACGACCAGGATATCTCCGCCGTCTTCGCCTGCTTCGCGCTCGAGCTCGATGGCACGCGCATCGTCTCCGCCCGCATCGGTTGCGGCGGCGTCGCCGCCACGCCGAAGCGCGCGACGGCGACCGAAGCGACACTCGCCGGCCGCCGCTGGGACGACGCGACGGCCGACGCCGCCGTCCGCGCGCTGGCGGCCGAATTCACGCCGATCGGCGACATGCGCGCCAGCGCCGGCTACCGGCGCGCCGTGCTGTCCAACCTGCTGCGGCGGTTCCGGCTCGAGACGTCCGGACAGCCGCTGCTGACGCGCGTCGACCAGGCGGCGGCGCTGAACGTGGACGAGGCCGCGTGAGCGCCGCCGGGCCGCCCCAAGGCGCGAACCGCGCCCCCTGGGGGGCAGCGCAGCGGCGCCAGCCGCAAGCGTGGGGGTCGTAGCATGAACGCGCCCGATTCGCCCGCCGTCGTTCGCCGTCCGCAGCATCCGGCGGCCATCGTCGGCGCGCGCGTCGCGCACGACTCCGCGGCGCTGCACGTCGCCGGCGAAGCGCAGTACACCGACGACCTGCCGGAGCCGCGCGACATGTTGCATGTCGCCGTCGGCGTCAGCCCCATCGCCCACGCGCGGCTGCGCGGACTCGATCTCGCTGCGGTACGGGCGGCGCCCGGCGTCGTGGCGGTGATCACCGCCGCCGACATTCCCGGCGTCAACGACGTCGGGCCGATCCAGCGCGACGATCCGATTTTCGCCACGACGCTCGTCGAGTTCGCCGGACAGCCGGTGTTCGCCGTCGCGGCCACCGATGTCGACGCCGCGCGGCGGGCAGCGAAGCTGGCGAAATTCGATCTCGAAGCGCTGCCGCCGATCCTGACGATCGACGAAGCGCTCGCCGCCGAATCGTACGTGCTGCCGCCGGTGCACGTGACGCGCGGCGACGCCGCCGCCGCGCTGGCGCGGGCGCCGCACCGGCTGCGCCGCACCGTGCGCGCCGGCGGCCAGGATCATTTCTACCTGGAAGGCCAGATCGCGCTGGCCATTCCGCGCGAGCACGGCGGCGTGCTGATCCACACGTCCACGCAGCATCCGGGCGAGGTGCAGCACATGGTCGCGCGCGCGCTTTCCATCGCCGCGCACGATGTCGTCGTCTGTTGCCGGCGCATGGGCGGCGGTTTCGGCGGCAAGGAAACGCAGATGTCGCTGTACGGCTGTGTTGCCGCAATCGTCGCCCGGAAGACCGGGCGTGCCGCCAAGCTGCGGCTCGACCGCGACGAGGACATGCGGTCCACCGGCAAGCGGCATGCGTTCGCGTACGCCTACGACGTCGGCTTCGACGACGACGGACGCATCCTGGGACTGGACCTGACGCTCGCGTCGCGCTGCGGCTTTTCCGCCGACCTGTCGGGCCCGGTGAACGACCGCGCGGTGTTCCATGCGGACAATGCGTACTGGCTGCCCGACGTCGCGCTGCACAGCTTCCGCTGCAAGACGAACACCGTCTCCGACACGGCGTTCCGCGGCTTCGGCGGTCCGCAGGGCATGTTCCCGATCGAGCACGTGATCGACGAGGTGGCGCACGCGCTCGGCCGCGATCCGCTCGACGTGCGGATCGCCAACCTCTACGGGACGACGTCGCGCAACGTCACGCCGTACGGCATGACGGTCGACGACAACATCGCGCCGGACATCATCGCGCAGCTCGAAGCGTCGTCGCGCTACCGGCACCGGCGCGCGGCGATCAGGGAGTGGAACCGCGCGAACCCGGTGATCAAGCGCGGCATCGCGCTGACGCCGGTGAAGTTCGGCATTTCGTTCACCGCCACGCACTACAACCAGGCCGGGGCGCTCTTGCACCTGTATAACGACGGCACGCTGCTCATCAACCACGGCGGCACCGAAATGGGCCAGGGGCTGTTCACCAAGGTGGCGCAGGTGGTGGCGCAGGAAATGGGGGTGCCGCTGGCGAGCGTCCGCGTGTCCGCGTCCGACACGAGCAAGGTGCCCAATGCGTCGCCGACCGCCGCATCGTCGGGCAGCGACCTGAACGGCATGGCGGCGCGCGACGCGGCAACGACGCTGCGCGAGCGGCTCGCCGCGTTCGCCGCCGCACGGTTCGACTGCGCTGCGCAAGCGGTCGAATTCGCCGATGGCGTCGTGACCGCCGGCACCCGGACGCTCCCGTTCGCGGAACTGGCGAAAATGGCGTACATGGCGCGCGTGCAGCTGTCGGCGACGGGCTTCTACGCGACGCCGAAGATCCATTACGATCGCCATACGCTGTCGGGCCGTCCGTTCTTCTATTTCGCGTACGGCGCCGCGGTGTCGGAGGTCGCGATCGACACGCTGACCGGCGAGCACCGGCTGCTGGCGGTCGACATCCTGCACGACGCCGGCGCCTCGCTCAATCCCGCGCTCGACCTGGGCCAGATCGAGGGCGGCTTCATCCAGGGCTGGGGCTGGCTGGCGCTGGAGGAACTGTGGTGGAACGACCAGGGCGAGCTGAAGACGCACGCGCCCTCGACGTACAAGATTCCCACGGCGCACGACGTGCCCGCGCACTTCCGCGTCGATTTCTTCGACGCGCCCAATCGCGAGGAGACGATCTACCGTTCGAAGGCCGTGGGGGAGCCGCCGTTCATGCTGGCGCTGTCGGCGTTCCATGCGTTGCGCGACGCTGTCGCCAGCGTGGCCGACTACCGTTTCGCGCCGCGCCTCGACGCCCCCGCCACCGACGAGCGGATCCTGGCCGCCGTCGAGGACCTTCGCGCACGTGCGGGGCCGCATGCCTGACCGAATGCCGAAGCCGGCCGTCGACATGGTCGGTGAGCTGGCCGCCCGAGTCGCGCGCGACGGCCGCGCCGTGCTGGTGACGGTCGCGCACGGCAACGGGTCCACGCCGCGCGAGTCCGGCGCCTGGATGATCGTCGGCACGACGGACTGCTGCGGCACCATCGGCGGCGGGCATCTCGAGTTCGAGGCGATCCGGATCGCCCGCGACACGCTGGGGAACCGCGCGCCGCCGGGCGCATGGCTGGTCCGCTTTCCGCTGGCGGCACGGCTCGGCCAGTGCTGCGGCGGCGTGGCGACACTCGCGTTCGTCGCCGTCGATGCGCATGGGGAGGCGTGGCTCGAAGCCGCCGTCGCGTGCCAGCGAACGGCGACGCCGATGGCGCTGGTGTCGCGGATCGGCGGCACGCGCGACCCGCGCACGCAGTTGCTGGTGACGATCGACCACGCCGCCGGCTCGCTCGGCGATTCCGCCGCCGACTCGGCCGCGATCGCGCTCGCGCGACCCCGCGTGCGTGCCGGCGTCGCCGGGGCCCTGCTCGCCCCCTCGCCCACCGGCGACGGATCGACGCTGCTCGTGCACGTGATCGTGCCCGCCGACTTCACGGTGCTGCTGTTCGGCAACGGCCATGTCGGCCGCGCGCTCGTGCAGGTGTTGTCCGTGCTGCCCGTCGACGTGCGCTGGATCGACAACCGCGACGTGGATTTTCCCGTGGTGGTGCCGGCCAATGTCGAGACCGTCGCCACCGACGCGCCGGAGGCCGAAATTGCCAGGGCCCGACCCGGCGCCTGCATCGTCGTGATGACGCACAGCCACGCGCTCGACTTCGCGATCGTCACGGCCGCGCTCGCGCGCGACGACTGGCGCTACCTGGGCCTCATCGGTTCGCAGGCGAAGCGCAACCAGTTCGCGAAGCGCTTCGCCGCCCGCGGCATCGACGCCGCGCAGTTCGCGCGCGTCACCTGCCCGATCGGCGCGAGCGGCGGCGTGGCCATTCGCAGCAAGGAGCCGGGCGCGATCGCCGTCGCGGTCGCCGCCGAACTGCTCGCGCTGCGCGAAAGCAGGGAGAGTGGGGTCAGAGACGACTTTCCCTCCACCGGGCCCTTCGCCCACCGGCGCTCCAGGAGCCGTCTCTGACCCCCCACATGCCTCCGCGCCTGGTCCTTGCCGGCATCACCAAGATTTATCCGACGGTCGTCGCCAACAGCGGCATCGACCTGACGGTGCTGGGCGGCGAAATCCACGCGGTGCTGGGCGAGAACGGCGCCGGCAAGTCGACGCTGATGAAGATCATCTACGGCGCGGTGAAGCCCGACGCGGGGACGATCACGTGGGAAGGCAGGCCGGTGACGATCGCCAATCCGGCGCGCGCGCGCCGACTGGGCATCGGCATGGTGTTCCAGCACTTCTCGCTGTTCGAGACGCTGACCGTCGCCGACAACATCGCGCTCGCGCTCGAACCGGATCGCGCCGGCGCCGGATTGCCCGAGCGGATTCGCGAGGTCTCGACGAAGTACGGCCTGCCGCTCGACCCCGACCGCCACGTGCACACGATGTCGGTCGGCGAGCGGCAGCGGGTCGAGATCGTCCGCTGCCTGCTGCAGGACCCGCGGCTGCTGATCATGGACGAACCCACGTCGGTGCTGACGCCGCAGGCGGTCGAGAAACTCTTCGAGACGTTGCGCCGCCTGGCCGAGGAGGGCTGCAGCATCCTCTACATCAGCCACAAGCTCGACGAGATCCGCGCGCTGTGCCACAAGGCGACCGTGCTGCGCGGCGGCAAGGTCACCGGCGATTGCGATCCGCGCCGCGAGTCGTCGTCGTCGCTCGCGCGGATGATGATCGGCGGCGACCTGCCGCATCCGCAGCACCGCGACGCCCATGCGGGCGCCGACGCGCTGGTCGTGCGCAACCTGACGCTGCCGGCGGACGATCCGTTCGGCACGTCGCTCGCCGACATCAACCTCACCGTCCGTGCCGGCGAGATCGTCGGCATCGCCGGCGTCTCCGGCAATGGCCAGAAGGAACTGATGGCCGCGCTGTCCGGCGAGCGGCTTTTGTCGCAGGCGGACACCGTGACGATCCTCGGCACCGCCTGCGGGCGCATGGACGCCGCGCGACGGCGGGCGCTCGGGTTCGCGTTCGTGCCCGAGGAGCGGCTGGGCCGCGGCGCCGTGCCGGAAATGTCGCTCGCCGACAACGCGCTGCTCACCGCGTATCGCGAAGGCATGGTGGCGCGCGGCTTCGTGCGCGCGCACGCCGTCCGCGACTATGCGGTCGAGACGATCCGCGCGTATGGCGTCAAGGCCGGCGGGCCGGAGGCCGCGGCGCGCAGCCTGTCCGGCGGCAACCTGCAGAAATACATCGTCGGGCGCGAAATCCGCCAGCGGCCGAAGATGTTGATCGCCGCGCAGCCGACGTGGGGCGTGGATGTCGGCGCCGCCGCGCAGATCCGCCAGGCGCTGCTCGACCTGCGCGACAACGGCGTCGCCGTGCTGGTCGTCTCCGAGGAGCTGGACGAACTGTTCGAGATCTGCGACCGCCTCGCGGTGATCGCGCAGGGCCGCCTGTCGGATCCGAAGCCCGTCAGCGAGACCAACGCCGAGGAAATCGGCCTCCTGATGTCGGGCTCGTTCCTCCATGCGGGCGCCGGGAGTCAGCGCGCCTTTTCACCGGCCGGAGTGATCAAATGATGCGCCCGGAAATGGAGCACCGCTGCCGCAACGTCGGCGTCATCCCCGCGAAAGCGCGGACCTTGGTGACTGTCGACGAACGACACTGGGTCCCCGCTTTCGCGGGGACGACGATATCAAGAGTCCGTGCGTCATTGGCCCCGGCAACACACATCCAATGATCCGCCTGCGCCTCGAAGCCCGGCCCGAGCCGTCGCGGCTCGCCGGCTGGCTGTCGCCGGTCGTCGCGACCGCGGCCGTGCTGCTGATCGGCTTCGCGCTCTTTTCGGCGATGGGCAAGAATCCGTGGCAGGCGCTGTACGTGTTCTTCATCGAGCCCGTCGACACGCTCTACGACTTGGGCGAGCTGCTGCTGAAGGCCAGTCCCATCATGCTGTGCGCCGTCGGGCTGGCCGTCGGCTACCGCGCGAACGTCTGGAACATCGGCGCCGAAGGGCAGCTCATCATGGGCGCGATCTTCGGCGGCGGCGTCGCGCTCGCGCTCCACGAGACGAGTTCGCCGCTGGTGCTGGTCGCGATGCTCGTCGCCGGCATGGCGGGCGGCATGTTCTGGTCGGCCATTCCAGCCTTCCTGCGCACGCGCTTCAACGCCAACGAGATCCTGGTGTCGCTGATGCTCGTCTACGTGGCTTCGCTCATCCTGTCGCTGCTGGTGCACGACGCGTGGCGCGATCCGGAAGGCTTCAACTTCCCGCAGTCGAAGATGTTCGCCGACAGCGCGCTGCTACCGAACCTCGTCGCCGAGACGCGGCTCCATGTCGGCCTGCTGCTCGCGCTCGCGGCGGTGGCGCTCGGTTGGCTGTTCATGCGCAAGAGCCTGGCCGGCTACCGGATGCGCGTCGCGGGGCTCGCGCCCGCGGCCGCGAACTACGCCGGCATTTCGGCGTCGCGCACCGTGTGGCTCGGCATGCTGATCGGCGGCGCATGCGCGGGTCTCGCGGGCGTGAGCGAAGTCGCCGGACCGATCGGCCAGCTGCTGCCGGTCATTTCGCCCGGCTACGGTTTCGCGGCGATCATCGTCGCCTTCGTCGGCCGGCTGCATCCGGTCGGAATATTCTTCGCGAGCCTGCTGATGTCGCTGCTCTATCTCGGCGGCGAGGCGGCGCAGATGCGCCTCGCGCTGCCGTCGTCGGTCACCGGCCTCTTCCAGGGCACGCTGCTGCTCTTCCTGCTGGCGTCCGACGTGTTCATCCATTACCGCCTGCGCGTCGTGCGTGCGCCGGCCGCTGTCGCGAAAGCCGCGTGATGGACCACGCCGCCGCGCTGCTCGTGCTGACGCTCGCCGCCGGCACCCCGCTCGTCTACGCGGCGCTGGGCGAGCTCGTGACCGAAAAAGTCGGGCGTGCTGAACCTGGGCGTCGAAGGCATGATGCTCGTCGGCGCCGTCGTCGCGTTCATCGTCGCCGCCACGACCAGGTCGCCCTGGCTGGGCGTGGTCGCCGGGATGGCGGCGGGCGCGGCGCTGTCGCTGATCTTCGCCGTCGTCACGCTGACGCTGCAGGCGAACCAGGTGGCGTCCGGACTCGCGCTGTCGCTGTTCGGCGTCGGACTGTCGGCGTTCATCGGCCTCGATTACGTGAGCGTCGTCATCGAGCCGATCAAACCGCTGTCGATCGCGGCGCTGTCGGACCTGCCGGTGATCGGCAAGCTGCTGTTCGGCCACAACCCGCTCGTCTATCTGTCGCTCGTCCTCTTCGCGGCGATCCAGTGGTTCCTGTTCAGGACGCGCGGCGGGCTGGTGCTGCGCGCCGTCGGCGAATCGCCGCAGTCGGCGCACGCGATCGGCTACCCGGTCGTCCGCATCCGCTATCTCGCCGTGCTGTTCGGCGGCGCCTGCGCAGGCCTGGGCGGCGCCTACCTGTCGCTCGCCTACAACCCGTCGTGGACCGAAGGCATGACCGCCGGCCGCGGCTGGATCGCGCTGGCGCTGGTCGTGTTCGCCACGTGGAAGCCGTGGCGCGTGCTGGCCGGCGCGTACCTGTTCGGCGGCGTCACGCTCGCCCAGTTCCAGGCGCAGGCATTGGGCGTGGAGCTGCCGTCGCAGTACCTGTCGATGCTGCCGTACGTCGCCACCATCGTCGTCCTCGCGATCATTTCGCGCGACGCCGCGGTGATCAAGCTGAACGCGCCGGCGTCGCTCGGCCGGCCGTTCCATCCGGATGGCTGACAGGCGTTCACAAAGAGACGCAGAGGCGCCGCGAATCACCGGGTTTCTCGGCGCCTCTGCGTCTCTTTGTGAGACGCTTTTCCAGTAGAATTCTTCGCTTGCCCGCACCACCCCGCCGCTCCCAGGAGATCACGATGAACCGCACTTCCCGCAGAATGACGCTCGCGACGATGGCCGCATGCGCGGTCGCGCTGGCGCTTCCCGCCGCCGCGCAACCCAAGGCCGGCGAGCCGCTCAAGATCGGCTTCGTCTACGTGAGCCCGATCGGCGATGCCGGCTGGACGTTCCAGCACGACACCGGCCGCAAGGAAATGGAAAAGGCGCTGGGCGCCAAGGTGACGTCGAAGTACATCGAGAGCGTGCCCGAGGGGGCGGACGCCGAGCGCGTGATCCGCGAGCTCGCCGCCACCGGCCACAACCTGATCTTCACGACGTCGTTCGGCTACATGAACCCGACGATCAAGGTCGCGCAGACGTTCCCGAACACCCGCTTCGAGCACGCGACCGGCTACAAGACGTCGAAGAACGTCGGCATCTACAACGCGCGCTTCTACGAGGGCCGCTACCTGTCCGGCATCGTCGCCGGCAAGATGTCCAAGACGGGGGTGGCGGGCTACGTCGCCGCGTTCCCGATCCCCGAGGTCGTCATGGGCATCAACGCGTTCGCGCGCGGCATGCGCAGCGTGAACCCGAAGGCCGAGGTCAAGGTCATCTGGGTCAACTCGTGGTTCGATCCGGGCAAGGAGTCCGAAGCCGCGAACACGCTGATCTCGCAGAGCGCCGACGTCGTCACGCACCACACGGACTCGACGGCCGCCGTGCAGGCCGCCGAGGCGAAGAAGGTCTACGCGATCGGCTATCACTCCGACATGTCGAAGTACGGCCCGAACGCGCAGCTGACCGCCGTGACGCACCACTGGGGCAACTACTACACGAAGGTCGCGCAGTCGGCGCTCGACAACAAGTGGCAGCAGGACAACGTCTGGGGCGGCATCAAGGACGGCATGATCAAGCTCGCCCCGTTCAACAAGGTCGTGCCGGCCGACGTGCAGGAACTCGTGAAAAAAGCCGAAGCCGAGATGGTCGCCGGCAAGCTGTCGCCGTTCACCGGACCGATGAAGGACAACACCGGCAAGGAACGGCTGGCGGCGGGCAAGACGATCAGCGATGCCGACCTGTCGAAGATGGACTATTACGTGGAGGGCGTGGTGGGCAAGCTGCCTTCATCGAAGTGACTGGACCACGCCCTCCATTGATCACCGCGATGGCCTAACGCGTTGGACGCGGACGTCCGGAAATGCTCCGGACGCCGGTCAACTTTGTCAGGCCGGCGCGCGCTCAAAGGAAACCGGTGTTCTGCCGCTGACTGCGTTCACGAGGCGAGTTGTCAGTAATGCCACCGACTGCAAAGCCCACCACATCGCGGCGCGTGAAGCGCGCGGCCAAGCCGGCCGCGCCCAAGCGCGAACGCCCGCGTCGCGTTTCCGCCGGCGACATCGGCCCCACGTCCAGCCCCGCCGCGGTCGAGCACAGTGCCGTCGACCAGAACATCGCGTCGGCGCAGGGCACGCAGACCAACGCGCTCGTCGACATGCTGGCCGGACAAGCGCCGGCCGACGCGCAGGCGCTCGCGGAGGAACTGCTCCAGCGACAGAAGGCACGGACGCGCGCAGCGGAGAAGGACCGCGACGACGAACTCGCCGCCGACTGGCGCACCGGCGGCTACCCGTACAAGCACCTGCTGGCGCGCAAGTCCTACGAAAGGCAGAAATACCGGCTGCAGGTCGAACTGCTCAAGTTCCAGGCGTGGATCAAGGAGACTGGACAGAAGGTCGTCATCCTGTTCGAAGGGCGCGACGCCGCCGGCAAGGGCGGCACGATCAAGCGCTTCATGGAACACCTGAATCCCCGCGGCGCGCACGTCGTCGCGCTGGAGAAGCCCACGGACGAGGAACGCGGCCAGTGGTATTTCCAGCGCTACGTGCAGCACCTGCCGACGCACGGCGAGATCGTCCTCTTCGACCGCTCGTGGTACAACCGCGCCGGCGTCGAGCGCGTGATGGGCTTCTGCTCCGACCACGAATACAGCGAGTTCATGCGCCAGGCGCCGGAGTTCGAGCGCAACCTCGTCCACAGCGGCATCCACCTCGTCAAGTATTGGTTCTCGGTCAGCCGGGAGGAGCAGCGCCGGCGCTTCCGCGAGCGGGAGGCGCATCCGCTGAAGCAGTGGAAGCTGTCGCCGATCGACATGGCATCGCTCGACAAGTGGAACGACTACACGAAGGCGAAGGAGGCGATGTTCTTCCACACGGACACCGCCGACGCGCCGTGGACCGTCATCAAGTCGGACTGCAAGAAGCGGGCGCGCCTGAACGCGCTGCGATTCCTGCTGCATTCGTTTCCGTACAAGGCGAAGGACACCGAGCGCATCGGCGTCGTCGACCCGTTGCTGGTCGGGCGCGCGCACATCGTCTACGAGCGCGGCGAGAAGTCGGGCGGCGGCCTGGTGTGAGGTCGCTAGCGCGCGTCAGGTGTTGAGCTTGCGCAGCAGCGCCAGCACCTTGTCGAACGCGAAGCCGTACGGCGGATAGAGCAGCCGGGCCGCGGCCATCCGCGGCTGCACGAACACCGGCTTCCGGTGCGTGAACGTCAGGAAGGTCGCCTCGCCGTGATAGGCGCCCGACCCCGACGCGCCCACGCCACCGAACGGCAGGTTCTTGTGCGCGAAATGCCACAGCGTGTCGTTGACGGTCACGCCGCCCGCCAGCGTGTCCTGCAGCACCTTGCGCGAGCGCGCGCCTTCGCGCCCGAAGTAGTAGAAGGCCAGCGGATGCGGGCGCCCGCTGATGCGGGCGACGGCATCGTCCAGCGTCTTGTAGGTTTCGATCGGCAGCAGCGGTCCGAAGATCTCCTCGCGCATCACGGCCATGCTGTCGTCGACGCCGAGGATCAGCGTCGGCAGCAATTTGCGCAGTGCCGGATCGGGCGTTTCGTTGGCCGGGTTCAGCACGACGATGCGCGCGCCTTTGGCCCGCGCGTCGTCGACCAAGCCGGTCAACCGCCGGTAATGACGCTCGTTGACGATCGCCGTGTAATCGGAATTGCCGGCATAGGACGGATACAGCGCCGCGGCGGCCTTCTGGACGGCGGCGACGAATGCATCGGCCTTGGTCTCCGGCACGAGCGCGTAATCCGGCGCGATGCACGTCTGGCCGGCATTGAGCAGCTTGCCCGACATGAGGCGCGGCGCGCACATCGCGAGATCGGCATCCGGCGCGAACAGCGCCGGCGACTTGCCGCCGAGTTCCAGCGTCACGGGCGTCAGGTTCTGCGCCGCGGCGACGGCCACCTGGCGGCCCACCGCCGTCGAACCGGTGAAGAACAGGTGATCGAACGGCAACCGCGAGAACGCGCGCCCGACATCGGCATCGCCCAGCACGACGGCGAACTCGTCCTCGGCAAAGCGCGCGGCGACCAGCTCGCGCAGCAGCTCCGACGTGGCCGGTGTCAGCTCGGACGGCTTGAGCAGCACGCGATTGCCGGCGGCCAGCGCGCCGAGCGCCGGCACCAGCGCGAGCTGGACCGGATAATTCCACGGGCTGACGATGCCGGCCACGCCGAGCGGCTGGCGCTCGATGTGCGCGCGGCCCGGCAGCAGGTGCAGCGGCGTCGAAATGCGCTCGCAGCGCATCCATTGTCGCAGCTGGCGCTGCGCGTCGACGATTTCCGAAGCGACGATGAAAAGCTCCGCGAGGCGCGTTTCGTGTTCCGACCGGTCGCCGAAATCGCTGTCGACCGCGGCGGCAAAGCGAGCTTCGTTTTCCACCACCAGCGCCTTCAAGCGCGCGAGGCGGTCCTGGCGCGTCTTGACGTCCGGATAGCGCTCGCGCGCGAACGCGGCGCGCTGCAGCGCGAACAGGCGGTCGAGCTGGTCGGCGGGGGAGGCGACGGTTTTTTTCCTCGTGGCGTTCATCGGCGTTCCTAGGGAGCGCAAGGCGGAGCGACGCCTCATTCGTGCGCCGCCCGGCCAAGGCGCTGCGTGCGCGGCGACGGCCGGGCCGCAGTTGCATTTCCGCATTATCGCACCCGCGCCTTGCAGCCCCACCCGGGTAATGCATCGTGCGCTTGCGTTAGAGTGCTGCCATGCCCGCCGCACGGACGCTGCTGCTGCGCCACGCCACCGTCGTCGCCACGATGGACGACGCCCGTCGCGAAATCGCCGATGGCGGCGTCTTCATCCGCGGCCATGTCATCGAGGCCGTCGGCCGCACCGCCGACCTTCCGCGGGAGGCGGACGAAACGATCGATTGCCACGGCAAGGTGCTGCTGCCGGGGCTCGTCAACACGCATCACCATTTCTTCCAGACGCTCACCCGCGCGGTGCCCGCCGCGCAGGACGCGGAGCTCTTCGGCTGGCTGCGGACCCTCTATCCGATCTGGAGCCGGCTGACGCCGGAGATGCTCAACATCTCGGCGCAGGTCGCGATGGCGGAGCTGATGCTTTCGGGCTGCACGACGGCGAGCGACCACCTGTACCTCTATCCGAATGGCGGGCGTCTCGACGACACGATCGAGGCCGCGCAGGCGCTCGGCCTGCGTTTCCACGCGTGCCGCGGCGCCATGAGCGTCGGCGAGTCCGCCGGCGGGCTGCCGCCCGACGCGCTGGTCGAGCGTGACGATGCGATCCTGCGCGACACGCGCCGCGTCATCGAGACGTGGCACGACGCGCGGCCGCACGCGATGCTGCGGATCGCGGCGGCGCCCTGCTCGCCATTCTCGGTGTCGGAGGACCTGATGCGCGAGACGGCGGCGCTCGCGGCCGCGTATCGCGTGGGCCTGCACACGCACCTCGCCGAGAGCGACAGCGACGTCGCCTATTCGCGCGAGCGGTTCGGCTGCACGCCGGCCGAGTACGCCCTTCGGTCCGGCTGGACCGGCCCGCACGTCTGGCATGCGCACTGCGTGAAGCTCGACGCGCACGGCATCGAGCTGTTCGCGCGGACCGGCACCGGTGTCGCGCATTGCCCGTCGTCGAACATGCGGCTCGCGTCGGGCATCGCGCCCGTGCGGCGGATGCTCGACGCGGGCGTGCACGTGGGACTGGGCGTGGACGGCTCCGCGTCCAACGATTCGTCGCACCTGCTGGCCGAGGCGCGGCAGGCATTGCTGCTGCAGCGCGTCGGGTTCGGTCCGGCCGCGCTGACCGCACGGGAAGCGCTGTGCGTCGCGACTCGCGGCGGCGCGCGCGTGCTGGGCCGCGACGACATCGGTCAGCTCGCGCCGGGCATGGCCGCCGACGTCGTCGCGTTCGACCTGTCGGACGTGGGCTTCGCAGGCGCCGGTCACGATCCGCTCGCGGCGCTCGTGTTTTGCGCGCCGGCGCGCGTCGCGCACTCGGTGATCCACGGCCGCGTCGTCGTCCGCGATGGACATCTCGCGACGGTGGACCTGCCCCGGGTCGCGGAGCGCCACCGCGCGCTCGCCAGCGCGCTCGTGCGCGGAGATGGCGGGCGCTCGCCTATCAAGTAAGCGCCGGCATCCGCAAGACTCCCGTCGTTCCAGCGAAGGCGGGGACCCAGCGTCTTGGGGCAGAGTCACTGGGTTCCCGCCTTCGCGGGAACGACGGTGCGTTGGGCATGCATCTCCGCAAAGTTCGATAGCGCCCCTATGACCGTCCCTGCGGTCTTGTAAACTCGCACCATGGACTCGTACGACGCCATCGTGATCGGCGGCGGCGTGATCGGCGTGTCGATCGCCTATCACCTGGCCCGTCTCGGATGCCCGCGCGTGCTGCTGCTCGAACGCGGGCAGTTCGGCGGCGGCACCACGGCGCAATCGTCGTGCATCATCCGCACGCACTACTCGGTGCCGCAGAACGTCGTCCTCGCGCAGCGCGGCCAGGCCGCGTTCGGCGATTTCGCCGGCTACCTGGAAGACCCCGAGGCGGATGCCGGCTTCAACCGCTGCGGACTGATGATCGTCGCGGGCGAAGGCGCCCGCGCCGCCGCGATGCGTGAAACGCTTGCCGTCGAGCGCGGGCTGGGAATCGATGCGCAGGAGCTGACGATCGACGACGCGCGGCGCCTCCACCCGCTGCTGCAGCTTTCCGACATCGCGGCCGTGGGCTGGGAGCCCGATGCCGGCTACGCCGATGCCTACCTCGCGTTGACGGCATTCGCCCGCAATGCACGGCGGCTGGGCGCGACGCTGCGCGAAGGCGTCGCGGTGACGGGCCTGACGCGCGACGGCACCGGTCGCGTCACCGGCGTCACCACCGCGCAGGGGCCGATCGCCGCCGGCGTCGTCATCAGCGCGCAGAACATCTGGTCGCGGGAGCTTGCCGCATGGACCGGCGTCGCGCTGCCGTTGACGCTGTCGCGGCACGCGGTGTTCACGCTGCAGGCGCCCGTGCCCTACACGCGCGCGCTGCCGGTAGTGAAGGACCTGGCATCGCCGGCCAAGCTCTACATGCGCGGCTACGGCGGCGCGCAACTGCTCGTGGGTGACGGCAACGAGGGCGAGACGATCGCCGCCCCGGACACCGAGCAGGCGGATGTCCCGCTCGATTATGTCGCGGAGATCGGCGAACAGGTCGCGCACCGGATGCCGGTGTTCGCCGACGCCGGCCTGGCCTCGTCGTGGACCGGAGTCTACGACGTGACGCCCGACTGGAACCCGGTACTGGGCGCGCTGCCGGGCATCGACGGGCTGCAGGTCGCCTACGGATTCTCCGGGCACGGCTTCAAGCTGTCGCCGGTGATCGGGCGCCTGCTTGCGCAAAGCGCGCTGGGCCTGCCGACGGACATCGACCTCGCGCCCTACTCGCTCTCCCGCTTTGCCGCGGGGCAACTGCTGGCCGGCCGCTACGGCGCCGGCGCGGTTTCCTGATTCCTCGTCCGCGTTTCACCCATGTCGCTGCTCTCCACCGATCCCCTTTTCGACGGCGAAGCCACGCGCGCGCTCGTCCACGCCGTCCACGGCGGCGCCGACTTCGGCGAATGCCTGACGACGATGCAACGCGTGCCGCCGGGCGACACCGCCGCCCGGGCGCGCGAATGGACGGCGACGGCCGATCGCGTCGCCGCGATCGGCGATGCCTGCGCGGCAACGGGGCACGTGGTCAGCGCGCGCGATGCGTGGCTGCGCGCCGCGAACTACTATCGCGCCTCGTACACGTTCCCGTACGCGAATCCCGTCCCGCCCGCTGCTCGTCTGCACGAACGGCTAGGACTCGACCGTGCACGAGATGTACTTCGCGTTCGCCGTGGCCGCACGCGCACGCGGCTATCACTGCCTGCTGTTCGACGGTCCGGGCCAGGGGCGCGCGCTGTTCAGGCAGCGCCTCGTCATGCGTCACGATTGGGAGCATGTCGTGCGCCCCGTCATCGACTTCGCGCAGACGCTTCCCGGCGTCGACACGAGCCGCATCGCATTGTCCGGCTGGAGCTTCGGCGGCTATCTCGCGCTGCGCGCGGCGGCGTTCGAGCCGCGGCTCGCCGCGTGCGTGCTCGACCCGGCGCTCATGGGTCTCGCCGGACCGATGGCGAAGATGCTCGCCGCGCTGCCGCCGGCTGCGCTTGCCGATCCGCTGTCCGACGTTCGTCGCGTGCGAGGAAAGCGACGCGCTGGCGCAGTCCGCGCCCGACGTCTTCGCCCGGCGCTAGGCGCGCGGGCGGCGTGGCATTGCGCACGCCGTTTCGGCATACTGTCGTCGATCGCGTGCCCGCGTGGTCCGAAACAGCATCCGCACAAGGAGAATTCCATGGTCGTACGCACCCGTCTCGTCGCTGCCGCGCTGATTGCCGGCGTGGCGTTCGCATCCAGCGCAGTTGCGCAGGACCGCGTGTTCTTCGGCATCGCCACCGGCGGCACCGGCGGCACCTACTATCCGCTCGGCGGCATGCTCGCGCAGCTCATCTCCAACAAGGTGACGATCGGCGGCAAGAAGCTGGCGGCGACCGCCGAGACGGCCGGCGCCTCGGTGGCCAACGCACAGCTGCTGGCGCGCAAGGATATCGAGAGCGCGTTCGTCGCGGCGGACATCCTCGACGCCGCGTACAACGGCAAGGGCCAGTTCGAAGGCAAGCCGGTGAAGAACCTGCGCGCGCTCGGCGCGCTCTACCCGGAGCAGGTGCAGCTCGTCACGCTCGCCAGCGCCAACGTGCAGAGCTTCAAGGACCTCAAGGGCAAGTCGGTATCGTCGGGTTCGCCGGGATCCGGGCAATGGCAGCTGCTGGGCGACCTGCTCGAAGCGTACGGCATGACGCGCAAGGACATCGGCGAGGACCTGTCGTCGTTCACGCAATCGGTCGACAAGATCAAGGACGGCAATCTCGTCGCGTCGCTGATCACCGCCGGCGCGCCGACCTCGTCGGTCAGCGACCTCGCCAACGCGCGCGACGTCCGCATCGTGCCGCTCGCCGGGCCCGAGATCGAGGCGCTGCGCAAGAAGCAGCCGTACTACGCCAACGTGCAACTGCCGCCGAACACCTACAAGGGACAGACGGCGCCGGTGAACACGCTGGCCGTGATGGCGGTCTGGGCCACCCACGACGGCGTCACCGACCAGATGGCGTACGAGGTGACCAAGGCGCTGTTCGAGAACACCGAGACGCTGGGGCAGGTGCATCCGAAGGGCAAGGAGATCTCGCTCAAGACGGCGCTGCTGTCGGTGTCGATCCCGCTGCATCCGGGCGCGGAAAAATACTACCGCGAAAAAGGCCTTATCAAGTGACGTGTTCGACCGCTGCGCGGTCGAACACGTCATCCCCGCGAAAGCGGGGATCCAGCGTCGTAAGTCTCGGCGCTTCTCTGGCGGCGATGCTCGTGGCCGCGAGCGCCGGCGCGGCCACGTGCCTGCAATTCGCGTCGCATCCGGATGGAACCCGGCTCGCCGAGATCGCGGCCGCCGATTCGATGTTCGCCGTCACCTATGTGCATTCGGTGACACGCACGCCGGTCACCGAGCGCTACCGCGTCGACGGCGCCACGATCGTCCAGACCGAGATTCGCTTTGCGCAGCACGGCCCCGGGCTGCCGACGCAGCCGGATGCCGGCGGCACCTTCGAGCAGCGTGACGGACAGTTGACGATGACGCTCGACCGCCGCTTCCCTGCCATCGTCATGCGCGTCAATCACGCCCAGTCGCCGCGGCTCGCCGTCGACACGCGCGCGATCGATCTCGCGGCATGGGGCGATCGCGCCATCGTCGTCCGCGCGCAGCCGGGTCCCTGCGCAGCCGGCATCCACTGACGCCCGATGACCCAGCACGGCACGCTCGCCGACTCGATCGAGGCAGTTTCCGCCGAGCAGCAGGCGCGCCTCATCAAGCAGTTCGACCACGAGTCGAACTTCAGGAAGCTCGCCGGCCCGGTGGGGATGCTGGTCACGACGATCGCCGTCGTGCTGTCGGGCTTTCACATCTACACGGCCGGCTTCGGCCTGCTGGTCGAGATCAAGCACCGCACGTTCCATCTCGCGCTGGTGCTGGGTCTCATCTTCCTCGTCTTCCCGCGTCCGACGCCGGCGAGCGGCCGCGTCCCGATCGCCAAGGAATGGGGCTGGGCGCTCACGTTCGGCGCGTTCTACCTGTACCTCGCATGGGACCTCGTCAGCCGGCTGACCGACACCGGCGAGCTGAAGAATGGCGGGCTGTATCTCGGCCTCGTCGCGTTCATCGTGGCGCTGACGCTGCCGGTCAAGCGCTATGGCGGGTACGGCGACCGCGCATCGCTGATCGACTGGCCGCTCGCGCTGATGGCCGCCGGCGTTTCGCTCTACCAGCTCGTGTTCTTCGAGGACATCTTCATCGGCCGCGTGGGCTCGCCGATCGGCCAGGACTACATGATGGGCGTTCTCGCCATCATCATGGTGATGGAAGCGACCCGGCGGACGATGGGACCGCTGCTGCCGGTGATCGGCATGGCGTGCCTGCTCTACGCGCTGCTCGGCCGCTACATGCCCGGCGTCCTCGCGCATCGCGGCTACAGCGTCGTGCGCGTCGTCAACCACATCTACGTCGGCACCGAAGGCATCTACGGCATCGCGGTCGGCGTCGTCGCCACCTACGTGTTCCATTTCGTGCTGTTCGGCGTGCTCGCGCAGATGACCGGGCTCGGCCGCCTGTTCATGGAACTCGCCACGATCGCCGCCGGCCGCTTCTCGGGCGGACCCGCCAAGGTCTGCGTCGTGTCGTCGGGGTTCTTCGGCATGATCTCGGGGTCGTCGGTCGCCAATGCCGTCACCACCGGTTCGCTCACGATCCCGCTGATGAAGAAATACGGCTTCACGCCGCGCTTCGCCGCGGGAGTCGAGGCATCCGCGTCCTGCGGCGGCCAGGTGACGCCGCCGGTGATGGGGGCGTCCGCGTTCGTGATGGCCGAACTGCTGGGCGTGCCGTACAAGGAACTGGTGATCATCGCCATCGTGCCCGCGCTGTTCCACTACTTCGCGTGCCTGCTGATGGTCCATTTCGAGGCGAAGCGCCTGCGCCTGCATGGCGTCGAGGCGCACCTGATCCCGCGGCTCACGACGGTGCTCGGGTCGAGCTGGCACCTCGTGTTTCCGCTGATCGCGCTGGTGACGATGCTGCTGCTCGACTTCACGCCGTTTCTTGCGGCGTTCTGGGGCATCGTGCTGTGCTTCGTCTGCTCGTACATTCCGATGATCGCGCGCAAGTTCGGCAACGACCGCCTGCACGGGCAGACGCTGACGTGGAAGCCGCTGATCGCCGGACTGGAGGAAGGCGCCAAGTACGCATTGGCGATCGGCGCGGCGTGCGCGTGCGTGGGCCTGATCCTCGGTACGCTGACGCTGTCGGGGCTGGGCTTCAAGTTCTCGGGCGCGGTCATCGAACTCGCGGGCACCGTCGCCACCGCATTCAATGCCATCGACCCCTTCAGCCTGTTCAGCGACACCGGCGGCAAGGTCTTCTTCGGACTGCTGTTCGTCGCGATCGCGTGCATCCTGATGGGGACCGGCGTCCCGACCACGCCGACGTACATCATCCTGGCGTCGATCGCCGCCCCCGCGCTCGGCACGCTGGGCGTGCCGCTGATCGCGACGCACTTTTTCGTCTTCTACTACGGCGTGCTGGCGGACGTGACGCCGCCGGTGGCGCTGGCCGCCTATGCGGCGGCGGGCATCGCGGGCTCGGAGCCGATGCGCACCGGCCTCACGGCGTTCCGGCTGTCGATGGGCAAGGCGCTGGTGCCGTTCATGTTCGTCTACACGCCGGCGCTGCTGTTCATCGACTTCACGTGGAGCGCGTTCCTGTCGGCCGCGTTCTGCGGCGTCGTCGGCATCACCGCGCTGTCGGCCGCGTACATCGGCTATTTCCGGACGACGCTCGGGCGTCCCGCGAAGATCGCGCTGACGCTTGCCGGTCTCGTGCTGGTGTTCAACCAGTTCTGGCCGAACATCGTCGGACTCGTCGCGGTGTTCGCGATCCTCGGCTGGAACGCGCTCGGCGCCCGGCGTGCCGGCACCGCCTGACGACCGCAGCCGGCGATGCGGTCGAGCGCTTCCATGAGTCCCTCGTCGTCCGCGCGGACGCCGCGCGAGTGACGCCCTGCCGGCCCCGATGATCGCCCCGCCTGCCCCTCCCGCCGATCGCTCGCCCGAGCGCGTGCGGGTGCTCGACGTCGGCGTCGGCGACCCGGAGGCGCCGGCGAACGCGATTCCCAACCTCATCGCGCACCTCGTCGAGACCGAGACCTGGCGCAACGCGGCGACGGTGGTCATGGGCATGCTGCTGATCGGCCTCGGCTACTGGTCCTACAACGGTGTGCGCAACTCGATCGCGGAGACGCAGGCGGTCGGCCTGCAGGCGCTGGTCGGCACCGTCGCTTCCGGCATCGAGGTCTGGGTCGGCGAGCACCGCGCCGAAACCGAACGGCTGTCGAAACAACCGTGGCTCGAGGAGCGCGCCCGCAGACTCGCCGCGGCGACCGCGCGCGATCCCGCCGCCGCGCGCGCGCTGTGCCAGTCGCCCGATGCCATCGAACTCTCGCGCATGCTGCAGGCGCGCATCGGCACGCGCGGGATCATCGGCTTCCTCGTGGTCGATCGCGCCGGCGTCGTCGTCGCGTCGGAGAATCCGGCGAGCTGCGGACAGCGTGTGCACTCCACGGTCTTTCGCCACCGACTGGATCGCGCGCTCGACGGCGCCGCGCAATTCGTGCGACCGCATCCCGAGCCCGAACTGTCGATCGCCGGCACCGATGGCCAGCGCCGGCCCGTGGCGTGGCTGATCGCGCCCGTGCGCAGCGAGGCGGGTCCGGCCACGGTCGCGCTGGCCGTCGGCGTGGTGGCGGACCGTGATTTCGCCGGCGTGTTCCGCTCCGCGCGTCCCGGCGCCACCACGGAGGCGTACGCGTTCTCGGAAGACGGCCTGATGCTCACGCCGTCGCGGTTCGCGGACTCGCTGGTCGCGGGCGGCCTGCTGCCCGAGAACAACGCGCAGCCATCGGCATTCGCGATCGCCGTCCGCGATCCCGGCGGCGATGTCGACGCGGGTTACGCGCCGGTGCTCGAGACCGCGGCACGGCCGTTGACCCGCGCCGCGGCGCTGGCCGCGGCGGCGCGCGGCAAGAGCCTCGATGCCGATCGCCAGGGCGTGATCGTGCAGCCTTACCGCGGCTATCGCGGCGACGAAGTGATCGGCGCCTGGCGCTGGCTCGCGCCCTACGACATCGGCGTCATCGCCGAAATCTCCGCGGCGGAGGCCCTCGCGACGCTGCGCTACCTGTGGATCAGCTTCGCGGTGATCGGCGGGTTCGTCGTGCTGTCGCTGGGCGCGGCCATGACGTCGGGGATGTCGCTGTCGCGCCTGCAGCGGCAGTTCGGCAAGCTGCAGCGGCTGGGCGCGTACACGCTCGAGCGCCAGATCAGCGAAGGCGGCATGGCAACGATCTATCTCGCGCGCCACGCGATGCTCAAGCGGCCCACGGCGGTCAAGATCCTGAAGAAGCACGTCGCCACCGACGAGTTCATCCACCGCTTCGAGCGCGAAGTGCAGCTCGCGAGCCAGCTCCTGCATCCGAACACCGTGCGCATCTACGACTTCGGGCGCACGCGCGAAGGCCGGCCGTATTACGTTATGGAATATCTGGACGGCGTGACGCTCGCGGAGCTCGTCGCGCAGACCGGTCCGGTGCCGCCGGGTCGGGTGCTGCATATCCTGCGCCAGGTCGGCGCCGCGCTGCGCGAGGCACACGAGCACGGAATGATCCACCGCGACGTCAAGCCGGAGAACGTGATGCTGTGCCGGCGCGGCGAGGACGACGTCGTCAAGCTGCTGGACTTCGGCCTCGTGAAGAACCTGGAGACCGAGCAGACGCGCGACATCACGAAGCAGATCAAGATCCTCGGCACGCCGCGCTACATGGCACCGGAGCGCATCGTCAATCCGAAGGATGTCGACGCGCGCTCCGACATCTACGCGCTGGGCGCCGTCGGCTACTTCCTGCTCACCGGCAAGCCGATCTTCGAAGGCGACGACCACCTGGCGATCAGCAACCAGGTTCTGCACGCACCGGCGCCGCGCGCGTCCGCCAGCGGCATCGCGGGTATACCCGAGGGACTCGACGCGCTCATCGCCGCATGCCTCCCGGCGGTTCGCCTCGAGACCATCCGCCGAACACTGCCGTCGGCGCACTTTCGTCGAAGCGGACGCGCCGCATCGGCAGGGGCGTGGTCGCGACGCCCGCACGCGATAACATTGCCGCATGGGTCCGCTGACGGGAGTGCGCATTCTCGAGTTCGAGGCCATCGGCCCGGTGCCGTTCTGCGGGATGCTGCTGGCCGACATGGGCGCCGACGTGCTGCTCGTCGATCGTCCGCAGGACCCGGGCCTGGGATTCGATCGCGAACGCTGGAACGACGTGATGCTGCGCGGGCGGCGCTCGGTGACGCTCGATCTCAAGGCGGCGGATGGCGCCGCGGCGGCGCTCGCCCTCGCGGCGCGGGCAGACGCCGTCATCGAGGGCTTTCGACCCGGCGTGATGGAACGGCTGGGACTCGGGCCCGATTCACTGCTGGCCGCGAATCCGAAGCTCGTCTACGGGCGGATGACCGGCTGGGGCCAGGACGGTCCGCTCGCCGCCCGCGCCGGGCACGACATCGACTACATCGCGCTGTCGGGCGCGCTGCACGCGATCGGCCGCGCCGGTGGCGCGCCGGTGCCGCCGCTCAATCTCGTCGGCGACTTCGGCGGCGGCGGCATGCTGCTCGGCTTCGGCATCGCCTGCGCGCTGCACGAGGCGCAGCGCTCCGGGCGAGGCCAGGTCGTGGACGCGGCGATGGTCGAAGGCGCGTCGCTGCTGACGACGATGTTCTGGGGAATGCAGGCGGCACAGCGATGGAGCGACGCGCGCGGCGAGAACGTGCTCGACTCCGGCGCGCCGTGGTACGACACGTACCGCACGCGTGACGACCGCTATGTCGCCGTCGGCGCCATCGAGCCCAAGTTCTACGCCGAGCTGCTCCTGCGCATGGGACTCGCCGGAGAGCCGCTGCCGGACCAGAACGATCGCGCGCGCTGGCCCGAATTGCGCCAGCGCTTCGCCGCCGTGTTCGCGACGAGGACGCGCGACGAATGGGCGCGCGAGTTCGAGCACTCCGATGCCTGCGTCGCGCCGGTGTTGACGTTCTCCGAGGCGGCGTCGCATCCGCACGCGGTGGCGCGGGGCGCGCATCTGCGCGTCGGCGACGTCACGCAACCGGCGCCGGCGCCGCGCTTTTCGCGCACGCCCGGCGCCGTGCGCGGGCCAGCGCCCGAGCGCGGCGCGCGCGGCGGCGCAGCGCTGGCCGACTGGGGCTTCGACGCCGCCGCGATCGCGCGCCTGCGCGCGCAGGGCGTGGGTTTCATGGGGTGATTGGTTAGGGGTCAGAGCGGTAATTGTCGGCGGCACGTGGCGCGCATCGCATCATCGGCGCGATCCGACAGTTAGAGCTCCGACCCCTAAGCCGCCCTCCGGCCGCGCCGCCCATTGCCCATTTGTAGGCGCGTTCCGCGTTCCACAGAGCGCGACGGTGTAGGACAAGTCTTACACCGCCCTCGGCGGCAGCGACCTGCCCGGCGCGCGCTCCGCGCCATACAATACGTGCCTGCCCTCCCTGCGCCGCGGGCGTTCGCGGCTTTAATCGCGTCATGCGCCTTTCGCTGCGCTTCCTCGTTCCATTGCTCATCGCGCTTGCGCTGTTCGCGTATGCGGCGGTGCCGCTGGTCGACGCGCTGACCACGCGCTGGTTCGTCCGCGACCTGGACATCCGCTCCAACCTCATCGCGAATACGGCCCAGGAACCGCTGGAGGAGATGATCAAGTCGGGATCGCCGACGCGCATCCTCGGCTTCTTCCACCGGCTGACGAGCGACGAGCGGCTGTACGCCGTCGGCCTTTGCCTGTCCGATACCGCGGCGCCAGTCGCGACGTCGCAGTTCCCGGGCGAGTTGCGCTGCTCGGCGCTCGCGCCCTATTTGACACCCGGCGACCATCTGCTGCGCACCGCCAGGGGTGTGGTTCATGTGGCGGTGCGGCCGCTGGCGACCGACCTGCCCGATGGCGCGGAACTGGTCCTGGTCCACGACATGAGCTTCATGGAGCGCCGCAGCGAGGAAACGCGGCGATACCTGTTCTACTTCTTCGCGGCGCTGGCCGCGAGCGTCGCGCTGATCACCGTCGTCATCGCGCAGCTGTCGTGGCGCGGCTGGGTCGCCGGACTCCGCGCGTTGCTGCGCGGCGAAGGCATCCTGCGGCCGTCGTCGGGAACCGCGCCGGAGCTGCGCCCGATCGCCCGTGACGTGCAGGCGCTGCTGCGCGAGCTCGAGCACCAGTTCCGCCCGACGGACGAGAGCCAGCAGCGCTGGACGCAGCAGACGCTGCGCGCCGTGCTGCGCGGCGAGATGCGCGGCAACGACATCATCATCGTCTCCAATCGCGAGCCGTACATCCACGTGAAGACGCCCGACGGCGGCGTTCGCGTGCAGCGGCCCGCCAGCGGCCTCGTGACGGCGCTCGAGCCGGTGATGCGCGCGTGCTCGGGCACGTGGATCGCGCACGGCAGCGGCAGCGCCGACCGCGAGACGGTCGACAAGCACGACCTCGTCGCGGTCCCGCCCGACAATCCGGCCTACCAGATCCGCCGGCTGTGGCTGTCGGACGCGGAGATCGCCGGCTACTACGACGGCTTCGCCAACGAGGGCATGTGGCCGCTCTGCCATATCGCGCACGTGCGGCCGACGTTCCGCAGCGCCGACTGGGAGCAGTACCGTGCCGTCAACGCGAAGTTCGCCGACGCCGTCGTCGCCGAGGCGCACAGCGACGATCCCGTCGTGCTCGTGCAGGATTACCACTTCGCATTGCTGCCGCGGATGATCCGCGAACGGCTGCCCAAGGCGACGATCATCACGTTCTGGCACATCCCGTGGCCCAACCCGGAAGCGTTTGCCATCTGCCCGTGGCGCGTCGAGCTGCTCGACGGGCTGCTGGGCAGCGACATCCTGGGCTTCCACACGCAGTTCCATTGCAACAACTTCCTCGAATCCGTCGACCGCTTCGTCGAGGCCCGCATCGACCGCGAGACGTACTCGGTCGTCTGCCGCGGCGAGCGCACCGCCATCCACCGCTATCCGATCTCGATCGAGTGGCCGCCGGAGCCGCTGGCCCGCGTGGCCGCCGTCGACGAATGCCGCGAGAACGTGCGCGTCCGTCTGCAACCTGCCGCGCGGCCACAAGCTCGGCGTCGGCATCGACCGCCTCGACTACACGAAGGGCATCATCGAGCGCTTCAACGCCGTGGGCCGCCTGCTCGAGCTGCAGCCGGAATGGGTCGGACGCTTCACCTTCGTGCAGATCGCCGCGCCCACGCGCGGCACGATCGACGACTACCAGGACTACGCCAAGCGCGTCCACAAGCTGGTGGAGCAGATCAACGGCCGCTATCCCGGATGCCGCGCATCCGCCGATCGTCCTGCTCGCCGAGCATCACGAGCCCGAAGCGGTCTACGAGTACCATCGCGCCGCCGACCTCTGCTTCGTCAGCAGCCTGCACGACGGCATGAACCTGGTCGCCAAGGAGTACGTCGCCGCCCACGACGACGAACGCGGCGTGCTGATCCTGTCGCAGTTCGCCGGCGCGTCGCGGGAACTTCCCGAGGCGCTGGTCGTCAATCCTTACGACGCCGAGCAGTGCGCGGCGGCCTTGGGCGTCGCGCTCGCGATGTCCGTCGACGAGCAGCGCGACCGCATGCGGCTGATGCGCAACATCATCCGCGAATTCAACGTCTACCGCTGGGCCGGCCGCATGCTGCTCGACGCCGCCGCCATGCGCCAGCGCAAGCGTTTTCGCGACCGTCTCGAGTCGCCCGATACCTGACGCGATGAGCCATCGTATCCCCACGCCCCGCCCCCTCCGTTTCGTGCGGCCGTCGCCGCCGCCGCTGGGGATCGACTGCGCGCTGTTCCTCGACATCGACGGCACGCTCGCCGAATTCGCGAAGGCGCCCGATGCCGTCCGCATCGACGTCGAGATCGGCGCCGTGCTGCCGCGCATCAGGCGCGACCTGGGCGGTGCCCTCGCGCTGATCACCGGCCGCGCGATCACCAGTGCCGACCTCCTGTTCCCGGGGCAGAAGCTGCCGATCGCCGGCCAGCACGGCTGCGAACGGCGCGACGCCGCGGGCACCATCCACCTGCATGCACCGATCAAGGCGACGCAGGCGCGGCTGCGCAAACTGCTGCGCGGCTTGGCCAAGCGCCATCCGCAGCTGCTGCTCGAGGACAAGGGCGCGTCGCTGGCGCTGCACTACCGCAGCACGCCGCATCTCGCATCGCACGTGCATCAGACGCTGCGCCGCTCGATCGAGCATGAGGAAGGCTACGAGCTGCAGCCGGGCAAGCTGCTGCTCGAGGTCCGGCCGGAGGGCCGCGACAAGGGAACGGCGATTCACGACTTCATGGCGGAGCGGCCGTTCGCCGGCCGGCTGCCCGTGTTCGTCGGCGACGACATGACCGACGAGCACGGCTTCGCCGCGGTCGAGCGCCTCGGCGGATGGACGGTCAAGGTCGGCCCCGGCCGCACGGCGGCGCGCTTTCGCCTCGCCAACCCCACCGCCGTGAAGCGCTGGCTGCTGGCGCCCATCGCGCACGAGTCCGCATACTCGAACGACGCCACCGGCGCCACCTGAAGAGGAATGCAATGCAGAGCCTGGACCTCGCGCTGATCGGCAACGGACGCATCGGCGCGCTGATCGACGCCAACGCCACCATCGTCTGGGGATGCTTTCCGCGCTTCGACGGCGACCCGGTGTTCTGCGCGTTGCTCGACACCGCCGCGCCACGCGATGCGCGCGGACTCTGGTCGATCGAAGTGGTCGACTGCGTCACCGCCACGCAGTCGTACGCCGAGAACACGGCGGTGCTGGTGACGCGCCTGACCGACAGCGCCGGCGGCGTCGTGGAGATCACCGATTGCGCGCCGCGCTTTGTCCATCACGGCCGACTGCACCAGCCGATGACGATCGCGCGCCGCTTCCGGCGGCTGGCCGGCAGCCCGCGCGTGGTCGTCCGGCTGCGCCCCGCCTTCCAGTACGCGCGCGCGCAGCCGGTGACGACCACCGGCAGCCATCACGTGCGCTACGTCGGCCCGGACCTCACGCTGCGGCTGTCGACCGACGCGTCGCTGACGGCCATTCTCGAGGAGCGCGCGTTCTTCATCGAGGACACGGTGACGATGCTGCTCGGCGCCGACGAGACGATCCCCGAGCAACTGAACGACCTCGGCCGCCACTTCCTCGAGGCGACGCTCGACCACTGGCGCGAATGGGTGCGCGGACTCGCCATTCCGTTCGAATGGCAGGCGGCGGTGATCCGCGCGGCGATCACGCTCAAGCTCAATGCGTTCGACGACACCGGGGCCATCATCGCGGCGATGACGACGTCGATCCCCGAAGCCGCCGACTCCGGCCGCAACTGGGACTATCGGTTCTGCTGGCTGCGCGACGGATATTTCGTCGTGAATGCGCTGAACCGTCTCGGCGCGACGGCGACGATGGAGCGCTACCTGCAATACCTGATCGGCATCGCGGCCGCCGCCAGCGACGGCCCGATCCAGCCCGTCTATCGCGTGAGCGGCAGCGGCGAACTGCTCGAACGCGCGGAGGACGCGCTGCCGGGCTATCGCGGCATGGGGCCGGTGCACGTCGGCAACGACGCGTGGCGGCAGATCCAGCACGACGTCTACGGCTCCGCGATCCTCGCCGGGACGCACGTGTTCTTCGACGAGCGCTTGACGCACCGCGGCGACATCACGCAGTTCGAGCGCCTGGAACCGCTGGGGCGCCGCGCGCTCGCGATGCACGACCAGCCGGACGCCGGCCTGTGGGAGCTGCGCGGCAGCACACGCGTGCACACGTTCTCGAGCGTCATGTGCTGGGCGGCCTGCGACCGCCTGTCGCGCATCGCGAAACGCCTTGGCCTCGCCGAGCGCGCGCAGGCGTGGCGCGCCGACGCCGACCGCATCCGCGCGTTCGTCGAGGCGAATTGCTGGAACGCGGAACTCGGCACTTTCGTGTCGGCGACCGGCGGCCGCGATCTCGACGCGAGCCTGCTGCTGCTCGAACAGCTGAACTTCGTGCGTGCCGACGATCCCCGCTACATCGCCACGGTGAACGCGATCGAGCGCGACTTGAAGCGCGGTGAATTCGTGTTCCGCTACATCGAGATCGACGATTTCGGCGCGCCGCGCAACGCGTTCCTCGTCTGCACGTTCTGGCTCGTCGACGCGCTGGCGGCGATCGGCCGCCGCGACGAGGCCCGCGCGCTGTTCACGCGGCTGCTCGCCTGCCGCAACCGGCACGGGCTGCTGGCCGAGCACGTCGACCCCGCCACCGGCGAGCACTGGGGCAACTTCGTGCAGACGTACAGCATGGTCGGCTTGATCAACTCCGCCATACGGCTGTCGCTGCCGTGGGACGAGGCGTTCTGAACACCGAAGAGACTCACCTCCGGAACAGGCAGCGGCGACCGCAAAGCCGACGTCGTCCCCGCGAAAGCGTGGACCCGGCGTCGTGGGGGTAAACGTCACTGGGTCCCCGCTTTCGCGGGGACGACGGTCGAAGGCATTCGCGTTCCGCGGCAGGGAACGCCTCGCAACCGGACGGTCAGTCTGCCGTGCGTGCCTGGCGATCGCTTCGAGCAGCGCGTCCGGTTCGTGCGCGCCCGATACCGCCGTCCTGCCGTCGAAGATGAAAAACGGCACGCCCGAAACGCCCATCTCGCGCGCCCGCGCATCGGCACCGGCGACGTCGTCACGCAGCTCGTCCGACGCCAGGAACGCGCGTGCGTCGTCCGGGTCGTAGCCCGCCTCCGTGGCGAGGCGTACGAGTTCGTCGTGATCGCCGACAAAGCGGCCGTCGAGAAAATAGGCGCGAAACAGGCTTTCGACCAGTGCATCCGCGTCGCCCTCGCGGCGCACCTGCGCCCACGCGATCAGGCGGTGGGCAGCGAGCGTATTCGGTTGCCGCTCGATCGCGTCGAACGCGAACGGGATCCCCACGGTCGCGCCCGCGGCGCTCACACGCGCATAGATCTCCTGCGCGCGCGCGGGACCGCCGAATTTCGCCTCGAGATACTGGCGGCGGTCGACGCCGCCGGGCGGCAGGTCCGGATTGAGCTGGAACGGATGCCAGCGCACCTCGACCGGCAGGTCGGGCTCCACTTCGCGCAGCCGCGCGAGCGCGGCCTCGAGCCGCCGCTTGCCGATATAGCACCACGGGCACACGACATCGGAAACGACATCGACGGTCAGGGCTTCAGTCACGGTGCATCCTTTCGAGATTTGCGGGCGCGGCGTCGAGCCGTATCTCGCCGCTGCAGACCGGACCTGGGTGTGGCGAAAGTTGCTCCGCGCCGCAAGGGTGGGACCAGGACGCCGCAAGGTTTACGGAATGCCCAAATCTGACACCGGTTAAACCAACGCCGGCCCCCGATCCCAGATAATAGGGTTCATCCCCCAGGTTCCCAACCCCTCCATGGCCACGTCGCTGCGCTGGGACATCTTCTGCCGCGTCGTGGACAACTTCGGCGACGCGGGTGTCTGCTGGCGGCTGGCCTGCCAGCTCGCGCACGAGCACGGGCTCGCCGTAACGTTGTGGATCGACGACGTGGGCAGCCTCGCCCGCTTCGTCCCCGCGTTGAGCACGGATCGCGCAGACCAGGGGGCCGCGGGCGTCCGCGTGCGCGGGCTGGTCGATCCGCTACCGGCGGACTCGGCGCCGGCGGACGTCGTCATCGAAGGCTTCGGCTGCGGCATCCCGGATGGCTACGTGACCGCGATGGCGGCGTTGGCGCGGCCTCCGGTCTGGGTGGTGCTCGAATACCTGTCGGCGGAACCGTGGATCGACGCGTCGCACGGGCTGCCCTCGCCGCATCCGCGGGTGCCGTTGACACGCTGGTTCTGGTTTCCCGGATTCACGGCCAAGACGGGAGGCGTATTGCGCGAGCAGGGACTTCTTGCCGCCCGCGATGCGTTCCGCGCGGAACCGACGGCGGCCGAACGCGTCTGGCGCGCCGCGGGGGTATCCGCGCCCGACCCGGAAGCGCTGTACGTGTCGCTCTTCTGCTACGCGAATCCGGCGCTGCCGGCGCTGCTCGACCTGTGGGCCGAGGGCGACGAGCCCGTCGCGCGTATCGTCCCCGACGGCGTGGCGCGCTCCGAGCTCGACCGCTGGACCGGCGGCGCCGTCCCCCACCCCGGGGCGCCCTGCACGCGCGGGCGGCTGACGCTGGCGGTGGCGCCGTTCGTCGACCAGGACGCGTTCGACCGCCGGCTCTGGCTGGCGGACGTCAACTTCGTCCGCGGCGAGGATTCGTTCGTGCGGGCGCAGTGGGCCGGGCAGCCGTTCGTCTGGCACATCTACCCGCAGGAAGGCGACGCCCACCTGGCCAAGATGGATGCCTTTCTCAACCGGCTGGAAGGCAGCCTGCCGGAAGGCACGCGCATCGGCCAGCGCGCGTTCTGGTACGCCTTCAATGCCGGCGACCCGGTGGCCGTTGCCGACGCTTGGGGCCAGTACCGCGCCGCGCTGCCCGCGGTGGGCGTGCTGGCGCGCGCCTGGGCGCGGGCGCTGGCCCGGCAGGAGGACTTGGCGCGGGGGCTGGTCAAATTCTGCGAAAACCGTTTATAATTATGGGTTTCCCGAATTGCACCCAACACGTTAACCCAAGTGGCGCCGGCCAAACGCCTGCCGCGCCCTTACTCTGGAACAGCCATGAAAATCGCTCAGGAAGTGCGCGCCGGCAACGTGATCATGGTCGGCAAGGACCCGATGGTCGTGCAGAAGGCCGAGTTCAGCAAGTCCGGCCGCAACGCCTCCGTGGTGAAGATGAAGCTCAAGAACCTGCTATCGGCAGCGGCACCGAAGTGGTGTATAGGCCGACGAGAAGTTCGACATCGTCGCTCGAACGCAAGGACGTGACCTACTCCTATTTCGCCGACCCGATGTACGTATTCATGGACGCTGAGTACAACCAGTACGAAGTCGAGAAGGACAACATGGGCGACGCGCTCAACTACCTCGAGGACGGGCTGCCGTGCGAAGGTGTTCTACGACGGACGTCCGATTTCGGTGAGATGCCGAACTCCGTGGTGCGCGAAATCACCTACACCGAACCCGCGGTGCGCGGCGACACGTCGGGCAAGGTGCTGAAGCCCGCGAATCTCCTCCGGATTCAACGTGCAGGTGCCGCTGTTCTGCGAAACCGGCGACAAGATCGAAATCGACACGCGGTCAGGCCCGCGCACGCGGGCGTTGGAGGCGACAATGAACACGGTGCACGACCGATTTCTTCCCGGCCCGGCGAATAGGGCCCCGAAGGCCACCGCAGCACCGGCCCGCCGGCTGCGCTGGGTCGCGCTGGTCTACGTGATCGCCTGGATCGTGGCGCTCGGCTTCTTCGCCGGCATGCCGATGGCCGCGACGGCGGAAGGCCCCACGCTCGCCGACCGCTACGAGACGATGCGGCCGCGGATGGCTGCGTCTGCCTTCGGCCGGCCGCTCGTCGTCGATTCCGGCGAACTGGACGGCCGCCTGCACGGCGTCATCCACGCCGAACTCGCCGAGCCCTTCGCGCCGATGGCCACGCGGCTGACGACGCCGCGCGCGTGGTGCGACGTCGTCGTGCTGCACGTCAACGTCAAGGGCTGCGCGGCCGACGGTGACTTCGTCACCGTGTACAGCGGCCGCAAGTTCTACGAGCCGATAGCCCGCACGCACGCGATCCGCTATACGTTCCGCGTGGCCGCCGCGCGTGCCGACTACTTGCGCATCGTCCTTGCCGCCGACGCGGGTCCGCTCGGCACGCGCGACTACGAGATCGTCCAGCCATGCCGGTCGGCAGCCGCACGTTCGTGGCCGTGCACTACGGGTTCCGTCCGTCGGCGGGGAGCCGCCTCGCCACCGCGTCCTATCTCGCGACGGTCGGCAGCGGCAAGGTCGGCTTCACGATCGTCGCCGCCGGCAGCGATGACCGGCCGACACGGATCGGCGGCGTGCGCGGGATCGTCGAGCGCAACGCGATGCGCAACTTCCTCGCGCTGGAAGCGTGGCCGCAAACGCGCGACGTCCCCGAGACCGACCGCTTCGAGCGCCGGCTCCAGCGGATGGCGGCGTTGACCGAACGCTATCCGGAGCAGCTGGTCGAGCTGCCCGCGGCCGAGTACACGGCGATCAAGCGCCGCGAATGGCGGGAGCGGCTGCCGAAAGAATGAGGGTCAAAAGAACGAGGGTCAGACTCGCATTCCCAGGAAGAGCGATGGTCAGACTCGGGGCGCCCAGGGAATGCGAGCCTGACCCTCATTCTTTTATCGCCGGCTGAGGCCGGGACCGTTCTAGAATAGCCATCGCGCGTCCCTCGCGTTTCCGTCGAAACGCGGGCCGGACGGGCCCACGAGACCGACGATGGCGACCGCCGACGACGCTGCCACGCTGGCCCGGATCCAGTTCGGTTTCACGATCGCGTTCCACATCGTCTTCCCGGCCATCACGATCGGCCTGGCCAGCTATCTGGCAGTGCTCGAGGCCTGCTGGCTGCGCACGCAGCGGCAGGTGTATCGCGACCTGTATCTGTTCTGGTGAAGTCTTCGCGATCAACTTCGGCATGGGCGTGGTCTCCGGCCTCGTGATGGCCTACCAGTTCGGCACCAACTGGAGCGACTTCTCCGAGTTCGCCGGCAGCATGACGGGCCGCTGCTCGCATACGAGGTGCTTACGGCGTTCTTCCTCGAAGCCGGGTTCCTTGGCGTCATGCTGTTCGGCTGGAACCGCGTCGGGGCCGGCCTGCATTTCTTCGCGACCGTGATGGTCGCGCTCGGCACGCTCATTTCCGCGACCTGGATCCTGGCCTCCAATAGCTGGATGCAAACGCCCGCCGGCTACGCGATCGTCGACGGTCGCGTGATTCCGACCGATTGGCTTGCCGTGATCTTCAATCCGTCCTTCCCTATCGCCTGGCGCATATGTGCGTCGCCGCGTTCCTGGCCACCGCGCTGCTGGTCGGCGCCTCGGCCGCGTGGCATCTGCTGCGCGCGCAACGATCAGCCGGCAATCCGCAAGATGCTGTCGATGAGCCTGTGGATGCTGTTGCTGGTCGCGCCCTTGCAACTGCTGATCGGCGATCTGCACGGCCTGAATACGCTGGCGTACCAACCGGCCAAGATCGCCGCGATTGAAGGCCATTGGGAGAAGCAACGGCGGCAATGGCGAGTGCCGCTGATCCTGTTCGGGCTGCCCGACATGGCGCCGAAGAAGACCCGTTTGCCGTCGCCATCCCGCACCTGGGCAGCCTGATCCTGACGCATAGCTGGAATGGACCGCTGCCGGCGCTGAAGCAGTTCGCGCCGCAGGACCGGCCGAATTCCACGTGGTGTTCTGGTCCTTTCGCGTCATGGTCGGCCTCGGATCGGTGATGATTGCGCTTGGGCTCTGGAGCGCCTGGCTGCGCTGGCGCGGCACGCTATGGCACTGTCGTCCATTCCTGCACCGCGCTCTGTGGATGGGGCCAAGCGGTCTGGTCGCGCTGATCGCCGGATGGCTGACCACCGAGATCGGACGCCAGCCATGGGTGATCTACGGACTGCTCAGAACGGCCGATGCAGTGTCGGCGCACGGCGCGTTGCAGATGAGCTTCACCTTGCTGCTGTTCGTGCTGGTGTATGTGCTGGTATTCGGCATGGGCATGGTGTATGCTGCGGCTTATCCGCGCCGGCCGGCGCGGGACGTCATCGCTGCGCTTCTCCGCGACCGGCCCGCTGTTCGGCAGCCGATGCGGCCGATTTCCCCCCACGCACCGGCCGGACCGGCGAAGGGCGAGCCAGGGCATGGACCTGCCACTGACCTGGGCCGCCATCATCCTGTTCGGGATCGTGATGTACGTCGTCCTGGACGGCTTCGACCTCGGGCTGGGAATCCTGTACCCGTTCTTCGGGAGCAAGGAGGAACGTGACGTGATCATGAACACCGTGGCGCCAGTCTGGGACGGCAACGAAACCTGGCTGGTCCTCGGCGGCGCCGGGCTGCTGGCGGCGTTTCCGCTGGCCTACGCCGTTGTGCCGTCAGCGCCCTCTCGCTGCCCTTGACTCTTCATGCTGCTGGCGCTGGTCCTGCGGGGCGTCGCCTTTGAATTCCGCTTCAAGGCACACGACGCACGAACGGCATTTCTGGGACAAGGCCTTCATCGGCGGCTCGATCGCGGCCACCTTCTTCCAGGGCGTTGCCCTCGGCGCCTACATCGTGGCATCCCGGTGGCCGGCGGCAGCTACGCGGGCGGTGCGCTCGACTGGATCTCGCCGTTTTCGCTGTTTACCGGCACCGGCTTGCTCGTTACCTACGCGCTGCTCGGCAGCACCTGGCTGATCATGAAGACCGAAGGTGCCACCTGCAGGCGGATGGCTCGCGCGCCGGCTGACATGGACGCTGCTGGCGGCGATCGTCGTCATCAGCGTGTGGACACCGTTGGCCGATACGACGATCGCGGCGCGCTGGTTCAGCCTGCCGAACCTGCTCTGGCTTTCCCCGGTGCCGCTGCTGGTGGCGGCCAGTGCCGGGCTGCTGCTGCGCTCGTTGTCCAGGAAAGCGCATGCGCTGCCGTTCCTGTCGACGCTGGCGCTGGTCTTCCTCGGTTGCAGCGGGCTGGGCATCAGTCTTTGGCCGAATATCGTTCCGCCGACAATCTCGATCTGGGAAGCGTCGTCTCCGCCGGAGAGCCAGAGATTCGCGCTGGTCGGCGCGCTCTTCATCATTCCGATCATCCTGGCCTATACGGTCTGGAGCTACTACGTGTTCCGCGGCAAGGTCACGCGACGCACGGTTACCACTGATGGCACGCTATGTGCCCGCGCCGCACGCCGCGGGCCTGCGGCCGTCTGTGGCCGCGCCGCTTCGGCTGGCTCGTCGCGTACTGGCTGCTGGGCGTGTTCGCGGTGGGAGCAGTCGCACTCGGATTGCGCATCGTCATGGGCTGGGTGGGCTTGCGGGTGTGACGCGGGCGCCATTGAAAGGCGCGGCGTTTCTCCTGCGCATCATTTCGCGGCGGCGGCGGCGGACAGCACGGAATCGAACAACCGTCCGCTGCCGGATCCGCAGCGTCCCGCGCGACGATCGCCCGGGTTCTCCGCGGCGAACGAGGAGCTTGCTCATGGCACGAGATGAATTGCGCAGCGACGCGGACACCCGAAGCGTGCCGGGCCTGCATGCGAAGCTGCTGCGCGCCGGCCTCGACACGCTGGACTTCGGTTTCGCCATCTTCGACCGCGAACTGCGTCTGGTCGCGACCAACAAGGCGTTCCGCACGCTGCGCGGATATCCCGCGGCATTGTGCAAGCCCGGCACCGCGATCGTGGAGTTCTACCGCTACAACGCGAGGCGTGGAGACTATGGCGCCGGCGACGTCGAAGCCCACGCGTTGTCGCGCGTCGACCGCGTTGGCGGGCGCAAGCCGCACACGCTCGAGGACGTGACGGCCGGCGGGCAGGTGCTGGGTGTCCGGTACAGCAGGCCGATCATCCACGAGGGGCTCGCGCTGACCTATGCCGACATCACGGCGCGCAAGCTTGCGGAGCGCGACGCGGCACGGAAGAGGCGCAGCTCGAGGTCGCGCTGGACAACATGCCGGGCGCGCTCGCCTACACCGACGACGCCTTCGACATCGTCATCTGCAACGACCGCTTCGCCGAAATGTATCCGGTGCCGAAGGAGTTGCTGGCGCCCGGTCGACCGTACCCCGCGCTGCTGCGGTACTTCCTCGCCGAGCATGGCTACTACGGCGACGGCGACGTCGAGGAGCTCGTCGCACGCAGGGTGGATAGTCTGCGCAATCCATCGGGCCTCGCGTTCGAAGACCGGACGCCGGATGGCCGCGTCTACCGCATCCTGCGGCGCCGCGCCGCTGCCGGAGGGACGGTAACGGTGATTACCGACATCACGGACTTCAAGCGCGCGGAAGAGCAGATGCTGCGCAACGAGGCCGTTCTTCACGTCGCGCTGGACAACATGCCGGGCGCGCTCGCGTACACCGACCACGCAGGCGACATCGTCGTCCGCAATGAACGTTTCGCCGAGATGTACCCGGTGCCGAGGGAGCTGCTCGAATCCGGGACAGCCTTATCCGGCGATATTCCGCCATCTGGCCGAGCATGGCTACTACGGTGATGGAGATGTCGAGTCCCTGGTCGCCGCCCGGGTGGAGAGCCTGCGCAACCCCACGGGCCAGGCGTTCGAGGATCACGCGCCGGACGGTCACGTCTATCGAATCGCGCGCCGTCGTGCGGGCGCCGACGGCACGGTGACGGCTATCGTCGACGTCACCGAGCTCAAGTCTGGCAGAAGCACTCCTGCAGGAGGCCGTCGCCCGGGCGGAGGACGCGAACCGCCTCGTGACCGCGAAAGAACCTGATGCTCGAGTCGCTGTCATCGAAGCTTTCGCAGACCTGTCGCCGCAGCTCTACAAGTCGATCTTCAGCGGCGAGAAGAACGTCGAGGTCGCCTCGCAGCGCAAGAAGCTGACGATCTTCTTTTCCGACATCGCCGGCTTCACCGAAACGACGGATCTGCTGGAGTCGGAGGAGCTGACGAACCTGCTGAATCAATACCTGCGCGAAATGTCGCTGATCGCCCTCGAGCACGGCGCGACCATCGACAAGTTCATCGGCGACGCCATCATGCTGTTCTTCGGGGACCCCGAGACACGGGTCCGCGCGAAGACGCCGTTGCCTGCGTGCGGATGGCCATCGCGATGCAGCAGCGGATGCGGGACCTGCAGGCGGAATGGCGCGAACGCGGCCAGGAACACGTGTTCCAGCTGCGCATCGGCATCAACACCGGCTTCTGCACCGTCGGCAACTTCGGCAGCGACGACCGCGTCGACTACACGATCATCGGCAACGAAGTGAACCTGGCCTCGCGCCTGCAGACACACGCCGACCTGGGCGGCATCCTGCTGGCGCACGAGACCCATGCGCTGGTGAAGGACGATGTGATCACCGAGGAAACCGGCACCATCACCGTCAAGGGCTTCGCCAAGCCGGTGAAGACCTACCGCGTCGTCGGCCTGTACGACGACGCCGGCGGCGAGGGCCGCATGATTCGGCAGGAGCAGGAAGGGCTGCTCCTGATCATCGACCAGCGCAAGCTCAGCGGCAAGGGCCGCGCCGACGCCCGCAAGCTGCTGCAGGACGCGATGGAGCGCCTCGGAGGTGGCCGAAGTCCTGGTCACCGAGGGCGCGCGGCTGAGCGCCGGCGCAGGTGCAGATGCCGAGCGCGGCGGTGACCGATCCCCGCGAAAAGGCGATCGTCGCGCGCGCCGCGCGGAAGTAGCGGGGGTCGACTACGGGCGCGGGGGTCGCCGCGCCGTCAGCCAGCGCGCGAGGCGCTCGTACACTTCGGGCGCTTCCAGCAGATCGAAATGCCCGGTCTCGTAGGCAACGAAGCGATGGTCGTCGGGAATCGCGAGCGCCAGCGCCGGGTCGCGATGCTGCCCGAGCGCACTCGCGACCGGCACCAGACCATCGCCGCGCAACCGCGCCCGCGGTGACGCCGGCCGCGCCTGCTTGCTCGCGGCGATCGCGAAACAGCGCACGTCCGCAGGCAGCGGCAGCGGCAACGCGTGCCGCCGCGCGTGCGTTCCGGTGGGCAGCGGCCGCACCCAGTCCTCGTCCTGCACATAGCCGTAGCGCAGGTCCTTGATGCCCGCGCTGCGCACCTTGCCCAGGCGGGCGAGCGGCGCCGTGTACGGACTGATCTCGATCAGGTAGTCGGCGATGGCCCCGGCGCGTTCCATCGGCGCGCCGTGGTGCGGCGTGCCGGAGAAACACGAGGCTCGACAGACATCGTGTCCATTTCTGCCGGGCCAGCGCGGCGCAGTGGATGGCGCTGCGCGCGACCAGCCCGCCCATGCTGTGGCCGACGATCGCGAGCTCCTCGATCGGCACCGGCCAGGCGTCGACCAGCGTCTGCATCCGGTCGGAAAGATCGCGGCCGTTGGTGGAAACGTGCCGACCGGTGTTGTAGTGCAGGTAGAGCGGCGTGTAGCCGGCATCGCGCGCAAGCGCCGCGCCGTGGTCCTGACCGTCGCGCTGCCACTGCAGGTCGTTCATGCACAATCCGTGCAGCAGCACGACCACCTTGCCGCCGGCCTCGGGAAAGGCGGCCGCCAGCGCCTCCTTCGTCACTTTCAGCGGGTGTCCGTCGCGTCGCCACTGCATCGGGATCGCCAGCGGATTGCCGGAAGCTTCCAGGTAGTCACCGAGGACGCCGTTGAGCACCGCGAGCACCGCTTCGCGTTCCGACGATGACCGGCGCTCGGCGAGCAGCGGCGCCAGCGTGCCGAGCAGCGCATCCAGTCCGCCGCCGACGAACCGCGTGACGCCGCGCACCGTCTTGTAGACGAAGCCGGTGATGCCCGTTGTCTTGCCCTTGGGGGCGTTGCCGAAGACGCCGGGCGTCTGCGTGATCGTGTGGTGCATCGCCTCGACCAGGTCGGCCAGGCCCACGACCGCGTCGGTGGCGAGACGGCGAAAGCCGTGCAGGTCGGACATCCGGAGGTGCGCGGGCGGTTTCATGTCGTGGTCGATCGGCGCGGTGCGGACGTCCGCGAAACGCGCCGCGCGAGCGTGGCTATTTCGCCGCCGCCGGCACCAGGATCCAGAGCCTGCCGTCGCTCTCCCCGACGAACACTTCGCTCGTGCCGCTCGACGAACCGTTCCTGTCCTTGCGCCCGGACTTGGTGACGAGCTTCTTCGTCGCCGGCAGCACGAGCTTCATCGTGCGGCCGTCCGGCGACTGCGTCGACTCCGCCTTCACCTTGTCCTCCGGCGTCAGGTCGAGCAGGGCGATCGACGACGCCTTGCCGGCCATTTCGGCGGTCAGCATCATCTTGTAGAACGCGTTCATTGCGTATGCTCCGGAGTAGTGGCCAACGGCGGTCCCGGCGCATTCTGGCAGTCCACGGCGGCCACGACAACCGGCGCGCAGCGGGACCTTGACGTCGGTCACGGCGGCGCCAAAAAGTGTGTCCGCAACGGTGCACGGCCGCCGGCATCCCCCGCCGGCGCGCGCGGCGCGCGGCCGCCGCCGGCCCTGGCGCCTACACGCGCGCCCGCGGATCTCGAGCGAAAGGCGCGCGAGCAGGTAGTCGACCTCGGCGCGCGCGGTCGCCGTCAGCGCCGCGCCCGGCTTGCGCAGCGCATCGGACGCGATGATGCCCCGCCGCATCATCACGTACTTGCGCACGGCGAGCCCGGACCCGGCTGCTGCTCGTAGCGGATCAACGGCAGGTGCGCATCGAAGAGATCGTGCGCGGCGTCGCGCTCGCCGGCCGCCGACATCCGCACGACGTCGACCAGCATGTCCGGAAAGCAGTAACCGGTATTGGCGCCATCGGCGCCGCGCTCCATCTCGAAGTCGAGGAACAGCGCGTTGTTGCCGGTCAGGATGGCGATGCGGCGCATTTCGCCCGCCTTCTCCCACGCGCGCAGCTGCGAGAATCTTCTCGAGCCCCGGCCAGTCTTCGTGCTTCAGCATCGCGCACGCGGGGCTCCCCGCGACGATGCGACGGATGACGGCGGGCGTCATCTGCACGGAGAACGTCAGCGGATAGTCCTGGATCACGAACGGCACGGCGGCGCCGATCGCCTCCGACGCCTGGCCGTAGTAGGCGACGATCGCATCGTCGGTGCGCAGCGTGTTCGGCGGCGCGATCATCACGCCCGCCGCGCCCGCGGCCATCGCGTCCTGCGCGAGCGCGCGCATCGCCGCGAAGCCCGGCGCCGACACGCCGACGACGATCGGCACCTGCGCCCGGCCGATCACCTGCCGGACGATGGCCATCGACTCGTCGTGCGTCATCTTCGGCGCCTCGCCGAGTTGTCCGAGCAGCGTGATGCCGTCGACCCCCGCCTCGAGGAAAAAGTCCGTCATCCGGTCGATCGACGACGCGTCGATCCGTCCGTCCGGATGAAAGGGCGTGGGGGCGATGACGATCACGCCCTTGGCGTCGTTCAGCTTCGTCACGACTTGCTCTTCTCGTAGCGCTCCTTGTTCTCCGCGTTGGGCGGATAGAGGCCGGGGAGCGCGGCGCCGCGGTCCACCTCCGCCATGATCCAGGCTTTCGAGGCGCTCCTGCTCGGGCGCCTCGGCGACGATCTCTCCGACGTACGCGGCCGGCACGAGCACGGCGCCGTCGTCGTCGACCACGACCACGTCGTCGGGAAACACCGCCACGCCGCCGCAGGCGATGGGTTCGCCCCAGGCCACGAACGTCAGGCCCGCCACCGACGGCGGCGCGGCCGCGCCCTGGCACCACACGGGCAGGCCGGTGGCGCGCACGCCGGCGACGTCGCGCAGCACGCCGTCGGTCACCAGCGCCGCCACCCGGCGCTTGGCCATCCGCGCGCACAGGATGTCGCCGAAAATGCCGGCGTCCGTGACGCCCATCGCATCGACGACGGCGATGCAGCCCTCGGGCATCGCCTCGATCGCCGCGCGGGTCGAGATCGGGTTCGACCACGACGCCGGCGTCGCCAGGTCTTCGCGCGCCGGCACGAAGCGCAGCGTGAACGCGGGGCCGACGAGTCGCGGCTGTCCGGGAGAAAGCGGCTTCGTGCCGCGCATCCAGACGTTGCGCAGTCCCTTCTTCAGCAGCAGCGTCGTCAGCGTCGCCGTGGTGACCTGCGACAGCGTCGCGATGACCTTCGCATCGAGCGTCATAGGGAACCCTGCGAGGCGCGTTGCGCCGACCGTACGACCGGGTTGTATGCGTCCACCGACTCTCCTTCCGCCGCGCACGTTGGTTCGTGCGCCAAGGTGAGAGCGTACCGCAGCCCCGACGGGCAGGCGCGCGCCATGCAACACGGGCGCCCCGCGGGACGCCCGTGCGTTGTCGTCGCCGCGCGGACGCTACGCCGCGTCGTCGTCACTGTCTTGTCGACGGTGCCGTCGACGTTCTTCGTGCGGTCGACGAGCGCGGTACCCCCCGGACCCGTGCGCACCGCATCGACGGCGCGTCGCGTCCTTGGTGCGGGTCGCGGTCGACATCTGACCTTGGGGGCCCGTCATCATGGCGTTCGTCGTGCCGTCGGCATTTTTCGTCCGGTCGACGATCGTCGTGCCGCCTTGAGGCCCGGCGATGCGCGAATCGACGGCGCCGTCCGCGCCGCGCGTGCGGTCCGTCGTCGTGACGCCGCCGCGCGGGCCGGCCACCGTCTTGTCGACGACGCCGTCGGCGCCGCGGCTGCGGTCGACGCTGGTCGTGCCGCCGCGCGGACCGGCCACCGTCTTGTCGACGACGCCGTCGGCGCCGCGCGTGCGGTCGACGGCGGCCGTCGTGCCGTTCGGGCCGGTGACCGTCTTGTCGGTCAGGCCGTCGGCGCCCTTGCTGCGGTCCACCGTGGTCTTGCCGCCTTTGGGTCCGGTCCGCGTGGCGTCGACGACGCCGTCGGCGCCCTGGTGCCGTTGGACGTTGTGTGCTTTGGTCTTGGTCTTCGGCCTTGGCGCCTTCCGCCGCGAAGGCCAGGCTCGGCATTGGCCGCGACGAACAGCGCGGTGATCAAGCGTGCAATGTATCTGCGTCGTTGCATTGGAGGCTCCCGTGGTGGTGGCTGTCGATCCCGGGCGGCGAGCATGCCGGGTACGCCGCCATGAACGGCCCGCCGTCCGATCGCGCCGACCTGCATTTGTAACGCGGTGTTGCAGGTCAGTGTGGACCCCCACGCTTGCGGCCTCATTGGCCAATACGGCCGCGGCGCTGCCCCGAGGGGGCCGATTCGCGGCTGGGGACGGCCCGGCGCCGTAGTGGAACCCCCCACGCTTGCGGCCTCACTGGCGGATCGCCGCGGCGCTGCCCCCACAGGGGGCGCTATTCGCGGCTTGGGACGGCCCGGCGCCGCTCATGGAAGCACGAAGCCGGACCTGGCCTGCCGCACGGCGTCGCGGGTCCCGCAGTCGTGCAGGTGGTCGTTGACGAGGCCCACCGCCTGCATGAACGCATAGACGGTGGTCGGGCCGACGAATGTCCAGCCGCGGCGCTTCAAGTCCTTGGCGAGCGCGATGGATTCGGGTGACGTCGCCATGTTCATCAGCACCGTCGCGCGTCATCTTGGTCGGACGCGCCGACGGCGCCGGCTCCCAGCGCCAGAAATACGCGGCCAGCGACCCATGTTCGGCCGCCAGTTCGAGCGCGCGCTGCGCGTTGTTGATCGCCGATTCGATCTTGCCGCGATGGCGGACGATGGCGGCGTTGCCCAGCAGCCGCTGGACGTCGTGCGCGCCCATCCGGGCGACGCCTTCGACATCGAATCCGGAAAACGCTTCGCGGAACGCCTCGCGCTTGCGCAGGATCGTGATCCAGCTCAGCCCCGACTGGAAGCCTTCGAGGCAGATCTTCTCGAACAGCCGGCGGTCGTCCGCCACCGGGAAACCCCATTCGTGATCGTGGTAGGCGACGTAGAGCGGATCCTCGCCGCACCACGGGCAGCGGCGCGGCGGACGTGGCGGGCTTGGCATCCGGCGATTAAACCATGAAGATATGCGGATGAATGCCCGCACGCTGGCCCTGTTCGCTGCCGCTCGTCATGTTCGCGCCGGCGGCGTTCGCCGCCGAGTTGCCGATCTTCGACGCGCACGTGCACTACAGCCACGATGCGTGGGAAAACCTGCCGCCGAAGGCAGCGATCGCCATCCTGCGCAAGGCCGGACTCAAACGCGCGGTGATCTCGAGTTCCGGCGACGAAGGCACGCAGCGGCTGGTGGCCGAAGCGCCCGACCTCGTCATCCCGTCGCTGCGCCCGTATCGCAGCCGCGGCGAGATTTCCACCTGGGCGCGCGACGACAGCGTCGCCGCCTTCCTCGAGGAACGGCTGCGCAGCAGGCGCTATGCGGCGATCGGCGAGTTCCACCTCTATGGCGCCGACGCCGACCTGCCGGTGCCGAAGCGGATGGTGGCGCTGGCCAGGCAACACAAGCTGATCCTGCACGCGCACTCGGACGTCGACGCGATCGAGCGCATGTACCGGCAGGATCCGGATGCGCGCATCCTCTGGGCGCATTCGGGGTTCGATCGTCCGGATGTCGTCCGCGACATGCTGCGCAAGCACCGAAACCTGTGGTGCGACCTGGCGTTCCGCAGCGAACACGGCGGCGGCGGGAAGGTGCCGCCGGAATGGCGCGCGGTGTTCACCGAGTTTCCCGACCGCTTCATGGTCGGCACCGACACCTTCACGCCCGAGCGCTGGCACTACATCGTCGAGCACGCCAACTGGTCGCGCGCGTTTCTTGCCGACCTGCCGCCGGCGCTCGCCGAGCGCATCGGATGGCGCAACGGCGAGGCGCTGTTCGCGTTCTGGAAACCCACCGCCGGCCAATGAGGTTCGCGCGCACCGTCGCGTTCGCCGCCACGCTCCCGCTTGCGGCCAGCGCCGGCGCACAAACGTGCGGCGACGGGCTTGGCGGCGGCAAGCGCACCGTGGAGAACAGCCATTACATCGTCGCGTACGCGACGACGCCGGCCGCGATCGAGATCAACCGGCATTTCGTCGTCGAGTTCGCCGTGTGTCCGCGCGGCGGCGCGCGTCCGCCGCAAGCGGTGCGTATCGATGCCCACATGCCCGAGCACCGGCACGGCATGAACTACCGCCCGGGCGTCACGGTGCTGCGGCCCGGCACCTATCGCGCCGAGGGCCTGCTCTTGCACATGCCGGGCCGCTGGGAGCTGACGTTCGACGTCGTCACCGGCAACGCGACGGAACGGCTCTCCAGCACGATGCGCGTCGAATGAGCGGCCTCCCGCTGCGTCGTCTCGTCGCCGCCGCCGTCGCCTGCGTCGTGCTCGGCGCGGGGGCGCAGCCGCCGTCCGTCGTCGCCTTCAGCCCGGAGGAACTGCGGCGGATCCTGTCGCTGGGGCCATGGCCGCCGCCGCGCCACGTCGACGCCTCCAACCGCGTATCCGGCAACGCCGCCGCCATCGCGTTCGGCGAACGGCTGTTTCGCGATGCGTCGCTTTCCGGCAATGGCGCCGTCGCCTGCGCGACGTGCCATCAACCGACACGCGCCTTCATCGACGGACTGCCGCGCGCGCGCGGCATCGGCATCGCCGACCGCAACACGACGACGCTCGCCAACGTCGGCGGCCAGCGCTGGTACGGCTGGGACGGTGCCAACGACAGCCTGTGGGCGCAAAGCCTGCGGCCCATCACCGACGCGCGCGAAATGGACAGCGACCTCGCGCGCGTTGCGGCGCGCGTCCGCGACGATCCCGAACTGGCCGCCCACTATCGCGCGGCGTTCGGCGCCGCGCCTGCCGCGGACGACGAGCGCGTCGCCGTCGATGCGGCGAAGGCGCTGGCGGCGTACCAGGAGACGCTCGTCACCGGCCGCACGCCGTTCGACGATTTTCGCGATGCGCTCGCGCGCGGCGACATGGCGGCCGCCGCCCGCTATCCTCTGCTCGCGCAACGCGGCCTCGCCATTTTCGTCGGCAGCGGCAACTGCACGTTCTGCCACAGCGGGCCGCGCCTGTCGAACGGCGAGTTCCACGATGTCGGCATCGGATTTTTCGTCGAGCCGGGCCGCGTGGACCCGGGCCGGCACGAAGGCATCCGCAGGCTCAAGGCGAACCGCTACAACCTGCAGGGCGCGTGGAACGACGATCCGGTGCGCGCCGCGCCGACCAGCACGCGCTTCGTGGCGCTCGAGCATCGCAACTTCGGCGAGTTCAAGGTGCCGTCGCTGCGCAATGTCGCGCGCACGGCGCCGTACATGCACGACGGCAGCCTCGCCACGCTGCGCCAGGTCGTGCGGCATTACTCGCAGTTGGACGAGGACCGCCTGCACGCCGACGGCGAGCGGATACTGAAGCCGCTCGGCCTCGACAAGTACGACGTCGACGCGCTCGTTGCCTTCCTCGAATCGCTTTAGCGAGCCAGCGGCGCCGGCCCGGTCGGGCGCACCGGCGCGCCAAAGCAGCGCCCGACGCTACGTCAGAACTTGAATTGCGCGTAGGCGTGCAGGCTGTTCATCTGCCACGTGAGGTTGCCGTCGAAGCCGCCCTTGGTCACGTCGACGTCGAGGTCGGAATCCCTGTACGCCAGCCCGAGCCCGACGTTGCGCGTCAGCATGAATTCGGTGGCGGCGCCCGCCACGACGGCCGTGCCGTCGACATCGCCGATCTGCGCCTTACTCAGCAGTCGAGAATTAAGGCGACAAAGCAGGAACTTTCCACGACGGCGGTGATCTGATTGTTTGTGAAACGAGACGGCAGAACGTTTGATCATAAGACGCTGGAAGAAATCCGGTTCATGGCGGTTGAGCGGGTGCGCGAAGGCGAGCGCGCGGCGGATGTGATCGCCGCCTACGGATTCAACCGCACCACGATCTATAAATGGCTGCAGCTTGCGCTGCAGCCCGGCGTCGGCATCAAGGCGCTGCGCTCGAGCAAAGGAACGGGGCGCCCACGCAGCCTCACGCCGACGCAAGAGCGACGGGTGTTCCGCTGGATCAATGGTCGCGACCCGCGCCAGTATGGCTTGGACTTCGGATTGTGGACGCGCAAGGTGGTAGCCGACTTGATCGACAAGAAATTTGGCGTCCACCTCGGGGTAAGCGCGGTCGGTGAAATGTTGGCGAAACTCGGGCTGACGCCGCAGAAGCCGCTGCAGCGGGCCTACCAGCGCGATCCGGAGGCGATCGAGCGGTGGCAACGGGAAACCTATCCGGCCCTTGCCCGGCAAGCCAGGGCTCAGGATGCTGACATCTTCTTCTGGGATGAGTCGGGTTTCCGGGCCGACACCGTACACGGCAAGACTTGGGGAGTCCGGGGTCAGACGCCGGTAGTGCTGCGGCCCGGGCAGCGGCAATCCTTCAGCGCGGCTTCGGCGGTCAATGCCAAGGGCGCGTTCTGGTTCTGCACCTACGAAGGTGCGCTCAACGCCGAGCTGTTTATCGAGTTGCTGCAGCAGATGATGAAGTACCGCCGCAAGCCGCTGCACCTGGTGCTCGACAGCCTGCCGGCGCACAAGAAGGTGACGGTGCGCGAGTACGTGGCCAGCACCAACGGCATGCTGACCATGCATTTCCTGCCGGGCTATGCGCCCGACCTGAATCCCGATGAGCTGGTGTGGAGTCACGTCAAACGCACTGGCGTCGCGCGCCGGCCGCTGCAAGCTGGCGAGAAATTGCGTGACAAGATTGAGGGCCAACTCGCAGCACTTCAGCAAATGCCCGCCCTTGTCCGCTCATTTTTCCGTCATCCGTTTGTCGCCTATATTACCGACTGCTGAGTAATGCCGGCGCGACATGAGGTCCTGCGCGAATGCGGGTGCGGCAAGCAGCGATGCCGCGGTGAGGATTGCGATGTTCGATCTTTTCAAATGAAGCCACTCCGTTCGTTGGATCCGGTTCCGAGAGCGACCAGCGCGTCACGACGACAGCGCAGGGCATCGCCGCGACAGATCGATGCCGACGTTCCTGCGAAACGCATTGCCGGGGAAGCCCGCAGGATGTCGATCGATCGCGCGGGTGCAAGAGCCGGTAGGCGCCGCCGCTGCCACGACGACGATATGCGACGACACGAGGAATGAGCGGATTATTGGCCTCTACCCATGCAGCGCGAGCTTCCCGGATTCGACCCGCTCGCGCACCATCGGATAGCCCATCAGCCGTTCGAGCTGCAGCACGATGGCGCGCTGCTCGGTGCGCCGCAACGCCTCCGGCGGGACCTGCACCGGCAATGCGGCCTCGCGGCCCAACTCCAGCCATGCAGCGAGATTGGTCGCCTGCGGATGCGGAACCCGCGCGGCGCGTTACTGGACCAGTGGCGTATCGGCGCTGTCGAGCGCCACGCCACGGACATCGGCGGCGCCCGCGAGCAACTGCAGGTACTGGCGCAACGCCGTCACGTAGGCCGTCTGCCGCAACGCCATCGCCACCGCGCCGCGCACGGATTCGAACGGCTGGTCGGCGCCCGCCTCGCGCGCCCGCACCTCCACGACGTGCAGGCCGAAGCGGCTGTGCACCAGGCGCGGCAGCACGCCGATCTCCGGGCCGGCAAAGACTTCGCGCGCGAATTCCGGTGCGCAGTCGTCGCGCGTCAGCCAGGAGAGGTCGCCTCCTTGCGCGCCCGACGGGCAATTGGAAAGCTCCGCCGCCGCGGCCGCGAAGCGGTCGGCTTCGCCGTCGCGGTGGCAGCGCACGTCGAGCAGCGCGGCCTCCGCGCGCTGGCGCAACGCGCGCACGTCCACGCCCGGCGTCACGGCGAACAGGATGTGCCGGACGCGGGCGCGGTCGCCGGTGCGGTAGTCGGCCGCGTGGGCGGCGAAGTGGCGGCGGCACGCATCGTCGGAAGGTTCGGGCACGGCGAGCGACCGCGCGAGCAAGGCCTCGATGGCGTCCGATGCCGCTTCGCTGACGATGCCGTCGATCGCCGGCGCGTCATCGGCGGCGAGCAGGCCGGCCTCGAGCGCCGCCTGCCGCAGCAGTTCGGTGCACGCCCGCTGGCGCAGCACCTCGTCGCCGGGCGCTTCGTCCGGCGCGTGCAGCGCCACGCCGTTGACCTGCGCCACTTGCGGTTCCATTGTGGTGAGCATGTTCGTTCGTCGTCCTAGAGGCTGTTGGGCGGCGTGTTGTGGCCGGGCGGCAGGTTCAATCGCCGCGCGCGTACCACCTGGTACGGACGGAACAGGTAGGCGATCGACGCGAAGCCGCTCCAGACGTGCACGAGGCGGCTGAACGGCAGCAGCAGGAAGATCGTCATGCCGAGCACGATGTGGAACTTGTACGGCCAGGCGATGCCGATGAGCCCGGTCGCGTCCGGCCGGAACGTGAAGATCCGCTGCGCCCAGTCCGCCAGCGCCAGCATCACGCTCGCGTCCTTGTGACCGAACGAGTACGGCAGCGTGATCAGTCCCACGGTGAGCTGGATCCACAGGATGATCAGGATCGCGAGGTCGGTGCGGTGGCTGGTCAGGCGGATGCGCGGATCGAATATGCGCCGATACAGCAAGCATCGACAGACCGATGAAGCAGACGGTGCCGGCGACGCCGCCGACCAGCACGGCCATCAGCTGCTTCGTCTCGGCCATCAGGAACGCCGCGTAGAAGAAGTGCGGCGTCAGCAGGCCTACCGTATGGCCGAACAGCAGCACCAGGATGCCGATGTGGAACAGGTTGCTGCCCCAGCGCAGCAAGCCGGTGCGCAGCATCTGCGACGAGTCGCTCTTCCACGTGTACTGGTCGCGGTCGAAGCGCGCGAGGCTGCCCATCAGGAACACGGCCAGGCAGATGTACGGGATAGACGTTGAAAATGAAATCGTGCAGATAGGTCTCGACGGCGTTCATGAACGCACTCCCTGGGCGGCGGTGGAGCGGACGATGTTGATCGGTTGCGGCTGGTCCGGCCGCGACTGGCCGCGCGTCGCGCAGCCTTCGAAGGCGGCCGGCTCGGCCCAGCTCTCGTCGAGCGGCTCTTCCTCGGGCACCTGCACGGGCTTGACGCTCTCGCCGGCAAGCTCGAGCAGCGCGCCCAGGACGCTGGCGTAGCGGCTGCCGCGCTTGTCCAGTGCATTGAAGACGACGTTGAGGATGTGCGCGATCTCGCCCAAGAACGCACGCGCCTCGGCCGGCGGTTGCGTCGACGCGAACTCGAGCACGACCGGCAGGTGGTCGGGCATCTCGCCTTCGGCCAGGTAGAGGCCGGCCTTCTCATACGTCTGCGCGAGGTCGATCATCGCCGGGCCGCGGTCGCGCGAATCGCCGTGCACGTGCTCGAAGAGATGCAGCGACGTCCGGCGCCCGCTGTCGAAGAGCTGGACGTAGTCGGCCTCGGCGTCGATGGCGCTCTGGCGTTCGATGCTCGCGATCAGCGCGTCGAGCTCGGTCAGGCGGTCGGCGCCGAGCGCGCGTTCACGGTGCAGGATGCGCACGCATTTCGCCGAGGTTCTCGCGCACGTCGGCGTCCGGATAGTTCAGCAGTCGCGCCAGCACGCGCAGCGTGAGTGACATGGAGGGAGTCTTGGGAGAGAACATCGTCAGACCTCCCGCCGGGCCGCCCCAAGGGAGGTCGGTGCCCCCCCGGGGGGAAGCGAACGCAGTGAGTTTCGGGGGCTCATGACCTCCCGCCGGGCCGCCCCAAGGGAGGTCGGTGCCCCCTCGGGGGGAAGCGAACGCAGTGAGTTTCGGGGGCTCATGTCAAATCTCCGCCTTGATGGGAATCGTCCGCCGCTTTTCGCTGCCGAACAGGCTGACTTCGCCGACGCCTTCGGAACAGCCGTTGCCGAACGAGAACCCGCAGCCGCCGCGGACGTTGAACGTGTTCTCCGCGTACTCGCGATGGGTGCTGGGAATCACGAAGCGGTCCTCGTAGTTCGCGATCGCCATCACGTGATACATGTCCTCGACCTGGTGTTCCGTCAGTCCGACCTGCGCCAGCACGTCGAGATTGGTGCGGCCCTCGACATGCTTGTCGCGCTGGTAGGCGCGCATCGCGAGCATCCGCTCCAGCGCGCGGATCACCGGCGCGGTGTCGCCGGCCGTCAGCAGGTTGGCCAGGTAATTGACCGGAATGCGCAACTGCTTGACGTCCGGTATCTGGCCATTGGCCCCCAGCTGGCCGGCATTGACCGCCGCGCTGATCGGCGACAGCGGCGGCACGTACCAGACCATCGGCAGCGTGCGGTACTCGGGATGCAGCGGCAGCGCGACCTTCCAGTCCATCACCATCTTCCAGATGGGACTCTTGCGGGCGCCTTCCATCCATGCGTCGGGAATGCCGTCGCGGCGGGCCTGCGCGATCACCTCGGGATTGCTCGGGTCGAGGAAGATGTCGCACTGCGCCTGGTACAGGTCGCGGTCGCGCTCCACGCTTGCCGCCTCGTTGATGCGGTCGGCGTCGTAGAGCATCACGCCCAGGTAGCGGATACGGCCGACACAGGTCTCCGAGCACACGGTGGGCTGCCCCGCCTCGATCCGCGGGTAGCAGAAGATGCATTTCTCGGCCTTGCCGCTCTTCCAGTTGTAGTAGATCTTCTTGTAGGGACAGCCGGACACGCACATCCGCCAGCCGCGGCACTTGTCCTGGTCGATCAGCACGATGCCGTCTTCCTCGCGCTTGTAGATCGACCCCGACGGGCAGCTCGCGACGCACGCCGGATTGAGGCAGTGCTCGCACAGCCGCGGCAGGTACATCATGAACGTGTTCTCGAACTCGCCGACCATCGCCTTCTGCGCGGCCTCGAAGCCGTCGAAGTTCTTGTCGGCACTGCGGGCGCTGAACTCGCCGCCCAGGAGCTCCTCCCAGTTCGGCCCCCAGACGATCTTGTCCATCTGCATGCCGGTAATGAGGCTGCGCGGCCGCGCCGTCGGGCTCGCCTTCATCTCCGGCGCGCTTTGCAGGTGGTCGTAGTCGAACGTGAACGGCTCGTAGTAGTCGTCGATCTGCGGCAGGTTCGGATTGGCGAAGATCTTCATCAGCAGCTTCCACTTGCCGCCCTGGCGCGGCTCGATGGCGCCGTTCGCCTTGCGCACCCAGCCGCCGTTCCACTTGTCCTGGTTCTCCCATTCCTTGGGATAGCCGATGCCGGGCTTGGTCTCGACGTTGTTGAACCAGGCGTACTCCATGCCCGGCCGGCTCGTCCAGACGTTCTTGCAGGTGACGCTGCACGTGTGGCAGCCGATGCACTTGTCGAGGTTCAGCACCATCGCTATCTGTGCGCGGATCTTCATGCCTGCCCTCCCCGTGGCTGCGTCAGGACAATGTCGAGGGACGTGTTCACGGATTCTCTCCTTGCGCCTGCACGAGCGCGATGCGTTCAGCCGCGACCGGCGTGTCGAGCCAGTCGATCTTGCTCATCTTGCGGACGACGACGAACTCGTCGCGGTTGGTGCCGATCGTCCCGTAGTAGTTGAAGCCGTACGAAAGCTGCGCGTAGCCGCCGATCATGTGCGTCGGCTTCAGCACGATGCGCGTCACCGAGTTGTGAATGCCGCCGCGCACGCCGGTGATCTCGGCGCCCGGCGTATTCACGATCTTCTCCTGCGCGTGGTACATCATCACCATGCCGGGGTTGACGCGCTGGCTCACGACGGCCCGCGCCGCGATCGCCCCGTTGACGTTGAAGAGCTCGACCCAGTCGTTGTCGACGATGCCGGCCTTCTTGGCGTCGAACTCGGAGAGCCAGATGATCGGGCCGCCGCGGCTCAGCGTCAGCATCATCAGGTTGTCGGTGTACGTGCTGTGGATGCCCCACTTCTGGTGCGGCGTGATGAAGTTGAGCAGGATCTCCGGATTGCCGTTGCCGCGCTTGTTGTGGATGGCGCCCGTCGTCTTCAGGTCCACCGGCGGCCGGTACGTCGAGAACCCCTCGCCGAAGGCGATCATCCACGGATGGTCCTGGTAGAACTGCTGGCGGCCGGTCAGCGTCCGCCATGGAATCAGCTCGTGGACGTTGGTGTAGCCGGCGTTGTAGCTGACGGTCTCGCTCTCGATGCCGCTCCACGTCGGCGAGCTGATGATCTTGCGCGGCTGCGCCTGGATGTCGCGGAAGCGGATCTTCTCGTCCTCGCGATACAGCGCGAGGTGCTTGTGCTCGCGGCCGGTGATCTTCGACAGCGCCTCCCACGCCTTCACCGCCACGTGGCCGTTCGTCTCCGGCGCCAGCATCATCACGACTTCGCAGGCGTCGATGTCGGATTCGATCTTCGGCATGCCGCGGGTGACGCCTTCCGCGCGCACGATGCCGTTCAGCTCACCCAGCTGCCTGACTTCGGTCTGCGTGTTCCACGCGATGCCCTTGCCGCCGTTGCCCACCTTGTTCATCAGGGGCCCGAGCGCCGTGAAGCGCTTGTACACGTTCGGAAAGTCGCGCTCGACGACGGCGATCTGCGGCGCCGTCTTGCCCGGAATCAGCTCGCACTCGCCGCGCTTCCAGTCGCGCACTTCGAACGGCTGGCCGAGCTCGCCGGGGCTGTCGTGCATCAGCGGCGTCAGCACCACCTCCTTTTCCACGCCGAGGTGACCGACGCACACTTCGCTGTATTTCTTCGCGAAGCCCTTGTAGATGTCCCAGTCGCTGCGGCTTTGCCACGCCGGATCCACCGCCGTCGACAGCGGATGGATGAACGGATGCATGTCGCTGGTGTTCAGGTCGTTCTTCTCGTACCACGTCGCCGTCGGCAGCACGATGTCGGAGTAGAGGCACGTGGTGCTCATCCGGAAATCGAGCGTCACCAGCAGGTCGAGCTTGCCCTCCGGCGCCTCGTCGTGCCAGACCACTTCGGTGGGCTTCCGGCCGGCTTCCGTTCCCGAGGTCCTTGCCCTGCACGCCGTTGCTCGTGCCGAGCAGGTGCTTCAGGAAATACTCGTGTCCCTTGCCGCTCGAGCCGAGCAGGTTCGACCGCCAGACGAACAGGTTGCGCGGCCAGTTGGCGGGATCGTCGGGGTCGACACAGCTCATCGCCAGCTTGCCGTCCTGCAGCGACTTGACGACGTACTCCTTCGGGTCCATGCCGGCGGCCTGCGCGTCGCGCACCACCTGCAGCGGATTGGTCTTGAGCTGCGGCGCCGACGGCAGCCAGCCCATGCGCTCCGCGCGCACGTTGTAGTCGATCATGCTGCCGGCGTAGAGCTTCCTGTCGGCGAGCGGCGACAGCACCTCCTCCATGCCGAGCTTCTCGTAGCGCCACTGGTCGGTGTGCGCGTAGAAGAAGCTGGTGCTGTTCTGCTGCCGCGGCGGGCGGATCCAGTCGAGCGCGAACGCCAGCGCCGTCCAGCCGGTCTGCGGCCGCAGCTTTTCCTGGCCGACGTAGTGCGCCCAGCCGCCGCCGCTCTTGCCGATGCAGCCGCACATCATCAACAGGTTGATGACGCCGCGGTAGTTCATGTCGCTGTGGTACCAGTGGTTCATCGCCGCACCGATGATCACCATCGACTTGCCCTGCGTCTTGTCGGCGTTTTCGGCGAACTGCTGCGCGACCGTGATCACCTGCGCGCGCGGCACGCCGGTGATCGCTTCCTGCCATGCCGGCGTATACGGCGTGTCGTCGTTGTAGTCCTTCGCGGCATCCTCGCCCGCGAGTCCGCGCGCCACGCCGTAGTTGGCGACCTGCAGGTCGAACACCGTCGCCACCAGCGCCTCGCGCTTGTCGCCTTCCTTGCCCAGCGCGATCCGCTGGACGGGCACCGTGCGCACCAGCACGTCGGCGCCGGGATTGCTGGGGAAGTGGTCGCTGACGATGCCGCCGAAGTACGGGAAGCCGACGCGCGCGGTCGCGGCGGCCGACTGGTCGCCCTCGAGCAGCGACAGCTTCAGCTTCACTTCGTGCCCGTGGCGCGCTTCCTTGGCCTCGAGATTCCATTGTCCCTGGTCGGCGCGGCCATCCGCCCCCCAGCGAAAGCCGATGGCGCCATTGGGCAGCACGACCTTGCCGCTCTCGTCGAACGCGACCGTCTTCCACTCCGGATTGTTGGCCTGTCCGAGCTTGCCGTTGAAATCGGAGGCGCGAACGTAGCGATCGGGCACCAGCACCGTTTCGCCTGCGGGCGTGACGTGTTCCTTCAGCATCACCAGCATCGGCAGGTCGGTGTAGCGCCGCGCGTAGTCGTCGAAGTAGGCCGAGCGCTTGTCGATGAAGTACTCGCGCAGCACCACGTGGCCCATCGCCATCGCGACGGCGGCGTCGGTGCCCTGCTTCGGGTGCATCCACAGGTCGGCGAGCTTCGCGACCTCGGAATAGTCGGGCGTCACGGCGACCGTCTTCGCGCCCTTGTAGCGAACTTCGGTGAAGAAATGCGCGTCGGGCGTGCGCGTCTGCGGGACGTTCGAGCCCCACGCGATGATGAACGTGCTGTTGTACCAGTCGGCGGACTCGGGCACGTCGGTCTGCTCGCCCCACACCTGCGGGCTCGCCGGCGGCAGGTCGCAGTACCAGTCGTAGAAGCTCATGCAGACGCCGCCGATCAGCGACAGGTAGCGCGACCCCGCGGCGTAGCTGACCATGCTCATCGCGGGAATCGGCGAGAAGCCGATCACGCGGTCCGGCCCGTACTTCTTGGCCGTGTAGACGTTGGCGGCGGCGACGATTTCGTTGACCTCGTCCCAGCCGGAACGCACGAAGCCGCCCAGCCCGCGCACCTTCTGGTAGTCGCGGCGCTTGGCCTCGTCGTCCATGATCGACGCCCACGCCTCGACGGGACCGTGCTGCTGCCGCGCCGCGCGCCAGTGCTTCAGCAGCCGGCCGCGCACCATCGGGTGCTTGACGCGGTTGGCGCTGTACAGGTACCAGCTGTAGGAGGCGCCGCGCGCGCAGCCGCGCGGCTCGTGGTTCGGCATGTCCCAGCGCGTGCGCGGATAATCGGTCTGCTGCGTCTCCCACGTCACGATGCCGCCCTTGACGTAGATCTTCCACGAGCACGACCCCGTGCAGTTGACGCCGTGCGTCGAGCGGACGATCTTGTCGTGCGCCCAGCGGTTGCGGTACGCGTCCTCCCACGTGCGGTCTTCGCCCGTGGCCACGCCGAAACCGCCGGCGAACGACTCCCTGGGGATGGAGAAATGATTCAGTCGGTCGAGAAAGTGGCTCATCGTTGGTCTCCGCGGAAGCCGCGACGCAAATGGGTGTTCACGGGTTCTTCACGTACGCGTTGCCGCGCAGGTAGAACCACCAGTTGAGGATCAGGCACAGCGCGTAGAACACGGCGAAGCCGTACATCGCGTACTGTGGCGTGCCGGCCTTGATCTGGTCGCCGATCACGATCGGCGCGACGAACGCGCCGTAGGCGGCGATCGCCGACGTCCAGCCGAGCACCGGGCCCGCCTGCTGGCGGTCGAAGATCACGCCGATCGTGCGGAACGTCGAGCCGTTGCCGATGCCGCTGGCGAAGAACAGCACGATGAAGAGCCCGAGGAAGGCCGGGAAGTACTCTTCCGGCGTCTGTCGAGCCGTAGGCCTGCATCATCACGTAGCCGACGGCCGCCGACGCGACCACCATCACCAGCGAGATGATCTGCGTGACGATGGAGCCGCCGACCTTGTCGGAGATCCAGCCGCCGATCGGCCGCACGGCGGCGCCGACGAAGGGACCGATCCACGCGTAGGCGAGGACCGTCGGCGCGTTCGGGTTGTTCAGCGTGTGCTGCATGACGCCGTTGGCGTCGGGCACGTGGCTGACGCCGAAGATCACCTTCATCGACAGCGGCAGCGCCATCGAGAAGCCGATGAACGAGCCGAACGTCACGATGTACAGCGCCGTCATCGACCACGTGTGCTTGTTGCGGAAGATCTCGAACTGCTTGGTCACGCCCTCCTTCATCGGTCCGAAGGCCGCCAGCTTCATCACCAGCAGCGCGCTGACGATGTCGAGCGGAATGGCCACCCACATGCTGATGAGACCGAGCCCGGTCGGCGCCGGCAGGTACAGGTAGAGGCCGAGGATCGACGGAATGAAGGCCAGCGTGTACAGGTAGGTGATCTTGGCGAACGCGACGAGCGGGTTGCCGGTGGCCGGCGACACCGTCTTCAGGTTGTTCATCCCGAACCAGCACAGGATCGACAGCGGCACCAGCGACAGCACCCACGCGAAGCCCGCGTTCTGGATCCACGTGGGCGTGCCGGCCGCGATCTTGCCGAAGATCCAGCCGCTGTCCTTCAGCAGCGTCATCGGCTCGCCGCCGAAGGTGCCGAAGATGGAGAGCGTCATCACCAGCGGAATGACGACCTGCATCGTCGTCACGCCGAAGTTGCCGAGCCCCGCGTTGAGCCCGAGCGCCGTGCCCTGCAGCCGCTTCGGGAAGAACGTGCTGATGTTCGACATCGAGCTCGCGAAGTTGCCGCCGCCCACGCCCGACCACAGCGCCATCAGCTGGAACGCCCACAGCGGCCAGTCCTTGTGCTGCAGCACGATGCCGGTGCCGATGGCCGGCGCCAGCAGCATCGCCGTCGTCAGGAAGATCGTGTTGCGTCCGCCGGCGAGGCGGATGAGGAACGACGCCGGGATGCGCATCGTCGCGCCGGAAATCCCGGCGATCGCCGTCAGCGTGAAGAGTTCCGCCTGCGTGAACGGGAAGCCCAGGTTCAGCATCTGGACGGTGATGATTCCCCACATGCCCCAGACGGCGAAGCCGCACAGCAGCGCGGGCACCGAGATCCACAGGTTGCGGTAGGCGATCTTCTTGCCGGTGCGCTCCCAGAAATCGTTGTCCTCGGGGCGCCAGTCGACGATGTCCACGCCGCCTCCCGACGGCGGGATCGCGGCAGCGGTGGTGTTGACGTTGGCGTTCATGGTTTTCCTTGTTGACCAGGTACCGCTAGCCGTGCAGGCGGAATTGCTTGGCTTTCGCGCCCATCAGTTCGGCGCCGCGCACTTCGGTCCAGTACATCCAGATCAGCGACACCCAGACGACGCCGTACATCAGCATGAAGGCGCTCGAGCGGATGCCCGTGATGTCCATCAGCGCGCCGAACATGATCGGCAGGATGAAGCCGCCCAGGCCGCCGGCCAGGCCGACGACGCCGGAGATGACGCCGATGTTGTCGGGGTAGTCGTCGGAGATGTACTTGAACACCGACGCCTTGCCGAACGCCCACGCGATGCCGAGGATGAAGATCAGCAGCGTGAACACCCAGACGTTGAGGCCGACGTGAAACGTCTTCGGGCCCTCCACGGTGGTGATGGTCATGTCGGTCTGCGGATACGACAGGATGAAGAGGCAGATCCAGCTGACCCACAGCACCCACCACGTCATCGCGTGCGCGCCGACCTTGTCCGACAGCCAGCCGCCCATCGCGCGCAGCACGCCGCCCGGCAGCGAGAAGCAGGCGGCAAGCAAGGCGGCGGCGCGGATGTCCATGCCGTACTCGCCGACGTAGTACTGGACCATCCACAACGAGAGCGCGACATAGCCGCCGAACACGATCGAGTAGTACTGGCAGTACTTCCAGACCTTGGGGTCCTTGAGCGCCTGCAGCTGCTGGCGCCACGTGATCCTGGAGTCGACGAGGTGATGCGGGTCCGAATAGCTCATGAACCAGAAGAGAAGCGCCGTGCCCAGCATGATGGCCGCGTACACCTGCGGCACCAGCGCCCAGCCGAACGCGACCAGCAGCGCGGGGGCCACGAACTTGTTCACTGCGGCACCGGAATTGCCGGCGCCGTAGATGCCCATCGCGAAGCCCTGCTGCTTGCGGGGGAACCACCGCGCGACGTAGGGCGTGCCGACGGAGAACGAGCCGCCGGCCACGCCGACGAAGAGGCCAAGCACGAGGAACTGCCAGTACTCCGTCGCGTACCCGATCAGCCAGATCGGCACGACGCAGGCCATCATCAGCAGGAACATGACGATGCGGCCGCCGAACTTGTCGGTCCACATGCCGAGCGGCACGCGGATCAGCGAGCCCGTCAGCACCGGCGTCGCCGTCAGCAGGCCGAACTCGGTCGAGTTGAGGTTCAGCGTCTTCCGGATGGGGATGCCGATCACGCCGAACATCATCCACACCATGAAGCACACGGTGAACGCCAGCGTGCTGACGATCAGCACCGACAGCGCCTGCCTTCTCTTGCCCATTCTTCCGCTCCCCTTGCTCTTTCGCCTGCATCGAGTCTAGGCAGTGGCACCGGCGGGCGGCATCCTCCGGTGGGACGGCCGCGCATATGCGAACGGACGATGCCGGCGCGTCGCCGCATCGTTCCGAAGAACTACAGGGGGGGAAAAGGCGCGCGCGTTTGCGCGAGATCAACACGCCGGACGCGAATCGGGAGCCGGAACGAGCCGATGTTCGGGGTCAGAGCGATAACTGCCGCTTAGGGGTCAGAGCTGGATGTTCGGGGTCAGAGCGATAACTGCGGCTTAGGGGTCAGAGCTGTAACAATGCGGCTCGGGCAGCGCTGGGATGTCATCCGTGGAGCGAGCCGATTGTTACAGCTCTGACCCCTAAGCCGCAGTTATCGCTCTGACCCCGAACATCCAGCTCTGACCCCTAAGCGGCAGTTATCGCTCTGACCCCGAAAGACCCGACCCCGAACGACCCCGAATTCACTTGCCCAGGCCCTGCTCCGAGGCGATCACGGCGGCCTGCACGCGCGAGCTGACGTCGAGCTTGCGCAGCACATGCTGGACGTGGATCTTCACGGTCGTCTCGGCGATGCCCAGGTCGCGGGCAATCTCCTTGTTGCTCGCGCCGCGCGCGATGCCGCGCAGGATCTCCTGCTCGCGCGGCGACAGTTGCTCGATCTTGGATGCCGGCGGCGCCGGCACCGGCAACGCGGCGTCGCGGTACGCGGCGACGAGCTTGCCGGTCATCTCCTCGGCTACCACCGACTCGCCGCGCATCGCGCGCATGATGGCCGCGACCAGCGCATCGCCTTCGATCGTCTTCAGCAGGTATCCGTTCGCGCCGCCGCGCAGGGCGGCGGCAAGATCGTGTTCGTCCTCGCTCACCGTCAGCATCAGCACGCGGACGCCGGGCACCGCTTCGCGCAAACCGGGCAGCGCGTCAACGCCGTTGACACCGGGCAGGTGGTTGTCGAGCAGGATCAAGTCGGGCTGCAATTCCTCCGCGCGGCGCAGCGCCTCGCCCGCGTCGGCGGCGTCGCCGACGACCTGCAGTTGCGGGTCGCGCGCCAGCAGCGCCGTGAGACCACGGCGGAACAGCGTGTGGTCATCGACGACCAGGATGCGGATGGGAGGTTGCGGCACGCCGGACATGACGATCAGTGCAGCGTATCCGCCGCCGCTGCCGCAGAGGCCGGGGACTCCGCAACGGGCGCGGCGGCAACCCGCGGCGGCAGCGTCAGGACGATCGACGTGCCGCGGCCGGGCGTGGACACCACGTCCAATGTCGCGCCGATCCTGTCGGCGCGCTCGGCCATGATCCGCAGGCCCACGTGCGTCTCGTCGGTGCGTCCGGTGTCCGGCAGGAAGCCGACGCCGTCGTCGCGGACTTCGAAGCGCCACTGCGGCTGCTGCCGCACTTCGAGCCAGACGCGCTCGGCCCGCGAATGCTTGCGCACGTTGGACAGCGCCTCCTGCACGACGTGCAGGACCTGTATCTGCAGGTCGGGAGCGAGCGGCATGCCGTGACCCTGCATCTGCATCGTCACCTTCATGCCGCTCTGGTGCTCGAACTTGCGCAGCGTGGTCGTAAGCGCAGGCTCGATATCCTCGCCGTGCGTTCGCGTGCGGAAATGGACGAGCAATTCGCGCACGTCGCCGTAGCTCTCGCGCACGCCGGTGTCGATCTCCTCGAGCACCCGCTGCACGCGCTGCGCGTCGCCCGTGCCCAGAGCGTCACGCATCAACTGCACCTGGATCTTGAGGAATGCCAGCGACTGCGCGATCGAGTCGTGCAGCTCGCGGGCGATGAACGTGCGCTCCTGCGCCACCGCCGCTTCCTTCTCGAGCGCGTTCAGCCGCAGGTTCTCCATCGCGCCCGCGAGGTGCGCGATGAGCGCCTCCAGCAGCGAACGCTCGGCGTCCGACAGGCCGACCTGCGCGTGGAAGAAGAGGTTCACCTCGCCCATCAGCCTGTCGTGCAGCCGGATGGGAATCGAAGCCATCGTCGCGAAGCCGGCGTCGGCGCAGTGCGGTATGCCGGCGGTGCGCATGCCGGCGATCGGCATCACGCGCACGCCGTAGGGCGCCGCCAGCGAGCCGCAATGACAGGTCCCGGCGTGCACGCACTGCTCGCCTTCGGCCATCGATGCCGGCAATCCCGACGACGCCAGCAGCAGGAAGCGCTGATTGCCCTCGTCGGACCAGCGCAGCGCGACGCCATCGGCATGCGCGACCCTGCCCACGCGCTCGGCAAAGCCGCTCGCCAGCTCCTTCAACGTCGTGGCGTTCGCCACCAGCGCCGTCACGTCGTACAACGCCTCCAGCCGCTCGCGCTTTTCCTCGAGCTGCGAGGTCTTTTCCGCGACCTTCGCCTCGAGGTCGCGATACATCGACTGCAGGTGCTCGGCCATGCCGTTGAAGCACTCGGCAAGCGATCCGAACTCGTCGGTGGTGACGCGATCGACGCGCGCGGCGAAGTCGCCACGCTGGATCCGCTCGGTCGCGTGCTTCAAGTGCCCCACCGGCTCCAGCACGAACAGGTACCCCGCATACAGCAGGACGACGGCGCCGAGCACGGCGAAGGCCATCATCGCCATCTGCAGCAGGTGCAGGAGCGACGTCCACCGCGCCATGTGCCGTTCGATGCCGGCGACGAACAGGTCGATGTCGGCGGCGAACGCGGCGGTGTCGTCGTGCAATCCGGACATCGCCGATGGCGACGACGACGTCCACTGGCCGCGAAAACGCTCCCAGTCGCGCTCGACCGTCGCGAACCGCGAGCGCACGACGTCGTCCCACGGCACGAACAGCGGTCGCTCGAGATCGCCGTGCCGCAGCGTTTCGAGACTGCGCTGGAATTCCGCCACTTGTTCCGGGAGCGCGGCCACTTCCCCGGTACCCGCCGACAGCGACATCCGGTAGGCCTGCATCCGCATGCGGCCGGCTTCGTTGACGGCGGCGGCGCCGCCGTCGAGCTGCCATGACACCCATAGCGTCAGCGCGATCGACAGCAACGCAAGAAGCAGGAATGGGGTGCCGACCAGGGCGAGCTTGGCCCCGAGGCTCCAGTGGCGCGGATGACTCATGCAGGCAATCTAGCGTGTGCGGACGCCCCGGCATTGACTCGCATCAACGCCGCGCCCGGTTCCTGCGGACAGGCAAGGCGCCCGCCGCTACTCTGTAGGAATTGTCCCACAGATAAATGGCGGTCCGGCCGCTGACTCCGGCCCGCCGACTGTCGCACACTGGGGTCGTCGTGGACAACACTCCACCGCCGGTCCACCGGTCTACGTAGCGGGCAACTGCGGACACCGAGCCTTCCGGCCCTAGAGCCAAGGCACATTCCCCGGCGCGGAAGCGGGGTTCTCCCAGACCTTTGCGTGTCCTCGACCCAAGCGGCCGCCTCGTGCGGCCGCTTTTTTGTCGTCGTCCCGATGGCAACGCGCGGGCGTTGCCCTCAGCGATCCGACCGCGGGGTCTGCAACGTCCCGAACGGCTGCCATACCGACGCCATCTGGTCGAAGCTCCCGCCGGCCGCCCTGAGCACGCCGCGCGCCATCGCGCCCACGTCGCGCAACTTGTGCAGCTGGCCGCTGCGATGCATGTACAGCAGGAACGCGAACAGCGTGCCGCCCGGCAACACGACTTCCAGGACGACGTACGGCCCCGCCTTGCGCACAAGGCGCCAGAGTCCGCGCAATTGGTCCTGAATCCGCGCTGCCATGTTCCTGCTCCTCGTCGTCAATAGCGCTCGAGCGGCGCGCCAGCCGATCCGTCGTCGTCTGCTCGTGGCATTCGGCTTGGGATGGCGGCAGTGTGGGACGGCACCACTTAACGATCGCTGACGGATGGACCGACTCGGCGCGGCGTGCCGCACAACGCACAGGTAGCTGGGAGGCGTCGTTATAAATATATGTTTTTATTGTGAATAATGGCGTAGACGCGGCCGCCGAAGCGCGCCGCGGATCGCAGGCGGCGGAAGCGCGCCGGGGATCGCACGCCGGTCCCGCGTCCAACACCAATTCGCTGGTCGTGAGCGAACTGTACCGGCAGGTGGCCAGCCGCAACTATCGCGGGCTGCGGCTGTACGACATGGGCTATCCGTACGGCCACGTGGAAATGGACGCGCCGTCGTTTCGCGACTCGCTCGGCATCCTGTTCGGACCGTGACGCCGTAGCGGCCCCTGCCGCGCCGCTGGCGGGGGTCAGCGTCCGCCGAGGCGCTTGGCGTTGGCCACGGCGCGCGAATGGATCGGCGCGAGGCCGCGATGGACGAGGCGCGCGGCGGAGTGCGACAGCCGGTCGGCGGACACCGTGGTGCGCTTGATCGCCCGCACCAGATGCGCGTGACGTTCGAACGCCTGGGCGGGCGTGCGGCTGCTCGCCAGCGAGGCCATCGCCGTCGCCGCCCCCATCTGCGCGCTGAACATCTGGCGCCACAACCGCATGTTCAAACTCACCATGTGCGAGGCCATCGCCTGCGACGAATCCATGGCGGCCGCGATTTTTTCGCTGCTCATCAATTCGAACTCCCGCTGGTCCGAGCGGCCGGGCAGCGGACCGGACAGCATCATGCGGCCCGTGCGATGGCCGATGACCTCGGCGGAGGCGACGAGCATCTCGCTCGTCTTGGTGATCAGGGCAAGCCACGCGGCAACTGGCGTGAACGCAACGGCGCGGGAGGAAGAATCCCTCATTGACGATTCCTTGGTGGAAGGACGAAAGGCCGCCACGGCGGCGGCAATGCGTTCGGTGCACGGGCAGGAGGATGATGCTCGCGATCGGCCCCGCAATCCGCAGGCGTTGCGCGCAATCGACTGTCGGCCGGATACGGATACGCCGGCTCCCATTACAATGAACGCCGGATCAACCACCGTCCGCGGGTCGGCGAAGCCGCTGCCCGCAGGATACGCTAGAAGACGGGCCCTCCGTCGATCCTGCGCACGTCATGCTCGCAGGTCCGCGGGGAACACGGGAAGCGCACGATGCAAAGCATAAGACTTCATGTCGATGGCCAGGGCATGGTCTGGGTGATGTCGAAGTGCCGCGGGTGCGGTGAAATCGACAAGCACCGGGCAAGCGACGCGATCGCGGGCGCCATCCCCTGCCGGAAATGCGGTCACCGGATGGATATGACGGGCGCGACCATCGAAGCCGTCGAGTCCGGCGGCACCAAGATTCCGCCGGGAAAATAGGGCCTGTTGACAGGCCCCAGTCCGACGTCACCGCGGTGGCGAGCGCGATGCGACGTCGCGCGTTGCCGCCGCGCAGCTGGCGTCAGCGCACTTTGGCGCCGCAGTTGCCGCAGAACTTGTTGCCCGACGCCTGCGCCGCGCCGCACTTGGCGCAGACCCGCTGCGCGGGCGGCACGCTGCGGGACTCGCGCGACCACCGCCAGAGGACGAATACGGCGCCCAGCATGCCGAGCAGCACGAAGGCCGCGAGCGGCGCCGCCCAGACCGGCCATCCGCCGCGATCCGCCGCGGGCAGCGCCGCCGGCGCCGCCGCGGGGCTCGCTGGTGTCGCGGCCGGGGCCGCGGCGCTCGTCGCGGGCTTCAGGATCTCGGTCGTCGGACGCGCGTCCGTCTTCGTATAGCGCACCGCGATGGCCAACGGCTTGCCGGGCTCCTGCGCGGGGAGCTCGCCGGTCCGGTACCGCAAGCCCTCCTGGCCGGTCTGCGTGCGGTCGAGATTCGGTTCCACCGCAAGGTCGGTCGCCGTCGCCGGCTCCTGCACCACCAGCATGATGCGCGCGGCCGCGAGATCGCCCGGCCACACATAGCGGTAGCTGCGCGCGGCGCTGGTCGTCGGGATCGGCTCGTAGAACTCGACGTGGAAAAACCGCGTCGGCGCCTCGAATTTCAGCGTCACGAATTGGCCGCTGGTCGCGCGCTCGTGCTTCAGGTTGAGCAGGTTGCCGTCCGCCGTCGTCGAATACGCGACCGCCGCCGCGCCGCCGGAGGTTCCGGGCAGCCGCAGCGTGATCGCGGCCGGAAGCTTCGCGTCCTCCGCGAGCGCGCCCCGCAGGATCACCAGCGCCGCCGGACGGTCGTACTCGGGCCAGATCTCGATGCCGAGGCTGGCGAGACGCGGGTTGGCCGTGGCCGCTGCCTGCGCATGGACGAGCGCCGGCAGCAACAGCGCCAGTGCCAGCGACGGCGAGACGGGTCGCGACGCGCGCGCGCATGCCGCCGTCGATCGATGCATGAGTCGTTGTTGTTCGCATGTGGGAATCTCCCTTGTGCCGGAGTTTATCGGTCAGAAGCCGCCGTGTGGGGTTGATGCCAATCAATGCCGCTCGGCGCGGCGGCGTTCCGGGGCCACCGGTCTGTCGAATCGCGGCTCTCCCGTGGCTCGCCACCCGTGCGAGGTGCGCGCGGCATTCGGTCGAGCGCCGATCGTCCGGTGGGCGCGGTGTCACAATCCCTGTCCAATGACCTCTGCCAACCCATCGCGCCCCGACCTTCGCCCGACGATCGTTCGTGCCGCCGCAATGGCGGTCGCGACCGGCGCATTGTGGATTCTCGCCAACGCGCTGTTGCGGGTGCCGTGCTGGAGCCTGCCGTTCGTCGCCGCCGCGGCGGCGTGGCCGATCTGGGAGTTCCAGCGGGAAGCGGCGCTGTTCCAGCGGCGCGCCATTCTGGCCGGCGTGACGCTGGAAGGAAGCTGGACCCGGCGCACGTTCTGGCCGGGGCGCATCAGCGCGGTGTGGCAGGTTATCGTCGCGCTGGGGTGGGCGGTGCTGCTGCTCGCGCTCTGCGCGTTGCTGACCACGGCCCAATGGCTGGTGCTGGCCGCGGACGCCGTGATCCTCGCCGTGGCCATCGTGCCGGTGAGCCGGCGGCTGACGTCGCAAGTGCGCCGCGACGCCGTGGGATTCGTCGCGCGGCGATGGCCGCTCTACTGGCTCAACATGGCCGGACTGGCGCTGTGCTTCCTGGTGCTCGACTTCTTTGTCAGCGGCGCGCCGGATACGCGCGGACTCGCGTGGAACGTCGTTGCCGAGAAGGCTTTCGCGGAGGCCGGCGCCGACGCGACGTGCCGGATCACGGGCTGGGTGGTCGGCGGGCTCGCCACGCTGGACCAACTCGCCTGGCACGCGCTGGAGATCATCATCCCGAGCCTGCCCCGTCCGGAGTTGAAGCTGGCCGCGTGGGCGCCTGTTCCTGCTGCAGGCCGGCGCCGCGGCGCTGGCCTTCACCCGCTTGCAACTCGGCGTCGTCGCGCTGCTGGATCGCCGCGGCCAGCGTGCCGCCGTATCGCCCGCTTCGGGTAACCCAACAAAGATGTTCGGCCTCACGATCGTCACGCTGGGCCTGCCGCTGCTGTGGGCCACGTACGCGTTGCGCGACTACGATCCGACACGGCTCGCGGCGGGTGCCCGCGCCGTGATCGGCTGGGCCAATCCCTGCCGCCCCGATGCGCGCGCCGTTGCCGATTTGAAGTCGGGCCTCGCGCTGGAACTCGCCGGCGCCGGCGACGCCGCGAAACTCGAGGCCGATCGGCGCATCGCGCGGGAACTGGACACGCTCTTCGCGCCGGTCGAGCAGGGCGTGGATCGGTATCTCGACTGGTATTTTTCCGTCGTGGGCGAGTACGAGCGGCTGGGCGCGCTCGTCGTCGGCGGCTTTCCGTCGCTGATGACCAGCAAGCTCGAGGAACAGTTGTTCGGCGGCGCGCAATTCGACGACCGCCTGCGGCAGGTGAGTCGGGCGATCGGCAGCGAATCGGAAACACGGATGGCCGCGCTATCGGCGCGCGTGGGCGGTGCAATCCAGGACAACGTGCGCGCCAGCCCCTGCCAGCTGGAGCGCCTGAATCTCTCGGCGCTCGGCGATATCGAGCGCGATCGACAGCGTTTCGCAACGGCGGCGGTCAGCGGTGGCGTGGCCGGCGTTGTCGGCATCGGCCTGCTGGCGAGAAAGGCGGCGACCGGCGCGGTCGCGAAGTTCGCGTCGAAGAAAGACCTTTCAGGCCGCCGCGACGCTGGGCGGCAAGGCAGCCGCGAAACGAGCCGGTTCGATCGTGGTGTCGGCGACCGGGGCGACGGCAGTGTGCAGCCCAGGCGGTCCGCTCGCGGTGCTGTGCGGCCTCACGGCCGGCGTCGTCACGTGGCTCGCCGTCGACCAGGCGCTGATCAAGATCGACGAATACCGGTTTCGCGAAGCGATGCGCGCCGAATTGCTCGAATCCGCGCGCGCGCAGAAGGACGAGCTGGCGAACGATCTGCGGCTCTTGCATCACGCGGCCATCGACCAGATGCTGGCCGGCGTTCGCAGCTCGGTGAACCAGGTCTTCCTGCCGGCGCGCGACGGTCTCTGAAGAGGCACGGTCCCGTAGGCGTCGGCCTACACGCGGATCGTCGTGCGGCGCATACCCATGGCAGTCCGCCGGCGCGATCATTGTTTTCGCGGAAGCACCCGCGCAAACCGGAGATCAATCATGAACAAGGATCAAGTCAAAGGCACGGTCAAGGACATCGCTGGCAAAGTCCAGGAGACCATCGGCCAGGTGACCGGCAGCACGTCGCAGCAGGTCAAGGGCGTCGGCAAGCAGATCGAGGGCAAGGTCCAGAAGGGCGTTGGCGACGCTCGCGAAGCCATCGAGGACGCGAAGAAGTAGTCGCGGTCGGCTGCACGCGCTCGTCGGCTGGCTGGCGGAGGCCAACCCGCTGCGGTATGCGTGCAGGCGCTGCGCATCCACGACGACGAGTTTCCGTTGCAGCCGGAGAGCCGCGGCGCGTACCAGCGGTTGCTCGACCAGGGATGGCAGGACGCAATACGCGCGCGCCACCCTTCCGCGACGATCTACACGTTCTGGGATTACATGCGCAAGCGTCGGGATCGCAACGCCGGCCTGCGCATCGACCACCTTGACGGCGATGCGCAACATCAACGACCTGTCGTGGATTGCGCAGACTCGCTCGGACCACCTTCACACGAGAATGGGAACGGGCCATCGCGAAAACTCCGCGATGGCCCGTTTGCACTGCGCACTCACAGGCTGCCGTTCAGGCGGCCCGCATGCGTCGGTCAGCGATTGACGCCAAGTGCATCCAGCGTCGTGCCGTCCAGCGTGCCGGTCTGCGCGATGCCCTTTTCCGCCTGGAACTTGCGGACGGCGTCCTGCGTGTTGGGGCCCCACTGGCCGTCGACACTGACGTTGTAACCCTGGTTGTTCAGCGCCAATTGCGCGCTGCGCACCGTGCCGCTGCGCGACGAGGTCGACGCCGAGTTCGTCGCGACCTTGCCGTTGGCGTCCGTGCCCTGGTTGCCCACGTAGCCGCCCATGCCGGCACCCACGACGGCGCCGATCGGGCCGCCCACCACCGCGCCGGCCACAGCACCGGTCGTCGCGCCGATGGCCGTCGCCTTCTCCTTGCCCGTCATCGTCTGGCCTTCGGTCGATGTGTCTTTCGTATCGGCCGCATAGGAAGTCGAGAACACCAGCGCGAGCGTAAAGGCGGTCGCGCAAAGCTTTGCTTGTTTGATGATCATCGCAGTCTCCACGTTGGAAAGAGAAAAGCGAATCGTTCTCCGATCGCTGGAGACCAGTTTGCCCGACGGCGCTCCGGTCGACTTCCGGAGCCGGTACTAAAACCGTGTCGGAGGATGGCGCGGCGCTTCGTAGTCCCCCGCTTGCGGCGCGCGCCGGCGATCGCGGCAGGCGATGGCGCGTCGGTCGGTACGCCGATCGCACCGCCAACAGGCACCGACGACTTGCGGAGCGCCTTGCCGGAATCGGCGATGACGCTGTACGCGGACCGCAGCGACCGCGACAGCACGAACAGGCTGAAGCCGTACACGAGGGCATCGCCGAGCATGTCCAGCGCATCCGCGAGCAACGACGTGGAATGAGCGATGACGCCCGCCCATCCCTCCACGACGAACATCAGCGCATTGATCGCGAGCACGATCCGGAGGACCGTCCCGCGCGCCTCGCGCATGCTGGCGATCTCGCAGCTCTTGTCTTCGCAGCAGTTTGCCATCGGGGTGCTCCTGCCAGCGGCGTGAACCCGGATGCCGATCATCCTCGACCGCATCCGGGGTGGGCCGTCATCGGTAGGCCGCGCTCACCTCGTTGCGCACCAACGTTCGAAACTGGTCCGCGCCGAACTGTTCCAGATGCTTTCCGTTGACAAAGAAGTCCGGCGTCTGGGCCACTTTCAGCGCCTTCGCATCCGCCAGGTCCTGCGCCATCAGCTGGTTGATCTCGGGCGCCTCCATGTCGCGCTGCAGCTTCTGCATGTCCAGTCCGAGTCCCTTCAGCGACTCCAGCACCCGCGCCGGCTGAACGACATGATTCACGGCCCAGTTCGACTGGGTCGCGAAGAGCGTTTCCAGCACTTCCCAATACCTGCCCTGCTTGCGCGAGGCTTCCATCACCCTCACCACGTAATCGGCGCCTTTGTGAAACGCCAGGTGCCGCACGGTGAGGCGGACCTTGCCGCGATACTCGGCGAGAACTGCCTTGACGATCGGGTAGAACGCTTTGCACCCTTCACATGCGGGGTCGAGAAACTCGACGATGTGCACCTTGGCATCGGCCGGCCCCGTCGTCGGCGAACCGAAACGGGCCAGCGCCGCTGACGCCACCGTAGGCTGGGCGTTCGCGACGGTTTCCTGCAGCGAATATATGCCAACCCCGAACACGCCGGCCAACAGGCCGGTGGACAACCAAACTCGACCGAGAAACTTGATCACGATCCCCCCTGGAAATGGCGAACAACATTTGGTGGAGGTGCGGCGCCGTCCCGGCGCGACACCAACGTTGAGGAACCCGAAGTCCCGCCGCAATCGGCGAACGACGGGGTCAAGCCGCAGGGGGCTTTACGGGCGGCTCGGGGTCGATCCCGTGGAGTCGGCCGGGAAGCAGCGGCCGCACATAGGCGGGAACGTCGACGCCGAGCGGCAACAGCACGGCGAACACGATCGGGGTGGTGGCGAACTCCGCCAACTGCATCAGCGGACACGGCGTCGGATCCGGGCCCGCGTCATCAGTCGCCGCGCGGACATCGACGAGATTACTCGTGTCGGCCGTGCAGAACCCCGCGCCGACCGACGCTGCCGCCGAGGCGCCGCAGATGACCAGCAGCAGGAGCGCTGTCCAGTGTTTCCAGCGTTTCAGCATGACCCGATTGTACATCCCGCTCCGCAACGCCCGCCCGATGCGGGTGCGGTGATGGAGCGGCACTCGCGACTGGCACATCGCTGGATTTGGCGATTCAATCGAGCAAGCGGCGAAGGCGCCCGTTGCCGTCGCAGGCGGCGCCGCGATGGTCGTGCGTTCGCGTCAGTAGGGACATCCGGCTGCGCGTTCGTCACCTCCAGGGATTGGCGCGCCACCACTGAATCGTGTTGTTGCTGGCAGTCTCGCGAAAGACGGCCGGCATCAGCGCTGTGAGCACACGGGCGTCGCGCGCGGCATCGAACGAACCGGCGGCAGCGCGCAGGCTCCCCTCGTCGACCTGGAGTTCGAAGGCGACGGACGGCACATCGCGCGGATACGGGACGTAGACCGCGCCCCACTGCGTTTCGAGACGCACCATCGCGCCGCCTCCCGGCGAGACGAGATGCGTGATTCCGAGCGCGCGCAGGTCCGCTGCATACGGCATCGCCAGCGCGGCCAGCGCCGGTTGCTCGGGAGCGCTGAACGGTTGGGTCGCGGCGCACCCACCGAGCAGGACGATGGCCGCGAACTTGACGAACAGCTGGCGCATGATTGGTGCTCCTATTTTGGCCATGGCGTCGGTGCGACGCCCTCACTGTCACCTTGAACTATCGTGCTGCGTTGGCAGCCGGAAGATAGCAGTAAGCCAGTCACCCTCCGAGGTTTCATACCGTATGGGAACGCTGCCAGTCAGCGGACGTCTTCCCGAATGCGCCGCGCGAGGTTCGGCGCGCCGGCGAACAGGCCTACGCGCGAGTGGAGCTTGAGGCGACGCCGTGGCGCCCGGCTATCCGGCCCACGTCCAGCCGGTGGGCCACGTCGGCATGGGCGCGCCAGGCGCCCTTAACCAAATCCAAATCCGCGCGCGCGAGGATCTTCCGCTGCCAATGCCGCTGCCGTGTTCGGGGCACGTACCTTCCGTGGAAACATGATAGAACGTTCCGTCATGCCCCCCGCCGCCGACCGGTCCCGCCGCCGGGCCCCGCTCGCCTGCTCCGCATAATGCGCGGGTACGACGCTTTCCCCAGCACCGGGGACGCCATTCCATGCGCATGCTGATCGTTGAAGACGACGTCCTGCTCGGCCAGGCCCTGGCCGACGGGCTGCGCCAGCTCGGCTACGCGGCGGACTGGTTCACCAACGGCTCGGACGCCGACGGCGCCCTGGTCGCCGCGTCCTACGACGCGATGGTGCTGGACCTGGGCCTGCCGGGCGGCGACGGCATGGTTTGGCTGCGGCGCTGGCGCAACCGTGGCGTGAAGCTGCCGGTTCTGGTGCTGACCGCGCGCGATGGCGTGGACCAGCGCATCGCCGGCCTCGACGCGGGGGCGGACGACTATCTGCTCAAGCCCATCACCATCGACGAACTCGCCGCCCGCCTGCGCGCCCTGATGCGCCGCGCGACCGGCCGTGCCCAGCCTACCTGGCAGCACGGCGCCCTGGAGTACGAGCCCGCGGCCAAGCGGGTGCGGTGGAAGGGCCAGCCCGTCGACCTCACGGCACGCGAGCTCGCGCTGCTCGAAGCCTTGTTGCTCGATCCCCAGCGCGTGCTGTCCAAGGCGATCCTGCGCGCGAAGCTTTACGACTGGAGCGACACCGAGCCCGAAGGCAACTCCCTGGAAGTCCACATCCACCATCTTCGCCGCAAGATCGACCCGGGCATCGTGCGAACGGTGCGCGGCGTCGGTTACGCGCTGGGGTCGCCCGAGCCGTTGGCATGAGCGCCGCCCGGCCGCCCGAAGGCGCTCGCACCGCAGCCCTCCAGGGCGAAGGCACCCCAGTGAGCGCTTCCGACCGCGCTCGCGCCCTCCAACACGCAGAAGGTAGTCCAGTGAGCCTGCAGCGCCGGCTGATGCTCTACCTGCTGGTGTGCGCGCCCATCGTGTGGGCCGTGCGGCACTGCTGGTGTCGATCGACCGCTCGCGCCACCAGGTCGACGAGCTGTACGACACCGAGCTGATCCGGCTTGCGCGCCAGGTGCAGGCGAGCCTGCTGGCGTTCCTGCCGCAGCAAGCGCCTTCGACGCAGCAGCAGATGCTCCCGCCGCCCGTCCGGCGAGCCCGACAGCGGCGAGAGCGACGTGCGCGACCTGGCGCTCGCGGTCTGGGACCGGGACGGGCGGCTGCTGCTGTCCGACCGCGAGGGGGTCGACCTGCCGTACCGCCGCAACGCGGTCGGCTTTCTCGAACTGGACGTCGACGGTCGGCACTGGCGGCTCTACTACCTGCAGGGCGCCCTCGGGCCATCTCGTGGCTTCGGGCCAGGCCGCCTACGAGCGCGACGAACTGGTGCTGGCCCTGGTGGGCAGCCAGATCGTGCCGTGGCTGGTCGTGCTGCCGGTGCTGCTCTTGGCCATGGGCTGGGCGGTGCGGCGCGCGCTGTCGCCCATCCACGCCCTGACCAGCGACCTGAAGGCACGACGGCAGCGACCTCGCGCCGGTGCCCGACGCGCGCGCGCCCGCGGAAGCCGCCGCTGGTGGCGGAGATGAACAGCCTGTTCGCGCGCATCGACAGCCTGCTCACGCGGGAGCGGCGCTTCACCGCCGATGCGGCGCACGAGCTGCGCACGCCGCTCGCGGTGCGGCGCGCGCAGTGGGGACGTGGTCAAGCGCGCGCGCAGCGACGAGGAAAGCGCCGCGCGAACTCCAGACGGACGCGGCCTGGCGCGCATGGGATCGTCCTGGTCGAACGCAGACGCTGGCCTTGTCGCGCGCCGAGAGCGCGTACTCGGCCTGCTGCGCACCGGATGCCTGGGCTGTCGTCGAGCAGGGGCCAGGGCGACTGCTGGACCGCGCAGTCGCCGTGGCATCGAGCTGGAGTGCGAGTGGCTGGATTCGGGCGGCCGCCGCTGCCCTGTATCGGCGACGGCCACGTCATGACGGTGCTGCTGCGCAACGGGTGGACAACGCGGCGCGCTATGTGCCCGCGACAGCACGGTGGCACGCTGCGCATGGGACGTGGAACAGATCGAGGTGGAGAACGCGGGGGCTGCTGTCCCCGGCGCGATTCTGGTAGGCCTGGGCCGACGGTTTCGACTGCCCGCCGGGTCAGGAGGAGGGGGCGGCAGCGGCCTGGCGTCTCCATCGCGCAGTGCATCGCCGCGCTGCATGGCTGGAGATCGTTACGATGCGGGCGCGGGCGACGCGGTTTGCGCCGTCGTCCGTTTCGCCCGCCCGATTCGCCTTGATCTTCTCGAGCAGGACGTGGGCTTCCCTTGGCTGTGCCGGTGTCGGCGACCGCCGCCCGGGGTGCGGGCGCCTGCAGCGCACGCTCGAGGTACGGGCAGCCGTTGTCCGGCTGTTGTCCCCGACCAGGGTATTCGCCGTAGAAGTAGTTGGGGTCGACCCCTGGGATCGATGGCCAGAGCCTTTTGCAGCAGCTCGTTGGCCGGGCCTTGTTGCGAAGCCGATGGCGAGCCGTGCACCGTAGTAGAGCACCCCCAGGCTGTTGTAGGCCGAGCCGTTCAGGGCGTTGCCGTCGACGATCTGGATCGCTGTCGTAGGCGACTGGCCGTCTCGACCAGGCCGAGCGCGCCGAACTGCTCTTTCGCGCGGCGTAGGAGCGACGAGGACGCCCTCCCAGATCAGCGGTCGCTGCGCTCGGTGAAAGGATTCGTTGTACCTTGTGCCGCCGCGTCCGCGAGCGCTTCGAAACGCTTGTCGCGTTCGGCCGCGGCGGTGGTAGCGGATGACTTCCGAGTGCGCCGCAGGTTGGCGACGGCGTCGTTGAGAGTGCCGCGGCAGTCCACGGCGGGCGAACGCGCCGGCGCAAGCCGAGCAAGCGGCGCACCGGGTGCGCGTGAGGGTGTTCGATCAAAGTGCATTCTTCGATCTCCTCGTTGACAGGTTGACACGTCGGGCGGGCGCCGCTCGGCAGGCCTGCCGGCGCGGCGACGGCGCCGTCGAGCGCCACGGCGCGAGATCGTCGATGCGCACGGCGATCTTCTGGAAAGCCGAGGAAGCGCTCAGCGGTTCTGCCGACTCCACCAGCCGCAGCGACGCGCGCCGACCACCAGCTGGGCGGGTTATGGCGGTGCGGTGACCGGTTGCAGTATTCGACTCGCGACGGCGTCGAAGGCGGTGCGCGGGTGTGGCGGCCGCAAGGTACTGCACCCGCACCGCGTGTCCGCCAGCTCGCGCCGCAGCGCCTGCGCGAAGCCGTGCAGCCCGACCCGCTGGCGCAGTAGACGCCGCAGCCCGGGAAGGCGATCGCGCCCAGCGCCGAGCCGACGAAGATCACCTGCGACGCGCCGCAGGGCACGTAGGTGCGGCAGCAGCGACTGCGCGAGCGTCATCGGGGCGCGCAGGTCGTGTCAGCACGCGCGCCATCGCCGCCGACCTGCGTGTCGTCGAAGCGGCCGAAACTGCGCGGCACCGGCGCAGTGGACACGACCACGTTGGCATCCCAGGCCTTCGCGCGCGCCGCCAGCACCTGCAGGGAATCGGCATCCAGCAGATCGGCCTCCTGCCAATCCGCCTGCAATGCCGGCACGCGCAGCTTGAGCGCGCGCAGCTGCGCCGCGAGGCGCGCTGGCGAGCGGCCCACCAGCAGCTCGGCGCGCCCGCCGCGGCGAGGGCCAGCGCCGCCGCCTGCCCGATCCCGCCGCCGGCGCCGGTCTAGAAGCACGCGCGCGTCGCCGGCCTTCATGCCTGCACTCTGGCGCCCGCGGTCCGCGGCTGCGGCTGCGGCTGCGGCTGAGGGACAGGCAGAGGCAAGCCACGGAACACGTCGCCGTACAGCCGGAAGAACACCCGCGCCGCATGGACGATGGCGGCCTGGTCGGCGCGGTCCGTGATCTGGTCCATCAGCACCTGGAAATGCTGCACGTGCTCCTTGTCCAGCGTGCCGTGCGAGCGCAGGTAGCTGAAGGCCGCGTCGGGCAGGCCGAGCGGCTTCTGATTCCTGGTCGGCCGCGAGCAGCGCCAGCGACACGCTGGTGCCTTCGAGCACGTGCACCATGCCGAAGAAGCCCAGCGGGTTGCGCCGTTGGATGGTGTCGTACGCATAGGCCACCATCACTTCGGTCGTGACCCCGGGCTGGCCGGCGCGCACCGCCCTGGTCGGCGTCGGCGCCGCAGGCGCGGAGGTCGTCGAGGATCCACGCGTCATGGCCCGCTTCTTCCTCGATGTATTGGTCCAGCGCCGGCGCCAGCCACTCGCGGCCGGCCGGAATGCGGGCCTTGAAGGCCCGCATCAGCGGCACCGTGTGGCGCACGTGGTGGTAGGCCTCGCGCAGGAAGGCGACGTAGCTGGACAGCGACACTTCGCCGCGCAGGCAGCCCTGGACGATGGGGCGTGGACAGGAGCGACGCGCGGTCGCCCTCGGTCTGCGCGAGCAGTTCGGCATGGAAACTCATGAGCATCTCGGTTCTCGGGTTGGGGAATGGCCCATCCCCGCCAGCGTGGCGGCATGGGCCTGGAAGATGGCCTCGCGCTGGGGCCGGCCGTTGGACGTGGCCATGCCGGACGCGGCATCGAAGGGCTCCGTGGCGCGCATCCAGGACCGCACGCGCGCATAGTCCGGCAGCGTCGCGTTGGCCGCGTCCACGCAGGCCTGCAGCGCCTGGTCGCCGGTGCCGGCGCGGGCCGGCCACAGCACGGCGCTCAGCGCGGGCTGCGCTTCGCCAAAGACCACCGCCACGCCGATGCCGGATTCCTGCAGCCGGCCCTCGACCCATTCGGGCGACAGGTTGCG
>CAWGLS010000002.1:0-246314 GCA_963823475.1 uncultured beta proteobacterium
CTCGCTCACCCACTCCTTGAGCAGCGTGTACGTCACGGCCAGCACCACCGGACCCACGAACAGCCCCACGATGCCGAAGGCGATCAGGCCCCCGATCACGCCGGGCGAGATGAGCAGCATCGGCAAGTCGGCCCCCCTGCGGATGAGAACCGGGCGCAGACGTCGTCCAGCGTGCCGACGCCGCTCACGGTCCAGATCAGCAGGGACGAGCCTCCACACGGTCTGGTCGGTCCAGAACAGCCAGAACACGGCCGGAGCGAGCACGCAGGATGGGCCCGAGCTGCGCGATGCAGAGCAGCAGGATCACGCACGTCAACAACCCGGCAAACGGAATTCCCGCCACGGAGAGGCCAAGGCCCGCCAGAGCCGCTGCGCCAACGCGGTGACGACCACGCCGAGCGCGACGGCCCGGATGCCCTGGCCGGCAGCACGACGACACTCCCCGCGATCCCCCACCAGCGGCGGCCGAACCGGATCAGGCCTGCGCGCGCCGCTTCGCCCTGCGTGTACATGACCACCGCGATGATCACCGTCAGCAGGAACTGGAACGCCAGCACGCCGAAGCCCCCGAGCGCGCCGGCCAGCCACTGCGCCGCCGCTGCCGCATACGGCGCAACCCGCGCAACAAGGCTCTCCTTGCCCGACGCCGCAATGCCCGCCCAGACTTCGGCGAGCTTCGCGCCCACCAGCGGAACGCGGGCGAGCCATTCGGGCGGAGGGGGAATCGGGGCGGTCGCCAGAGTATGCAACCACCCTTTCGATCGTGTCCGTATTCGTCGACCACCGTCTGGATCGCCAGCACCAGCGGCACGACGAACACCAGCACCATCGCGCCGACATGATCGCCACCGCCAAGCCCCGGCCGCGCACCATGCCCTGAAGCCTCAGCATCAGCGGCCACGTCGCCACCACGATCATCGCCGCCCAGACGATCGCCAGCAGAAACGGGCGCAGGATCCACAACGACGAGCCCGTGAGAACCAGGATCAGCAGCACCGCGAGCACCGTGCGCGTCAGGCCGCCGCGCGAGGGGGTTGGGGCCGTAGTCAAGACGCCAAAAATGGGTGTGGCGGCGATTGTTGCGTGAGCAGCAGAATGACGACTTCTGCAGGAATGCATGCCATATCTGATTGACCGCCGGCGTCGACGTCATCGTCAGTCGCACCGTTCCGTAGAGTTCGTCGCCGACGGTGATGGCGTTCGACGTGTCGTAAGCGGGGAAGGCGAGTTGGCGCGTGAACCACGCGGGAGCTTCGGCCCGGACGTCGTCGGTCTCGCTCGCGAGGGTAATGCCTTGGGTGTCCGTCCAGCTGATCCGCAGGACGCCCGGCTGCTCACCCGCACGTCGAGCATCTGCTTGAGCAGCGCGTAGTCGCCCACTACCGCGGATTCGGCAATCGCCGGTACGAGAAAGTCGACTTCGTGATCCAGTCGCTGTTCCAGCTCGTCCCGTGTCACCCGCAACTCGCTGCTTACGATCAGCGCGAGAAAGGTGGCCCCGAACAACATCAGCACGACCCCGGATACGAGCATCACGCGCGTGGCGAGCCGCAGTTTCCCCCACGCAAACGAGTTGGCCCGCAGCGGCATCGCTACTCGTCCTTCACGATGCTGCGCCTGTAGGCTTCGCGCACGTTGTCGTATTCGCCGTCGTTCGCGGCGATGAAGCCGTACGGCGGGTCTTGCTTGACCAGGTTGGCGCTGTCCGCCAGGATTTTGCGGCCTGCCGGGTCATCGTTCATCTGCACGAATGCATCGCGCACGGCTTTGACCACTCCGGCGGACACGGCGGGATGTGCGGAAATCGGAATGTTCAGGAATTCCTCCGAACTCCATAGCACTCGGTATTCGATCTGCTGGCGATTGGCGAAGTCCCGCATGACCTCGGAGTTCACGGCCGCCGCGGCCACCCGTCCCGACGCCAGCTGCGCCATCGCGCCTTCCTGGTTGCCGGCGAACACCCGCTTGACGCGGACGTTGCCGCGGATCAGGGCAGCCATCGGCACGTGGTACCCGGCGAAGGCCACGGAAAGGGAAACGCGACCTCCACGCCGCGCAATTCGTGGAGCACGCGGATGGGCGAGTCGGTCAGGACAACAATCTCACCCCGGATCGTCGCGGCGACGGGGCGCACGAATACCCTGTAGCCCACCGCGGCGTTCTCGCGGGTGAAGTTGTGATTCGAGTAGATGAAATCGAACTCGCCACGGCCGATCATGGCGGCGTGCTCCTCGCCGGTTTTGGCGAGCTTGAGACGAAGCGGGATGCCACTGCGCTGGCTGACGTAGCGCAGGATCGGATTCCAGTATTGCGCGGTCAGGATGGGGCTGCGCTGGCTGATCACGCCGAAGGTCAGTGGCGTTTCAACGGCCCCCGCTCCGGTCGCCGCAAGCAGCAGCAACGCAGTGATCGTCATGCCGCGGCGCAGATTGAGCTTGATGTTGTTCTCCGGTGCGCGAGGTGGATAGGCCCTTTGACAGTTTCCTCGCGAAACGGAACCGCATCGAGTTAGCCGCGCAGGCGGTATCAGGGTGTCCCACGCGCAAAGTGCATGAGTATTCCGTTGAACTAAGCAAGATGCATGCCATTCTGCGGCGTGTATGGCGATTGCAGGCAGTCGTCCGCGAACGTTGCGCGCGAGGCCCGGTGCCGGCGGAAAACGCGAAGTCACAAAGGCGCAAAACGCGAAGTCACAAAGGCGCAAAACGCGAAGTCACAAAGGCGCCGTTGCGGACCTCAGAGGCCTGATTTATCACGTTCTTATGACATAAGTCGCGGTGGGGTGATATCCGGTCTGACACGTACCGTATCCCGGCAAAACTCGCTGCCTAGATGTGAACGATCAACACGTTCTTCCGGGTCACGCGTGATTCCTGCTCATCCGTCGTTCCCGCGAAAGCGGGAACCTAGTGGCGTTTTCATGCCTCGTGCGGAGGGGGCTCCAAAGACACTGGGTCATAAGACTTCGCGGGGACAACGGCGGCTGGCATGACGTTGCGACACAGGAACGCGACACAACGTCCTGAATGTTGACACTTAGACCTTCGCATTCAGCCGGATGCCCGCCGCGAATGCGCCGGCCGACACCGTGCCGCGATCGATGTCGACTCGGCGCGAACCCGTGTCATCGGAACGGCACCGGCGGACCGATCATCGGCGTCCTCAGGGGCCGCGGCGCCGATCAGGATCACGACGGCGTTGCCGCCGGGGTTCTGGAACGGGTCGGCGTCGATCTTCCAGTTGTTGGTCACCCACAGGTTGCCGGAAGGATCGACCGCGCCGGCGGTCATCCGCTGCAGCGCGTTGCTTTGGTACCCCGTCGACGGCGAGATCGGGTCGCCGGTGGCGAGGCCCGGCGGGCACCTCGTCGTGTCCGCGCCGCACAGCGCGGCTGACGCCCGTGACGAGCGAAGGGTCGTTGTTCGGCCCCGGCGGCGTTACACCGAAATTGAGCACCCACACCGTGTCGTCACCATCGACCGTCACGCCCCACGGCAGCGTGATGCCGCCGCCGGTGAACGGCGACCCCGGATGCGGTGTGCGGTCGCTCGCCCGGTACATCGTGATCGACGGATTCGTGGCACCGCCGAGCACGTTGCGCGTCGGACAGGGCGAATCGAGCCAGTCGGAGTTGCGCCACCCACACGTTGCCCTTGCTGTCGACGGCGTTGCCGATGGGCTTGGTCAGCACGGTCTTGCCCTGGTACGTGCCGGGCAGCGTCGCGATCACCGTACCCGCTGGCGACACGACGTACATGGCATTGCTGCGATTGCCCGTCACCCAGAGGTTGCCCTGCAGGTCGATGACGGCGCCGAACGGCTTGATCTCGGGATCGCCGGAGCGGGCGTCGGGACCGACCGGAATGTTCGTCGCCTGCGACGGATCGCCGTGCCGGTACACCGTCACCGTGTCGTTGCCGCAATTGGCGGTCCAGATGTTGCCTTGCCGATCCGACGCCATCCCCTGCGGCCACGAGATGTTGCCCTGCGTATAGCCTTGCGACGGCGAGATGGCGACGCCGTCGCGCGTGAACAGCGACACGCTGTTCTTCGTGGCCGGCTGGGGCAGGAACTCGCACGGCGCATCCTGGAACCCGAAGTTGCCGATCCACAGCCGGCCGGTCGGGTCGAAGAGGACGCCGAAGCCCTGGCCGCTCAGGCCGCCATTGAGAAACGGCGAGTTCGGCGCGTTCTCTCCCCACGGCGTGAGCTTGACGGCGCGGTTGCTGGCGCACGCGAATTCGCCGGGCGGGCGCGGCATGTAGTGTGGAAGTAGACGTAGCCGAGCTCGTCGATGGCGAAGTTGGGACCGCTCATCAGGTGTTGCTGTCCTGCGCGCTGTAGAAGCCGCAGGTGATCTTGAGGAACAGGAGCCGCTCGTCGGGCGTGGGAAAGGGCAGGCTGGTACACCGGAGCGGCGACGACGACGGAACACCGATCTGCTGGTCGTTGGGATAGCCGGAACGACGTACTTGACGATGTTCGCCACGGCCTGCAACACGTTGCCGGCTGCGGCGCCGCCATGCGGCCGACCGGCGTTGAAGATCGACGCACGCGAAGTCCTTTGCGACGCACGCCGCAACCGCGTTGGCCAGCGAGTTGAACGTCGCAAAGGTCGAGTTCTCGCCGCCGTTGGGCGTACGCGAAACGACAAGGCCGGCATCGCCGGTGACGGGATGGGCAAGGTTGCCCGCCATGCGCACGGCGTTGAGCATGCCCACGGCGTTGCCGACGACGCGGCGGCCGTTGATGAACTGCGCGAACGCGTTGCCCGTCGCGACGGTGGTGCGCTCGTTGACGACGACCATGGCAGGCGGGTCCTCGCCGTAGCCGATCGCGCTCACCAGCGTGACCGGCCCGCGGTCGGCCTGGACGATCAACACCGCACGCTGGGGGCGCGTAAGATCTGAAGTCGCCGTTGGCGTCGCTGACGCCGAGCCAGGACTGCCAGCCGTCGGCGCGATCGACGAAGCTCGCATACAGCGACACCGTGTAGCCGAAAGGCCGCGTGCCGCGCGCACGCGCCAGCGCAGGCCGTCGTCGCCTCCGTTGCACGCAACCAGTCCCGCTGCGGAGGCAGGCAGGAACAGCGTGAGCGCGACCCATCGGGCCGTACCGGATCGATCGATCATTGATTTCCCCTTGAGCGCTGCAGCGGCGGCCGCGACGTGGACGGTACGCTCCTCCCTGGACTTGTCAATATTTCGCGACCTGGCGCAAGACGCAGGCAGTGGGTATGTTTCATTCCGTTGCCCGTTGCGCTCTTCATCGGCGACGCAATGATCGCCGGAACGGGCAGATCCGGTACATATTCCCCTGCCCATGATTTCGGAACCATCGTTCAACGAAAGTCGTATTGCGCGCTGCGAAGCTCAGCAGCAAACTCGGTTTCGAATTGTGACCTCGACGCACCTGTTCTGGAATGGCCGCGGCTCGCCGCGTTCTGGGCGTCGAGAGCGCATACACCGTATTCGTGAAGGCCAATCGATGGAACCGAGGGTCTCGATCATTGCCGACGACCGCGAGGCTTCGGCTGGCGTCGTGCAACATTTGCAAGCCAGGCCGGATTGCGAGGTCGTCATCCGCCGCTTGCGGCTTGCCGACTACCGTAAATATGGTAATATGGGCGAATGAAGACAACCATCGAAATTCCGGACGCGTTGTTTCGCAAGGCCAAGTCGAAGGCGTCCGAGCACGGGCAGACTCTCAAGCAATTCGTGACCGAAGCGTTGCAGCAGAAGCTCGCCGCCAACGTCAGCAAGAGCTACCTCGGCGAGCCCGCATGGATGCAGGGATTTGGAAAACTGCGCCGGTTGCGCAACGAAAGCGTGCGAATTCGGGACAGGATTGACGAAACGTTCGAAGTGATCGAACCCGAGGATCGGGCGTGATTCTGGACACCAACGCGCTGTCCGCGTTTGTGGACGGCGACGATGGCCTCGGCGACGTTCTCCGCCGGCAGTCGCGAGCCGCCATTCCTGTCATCGTTCTCGGCGAGTTCCGCTACGGCATCGCGGAGTCCCGGCATCGAGCGGCCTACGAAGCGTGGCTGGATTCCCAACTGCCGCACTTCGACATCCTTGCGGTGACGGACGAGACCACGATCGCATACGCCGCGCTGCGGGTAGCTCTCAAGCGATCGGGTCGTCCGATTCCGGCCAACGACGCCTGGATCGCAGCCCTCGCACTGCAACACCGGATGCCCATCCTCAGCCGCGACCACCACTTCGACGTCGTGCCTGGCCTCGAACGAAAGGGTTGGTGACGGCGGCATCATGCGGCGGAGAGCAGGTCGGGCGAAAACGCGAGCGGCGAGGTGACGATGCAACGAGGCTGGGGGTTCGTGCTGGCGTGCGCGATCGCCGCGCTCGCGGGGCTGCCGGCGGCCGACGCGCAACCGACGACACGGGAGGCCGCGCCGACCCCGGTCACGGTGACCGTGGTGCACTTGAACGACGTCTACGAAATCCTGCCGGTCGAAGGCGGGAAGTCGGGCGGGTTGGCGCGGGTGGCCACGGTGATCCAGCAGTTGAAGGCGACCCGGTCGCCGCTGCTGACTACGCTGGGGGGCGACTACCTGTCGCCGTCGGCGCTCGGGACCGCCATCGTGGACGGGCAGCCGATGGCCGGACGGCAGATGGTCGACGTCCTGAATGCCACCGGAGTCGACTGGGCGACGCTCGGCAACCACGAGTTCGACGTGTCGGAAGCGGCGTTCCGCGCGCACATCGCGCAAGCGAAGTTCCGGATCGTCTCCACGAACGTCACCGACGCGCGCGGACTGCCGTTTGCGGGGGTGCCGACGTCGGCGATCGTTCCGGTGACGGTGAACGGACGGACCGTCAGGATCGGCCTCATCGGCGTGACGATCGACGCGACGACGAAGAGCTGGGTGCAGTACCGCGACGCCATCGCGGCCGCCAAGGCGGAGGTGGAGAAGCTTCGCGGCGAGACCGACGCGATCGTCGCGCTCACGCATCTTTCACTGGAGCAGGACGCCGAGTTCGTCGGCGCCGTGCCCGGGATCGATCTCGTGCTGGGCGGGCACGAGCACGAGAACTGGCTCATGTACCGCGGGCCGCGATTCGTACCGATCGTCAAGGCGGACGCCAACGTCCGCTCGCTCGCCGTCGTGACGCTGACCTTCCGGACGCCCGGCGCGCGCCCGGAAGTGTCGGCTCGGTTGCAGCGGATCGACGACACGATCGCCTCCGCCCCCGCCGTCGACGCCGTCGCGCAGCGCTGGGTCGAGCGCGGCTTCGAGGCGTTCCGCCGCGAAGGCTTCAAGCCGGAGGCGGTGGTGGCCACCAGCACCGAACCGCTGGACGGCCGCGAGTCCACCGTGCGCAATCGCGCGGGTCGACTCACCGACCTGATCGCGGCGGCGCTCGCCCACGAGGCGAAGACGGCTGACGTCGCGCTCTTCAACGGCGGATCGGTCCGCATCGACGACGTCCTGCCGCCGGGGCCGATCACCGAGTACGACGTCATCCGCGTCCTGCCGTTCGGCGGCAGGATCGTGAAGGCGACGCTCGACGGCGCGCTGCTGACGCGCGTCCTCGACACCGGAATGAACAACCAGGGCCTGGGCGGCTTCCTTCACGCGTGGGGTCGCGCGACGCGACAACGGCGTGTGGCTCGTGCAGGGAAAGCCGATCGATCCGGCGCGTCGCTACACCGTCGCGATGACCGATTTCCTGCTCTCGGGCGGCGAGACGAACCTGGGCTACCTGACACGCGCGAATCCAGAGGTGCGCGACGTGGAGGAGCTGCGCGACATCCGGCGAGTCGTGATCGAGGAGTTGGCGCGAAACCGCCGATCGGCAAGCAGGGCGGTTGAGTCACGAGCCACCGCAGCATCGAGTCATTCATTCCCCAAGCGTCAAGGACGGTGGCTGGCACCGCCGCCCGACTGTTCCGCTGCGACGCCTGTCGTTCGGCATGTCCTGGTTCTCAATCGCGGTTTCGGCGCACTGCTATCATCGCCACTTTGCATTTCCGGGACAGCACATGGTCAGGTTGGAACTGTCGCCGCCGAGCAGCATCCCGGCTTCCGCAACTTCGATCGCGGATGCCGCGCACTGGCGGTCGCGGTTCTCTTCGGCCTCGCCGGAACGCTCGGCGGCTGCGGCGACGACACCACGCCGCCGGAAGCGCAGATCAAGCGCGTTCTCGTCAGCCAGTGGCAGGCGAACTATGCCGGCCAGCCCGGCGGATTGACCGCGGCCGTCATCACGCCGCGCGGCGAATACGTCGCAAGCACGATCGACGGCGTCGGGCTCGGCTCGCACTTTCGCGGCGCCAGCACCACCAAGACGTTCACGGCCGCGGCCATCATGCTGCTGGAGCAGCGCGGCAGGCTCAATATCGATGACCACATCACCGCGAACATTCCGGGCACGACGACGCCCTACGTGCCGGCCACGCCCGCCTACGCGATACCGTACAAGAGCCAGATCACGATCCGCCAGCTGATCGGCCACCGCGCCGGCGTGTTCGACGTCGGCAACAACGACATTCCCTCGGACGTGGACGCGCCCTACGCCGGACAGCGCTACGTCGACTGGGCCACGGCCACCTACGGGCCGCAGCATACGTTCACCATCGATGAATTGGTCGGCGTGGTCGCGCAAAACCAGCTCGTGTTCGATGCACCCGGGCAGAAATTCCACTACTCGAACACCGGCATTTCGATCGCGGCCAGGATCGTCGAACAGATCACGGGAAAGACGTTCGCGCAATTCGTGCACGACGAGTTCCTCGTGCCCAACGGGCTTGCCGACACCACGTTTCCGGATGACGGCAAAGTGCAGGACCTTCCGGTCCCCTTCGTCGAGGGCACGACCAAGATTGGCGGCGAGCTTTATCCCACGACCAGCCGCAACGTCTCCTGGGGTGTGGGCGAAGGCAACGTGGTGACCACGCCCGCGAATCTGCTCCGGTGGATCCGCCGTCTGGTCAAGGGCGAGGCCGGGGTCGACGCCGCGCAGGTGGCGCGCATGATCGACTGCCAGCCCACCTACGAGCAGCACGTCCTCTACGGCCTCGGCATCGAATGCAATCCCGTGGATCTCGGCGCCGGGCACAACGGCGCGATCACCGGCTACCTCACCGTTGCGCGACACGACCCCGCCACCGACGTCACGGTCATCGTGTTTGCCTCGCTGTTCGACGTCGATGCCTTCCAGGCGGAAGGCGACATGCTCGTCGAGACGGCGCGCGAGGTGCGCGCTGCCCTGGGATACTGAGCGACCGCGACGAAACTGCCGAGGCGCTTGTCGCGACAACCAGACGCGGGATTGCACGAAGCGAGGCGCGGGGATTGGAGTAAGCACCGACCGACGAGGCCTGACGACAACGGTCCATGCAGGCCGGCCGGCGGCATCGATGTCACCTGCATGTCACCTGCCGGCGCTTCGCGCTCCGGCCGGAGGCCGCCATACTGGATTGTGAGGACCCTGGCGGACGGCCATCGGGGCTTGGGTTCCCTGCTATACCGGGCAGACGATCAATGCGGCAGCCTGACCGTAAACCATCGAATTTCGGACGTTGTATCTCGAAGGGAATGCGGTCGATTGCGAATCGCTTTCTCCACAACGCATCGCGCTCATCCAGGGGCAGCCATGACGATTCGCCGAACACCCTTCCTGCAATCGCTGACATCGGTGTTCGCGGTTGTCGCTGTTGTGACGACTCTCGGCTTGGTGCCAAAGGCGCATGCCGAGTTCTACATGACCGACGGCGATTCGCCTTCCATTCTGGTCGGTAAGAAAGAGGTCGAATCCGCCGGTCCGATCCGAGCCAGCGGACCTCATCTTTGGTTTCTACATCTATTTTTGGCGGGAACACCGGGGCACGTCCACACTATCCGCCGCACCGGAACAGCGTGCCGCCAAGTCGCTCGCCAACTATGGCGCCCTCGCGCCCATTCCGAACACGTTCGGTTCGCCCCATTGCCTGGGTTCCGCGGGCATCGCCGTGGACCCCTCCGGAAAATTCATCTACATGAGCGGCGGCATTGGTTCGCCCGGCCGGCTGTGCGGATTCGTGATCGACCCGGTCACTCAGGCGTGGACCCCGGTGGAACCGGCAGGTGCCACGCCCAACGCCACCGGGACGAATCCAGGTGCGGTCGCCATCGATCCCTCGGGGCGCTTCATGTACGTGCCCGGCGGCAGCACAGCGGCATCGGCGGCAACGTGTCGGGTTTTGCCATCGATGGCGCGACGGGAATGCCCTCGCCGTTGCCCGGGTCGCCGTATGCGACAGGGGACGATTTCCCGGGCTCCGCCGTGGTCGATCGCGCCGGACGGTTTCTGTACGTCGGCCAGGGCAACAGCATCTTCAGCGGATCCATTGCCGTCTTCGCGATCGACGCGACAACGGGGGCGTTGACCGCGGTGCCGGGTTCACCCTTTGCGCACTTCGCAAATTACGGCAGGGTCGCGGCGCTGGCGCTCTCGCCCGACGGACGCTTTCTGTTTGCGGGTGGATCGGGCATCGGCACCTATGCAGTGAATCCGACCACCGGGGTACCCACACCCGTCGTAATCACCGGCAACAGTGACTTCCTTGGCTTGGCGGTGGATCCGACGGGCCGCTTCCTCTACGCGCCCGATTTCGCAGGCCGTGTCGTCCGCGGATATCTCCATCGCGGCCGACGGCAGGCTGACTCCGGTCGGAACCCCGCAGCCGATCGGTTCGGTGTCGCGCGCGATTACGAGTGTCGCCGATCTTGTCTATGTCGCGTCGGCGGGCACGAACACGATCCATGGCTTTCGCATCAGCCCTGCAACGGGTGCACTGGCGCCGGTAATGGGGTCGCCGTTTGCAGCGGCGCCATTGACGAATTCCCTTGCCGCCCGGGTGAACCTGCCGTCGTCCGTCACGGTCGATACCGGCGACAGCGTCGTTGTGCGGGTGGGCGTGTACGGAGGACGCCCGCCCTACACATGGTCGATCGCCAGCGGCGCGTTGCCGCCCGGCCTGGCGCTCGATGCGACCACGGGCGTCGTCTCCGGAATCGCCAATGTCGCAGGTGCCTATGCGTTCACGGTGACGTCGACGGACAGTCTCGGGGCAACTGCATCGGCCGCCAAATCCATCACCGTCGGTGGCGGTACGGTCGGTGCCGCGGTGTCCGTCGTCGAGTTCTACAACGCCTCGCTCGACCATTACTTCATCACCTACGTCGCCGACGAGATCGCCAAGCTCGACGACGGCACCTTCAAGGGCTGGACGCGCACGGGACTGTCGTTCAAGGCCTTCGCCACCGCGCAAAGCGGCACGGCGGCCGTATGCCGCATCTACATCCCGCCCGGCAAGGGCGACGGCCACTTCTTCGGCCGCGACGCGAACGAGTGCGACGGCACCATCGGCAAGAATCCGACGTTCGTCCTCGAATCCAGCGCGTTCATTCACCTGTATCCGCCGACGCTGGGCATCTGCGCGGCCGGGCAGGTGCCCGTCTATCGCGTGTTCAGCAATCGCGCCGATGCCAATCATCGCTACACGACGGACCGCGCGGTGCGCGACCAGATGGTGGGCAAGGGTTGGCTGGCGGAAGGTGACGGCGCGGACACCGTGGTGATGTGCGCGCCGGCGTAGTCGGTACGCGGGGACCTAGGCGCATGATGCTCGATGGGCGCTAGTGTCGGCGCCCGTCGGCGCGCCAGCAACGCCGTCCAGCGCGGATCGTCGCGCAGATCGGCAAAGCTGGGATCGGCGGCCAGCATCATCACATTGGGATCGTGGCGATCGATGGCGTCATCGAGTTGCGCGAACGCGCGATCGTGGCGGCCACAGCGGGTCGCCACGATGCCCAGAACGTAGGGCGATACCCGATCGCTGCCGAAGCGGGCGAGGACCGTCGCCACCGTCGCGTCGGCGGCGGCGCTATCGCCTGCCATGGCCTGCGCTGCCGCGAGGCAGGCATAGGCATTCGGATGGCCGGGCGCCAGTTCGCACACGCGGCCATAGAGTTCGAGCGCCTTGCGCGAATCGCCGGTCAGCATGGCGATGAGGGCGGCCAATCCGGTGGCGGCAATGTTTTCCGGCGCCAGGTCGCGCATGCCTTCGAGTTCTTCCTCGGCATCGGCGAATCGGCGTTGCGATATGCGCAGATTCACCATGTGCATGCGCGTGTTGAGATACTGCGGATCGAGTCGTCGCGCCAGCAGCAGCTCGCGTTCGGCCTCGTCGAGCTCCGCGCGCGCGAGCAGGTGGAAGCCAAACGCGGAATGGACGAATGCCTGCTGCGGCGCCAGGACGATCGCGCGTTCGAAGTGCGCGCGCGCCGCCGTCCAGTCGTATTCGAATTGGTGCAACACGGCGCCCAGCAGGGCATGGGCAGTGGCGTGGCCGGCGTCGAGCTCCAGCGCACGGTGCAGCGCTTCGGTCGCATGGTCGACGTAGGTGCGCGGGTCGCCGTGCCACCCGATGGCCAGATTGAACCACGCGCGGCCCACGCCGACGAGCGCCGCCACATAATCGGGCGACTCGCGCAGTGCCGCATCGAAGCGCGCCAGTGCGGACTCGAGCGTTGTTTTCGCGAGCGGCTGTCGTAGAAAGTATTCTCCGCGTTCCACCAGGTCGCGCGCGCGCCGGGTCCCGGCATCCGCCTGCCCGTCGCGTCGGCGCAGCGTCGGGACATAGCTTCCCACGGGCAGGCGGATCTCCAGCGTGGCATCGCTGCCCTCGTCACCGTAGTAGCGCCCCAGCCGTTGCCGCAACCGCCGGGCCTCGACGCGAACGATGGTGTCGCGCGTGGGATCGAATGCGTCGTGCGGCCGCTCGAACACCTCGATTGCCAACACCTGTTCCTTCAGCGCGCTGGCATTGCCGGCCACGGCCTGCTCGACCAGGTGTCGAAGGAACTGCTGATGGCGGCGGGATGTTTGGAACGAACGACTGCAGGTGATGCGCGCAAGTTCACTGTGGATGAGCTCGGGCGCAATGCCGGCGGCGACATGGATGTCGGCGGAAAGCTCGACAGTGTCTTCGTTGTCGGACATGGCGTGGCGGCCAGCGCGCAGGCGCGTCCCGGTAAGTGTAGCCCAGCGCGCTCACCAAGGTGGGACTGCTGAGCGCAAGAAAATGATCGACCACCACCACGCACGACCGATCAAGCGTCAGGCCGAGCTGGTCGGCAGCAGCCACGGCGCCGTGTACTACGTAGCGGCGCCCCTTGATCCGCCAGTCGTGTAACCGAAGTCGGCAGGCACCCCCGCCGGCAACTGGCCGTTGGCCGCCATGTCCTGCACCAATTGTCCGATCGACGCATCGGACGAGAGGACCGCGAGCGGCATCGGTCGCAACGGCGGCACGGCGCGAAGCTGTGCGAACGTGGCGTCGGCATCGAAGCGCTCGATATCCGGGTACTCGCAGGGCGCGCTCTCGCCGGCGGATCGCAAGAGTGCCTGCAGGTCGGCGGTAGCCGCCGCCGCCGTGGTGGGTTGCGGCGCCGGGTCGCTGCGGCTGAAGGACTCGCCTACCGGCGTACCCGGGCGGTCATAGGCGCACACGCGGGTGAATCGGGCGACCGCGCCGAACACGGCGGGCTGCGGCGGAACAGTCCTGGACTCGGTAAGGCTCCATTCCGCCGCGAAGCCGCGCTGGCCGGCAACGAGAATGACCGTGGGGGAGCCGTTCCCGCGGCATTCGATGTACATCTTGCGCGTGGGCGATATCGCGACGGTGGCGGAGAAATCGCTGCGGGTGTTGGCGTTGTTGGTGCATGCACCGAGGACAGACGCCAAAACGACTGCGACGCGAGAGCGACTGCGGCACCAAGGGGCAGAGACGACTTTCGCGACATCGGTGGTTTTCCCTGGATCGACAGCGCAGACATCCTGCGCCGAAATGCGCGAAGCCGGCACATTGTTGGCCACTATACTTGGCCCGATGCGACACTCCAGTCGACAACCAAGGAAAGCACCGATGCGTGACAACAGCCACCGTCGCTCCGGGCATCGAGTCACGAAACAGAACGTCTCGGCGCGCGACCGATGCGGTTTCGCCAAAAACGAAGCTCGACAACAATACATGTCATCGTCGACAATCCATTGCCCCCTCTGGAAATCCCGCGCCATATTGTCCCGTCAACCTCGAGAAACCCCGTTCATGCCCACGACGCCGGCAATCGGCCCTGCGCGCGCCGCGATCGCTTACGCAGCCTGCGCATTGGCCACGTTGGTCGGGTTGACGAGTGCGGCCGGGGCCGACGTCGGTGCGGGCTACTGGCACACCAACGGCCACCGGATAGAGGACAGTGCCAATCAACCGATCCGCATTGCCGGCATCAATTGGTTCGGCCTGGAGACGAGCAACTTCGCCCCGCACGGCCTCTGGGCGCGCGGCTACCGCTCGATGCTCGACCAGATCAAGGCACAAGGCTTCAACACGATCCGCCTGCCGTACTCCAACCAGCTGTTCGACGCCGGCAGCACGCCCAACGGCATCGACTTCGCGCAGAATCCCGACCTTGCCGGACTGACCGGCGTGCAGATCATGGACAAGATCGTCGCCTACGCCGGCCAGATCGGCCTGCGCATCCTGCTCGACCGCCATCGTCCGGACGCCGCCGGCGCAGTCCGAACTCTGGTACACCGCGAGCTACGACGAAGCGCGCTGGATCCACGACTGGACGATGCTCGCGGCACGCTACGCGGGCAACGCGACGGTGATCGGCGCCGATCTGCACAACGAGCCGCACGGTGCCGCGTGCTGGGGGTGCGGCGACGTCACGCGCGACTGGCGCCTGGCCGCCGAGCGCGCAGGCAACGCGATCCTCGCCGTCAATCCGAACTGGCTGATCATCGTCGAAGGCGTGGAGAGCTACGCCGGAAAGAACTACTGGTGGGGCGGCAACCTCGCCGGCGCCGGCGCGCACCCGTGCGGCTCAACGTCGCGAACCGTCTCGTGTATTCGATACACGACTACCCGGCGAGCGTGTATGCGCAACCGTGGTTCTCGGCACCGAACTATCCGAACAACCTGCCGGCGCTGTGGGATGCGACGTGGGGTTATCTGCACCGGACCGGAACTGCGCCGGTGCTGGTGGGCGAGTTCGGAACCAGGCTTGCGACGACGTCCGACCAGCAATGGCTGACCGCACTCGCAAGCTATCTCGGCACCGGCGTCGACGGCATCCACTGGACGTTCTGGTCGTGGAACCCGAATTCCGCAGACACCGGCGGCATCCTGAAGGACGACTGGCAAACGATCGACCAGGCGAAGCAGTCCATGCTGGTACCGCTGCAGTTTCGATCGGGCACGGTGACGTCCACGCCGCCTCCGCCGAAGATTTCCGTCGTCGAGTACTACAACGCGACCCTCGATCACTATTTCCTGACGCCGCTGGCCGCCGAGCAGGCCAACCTGGACGCCGGCCTGACGCCAACGCGGTGGACGCGGACGGGCAAGGCATTCAATGCCTTCGAGTCGAGCGGTGCGGGCTTCTCGGCGGTATGCCGTTTCTACATTCCGCCCGCACTGGGCGATTCGCATTTCTTCGGCCGCGGCGCGGCGGAGTGCTCTTCCACCGCCGCGAAAAATCCGAGCTTCGTGGTGGAAGCCCCCGCATTCTTCTACTCGGCCTTGCCGACGGCGGGGACGTGTCCCGGCGGCACGGCGCCTGTGTATCGCCTGTTCAGCAACCGCGCGGATGCCAATCACCGATATACGACAGACCGTGACACGCGCGATCAAATGGTCGCCAAGGGCTGGCTCGCGGAGGGCGATGGACCGGACTTCACCGTCATGTGCGCGCCGCCGTGAGTCCCGCCGAGGGCCGTTCCACCAACCCGTATCGACGGAGCAACCGGATGCAGCGTTCGCGAATGACCGTGGCTTCGACGATCGTGCTGGCGGCGTGTTGCTGCGCGATGCAGGGATGCAAGCAGGACGCGGTGGTCGCGCAGTGCGCGCCGGTCTCCGCGACACCGGCCGCAACGTCCGCGGCGATCGCCTCTTCGCTTGCCGCCATCAAGGAAAAGTACAAGCTCAACGCCATTATCTTCGGCGCCGAGCAGGACGGCAGGCCGCTCGTGCGGACGGCGCTCGGCATGTCGACAGACGGCGTGCCCGCCACCACCCAGATGCACTTCCGGGTCGGAGGCGTCGGTTGGCAATACCTGGCGACGGTCATGCTGCGCATGGTCGAGCAGAATCCGGGCGCGATCGCGCTGACCGATCGCGTCGCGAAGTGGTACCCCGCCTATCCCAATGCCGACCGCACGACGGTGCGCATGCTGGCGGCGTCGAGCGCCGGCTTCGGCGACTACATCACGCCGCCATCGTTCGTCGCCGATCTCACGGCCGATCCGCTTCGCTATTGGAGCGCCGACGAGCTCCTGCTGCGCAGCGTCCTGCCGTATCAACCGCCGCAATTCGACGACCCGGGACACTACTGGCAATACTCGCACACGGACTTCGTCATGCTGGGGGCGATTCTGGAAAAGGTCAGCGGCAAGAAGTATTCGGTGCTGCTGCAGGACCTGGTGCTCGATCCCCTCGGCTTGCGCGATACGCGCCTGCAGTTCGACACCGCGCCGCAGCTGCCGGTGTTGCACACGCTGGCGGAGGGGGATTTCCAGGATTCGACCTACTGGAATCCTTCGTTCGTTTCGTGGGCGGCGCTGACGTCGAACATCTGCGACCTCGGCACTTGGACCCGGGCGTTCGGCACGGGATCGCTGCTCTCGCCCGGACTCAAAGGCGAAACGACCGCGCCGGTGAATGTCGGACTCCCCACGATGCCGGCAGGTGTCGGCCCTCCCTTCGTCGCTCCGGAGGCCTATTTCGGGCTCGGCACGGTCGTCTACCCCCCGTGGATCGTGCAACGGGCCGCCTATTGGGGGATGTACACGACGACCGCCTACGACACGACGACGGGAATATCGCTGTCGGCAACGATATCGCTGAGCCCCGATTCGCCTCCGGACATCCAGCCCAGCAACGAGATCGTCACGGCAATCTCGTTGCTGCTCACGCCGGACCATCCGGTCCCCCGATAGCGCCCACTTGCGAGGGGTCAGCCACTGGCGACTGCGAGGCTGCCAGCGCGGCGCGCGGAGCGCTTGTGTTGGTGTCACCCGAGGAAGAATGCGCGAACAAGCAATGCGCAAGCATCGACCATGTGCCGCATCGATCGCATGAGCTCCATTGCGCAGCGGTTCTGTGCTGCACCGATGATGGATCGGTACGATTCACCAGGACTGGCACGGCTTTCCGGCCGGTCGTGTGCACTGCGTGCGCACTCACAACTGACTGCCGGTTGGCGTAACACCAGGCGTCGGCCGCGTCCAGGACGATCGGTGCGCGTCGCTCGCGGCCAGCGGGAATGTTGTGTAGAGTGTTGTGTAAGGAGATACACATGGCAACCAATCTCGCGCTCGACCCCGATCTCATCAACCGCGCAGTAAAGCTGAGCGGCGAAAAGACCAAGAAGGCGGCGGTTACTCGCGCTTTGGAAGAATTCATCGCCCGTCGTAGCCAGTCACGTCTGGTGGAACTGATGGGCAAGCTCGAATGGGATGAGTCGTTCGACCACAAGGTGGAGCGCAGTCGTCGGTGACGCTATTCGTGGATACCAGCGTCTGGTCTCTGGCATTCCGCCGCGATAAGGCCTCATCCGCCCCCGAGGTACGCAAACTGCGCGACGCGCTTGAAGGCGGTGAGACCATCGTGATCACCGGTCTCGTCCTGCAGGAATTGCTTCAGGGATTTGCCGGCCCGCGTGCGCGTAAGGACATCATCGCCCGGTTTGCGGCGCTGCCGCTCCTCACTCCGGACCGGCAGGATCATATCGACGCCGCAGATCTACGCAATCGATGCCGTCGTGCCGGGCTGCAGATCGGCACGATTGACGCTGCGATTGCACAGCTTTGCATCCGTCACCAGCTGACGCTCCTGAGCACCGACAACGACTTCGTACTTGCCGCGCGGCACTGCACGCTTCGCGTATGGAGCGCATCGCGTCCCGAGCAATGACTACCCTTTCTGCGCCACTGCGGTCATCCCGACAACGGATTCGCAGGACGGCTGGCGTCAAAGTACTGACGCAAGTTGCGAGCGACGCAACGTACGGCAAATCTTGACTGACGGCTTTCGGGCCCCGCAATCCGCGCAACGGGTGCGCCCGATCGCGCACCAATCCGTACGTCCGCTGGTCGCATCGCATGGTCCAGCGCACACCCGGCATCTTTCAACGGAGCGCCGTGTTCATCCCGTGATGATGGGCCGCAGGGTCTCGATCTCCTCGACGATGAAATCGAAGAACGCGGACACCCGCGGGGTTCGCCGCAACTCACGCGTCGTGAGCAGGCGCCAGATCCGCGTCAGCTCGGCCACCGGTTCCAGCACCCTCACGAGATCGGGCTCTGCGTCCCCCAGGGGCAGGGGCAGGGGGCCGATGCCGATGCCCGCCTTGACCGAATAGACCAGGCCGAGAACGCTGTTGCTGCGTGCTGCCATCGACGCATCCGGCGCCACCTTGCGCAGCCATTGGGCGATGCGATGCTTGGCCATCGTGTCGTCGAAGCCGACCAAAGCGTGTTGCGCGAGGTCCTCGATGCGCGCGGGCCGGCCATGGCGCTCGATGTAGGTCCGGCTCGCGTAGACCGCCCAGATGGAGTCGCCGATCTTGCGGCCCACCAGCGCGTCGTCGTCGGTGTCGCCCGAGCGCAGCGCGACATCCGCGTCGCCCTGGCTCAAGTCGATGTACTTGTCGCTCATCACGAACTGCACGCGCAGCGCGGGGTGCCGGGCGTGGAAGCGATCGAGCAGCGTCGTCTGCATGATGCGATTGACGATCGGCTCCGGACAGGTCAGGCGGATCACGCCGGCGGTCTCGGTGCTGAGCGTGCGCAGCTGTCGCTCGAACGCCTGCACCGAGCGCTCGATTGCCTCGGCGAAGGGCAGCATCTCCTGGCCGAACCCGGTCAGGCGGTAGCCCGTCGGCTGCCGTCGCACGAGCGATTGACCGATGCGCCGCTCCATTTCGGCGAGCCGCCGCTGCACGGTGGACTGGTCGACGGCGAGCGCGCGCCCTGCGGCCAGCGTACTGCCATGCCGGGCGACGGCCAGCAGAAAGCGGAGATCGTCCCAGTTGAACGCTTGCGGGTTATGCGCCAATGCGGCCCCTTGCTGCAAACCTGCGCCTTATGCGGCCGGGCGCCGCGGCCTACTCTGCAGACAATTCGGCGAGAGATGACGCCGATCCACCAACGCGGAGACCGGCCATGACCCAGCAAGCATTGTCGACGACTTCCCCCCCACGACGCCAGCGCCTGCTCTGCATGGCTGCCTTCGTCCTCGTCCCCGGGGCGTGCGGCGGGTCGGACGGCGAGGAAGCTCGCGTCGGGATCACATCGACGCAACCCAACGTGGTGTCCTACTGGAACGACGTCGCCAACCGGACCGTCAACGCCACGTCCGCCACCAATACCACGGACGAGGAGCAACGGCCTTCGTACCACGTCGACCTCGCCACCGTGCACGTCGCGATTTACGACGCAGTCAGCGCGATCGACGGCCGATACGAGCCCTTCGCCATCACGTCGACTGCGCCGTCCGCCGGTGCCTCGCTCGATGCTGCGGCCAGCGCCGCCGCCTACGGTGTGCTGCGGGCGCTGTTCCCGAACCGCGGCGCGCAGTACGAGGCGGCCTACGCCAGCCGCATCGACGCCATTCCCGCCGGTGACGCGCGCACGAAGGGCCTGGCGCTGGGCCGCGAGGTCGCCGCAGCCGTCGTGGCGCTGCGCGCCGAGGATGGCCGCGGCGTCGTTCTCGCGCCTTACGTGTCGAGCACGTATGCGGCGTGGACGCCGGTCCTGCCGACACCCAATCATCCCGAGTACCCGGCCGGCCATTCCTGCACCTCGGGTGCCCTCGGCGAAACGCTGCGGCAGTACTACGGCACGCGTCAGGTCAGCTACTCGTTCGACAGTGCGGTCACCGGCACGACCCGGACCTATGCCACGACCGACGCGCTCGACGACGAGAGCCGGATCGCGCGCCTCTACGGCGGCATGCACGTCGACTTCTCGATCACCACCGGGGTCGAGCTCGGGGTCCACGTCGCCCAGTGGGTCGCTGCGCATCACTTCGGTCGCCGGGAGTCAGTGCGATGACGGCGGCAGCGGCGGCGTCGATGCGTTCACAGTGGGACCAGGCCGCTGCCGGCTGGAACGCGCACGGACCGCAGATCCGGGCTTGGCTCACCCGCGCGACCGAAGGCATGCTCGGCATGGCCGGCGTCGGCCCCGGCTCGCGCGTGCTCGACGTGGCCGCGGGCGCCGGCGATCAGACGCTCGCCATCGCCGAACGCGTCGGACCCACCGGGCATGTGCTCGCCACCGACCTGTCGCCGGCCATCCTGGCGCTGGCCAGGAAGAACGCCGCGCAGGCCGGCCACGCCAATGTCCAGACGCAGGTGGCCGACGGCGAGGACCTGCGCGTCGATGCGGCAAGTTTCGACGCGGCCGTGTGCCGCCTCGGCCTGATGCTCTTTGCCGACCCGTTGCGCGGCCTGCGCGAGATGCATCGGGCGCTTCGCCCCGGCGGCGGCATCTGTACCGTGGTGTTCTCGCAGCCGGAGCACAACCCGTGCATCACGCTGCTGCTGTCGACGGCCCTGAGGCACGCCGGTCTGCCGCCGCGCGATCCGTCGGCACCGGGCGGCCTGCTCAGTCTGGGCCGGCCCGGCCTGGTGGGCGAGCTCTTCGTGGCCGCGGGGTTCGAGGACGTGGCGACGACGCGGATCGATGCCCCCTTCCGACTGCCGTCGGCCAGGGCGTACCTGGATTTCGTGCGCAGCTCGGCGAGTCCGATCCAGCAGATCCTCGCCGGCCTCGACGAAGCTGCGACGGGTGCCGCCTGGGCGGAGATGGAAGACAAGCTGTCGGCCTTCACCACGCCCAAGGGCTGGGCGGGTCCGAACGAGCTGCTGCTGACCGCCGGCCGCCGCGCCGGGCCATCGACATCCACAACCCGCCGATGAGGCGCCCTCCAGCATTCAAGGAGTGGTCATGAACATCACGCACCACGCGTCAATCAGCGCCAGCGGTTCGCGTGCTGTTTGACGTAGTGGCGATAGACGTAACCCCATGGGATCACGATCGGCATCAGGATTGCGCCTGCGCCGATGGCCGCGACTTCGTCGGTGAAGGTTGGCGGGACCGCTCCGGAAAACCATTGCGGCAGCCCGAAGGCGATCATCCAGATCGTCTTCCTTCCTGTTCAGAAGGCAGTACGCACGGGCTCCGGCGCCTTTCGACGCCTGGATTCCGGCTGGAATTGAAGCAGTTCACCGGGTTGGCACTGCAGAACTTCGCAGATCGCCTCGAGCGTCGAAAAGCGGATCGCGCGTGCCTTTCCCGTCTTGAGGATCGAAAGATTGGCCAGCGTGATGTCGACCCGCTCGGCAAGCTCGGTCAGGGTCATTCACCGATCGTGGAGAAGATCGTCGAGCTTGACGATGATCGTCACGTCAAACCGTCCCTGGGCCCGAGGTCCGTTCGCGTCAGGTTGTATACTTTGACCGGATCTTGGCCGCGCCAAGTTGACTGAAAGTTGGATCGCAGTAGCGAAGAATGGAATGAGGAACGAATGGATCGCCGAAGCTTTGGGATGCGCACAGCGGCAGCAATCGCGGGCATGACCGCCATGGGGCCAGCGTGGGCGAAGTACCCAGCGCGTGGCCTCGATGCCTGGCTGCGTTCCTTCAAGTCGTTTCCGGGAACGACGAGTTTCCGGATCGACATCGACCGGCACGAGTTGGTGTCCGACTCGGCGTCCAGACAGCTCTTTGTCGCCAGCGCAATCAAGACGTTCATCCTCTGCCAGTATCTGCGTGACGTCGAGTCGGGCGCTCTCCTGGAGGAACAGCTGAAAGTTGACGATAGCGTCCGTACCGACGGTAGCCCGGTCTTGGGGAAGCTGACGGGCGAGACCACTGCCCGCTCGGTTCTGGAGGCAATGATCGCGCACAGCGACAACACTGCGACGGACATCGCGTTGCTGCATGTGGGGCCGGACCGCGTACGCGCCCTCATCGCGGAGCAGAAACTGGCAGCAACGCTCATTCCGGATTCGACACGCCGATTCTTTTCCTACAATGTCGGTGCGCCGCTGGGTGTGGACGTTGGCTGGTCCGGGGTCCAGCAAGTATTAGCGTCACAGCGCGCCCTGGGACCGCCACGCCGACCGCTGAACGACCAGGAAACGCTGGCCAGCAGCGCTGATGACCTCGTGACGTACTACAAGCGCGCTCTTGCGGGCAGTTTGTTCACCAAGCGGTCGACGCTTTCGGAGTTCAAGCGGATTCACCTGTCCAACGACATGTTCCCGGAAGACACCATCGGTTACGGCAAGGGTGGCAGCGGCAACTGGTTCGGCGACTCCATGGTGGTGGGCGACTTCCACGCGCTCTCGTACGCCGGGCAGATGGTAGTCAACGCAACGCCTGTCACGTTCTGCTTTGTCGCGAATTGGACGAGTGAAGACCCGAAACTAGACACCGACGAGTTCGTGACTGTCTTTACCGACGTCGTCCGGGGGAGCATGCGCGCCGTCAAGCAGCTGTTGCTCCGTTAAGAGGCTGTCGTCTAGATGGCTGTGCGGTCCCATCGATTCTGCACGGCGCCCATGATGGACTGGACCGACCGGCATTGCCGGTTCTTCCTGCGCCAGATCTCGCGGCATGCTCGCCTCTACACCGAAATGGTGACGGCGCCGGCGCTGCTGCACGGCGACGTGCCGCGGCATCTCGACTTCGATCCGCGGGAGCATCCGGTCGCGCTGCAACTGGGCGGCAGCGACCCGGCGATGCTCGCGCACGCGGCGAAGCTGGGCGAGCGCTGGGGCTACGACGAGATCAACCTGAACTGCGGCTGTCCGTCGGAGCGCGTGCAGACCGGAAGCTTCGGCGCGTGCCTGATGCGCGAGCCGGTGCTCGTCGCCGACTGCGTGCGCGCGTTGCGCGACGCGGTTACGCTGCCGGTCACCGTCAAGCACCGGATCGGTCTCGACGCCGGCGAGGACTACGGATTCGTCCGCGATTTCGTCGGCACGGTCGCGGACGCGGGGTGCGCCGTGTTCATCGTGCATGCGCGCAACGCGGTGCTGAAGGGGCTGTCACCGAAGGAAAATCGCGAGGTGCCGCGGCTGCGCTACGACGTCGTGCATCGGCTGAAGCGCGAGTTTCCGGTGCTGACGATCGTGCTCAACGGGGGGCTGACCGCGTGGCCGGCGATCGAGCGCGAACTCGACGTCGTCGACGGCGTGATGCTGGGGCGCGTCGCGTACCACGACCCGATGATCATGGCGACGGTCGACTGGCGGCTCTTCGGCGACGAATCGCCGCCGCCGACGCGCGCGGGCGTGTTGCGCGCGATGATGCCGTACGTCGCGGCGCAGCGCGCCCGCGGCGTGCCGCTGCGGTCGATCGCGCGCCACATGCTGGGCCTCTGTCACGGCATGCCGGGCGGCCGGCGGTTTCGCCAGATGCTCTCCGATGCGACGCGCCTGGCCGATGCCGGACCCGAGTTGCTGGAGGAAGCACTTGCTGCCGTGGAGCCGGCGCTCGACGAAGCGTCGGCCTGACGCTTTCGATCCTCTCCGCATGGGCGCGCGGCGCCGAACGTCCGCGCGATCCGCCCGGAACATCGGACCCGAGCGCCACGTCGGCACCGCTTCAATCGCTGCGATCGCGACCAATCAGCGTGACCGCCGACCGCACCAGCGCAAGCGGGACGAGCATGGCGCCGACGGGCGCGGATCGTGCAAGCTACGCGCCGGCCGCGGCGCCACCGACATAGAGTCCCCAGCTCACGGGCAGCACGCCGGCCCCCGTCGCCTGTGGCGCCGCGGGTGCCGCCGGCGTCAAAGGGCCGTGCATTCGCGCGAGCGTCCGCGACACCAGCGCGGTGAGGGAGCCGGTGATGAAGGTCGTCGCGATGCCGAAGCGGTCCAATCGGCGCGCCGCAACCGTCTGCAGCCCCATCGCCACCGACCGCAGCGGCACCAGGATATCGGCGTGCGCCAGCGGCGCGGTTTGCGCGTGCCAGTACCACGCCGCGATGGCCATCAGGGCGATCTGGCACGCGAGCACGCGGAACACGGCCCGGCCCGTGCGCAGCGATGCGGCACGTTCGAGCACCACCGTGCCCGCCGCGGCGCCGCAGACGAACCTCGCCAGCGACAGCGCGACGCGCAGCGTTGCGCCCGCCTTCGGCGTCGCGCGGCGGCGGCTACTTCCGGTGCTTGCGGCGTCGTCGCGACGGCGGGGCGGCCGGCGATGGCGCCGACGGCGGCGATGACGTGCGCGGCGGCGGGCGCGATGACCGCACAGTGCGCTTCGGCGGCTCGCCGGGCAGCGGATCGGCATCCACGGCGCCGCCGGGCATCGCGCGCAGGAACTTGTCCGGCGCGACGTCGATGAAGATCGTCGCGACGATGTAGACGATGATGAACACGTACGGAGCGTACTGGCCGAGCAGGTAGGCGAAGCCCATGTAGGAGGCCATCAGCACGGCCATCCAGCGCAGGAACACGAGCGAGAACTGACGCTTCAAGCGCAGCTCTTCGGGGGTGTGCTGCTGCAGCGCGCGGTACAGGTCGCGGCCCGACCAGAAGGCCGCGATCCCCTGCAGCACCAGCCCGGCGCGAAATCCCTCTTCCGCGAACAGCGAGCGCACGGTGACGTCCGTGCCCGCGAGCATGAAGATCAGCGGTATGCCCAGCGGCACCGCGAAGAACGCGACGAGGAGCAGTGCCGCGCCGACGTAGCCGACTTCGGCGTTGGCGCGCGCGGCCCAGCCTTCGTCCTTCGGCGGCGGCAGGAAATGCCGCATGAGTCCGGCGAAGATCACCGCAATCACGAACAGCGTGTCGGCGAAGTACAGCACCAGCACGCTGGCGGCCGGCCAGCCCAGGAACAGGATGCCGCCGAGCGGCACCACGTTGCGCGCGATGGCGTTGGCGATGGCGACCGGTGACGGCGGGGCGGCCATGTCAGCCGCGCAACGCACGACAGCGGTCGGCGGCGCGCGGTTGCGCTTTCCCGCGCGAACGTCTCGATCGCCGCGCGCAGCGTAAGGTCGATGTCCCCGTCGCCATGTGCGGTGGAAAGATACATCAGACCGCGCGGAAGGGGGGAGACTCCGTTGCGGACGAGCAGTTCGGTCAACCGCAGCGTGGCGTCCTTGTCGACATGTTCCAGCGCCGCCAGCGTCGGGATCGAACTCGCGCCCGCGAAGAGCATTGCCGTCGACGCCGGTGACGTGCGCGCCCTCGGCGCGCGCCTCGTCGCCGGCGGCGAGCCGGCCCCCCGGTGCCGGGCTGGCCCAACGGGCTCAACAATTTCAGGATGACGAGCACGACATCGCCGATCGGCGGATTCAAGATGAGCGGCACGGGCCACGAGGGCGGCATCGCGGGCATGCGCAGGATCGCGCAGGAGAAGGGCTACGCGCCGGCGGTGCGCGCCGGAGGCCTGCTGTTCGTGGCCGGGCAGGCGGGCCGCACGGCGGACCTGCAGGTCATCGATGACCCCGAGTCCCAGTTCGCCGCCTGTTTCGAAAACCTGCCGCTGGTGCTGGACGCCGCCGGCTGCGGCTTCGACGACATTGTCGACCTGGCGCCCATCCGGGAACGGGACGGCGGCCCATCCTCCGCTTGACGAACGTCAAAGCCGGACCCGATGATGGTGCTATGTTGCATACGTTTGCATCCGGGGTGAGGACACCGTGGCAATGGCCAGACGACGACAGGCGCTGACGGGGCGGACGCGGCGTGCGCCCGTCGATCATCTGCTGGCGGATTTCGTTCCGCGTTATTACCTGGTCTACACCGCGGTGCAGCAGCGTATCCGCGACGGCGAGTGGGCGCCGGAAACGCCGATGCCCACGGAGGAGGAGTTCGCGGCGTCCTTCGCGGTGTCGCGGGTGACGGTGCGCAAGGCGCTGTCGATGCTGCAGGAGGAGAAGCTGATCCTGCGCCAGCAGGGGCGCGGCACGTTCGCGCTGCCGGTGCCAAGGCGCCAGAGCCGCGCCAACTTCGGCGGCCTCCTGGAGAACGTCCGCGACTTCGAGCGGCATACCAAGGTGCGCGTGCTGCAGTTTTCCCGCGTCCCGCTGCCGGAACCGGTCGCCGAGGCGCTCGCCTGCGCGACGGGTGCCACCGGCCTCAAGGTGGTGCGCGTGCGCAGCGACAGCCAGTCGCCGTTCTCCTATTCGACCTGCTATCTCCCCGGTCCGGAAGCCGATCTCGTTACCGAGGAACGGCTCGGCAACCGCACGGTGATCGCGACGCTCGAGGCTGCCGGCGTCCCCGTGGGCACGGCGGAGCAGCGCTTAAGCGCCACGGCGGCCAGCGTCGAGGTGGCGAAGCTCCTCAAGGTCGAAGTCGGCGCGCCGCTCATCAGCATGACGCGCGTCGTGCGCAACGACGATGACCGTCCGGTCGAGTTCATCGAGGTGCTCTACCGGCCCGACAGGTTCGAGTATCGCGTCAACCTCTCCCGCGACAAGGAAAGCGCGGCGCCGCGCTGGATCGCCAAGATCTGACGCGGTCGCCGCGCGCGCCCCGGCGCACTCGTCCGCAGCGGATGCTAGAATTCGCGGCGGTCTCGAGGGGGCGCCGAACGCCGCGGCACATGCGTTGCGCCCATCCTCGTTCGCTTCCCGAACACGCCCGCCGGCGACCATCGATGTCCGCACCCACACCACCGTCGCAACTGCAGGTTGCCCTGCGCAAGTCCGCCCTGTCGCTGTGCCACGCGCAGTACATTCGTGACCGCCTGCTCGCGCTGTATCCGCAGTGCGACATCATGTTGCGCGGCATCACGACGCAGGGCGATCGCATCCTGGACCAGCCGCTGGCCGAGATCGGCGGCAAGGGCCTGTTCATCCAGGAGATCGAGCACGCGATGGTCGAGGGCCGCGCCGATTTCGCCGTGCACTCGTTGAAGGACATGCCGATGGAGATGACGGAGGGCTTCGTCATCGCCGCGGTGCCGGTGCGCGAGGATCCGCGCGACGCGCTCGTCTCCAACCTCGGCCCCGCGCTCGACGCGCTGCCGCCCGGCGCCATCGTCGGTACCTCGAGCCAGCGCCGCGAAGCGCAACTGCGCGAGCGCAATCCCGGCGTGACGGTCAAGATGCTGCGCGGCAACGTGAATACGCGCGTGAAAAAACTCGACGACGGCCAGTACGACGCGATGATCCTCGCGGCGGCCGGGCTCAACCGGCTGGAGCAGGGCCATCGCATCACGGCGTTGCTCGATCCGGCGCAGTTCCTGCCCGCGGTGGGCCAGGGCGCGCTGGCGCTCGAATGTCCGGTCGGGCGCACCGACATCATCGAGGCGCTGGCGCCGCTGATCCACATGCCGACGCTGCTGGCGGTGACGGCCGAGCGCGCGTTCTCGCGCGCGCTGTCGGGCAGTTGCCACACGCCGCTCGCCGGCTACGCGCTGTTCCGCGACGGCGAGCTGTGGCTGCGCGGACTGCTGGCCACGCGCGACGGCAGCGACGTGCTGCGCGGCGAACGCTCGGCGCCGCTGGATGCCGACCACGGCGATCCCGCCGCCGCCGAAGCCCTGGGCCATGCGCTCGCCAAGGACTTGTTGGCGCGCGGTGCCGCGCGCTTTCTCGGCGCCTGACGCCGCCAGGCGCGCGGTCAGCCGCGCGGCATGTCGTCGGCGATGTAGGCGCGGACGATGTTTTCGAAGTCGGCATCGGCGCGCATGCCGAGCGCCGGCCCCAGCTGCGGCGCGAAGTTCGCGGGCCACGTCGACACGATGCGGTCGATCGCCGGGTCGAAATTCCATTGCACGCGGTCCGCGACGGCATCGCCGGCGACGCGACGCAACGCGGCGACCATGTCGCCGACGGCGATCGAGATGCCGGGCACGTTGATCGAACGCGTGTAGGTGAACGCCGAAGCCGGCGCTTCGTGGCCGATGATCAGGTTCCCGACGACGGCGCGCGGCGATTGCACCCACATCCGCGTCGTCGGCGCCACCGGGCAGGATGCCGCCACGCCCGCCAGCGGCTCGCGGACGATGCCGCTCGCGAACGACGACGCCGCCTTGTTCGGCTTGCCGGGTCGCACCGTCACCGTCGGCAGCCGCAGCGAGCGCCCGTCGATGAAGCCCTTGCGCGTCATGTCGTAGACCAGGAACTCGCCGATCGCCTTCTGCGCGCCGTAGGAGGCCTGCGGCGTGACGGGCGCATTGTCCGGCACCGGGTCGGGCAGCGGTCCGCCGAAGACGGCCAGCGAACTGGTGAACACGAACTTGGGCGGGCGGGCGAGCGCGCGGCAGCGCTCGAGCAGTGCACGCGTGGCGTCGAGATTGACGCGCATGCCGATGTCGAAGTCGGCCTCCGCCTGGCCGCTGACCACGGCCGCCAGATGGAAGACCGTGTCGGTGTCCGCGGTGACCGCGCGCGCGATCGTGGCGGGGTCGGCGAGATCGCCGGTCAGCGCGGTGACCCGCGGATCGTCCACGGCCGTCGCGGGCACGACGTCCAGCAGGACGAGCGACGTGATTTCGCGCCGCGTCCCGCGCGCGTCGGTGAGCTCGCCGCGCGCGAGCAATTGGCGGGCGAGTCGACTGCCCAGGAAACCGGCGCCGCCGGTGATCGCGATGCGCATGCGAGCCTTTCGGACGTGGGGTCGGCGTCATGATAGCCGCCCGCTCATCGTCCTGGAGGCGTCCGCCATGCCGCGTCCGACCCATTGCGAAATCCACGCCGGGAACCCGCAGCGCGCGTGCTAGAATTTTTGCGTCACGGTGCGGGTGATCCTCGCCTTTGCGCGCCGGACGCCGCCGTTTCTCCCATGCCCCCTGTGCACGCGCCGCGCCGCCTCACGATCGCCACCCGTTCGTCCGCTCTCAGCGTGGCCCGGAGCGAGCAGGTACGGGCGCAGCTCCAGGGAAGTTACCCGGGAACGGCGGTGGGCCTCTTCACGCTTCCCGCCCAGGACGAGCGCGGCGCCGACGTATCGCCGGCCCTGGCCGGGGAGCGGCGTTTCGTCCGCGACCTCGAGGAGGTCATCGCCAGCGGGCGCGCCGATCTCGTCGTGCATGCGCTCGACGAAGTGCCGTTCGAGTTGCGCTCCTCCTTCGCGCTCGCCTGCATCGCCGCGCGCGAGGATCCGCGCGATGCCTTCGTCTCCCATCTTTGCCTGCGCCCGAGCGACTTGGCCGAAGGGGCGGTCGTCGGCACCGCCAATAGCCGGCGCGAGGCGCAGTTGCGGCAGCGGTATCCGCGGCTGCGCTACACGCGATTGTGCGGCGAGCTCGATTCCCGCCTGCGCCGTCTCGACGAAGGACGCTGCGACGCCATCGTCGTTGCCGCCGCCGGCTTGAAGCGGATGGGCTTCGGCACGCGCATCGCGTCGCTGCTCGAGCCCGACGAGAGCCTGCCGGCGCCGGGGCAGGGTGCGCTCGCGATCGAATGCCGCGCGGACCGGCCCGATCTCATCGAGGTGCTCGCGGTGCTCGCCGATCGCGCCACGACGCTGGCGACCACGGCGGAGCGCGCCTTCGCGCGTGCGCTCGGCGCCGCCGATTGCACGCGGGTCGCCGCGTATGCCGAATGGAAAGAGGGATCGCTATGGCTGCGCGGCTTCCTTGCCAGCCGCGATGGCGGCGAAGCGATGCGCGGCGAAGTGGATGCCGACGCGCACGAAGACGCGGCCGCGGCGCAGCTCGGGCGCGACCTGGCCGATGATTTTCTCGGGCGCGGCGCGGCGCGCCTCCTGGCGCAGTGATCGTGCATCCGGTCGCGCCACCTTCGCCGCCGCCCGGTCCGCTGCGGGGTGTCGGCATCGTCGTCACCCGGCCCGCGCGACAGGCGGGCGGGCTCGCCGCGCAACTGGCGGCGCTGGGGGCGACCCCGCTCGTGTTTCCGGCCATCGTGATCCTCCCGCCGCCGGACCCGGACGCGCTCGCCCGCGCGCATGCGGTACTCGACCAATTCCAGATCGCGATCTTCGCCTCCGCCAATGCCGTCGAGTACGGAGTCCCCGACCCGGCGCGATGGCCGGCGCGACTGCGGACATTCGCGCCCGGGCCCGGCACGGCCGCGGCGCTGGCGGCCGCCGGCATCCACGACGTCGCGATACCGCGGACATCCTTCGACAGCGAAGGCCTGCTCGCGCTGCCGGGGCTCGCCGACGTCGCCGGCCTGCGCGTGGCGATCTTTCGCGGCGAAGGCGGCCGCGAGATGCTGGGCGACGCGCTGGCGGCGCGCGGCGCGACGGTGGCGTACATCGATTGCTATCGCCGCGCCGCGCCGCGGTCCGGCGCCGGACTCATGGAGGCGCTGCGCGCCGGGCGCGTGCACGCGCTGACGCTCACGTCCGGCGAGGGCCTCGACAACCTGTGGCGATTGCTCGACGCAGATGCCCGCCGGCGCGTGCGGCGGCTGCCGGCGTTCGCGCCGCATCCGCGGATCGCGGAGCACGCGCGCGAGCTCGGCTTGACCGCCGTCGCGACCGAGGGCTCCGATGCCGGCCTGATCGCGGGGTTGCTAGAATGGTTCGCTGCCCACCCGACCACCACCGACTGACCCCATGGCTCAACCCGACATCATCGTCACCGCGCCGCTCCCGCCCTTTCTGTACGAGCCGCTGAAGTCCGACTATCGTTGCCACGACTATTACGCGGCCAGCCACAAACCCGGACTGCTCGCGGCGGAAGGCGCGCGCATCCGCGGACTGGTGCAGGGGGGCGGCACCGTGACGCCGGCCACGCTGCTCGACGCGCTGCCGAAGCTCGAGATCATCTCCGTGTTCGGCGTCGGCTACGACGGCGTGCCGGTCGACTATTGCCGGCAGCGCGGCATCAAGGTCACCAACACGCCCGACGTGCTGACCGACGACGTGGCCGACGTCGCCGTCGCGCTGATCATGATGACCGGCCGCGGCTTCGTGCGTCTCAACCGGTTCGTCCATGCCGGCGAATGGGACAAGCGCGGTCCCGAACTCACGACCAAGCTGTCGGGCAAGCGCGTCGGCATCCTCGGCCTCGGCCGCATCGGCAAGGCGATCGCCGAACGCGTGCGCGCGCTCGGCATGGAAGTTTCGTACACCGGGCGCAACCAGCAGCAGGTGCCCTGGCGCTTCGTGCCGGACCTGAAGGCGCTGGCGGCGGAGTCCGATTTCCTGGTCGTCGCCAGTCCGGGCGGCGCGGCGACGAAGCACATGGTCGATGCCGGCGTCCTCGCGGCGCTCGGCAAGAAGGGCACGATCATCAACATCGCCCGCGGCTCGATCATCGACGAGCACGCGCTGGTGACGGCGCTGCAGTCGGGGACGATCAAGGGCGCGGGGCTCGACGTGTTCGCCGACGAGCCGCACATTCCCGCGCCGCTGCTGGCGATGGACAACGTCGTGCTGCTGCCGCACGTCGGCAGCGCGACCAACGAGACGCGCAAGGCGATGGGCGACCTGTGCAAGGCCAACCTCGACGCGTGGTTCGCGACCGGCAAGGTTCTGACGCTCATCCCGGAATTGGCGGCGGTTTCTTGTCGGCGGGATTGAACAGCACCGCGAAGAGTGACGCGATCACGAGGCCGAGCGCGATGAACTCGGACGGTCCCGGCCGCTCGCCGAGGATCAGCATGCCGGAGATCACGCCGACGACGGGCACCGGCAACGACGACAGCGAGGAAACGGCGACGGGCAGCGTGCGCGCGAGCGTGAACCATGCCCAGTGGGCGAGTGTGCCGGCGAGGAAGATGTTGTAGAGGATCGCGAACCACGTCGTGCCGGACAGGTGCAGCAGGTAGCTCGGCGGATGCGAGTCGAGGAACGGCGCCATGACGACCAGCGGCAGCCCGCCCAGCAGCAGCATCCAGCCCGACAGCGTGTTCTGCGCGATCGGCGGCTTCCACTTGCGCAGCAGCACCGTGCCGCAGGCCCAGAGGATCGCCGCGCAGAGGATCAGCAGCGCGCCGGTCGGCGTCGAGCGGATATGGCGGATGTCCTCGCCGAGCAGCACGACCATGCCCAGCATCCCGAGCAGGAGCCCGACGAACTTGCGCTTGTTGAGCGGCTCGTGCAGGACGGCCATCGCGATCAGCGTCGCCCACATCGGCATCGTGTAGGCGATGATCGCGCTGCGACCCGCCGGCAACTGCTGGACGCCGAACAGCACGAAGCCGTTCCAGCCGGCGATATTGAAGAACGCGAGCACGGCGATGCGCGCCCACCATTCGCGCGGCACGCGGATCTTGTCGCCGTTCCAGCGCGCCACCAGCAGCATGCCGATCGCCGCGAACGGCAGCGTCAGCGCGCGAAAGGTCAGCGGCGCGAGTTCGCCGACGCCAAGCTTGAGCACGGACCAGTTGCAGCCCCAGATCAGCGTCAGGATCGCGATGGGGACGAACGCATGCGCCAGCGGATGCCGCGCGGCCATCAGCGCTCGCGGATCGGCAGCGTCTCGCCGAACTTGGACAGGTGCAGTTCGCGCGCCTGCGTCACCCACCCATCGCGGCGGATGCGCCCCGGGAACTCCGGCAGCTTCGCGTCGAAGTCGTCGATGTCGCGCTCGCTCCAGCGGGCGATCTGCCGGTAGGTCGTGACGCCGAGCTGGTGCAGCATGCGTTCCAGCACCGGCCCGACGCCGACGATGAGCTTCAGGTCATCCGGCGCGTTGGGCCCGTCGAGCAGCGGGGGCATCGCGTTGTTCTCGATATCCACGACGATATCGCGATAGCGGGCGGTTTCGGCGCGCGCCGCGGCGAGCTCGTGCAGCAGCAGGCGGCGATCGTCGGCGAATTCGGCGAGCTGCGCGCGCTCGGCGGTGGCGGTCGCCGCGGACGCGCGCAGCAGCGCGGTTTCCGCCTCCAGCGCGCGCAGCAGCCGCGCCTGCTCCTCGAGCGCGCCGCCGGCGACGAATGTGGAATCCCGAGGCATTGTCGATGCAACGGCTGGAGCAGACGGAGACGCCGCCGACCATGACCGCCGCCGGCCGCAGCGGGCCTTTGGACTCGCCTTTAGTCTCCCGCCTGCCGCGCATGACGCCCGCGCGCCACGCGACGACGATGCCGATGGCCACCGCGAGCATCACCAGCAAGGTCAGGCCATTCACGGCGAAGGAAAACGGCGGACGGGCCGTACAGTGGCGGAAAGGGCAATTGTATGCGACGCGCGACGTCCGTGGACTTAGGCGTTGCGGGTTTCCGCAAGGCGCCGACTGCTAGAATGCGCGGGCACACTGCGAACCTCGTCCGCTCCCATGAATGAACCCGCGCTTCCCGGCGAACGCGCCCCCTCCGCCCCCGTCGCCGGCGGGCCGCCGCCGCCGGGGCCCATGGCGCAGCCGGTGTCCCGCGGCATCGTCGTGGCGGTCGCCGTCGTGCTCGCCGCCGCCATCGCCGTCGCGTGGAGCGCCGGACGCGAAGCGCAGCGGGAGTTGCGCACCGAGGTCGCCAAGCGCCTGACCGATGCCGATGCCGCGCTGGCCCAATCCAGGGAGCGCGCCTCCGACCTGGGGAACGAGCTTCGCGAAGTGCAGGCCAAGCTGTCGCTGCTCGAAACGCGGCTCGGCGAATCGCAGGCGCAACAGGCGTCGCTGGAGGCGCTCTACCGCGAACTCGCGCCGTCGCGCGACGAGCTCGCGCTCAACGAGATCGAACAGGTGCTGCTGCTGGCGGGCCAGCAGCTTGCGATCGCCGGCAACGTGCAGGCGGCGCTGGCGGCGTTGCAGCTCGCCGACGCCAAGCTCGCGCGCTTCGACCGCCCGCAACTCGTGCCGCTGCGGCGCGCGCTGTCGCGCGACACCGACCGGCTGAAGTCGGTGCCCTTTGTCGACGTGGCGGGCATGTCGCTCAAGCTCGACCAGGCGATCGCCGCGATCGACACGTTGCCGCTCGCCCGCGACGAACGCCTGCCCGCGCCGCTGCCGCCGCCACCGGCGGTCGACGAGGCGCCATGGACAAAGTTCCTGCGCGAGGCGTGGGCGGAGGTGAAGTCGCTCGTCCGCGTCGAGGTCGCCGACCGGCCGGCGGCGCCGCTGGTGCCGCCGCCGCAGCAGTATTTTCTGCGGGAGAACCTGCGGCTGCGCCTGCTCACGGCGCGCGTGGCGTTGCTGTCGCACGACGACGCCGGATTCAGGACGGACGTGACGGCCGCGAACGCATGGATCAAGCAGTATTTCGACACGCGCACCAAGCCGGTGGCGGCACTTGTCGCCACGCTGACGCAACTGGCCGCCACGCCGATGCCGGCCGAGTTGCCGGATGTCACCGCCAGCCTGACCGCGCTGCGCGCCGTGAAGGCCACGCGCGAACGCGCCGTCGAGCGCGCGTCGGGCGGAGCGGCGCCCTCGCGCTAGGCGCCACCGCATGCGCGTCCTGTTCGCCTTCCTGCTGCTCGCCGCGCTGGCGATGCTCGCGGCACTGCTGTTCAAGCTGAACAGCGGCTATGCGCTGTTCGTCGCTCCGCCGTACCGCGTCGAGATTTCGCTCAATGCGTTCATCGTCGTCGTCGTCGTCGCCTTCGTGGCCGTCCATCTGCTGCTGCGCGTCGCGGCGCGCATCGCGCGGTTGCCCGCCGAGGTGCGCGAGAGCCGGCGCCGCAGCAACGTCGAGCGCGCGCGCACGAAACAGGACGCGGCCGTCGTGGCGTTGCTGGAAGGGCGCTACGGCAAGGCACGCCAGTTCGCCGAGGAGGCGCTCGCCATTCCCCATTCTTCCGGCCTGCCGGCGCTGCTCGGCGCGCGCGCGGCCATCGACATGCGCGAATTCGCGCAGGCGGAGACCTTCCTCGCGCGGCCCGACGTCAACGTCGGCAGCCTCACCGTTCCGCGCCTGATGCTCGAGGCGGACATGGCGCTCGACCAGGATCAGCCGGGCACGGCGCTGGCGAAGCTCGAGGAGCTGAAGCGCGAGGCCGGACTGCATACGGCGGCACTGCGCCTCGAGGTGCGCGCGCTGACGGCGGCCGGCCGCCATGCCGACATTCCGCCCATCGTCGACCAGCTCGTCAAGCGTCGTGTCTACGATTCCGGGCAGGGCGATCTCATTCGCGCGACCGCGCACGCGCAGGCGCTCGCCGCCTATCGCGTCGACGCCGCGGGATTGCGGGCGTACTGGAACCGGCTGCCGGAAGCGGAGCGGCTGAAACCTAAGGTGGCGCGTGCGGGCGCCACGAGTTTCCTGGCGCTCGGCGGCGACCGCGAGGCGGCCGAGATCATCGTCCGCTGCCTGGAGCGCGACTGGAGCTCCGACCTCGTCGTCCTCTATGCGCAGTGCAGGACGAGCGACTCGACGCGGCAGCTCGAGACGGCCGAACGCTGGCTGACGGCCCACGACCACGATGCCACGCTGCTGTATGCGCTCGGGATGCTGTGCGAACGCGAATCGCTCTGGGGCAAGGCGCAGACATACTTCGAGGCGAGCCTCGCCCTCGACGACCACTGGCGCACGCACGTCGCGCTGGGCGAATTGCACGGACGCCTGGGGCGCGCCGAGCTCGCCAACACGCATCTCGCGGCGGCGCTCAAGCGGTCGCTGACCGAGCTCGACCGCCGTTGAAGGCGCATCGTCAGCGCGGCGGGGCCTTGGGCACCGCGGCAGATTCCTTACGCTCGAGCTTGAACACGACGATGCGGTCGTCGCGAAACACCGGAGGGCCGAGCGCGGCTTCGATCGCCGGCAGGCAGCGCGCGACGTCCGGCCATTCGAATTCGATATCCGTCGGCATTCGCCAGGGCTCGCGCCGCACGACGAGATAGTCGGCCCCGTAGGTCTTCCCGCGCAGCAAGGCGCTGAGGTGCGCCATGTTCGCGAGCCGCATGCCGCTTTCGGCTTCCGGATACTCTCCGAAATTCCAGGTGCCGCAGGTGGGTGTCACCAGGCCGATCATCACGTTTTGCCGATGCAATGCCTGGTACCAGACGTGCGGATTGAAGTGCGATTCGAGCCGCCAGGGCATCTCGATCAGCGTGAGCGACCCCGGCGGCGACTGCGCGAGCTGCCGGTAGAACTCGGGAACCGGTTCCGCCGGCAGATTGCGGACATACGGGTTGTGCGCGTCGTCGTAGTCGAACTGAAAGCGCAGGTGCGCCGTGAACTGATTCGGGCGATAGGATTGCGCCGGCAGCGGTCCCGCCATGAACAGCACGACACCGATGCCGGCCACGACCGGCGCGCGCAGCGGACGCCACAGTACGCGCGAAACGGCCACGAGGCCCTCGGCCGCGACCAGCAACGCAATGGGCAGCAGAGGCGCCAGGTAGCGCGCGAACACCGGCGGATGCATGACCCAATTGGGACGCGCGCCGACGATCGCGAGCGTCCCGCCGGCGAACACGGCGAACACGTATTGCACGAACGTGCGGTCGCGCCGCCACATGCTGACCGCGCCGGCGGCGACGCACGCAGCCATGCCCGCCAGGACGGCGGCGTGAGCACTGCCTGTCAGCATCAGCAGCGAGCGCAACGCAGTCGCTGGGGTCACGCTGTCCACGCCGGCCTTGGCGACGAACATCGACCAGTCGTTGACGAGGGGAGGGCCGAGCACGATGAGAAGCGGCACGACCGTCACGACACCGAGCTTGACGATGCGCGACAGCGACTCGTCGCGCAGCAGGAGCGCACGAACCCCGAAGAAGACGAACGGCATCAGCGTGAAAGCGAGCGTGACGAGGTGCAGCCATGCCGAGAGTACGGTGGCCGCCACATACGCTGTCGACCATCGCTCGCGATGCGACGCTTCCGCGAGCCAGCGAGGAAACGCCAGCAGCGCGATGGTGCAGAGGAATACCGTGAGTGCGTATGGGCGCGCGGTCCGGCTGAAGTAGATGAGCAGCGGCGATACCGCGAGCAGCACCGCCCAAGTGCTGCGCGCGGGAAGCGCGGCAAAGGGCCGCGCCAGCAGCGGGGCAACCACCACCAGCGCACATCCGGCGAGCGCCATCGGCAGGCGCATGCCGATCTCGGTGATGCCCCCGTGGTCGTGCAACCAGCGCAGGTACACGGCGATCGGGATGCTGAAATCCGCGTAGTCGAGATGCGAGACGATGTCGAGCATGGGCGCGCGGAGCACCTTGTGCAGCGCGTGCCATTCGTCGTCGATGACGATCTGCGCACCGAGGCCCGGCAAGCGCAGCACCAGCGCCGCCAGCGTCGCCAGCGCCAGCAGCAGATACCACGGCCAACGACCGCTCGCGATGTCCATGGACGTACCGGCGGCGTTCACGCCGAGGGGCCGGCGGGCGTGCTGCGGCCGCGGCGGTGCACTCGCCGCATGCGGAACATTACGCGCGGGCAGGCGCCACGCCGGTGGACAGCTTCCACTCTGGCTCGTTGGAAAAGATACGAGGCTCCGCCAGTCCCCAGCGCCACATCCGATAGGCGACGCTGGTACTGACCACGCCCGCCCCGTAGACGAGCGAGCGCCGGAAGCTGATCTGGCTCGCGTGTTCGAAATATCGCGCCGGGCACGAGATTTCGCCGATGCGCAGGCCGAAGGCAAGCGCTTGCGCAAGCATCTGGTTGTCGAACAGGAAGTCGGACGAGTTCGCCGCCAGCGGCAGCGTCTCGATTACGCGCCGCGAGAACGCGCGGAAGCCGGTGTGGTACTCGGACAGCCGCGCACCCATCAACACGTTCTGAAACGCCGTCAGCGCGCGATTGGCGACATACTTGTAGCGCGGCATGCCGCCTTTGAGCGCGGTGTTGCCGAGCATCCGGGAGCCGATCGCCAGATCGTAGACGCCGGACGCCACCAGCGAGGCGAGCGCCGTGATGAGGCGTGGCTCGTACTGGTAGTCCGGGTGCAGCATGACGATGATGTCGGCGCCGGCGCGCAGCGCCTCGGCGTAACAGGTCTTCTGGTTGGCGCCGTAGCCGGCGTTGACCGGGTGACGAACCGTCTCCAGCCCCAGCCGCGCGGCTACCGCGAGCGTCGCGTCGTCGCTGGCATCGTCGACCAGCAGGACGATGTCGACCACGTCGTGCGGGATGGCACGGTAACAGGCTTCGAGCGTCCGCTCCGCGCGATACGCCGGCATGACGACCGCGATTCGTTGTCCATGCAGCATTCCGACATCACTCTACGCGAAACCGACGGTCGCGATCATACGCTAGTGTCTACCCGACGGAGAACGGCAGCAGGCGGACGCGAAAGCGCATCACCTGCCGGGCCGGGCGGGACCCCGCCGCGTCGTCAGCGGCTATCGCGCAGGCGTACGAACCGGCAGCCGGGCGAGACGCCGGAACGCGCGTCCCCATTCGACAAACGGGTAGGCGATCGCTTGGTAGAGCGTGTTGCCGTCACCGGCCCCCTCCACCCCGGTGCGCTCGGGAAACACGTGCCGTACCGGATGGTGATAGGTGCCGAACACGCGGTCCCAGACCGGGAAGAAAGCCGCGTAGTTGCGGTGCTCATACTCCGGCGCGTGATGGTGGCGATGGAACTGGGGACCGGAAATCCATTTGCCGACGCTGCCGAGATCCACCCGCACGTTCATGTGGATCCAGTATCCCCACAGCGTGAACGCAGTCCAGATCCAGCCGACGGTGACCGGCTTGAAGTCGAACAGCGCGGCGAGCGGCAGGTAGACGACGAACACGCGAAACAGTTCCTCGCTGAAGTGGTAGCGGTGGACCGTCGTGACATTCACCCATTGTTCCTGGTGGTGGAAGCGGTGCTGCGCCCACAGGAGTCCCACCGAATGCTGGGCGCGGTGCCACCAGTAGAAGAAGAAGTCGAACAGGAAGAAGAACGCCAGCGTCTGCAGGATCGAGCCGGCAATGCCGTCCGGAAACCGCACCGGTATGTGCAGCGACCAATGCTGCCGTATCGGGTCGAGGATGGTCGACAGCGGAGGCGTCAGCAGCGTCGTCAGGTAGAGGAAGATGAACGCGACGACGAGGTTGAAGCCGATCGCTTTCCATGATCGCGTGCCGGTCCCGGGCAGTACCGATTCGAGGCCGATGCCGACCGCCATCGTCGTCGCCGCCAGCTGGAGCTGACCGAGGAAGTAGGGCGACCACCAGTCAATTGTCATTCCTGCCTCCCTGAGAATCGGGTGTCTGACAATTCTCGAGTGACTTGGTTTACTCCGATTCAAGAATATAGCAGTAACGACGTCGCCGATCGGCGACAAAATGCGCGCCGATCGGGGACTGTAGCTTGCTGACATGGAGTGAGCCGGATTAAGCTGCAAGTCGAGTCAGCACGGCAGCCGACGCCGCGCCGGCGGCGCGAAAAATTGGGCGAAAATAGTTTCAACAAAGTGCGAAAAACACTTGACATGACGATCGATTTGCGAGGTCGCCGCGTTGCTCGCTCGGGGTTGGTTTTAGAGCGAGCAACGCGGCGACCGTGAGGATCTTTCTCGATCCCGGATGGTCCCTCATGTCGCTCGCGGCCTCGGTTTGTCTGCTGCTCTCGCAATGGATTTCGTTTCTCCTGGTGGCCGTGCCGTCGCGGTCCCGCCGCACCTTCGTCGAACTGTTGATCGGTTGCATGCTCAACCCGGAAGGCTGGGTCACGCGCGCCATCGGGGCCATTTGCCGGGAGGCGCACTGGACCACCTATTACAAGCTGATCGAGCGCGCGCATGTGTCGGTCGCCGAGCTGTCCATCCGCTTGCTGCAACTGGTGCAATGGGTGTTCCCGGCCGAGCTGGTGAATCTGATCATCGACGATACCCTGGTGCCGCGCTGCGCGAAGACCGGGCCGGGCATCAGTATCAAACACGACCACAGCCACAAGGCCAACCGCCCCACCTTTCTGAACAGCCAGTGCTGGGTCACTCTGGCGCTGGTGGTGCGGGTACGGCTGGGCTCGGCGCTGACGGTACCGATTCGCTCCTGGCTGGTCGAGCAATCCGGGCAACGCGGCAAGCTCTGGGTGGCGCGGCAGTTGATCGACTCGGTCAGGGGGCACGTCACCGATGCGCGCTTGCTGATCGATGCCTGGTTCATGCGCCGGAGTCTGATCCTGCCGTTGCTCGAACAGCGGGTGCGGATCATCGGCCAGGTGCGCCGGGATACGGCCCTGTTCTTCCCGCCCCAGCCAGAGCCGCCGCGCCGTGGCCGGAAGCGCAAGTACGGCCTGCGCATCGATGCGGCGGTGCTCGCTGCGTTGCCGGCGACGGTGAGGGAGTTGACGCTGTACGGCAAGGCACAGTCGGTCCGGTTGCGCTCGGTCATCGCGGTGGCGCGCTTTCTGAAAGGGCTCCCGGTCCGGGTCGTGTGGTGCGAGATGCGGCAGGCCGACGACACCTGGTCGCGACCGCGCCTGATTCTGGCGACCGAGACCGAATTGTCGGCACCACAGGTGGTGCAGATCTATGCCGAGCGCTGGGGCATAGAGCCCTTGTTTCACAATCTGAAGCGCTGGTGAAGTTGAGTTACGTATCAACAATTCGAACTCAAACCAATTCTCCGGTGGTCGGGTTTCGATGCAAGGAAACAGGATTGTAGTGAGAGTCCCGCTAATTATCGATATCACGTCGCCGAAGAACCATGACATCAGCCTCGGTAGCTTTCCAGCAGGCTCATACACAGTCGAGGTCTACAACGCGCCGACGTTGGGGAGCCGATATTGCTCGCTACCAGAGAGTTTGCTGTCGAGCATCAAATTCTGCAGCCGCCGAGCGGAGGGCCGCGAATCCTCGTCGTCAATTACTCGGACAAGTGGTGGAATCCTGCCGAGCCGGGTTGGGGTATGACCATCACCCAACGCCCTAGTGGCTTGCTGCTTGCGACCTGGTTTGCTCAAGACGCCAACGGCAAGCCAATTTGGTACACGCTCGAACCTGGCGTATGGACCAGTGAGAGGATGTTCGTGGGTCCGATTTACAGAACGGATGGACCGTATTTCGCTGGGGCCTATGCGCCGAACAATTTGCATCAGACGGCTGTGGGTCCGGGACGTTGACGTTTCAGCAGTTCGACAACGGACGGTTCACATTTGATGTAGATGGAGTATCTGGCATCAAGGACATTACTCGCTTTGCCTTTTAGCTAGGCTCAGCGCCAATGTGACCGCAGGCAGCGCAGAATTGTGTCAATACCACCAAAGTGGAGGGGAACCTGGCGCCTGCGCCGACCGGCGCCTCCCATGTTACGGTGCAACACATTGACGATCCCAGCACCGCGGAATTGACTGGAGTTTCTGCCAATCCTGTCACCTGGTTGCGATAGCCGCGTGGCGATGCAGATGACCAAGATCCATAGCGCCGCTTCAGTGCTCGCTTCAACACCCCGATCATTGCCAGACTCTAGCTTCGGGCGCGTCTTAGCCGGCTCAGCGGACGCGTTGCTTCTGTTTTCGCCGGCGCTCGGATTGGCCAAGTCGATACCGCTGGACTTTCCCTGGAGCGCCACCGACATCGTGTCGGCAACGACACGGGCCGGGTTCGAGCCTTCACTGAACTACGTTCAGTTCGGACTATGCGCGTTGATTGTCTGGATTGCATTTGGCTTGGGGTATTGGCGCGGCCAATCACTTCTCGAATGCACCATGCGCATATTCAGCCATCGGCTGAATGCGACACGCGGTGCCACGTTCGGATTTTTGGCAATCGGTACAGCCGTGTTGCTCATTTATCTCGCAAATGTTGGCATCAGCGCCATCGCGGTGCCTCTTACCGACTTGTTTCATGAAGGCGAGTATCTGGGATTCGTGCCTGCATTGCATGCGCGCGGTTCTGTGCTCGCTGAGGCATTTACTGTTCACGGTCCGGGCGTTGATTTGTTTCCGGGCTTGGTCGCCACAACGGTTGGTTTGGAAGATGCGGAATCGTCATCGTTCGTGGCGTCTACTCGACCCTGCGTTTCTTGGCCGTCGTCGCGGCGTTCGCCGTTCAACTGATTCTTGCGACACTGGTGCTGCACGCTTCGACTTGGCGCGGGCGGTTTGTCTTGGCGCTAGTGTCATTCCTCATTCTCGTGACAGCGCTGCAAGCGGGGGCATGGCCCGACGAACTGGCATTGCACAAGACACGAACTGGCAATGCGGCGCGTTTAATACAAGGGACCTGATCTTTCTGACTCAAATTGCAGCGGTACTTGCGTTTGTGCAAGCACAGGCCAATCTGCATCGCAAACGAATGGGGTTGGCGCTTGCTGCCGTTTGCGGCGCTTTGCTCCCCTTCGGAATCGTCTATTCCTACGATCGTGGACTCTATGGCGTCGCGTTCTTTGGCCTCGCCTCCATTGCCATCGCGTCATGCGGAGGAAAGTGGGGACGCAACTGGCTTCTCGGTTTCGGCGCGGGACTCGCAATTGCTGCCCCGATCGTCTTCTTGATCATTGGCAACGCTGGTCTGCAAGCGCTAATCGACCAAGTGGCATTCTGGATTCTCTACGGCCGGATGATTTGGGCGTTTCCCGGCCTTTCAACGATCAGCAGTTCATGGTCCGGAGTCCTCCTGATTGGGTCTTTCATCGCCATGGCGCTGGCGGCGGCGCGATTGTATGAAGCGCTCATGGTCAGCAGACGAGTTGGTGATGCGGTTCGTCAGGAGTTGCCGTCGCTCATTCTGGTGGCCGCGTCGGTCGCGAGCGCGAGAATGGCGATCGAACGCGGGGACCCGGGTCATGTCGCCTGGGGGACGACGGCAAGTTGGATCTTGCTGTCGATCTACATCGGAAAATTCGTGATGGATGCCGTTGGTCCGTCGCCCGGCGCCAGTCGCGTTCCGGCCATTGCAGATAGCGCAATGCCGGGCAGGCCAATGGTGTTCCTTGCCATGTCGGCGCTTATTGGCTGGAACCTAACGTTGCTGAATCCCTATTCGGCGTTCATCGCGCTGCATCGTGGCTACGCGACTTCGTTGCGAACGACCGACAAAGCGATTCTGTCGCAAGGCCAGACGGAAACAGTCGACGCAATGCGAACCCGAGTATCGGATAGTCGGTGCTTCTACACGATGACGAACGAATCCGCTTGGCACTACTTGTTCGGCAAGGAGTCGTGCTCCCGCTTCTACCAAGATCACCAATGCGAGGGCGAGTGTGACGCAGGAGGAAGTTGTGGCTTCGCTCGAGGACAAACGCCCGTCGCACATACTGTTTAGCAGCACCGCATGGTCGAATCGCATCGATGGCGTGTCGGTGTTCAACGCAAACCAGCTTGTGGTCAGGCATGTGCTGACGCACTTTGTCCCCGACCGATTCATTGCGGGCAACTGGTTCTGGCGTCGGTCCGATGTGCCGCTATCGTTCTCGAACAGCGAGATTGGCGTGCTTACCAAGGCGCCAGTCGAGGGTACTCGGCGTTGGGACCTTGCCGTCAACGGAATGTACCGGAAGCAAACGCTGGCCGCGTTTCCAGAAGGACTTCTCGTGACGATCGGCGACGACAATGTGCCCGTTTGGGCCGGTCGTTTGGAACTGGACGAGTTCGTGCGCGGAGAATGGAGCGCACTGATCCCGACTGCAGCGCTTTCGCCCGGGAAACATCGTGTTCGCATTTGGGCAATGCGTGGCGAAGGGACGGCATGCCGTTGGTTGGACGAAATCCGGGATTTACAACATTACGCTAGCGGACCCTCTTCGCTCGCTACAATGGCTCAATATTTACCGTGCGCTTTCGCTTTCCGCCGCGTACGTGAAGCTGTCGGCGTAGAACTCGGCGTCCGGCAGCCGGCAGCGCTGCGTGAAGTCGCGGCGCGCGGCGTCGATCATGGCCGGCGCCCCGCAGGCGTACACCTGATAGCCGGACAGGTCCGGAAAATCCGCCACCACGGCCTGGTGGACGAAACCGGTGCGCCCGGGCCACGCATCCTCGGGCCGGGGCTCCGACAGCACCGGGATGAACGTGAAGTTCGGGTGCGCGGCCTGCCAGCTTCCGGGCAGTTCGGGCAGGTAGAGGTCCGGCACTCCGCGCACGCCCCAATACAGCACCATCTGCCGGTCGAGGCGGTGAAACAGCGCATGCTCGATCATCGCCTTGATCGGCGCGAAGCCGGTGCCCCCGGCGACGAACACGATCGGCTTGTCCGAATCCTCGCGCAGGTAGAACGAGCCGAGCGGCCCTTCGAAGCGCAGGATCTCGCGCCCCTTGTACTGCGTGAACAGCGCATCGGAAAAGAAGCCGCCGGGGATGCGGCGGATGTGCAGCTCGAGCAGCTTGTCGTCGTGCGGCGGTGTGGCCAGCGAAAAGCTGCGGCGCTTGCCGTCCTTCAGCAGGAAGTCGATGTACTGCCCCGCGAGGTACTGGAGCCTTTCGTTGGCCGGCAGCTTGAAGCGGACGATCGCGACGTCGGGTGCGACCTTGTCGATCGATTCGATCCGGCACGGCAGCCGCTTGATCTGGATGTCGCCGGCGCGGCGCACCTCGCGGACCTCGATGACGAGGTCGGTCAGCGGCCTGGCCACGCAGAAAAGGGCAAGGCCCGTGCGCTTCTCGTCGGCCGAAAGGGTCGACGCCTGGTGCACGCCGTAATCGACTTCGCCGGCGAGGATCTTGCCCTTGCACGTCCCGCACGCGCCGTTGCGGCAGCCGTACGGCAGCATGAGGTCGTTGCGCAGCGCCGACGCCAGCACGGTCTCGCCGTCGTCGCAGGCGAACGAGTGCTCGCTGGGCTTTATGGTAATCTGGAACGTCATAGTGAAGATTCCGCGCCTTGCGTCTCGAAGGCCCGGTCCATTGTCCGAAGCGTGATCAGGGTACTGTTGATCGGATGCGGTGATGTGGCGCTGCGCGCCGCATCGCGGTTGCGTGGGCGCGCCCGAATCTATGGCCTGACGCGCCGTGCCGACGACGTCCCCAGGCTGCGCGCGGCGGGCATCGTGCCCATCGTGGCCGACCTGGACGATTTCGCCACGCTGCGCCGCCTCGCGTTGGCGCCGCTGGCCGTCCTGCACTGCGCACCGCCGCCGTCCGACGGCCGCGACGACCCGCGGACGCAACGACTGCTCGCGGCACTGACGCGGGCCCGGATTATACCGCAGCGCTTCGTCTACATATCGACGTCGGGCGTCTACGGCGACTGCGCCGGCGCGCGCGTCGACGAAACTCGCACGCGCCGCGCGCAGACGCCGCGCGGCAAACGTCGCGTCGCCGCGGAAAACCGCTTGCGCGAATGGGCGGCCCGCCATGGCGTGCGGCTCGCGCTGCTGCGCGTCCCCGGCATCTACGCCGAGGGCCGGCTGCCGCTGGAGCGCATCAAGCAGGGGACGCCGGTGCTCGCGCCGGAGGACGACGTGTTCACCAACCACATCCATGCCGACGACCTCGCGCGCGCCGCGGTGGCCGCGCTGTTCCACGCCGGCCATAACCGCGCGTACAACATCACCGACGACGCCGAAATGAAGATGGGCGGCTGGTTCGACACCGTCGCCGACGCGTTCCACCTGCCGCGCCCGCCGCGCGTCACTTGGGAGGAGGCGGAGCAGCGCATCGCCCCGATGCTGCTGTCGTTCATGAACGAATCGCGCCGGCTGGTGAACGCCCGGATGAAGCGCGAGTTGCGCGTGCGTCTCGCCTATCCGACGCCGCAGACGTTGCTGGCCGCCGTCGCCCCGCGGGAGTTGAAAAAACAGCTTCCGCTCGCGTTGTGAGCGCGCGCCCCGACGAGTCCGTGCGCGCGCACGGCGCGGCGCCCGCGAGACTCACCCTGCGCCAGCGCATCGACGCGTACGAACGGCTGGTCCGCCTCGACAAGCCGATCGGCATCCTGCTGCTGCTGTGGCCGACGCTGGCCGCGCTGTGGATCGCGACGAGGGGCCGGCCCAGCCTGTCGCTGCTGCTGGTGTTCACGCTCGGCACGATCGTCATGCGGTGCGCCGGCTGCGCGTTCAACGACTGGGCCGACCGCAAGTTCGATGCCCACGTCAAGCGCACGGCGGATCGTCCGCTGGCGCGGGGCGATATCGCGCCCTGGGAAGCCTTAGGAGTAGCCGCGGCTTTCGCGCTGGCGGGGTTCGCGCTGACGCTGGTCGGCACCAACCAGCGGACGGTGCTGCTGTCGGTGGCGGCGCTGGGCATCGCGATGGCCTATCCGTTCTTCAAGCGCTTTTTCGCGCTGCCGCAGGCGTTCCTCGGCGTGGCCTTTTCGTTCGGCATCCCGATGGCGTTCGCCGGCGCGCAGGACAACGTGCCGCCGCTCGGCTGGTGGATGTTCCTCATCAATCTCTTCTGGGTCGTCGCCTACGACACCGAATACGCGATGGTCGACCGCGACGACGACGTGCGCCTCGGCCTCCGCACCTCGGCGCTGACGTTCGGGCGTTTCGACGTGCTGGCGGTGGCCATCTGCTATGCGGTGTACCTGGCCGGCATGGCGTGGGTCGGCTGGCGGATCGCGCTCGGCTACGCGTACTGGGCGGGACTCGCCGTCGCGCTCGCGCTCGCCGCGTATCACATCGTGCTGATCCGCGGCCGGGAACGCGCCAACTGCTTCCGCGCCTTTCTCGGCAACCACTGGCTGGGCTTCGCGGTGTTCGCGGGCGTGGTTGTCGACTTCGCGCTGCGGCTGCGGGCATGGCCGCGCGGCTGGTAGCGACGCCGCCGCGCCGCCGTGGCTTGCCGCCGGTGCTCGCGGCCGATACGCGGATCCTGATCCTGGGCAGCTTTCCCGGCGCAGCATCGCTTGCCGCGCGGCAGTACTACGCGCATCCGCGCAATCATTTCTGGCCGCTGCTCGCGGCTGTCGTCGGCGAGCCGCTGCCCGAGCTTTCCTACGCGGACCGGCTCGCGCGGCTGCTCGCCCACCGCATCGGCGTGTGGGACACGATCGTCGCGTGCACGCGCGCCGGCAGCCTCGACGTCGCGATACGCGACGCGAAGCGCGGCGAGACCGGGCGCGTCCGCCGCGCGGCGCCGAACGTCGAACTCGTCTGCTTCAACGGCGTGACGGCGGCGCGCGCCGCGTCCGCGTGGCGGGCGGCGGGGTATGCGACGATCGCGCTGCCGTCGACGAGCCCCGCGTACACGCGTCCCTTCGCCGAGAAGCTTGCCGCATGGCGGCTGATCGCCGATCATCTGTGAGAAAGTGGGCCAGGAGACGACTTTCGCTTGCCGCGCGAACCTTGCCATCCGCTCCCGCCGAAAGTCGGTCTCTGCCCCACTTATTCTTCCTGCCACCGGTCGAGCACGGAGAGAATGCTCGCGACGCATCGCCTTGCGGCCGCAACCGCGGTGATCGCGTACGTGGCGACGGCGGCCGCGCAGGCGGCGCTGCCGGCGCCCGAACGCGTGACGTTTCCGTCGCTCGACATCGATGCGGCGGGCAAGCCGGTCGACGATTTCCGCGTTGTTCTTCCGGCCGCCGCGGGCCGCGCCGGGTGCGGCGGTGCCGCTGGTCGTCGCCGCGCACGGCTGCGGCGGCATGTTCAGCGCCAACGAGAAGCGCCGCAACGAGCTGAGCGAGCGCTTCGCGACCTGGACCGCGCAGTTGCTGGACGACGGCTACGCGGTGCTGTGGCCCGACAGTTTCAATTCGCGCGGCCGGCGCTCGGTGTGCCTCATCAAGCGCGGCGAACCCACGATCGCGCCGGTGACGCGCCGGCTCGACGTGCTCGGCGCGCAGGCGTTCGCCGCGGCGCTGGGCGGCATCGACCGCGAGCGCATCGCGCTCGTCGGCTGGTCGCACGGCGGCAGCGCGACGCTCGCCGCCGTCAACGGCAAGGATCCGCGAATCGCGGCGTTCCGTTCGGCGCCCGGCGCGCCGCCGCCGTTCCGCGCCGCCGTCGCGTTCTATCCGGGATGCGTCGTGTCGCTGCGGCAGGGCGCGAACTGGCAACCGGACATGCCGACCGAGATCCACGTCGGCGAGCTCGACGACTGGACGCCCGCCGCGGCGTGCGTGCAGCTGGGCGACGCGGCGCGGCGCGCGGCGCGCCGCTGGCGGTGACCGTGTATCCGGGCGCCCACCACGGCTTCGATGCGCCGTCGGGCAACGTGACGCTGTGGCAGGACGTCACCACCGGCGTGCGGTCCGACCAGGGCGTGCACGTCGGACCCGATCCGGCGGCGCGTGCCGCCGCCAACGCGGCGCGTGCGCGGCTTCCTGCGCGCGCGCCTCGCCGAATCCGCGGCACGCGGTGCCGCCCGATGAGCGCGATCCGCGCCAAGGAAGACTCCACCATGGAACAACGAACTTCGCCGATCAGGTCGTCGTCGTCACCGGCGCCTCGAAAGGCATCGGATTCGCGTGCGCGGAAGCCTTCGCGCGCGCCGGCGCGCGCGTCGTCGCTCGTGTCGCGCAGCCGCGAGAACCTCGACGCGGCGCTGGCGAAGCTGCCCGGGATGCGGCATTCGCCGCTGGCCGTCGTCGCCGACCTGCGCGACGCCGCCGCCGCGGCGCGCATGGTCGACGAAGTGGTGGCGCAGTGGGGCGCCATCGACGTCCTCGTCAACTCCGCCGGCGCCGCCCGGCGCTACGCGCCCGACGACCTGCTCGGCGCAGGCGTGGCGCGACGCGATGGACGCGAAATTCTTCAGCTACATCCATCCGACCGACATCGTCGTCAAGCAGATGGCGGCGCGCGGACACGGCGCGATCGTCAACATCATCGGCGCGGGCGGCAAGGTGGCGAGCCCCATCCACCTGCCGGGCGGCGCGGCCAACGCGGCGCTGATGCTGGCGACCACGCGGCCTCGCGGCGGCGTATGGCCCGTCGGGCGTGCGCATCAACGGCATCAACCCCGGCGGCACGCTGACGAGCCGCGTGGAGGAGGGTCTCGCGGTGGAATCGCGGATGACGGGCACGCCGGCGGCCGAGCTGCTCGCGCGGGCGCAGGAGAAGATTCCGTTGCGGCGGCTGGGCACGCCGGAGGAGGTCGCGCAGGTCGCGCTTTTCCTCGCGTCGCCGGCGGCGAGCTACGTCACCGGCGCGATCATCCCGATGGACGGCGGGGCCAACGCCGTCATCTGAATCAGGGGCCGAACGAGCCGCTGATCAGCGGCGGCGCTCGCGGACGAACCACGCGGCCGCGGCGCCGAACGCCGCGCTCCCCGCCAGCAGCCACAGCGCGTGGTCCCACGCGTGCGCGGCATCGCCCGCGTCGCGGCCGCGATCGAGCACCGCGCCCACCAGCGGCTGCAGGATGCCCGCGCCTAGAAAGATGCCGAGATTCACCACGGAGGTCGCCATGCCGGAATGCTCGGGCCGGTTGACTTCCTTCGCGACCGCCCACGAGAGCGTGAAGCCCGGGATCAGCAGTCCCATGTAGAACGACCACGCGAGCGTGGCGGGCAGCGGCCATGCCGCATGCGTGAGCCATGGCAGCCACGACAACGCATAGAGCAGCGTGCACGCGCGCATCAGGCCCCGGCGGCTGCCCAGACGGTCGGACAGCACGCCGATGCCGACCGCGCCGAACGCGACACCGAGCAGCAGCAGGCTCGCGTGCTGCGCGGCGACGACACGCGACATGCCGTAGACGTCGACGAGAAACGGGACCGCCCACAGGCCGGCGAACGCGAGATAGCTGCCGCCGATGCCGAAGTTGACGAAGAACCCCGGCCACGTCGCGCCATTGGCGAGCACCTGCGCGAGCGCGCGCGACCAGTGCTCGCCCGCCACGCTCGCGCTCGCCTGCGGATTGACCGGCGCGAAGCCCAAGTCCTGCGGGCGATCGCGCACGAGGAACCACGTGGCGATGCCGAGCGCGACCGACAGCACGGCGAGCCCGACGAACACGCTGCGCCACGACGCCTGCGTGACGACCCAGGCGAGCGGCGCGCCGGCGACCACCGCGCCCGTGTTGCCGGCGAACATCGTGATGCCGTTGAGCGTCGCGAAGCGATTGGCCGGGAACCAGACGGCGCTGACCTTCAGGATCGCGATGAATGCGACCGACACGCCGATGCCGACCAGCGTGCGGCCCGCCGCCGCGATCTCCCAGCTCGGCGCGAGCGCGAACGCGAGCGAACCCGCGCCGGCGATCAGCGAGCCGGCGGCCAGGATGCGGCGCGGGCCCAGCGTGTCGGCGAGCACGCCGACCGGGATCTGCAGCAGCGTGTAGACGTAGAAGTAGGTCGCGGCCAGCGTGCCGAGCGTGGCCGCGTTGATCGCGAACGCGCGCGTCAGCTCGCCCGCGATCGCCGCGGGCGCCGTGCGGTGGAAGAACGACAGCACGAAGCTCAGCAGCACGATGCCGAAGACGACGCGGCGCGCGCGCACGAAGTGCGCGTGACGGGGGCCGTTGGCGTGATGCGGCATCCCCCATTGTAGTGGCCGTGCCCCAATGTCAGGCCACCCGCCGTCGTCCCCGCGAACGCGGCGACCCAACGTCTTTGGAGCCCTCTCTGCGCGAGGCGTGAAAACGTCGGTGGGTTCCGCTTTTGCGGGAACGACGGATGAGGGAGATTCCTGCATGACGCCAACAACGCATTGAAGGCTCACAACTCAGCCTTCGCTACAATGGGCGTATGCCCTACCGCGACCTCCGCGATTTCCTGGCCCAGCTCGAAGGGCGCGGCGAGCTGAAACGCGTCGGTGTGCCGGTGGATCCGCATCTCGAGATGACGGAGCTCTGCGACCGCGTGCTCAAGGCCGGCGGCCCGGCACTGCTGTTCGAGCAGCCGAAGGGCGATTTTCGCGGTCCCGACGGCAAGCCGATCCCGGTGCTCGGCAATCTCTTCGGCACGCCGCAGCGCGTCGCGCGCGCGATGGGCGTCGAAGGCGACGATTGGCGCGAATCGCTGCGCGAGATCGGCCGGCTGCTCGCGTTTCTCAAGGAACCGGAGCCGCCGAAGGGCCTGAAGGACGCGTGGCAGACGACGCGGCCGGTGATCATGAAGGTGCTCGACATGGCGCCGAAGGAGCGCAGTTCCGGACCGTGCCAGGACGTGGTCTGGGAGGGCGCCGACGTCGACCTCGCCCGGCTGCCGGTCCAGACGTGCTGGCCCGGCGACGTCGGTCCGTTGATCACGTGGGGCCTGACCGTCACGCGCGGCCCGCACAAGCAACGGCAGAACCTCGGCATCTACCGGCAGCAGGTGATCGCCCGCAACAAGGTCATCATGCGCTGGCTCGCCCACCGCGGCGGCGCGCTCGACTTTCGCGACCACGCACTCGCGCACCCGGGCACGCCGTTCCCGATCGCCGTCGCGCTCGGCGCCGATCCCGCAACGATCCTGGGGGCGGTAACGCCGGTGCCGGATTCGCTGTCGGAATACCAGTTCGCGGGACTGCTGCGCGGCGGGCGCACGGAAATCGTCAAGTGCCTGTCGCACGACCTGCAGGTGCCGGCCACCGCCGAGATCGTCCTCGAAGGCTTCATCCGGCCCGACGCGGCCGATCCCACCGGCTACGAAACCGCCGCCGAAGGGCCCTACGGCGACCATACCGGCTATTACAACGAGGTCGAGCGCTTTCCGGTGCTGACGATCGAGCGCATCACGCTGCGCCGCGATCCGATCTACCACTCGACGTACACGGGCAAGCCGCCGGACGAGCCGGCCGTGCTCGGCGTCGCGCTGAACGAGGTCTTCGTCCCGCTGCTGCAGAAGCAGTTTCCGGAAATCTCCGACTTCTACCTGCCGCCGGAGGGCTGCTCGTACCGCCTCGCGATCGTGTCGATGAACAAGCAGTATCCGGGACACGCGAAGCGCGTGATGTTCGGCATCTGGAGCTTCCTGCGCCAGTTCATGTACACGAAGTTCATCATCGTCACCGACGACGACGTCGACATCCGCGACTGGAAGGAAGTGGTGTGGGCGCTGACCACGCGCGTCGATCCGGCGCGCGACACGCTGCTCGTCGAATCCACGCCGATCGACTATCTCGACTTCGCGTCACCGGTGGCTGGCCTCGGCAGCAAGATGGGGATCGACGCCACCCACAAGTGGCACGGCGAGACGACGCGCGAGTGGGGCCGTCCGATCGCGATGGACGCGGCCGTCAAGGCGCGCGTCGACGTGCTGTATCGCGAACTTGGGCTCTAGCTGCCAAACCTCGGTGCGTTGTTTCGGGTTTCTATGTCGCAACGTCATGCCATCTGTCGTCGTCCCCGCGAAGGCTCGGACCTGGCGGCTCTCCAGGTTCACTCTCCGCGCGGCCGGCACGACGACACTAGGTTCCCGCTTTCGCGGGAACGACGGATGAGCAATTCGCGCGTGAGCGAAACAACGGGTTGAACCTTCACACAACGTGTTGAACCTTCACATCTAGCGTCCCCGTAGCGCCGCGTATCGACGCGCCGGCGAGCCCCGGCCGATGTCGCGCCCGCGATCGAATCGGTCGCTAGCGCGCGCGCCAGGCGCGGAACAGGCGCAGCCCCGTGGCGACGATCGACAGCGTTCGCAGCACGCCGCGCAGGCGCCCGGCGCCGGCCAGCGGCAACGCGATGCCGATCAGCGTCGTGGCGATCGACCGCGACGACTTGCTGCGTTCGGCCGGTGCGGGTGGCGCGACGATTCGCCGCGCGGCATGCCAGGCGAGCATCGCCTGCATCCGCTGCAGGTCCGACTGCGCGATCAGGCGCGCCTTGCGCTCGGCGAGATCGGCGGCGGGGTTCATGACAATGGCCGCTTCAGCGTGCGCGCCAGCGACGCGCGGTCCTTCTCGAGCTCGGCGACGGTGGCGGCGAATGCCGTCGGCGCGGTGTTCGAGATCTCCGCGCGGCGCCACAACAGCACGGCGCCGGCAACGGCGAACGCGCTCGCGACGCCGACGATCGCGCCCAGGCGGTTCGTGTCCCAGAAGTAGACGATGACGGCGCCGGCGGCGAACAGCAGCGCGAAGAGCAGGCAGCCGATGCCGCCGAGCAGCAGCGTCAGCTGCTGGGTCACGCGCCGGCGCTCTTCGGTGTATTCGACCGTCGCGAGTTCGAGACGGGTGCGCGCCAGGCCCAGCAGCGCATCCGCGAGGCGCGCCAGCGCGCCTCGCAACGTGTCGCGGTCCGGCGGTTCGCTCATCGCGTCGTTGCGGAAACGGTGCGGATCAACGGCGATTCATCAGCAGGCCCACGGCGAAGCCGATGCCGGCCGCCATGCCGATGGCCTGCCACGGGTGGTCGTGAACGTAGTCGTCGGTCACGCGCACCGCGGCCTTGGCGCGGTCGACGGCCTCGCCTTCGAGTTCCTGCAGCTTGAGCTTGGCGGACAGCAGGCGCGCTTCGACCTGCGAGCGGAGGTCGCGTGCCCGGTCGCCGGATTCCTTGGCGGCCTTGTCGAGCAGCGTTTCGGCTTCGGAGAGCACGGAGGAGAATTCATCGACGAGCTTGTCGCGGGCGCTATCGGCACTCATGATCGATCCTAGGGAAAGTGATGGGATAAGCGCGTTGCCGCGCAACGCGGACTCCCATTATAGCGACGGACTTGCGGTTGCGTCGCTTGCCGCTTCGCCCCCGGTTCTGGTGAGCGTCCACTAACCGCGGCCGGAAGCGGTGCCGCGGGCATGGTCGTACGCGCCGCCGCGGAAAGGGACCATCCGTCAGGCCCGGATGCCGCGGCCGTCGCGGCCCGGCGCCATCCGTCCCCCGGGTATTGACGGAAGGGTTCCCGGGCCGCATCTTCGCTCCCACGGGCGCCGACGTGCGGCGCGCATCGTATGGAGAAGTGGCCGTGGCCGATTTCCCCGCACCGCAATCCGCGCCCAGCAGTTCCACCGTCCCCGTCACCGCGGGGGTCCTGGCTTACGCGCTGTTCGGCCTCGCCGCGATCCTCGAGATCGCCAGGACGGGATTTCTCGTTCCCGCGCCGTTCATGACCATCCTGGGGATCGTCGGGGTGATCGTCTGCTACGTGAAACGCGACGATGCGGCCGGGACCTGGGTGGCGTCGCATTTCACCTGGCTCATCCGCACGTTCTGGTGGTCGCTGTTGTGGGCCGTGATCGGCTGGCTGGTGCTCTTCACGCTCGGGCTCATCCTCGTCGGCATCCCGATCGCCATCGGGATCTTCCTGGCCAGCGCCATCTGGGTCATCTACCGCGTGGTGCGCGGCTACCTGCTGTTCAAGGACAGCCAGGCGATCCCCGGCGTCTGACGAACTGCCGCGCGCGGTCGAGCCGCGCGACCAGGCGGGCGCAGTAGTCCGAAGCGCGCGGCACCGCGGCGCCGCGCGCCTCCATCCGCGCTTCGAGCAGCGGGAGCGTCGCCCGCGCGCGTCGCCGGTGTGTGCACCCTCACGCTTGCGGCTGTCGCCGCTGCGTTGCCCCCAAACGCGGGGGCGTTGTTCGCGGCTTGGGGGCGGCCCTTCGCGCTCACCGATGCAGCGCCGAATCCCAGTGCCCGGCTTCGCGGTAGACCCACTGGACGAGATAGTCGAGCGCGGTGGACCCGCGCGCGGCGTTCGGGTGGTTGATGATCGCCACGACGATGAAGCGGCGTCCATCGGCGTCGATCACATAGCCGGCGAGCGCGCGCACGCCTTCGAGCGATCCCGTCTTCAGCAGCGCCTGGCCGGCCATGGTGCCGTCGCGAAAGCGCTTCTGCACGGTGCCGTCCATCGCCGCCACCGCGAGCGAACTCGCGAATTCCTCGCGCACGGGGCTCGCGTCGGCGGCGGCGAGCAGGCGCGCCAGCCCGCCGGCGGTGATGCGCTCGCGCCGCGACAGGCCCGACCCGTTCTCGAGCACGAGCCCGTTCAGCACGAGCTTCTTTTCCTCGAGCCATGCGGACACGGCGTCGGCCGCCAGCGCGGGCGTGGCCGGCGGCGGATGGCGCGTCGTGGCCAGCGTCAGGAAGATCTGCCGCGCCATCACGTTGTTCGACAGCTTGTTCACGTCGCGCACGATGTCGTAGAGCGGCGCGGATTCCATCACCGCGAACGGCGTCGCGTCGCGCGGCGCGCGGCCCTCCTGCAAGCCGCCGTCGAACTGCCCGCCTCTTTGGCGGAAATAGGCGGTGAACATGCCGTGGACGTAATGGGGATGGTCGAGCAGCGCGACATACCAGTCGCGCTCGCCGCAGGATTGCGAATAGCGGCCGGGAAACGCCGCGCTCGCCGTGGCGCCGAAATCGGCGTAGTTCGCCGCGAGCGTGCCGCGCCAGTCGCCGCAATCGCCGGTGGTGAGCTGCGGCGCCGAGTCGAGCACGATGTCCGGCAGCGGCGGCTCCGCCTTGACCGCCACGGCGTTGGCGCGCGCGTTGGGCAGGAAGGCGAAGCGCACGGCCTTGAAGTTGACGAGCAGCGCATCGGGGCCGACGTTGTACGGCCGCAGCGGCTCCTGGTCGAACGCGGCGGGATCGTGCTCGGGAAGCTTGAAGTGCGAGCGGTCGAGCACCAGGTCGCCCGCGACTTCGTTCAAGCCGCGCGCGCGCAGGTCGGACATGAACGCCGCCCACTGCTCGATGGTGATCTTGGGATCGCCGTAGCCCTTGAGGATCAGGTTGCCGTTCAGCGTCCCCTTGCCGTTCAGCTTGCCGGAAAGGAACGCCTCCGTCTTCCATCGATAGTCGCGGCCGAGCAGCTCGAGCGCCGCATACGTGGTGACGAGCTTCATCACGGACGCCGGATTGAGGGGCCGCTCCGCGTCCTGCGCGAACAGCGGCTGCGGATGACCGGACTCGCGCACGACGATCGCCACGCTGGCGAGCGGGATGCCCGCTTCGTGGAACGCGCGCGCCACGCCGCTCGGCAGCGTCGCGTGCGCGGTGACGGCAAAGGCAGTTATCGCCAGTCCTGCCGCGGTTCGGCGGGAAGCGCGCGTCCGCCAGGGGTCAGAGCGATAGGGGTCAGAGCGATGGGGCAGAGCGATGCCGGCCGCCGATCTGCGCGGCCGGATTATCGCTCTGACCCCTTCGCTCTGCCATCGCTCGGCCAGCTCTGACCCCTATCGCTCTGACCCCTATCGCCGACCCCTATCGCTCTGACCCCTTCGCTCTGACCCTATCGCTCTGACCCCTATCGCTCTGACCTATCGCTCTGCCTATCGCTCTGACCCCTTGCCGCCAGCGTCGTCATGCGCGATCCAGGATCGCGGCGGTGCGTGCGGCCAGCAGCGTCATGTCGTCGTCGGTCACGATGTAGGGTGGCATCACGTAGAGCGTGCGACCGATCGGGCGCAGCAGCAGTTCGGCCCGCAGCGCCTCTTCGAAGCACCAGCGCGCGAAGTCGCCGCGCGTCGTATCGACCTCCCAAGCGAAGATCATGCCGCGCTGCCGGAAATTTTGCACGCGGGGATGGGCGGCCACCGGCGACAGGATCTCCGCCCAGCGGCGCGCGCGCCCGCGGTTGCCGGCAATGACGTCGTCGTCCGCGAAGATGTCCAGCACGGCAAGCGCCGCGCGGCAGGCGAGGGGGTTCCCCGTGTACGAATGCGAATGCAGGAAGCCCCGCGCCGTGTCGTCGGCATAGAACGCGGCGAAGACGGCGTCGGTCGTCAGCACGCACGACAGCGGCAGGTAGCCGCCGGTCAGCCCCTTCGACAGGCACAGGAAATCCGGCGCCGGCGCGCCCGACTGCTCCCACGCGAACAGCGTGCCCGTGCGCCCGAAGCCGGTCATGATCTCGTCGGCGATCAGGTGGACGCCGTGTTTCGCCGTGATCGCGCGCGCCGCCGCGAGGTACGCCGCGTCGTACATCACCATGCCGGCGGCGCCCTGCACCAGCGGTTCGAGGATCAGCGCGGCCGTCGTCGCATGGTGGCGCGCGAGGTGCGCGTCGAGCGCGGCGGCCGCCTCCGCGACGCCGATGCCGCGGCGCGGGTCGGGACAGGGCACCCGCGCGCTGGCGTTGAGCAGCGGCGCGTAGGTGTCGCGGAACACGGCGACATCGGTCACCGCGAGCGCGCCGAGCGTCTCCCCGTGATAGCCGCCCGTCAAGCCGACAAAGCCGCGCTTGTCGGGGAATCCGTGGTTGCGCCAGTAGTGAAAGCTCATCTTCAGCGCGATCTCCGCCGCCGACGCGCCGTCGGAACCGTAGAACGCATGCCCGAGGCCCGCGGGCGCCGCCGCCGCGAGCCGCTCGGATAGTTCGACGACGGGCCGATGCGTGAAGCCCGCCAGCATCACGTGGTCGAGCGTGTCGAGCTGGTCGTGCAGCGCGGCGTTGATGCGCGGATTCGCGTGGCCGAACAGGTTGACCCACCACGAACTCACCGCATCGAGGTAGCGGCGGCCGTCGAAGTCGTGCAGCCAGGCGCCCGCCGCGCGCGCGATCGGCACCAGCGGCAGCGTCTCGTGCTGCTTCATCTGCGTGCACGGATGCCATACGGCATTCCTGCTGCGCGCGAGCCAGTCGGCGTTGCCTTCGCGCTGCACGCTAGAGTCGTCCAAGGAAGATGTAGAAGCTCGTCTGGCCGCCGCTGGCCCGGCCCCACGCGAAATAGAACGGGCCGATCCACGTGTCGGCGGCGACGAAGACGCTGCCGGCGGTGCGCAGGTTCCGCAACGAGACGTCGTCGCGGTCGCCCCAGACATTGCCGGCCTCGATCGAGCCTCCGACATAGACGCCGCGCCCGAGCAGCGGCAGGTTGCCGATCTGGTGGTAGTAGACGGCGCGCGCGAAGCCCAGGTAGTTGCTCGACAGCTGGTCGGTGCGCAGGCCGGACAGGTTGAGGAAGCCGCCGAGGTTGAAATCGCTGATCGGATCGGACTTGTTCCGTGCTCGTGGTGATGCCCCCCGCGCGCACGGCGACGTTGACGAAGCCGTTCTTCCACAGCGGATGCGCCATGTTGGCGAAGATGCCGGCGCGCGACGACTCGCCGTCGGAGAACGGCTCCCCGCCGTACGTCGTTTCGCGGCTGCCGAAGAAGGCGTCGGCGTTGACGCGCAGCCCGTTCCGCGGAAAGTACGGATTGTCGAGCGTGTCCCAGCGGAACAGCAGGCGCACGCCGCTCTCGGTGGTCTTGATCGTCTGGTAGATGTCGGTGGACGTGTCGGCGATCACCGGATCGCCGCGCTGGTGCCACCACTTGTAGCCGACGCGGAACTCCCCGCTGGTGCCGAAGGGGACGCCCAGGTCGAATCCGGCGGTCTCGTTCAGCACGTCGTATTCGGCGATCCGCGAATCGCCGTCGAAGAGGTATTGCGGCGACCGCTCGACTAAGCCGTACGCGGACGCGAACGCGAAGTTCGACAACGTCAGCGGCTGGTAGAACTCGGTGGCGAAGCGGCGCGTGCTGCCGAGGATGATCTCGTTCGTCCACTCGGCGCCGTAGCGGTTCACCCAGACGCGCTTGTGCCCCAGCATCAGGTTGAAGAACGTGTCCCCCTGCAGGTCGGTGTTGAGCGAGAGCCCGAAGCGCAGGAAGTTGGGGCCCCAGGATTTTTCGGTGACGTTGACGATCAGTCCCTGCTGCCGTCCCACGCTGACCAGCTGGTAGTCGACATGCTCGAGGTCGCCGCGGCCGTACAGCCGCGCGAGGTCGTTTTCGAGCACGTGGATGCTGAACGGCTCGTCGGGCTGCGTCTTCATCTGCTCTTCCAGCACCTCCGGATTCGCATAACGCGTGCCCTCCACCGTGACGAAGTCGAGCTTCTCCGGCAGCGGCTGCGGCGGCACGATGAACCGCTTCTCGAACTGCGCGAACTGGGGCGAGGTCTCCGCGAGCGCGGCGAGCTGCGGCCGCGCCGCCTCCGCGGCCTCTATGCCGAGCTGGACGAATTTCGGCGCGGCGGCGAAATCGATGAACGTCAGGTTGCCCAGGTCCGGCGAGATCAGGATGTCGCCGGGCCGCAGCTGCGCGAGCTGCGCGCGCACGTTCTGCTCGGTCAGGATGTTGATCATCTGCGACGCGTAGCCGACGACCGACTGCAGCTGGTCGCGCGACATCAGCGGCGTGCCGATGTTGACGGCGATGACGATGTCGGCGCCCATGCTGCGCACGATGTCGACGGGCAGGTTGTTCACGAGCCCGCCGTCGCCCAGGATGCGGCCGTCCAGTTCGACCGGCGAGAACATGCCCGGCACGGACATGCTGGCGCGCATCGCCTGGTAGAGGCGGCCATGGTCGAACACCACTTCCGCCCCGGTGACCATGTTGGTCGAGACGGCGCGGTAAGGAATCGGCAGCTTGTCGAAGTCGTCGATCGAGTCGGCGTTGCGCGTCAGCTCGTGCAGGAAGAGCTCGAGGTTGCTCCCCGACAGCGCGCCCTTGAACCACAGGACCTGTCCGTCGCCGTAGCCCATCTCGAAGCCGAGCGGAAATGCCGACTCCTCCTCCTTGCGGCGAAAGCCGATGTCGCGGCGCGGCGGGCTGTCGGAAAGGATCGTCGGCCAGCTGACCCCCGACAGGTGCCGCTGCATGTCGTCGGGCTTCATGCCGCTCGCGTAGAGGCCGCCGACGATCGCACCCATCGACGTGGCGGCGATGTAGTCGATCGGCACTTTCATTTCGTGCAGCACCTTGAGCACGCCGACGTGCGTGAGTCCACGGGCGCCGCCGCCCGACAGCACGAGGCCGATCTTCGGCCGCGGCTTGGCCGGCGCGGCGGCGACCGATCCCGCATCCACGGCAGCGGCGGTCGCCGGTTGCGCCAGTGCGGGCCGCGCGAGGGCGAAGGCTGCGAGCGCCGCGACGAGCAGTCCGGCACGAGCCAGCGCCCGGCCTCGCATCGCGTGTCGGCGAGCGCACGGCGAGGAAGCGCGCGACGTGGATTGCGGGGCTTGCAGGGGACGCAACGGCGCTCGATCCGGATGACGTAGAGGTGGCGCGATTATAGCGGCGCGGCGCGTTGTTCCCGCCCGTCATTGCATGTGGAGCTCCCACGTCTCGCCCGCGAGCGGAATGCCGAACAGCGCATGCTCTTCGCGCGCCACCCGCGCGAATCCCGCCTGTTCGTAGATGTGCCGTGCGGCCAGCAGGTTTTCCTGCGTCCACAGCGTGATTGTCCGGTACCCGCAGTCGCGCGCGAAGCGGATGCATTCGGCGACCAGATGCCTGCCCAGCCCGAGGCCGCGCGCCTTCGGATCGACGATCAGCATGCGCAGTTTCGCCACCTTGGCCGACTTGGCGACGAGGAAGACGGACCCGACGCGCTCGCCGTCGCGTTCCGCGATCCAGCAGCGCTCCCGGCGCACGTCATGATTGTCGATGAAATCGGCGGCGATACGGGCGACCAGCGCCTCGAAGCGTTCGTCCCAGCCGAACTCTCGCGCATAGAGTTCGCCGTGGGCGCCGATGACCCAGCCCATGTCGCCGGGCCGGTGGCTGCGCAGCACGAACGGCGGCGCCGCGGAGGCGACGGGGCCGAGCAGCCGCTCGATCGCCTGCATCGCGCCGGTGAGGCGCGCCTGGTCCGGTTCCGACAACGGCGCGAGCAGCGCCGCGACCTCCTGCGCCGAGCGCCGCTCGAGCGGCGCGAACGTGCGCCGACCGGCGGCGGTCAGCGACAGCGGACGCTGCCGGGCGTCGGCCGCCGACGTGCCGCGTTTGACCAGCCCCTGCCTGACGAATCGCTGCAGGATCCGGCTCAGGTAGCCGCCGTCGAGCGCGAGATCGCGCGCGAGGTCGCGCGCGGTCGCGCCGGGCCGCGCCGCGAGCTCGTAGAGGACGCGCACCGCGGCCAGCGAAAACGGGCTCGCCAGCAGGCCCTCGTGCAGCACGCCGATGCGGCCCGTGTAGAAGCGGTTGAAGTGCCGCACGGCGGCGATGCGCGCGGCGCTGGCGTCGGTCATGGCGGGGCTCCGGTGACAATGGTTGCCATCGTCACCAAAATAGTTGACGGTGTCAACTGTTGGGCCAGGATCGAGCAGAAACGGGCTGCCGGAGGGACGAGTGAATGGGAACGGACAACGACCGTGCGCAAAACGCGCGAGTGCCTTACCCGCGCGTTTTGCGCACGCAGCGTTCCATTCTCCGCACCGCGCTGACAAGCTCGCGCGTGATGCCGGGCTCGCGCACCGAGTGTCCGGCGTCGGGCACGACGACGTACTCGGCCTCCGGCCAGGCGCGCGCCAGCGCGTCGGCGGTGACGGGCGGGCAGACGATGTCGTAGCGGCCCTGCACGATCGTGCACGGCAGGTGCCGGATGCGCGGGATGCCCGCCAGCAGCTCGCCGGCGCGCAGGAAGCCCTCGTGGACGAAGTAATGCGCCTCGATGCGCGCGATCGCGAGCGCCGAGGCGTCGCTGTCGAACTTCGTCATCTGCTCGGGCTGCGGCAGCAGCGTCGAGCATGCGCCCTCGTACTTGTCCCATGCGTGCGCCGCCGGCATGTGAACGGCGGGATCGGGATCGGTCAATCGCCGGTGGTAGTGGCCAAGGAGGTCGTCCCGCTCGCGCTCGGGCAGGAAACCGGCGAACGCTCGCCATGCCTCCGGAAACACCGTGCGGATGCCGTGCATGAACCAGTCGAGCTCGGGCCGCGTCGCCAGAAAGATGCCGCGCAGCACGAGGCCCAGCACGCGGTCCGGATGCGCCTGCGCATACGCCAGCGCGAGTGTGGAGCCCCACGATCCGCCGAAGACGAGCCAGCGGTCGACCTTCAGCGTCTCCCGCAGGCGTTCGAGATCGGCGACCAGGTGCTGCGTCGTGTTGTCGACGAGGCAGGCCGTAGGCGTCGAGCGTCCAGCGCCGCGCTGGTCGTAGAGGACGATGTTCCAGAACGCCGGATCGTAGAACCGGCGATGATGCGGCAGCGAACCGCCGCCGGGGCCACCGTGCAGGAACACGAGCGGGACGCCGGCGGCGTTGCCGCAGGCTTCCCATTGCATCGTGTGGACGGCGTCGAGCGCCAGCTTGCCCGTCGCGTACGGTTCGATCTCGGGAAAGAGCGCCGCGTCGGGCGCGCCACGGCGGGTGGCGTCGGTCGTCATCGCGCCAGCGGCTCGAGCGGATCGCGGAACTGCGCGTCCACGTCGATCCGATAGCCGTTGGCGAGGCGGTTGGTCTTGTTGGCGCGCACTTTGGGCGTGGCGTCGGCGTATTCGATCGGCGGCACGAGGGCCATGGCGAACTCCGGAGAAAGCGGCGCGCGGCTAGCCCGCGCTCCAGGGGGTCTTGAGCCGCGTGAACTCGAGGCGGTAGACGGCGCGCTGCGGCGCGGCCGCGCCATGGGCGTTGAGCGTCGGCACGAGGTCGTCGGCGGCGGCATCGACCTCCGGCACTGCGTTGCCCTCGATCAGCACGATCCACGTCGGAACCTCCGTCGCGTCCGCGCGCACCGTTTTCTCTTCCGTCTGGACGTTGCTGGCGGCCTCGTCGGCGAGGCAGAGATGAACGCCGGCCACGCCCTTCCGATAGACGAGCGGCGGCAGCAGCCGCCGGCGCAGCGCATCGATCGTGCTGTCGCGATGCGCGGTGTCGATGGCGAAACGCAGCGTCAGCACGACGCCGCCGCTGCCGACGCCGTTGGTGAACGCCACGCGACAGATGGACCGCGCGACGTTGCGAAACGACGGGACGACGCGCTGCGTCCACGGCGTCGGCGCATTCAGGCGGTTCAGGTAATCCTGCCCGGCGAGCGTCTCCGGGCTGTCGGCCTCGTAGAGATTGAAGTACTCGGGCGCACCGCTGATCGCGACGTAGCGCCGGCCGCGCCGGAAGCCGGGAATGCCCACGCGCTCGGGCATGTGCTCGCGGTTGTGCCACTCGTGGAAGTCGTCCTTCGCGGCCGGCAGCACGTCATGCCAGATCGCGACGACGCCGAGTCCGGCGAGGCTCATGCGCGGGGTTCCAAGGCGGAATCGCGAACCACGAAGGACACGAAGGAACGCGAAGGAATTCAACACCGGAAAATTCCCCTGAATTGGCTTTCTTCGTGTGCTTCGGCTCTTCGTGGTTCAAGCATTTCCCGACGGCCGGTCACGCGCGCGCGTCAGCGTCACCGACAACGTGCCGAGATCGCCGTACGCGAACGTCAGCGGCTCGCCGAGCGGCACCTCGATCACGCCGCAGTACGAGCCGGTGGTGACGATCTGGCCGGCGGCGAGCGGCGTGCTGGTGGCCGCCAGGTGATTGGCCAGCCAGTAGAGCGGCCGCAGCGGATGCGCATCGGGGTGCTTGCCGTCGCGCGTCGCGAGCACCTGGCTTCCCGCGCGCACGGTGACCGGAAACGCTGCGAGCGGCCGGTTGAATGCATCGGGCACCACGGGGCCGACGAACAGCCCCTGGTTGAGGACGCTGTCGGCGAGCATTTCGGGAAACGTGATGTCCGTCGGGTCCGCGTAGCGCGTGCCGATGATCTCCAGCACGAAGCGCGCCTCGCGCAGCGCGTCGCGGATCTCGGCCTCGCTGTACGGCGTGGCGCGTGCAGGCAGGTCGCGCGCGAGCACGAATGCGATCTCGGGCTCGATTTTCGCGATGGCGCCGGTACCGACCACCGGGTAGGGCGACTCGGAGCGGATCGTCGGTGCGAAGATCGGCGCGGCGAGCACCGGCCGCGCCTCCGACGGCACCGAGCACTTCCAGCCGCCGATCGGCTGTCCGATGAGTTCGCCGAGACGCCGCTGGACCGCGAGCGCCTCCGCGACGTTCGCCGGACGGGATTCGACCGGAATGCGCGGCCCGGGCGCCCCGCGGTTGCGGGCAGCGAACAGGAATTGCGCGGCGGCTTCTGGTGCGGGCGTGGGCATGATGGACTTGTGGGGGAACGGGCGTGGACAGCGGATCGAGGCGGCGTACCGCGCACATTCTGGCATAGCTTCGCGCGGCGCCGGTCGGTTATCCTTTCGCTTCCCGCCGGTCCTTCCCTTCCCGAGTCGATCAAAGCCATGAAAGAACGCCTGACCGTTGCCGCCTGCCTTCCCGTCGATCGTGCACAGGCCATGCTGGTGGGCCGCGCGTGGGTGCCGGCGGTCGACGGGGCGGTGCTCGTCGGCGTCCGCGGCGACGACCTGGTCGACCTGTCGTCGGTGGCGCCGACGTCGAGCGCGCTCACCAATCTGCCCGATCCGGCGGCGGCGATCCTGAGCGCCGGCGCCTTGCCCCGCATCGCGCCGCTGGCGGCGGTGCTCGCGAACTCGGCCGAGGACGCGCGCGACCCCGCGCTGCCGTGGCTGCTCGCGCCGTGCGACCTGCAGGCGATCAAGGCGGCCGGCGTCACGTTCGTCGCGAGCATGCTCGAGCGCGTGATCGAGGAACAGGCGCGCGGCGACCCGGCAAAGGCCGAGAGCGTGCGCACGGCGATCGTCGCCGTCATCGGCGACAACCTGTCGAGCGTGCGGCCCGGTTCGCCGGAGGCGGCGCGGCTGAAGGACGCGCTGATCGCGCAACACGCGTGGTCGCAATACCTCGAAGTGGGCATCGGGCCCGATGCCGAGATCTTCACCAAGTCGCAGCCGATGTCGGCGGTGGGCACGGGTGCTGCGATCGGCATCCATCCGCAGTCCGAATGGAACAATCCGGAGCCGGAGATCGTGCTCGCCGTCGGCGCCCATGGCCGCACGGTCGGCGCCACGCTCGGCAACGACGTCAACCTGCGCGACTTCGAGGGCCGCAGCGCGCTGCTGCTCGGCAAGGCGAAGGACAACAACGCGTCGTGCGCGATCGGTCCGTTCATTCGCCTCTTCGATGCGCACTTCGGCATCGACGACGTGCGTCGCTGCGATCTCGCGATGCGCGTCGATGGCCCGGACGGCTTCACGCTCGACGGTTCGAGCGCCATTTCGATGATCAGCCGCGACCCGCTCGATCTTGCGGGGCAGGCGATCGGCCCCAATCACCAGTACCCCGACGGCTTCGTGCTGTTCCTGGGCACGATGTTCGCGCCCACCAAGGATCGGCACGGACCCGGGCAGGGATTCACGCACGTCATCGGCGAATACGCGCAGGCGGATGCCGCGCAGGCGCAGGCGGCGATTGCCGCGGCGAAACAGGCATTTCCGGCGTGGTCGACCGGCGGCATTCAGGACCGCGCGAACATCCTCGACAAGGCGGGCGCGGAGATCCTGGCGCGCAAGGACGAACTCGGCACGCTGCTGTCGCGCGAGGAAGGCAAGACGCTGGCCGAAGGCATCGGCGAAGCCGCGCGTGCCGGCCAGATCTTCCGGTTCTTCGCCGGCGAAGTCGTCCGGCAGGCCGGCGAGAAGCTCGCGTCGGTGCGTCCGGGCGTCGACGTCGAGGTGACGCGCGAGCCGCTGGGCGTCATCGGCCTCATCACGCCGTGGAACTTCCCGATCGCGATTCCCGCGTGGAAGATCGCGCCGGCGCTCGCCTGCGGCAACACCGTCGTCTGCAAGCCAGCCGACCTCGTGCCCGGCTGCGCATGGGCGATCGCCGAAATCCTGTCGCGCGCGGGCCTGCCGCCGGGCGTGTTCAATCTCGCGATGGGCCGCGGCTCCGTCGTCGGCGAGGCGCTCGTCGGCAGCCACGACGTCACGGCGCTGAGCTTCACCGGCAGCGTCAGCACCGGCCGCAGCATCGCGGCGAAGGCGATCGCGCGGATGGCCAAGCTGCAGCTCGAGATGGGCGGCAAGAACCCGCTCGTCGTCCTCGACGACGCGGACCTGCCGACGGCCGTCAACGTGGCGGTGCAGGGCTCCTATTTCTCGACGGGGCAGCGCTGCACGGCATCGTCGCGGATCATCGTCACCAAGGGTATCCACGACCGCTTCGTCGCCGCGGTCGCCGACCGCCTTTCGACGCTGCGCACCGACAACGCGCTGCTGCCGGGCACCGACATCGGGCCGGTGGTGGACCAGAGCCAGCTCGACGTCGATCTGAAGTACCTCGAGGTCGGCAAGGCCGAGGGCGCGCGGCTCGTCGTGGGTGGCGAACGGCTGCAGCGCGCGACGGAAGGCTATTACTTCGCGCCGGCGCTTTTCACCGACACGACGGGCACGATGCGCATCGCGCGCGAGGAAATCTTCGGGCCGGTCGCGTGCGTGATCCGCGCGCAGGACTACGACGAGGCGCTGAGTATGGCCAACGACACCGAATTCGGGCTGTCGGCCGGCATCGTCACCACGTCGCTCAAGTACGCGTCGCATTTCAAGCGGCACGCGCAGGCCGGCATGGTGATGGTCAACGTGCCGACCGCCGGCGTCGACTATCACGTGCCGTTCGGCGGCCGCAAGGGCTCGAGCTACGGGTCCCGCGAGCAGGGCCGCTACGCCGCGGAGTTCTTCACGACCGTCAAGACGGCGTACACCGCGCCGTAGCATCGCGAACATGAGGACGACCGGAGCAAGGCGAGCGTCGTCCCCGCGCAGGCGGGGACCCAGTGTCGTGAAATCAAAGTCGCTGGGTCCCCGCCTGCGCGGGGACGACGTACTCCGGATGTCGTGCGTCGCTTGTCCTGGCAGGTCTCGGGACCGCGGTTCCGCGACTGGCTACGCCTGAAGCGAAAGTACGATGCGGACGAGCTGTTCACGAGCAGCTGGTACACGCACTATCGTGACGCGTTCGCGGCTCGTCCAGGGGCGCCGGACCAAAGGCCGCCTGCATGACGCCGCGGCGCCCGGGGGCCAAACGATGGCGGCGATCGCTGGCTCGCCGCCATCGGTGCTAAGGGGGTGAACGCTCGCGTACCCGACATCCGCGCGTCGCGGAATCGGGCCCGACAGGCTCCTAGCGCTTGCCCTTGAACGCCACGACCTTCTGCTTCTGCTCGCCTAAGCCCTGGATTCCCAGCGTCACCACGTCGCCGGCCTTCAGCCACTGCTGCGGCTTCATGCCCATGCCCACGCCCGGCGGCGTGCCGGTCGTGATGACGTCGCCCGGCAGCAGCGTCATGTATTGGGAGATGTCCGCCACGATCTCGGCGGCGCCGAAGATCATCGTCCTGGTGTTGCCCGTCTGCTTGCGCACGCCGTTGACGTCGAGCCACATGTCGAGGTTCTGCACGTCCTTGACCTCGTCGGCGGTGACCATCCACGGCCCCAGCGGACCGAACGTGTCGCAGCCCTTGCCCTTGCTCCATTGCGACGCGCCCTTTTTCAGCTGGAAGTCGCGCTCCGACACGTCGTTGATCAGGCAATAGCCGGCGACGTACTTGAGCGCGTCCTTCCTGTCGACGTAGCTCGCCTTGCGGCCGATCACGATGCCGAGCTCCACTTCCCAGTCGAGCTGCGTCGAGTTCTTCGGCACCATCACGTTGTCGTTCGGTCCGACGATGCAGCCGGGCGACTTGAAGAACACGATCGGGTTCTCCGGGATCGGCGAGCCGGTTTCCTTCGCGTGGTCGATGAAGTTCAAGCCGATCGCGAGGAACTGCGAGGGCTTCGCCACGCAGGGACCCAGGCGCGGCTTGCCCTTCACCAGCGGCAGGCGCTTGACGTCGAGCTTCTTCAGCTTGGCGAGTTCGGCGGGCGCGAGCGTGGCGCCGTCGATGTCCTTCACCTTCTTCGACAGGTCGCGCAACTTGCCGTCGGCGTCGATGAGGCCGGGCTTTTCCTTGCCGGCCGGGCCGTAGCGTACGAGTTTCATGTTGTTTGTCTCCGGATTCTCAAGTAAGACATGCAAATACGGGGCGGCCGCGCCGCCCCGGGTCCACGAGAAGTTTTAAATCGTCATGCCGCCGTCGACCGAGAAGATCTGGCCGGTGGCGAATGCGGATTCGTCGGACGCGAGGAAGATCACGACCGGCGCGATCTCCTCGGCCTTGGCGAGGCGGCCCATCGGCTGGCGCGCGATGAACATCTTGCGCGCCTCCGCCGGATCGGCGAAGGCATTGATGCGATCGCCGAGCGACGGCGTGTCGACGGTGCCGGGGGCGATGCCATTGCAGCGCACGCCCTTCTGGACAAAATCGGCGGCGACGGCCTTGGTCAGCCCGACCACCGCGGCCTTGCTGGCGCCGTACACGAAGCGATTGGGAATGCCCTTGATCGACCCGGCGACCGAGGCCATGTTGATGATCGATGCCCACTTGCCGGTCTTCTGGTGCTTGTCGAGCATCTTCGGCAGCGCGGCCTGGATGGCGATGTACATCGCGCGCACGTTCAGGTTGAAGCTGAAATCCCAGTCCTTGGGCGTGCAGTCGAGCACCGTGCCGTGGTGGACGTAGCCGGCGCAATTGAACAGCACGTCGAGCACCGGCAGTTCATCGATGGTCTTGCGGACGGCGTCGTCGTCGAGGACGTCGAGTTGGCGGGTGATCACGTTCTCCACGCCCTGGAAATTGCCGAGCAGCTTGGCGTTGACGTCCGTGGCGTACACCGTCGCGCCCTGCGCGGCCATCTGAACGGCGCTCGCGAAGCCGATCCCCTGGCCGGCCGCCGTGATCAGCGCCGTCTTGCCGGCGAGTCGTCCTGCCATCATCGCTCCTCCGTAGAAAACGAAATCCACCACGAGACGCAGAGCCGCCGAGAAATTCCTTCTCGGCGGCTCTGCGTCTCGTGGTGAAATGGATGCTCATTATCTTAACGCAGGCTGCAGCGAAACGCCCGGATCGGCCCAATCGTCGTTGGGTACGTGGGCGAACCAGCCGGGGCGCCCGGGGTCGCGGTCGTACGGATAGCCGCCGAGCTCGCGATAGAGCTCGTGGTAGCGCGCGAGCTTGTCGCGGTCGAGCGTGATGCCGAGTCCCGGCGCATCGGGCACGCGGATCGCGCCGTTCTCGTAGCGCAGCGGACCGCCGACGATGACGTCGTCGGTCAGGTGGTGGTAGTGCGCGTCCGCCGCGTAGCCCAGGTTCGGCACCACGGCACCCATCTGCAGCATCGTCGCGAGCTGGATGCCGAGTTCGCCCGAGCTGTGGACGGCCACGCCGAGGCCCATCGTCTCGCAGACGCCGGCGGCCTTGATGCACGGGCGGATGCCGCCCCAGAACGTGGTGTCGAGGAGGATCACGTCGACGGCGCCGGACTGGACGTTCGCCGCGAGCTGCTCGAAGTTGACGACGACGGTGTTGGTGGCGATCGGCAGCGGGACGAACTCCTTCAGCCGCTTCATTTGCGCCATCCCCCAGACGGGATCCTCGAAGTAGTCGTTGCGGATGTCCAGGATGCCGCGACCGAACTCGATCGCGTCGGCCAGCGACAGCGCGGAATTGGGGTCGTAGCGGAAGCGCTCGCCGGGCAGCGACTGGGCGAGCGCGCGATAGCAGGCGAGCTCGTGCGTGGGCGGGTAGACGCCGCCCTTCAGCTTGTGCGACGTGAAGCCGTGCTTCGCCTTGAGCGCCGCCGCGTTGGCAACCAGCTGTTCCGGCGTGCGCACTTCGCCCAGTCCGGTCACGGGATCGGCATAGCGGAAGAACAGGTAGCTCGCGAAGTCGACTTCGTCGCGCAGCTTGCCGCCGAGCAGCGCATGGACGGGCACGCCGAGCTTCTGGCCCATGATGTCGAGGCAGGCGAACTCGATCGCCGCATGAAGCTGCGTGCGGTTGTTGTAGAGGCTTGCCGTGGGGTTGCAGATCTTGAGCCGCAGTGCCTCCAGCCTGAACACGTCGTGGCCGGCGAGGTACGGCAGCAGACCGGCGAACGCGCGCGTCGCGTCCTCGCCGCCGCCGCCCATCTCGCCCAGGCCGACGTAGCCGTCGCTCGTCTCGACCTCGACGATCGTGCGCACGAAGCGGCCCCAGTGCGCGCCGTTGCTGTGCAGCAGCGGCGCTTCGAGCGGGACGGTGACGGGCGTGGCGCGGATCGCGGCGATCGTGGTGGCAGTCATGGTCAGTTCCGCAGGGCGGCCCCAGGGGGCTGACCCACCCACGCGGGAGACGGCCAGCGCGGGGGTCGGGTCATGTCAGGGCAAACGGAGATTGGGCAGGAACATCACGATACCCGGGAAGAAGGCCATGATGAAGATCGGCACGATCACGGCGGCGATCAGCGGAATGGCGTCGCGCGTGCATTCGTCGAGCGGCGTCTTCATGAGTCCGCAGACGGTGAACATCGCGACACCCACCGGCGGCGTCATGCTGCCGAGCGTCGTCGACGTCATCATCACCAGCCCGAAATGCACGCGGACGCAGCACCTGCTCGTAGTTGTCGACGAGGTAGGGCGCGCCCATGATGCCGAATTCCTTGACGAACGGCGCCAGCCGTCCGCCGTCGACCAGCACGGCGACATGGGCGCCCGCGCGGGCCTGGCACAAGCAGCTCGAGAAGCGGTTTCATCGAAGGCTCCTCCTGCACCGGTCAGGTCTCGTTGGACGCGGCGCGGTCGACCGGTGTGACCGGCGCGCTGCGGAAATATTCGGGACTGGCCCGGGCGATCGTCTCGAGCGACGCGAACACCGCGCGCAGGTGGCGCGACATCGCCGCCTGCGCGCCCTCGGCGTCACCGGCGAGAACGCGCTCGACGATCTGCTCGTGCTGGCGGTGGATCGTCGCCAGCCACGCCGGATCCTCGAGCGACAGGAAGCGGACGCGGTCGAGCTGGGCCTTGGCGTCCTCGACGGCGCGCCATACGCGCGGCCGTCCGGCCATCGCCACCAGCTTCTGGTGCATGCGGTCGTCGAGCGGGACGAACGCCGCGTGGTCGCCGCGGGCGGCGATCCGCGCCTGCGCTTTGAGGTTCGCGCGCAGTTCCTTCGCGTCGGCGGGCGTGACGCTGCGCGCCGCCAGCGCGACGGTGCGGCACTCGATGGCTTCGCGCAGGAACTGGACATCGGCCACCGCCTCGACATCGATCGGCGCGACGCTGGTGCCGACCTGCGGCCGGACCGTCAGCAGGCCTTCGCTTTCCAGGCGGATGATCGCCTCGCGCACCGGCGTGCGGCTGACGCCGAGCCGCTGGGCGATCTCGTTCTCCGACAACGCCTGCCCCGGCCGCATGCGACCGGACAGGATCTCGTCGCGCAGCCAGTCGAACGCCGTGCCCGACGCGCCGCGGCGGCGGGCGGGCAGGGACGACACGGCGGCGGCGGGATTAGAAGGCGACGACATCTTGTATGCTAGTATACAAGTGGTTGCAGCAGTGTCAAGGGGGAATTGGTCATACCACTTGACCAGTTGATCCGCCGGCGTTAGCCTTGCGGCCCGAACCTTTCGTTGGAAGGGCGCGGCCCCCACAAGGCCGTGTCGCCGCGCACATGCCTTTCCAGAGCATCGAGCCCCGCCGCCTGTACCGCCAGATCGCCGACCAGATACGCACGCTGATCAGGAGCGGCGAGTATCCGGCAGGCGCGCGGCTGCCGCCGGAGCGCGATCTTGCCAGGCAGCTCGGCGTGTCCCGGCCGTCGGTGCGCGAAGCGCTGATCGCGCTCGAGGTCGAAGGCTTGGTCGAGGTGCGGATCGGATCGGGGATCTATGTGCAGGCGCCGACCGAGCACGCGGGCCGCGAAGCGGAGGCCGCCGCCGGGCCGTTCGAGCTGCTGCGCGCGCGCTACGTAATCGAGGGCGAGTGCGCGGCGCTGGCCGCCAAGTCGGGCCGGAAGGCGCAGGTGCAGGCGATCGCCGAAGCGCTCGACCAGATGCAGCGCGAAATCGACAACGGCGAGCACCAGCCGCTGACCGGCGACCGCGAATTCCACATGCGCATCGCCGAGGCCACCGGCAACGGCGCGCTGGTCGCCGTTGTCAAGATGCTGTGGGACGAGCGCACCGGGCCCCTCTACAAGCAGCTCGAATATCACTACGATTCCCCGGCGCTGTGGGGCAATGCGATGGCCGAGCACCGGTCGGTGTACAAGGCCATCGCCACCAAGGACGCCGACGCGGCGCGCGCCGCGATGCGGCGGCACCTGAACCAGGCATACAAACGATTCTCGACCGGCTGGGATGCACGGCACTAGCCGGCGTCCGCTAACGTCGTCAGGAGACCACGATGCTTGCCTGTCGCATTCACGCCAAGGAAGACCTGCGGATCGAGCCCGTCGACGCTCCCGAGGCGGGACCCGGAGAAGTGCTGCTGCGGCTCGGCGCCGGCGGCATCTGCGGCTCCGACCTCCATTACTACTACGAGGGCCGCAACGGCAACTTCATCGTCCGCGAGCCGCTCATTCCCGGCCACGAGGCCTCCGCGGTGGTCGCCGGCGTCGGTGCCGGCGTGACGCGCGTCAAGGTCGGCGACAAGGTCGCGGTCTCGCCGTCGCACGCGTGCGGCCGCTGCGACTACTGCCGCGACGGCCGCGAGCAGTTGTGCACGCAGATGCGCTTCCTGGGCAGCGCCAGCCGCTATCCGCACGTGCAGGGCATGTTCCAGGAATACTTCGTCATGGGCGAACGGCAGTGCTATCCGGTCGCCGGCGACATTTCGCTCGGGGAACTCGCGTTCGCCGAGCCGCTCGCCGTGGGACTGCACGGCGTGAACCGCGGCGGCGATCTCCTCGGCAAGTCGGTGCTGATCACCGGCGCCGGCACCATCGGCTGCGTCACCGTCCTGGCGGCGCGCCTCGCGGGCGCGCGCAAGATCACCGTCACCGACGTCCTCGACCGTCCGCTCGCGCAGGCGAAGATCGTCGGCGCCGACGTCACGCTGCGCGCGGACCGTGACGGCGACGCGCTGCGCGAGCCGCAGTTCGATGTCGCCTACGAAGTCTCCGGCAACTTCAACGCGCTCAAGACCTGCGTCGCCGCCACCAGGCGCGGCGGCGTCATCGTGCAGGTCGGCACGTTGCCGCACGAGCCGCTGCCGTTCGTCGTCAACGAGCTGATGGCGAAGGAGCTCGACCTGCGCGGCGCGTTCCGCTGGGGCATCGAGTTCGACTGGGCGGTCGATTACCTGTCGACGCGCCGCGTCGACGTGCGGCCGCTCCTGTCGGGGCAGTATCCGTTGCAGGACGCCGTGGCCGCCTTTGCCGCGGCGGCAGACAAGAACAAGAGCACGAAGGTCCAGGTCGTTGTTCGATAGTGCCTGTCGCCGCGCCAGCATAGGCGCGCGTCGGGCAATCCCGTTCCAAGGAGGAGTCATGAATCTGCTCTCGAAACTCGTGTTGACGGCGGTTGCCGCCGCCGGATTGATCGCCGGAGGCCCGGCACTCGCGCAGCAGAAGCTGAAGTGGGCGCACGTGTACGAAACGAGCGAGCCGTACCACACGGAATCCGTGTGGGCCGCGCAGGAAATCAAGAAGCGTACGAACGGCAAGTTCGACATCGAGGTGTTCCCGGCGTCGTCGCTCGGCAAGGAAACCGACATCAACCAGGGCATGCTGCTCGGCACCGTCGACATGATCATCAGCGGCCCGTCGTTCGCGGCGCGCAGCTACCCGCGGCTGGGCATTGCCTACTACCCGTTCATCTTCCGCGACGCCGACCACCTGCTCGCCTACTCGAAGAGCCCGGTGTTCGCCGAGATGGTCGAGGAGTTCCGCAAGAAGACGGGCATCCAGATGACCGCGTACACGTACTACGGCGCGCGGCAGACGACGTCGAACAAGCCGTTCACCGACTGCGCGGGCATGAAGGGCCTCAAGATCCGCGTGCCCGACGTGCCGGCGTACACCGCTACGCCCAAGGCCTGCGGCGCCAACCCGACGCCGATCGCCTTCGCCGAGGTCTACCTCGCGCTGCAGAACGGCACAGTCGACGCTCAGGAGAACCCGCTGACGACGATCGAGGCGAAGAAGTTCTACGAGGTGCAGAAGGCGATCATGATGACGTCGCACATCGTCGACGGCCTGACGACGCAGATCGCGCCGCACGTGTGGAACAAGCTGACGCCCGACGAGAAGAAGATCTTCACCGACGTCACGCGCGAAGCGGCCGCCCGCGCCACCGACAAGATCAAGAAGCGTGAAGCCGAGCTGGCCGACGAGTTCAAGAAGAAGGGCCTGCAGATCGTCGTGGTGAACCGCCAGAGCTTCGTCGACGCGGTGCTGAAGAACGCACCCGTCGAGTCGATGGGCTTCACGAAGTCCGACTACGACAAGATCGTCGCGATCAAGTGACCTCACGCGTAGCGTGAGGTCATCCCCGCGGAGGCGGGGATCCAGAGGCTCTCGCCGTCCAGGCGGCTACGACGCTGGGTCCCCGCGTTCGCGGGGACGACGGCTTCCATCGACCCGGCTGACTCATGAGCGACAACATCGAAACCGTTCCCGACGACGGACCCGTCCTCGACGCGGAAGGGCACTTCCACGCCGTCGACGCGCCGATCGACATCTCCCACTATGCGTGGGAGGACTGGTTCACGTTCGTCGTGTTCTGGCTGCTCGCGCTCGACGTCTTCTACCAGTTCTTCACGCGGTACGTGCTGCAGGATTCGGCGTCGTGGACCGAGGAGATCGCGCGCTATCTGCTGCTCGTCGTCGTGTTCGTCGGCGCTTCGATGGGCGTGCGCCGCAACACGCACATCCACGTCGAGTTCCTGTACCGCTATCTGCCGGCGCGCACGGGCCGGGCGCTGGCGACGTTCGTCGACGTCGTCCGCGCCGCGTTCCTCGCCTATGCGACGTACCTGTGCTTCCTGCTCATTCCGCGGATGCACAACCTCCAGATGACCGTCATCGACGTCCCGATGAGCTACATCTACGGGTTCATCGCCTTCGGCTTCGCGCTGATGACGTTTCGCGCCGTGCAGGTCTCGATCCGTCACTGGCGCCAGGGCTGGACCGTCCTCGAGCGGCCCGGCGAGGCGGAGTCCTGATGCACATTCCCGCGCCATGAACAGCCTGCTCCTCGGCGGATTCCTCGCGGTCATGCTGACCGGCGTGCCCATCGCGATCGCGATGTGCATCGGCGCGTTGCTGTACATCTGGTTCTCGGGAACGATACCGCCACTGACGGTCGTGCACCGGATGGTCGGCGGTGTCGACAGCTTCCCGCTGCTCGCGGTGCCGTTCTTCATCCTGGCCGGCAACCTGATGAACTCGGCCGGCATCACGAATCGCATCTACAACTTCGCGCTGGCGCTGGTCGGCTGGCTGAAAGGCGGGCTGGGCCACGTCAACGTCGTCGGCAGCGTCGTCTTCGCCGGCATGTCCGGCACGGCCGTCGCCGATGCCGGCGGGCTGGGCACGATCGAGATCAAGGCGATGCAGGACCACGGCTACCCGACCGAATTCGCGGTGGGCATCACCGCGGCGTCGTCGACGCTGGGCCCGATCATCCCGCCTTCGCTGCCGATGGTGATCTACGGCGTGCAGGCGAACACGTCGATCGGCAAGCTCTTCGCGGCGGGCTTCCTGCCCGGCGCGATGATGGCGCTGTTCATGATGCTGATGGTCGCGTACTACGCGCACGTGCGGAAGTACGGCAGCGACATCGCGTTCTCCTGGCCGCGGATGGGTCGCGCGTTCTTCGAGCTCTTCGCCGTTGCGCTCACCGCCGCCGCCCTCTATTTTCTGTGGTCGGCGGAGGCCGAGGCATTCGGCGGGATGGTGCGGTTCGGCCTGCCGCTGGTGGCCGTCTGCATCGCCGACAAAGTGTTCAAGTTCGAGGCGTTCATGGCGCTGCTGACGCCGGTCATCCTGATCGGCGGCATGGCGAGCGGCCTGTTCACGCCGACCGAGGCGGCCGTCGCCGCCGTCGCCTGGGCGCTCTTTCTGGGGTTCGCCTGGTACCGCACGCTGAACTGGCGGATGTTCGTCAAGGTGTCGATGGACACGATCGAGACGACCGCCGTCGTGCTGTTCATCGTCGCGTCGGCGTCGATCTTCGCGTGGGTGCTGACGACGACGCGCGTGACCGACGCGATCGGCGTCTGGGTGCTGTCGATTTCGGACAACCCCTTGTCTTCCTGTTGCTCGCGAACGTGTTCCTGCTGTTCGTCGGTTGCTTCATGGAGACTATTGCGGCGATCACGATCCTGGTGCCCGTGTTCATGCCGATCATCGCCAAGCTCGGCATCGACCCCGTCCACTTCGGGCTCGTCATGGTGCTGAACCTGATGATCGGATTGCTGACGCCGCCGGTGGGCATGGTGCTGTTCGTGCTGCAGAAGGTGTCGCGGCTTTCGTTCGAGGCGACGGTCAAGGCGATCATCCCCTGGATGATTCCGCTGCTCGTGACGCTCGCGATCGTGACCTACTGGCCGACGGGTGTGCTGTGGTTGCCGTCGCTGCTGTTCCCCAAATGAGCGTCGCTGGGCCGCCCCAAGACGCGAATTGCGCCCCCCCGGGGGGCAGCGCAGCGGCGAACGCCGCAAGCGTGGGGGCCCGATGAGCGCCATCGAACGCGTCGAGATCCTGCAGGTCAACCTGCCGCCCAAGGTCAGGCGCACCGACGCGATCCAGTCGTTCGTCACGCAGGAGACGCCGATGGTGCGTATCCATTGCGCGGACGGCGCCGTCGGCACCGGCTACACGTACACGATCGGCACCGGCGGCTCGTCGGTGATGGCGCTGCTGCGCGACCACCTGGCGCCGCGGCTCGTCGGCCGCGACGCGACGGAAGTCGAGGCGATCTGGAAGGACCTCTTTTTCGCGACGCACGCGACGGCGGTCGGCGCCATCACGAGCCTCGCGCTCGCGGCGGTCGACACCGCGCTGTGGGATCTGAAATGCCGCCGCGCCGGGCTCCCGCTGTGGAAGGTGGCTGGCGGCGCGCAGCGTCGGGTGCCCGTCTACACGACCGAGGGTGGCTGGCTGCATCATTCGCCGCAGCAGCTGGTCGACGAGGCGGTGGCGGCGAAGGCGCAGGGCTTCCGCGGCGCCAAGGTGAAGGTCGGCAAGCCGTCGCTCGCCGAGGACGTGCGCCGGCTCGCCGCCGTGCGCGCCGCGGTCGGCGACGACTTCGAGCTGATGATCGACGCCAACCAGGCATTCACCGTCGCCGAAGCGTGCCGGCGCGCGCATGCGTACGCGAACCTGATGCTCGGCTGGTTCGAGGAGCCGCTGCCGGCCGAGGACCTGGCCGGCCACGTCGAGCTGGCGGCCAAGGCCAGCATGCCGATCGCCGTCGGCGAGTCGCTCTACCATCCGGCGCACTTCCGCGAATACCTGGAGCGCCGCGCGTGCACGGTGGTGCAGGTCGACTGCGCGCGCATCGGCGGCATCACGCCGTGGCTCAAGGTCGCGCACCTCGCCGAAACGTTCAATGCGCCGGTGTGCCCGCACTTCCTGATGGAGCTCCACGTGTCGCTGTCGGCGGCGGTGCCCAACGGCGCGTGGGTCGAATACATCCCCCAGCTCGACGACGTCACGACGTCGCGGATGGCGATGGCCGATGGCTGCGCCGTTCCGCCGGAGGCCCCGGGCCTCGGCATCGACTGGGATTTCACCGCCATCGATCGTCTCGCCGTCGCGCGCGCGACGGTGGCCTGACGCTTTTTGGAGTCCAACATGCTGACCCGCAGCTCGCTCACCATCCGCCTGCATCCGAACGACGACGTCGTCATCGCCCGCGCGCAGCTCGTCGGCGGCACGAACGTGCTCGACGAGAAGATCACGATTTCGGGACTGGTCCCGCCGGGCCACAAGGTGGCCACCCGCGCGATCAAGGTTGGCGAGCCCGTGCGCCGCTACAACCAGATCATCGGCTTCGCCAGCCGCGACATCGCGCCCGGCGAGCACGTCCACCTCAACAACCTCGCGATGGGCTCGTTCGACCGCGATTACGCGTTCGGCGAGGACGCGCGGCCCACGCAGTACGTGTCGCCGGCGGCGACGTTCATGGGGATCGTCCGCGCGGATGGTCCCAATGAGGGCCAGGTGGCCACGCGCAACTACATCGGCATCCTGTCGACGGTGAACTGCTCGGCCACCGTGGCGCGCGGCATCGCCGACCACTTCACGCGCGAGCGTCTCGCGGCATTCCCGAACGTCGACGGCGTCGTCGCGCTGACCCATGGCTCCGGCTGCGGGATGGACACGCACGGCGAAGGCATGCAGGTGTTGCGCCGCACGCTCGGCGGCTACGCGCGGCACGCGAACTTCGCCGGCGTGCTGATGATCGGGCTGGGATGCGAGGCGAACCAGATCAGCTCGCTGATGGGCGCCGAGAACCTGAAGGAGGGCCCGCTGCTGCAGACGTTCAGCATCCAGGACACCGGCGGCACCGCCAAATCGATCGCGCACGGCATCAAGCTGATCGAGGACATGCTGGCGCACGCCAACGACGTCCGCCGCCAGCCGGTGCCGGCATCGCACCTGACCGTCGGCCTGCAGTGCGGCGGCTCCGACGGCTATTCGGGCATCACCGCCAATCCGGCGCTCGGCGCGGCGGTCGACTTGCTGGTGCGCCATGGCGGCACGGCGATCCTGTCGGAAACGCCCGAGATCTACGGCGCCGAGCATCTGCTGACGCGGCGCGCGGTGTCGCGCGCCGTCGGCGACAAGCTGATCGCGCGGATCAAGTGGTGGGAGGAGTACACGACGCGCGAGAAGGGCGAGATGAACAACAACCCGTCGCCCGGCAACAAGGCCGGCGGCCTCACGACCATCCTCGAGAAGTCGCTGGGCGCGGTGGCCAAGGGCGGCACGACGAACCTGGTCGACGTGTACGAGTATGCGGAGAAGGTCACCGCCAAGGGCTTCGTCTACATGGACACGCCGGGCTACGACCCGGTGTCCGCCACGGGCCAGGTCGCCGGCGGCGCGAACATGATCGTGTTCACCACCGGGCGCGGCTCGGCGTACGGCTGCGCGCCCGCGCCGTCGCTCAAGCTGTCGACCAACACGCAGCTGTGGGTGAAGCAGGAAGAGGACATCGACCTCAATTGCGGCGAGATCGTCGACGGCAACGCCACGGTCGACGCGATCGGGCAACGGCTGTTCCGGATGATGCTGGACACCGCATCGGGCGCGAAATCGAAAAGCGAGCAGCACGGCTATGGCCAGAGCGAATTCGTGCCGTGGTACCTGGGCGCCGTGATGTAAGCCACTTCGTGCAACATGCGGCGACGACGGCAGGCAAGGATGTGCCTGGCGTCTTCGCTGCAGGTCAAGCATCACCGAACCGCGACAAGTTGACACTCCAACTCGTCGCCCGTAGTCTGGCTGTGGGCTGTGCATATGAGACGGTCGCACCAAGACCGCGCATGGCAGCACTTCATCAACGGAGGAGTCGCATGACGCTGTTACACAAGTTGGCCGCCTCGCTGGCCGCGGTCGGAGTGCTCACCGCTGCCGCACCCGTGGCAGCGCAGGAAAAGCTGACGGTCTGGTGGGTCAAGGGCTTCTACAAGTCCGAGGACGATGCGCTGTTCGAGGCGATCAAGAAGTACGAGGCCAAGACCGGCGTCAAGGTCGAGCTGTCGCAGTATCCGGTGCAGGACATGATCCCGAAGACGGTCGCCGCGCTCGACGCCGGCACGCCGCCGGACGTCGCCTAGGCCGACGTCTACGACTTCCAGGTCACCGGCAAGTGGGCATTCGACGGCAAGCTGGAGGACGTGTCGGACCTCATCAATCCGATGAAGGACAAGTTTCTCAAGAACACGATCGAGACGACGTACCTCTACAACGACAAGACGAAGAAGAAGGCGTACTACGCGTTCCGATGAAGCAGCAGACCATGCGTATCCAGTACTGGAAGGACATGCTGGCGGACGCGGGATACAAGGAATCGGACATCCCGACCACCTACTGGGACTTCTGGTGCGACAAGGTGCAGCCCGCCCATCGCACCAAGTCGGGCAAGCGCACGTACGCAGTCGGCCAACGCAGGGTCACAAACGGCTTTCGCATCCCGACATGAACCCACGACGGGTGCTCCGGCAAAAAGTCGCCTCCGACCCTGCTTTCGCCCTCGCTTTCCCACGCTGACCACGCCCACTTCCCGCCATGAGCAAAAAATCCCCGAAAAAGAAACAGACGCTGCGTTCCCGCACGTGGTTCGACAGCCACGACCGCGACGCGCTCGTCCACCGGTCCTGGATGAAGAACCAGGGCATTCCCAACGACCAGTTCGACGGCAGGCCCGTCATCGGCATCTGCAACACCTGGTCGCAGGCGACACCCTGCAACGCGCATTTCCGCGAACTCGCGCAGCATGTGCGCGACGGCATCCTCGATGCGGGCGGCTTTCCGATCGAATTCCCGGTGATGAGCCTGGGCGAAACGCTGATGCGCCCGACGACGATGCTGTTCCGCAACCAGACGGCGATGGACGTCGAGGAATCGATTCGCGCCAACCCCTTCGACGGCGTCGTGCTGATGATGGGCTGCGACAAGACCACACCTGCGCTGCTGATGGGCGCGGCATCCTGCGACCTGCCGACGATCGGCATTTCCGGGGGCCCGATGCTCAACGGCAAGTTCCGCGGCGAGGACATCGGCTCCGGCACCCACGTCTGGAAATTCACGGAGATGCTGAAGACCGGCGAGATGAAGATCGGCGACATGGTCGAAGTCGAGTCGTGCATGTCGCGCTCGGCCGGCCACTGCATGACGATGGGCACGGCGTCGACGATGGCGTCGATGGTCGAGGCGCTGGGCATGGGATTGCCGACCAACGCCGCCATTCCGGCGGTCGATTCGCGCCGGCGCGTGCTGGCGCGGATGGCGGGCCGGCGCATCGTCGAAATGGTGCACGAGGATCTCAAGATGTCGCAGATCCTGACCAAGGACGCGTTCGAGAACGCGATCATGGTCAACGGCGCGATCGGCGGTTCGACCAACGCCGTCGTCCACCTGCTCGCGATCGCCGGTCGCATGGGCGTCAAGCTGACGCTCGACGACTGGGACCGCCTCGGCCGCGAAATGCCCTGCCTCGTCAACCTCCAGCCTTCGGGCAAGTACCTGATGGAGGATTTCTACTACGCCGGCGGGCTACCCGTCGTCATCCGCGAGATCGGCAAGTTCCTGCACAAGAAGGCGCTGACCGTCAACGGCAGGACGATCTGGGAAAACTCGAAGGACGCCGTCAACTACAACGAGGACGTCGTCACGCCCATCGCCAAGCCGTTCAAGCCGATCGGCGGCATCGCGGTGCTGCGCGGCAATCTGGCGCCGGACGGCTGCGTGATCAAGCCGTCGGCCGCTACGCCCAAGCTGATGAAGCACAAGGGCAAGTGCGGTCGTGTTCGAGGACGTCGACGACCTGCACAAGCGCATCGACGACCCGAAGCTCGTCGTCGACCCCGGAAGCGTGCTGGTGCTGAAGAACTGCGGGCCCAAGGGCTATCCGGGCTTTCCCGAGGTGGGCAATTTCGCGCTGCCGGCCAAGATCCTGAAGCAGGGCGTCACCGACATGATCCGCATTTCCGACGCGCGGATGTCGGGCACCGCATACGGCACGGTCGTGCTGCACACGGCGCCCGAGGCGGCAGCGGGCGGCCCGCTCGCACTGGTGCGCAACGGCGACCTGATCGAGATCGACGTCGGCAAGCGCCGCATCCACCTGCACGTGTCCGACGAGGAGCTCGCGCAGCGCAAGCTCAAATGGAAGCCGCTGCCGCCGCACGCGACGCGCGGCTGGGTCAAGCTCTACTGCGACACGGTGCTGCAGGCGGACAAGGGGGTCGACCTCGATTTTCTCGTCGGCAAGTCAGGCTCGAAGGTCGGCAAGGTGTCGCACTGAACGGCAGGCACGAGGCGGTCGCGCATCGTCCCGCGCCTACTTCTGCTTCCGGTAAAACCCGTCGAACGCGGTCTTCCACGTGACGCCGCGGTCCGTGGACGTTTCCCACAGCTGGCGCACGCGCCCGTCGGGCAGCGCCTGCCACGTGATCCGGTTCATGCCCGCGTCGGACTCGTCCCGCGGCGGGCGCCGCGCTGACGAGCACCATCCGGCCGTCGCTGAAGCCGCCTTCCAGTTCGAGCAGGCCGCCCGAGTTGTCGACCCATGTCTGGTGCCAGCCTTGCGCTCGGCGTCGTAGATGTTGAAGCTCGATCCGGTCACCCGCCTTGCCCGCTCCAGTTCTCGAACAGCGCAGCCCTTGTGCAGCGTCGTGATCCGGTTGCGGCCCACGACCTTGCCGGCGGGATCGCGGACCTCCCAATCGCCGAGCCGGAAATCGAACTGCCGATGCTCGGCGGCGGAGCAGGGCGGCGGCGCCGGCGCTTTCGGCGCGTCGGCGGCGCCGGCGGTTCCGCCGGCAATGAGGACGAGAACGGACAGGCCAAGCGAGCAGGCGGCGGGCATTCATCGGCGGATCGCTTTCGTCGCGGGCGATGGCCGTCATGCTGCGTGCGATTCTTCCTCTGCGCAAGCCGTCGCCTGGCATCCTGGACGCTGATCGCCGATACTCGCAATCCTGACGATGGCCACTGCACCCAACTACCTCGATCCCGCATTGCCCGCGGGCCTGCGCCGCGTGCGGATGCCGATCGTCGACGCGACCGACGCCGCGCTCGCCGGCTATGGTCGCCTGGTCGACGATCGCGAGGCCTGCAAGGTGGAGATCGTCCGCTGGCCGGCGCAAGGCTGGCGCACCGTCGACGAGGATTCGGGCGACGAGGGCGGCACCACGCAGGGCGTGTTCGTCAGCGAGTGGCGCGGCGACATCCTCTACGGTCGCAACGAGGCGGTCGGCGGCCACTACATCCTCGCCTATGCCGACGAGCCCACGCGCGCGGACGACACGCATCGCCGCGCGCCGCGGCGGATGCTCCTGTGGCACTGCAACTACCATCCGGACGGCGGCCAGCTCTTCTTTCCGCTGGACGCGAAGCCGTTCCTCGTGCCGCTGGCATTGCCCGGTGACGACGTGCGGCCCGAGCAGTTCGTCTGCTTTCGCTTCGACGGCAGCCGCGGACTCTACATCCATCCCAACGTCTGGCACGAAGGCGTGTTCGCGATCGCCGGCACCCAACGCTTCTTCGATCAGCAGGGCGCCGTGCACGCGCGGGTGTCGGTGGACTTCGCGCGCGAGTTCGGCTGCCTGCTGGAGGCGCCGTTGGGGTCATCGGGGTCATCGGGGTCAGAGCTGTAATGGTCATCAGGGTCAGAGCCGTAATCATCGGGCGGCGCAGCGTGGGCGTTCGGGGTCGGCGTTCGGGGTCAGAGCTGTAATCTTCGGCGTTCGGGGTCAGAGCTGTAATCTTCGGCCCGCTCTAATGATTGGCATCCCCAGGCTGTGCCTGCCGATGATTACAGCTCTGACCCCGAACGCCGCCAGGCTGTGCCTGCCGATGATTACAGCTCTGACCCCGAACGCCGAGGATTGCAGCTCTGACCCCGACCGCGCGTTCCGTACGCGGTTGCCGGAGGCGATGCGTCCGCGGCGCGAATATCGTCAGCGAGTCTTGGCAACGCCGCGCGGCGCGAAGAAAATTGCTTAGCAGCTAGACCACACGCGAGGACACGATGAATCACGACGTTCGGGGTGTGCCGGTATCGCATGCCGATGCCCAGGCGCTGGGCGCATACGAAACGGCGCTGCGGCAATTCCAGTCGTACGTTGGCGATCCGGTGGCGACGATCGACGGCGCGCTGGCGCAGTCGCCGGACTTCGTCATCGGCCACCTGTTCCGCGCGCTGGCGATGTTCACGATGGGCGAGAAGTCGCTGCTGCCGGCGATCGAGGCATCGCTTCAGGACGCCCACCTTCGCCGCGACACGGCGAACGATCGCGAGCGGCGGCTGATGGAGGCGACGCGCTGCCTGGCCGGCGGCGATTGGCATGGCGGCTGCCTGCAACTCGACCGCGTCCTCGCCGACCATCCGCGCGACGCGCTTGCACTGCAGGTCGCGCACCTGACGGATTTCTACCGCGGCGACGCGCTCAACCTGCGCAACCGGGTGTCACGCGTGCTTCCGAACTGGGATGCGTCGGTGCCGGGGTATTCGTACGTGCTCGGCATGCACGCGTTCGGCCTCGAGGAAATGAACCAGTACGCGGAAGCGGAAGCCGTCGCGCGGCAGGCGCTCGCGATCGAGCGCCGCGACGGCTGGGCCGTGCATGCGGTCACCCACGTGATGGAAATGCAGGGTCGCATCGACGAAGGCGTCGCGTGGCTCATGGCGCGCGAGGGCGACTGGACGCCCGACAACGGCTTCGCGTTCCACAACTGGTGGCACCTCGCGTTGTTTCACATGGACACGCAACGCTACGACGACGCGCTGGCGCTCTACGACGACCGCATCCATCCCGGTCCCGCGCAGTTCGCGCTGACGATGGTCGACGCATCCGCGTTGCTGTGGCGACTGATGCTCGACGGCGTCGACGTCGGCGCCCGTTTCGAGTCGCTCGCGGACGAGTGGGAGGCGCGTCTCGAGCAGGACCGCGGGTTCTATGCGTTCAACGACGTCCACGCGATGCTCGCGTTCGCCGCCACCGGCAGGACGGCGGCCGCCGAGCGCGTGCTGGCGAACCTCGCGGCGGCCGCGGCGGGCGCCGGCACCAATGCGGGAATGGCGGCGGACGTCGGACTCCCCGTCGCGCGGGGCCTCGCGGCGTTCGGGCAGGGTCGCCATGCGGAGGCGCTCGACGCCCTGGAGCCGGTCAGAGACATCGCGCACCGCTTCGGCGGCAGCCACGCGCAACGGGATCTGCTGTCGCTGACGATGATCGAAGCCGCGTTGCGGGCGGGGATGGGCGCCCGCGCCCGGCACTTCATCGCCGAGCGTCTCGTGCACAAGCCGCGCAGTCTCTGGGGCGCGCGCCTGGCGCGGCGGGCGGAAGCGGGACGCGCAAGCCCTCTGCATTGAAGCGGCAGGCTTAAAGCCGTGCGCGACGCGAGTGCGCGCGGCCGGCGCATCGCCTGACTAACGCGCGCATGAGTTCCCGCGCAATCGCCGCGACGAACGGCGTCGTCACGGCACGGCGGCCAGTTTGAGTTCGAGCAGACGATGCCCACGGCGTCCGGCGGGCAGGTCGGTGAGGTCGCCGTCGCGCTTCGTCTGCTGCAGCTTGGGGTCGGCGATGAAGACGAAGCGATTGCCCGTCGCCACGCCGGTGGTCGGATTGAGGAAGTCCGGATGCCCGCGCAGCAGCAAGGCGGCTTGCGCGACACGCCGCTGGCGCGTATCCACCGTCAGCGCCCAGACGCGCGAGCGGCCGACCAGGTTCTGGATGGCGATCACCCGCTTGCCGGACAGCGCGAGACCGTCGATGCCGCCCAGATAGCGGTCGCCGGGTGTGGCCAGCCGCTCGATCCGCGGCGCGGCGCCGGACGGGTCGACGACCAGCGCGAGGCCGTCGAAATCCGTCACCAGCAGCTCGCCGCCGCGCAGCACGACAATGCCGTTCGGGCTCTCGAAGCTCTCGGGCGGCAGGATCGCGCGCAATTCGGTGCCTTCGCGCGCGAGCCGGTACACCGTCCCGCCATGCGACTCGGTGACGTAGACGGAACCATCCGGGGCGAGCGCCACGTCGTTGAGCAGTCCCGGGCCCGCCAACGCATGCGAAGCCGCGACGCGGCCACGCGCCAGGTCGATCCGCGAGAGCATCGCGCGTCCGGCCTCCGCGGGCGTTGCGTTCAGCATGAACGGCGCCGCCGCGCTCGCCACCCACAGCGTGTCGCGGCGAACGTCGACGCGCATGCCCAGCACCGCGAGCAGGCCGCCGTCGCCGGGGGGCACCACGTCGCGGCAGGCGCCATTGGCGCGGACCGAGCAGCAACGCGGCAATCGTGTAGACGGATCCCTGCGATACGCCCGTGGCGCCGGCGACGGTCATCGGCAACGACTCCACCTTGGTCGCCCGTTCCGGATCGGGTCCGAAACCGTAACGCGTAAACGCGCCGTCCGCACTCGTCCAGATCGCGCTTTTCCATTCGATCCCGCGTAGCGGTGGAAACGGATGCTGCGAGACCCAGGCGAACTTGAACTGCTCGGGGCGTGCGAAGGTGGTTCGGAACCGGGTCTGGTTCGGCTCGGCGCCCTCGAACAGGTACACGAGGACGACGCCCAAGTCCTCGTAGGACTGCAACGATGCGTACGTCTGCGCCGATGGACGCAAATGACATGGTGACGATCGGTCCGGCCGTCGCCGCGGGCCTAAGGATTCGCCGCCAGCGGGTCACCCGGAGGCTCGACGACGGCCACGCGACCAATCGCCGACCGCTCCGGCGTATCACGCGCGGCCGGCGCAGGTCCGGCTGGTTGAACGGTCAGGCCAGCCCGAACAGACGGGCCTCATGCACGACGGCGCAACGTCCGCCGTCAGGTGGTCGGCGTCTCCGGCGGGACGGGTGGCGCATCCTCGGCGACGGGCGGCGCGTCGGCGGGTCCCGCCTTGCGCTTCTTCTTTTCTTCCTTTTTGCGTTGCTTGGCGAGATCTCGCTGCCGTTTCGCGAATGCATAGTTGGGATTTGCCAATGGACGACCCCTTTCAGGTTGGACGAGAAGTCATAGCGTAAGCGATTTCGGGCCGTGGCGGACGCCAACCGCGCATGGGAGCGCCGGACAGCCGCTTGCGGGAGGGCCCGGCGGCGTTTTCCGCGACGCAACAACGGACCGCGCGACCGCCTGTGGGCTCCTATCCACCGCCGCCGACCGGCCACGGGGGCGGGCGCCTGGCGGCCGCGCGGCGATGCGCCGGGGTCAGCGCCGCTTGTAGTCGGCGCGCGGAGCGTTGTCGCGCTCGATGTCGGCCTTGACCTGGTCGCGGCTGCGCTCGTAGACGATCTCGCGTCCCATCGCGCTGCCGGCGTACGCCATGCCGTTGCGCGTCGGCGAGAGCTGGCAGCGCACGTTGTGGACGCCTTCGCCCAGCACGACTTCGATCCCGTCGACGCGCTTGTGCAGGACGACGACTTCCATCGTTTGCCCGGAGGCGGTGGCGCGGACCGTGATTTTCTCGGTGTTCATGATGTCCCTTGTGCTTGCGACATGCGGGTGCCGGCGGGTGGTGACTTCGTGCGCCGTCCGCGGGGAAGGCGCCGCATGCCGCCGCGCGTGTTGCCTTCACACGGGCAGGCAGGCCGGTCCGAGCGGCTCGAAGCTCTTGTAGGTGAGGATGAATTCCTGGTGGCCGAGCATCTCCGATTTCGTAGGCTCGCCGTTGCCGACGCGCGCGATCAGCTCGTAGATCTCGCGCCCGACCTCGGGCAGCGTCGCGCACCCCTCCAGTATGCGGCCGGCGTCGACATCCATGTCGTCGCGCATGCGCTTCCAGGTCTCGGGATTGGCGCACACCTTGATGACGGGCGCGATCGCGGAGCCCACGACCGAACCGCGGCCGGTCGAGAACAGGATGACGTGCGCGCCGCAGGCGATGAGCTCGGCGATCTCGGCGTTGTCGTTGATGTTGGGAAAGCCGAAGCGCACTTCGCCGTCAGGCACGACATCGAGCAAATACAAGCCGCCGGCCGGCGGCTCGATGCCTGGCTTGACGATGCCGTCGATGCGCGATTGTCCGGACTTGGCGTACGCGCCGAGCGATTTCTCCTCGATCGTCGTCAGGCCGCCGTCGGCGTTGCCGGGCGCGAAGCTCGCATATCCGAGCGTCGCGTAGTACCGCGCGGCCTTGGCGACCGTGCGCTTCAGTTCGTGCCCCAGCGCCGGCGTCGCGGCGCGCGCCGCCATCAGGTGCTCCATGCCGATCAGCTCGCCGGTTTCCTCGAAGATCGTCTTCGCGCCGGCGGCGACGAGCAGGTCGAAGGCGACGCCCATCGCCGGGTTGGCGGTGAGGCCCGACGTGGCATCCGAGCCGCCGCAGATGGTGCCGACGACCAGCTCGTCGACGCGCATCGGTACGGGGCGCTGCGCCTTCAAGCCGGCGAGCGTGGCGGCGACCCAGTCGCGCCCCGCATCGATCGTCGTCCGCGTGCCGCCGGCGTCCTGGATGCCCAGCGTGTGCACGGGGCGGCCCGAGGCCGCGACCGCGCGCCCGAGCTGCCGCTTGTCGAAGCCTTCGCAGCCGAGCGATACGAGCAGCGCGCCACCGACGTTGGGGTGCGTGCACAGCTTTTCCATCATCGCGAGTGCGTAGGCGTTGGGGTAGCAGCCCGGGAAGCCGATCAGGTGGACGCCGTCGTCGCGGAACGGCGCGGCGATCTCGCGCGCGACGTGATGCGCGCACTCGACGAGATACGCGACGACCACCACGTTGCGGATGCCCTTGCGACCGTCCGCGCGCGCGAACCCCTGCAGCGTCGGCGTCGTCACGTCGGCAACGTGTACGTCGGCAGGTAGCCGCTTTTCACGTTATGCGTGTGCACGTAGGCGCCGGCGGCAATGTCCTGCGTGGCGAGGCCGATCGGGCAGTTGTACTTGACGATCGTCTCGCCGGGCGCGATGTCCCGGGCGGCGATCTTGCGACCGACGGCGATGGCGCGTTCGACCCGCAGCAGGGCGCCGTCGAGCAGCACGGTTTCGCCGGCGCGCAGCGGGCGCAGCGCCACGGCCACGTTGTCCGGGGCGGCGAGCTTCATCACGGCCACCGCGCTCACAGGTCGACGATCCGCCACTCGGTGCCGATTTTCTCGAACGCCACGTGGCTTTCGGTGCCATCCACCTTCGAGATCACGCCGCGGCCGTCGGCGTTGCCGGTGTGCGTCACGCGCAGCGAGCGCATCGTGTTCGCGAAATCGCGCATACCCTTCGCCTGCATCTGCTCGAACGAGCGCTGGTATCCGTCGCGCGCGGTCCCGCCCATGCAGCGCAACGCGGCGACTGCGTCGCCCTTGCGCAGGGCGTCGGTGAACACCCTCCAGGTGCCTTCGGGTGTTGCGAACCGGGCATCGGACGGCCCGGCGTTCTGTTCGAGGAAGGCGACGACGCCGTCGCACTCCTTCGCGATGTCGGCGGGCGTGGGCTTGGTCTTGGCGGCCGCACGCTGCTTGCGCGCGTCGTCCATCTGCAGCGCGAATTCGGGGCTCCGTTCGGTGACCACGACGCGTTGCAGGTTCTTCTGGCGCCACCGTGTGTAGTCGGCTGCCACCTTCTGGCTGAATCCCGGCAAGCGCTCGTCGCAGCCGCGCTTGGCCACGATCAGCTTGGCCAGCGCCGGATCGAACGGCGGCAGCGGCGCGGCGGGCTGCGCCACCGGGGTGTTCGGCGTTCCGGCGGAAGGTTCGTCGCGCGTCGGCGCCGGCGCGGGGCCGACGCAGGCTCGGAGTGGGGCGCGGATGCCGGCGCGGACGCGGGGCCCGGCGTGGACGTACGGGTGGGTGCGGGTCCGGGGGCGAGGTTCGTCTCGGCGGCGCCGCCGTCGCACGGACGCTGCTGGTAGGTCGTCTTGCCGCTCGCGTCCTTGCACTTGTAGACCTGGGCCGCGGCGTCGTGCGCGACCGCCGCGACGGCGATCGCCATCGCGGCCAGCGTGGCGAGCCGGCTAGAACTTGCCATACCGGTTGTACGCGGCGATCGGGTCCATGCCGCCGATCAGCGCGCGCCGCATGTCCGACTCCGTCGCGACGACCTCTTCGGTCCTGGCGACGACTTCCTCCGCCAGCGCGCGCGGGATGATGACGACGCCGTCGCGGTCACCCAGCAGGTAGTCGCCGGTGGCGATGGTGACGGTGCCGATCGTCACCGGTTCGCCGTAGCGGTCGGGAATCCACCGCTGCACGATATCGGAGGGCGTGACGAACGAGCAGAACACCGGGAAGCCCTGGTCCAGCACGAGGTCGGTGTCGCGGGAGCCGCCGTCGACGACATATCCCAGGACGCCGCGTGCTTTCAGCGTCTGCGCCGACAGCTCGCCCATCATCCGCAGCACGTCGTGGACCGCGCCGGTGTAGCACGCGGCGAGCCGTTGCGTCAGTGTCGTCATCCTCGTCCGGTTCTGTCGTGGGTTGGCGAAGAGGGGTCGTCGACGGCGAGGCCTAAAGGCGCCGCGGGCAAGCCGCGCCACGTCGTCCGGCACGCCGCGAACGCAACGTTATCAGAACAGCTCGCCCTGCGCTTCGTTGGCGCGCGGCGGGCGGAACCGCGACGTGTCGAGCGGCGCCTGCCGGTGGTCGTCGAGGCCGAGCCGCCGTTTGGCCAGCGCGAAGCGCTTGGCGATCAGGTCGGCGAAGTTGCCGGTGCCGCGCATCCGCGATCCGAACCCGGGATCGTTGTCGCGGCCGCCGCGCATCTGCTGGACGAGGCTCATCACGTGCGCGGCGCGCAGCGGGTAGTGCTCGTCGAGCCACGCGCGGAACAGCGGCGCCACCTCGCGCGGCAGCCGCAGCATGATGAAGCCCGCGCTGTCGGCGCCATGGGCGACGGCGGCCTCGAGGATCGCCTCGAGGTCACGGTCGTTCAACTGGGGGATCACCGGCGCGACGAGGACGCCGACCGGGACGCCGGCGTCGCGCAGCGCGCGTATCGCCTGCAGCCGCCGCGGCGGCGCGGCCGCGCGCGGCTCCAGCGTCCGCGCCAGATCGCGGTCGAGCGTCGTGATCGACAGGTAGACGCGCGCCATGTTCTTCGCCGCCATCGGCGCGATCAGGTCGAGGTCGCGCTCGACGAGCGCCGACTTGGTGACGATCGTGAACGGGTGCTCGTGCGCCGCCAGCACTTCGAGAAGCTGCCGCGTGATCGTCCACTCGCGCTCGATCGGCTGGTACGGATCGGTGTTGGTGCCGAGCGCGATGGGATCGCAGACATACCCCGGCCTCCCGAGTTCGGCGCGCAGCAGCGCCGCCGCGTCCGGCTTGGCGAACAGTTTCGTCTCGAACTCGAGGCCCGGCGACAGGTCGAGGTACGCGTGCGACGGCCGCGCGTAGCAGTAGATGCAGCCGTGCTCGCAGCCCTGGTACGGGTTGATCGATTGCGTGAACGGAATGTCGGGCGAGTCGTTGCGACTGATGATCGTCCGCGCGCGCTGGATCGTCACCGTGGTGACGATGCGGGGCTGCTCCGTGCCCGCGTCGTCGTCCTGGCGCAGCGGCGCCCAGCCGTCGTCGTACGCCTCGCGCTCGTCGCGCCGGAAGCGGTTGCCCGGATTGAACGTCGCGCCGCGCCCGCGCGCGACGGCGGCGCCGGGCGCGCGCCGCAGCGGATCGGGCAGCGGCGCGACCGCGTCGAGGTCGGCGGGCGGACGCTTGGTCGTCGGCGCTTTCATCGCGTCGATTTTACGCCCGCCGGCGATTCCGCCTAGAATCGCGCTCGACGCCGGAAACCCGATGAGCAAACCCAAGACCCACCGCTTCGACACGCTTTCGCTGCACGCGGGCGCGGTCCCCGATCCGACGACCGGCGCGCGGGCCACGCCGATCTATCAGACCGCCTCGTTCGTCTTTCCCGACAGCGACCACGCGGCGGCGCTGTTCAACATGGAACGCGCGGGCCATGTCTACTCGCGCATCTCCAATCCGACGGTGGCGGTGCTCGAGGAGCGCATCGCCGCGCTCGAGGGCGGCGTCGGCGCCATCGGCACCGCGAGCGGCCAGGCGGCGCTGCACCTCGCGATCGCGACGATCGCCGGCGCCGGCGACCACATCGTCGCGTCGCGTTCGCTCTATGGCGGGTCGCACAACCTGCTCGACTACACGCTGCCGCGCTTCGGCATCGAGACGACGTTCGTCGATGCGCGCGACGTCGACGCGTGGCGGGCGGCGATCCGTCCGGAAACGCGGCTGCTGTTCGGCGAGACGCTCGGCAACCCGGGCCTCGAAGTGCTCGACATCCCGCGCGTGTCGGCGCTCGCGCACGAGCACGGGCTGCCGCTGCTCGTCGATTCGACGTTCACCACGCCCTGGCTCATCCAGCCGTTCGAGCACGGCGCCGACCTCGTGTTCCACTCGGCGACCAAGTTCCTGTCCGGCCACGGCGTCGTCATCGGCGGCGTGCTGGTCGACTCCGGCCGGTTCGACTGGGACAGCGCGCTCTCGCGCGCCAAGTTCCCGACGCTGACGCAGCCGTACCACGGCTTTCACGACATGGTGTTCACGGAGGAATCGACGACCGGCGCGTTCCTGCTGCGCGCGCGGCGCGAGGGCGTCCGCGATTTCGGCGCGTGCATGGCGCCGTTCACCGCGTTCCAGATCCTGCAGGGCATCGAAACGCTGCCGCTGCGGATGGCGAAGCACGTCGACAACGCGCGCCGCGTCGTCGCGTTCCTCGCCGCGCATCCGTTCGTCGGCGCGGTGGGCTATCCGGAGCTGCCCGGGCATCCGGATCACGCGCTCGCGCAGCGGCTGCTGCCGCGCGGCTGCGGCGCGGTGTTCAGCTTCGCGATCAAGGGCACGCGCGCGCAGGGGCGCCGCCTGATCGAGTCGCTGACGCTCTTTTCGCATCTCGCCAACGTCGGCGACGCCAAGTCGCTGGTGATCCACCCGGCCTCCACGACGCATTTCCGGATGTCGGCCGAAGACCTCGTCAGGGCCGGCATCACCGAAGGCACGATCCGCCTGTCGATCGGCCTCGAGGATCCGGACGACCTGATCGAAGACCTGTCGCGCGCGCTGCATGCCGCCGGCAAGGCGTGAGCGCCGCATGCGGATGACTCGTCGACGGTGCGGAGGTCTACGCGTACACGGGAACGCGCCCGCTCGTCGCCGCGCAGCCCACGCTGCTCTTCGTTCATGGCGCCGCGAACGATCACAGCGTGTGGGCGCTGCAGTCGCGCTATTTCGCCCACCACGGTTACAACGTACTGGCGGTGGACCTGCCGGGGCATGGCCGGTCGGCCGGCGCGCCGCTCGCCTCCGTCGAAGCGATCGGGAAGTGGCTGCCGCGGGTGCTCGACGCCGCGGGCATCCCCGCGGCCGCTGTCGTCGGCCACTCGCTGGGGGCGCTCGCGGCGCTCGCGTGCGCCGCCGAATTTCCGCAGCGCGTGACGAAGATCGCGCTGCTCGGCCCCGCGGTGCCGATGCCGGTGAGCGAAGCGCTGCTGGCCGCCGCGAAGGCCGACGACCATGTCGCGTTCGAGTTGATCAACGGCTGGTCGCACAGCACGGCGAAACAGTTGGGCGGCAACCAGGTGCCCGGCATGTGGATGATCGGCGCCGCGATGCGCCTGATGGAGCGGGCGCGGCCCGGCGCGCTGTATGCCGATCTCGCCGCGTGCAACGCCTACGCGGGCGGGCTCGATGCGGCCGCGCGCGTCCGCTGCCCGGTGCTGGCGATTCTCGGCCAGCGCGACCTGATGGCGCCGCCGAAGGGCGCCCAGGCGCTGCTCGGCGCGTTGGCCGACCAGCGGGTGGTCACGTTGAGCGGAGCCGGGCATGCGATGATGGCCGAGCAACCCGACGCCGTGCTCGACGCGCTGCGCGGGTTCGTCTGAAGCAGCTCGCGGTGCATGGGTAGCGCGCGGCCGCGCAGTACAATCGCGCCACGCCGAACGCCGCGGATACGACGGTGACTTTTAGGATCGACGATGGCGCAGGTCGCGCAGCCGCAGCCCGGAATTCCCGCCGTCCGCATCGTCGACGCCTACGCGCCGTTCCGCTGGCTCGCCGCGGGCTGGCGCGACTTCCGCGCGCATCCGCTGCCGAGCGCCTTCTACGGCGCGTGCTTCGCGGTGATGGGATTCCTCGTCTACATCGTGTTCCGCCACGCGTACCAGTTCGTCTCGGCGCTGGTCACCGGCTCATTTCCCTCGTCGGCCGGATCTTTTCGATGGAAAACGATCGAGTTCCTGCTGGTCTACCTCTGCGTCGGCGGGTTCTTCGCGATCCTCGTGTTTTCGATCAGCGTCGTGTCGGTGCCGATGATGCTCGACCGCAACACCGACGGCATCGTCGCCGTGCTGACGAGCCTGAAGGCGGCGGCCGCCAACGTGCCGGCGATGATCGTCTGGGGACTGCTGATCGTCCTGCTGGTGGCGCCGGGCTTTGCCACCTGGTTCGCGGGCCTGATCGTGACGGTGCCGGTGATCGGGCACGCGACGTGGCACGCGTATCGCGACCTGGTGGACACGGCCGCCGCCGCTTGATGCGATGAGCGTGCCGCGTTTTTTCGTGGAGGCGCCGCTGACGGCGGACGCTGTCGGCCGCGAGATCGACCTGCCCCACGCGCCCGCGCACCACGCGTTGCGGGTGCTGCGGCTCGGCGTCGGCGACGCGCTGACGCTGTTCACCGGTGCGGGCGGCGAGTTCGCCGCGACGCTCGTGCGCGCCGACAAGCGCAGCGCGGCCGTGCGCATCGACGCCTTCGCCGCGGTGGAGCGCGAATCCGCGGTGGCGGTCACGCTGGTGCAGGGTATCGCCGCCAACGACGCGATGGATTTCGTCGTGCGCAAGGCGGTCGAGCTGGGCGTGGCGGTCATCCAGCCCGTCGTCACGACGCGCAGCGCGCGGTTTCCCAACGGCGAGCGCGGGGACAAGCGGCAGGCGCATTGGCGGCAGATCGCGCTCGCCGCGTGCGAGCAGTGCGGACGCAATCGCATTCCGGTGGTAGCCGGCGCCACCGACTTTGCCGAATGGCTGGCGGCGCGCGGCGCCGGGCGCGCGGGCATCGTGCTGGCCCCCGATGCCGGCGAGCCGCTCGCCGCCCTGGCCGCACCCACCGCTGCGCTCGATGTCCTCGTCGGGCCCGAAGGCGGCTTTACCGCCGACGAAATCGCGCGCGCCGTGCGCGCCGGCGTGACGCCGGTGCGGATGGGCCCGCGCATCCTGCGCACCGAGACGGCGGCGGTCGCCGCGCTCGCGGCCGTGCATGCGCTATGGGGTGATTTTCGATGAAGCGGTTCGGGTGGATGGCGGCGGTCGGGCTGCTCGGCGGATGCGTGTCGTCGCCGCTGCAACCACCGGCATCCGGCGACTACGCCTACGTGGTGCTCGGGCCCGATGGCGCCGCCGTCGCCCGCGTCATCACGCTGGCGGCGCATTGCCCGGCCATCGAGATCGACGGCGCCGCGCAGCCGATGTCGGTGCGAATGCCGGCGGAGACGATTCCGGTGCGGCCGTCGCGGAGCGACCTGCCGGCACCGAAGGCGTCGGCGTTTCCGGTCGTGACGTGCGAGGCGGCGTTGCCGCCGAACGCGCTGCGCGCCGCCGTCGGCGGCGTGGCGCTGCCATTGCCGCGGCCAAGCCCGCGGCGCATCGTCATCCTGGGCGACACCGGTTGCACCGTCAATTCGAGCTACAAGGTCTTCCAGGCCTGCGACGATCCCACGCTGTGGCCGTTCGAGCGCGTGGCGAACGCCGCCGCCGCCACGGCGCCCGACCTCGTCATCCACGTCGGCGATTATCACTACCGCGAAAGCCCGTGCGCGCCGGGCAACGCCGGCTGCGCCGACAGCCCGTGGGGCTACGGCTGGGATGCATGGCGGGCCGATCTCTTCCATCCGGCGCGCAATCTCTTCGCGGCCGCACCGTGGATCGTCGTCCGCGGCAATCACGAATCGTGCAATCGTGCCGGCCAGGGCTGGTGGCGCTTTCTCGACCCGCGTCCGGTCGCGCCGCTTGCAAACTGCAATGCGGCCGCCGACGACGATATCGGCAACTACAGCGAACCGTACGCCGTGCCGCTCGGCCGCCATGCGGACACGCAGTTCCTCGTGTTCGATTCCTCGGCCGTCGGCGTCCGTCCGCTCGCGCCCACCGAACTCATGTACGTCAACTATCGCGCGCAGTTCGAGCGGATCTTCGCGCTCGGCGCGCGCAAGCCGGGCGCGTTCTTCATCAGCCACCATCCGGTGCTGGGCTTCGCGTCGAACCCCGGGCGCCCGCAATTCCCCTATCCCGGCAATGCCGGCCTGCAGTCGGTGCTGGATCCGCTGTACCCGGCGGTGCTGTTTCCGCCCACGATCGAGGCACTGCTCGCCGGCCACAACCACATCCTGGAGATCGTCAGTTTCAGGACGCCGCACCCGCCGCAGTTCATCACCGGCAACGGCGGCGACTGGGCGGACCAGCCGTTTCCCGTGCCGTTTCCGGCCGACGCGCAGCCGGCGCCCGGCGCCGTGGTGGCGGAAATCGTCTCGAGCACGCGCTTCGGGTTCATGACGATGGAGCGCAACGGCCCCGGCTGGCGGCTTACGGCATGGGATGCCAACGGCCAGTTGCTCACGTCGTGCACGCTCGGCGAACGCCGAGCGGCGTGCACGCCCATCGCCGATCCGTTGCCTTAGCCTTGACGGCCGCGCGTCATCGCCGCAACCATTGCCCCGCCTAGAATCCACCGACCTTCGTCCATGCCCGACTCCCTCCCGCCCGTCGTCGCGCCGGGCGACCTCGTGCAGGCGCAGCCCAAAGGCTGGATGTCCGGGCTCGTCCGCTCGCTGATCCGGCCGTACCGGACGTGGGTGCTCGTCGTGTTCGCCGCGATGATGGTGGAAACGCTGATGAGCCTGGCCGCGCCGTGGCCGCTCAAGATCGTCCTCGACAACGCGCTCGGCCACGACAAGCTGCCCGAGTGGCTGACGTGGATCCACGACTTCGGCATCGACCGCGACACGATGGGCCTGGCGCTCTTCGCCGCGATCGCGACGATCGTCATCGCCGTCCTGGATTCGGTGGCCGACTACATCGACAACTACTACACGGAAAGCGTCGGCCAGTGGGTGGCGCACGACCTGCGGATCCGCATCTACGACCACCTGCACCGGCTGTCGCTCGGCTACTACTCGACGCACCAGACCGGTACGCTGCTGTCGACGCTGACGAGCGACGTGGCGACCGTGCAGGACTTCGCGTCGTCGGCCACGCTGTCGATCATCGTCGACATGATGACGATCGTCGGCATGCTCGGCATCATGTTCTGGCTGAACTGGGACTTCGCGCTGATCGCCGTCGGCGTGACGCCGTTCCTGCTGCTGTTCGTCATGCGGTTCAAGAAGGCGGTCAAGGACGCGACGCGCGACGTGCGCAAGCGGCAGAGCGAGATCGTCGCCGTCGCGCAGCAGGGCTTGGGGTCGGTGCGCTCGGTCAGCGCGTTCGACCGGCAGGACCTCGAAAGCAAGCGGATGGACGAGGCGAGCCGCGCCACCGTGCAGGCGGCGCTCAAGGCGCGCCGCGTGAAGTCGCTGCTGTCGCCGGTCGTGGGCATCGTGGTCGCCGTATGCACTGGCTTCGTGCTGTGGCGCGGCACGTCGCTCATCCTCGCCGACGCGATGACGGTCGGCGCGCTCACGGTGTTCCTCGCGTACCTGTCCAAGTTCTTCAAGCCGGTGCAGGACCTGGCGAAGATGACGAACACGATCGCGCAGACGGCGGTGGGGCTGGAGCGCATCCAGACGATCCTCGCGGCCGACGACGTGATTCCCGAAAGGCCGGGCGCGATCGCGCCGCCGAAGTTCAAGGGCGAGATCACGTTCGAGCATGTCGCGTTCGGCTACAACGCGGATGCGCCGGTGCTGAAGGATGTCAGCTTCAGCGTCAAGCCGGGCCAGATCATCGGCATCGTCGGCGGCACCGGCAGCGGCAAGTCGACGATCGTCAGCCTCATTCCGCGCTTCTACGACCCCACCGGCGGGCGCGTGCTGATCGACGGCACCGACCTGCGCGACTTCGAGCTGCATCCGCTGCGGCGGCAGATCGGCTTCGTGCTGCAGGAGACGGTGCTGTTCCGCGGGACGCTGCGCGACAACATCGCCTACGGCCGTCCGGGCGGCGCCACGGACGAGGAGATCGTCGCGGCCGCGAAGCTCGCCAATGCCGACGAGTTCATCGCCAAGATGCCGCAGGGCTACGACACCGTCGTCGGCGAGCGCGGCGACACGTTGTCGGGCGGCCAGCGCCAGCGCATCGGCATCGCCCGCGCCGTGATCCGCGACAATCCGATCCTGATCCTCGACGAGCCGACGGCGGCGCTCGACACCGAATCGGAGCGGCTGGTGATCGAAGGCCTCGAGCGGCTGATGAAGGGCCGCACCGTCATCACGATCGCCCACCGGCTGTCGACGATCCGCGACGCCGACAACATCCTCGTGCTCGCCAATGGCGTCGTCGCCGAGCAGGGCACGCACCTGCAGCTGCTGGCGCAGAATGGCCTCTACGCCGACCTGTACCATGTGCAGTTCGGCGACTCTCCCGCACCGTCCTCCACGTGAAGTCATTCGCCATGTCCCGTTCGCTGATCGTCCTTCCCGATGCCGGCGCCGCGCCGCTGCTGGCCGCCATCGAGTCCGCGCAAAAGGCGCTGCGCATCAAGATGTTCGTGTTCTCCGATCCCGGACTTATCGCCGCGACGGTCGCCGCGAAAAGGCGCGGCGTGGACGTGCGCGTGATGCTCAATCCGGCGCGCCGCAGCGGCGAGACGGAGAACGAGGATTCGCGCCGGCAGCTGGTCGAGGCGGGCGTTTCGGTGCTGGACAGCAACCCGGCCTTCGAGCTGACGCACGAAAAATCGATGGTCGTCGACGACACGGCGGCCTACGTCATGTCGCTCAACTGGGAGACGCGCAATGTCACGCAAACGCGCGACTACGCCATCGTCACCGAGCATGCCACGGAGGTGCGCGAAGTCATCGAGTGCTTCGACGCCGACTGGAAGCGGCAGGCGTTCACGCCGCACGAGGGCTCGCCGCTCATCTGGTGCAACACCAACGGGCGCGAGCGCTTCGCCCATTTCATCGACCGCGCGCAGCACACGCTGTGGCTGCAGAACGAGCGTTACCAGGACGCGGTGATCATCGAGCGGGTCGTGCGCGCCGCCGGCCGCGGCGTCAAGGTGCACATCATCGCCCGGCCGCCGCACACGCTGAAGAAGGAGAAGCTGATCGAGGGCGTGGGCGGCCTGCGGATCATGAACGATGTCGGCGCCAAGGTGCACAAGCTGAAGCACATCCGGCTGCACGGCAAGATGATGCTCGCCGACGGCGCGCGGGCGATCGTCGGCTCGGTCAACCTGGCGCCCGGGAGCTTCGATGCCCGCCGCGAGCTCGCCATCGAGGTCGACGACGCGCATGTGGTGGGGCCGCTCGAAAAGGTCGCGCGGCACGACTGGGACCATTCGACGGCGCTCGACCTCTCCGATGCGGGCCTCATGGCCGATCTCGAGAAGCGCGGCAAGGAAGCCGGCGCCGCGGACCTCGTGCTCGACGTCCCGCGCGGCAAGGGCAACGGAAGCGGCAAGGACGATCACAAGCACGCGAAGTGAGTGACCAGCGCACGGTCCAGCGCTAGGCCGTTAGGGGTCAGAGCGGTAACTATCGGCAGTCAGGGCCGTCCGTTAGGGGTCAGAGCGGTAACTATCGGCAGTCAGGCCGTCCGTTAGGGGTCAGAGCGGTAACTATCGGCAGTCACGGTCCAGGTGAGCCGTAACGATCGGCCTAGTTACCGCTTACCACGGACGTGACTGCCGATAGTTACCGCTCTGACCCCTAACGGACGGCCCTGACTGCCGATAATTACCGCTCTGACCCCTAACGGACGGCCCTGACTGCCGATAACGATCGCTCTGACCCCTAACGGCAGACCCCTAACGGCAGCACGGGCTTGCCCGCGAGCGCCAGCGCAGTGGTCGCGAGCTCGTCCCACACGTTGCCGCGGCCGATTCCCTTCGACAGCGCATCGAGCCGGGCCGTGGCGCAAAGCAGCGGCGCGATCAGCGTCGGCGCCACGCGCTGCGCGGCGCGTTCGAGCGCCGGCTGCCGCTTGCCCCAGACGCGAGCGCTGCGCACGGCGGCGGACACGGGGCGTCCCGCCGCGCACCATCGTGCTGACGGCGGCGAGCGCGTGGACGTCTTCGGAGAGCTGCCAGATCGCGAGTGTCGCCGGTTCGCCCTCCGCCTGCAGCGCGCGGAGGATCCGTATCGCGCGCGTGGCGTCGCCGGCGAGCCATGCTTCCGAGAGCTGAAAGATGTCGAAGCGCGCCACGTCGGCCACGGCGTTCTCGACGGCCTCGTGCTGGAGCTCGCCTTCGGGCAGCAGCAGCGCGAGCTTCTCGACTTCCTGCCGTGCGGCGAGCAGGTTGCCTTCGCAGCTTTCGGCCAGGAACGTCAGCGTCTCGCGCGACGCGCGCTGGCGCTGCCGTTGCAGCCGCGATGCGATCCAGCCGGGCAGCGCCTCGCGTTCGACCGGATAGACGGCCACCGTGACGCCGGCGTCGGCCAGCGCGGAGAACCATGCCGACGCCTGCGCCGCGCGATCGAGCCGCGGCAGCGTGACCAGCGTGACGTTGTCCGGATTGGGATGGGCGGCGTAGGCTTCGAGCGCACGGCCGCCTTCGACGCCCGGCTTGCCCGACGGAAGGCGCAGGTCGAGGAATTTGCGCTCGCCGAAGAGGCTCGCGTTGGCATTGGCGCCAACGAACGCATCCCACCGGAAGCCTGGCTCCACGACGAGCACCTCGCGCTCGACGACGCCGGCCGCGCGCGCCGCGGCGCGAATCGCATCGCCCGCTTCGAGCGCGAGCAGCGGCTCGTCGCCGTGGACGACGTACAGCGCCTTCACTTCGCGCGCGAGATGGCTGCCTAAGTCTTCGTGTTTGAGTTGCACGGCGGATCCGGCACGGGCGAAGCTCGTGCCCGAAATCTACGTTGGCTTCCGCGATGCCTGCAACCGGCGGATGATCTGCTGGACGGCATCCGTCTGCATTTCGCGCAACAGCCGCGCCTCTTGCAGGTCGCGCGCCAGCACCTGCGTCTCGTTGAACGTGTACGAGCGGCGCACGACGATCTCGCCGGCCGGCATCCAGTCGTTGCCTTCCTTGTCGTGCAGCCGGAACTGCACGCGCTTGACGAGCTGGTATTCGCGCACCGAGCCGCCCGACGACAGCGACAGCACGTCCTTGTCGTCGATGACGATGGGGACGTCGAGAATGACATCGGCGCCCACGGCAGTATCGAGGACGCGCGTCTTGCTGGCCGCGGTAATCGTGCGGGCGAGCTCGGTCGCCAGCGGCGGCGCCGGCGGCGCGTTGACGAAGATCGTCGCGAACGGATAGTCGGCGTCGCCGCGCAGGTGGAACCCGCAGGCGCCGAGCGCGGCGGCCAGCGCGATGACCGCGATCGCGCGCAGGCCATTGCGCGAGCGGTGCCCGTACGCCACGCGCGACCCGCGCCGCGACGCGAGGTCAGACCACCACATTGACGAGCCGCCCGGGCACCACGATGATCTTCCTGATCGGCGCACCGTTGGCGTGCTTCGCGACTTCGGCGCTGGCGCGCGCGGCGCCTTCGATCTCATCCCTGTCGGCCTTGGCGCGCACGACGATCTTGCCGCGCAGCTTGCCGTTGACCTGCAGCACGAGCTCGATCTCGTCCTGCACCAGCGCGGCGGCGTCCACGTCCGGCCACGCGGCGTCGATCAGGTCGCCTCCCGCGGCGGTGAATCCCAGGTCGCGCCACAGCACCCACGTCGTGTGCGGGACGACGGGGTAGAGGACGCGCAGCGCGATCGACAGGCCTTCGCGGATGAGCGCCGCGCTGCCGCGGGCATTGGCGGGAACGGCTTCCAGCGTGTTCAGCATCTTCATGCCGGCCGACACCACGGTGTTGTACTGGATGCGCTCGTAGTCGTAGTTGGCCTGTTTCAGCGTCACGTGCAGCTCGCGCCGTGCGGCGCGCACCGCGTCGTCGGCATCGCGGAAATCGAAAGCGCCGGCGCTCGACTTCACGACATCGGCATGCGCCTGCCCGAACGTCCACAGGCGCTTCAAGAAGCGATGCGCTCCCTCGACGCCGGCGTTCGACCATTCGAGCGTGGCCTCCGGATGCGCGGCGAACATCACGAACAGGCGCCCGGCGTCGGCGCCGTACTGGTCGATGATGTCCTGCGGGTCGACGCCGTTCAGCTTGGACTTCGACATCGTGCCGAGCCCGCCGTATTCCAGCGCCGAGCCGTCGGACTTCAGGCGCGCGCCGGTGATGTGGCCGGAGGCGTCGCGCACGACGTCGACGTCCTTCGGCGCGACGTAGTCGAGGCCGCCCTTCGCGGTGCGCCGGAAGTAGCTGTGGTCGAGCACCATGCCCTGCGTCAGCAGCCGCGTGAACGGCTCGTCCATCGTCACGAGCTTCATGTCGCGCATCACCTTCGTCCAGAAGCGCGCGTACAGCAGGTGCAGGATCGCGTGCGTGATGCCGCCGATGTACTGGTCCATCGGATTCCAGTACTCGTTGCGGGCGTCGACCATCGTCGGCGCGTCCGGACACGTGTAGCGCATGTAGTACCAGGACGAGTCGACGAACGTGTCCATCGTGTCGGTCTCGCGCCTGGCCGCGCCGCCGCACTTCGGGCACGTCGTGTCGACGAAATCGGCGCGCTTGGCGAGCGGGTTGCCCGACCCGTCGGGCACGCAATCCTCGGGCAGCACGACGGGCAGGTCCTTTTCCGGCACCGGCACGGCGCCGCACTTGGCGCAGTGGATGATCGGGATCGGCGTGCCCCAGTAGCGCTGGCGCGAGATGCCCCAGTCGCGCAGCCGGTACGTCGTCTTCTTCTCGCCCAGGCCCAGCGCGGACAAGTCGGCCGCGACGGCGTCGACCGCCGCCGCGTACGGCAGCTCGTCGTACTTGACGGAGAACACGCAGCGCCCGCGTTCCTTGTCGGCATACCAGGGCTGCCAGGCGTCGGTCGAGAACTGCTCGCCCTCCACCGCGATCACCTGCCTGATCGGCAGCCCGTATTTCTTCGCGAACTCGAAGTCGCGCTCGTCGTGCGCCGGCACGCCCATCACCGCGCCGTCGCCGTAGCTCATCAGCACGTAGTTGCCGACCCACACCTCGACGGACTCGTTGGTCAGCGGATGGCGGACGAAGAGGCCGGTGGGCATGCCCTTTTTTTCCATCGTCGCGAGGTCGGCTTCCATCACGGAGCCGCGCCGGCATTCGTCGATGAAGGTCGCGAGCTTCGGATTGCCGGCCGCCGCATGCGCGGCGAGCGGATGCTCGGGCGACACCGCGCAGAACGTGACGCCCATGATCGTGTCGGGACGCGTCGTGAACACATACATGCGGCCGCCGCCGATCACGGCGCCGCTGGCATCGGCGATGTCGTGCGGGAACGCGAAGCGCACGCCGACGCTCTTGCCGATCCAGTTGGCCTGCATCGCCTTCACGCGCTCGGGCCAGCCGGGCATGCGGTCGAGGAACTCGAGCAGCTCCTCGGCGTAGTCGGTGATCTTGAGGTAGTACATCGGGATTTCGCGCTTCTCGACCGGCGCGCCCGAGCGCCAGCCGCGCCCGTCGATCACCTGCTCGTTCGCGAGCACCGTCTGGTCGACCGGATCCCAGTTGACCACGCCCGTCTTCAGGTACGCGATGCCACGGTCGAGCATCTTCAGGAAGATCCACTGGTTCCACTTGTAGTACGCGGGATCGCAGGTCGCGAATTCGCGCGACCAGTCGATCGCCCAGCCCATCGCCTCGCACTGGCCCTTCATGTAGGCGATGTTCTCGTACGTCCACTGCGCCGGCGGCACGCCGTTCTTCATCGCCGCGTTCTCGGCGGGCAGGCCGAACGCGTCCCAGCCCATCGGCGTCAGCACGTTGAAGCCGCGCATCCGCATCTGCCGGTACATCATGTCGTTGATCGTGTAGTTGCGCACATGGCCCATGTGCAGCACGCCCGATGGATAGGGCAGCATCGACACGCAGTAGTACTTGGGCTTGCCGTGGTCCTCGGTCGCGCGGTAGACGTCGCCGGTCTTCCACGCCGACTGGGCGACGGATTCGATTTCGCGGGGGTTGAACGCTGTCATGGTCGTGTTCGGCTAAGCCTTTGATTATACCGGGTCGATTGCGATCACCCGCCGAAGTGCGGCGCCAGCAGCACCCAGACGCCGAGCGCCGCGAACAGCGCCGCCGCGGCGATGCGCACGGCGCGGAACGGAATGCGCTCGGCCGCCGCGCGGCCGATGAACACCGTCGGCACGTTGACGATCAGAAGCCCGAGCGTCGTGCCCACGACGACCGCGGCGAGCGACGCGAACTTGGCGGCGAGCATGACGGTCGCGATCTGCGTCTTGTCGCCCATCTCGGCCAAGAAGAACGCGACGACGGTGATGCCGAACACGCCCCACCTCGACGCCGGGACCGCGTCGTCGTCGTCGAGCTTGTCGGGCTTCAAGCGCCCACGCCGCGACGGCGAAGAACGACAGCGCCAGCAGCCACTGCAGCACGTCCGGCGGCAGCACGCCGCGCACCCAGTTGCCGACCCAGCCGGCGATCGTGTGGTTGGCGAGTGTGGCGACGAAGATGCCGGCGACGATCGGCCACGGCCGCGGATAGCGGGCCGCCAGCACCAGCGCCAGCAACTGGGTCTTGTCGCCGAGTTCACCCACCGCGACGACGGCGGTGGAGACGAGGAAGGCTTCGAGCATGAGCGGGGATTGAACGGGGAATCCACCCGCCGCCGGCTATGCTATTGTCATAGCCGCTCGTCGCCTGGAGCCGCGTGTCGGGAAAAGGGCGATAATTGTAGCGTTTGCAAGGAACCGAAGCGGAAGCGCGACGAACCAATGGCTGTTGACCATAGGTCGCGCGCACGCTTGTCCCCATGACCCGAACGCCCGCCTTCCTGCTTGCCGCCGTGTTCGCCGCTCTCCTGGCCGGCGTGGTGACGGCCGCGCCGGTCAAGACGCAATACGTCGAGGCGGAACTCGTCGCCGAGCGCACGGCCTTCGTGCCCGGCCAGACGACCACCGTCGCGCTGCGCCTCAAGATGGCCGACGGCTGGCATACGTACTGGCAGAATCCCGGCGATTCCGGGCTGCCGACGACGATCACCTGGAAGCTGCCCGATGGCGTGACCGCCGGTCCCGTGCAGTGGCCCGCACCGCACGCGCTTCCCGCGGGTCCGCTCGTCAACTATGGCTACGAAGGCGAAGTCCTGCTGCTGACGGACATCGCGGTGCCGCGCACCGTCCAGCCGGGAGACGCGCTGACGCTCGCCGCCAAGGCCGAGTGGCTCGTCTGCCGCGAGACGTGCATCCCGGAGGAGGCGCAGCTCGACCTCGTATTGCCGGTGGGCGAGCGTTCCGATCCGTATCCGCAGTGGGGCAAGGCCATCGCCGTCACGCGCGAGGCGTTGCCGGGCAAGGTGCCGGGCTGGCTGTTCGCGGCGCGCGGCGACGGCCAGAAGGTCGTCGTCACGCTGACCGGACCCGCCGGCGCCCCCGCGCCCGCGGGCGTGCATTTCTTCCCGTACCAGGAGGGCCGCGTCGAGGCGTCCGCCACGCAGACGTTCGTCCGCGACCCGAACGGCACGTTCGTCCTGACGTTGCCGGTCGCCAACCAGCTGGCGCCGGGCTTCACGCAGGTGGCGGGCGTCATCACCGCGCGCGACGGCTTCGCGAGCGGCGGCGCGCCGGTTGCGGCGATGACGGTGGACGCGCCGCTGACCGGCGCCGTGGTCGCCGGACCGAAGCCGGTCGCGGCACCCGCTCCGGCGCTGAACGTCGCGCCGCGGCCGGCCGCCGACGGCCTCTCGCTGACGCTGGCGCTGGCGTTCGCCTTCCTGGGCGGCATCGTGCTGAACCTCATGCCTTGCGTGTTCCCCGTGCTGTCGATCAAGGCGCTGTCGCTGGCCGCGCCCGGCCACGGCAATCGCGAGAAGCTGCGGCTCGAGGGCTTGAGTTTCGGCGCCGGCGTCATCGCGACGTTCGTGGCGCTCGCCGCGATCCTGCTCGCGTTCCGCGCGGCGGGCGAGCAGTTCGGCTGGGGCTTCCAGCTGCAGTCGCCGGCGATGGTCACCGCGCTGGCGCTGCTGTTCTTCGTCCTCGCGCTCAACCTGTCGGGCGCCTTCGAGTTCGCCACGCTGGTGCCGTCGTCGGCCGCGGGGTGGACGGCGCGCAATCGCTACGTCAACTCGGCGCTGTCCGGCGTGCTGGCGGTGGTGATCGCGTCGCCGTGCACGGCGCCGTTCATGGGCGCGGCGCTGGGCTTCGCGCTGGCGCAGCCGGCGGCGCTCACGCTGCTCGTGTTCGTGGCGCTCGGCCTCGGCATGGCGCTGCCGTTCGTGCTGCTGACATGGTTCCCGGGCTGGCGGCGCATGCTGCCGAAGCCGGGCGCCTGGATGGAGCGGCTGAAGCAGTTCCTCGCCTTTCCGCTCTACGCGACCGTCGCGTGGCTGGTGTGGGTGCTGGGCGCGCAGGTCGACAACGATGCCGTCGTGCGCCTGCTGGTGACGCTCGTCGTCGTCGCGTTCGCGCTGTGGGCGTGGCGCGCATACCGGTTCGGCGCGGCGCGCGCGTTTTCGGCGATCGCGGTGCTCGGGCTCGTCGCCGCCGCGATCGTCGCCTGGCCGCTGTTCACGGCCGGTTCCGAGCGCGATCCACTGGCGCCGGTGCAGGCGCGCACGACGTCGGGCGTGACCGATCCGTGGCAGCCGTACACGCCCGCGCGCCTCAACGAACTCACGGCGGGCGACAAGGCGGTGTTCGTCGACTTCACCGCCGCCTGGTGCGTGACGTGCCAGGTGAACAAGCGGCTGGTGCTGAATACCAGCGCCGTCAAGGACGCGTTCGCGCAGCGCGGCGTCGCGCTCGTGCGCGCCGACTGGACGCGCCGCGATCCCGCGATCACGCAGGCGCTGGCGGCGCTGGGCCGCCAGGGCGTCCCCGTCTACGTGTTGTACAGGCCGGGCAAGGAACCTTTGCTGCTGCCGGAAGTCCTGCATACTCAGCTGGTGCTGGACGCGCTGGCCACCATTTGAAGGCGGTGGCCGTTTTTCCGAACATCATCGATATGTGAGGTCGCCATGTCGCTTCCACGCTTCGTCACTCTGCTCCCGCTCTCGTTCGCGCTCGTCGCCGGCGCCGCGCTCGCCGTCACCGTGGGCACCGCCGCCCCGGACTTCACGATCACCGACACCGCCGGCAAGGCGGTCAAGCTTTCCGACTACCGGGGCAAGTTCGTCGTGCTCGAATGGACGAACCCCGATTGTCCGTTCGTGCAGGCCCAGTACGGCGCCGATGCGATGCAGGCGCTGCAGAAGGAAGCCGGCGGCAAGGACGTCGCCTGGCTCATGATCAATTCGACGAACCAGAACCACGGCGAGTACAAGAGTGCCGCCCAGATGAACGCGTGGGTGAAAACCAGCGGCGCCGCGCCGAAGGCCGTGCTGCTCGACAGCACGAGCGCCACGGGCCGCGCGTACTCGGCCAAGACGACGCCGCACATGTTCGTCGTCGACCCCGCGGGCAAGATCGTCTACAACGGCGCCATCGACGACAAGCGCAGCGCGCGCGAATCCGACCGCAGGATCGCCAACAACTACGTGCGCGCCGCGATCAACGAGGCGACGGCCGGCAAGCCGGTCACGGTGGCGAGCACCACGCCTTACGGCTGCAGCGTGAAGTATTGAGCGTGCGCTGATTGCGGCACCGGCAGCCGCGTAGCCCCCGGCAGCTCTTCGTGCGCGGCTTGCCAGTCAATGCGCCCAATCCGCAGGGCATCGTGTTCATGCGGGCGGAGCGTTAGGGGTCAGCGTTAGGGGTCAGAGCTGTAATTGTCGGCCGGGATGGCCCGGCAATCGCGTTGATGGAGCGAGCCGACAATTACAGCTCTGACCCCTAACGCTGGAGCGAGCCGACAATTACAGCTCTGACCCCTAACGCTGACCTCATTTCGCTCATTTCGAGAACTCCGCCTCCATCTCCCGGCGGAACTTCACGGCGTCGTTGGCCGCGTCGTAGCTGACGTCGTCCCAGCGCACCGGCGCGTGCGCGGCGATGGCGCGCGTCAGCGTCACGCCGTGCGCGAGCCCGAGTGGCAGGCCGCCGAGCGCGCGCGAAGCGGCGGACGGCAGCAACTTGCCGTACACCGTGTAGCCGCCTTCGCCATCGAGCGTTGCGCCGGCCGCGAGATCGCGTTTGGCGGTGGCGACGACATCGCCGTGCCAGCCGAAAGCCTGTCCGGTGGGCTCACGGCGCAGGCCGGCCGACGCGACGCTGATGCCGAGTTCGAGGCCGATCGCGTGGTACGGCTTGTACATCGCCGAGTAACGACCGGAGGGATCGGTCGAAAAGCCGTATTCGCGGAAGCAGCGGCGCACGTAGTCCTCGCCGGTAGCGTCGCCGGCGCGAAACGTCACGTAGACACCCCAGCGCAGGTCGCGGAACACCGGGCGCCCGTCGCGTTCGACGCTCGAGATCACTTCGACCTGGCCCACGTGGTCGAGCAGGCCGCCCTCGGCGCGCGGCTTGAGTATCCGCGGCAGATCGTCGACGCCACACGGCGGGAAGCGGAGTCCCTCCGGCGCGGGTGCCAGTCCCGTCGCGTTCGCGACCGCCGCCATCTCGATGGCGCTCTTGGTGCCGTCGAGGAACGAATTGAACATCTGCGCGTTGAAATCGCCGGCGGCGACCATCTCCGGCGTGAACCCGTAGTGGGGCCACACGGTGGCCGGCGTGGAGGCGTGATACGCGGGCAGGTACTTGGTCCCCTTGCCCGCCGCCACGACCTCGAAGCCCGCCGTGCGGCACCAGTCGACCATTTCGCAGATGAGCGCCGGCTGGTCGCCGTAGGCGAGCGAGTAGACGATGCCCGCCTGCCGGGCGCGCTCCGCGAGCAGCGGGCCGGCCAGCGCGTCGGCCTCGACGTTGACCATGACGATGTGCTTGCCGTGCGCGCAGCACGCGAGCACGTGGCGAATGCCTGCCGCCGGATGGCCGGTGGCGTCGATGACGATCTCGACTTCGGGCGCCGCGATGGCGGCCAGCGCGTCGTCGGTCACGCACGTCGTGCCGTTGCGTCCGGCTTCGGTCTAGCGTTCGCGCCGAATATTTGTCGGCCGGCCAGCCGACGCGGGCGAGCGACGCGCGCGCGCGGTCCGGCACGAGATCGGCGATCGCCACCATGTGGATGCCCGGCGTGTGCTTCACCTGCGCCAGGTACATCGCCGCCGAACTTGCCGGCGCCGATGAGCGCCACACGCAGCGGCGTGCCCGCGCTGGCGCGTTGCAGCAGCATGCGATGGAGGTTCATCCCGCAATGATGCAGCGGAAGCGGCGACGGCACAACGCCGGCGGCATGTTGTCGTCAGCGCGGCCCGTGCGTCGCGCGCGGCTAGAATGAGCGGCGAAACTTTCCGGCTTTCGCAGGCAGACTCGAGGAGACAGGATGAAGCTCTACTACGCCCCCGGCGCATGTTCGCTCGCGTCCCACATCGCGCTGAACGAGGCCGGCATCGCCTACGAGACCGAGCGGGTCGACCTCAAGGCGAAGACGACCGCGAGCGGCGCCGACTATCGGGCGATCAACGAGAAAGGGTCGGTTCCGGCCTTGGCGCTGGACGACGGCGGCGTCCTCACCGAAAGCGCCGTGGTGCTGCAGTTCATCGCCGACCGCAATCCCGGGTCGGGACTGGCGCCCGCGCACGGCACGTTCGCGCGCTACCGGTTCGCCGAGTGGCTCAATTACATCGCGACCGAAATTCATAAGGGTTTCGGCCCGCTGTGGAATGCGGCCAACCCGGACGACGTGAAGCAAAGGGCGAAGGAGGCCCTGTTCCAGCGCTTCGACTATGTCGGCAAGCGACTCGCGTCCGCGCCTTTCCTGATGGGCGATGACTTCACCGCCGCCGACGCCTACCTGTACACGATGCTGCGCTGGGCGACGCCGCTTAGGATCGACCTCGTGCAGTGGCCGTCGCTTGCGCAGTTCATGGCCCGCGTGGCGGCGCGCCCAGGGGTGCGCAAGGCGCTGGAGGCGGAAGGGTTGTCCGCCTGAAACGCATTCGGCGCCGCGCGACAGCGGCGTCCTCCGCACACGTGCGCCGGCTATGCGGCCAGCAGCCCCAGTTCCCGGAATGCCTGCCGCGCGCCGTCGACGCCGGCGACGCGCCGCGTCACCATTCCCAGCTTCGCGGCCGCGTCGACGTTGATCGCGTTGTCGTCGATGAACAGCACGCGCTCCGCCGGCGCGTCGACGGCGTCGAGCACATGCTGGAAATACTCGGCGTCGGGCTTCAGCTTGCCGACGAGGTGCGACGGGAAGTTGTGATGGAACGACGCGTCGAGCGACCACGCGCTTGCGAACCGCGCCCAGTGGATCTCGTTCGTGTTCGACACGCTGGCGAGCCGATAGCGCTCGCGCATCGTCGCGAGCAGCTCCGCCGCGCCGGGGAACATGGCGCGCGGCCACCACGTGAACGCCTCGAGGAACTCGTCCGGCCCCACCGGGACGCCGAACTCGCCGATGAGCGCCGTCGCGAACTCGTCGCGGCCGATGGCGCCGGTTTCAAAACGGCGCACGGCGCTCGACTGCAGCCAGCGCCGCCACAGTTCGTCGGTGGTGCCGAGTCCCGGCGACCATTCCAGCATCTTTTCCACGCCGGCGAGCTCGATCAGCACGCCGCCCAGGTCGAACAGGATCACTTCGATCGGTGGTGTCTTCATCGTATCAATGCAAGGCGAGGGCGAGTCCGATCGGCACGAAGACGACGGACAGGACGTTGCCGATCAGGACGATCGACGCCACCTTGGCCGGCTCCTGCTTGAACTGCTCGGCCACCATGAAGTTGAGCACCGCCGGCGGCAGCGCGCCGAACAGGATCAGGAGGCCCGTCTGCATCGGATCGAGCCCGAGCAGCGGGGCGAGCAGCGCGGCCATCGCGATGCCGGTCAGCGGGCACACGAGCCCGCCGATCACGCCCAGGTGCCAGTCGTCCCAGCGCACCTCGTAGAGCCGCACGCCCAGCGACAGCAGCATCATGGGGATCAGCGCGTCGCCGACCATCTTGATGCCGACGCTCGCCCATTCGGGCATCGGCGGATGCACGATGGCGAAAGCGAAGCCCAGGAACGTCGACCACACCATCGGATTGCGCAGCAGGCTGCCGAAGCGCGCGTTGTGATCGACGAGCCAGGTGCCGAGCGTGAAGTGCAGCAGGTTGGAAATCGTGAACAGCGCGACCATCGCCGAAAAGCCCGCCTGCCCGAACGCGAGCACGGCCAGCGGCAGCCCCATGTTGCCGCAGTTGTTGAACATCATCGGCGGCACGAACGTGCGCGGATTGGCGTGCAGCAGGCGCGCGAACGGCCACGCGAGGAGCCCCGAGCCCAGCACGACGCCGACGCTGGCCACCATCAGCAGCTTGTAGGCACCGACGTCGAAGTCCTTGCTCGCCAGCGCGGAGAAGATGAGCGCCGGCGCGAGGATCGTCATGCTGATCCGGTTCACCATCGCCATGTCGGGCTTCACGCGGCGCGCGTAGAAGTATCCGACCATGATGATCAGGAAGACCGGCAGGATGATGCCGAGGATGCGTTCGAGCATGGGGGAAGCCGCGGAGGCGGAGCCGGATCGCGTGTCCGCGGTCAGCCGCGCAACGGACGCGGCGACGCGGAACTGGCGCGTCGAGCGGTCGACGAGCGCTCCATCAGCGCGGCGCGCGCATGGCGGCAGGCCGGCATCAGAGGATGTACCGCGAGAGGTTGTCGTCGCCGGCGATGTCGGCCAGCGTGGCGTCGACGAAGGCCGCGTCGATTTGAATGTGCTCGCCGGTGCGCCGCGCCGCGTGGAACGACACGTCGTCCAGCAGGCGCTCCATCACCGTGTAGAGGCGCCGCGCGCCGATGTTCTCCTGCTTTTCGTTGACGGCGAACGCGATCTCGGCGAGTCGCCTGATGCCATCGGCCTGGAACTCGAGATGCACCTGCTCGGTGGCGAGCAGCGCGGCGTACTGCCGCGTCAGGCAGGCGTCGGTCGCCGTCAGGATCTTCTCGAAGTCGGACACCGACAGCGACGAGAGTTCGACGCGGATCGGAAAGCGGCCCTGCAGCTCGGGAATGAGGTCGGACGGCTTGGACAGGTGGAACGCGCCCGAGGCGATGAACAGGATGTGATCGGTCTTGACCATGCCGTACTTCGTCGACACCGTCGTGCCTTCGACGATCGGCAGCAGGTCGCGCTGCACGCCCTGGCGCGACACGTCGGCGCCATGCGCTTCGGAGCGCGACGCGATCTTGTCCATCTCGTCCAGGAAGACGATGCCGTTCTGCTCGGCGGCGGCCAGCGCGCGGGTCTTGATGTCGTCGTCGTTGAGCAGCCGCGCGGCTTCCTCGTCGGTCAGCGTCTTCATCGCCTCGGCGACGGTCATCTTCTTCAGCTTGCGGCGGCCGGAGCCCATCTGCTGGAACATGCCCTGGATCTGGCTCGTCAGCTCCTCCATGCCGGGCGGCGCCATGATCTCCATCTGCGCCGGCAGCGCCGAGACCTCGATCTCGACCTCGCGGTCGTCGAGCGCGCCCTCGCGCAGCATCTTGCGGAATTTCTGCCGCGTCGCGGAATCGGTGGGCTTCAGGTCCGCGAAGTTGACCTCGCGCGCGGGCGGCAGCAGCACGTCGAGCAGGCGCTCCTCGGCGTTGTCGGCGGCGCGGTCGCGCACCTTGCGCGTCTCGGCCTCACGCGTCTCCTTGACCGCCACCTCCACGAGATCGCGGATGATCGTGTCGACGTCGCGGCCGACGTAGCCGACTTCGGTGAACTTGGTGGCCTCGACCTTGACGAACGGCGCGTCGGCGAGCCGCGCCAGCCGGCGCGCGATCTCGGTCTTGCCGACGCCCGTCGGCCCGATCATCAGGATGTTCTTCGGCGTGATCTCGTGCCGCAGCGGCTCGGCCACCTGCTGCCGGCGCCAGCGGTTGCGCAGCGCGATCGCGACGGCGCGCTTGGCGGCGTCCTGCCCGACGATGTGCTTGTCGAGTTCGGAAACGATCTCTTCGGGTGTCATCTGGGACGACATGGCGGAGGCTTCGCGAACGACCAAAGAAAACGGCCGCCTCGTGTAGGCGGCCGTCAAATTTTACCGGAAGGACGCGGACGTCGAATCCCGAAAGGCCTTTCTTGTCCGCGTCCCAACTGCATCAATCCGGGACCGTCACCGTGTTGCCGGAGAACGTGATCTGGTTGCCGGCAGAAGGCGCGCTGACGATCGGCGGCACGTTGGCGGGGTGATCGCCGGCGCCTGACCCGGCGTACCGCCGCGCGGGACCGTCCGCACGACCTGTGACGGCGGCAGCGGCACGCTTTGCGTCAGGTTGCGCGTACATCGCGTCCATCGCCTTGATGAAGTAGTAGTGCAGCGGGATGTAGGCGGAGTCGTAGCCCGGGAACAGGCGCGATTGTCGATGAAGGCTGTCGAAGTGCTGCGCGTTGGTCACCTCGATGTACGTCAGCTTGACTTTGCGCGCCTTCGACGACTGCTTGTTGAGCCCGAAGTACGGCCGGGAGTTGAAATTCACCGGAATCAGCGCATCCGCGCGACCATGGACGATAATCGCCGGCTTGCCGCGCAGGTTGCCCGTGCGCAACGTTTCGCGCACGCCGGTCTGCACGCCTTGCGCGATCGGCGTCGGTACCGGTCCACAGGGTGCGGAAGCAAACGCCGCCGTCAAGGTTGTAGTCCTGCATGCCCGTCGACGGCGAATCGGAGACCGCCGTGTTGACCGGGCCACCGACGCTAGTCGTTGTTGATGAGCTGGATGCCGAGGTCGGCGGAACGCCGTTGCTGGTGCCGAAGATCTGCGCAAGCGCGGCGCCGCAATCGGCACGGGCTTGCCCGCGGCGTCGGTCGCGCCATCGACATACCACACAGGTTCTCCTTCACGCTGTAGCGGCCGTAGGAGGCGCCGAAACTCGGCAAGATGGGAATGTAGGTACTCGTGAAGGACTTGCGAGCAGCGGAATAGGATTCCACCTGGTACCCGGCCGCGAGCAGGATATCGAGCGCGTCGTCCGCCTGTGCCTGCGCGGTGCTCGTGGTCAGCAAACCCTTCGCCTTGAGGCCCGCGCAGCGGTTGTCGGCGAACGCGGGACCGGCAGCACGGCCGCGATGCCGTACGAATTCGCGGCGCGCGGCGCCTGCGAAGCGCAGCCCATGTAAAGGTTGCCGAGCGTGTAGTAGTCGTAGAGCGGACGTGCGACCGGCTGCAGCGTGCCGTGCCGCGCACGACGGTGAGCCGCCGGGGGCGCAAGCTCGAGCGTCGGCTCGCCGACCGCGACGCCGTCGATGAGGCCCTCCGTGTCCTGCTCGGCGGCAGCGATCGAACGCCTCCGCCGTTGGAGACCGAGGAGGCGATGACGACGGTGTTCGCCGGCTTGAAGTCCACTTTCGCCGTGCCGTCGCTGTTGCGCGCCGCGCGCTCCTCGTTCAGCACGTAGAATGCGAAACGGATCGCGTCGAGCGTGTCCCTTGCCCCAGTCCTTCTCGGGATTGCTGCTGCGAATGCGCGTGCTTGGTGGCGAACCGGTTCGGCCACGCCGCGTTGAACGACGCAAGCTCGGAGGCGGTGAGTTCCGCGGTGAAGTTGGAATTCTTGCCTGCTGCGGCCGCGCTGCTGCGCACGCCGTTCTGCAGGTTCACCGTGTCGGTCGCAAGATCGTGGAAACCGGTGCCGGTACCCTTGTCCGTGTACGCGACCACGCAGCCGCGCTTCAAGCCCCATTCGCCCGCGGTAGCCGATGGCGCCGTAGACACCGCGCGAGCCCGACGACGCCGCGGTGATGATGCATGCCTTCGAAGCCATCGAACGACAGCCGGGATCTGCACCATCATCGTCACGTTCAGCTTGCCCGAGCCATCATCGGCGTATGCGATGTACTCGGTGCCGGCAACCTTGCCCTCGCCCAGCGTCGGATTGCCGTTGCTGTCGATGTTGGGGCCGTAGAGCCTGCCGTAGCCGCCGTTCGCCACGATGTCGACGAGCGCGCGATAGTTGTTGTAGATCGCGAGCGTGCGCAGCTCGGCGGCCGTGGGCGCCGTGGCGTCGACGACCGTCGGTGACGCGCCGGCGAGTCCGGTCTTGCCCAGCCCCGCCGTCAGCAGGTCATTGGTGACGCCGTCGTACGACGACTTGGAGACGACGCCGACGAACGCCGGCTTCAGGTTCTGTTCCGGCGTATAGGTGTCGCTGCCCCAGCATCCGGCGAGCGACAGCGTGGCGACTGCCGCGAGCGACAGCGCGCTCGCGGAAGCGAAAATTCTGCATGGTGTTTCCTCCCCGATGAAACGGCTCGATGCGCCGCTGGCGGCATTCTAGCCCGCGGCATGGACAAATCGCAGCAGCGGCCGGCGACTTCGCGCAGATGCCCTATCATGGTGCGCGCTTGGCGCCTGTTTCAACCACCTGTCTGGAGATCACATGACGAAAACGATTGGCTGGATGGCGGCGGCATTGCTCGCCGCAGCATGCACGACGACCGGCCCCACCGCGCCGACCGCCACCGCCAAGCTGGAGCCCACCAAGGGCAACACCGCGAACGGCCTCGTCACGTTCACGCAGAAGGGCGACAAGGTTCTCGTCAACGCCCAGGTCGCCGGCCTCACGCCCGGCGGCCATGGCTTCCACATCCACGAGAAGGGCGACTGCAGTTCCGGCGACGGCATGAGCGCCGGCGGGCATTTCAATCCCCGCGGCAAGCCGCATGCCGCGCCCACGACGCCGGACCGGCATGTGGGCGACGCGCCGATGCTCATCGCCGACGCCAGCGGCAACGCGGTGCTCGTCATCGAGCTCGACGTGATGACGATCGGCCGCGGCGACACCGACATCGTCGGCCGCGGGCTCATCGTCCACAAGGACCCCGACGACTACACGACGCAGCCGACCGGCAATGCCGGCGCGCGCGTCGCCTGCGGCGTCATCACCCGCTAGCGCGTAAGGTCGTGGCATGGTGCGCGGGGTGACGCTGGGCGCGCGATCCCACGCGCCGCACGCGCTCTCGACCGGCGGTCGTCCGGAAATGCGACAATCGGGTGCATGGAATCCATCGCCAGGATCGTCGTGGCGCTCGTCGTGGGCGTCGCGCTTGCCGCTTGCGCATCGACCAAGGAAGAATTCGATACGATCTTCGGTCGCGGCGAGGGGCTGGAGGCTTCGCTCAAGGGCACCCGGTCGGCCGCCACGGGCACGGTTCGGCTCGCCAACTTCCGCGACGGAGTGTCGATCCAGATTTCGCTCTACAACGTGCTGCCGGGCACGTACCGCATCGCGCTGCACGAACGCGGCAACTGCACGTCGCCCAACCTGTTCTCGGCGGGACCCGCCTGGGCGCCGCCCAACTCGGGCAAGAGTCCGGACAATCTGCTGGCGCCCGTCTACGTGGATACGGAACAGGACCTGAAGCAGTTCGTCGGCTTCATCAAGGGCGCCACCGTCGACGGCCCGCTGTCGCTGCGCGGCCGCGCGGTCGTCATCCATCACGGCAACACGGTCGACGAGGCGCTTCCCGGGCTGCCCAACAACCGGATGGCGTGCGGCGTGCTCCAGCCCATCAAGCCTCCGCTGTGACCGCCGGCCCTCGTCGCTTGGCCGCCGCGCGTCAGTCCCCGTCAACCCTTCCCGAACCCGACCCCACATGGGCTTTCTCGCCGACCGCAGGATCCTGATCACCGGTGTGCTTTCGAACCGGTCCATCGCGTACGGCGTCGCACGCGCGTGCCAGCGCGAGGGCGCCACGCTCGCGTTCACGTACGTCAACGACGAGCTGAAGGAACGCGTGGTGCGGATCGCCGCGGAATTCGGGCCGGTGCCGGTGCTGCCGTGCGATGTCAGCCGCGATGACGACGTCGACGCGCTGTTCGCGTCGCTCAAGACGGAGTGGGGGAGCCTGGACGGGATGCTGCATTCGATCGCGTTCGCGCCGCGCGAAGCGCTGTCCGGCGATTTCCTGGACGGCACGACGCGCGCCGCGTTCGCCATGGCGCACGACATATCGAGCTACAGCTTCGCGGCGCTCGCCCGCGGTGCGCGGCCGCTGATGCAGGGCCGCGGCGGCGCGATGCTGACGCTGACCTACCTGGGCGCCATGCGCGCGGTGGCCAACTACAACGTGATGGGACTCGCCAAGGCGAGCCTCGAAGCCAACGTCCGCTACCTGGCCGCCTGCCTCGGACCCGAGCAGATCCGCGTGAACGGCATCTCGGCCGGTCCGATCAAGACGCTCGCCGCCGCGGGCATCGGCGGCTTTTCGAAGATCCTGAGCTTCGTCGAGAGGACGGCGCCGCTGCGCCGCAACGTCACGATCGACGAAGTCGGCAACGTCGCCGCCTTCCTGCTGTCGCCGCTCGCGAGCGCGGTGACCGCCGAGATCACTTATGTCGACTGCGGCTTCTCGACCGTGGCCGCCGGCCTGGGTGACGAGTAGCGCGCGCCGCTTCGACGCCGTCATCATCGGCGGCGGCCACAACGGCCTGACCTGCGCGGCGTACCTCGCGGCAGCCGGACTGTCGGTCTGCGTGGCCGAGCGCCGCGGCGTGGTCGGCGGCGCAGCGGTCACCGAGGAATTCCATCCCGGCTTTCGCAATTCGACGGCGAGCTACACCGTCAGCCTGCTCGATCCGCAGGTCATCCGCGATCTGAAGCTCGCGCAACACGGGCTCGTCGTCCGCGAGCGGCCGTTCGCCAATTTCCTGCCGCTGCCCGACGGCCAGTACCTGAAGGTGGGCGGCGGACTGGCCGCCACGCAGGCGGAGGTCGCGAAGTTCTCGCGGCGCGACGCCGACGCGCTGCCGGCGTATTACGCGATGCTCGACCGGATCGCCGACGTGCTGCGCGGCATGATGATGATCACGCCGCCGAACCTGGGCGCGAGCACCGCGCGCGATCTCGCCTCGGTCGTCGACCTCGTGAAGGCCGGCAAGCGTTTCCGCGCGTTGACGCTCCCCGAACGCCGCGACATCGTCGATCTCTTCACCAAGAGCGCCGGCGAGATCCTCGACCGCTGGTTCGAATCCGTGCCCATCAAGGCGGCGTTCGGCTTCGATGCCGTCGTCGGCAACTTCGCGAGTCCGTACACGCCCGGATCGGCGTACGTGCTGCTGCACCACGTGTTCGGCGAGGTGAACGGCAAGCCGGGGCAATGGGGCCATGCGGTCGGCGGCATGGGCGCGATCACGCAGGCGATGGCCGCCGAATGCGCGGCGCGCGGCGTCGTCGTGCGGACCCATGCGCCGGTGGCGCGCGTCATCGTCAAGGCCAAGCGCGCGGCGGGCATCGAGCTCGAAAGCGGCGAGGTCATCGAGGGCGCGCGGATCGTCGCCAACGTGAATCCCAAGCTGCTGTTCCAGCGGCTCGTCGCGCCGGAGCACCTGCCCGACGATTTCCGCGCGCGCATCGACGGCTATCGCTGCGGGTCCGGGACGTTCCGCATGAACGTCGCGCTGTCGGCGCTGCCGAGCTTCACCGCGTTGCCCGGCCGCAAGGCGCAGCCGCATCACAGCAGCGGCATCATCATGGCGCCGTCGCTCGCCTACATGGAGCGCGCGTACTTCGATGCGCGTACCGACGGCTGGTCGCGCGCGCCGGTCGTCGAGATGCTGATTCCGTCGACCGTCGACGACACGCTCGCCCCCGCCGGGCATGCACGTGGCGAGCCTCTTTTGCCAGCACGTGCATCCCGACCTGCCGTCGGTGCTGTCCGGCCGCACGTGGGACGACGCGCGCGAGGAAGTCGCCGACCTGATGATCGCCACCGTCGACCGCTTCGCGCCGAAGTTCAGCGCGAGCGTCGTGGGCCGCCGGGCGCTGTCGCCGCTCGACCTCGAGCGCGAGTTCGGGCTGATCGGCGGCGACATCTTCCACGGCGCGCTGTCGCTCGACCAGCTCTTCTCGTCGCGGCCCGTGCTCGGCCATGCCGATTACCGGATGCCGATCCCCGGGCTCTACCTCTGCGGATCCGGCGCGCACCCCGGCGGCGGCGTCACCGGCATTCCAGGACGCAACGCGGCGCGCGAGATCGTGAGAGACGCGCGCCGGCGCTGGCGTTGACGTGACGGCGCCGGTCGACAATCTGGCGTCGTTGCTGGCGCGCACCGCGCGCAACTGGCCGCGGCTTCCCGCCGTGGCAAGCGGGCGGCGCGTGCTGCATGACTATCGGGCGCTGGGCCGGCGTGCGGCGGGGCTGGCCGCCGGCCTCCGGCAGATGGGACTCGCGCACGGCGATCGCGTCGCGCTCGTGGCGCGCAACCATCCGGCATATGTCGAGACGCTGTTCGCCTGCTGGTGGGCGGGGCTCGTCGCGGTGCCCGTCAACGCGAAACTGCACCCGAACGAACTCGCGTTCGTCCTGGCCGACAGCGGCGCACGCTGCGCGTTCGTCGACGATGCCTGGCATGGCGCGCTGTCGGGCGTCGCGCCCGGCGCGCCGGGGCTCGATCAATGCGTCGAGTTGGGCGGCGCCGAGCACGAGCGCCTCGTCGCGCAAGCCCCGCTGCCCGTGCCGGCAGCGGTCGATGCGGATACGCCCGCGTGGCTGTTCTACACGAGCGGCACGACGGGCCGGCCGAAGGGCGTGGAAATTTCGCACGGCAACCTGCGGGCGATGGCGCTGTGCTTCCTCGCCGATGTGGAGGCGATCGCGCCGGGCGAGGCGATCCTGCATCCGGCGCCGTTGTCGCACGGCTCCGGCCTGTACGTGATCCCGCACGTCGCGCGCGGGGCGGTCAACGTGATCCCGGAATCGGGCGGCTTCGACGCCGACGAGATCGTCGACCTCGTCGGCGCGTGGGACGGCAGCCTGTTCTTCGCCGCGCCGACGATGATGAAGCGCCTGGTCGGCGCGCCGTCGATCGGCCGCATCGACCTCGCCCACTTGAAGTGCATCGTGTACGGCGGCGGCCCGATGTACGTCGCCGACTGCAAGGCGGCATTCGCGGCACTTGGACCGCGGCTGGCGCAGATCTACGGACAGGGCGAATCGCCGATGACGATCACCGCGATGGATCGCGCGCTGCTGGCCGACGCGATCGCGCGGGGCGACGACGAGCGCATCGCCTCGGTCGGCTGCGCGCAGACCGGCATCGACGTGCGCATCGGCGGCGCCGGCGACGCGGCGCTGCCGCCGGGCGACATCGGCGAGGTGCTGGTGCGCGGACCCACGGTGATGCGCGGCTACTGGCGCAATCCGGAGGCGACGCGATCCGCGCTGGCCGGCGGCTGGCTGCATACCGGCGATCTGGGCGTGCTCTCCGGCGACGGCTTCGTGACGCTCAAGGATCGCTCGAAGGACCTGATCATCAGCGGCGGCTCCAACATCTATCCGCGCGAGGTGGAGGAAGCGCTGCAGCGGCATGCCGACGTCGCGGAGGTGGCGGTGATCGGCCGCGCGCATCCGGACTGGGGAGAGGAGGTCGTCGCGTGCGTCGTTCCGCGCACGGCCTCGAGCGACCGCGCCGCGCTGCAGGCGCTGGAGGTGGCGCTCGACGCGCTGTGCCTCGCGCAGATCGCGCGGTTCAAGCGGCCGAAGGCGTACGTGTTCCTGCCGTCGTTGCCGAAGAACAACACCGGCAAGGTGCTGAAGACGGCGCTGCGCGAGATGCTCACGTAGATCCGCAGGTTCGAACGGCGCCCGGCGCGCCGTTGTCAGCGCAGGTATTGCTCGACCGTCGCGGCGCCGAGCGCCTCGAGCGCGCGCGTACTGTCGACGAGCAGCGCGTGCGCGGCGGCGTTGACGTGCTCGCGCGGCACCTGTCGCCATGGCAGGGCGTCCGGTTGCGTCACCTCCGTTTCGAACACGCGGCAGCCGACGTCGCGCATGACGCGATAATTCGCGAAGCTGTGCGGCGCGTTGCGAGCCCCCTCACCATGTCGCCGGAAAGCGCGGCGTCGTACACGGCGTCGAGCGGATTGGATGACGTGTTCATCGACCGCAGACGCCAACGGAAACCCGAATTCTTGCGAGGTGCGGGCGAATCTTCGGCATGCGGGACTTCCGCAATGCAATCCAGCCGCATACGGCAGCGAAAGTTCCGGAGCCGAGGCCCGAAGTTTTTCGTGCTGACTGCTATCCATGCGCAAATCGCGGCGCACGCCGCGAAGCGGCAGCGCGAGCGATTTGCGCATGCCCGGATATAGTCGAAGTCAGCCGATAAGCCGGGTTCTGTTACGGCGCACCCGTAAGTGCGCTATGGCCGTCATTCCTCTAGGCGCCGCGTTGCCGCGGCGCTCGTGCCACCTACCCGCGGACTAGACGAGCAGCCTGTGATGCATTTTGCGTCCGCATACTTGGTGTTGCTCCGGATGGAGGTTGCCGCGTTTCACCCGCCTGCCTGTTACGGCCGGCGACTCGTCTCTGTGGCCCTGTTCCTCGCCTTCGTCGGCCGCGCTAACGGCGACTTATAGCGTCCGGGCGTTACCCGGCATCCTTGCTCTGCGGAGCCCGGACTTTCCTCTCCCCCCTTGCGGAGGCAGCGACGGTCTGGCTGGCTTCGAACTTATGATTCTACGCGCTTGCCGCCGTCGAGGGCAGGGCTGTCCGCGTCCGGGCGCACGCCTTCCGGAGCGAACGCTACGGCGCCACGCGCCAGCGCATCTCTTCCCCCGCCCGCAGAGGCACGAGATCGTCGGGGCCGAACGGATACTCGGCCGGAACCCGCCAGGCGACACGTTCGAGCGTCACGGTGTCCGTGTTGCGCGGCAGCCGGTAGAAGTCCGCGCCGAACCGGCTTGCGAAGCCGTCGAGGCGGTCGAGCGCCTGCGCGTCGTCGAACACTTCCGCATACAGTTCGAGCGCCGCGTGCGCCGAGTAGCAGCCGGCGCCGCAACACGCACTCTCCTTGGTCCGCCGCGCGTGCGGCGCGGAGTCGGTGCCCAGGAAATAGCGCGGATTGCCGGACGTCGCCGCGTCCACCAGCGCCTGTCGGTGGGTTTCGCGCTTCAAGATCGGCAGGCAATAGAAATGCGGCCGCAGGCCGCCTGCGAACAGCGCATTGCGCGACCACATGAGGTGCTGCGGCGTGATCGTCGCCGCGATGGGGGTGCCGGCCTCGCGAACGTAGATCGCCGCTTCGCGCGTCGTGATGTGCTCGAGCACGACGCGCAAGCCCGGAAAGTCGCGGCCGATACGCGCGAGATGCGTGTCGACGAACACGCGCTCGCGGTCGAACATGTCGACGGCGGGATCGGTCACCTCGCCGTGCAGGCTCAGCACCATGCCGTGCTTCTCCATCGTCGCGAGCACGCCGGCGACGCGGTCGAGCGACGTCACGCCCGAGTCCGAGTTGGTGGTGGCGCCCGCCGGGTAGTACTTGACCGCGTGGACGATTCCCGACGCCTTCGCCCGTTCGATTTCCGCCGGCGGCGTGTTGTCGGTCAGGTACAGCGTCATCAGCGGCTCGAACCGCGTATCGGCGGGCAGTGCCGCGAGGATGCGGGACCGGTACTCCGCCGCCGCCGCTACCGTGGTGACCGGCGGCTTCAGGTTTGGCATGACGATTGCACGCCCGAAGACGCGGGCGGTATGGACGGCCACGGCGGCCAGCGCCGGCCCGTCCCGCAGGTGCAGGTGCCAGTCGTCGGGTCGGTGCAGCGTCAGCGTCGTTTGCGGGTCGGTCATCGGAAAGCCTTGTTTTTACATGATTATACGGGGATGCCGCCGTGCGGCCCGGCGGTCCGGCGCCCGCTTCGGGCCGCCCGGTAAGCAGTTGGCGGCGCGGACGTTCCCCGGGCTATAATGCGCGGTTTACGGCGGCGGACACCCTCCCCGCCAACGGCATCGAGCGAGCGGCGGAAACACGGAAATTCGAGCGGCCGCGCGCGGATTCGACGTCGTGACCATTGCAACCGAGGGTGGCATCCGCAAGGTGAAATGAAGCATGGCAACCAAAACCGCAACCGCCGTCAAGAAAGTCCGCGAGCTGACCGAGGAGGAAATCCTCAAGGCGCCCGAGAAGGACTACATGAACGAGGCGCAACTCGCCTTCTTCAAGAAGAAACTGATCGAGCTGCGCGACCAGCTGTTGCAGAATGCCGATGACACTGGCGAGCATCTGCGCGAGAACGAGATCACGACGGACCCGTCCGATCGGGCGACGCTCGAGGAGGAATACACGCTCGAGCTGCGCACGCGCGATCGCGAGCGCAAGCTGCTGAAGAAGGTCGAGAAATCGTTGCGCCTGATCGACGATGGTTCGTACGGCTGGTGCGAGGAAACCGGCGAGCCGATCGGCGTGCCGCGTCTGATCGCGCGGCCGACGGCGACGCTGTCGCTCGAAGCTCAGGAGCGGCGCGAACGGGTGCAGAAACTCTACGGCGACTGATCTGTTGAAGAGTGAGGGGGTCGCAAGGCTAACGCCGCGACCCCTTGGAAAAATCACGACGCTGACAGCCACTCGACAAGCTGGTCAGGGGCAAATCGCCGGCAGAGCCGGACGATTTGCTCTAGGGATGAAAAGAACGAGCGTCGTGCGGGCAGTCACGCCCTTGCCACAGGCCGGCACATTGCCCCTCCAGGGTCTGATCCGGAAATCGTCGGGCTCCGCCCGCGATTTCTGTCTGATCAGCTTGTCGAATGGCTGTCAGCGGCGTGATTTTTCCAAGGGGTCGCGGCCGTTAGGCTCGCGACCCCTTCTAGCTACTAGTAGCACCCGCCCACCGGGCGGGTACAATGAAAATCCTTCTTCGAGGAGAATCCGCATGTTCACGCTTCCCCCTCTGCCCTGGGCCGACAACGCGCTCGAGCCCGTCATTTCGGCGAACACGATTTCGTTCCACTACGGCAAGCATCACAAGACGTACGTGGACAACCTCAACAATCTCGTGAAGGGCACGGATTACGAGAACGCGCCGCTCGAGAAGATCATCAACGAGACCGCCGGCAAGGCCGACAAGGCCGCGCTGTTCAACAACGCCGCGCAGATCTGGAACCACACGTTCTACTGGAACAGCCTGAAGGGCAACGGCGGGGGCAAGCCGGGCGCCAAGCTGGCGCAGATGATCGACGCCTCGTTCGGCAGTTTCGACAACTTCAAGAAGGAACTGTCGGCGACAACCGTGTCGCAATTCGGCTCCGGTTGGGGCTGGCTGGTGCTGGACGGAGGCGCGCTCAAGATCGTGAAGACCGCCAACGCCGAGGTGCCGTTTACCAAGGGCCAGAAGCCGCTGCTGACGATCGACGTGTGGGAGCATGCGTACTACCTCGACCACCAGAACAAGCGCGCCGCGTATGTCGACGCTGTGATCGACAGGTTGCTGAACTGGGATTTCGCCGCGCAGAACCTGGGCTGATGCCGCGGGCGTGGCAGCGGACCTTACGAGGTCCCCGCGGCGGCCGGTGTTCCCGGCCGTTCCCGCATGGGCGCGCATGCCTCGCGCCTTGTGGGGGCGTACGCTTGGGAACATAATTCCGGGCGTGCATTCCAACGGCATATCCTGCCGACTTCATGGCTCTTTTCTCCAAACCGCCGGCCAAGAAACCTGACGCCTCGAAGCCGCATGTCAAGCCGGCCGCCGCGAGCCCGCGCGCGCCGGTGTCCGCGCGCGACGTCGCCGTCCAGGCGCAGGGCCGCCGGGGCGCGCCCGAGCGGCCGCGGGCCGAACCGGCCGGCGAGATCTCGGTGACGGGCGCGAGCCTGATCGAATGGTCGCCCAGAGGGGCCTCCATCGAGGTCGCCCAGTCCAATCCCGGACTGTGCGCCGTGCTCGAGAATGCCGCGCTGCTGTTCGCGAGCGGGCAGGCCGCGGCCGCGCGCAATCTGCTCGAGCAAGGCATGCAGAACGATTCCGACACGCGGAATTCACCGCTGGCATGGCTTGCGTTGTTCGACCTCATGCAGCGCGCGCACGATCGCGCCGGCTTCGACCAGTTCGCGCTGCAGTATGTCGTGCAGTTCGAGCGGTCGCCGCCGCCGTGGGAAGACGGCTTCGCGCGGCGGGCTCCGGAGGCCAAGGCCAGCGCCGGCGGCTACACGCTGCTCACCGGCAAGCTGACCGCCGCCTCCGCGCCGCAGATCGAGGCGCTCCGCAAGGCCATGGCGAAGCCCGGCATGCTCGCCCGGCTCGATCTGGCGCAAGTGGCCGGCTTCGACGATGCCGGCGCGCAACTGCTGGCCAATGCGCTCGCCGAGGCGCGCAGGCTCCGTTGCCCGCTGACGCTGCAAAGGACCGAGAAGATTCGCGCGGCGCTCGACATCCTCGTGCGGCGCGGGCGCGATGCCGGCGAGGGGGCGTGGCAGTTGTCGCTCGAATTCCTGCAGTTCGACCAGAAGCAGGAAGCTTTCGAGGATCGCGCGATCGAGTACGCGGTCGCGTTCGAACAGTCGCCTCCGTCGTGGGACCCGCCGCCGGTGACGACGGTCGAAACCCCGGTCGTGGATTCGCCGGATGCGACGGCCGACAGCGAAGAGCGCACCGTCGGCGCCGGCGTGGAACTGATCGTCTGGAGCGGCGTGATGACCGGCTCGTCGACGGCGCAGATGGTGCAGGTCTCCGAGTATGCGCACGGCCATCCGGTCGTGCCGATCGACCTGTCCGCCATCGAGCGAATCGACTTCGTATGCGCGGGCGCGCTGCTCAACGCGATCAACCGGGTGGAAACGCAACGGAAGGCCGTGCAGATCGTCGGCGCGTCGCCGATCATTCGCGCGCTGCTGCTGCTGATCGGCATCTCGCCGCGCCATTTCCTGAAAAAACCGCAGTAGCAACCGCAAAGGCCGCGCGGCGCCTTTGCAGCGCCGGCGCGTTCCCCATGGAAAATTATCACGGCACGACCATTCTTTCCGTGCGCCGCGACGGTGTGGTGGCATTGGGCGGCGACGGCCAGGTGACGCTCGGCAACATCGTCGTCAAGGCGACGGCGCGCAAGATTCGCCGGATCTACCACGATCGCGTCCTCGCGGGATTCGCCGGGGCGACCGCCGACGCCTTCACGCTGTTCGAGCGTTTCGAAGCCAAGCTCGAAAAGCATCAGGGCCACCTCGTCCGCTCCGCGGTGGAACTCGCGAAGGACTGGCGCTCCGATCGCGTGCTGCGGCGGCTGGAGGCGATGCTCGCGGTCGCCGATCTCTCGGCGTCGCTGATCCTGACTGGCAACGGCGATGTGCTCGAGCCGGAACTCGGCATCGTCGCGATCGGGTCGGGAGGCCCGTACGCCCAGGCGGCGGCGCGGGCGTTGCTCGAGCACTCGCCGTTGTCCGCCGCCGACATCGTCAAGCAGTCGCTCGGCATCGCCGGCGACCTGTGCATCTACACGAACCAGAACCATGTGATCGAAGTGCTGACCCCCGCGGGCCAGGGCTCATGAAACCGCAGCGCGAAGGCACGCGATGAGCGCCGCCGGGCCGCCCCAAGGCGCTCGCCCCCTGGGGGGAGCGGCGCGCAGCGCCGTTCGGGGGGAGCCTTCCAGCGCCGCCGGGCCGCCCCAAGGCGCTCGCCCCCTGGGGGGAGCGGCGCGCAGCGCCGTTCGGGGGGAGCCGGCAAGCGCGGATCGCTACGACGTCGTCGTCGCCGGCGCCGGGCTGGTCGGCCTGGCGCTCGCCACTGCGCTGGCGCGCGCGGGGCTCTCCGTCGCGCTCGCCGATCGGGCACCGGTGACGGCGCCCGACTACGATCCCGCGACGTGGGACCTGCGCGTCTACGCGATCAGCCCGGGCAGCGCCACGTTCCTGCGCGCCATGGGGGCGTGGCAGCGGCTGCCCGCCGAGCGCGTGACGCCGATCGAGGCGATGCAGGTCGAGGGCGACGCCGGCGGCAGGATCGGCTTTTCCGCGTATGACCTGGGCGAGCGCGCGCTCGCCTGGATCGTCGAGGAGCGCGTGCTGCGGGGCGCGCTGCTCGCCGGCGCGCTCGACGCGGGCGTCACGCTCGTCGGCGGGGCGCCGTTCGTCGGCTTGTACTTTTCGCCCGCCGACGCCACGCTGCTGCTCGGCGCGGAAGGCGGACAGCAGCGGTCGCTCGTGTCCCGGCTCATCGTCGGCGCCGACGGCATCCGCTCGTGGGTGCGCGAAGCGGCGGGGATCGTCGCCGTGCCCCGGCCCTACGGGCAGACCGGCGTCGTCGCCAACTTCGCGTGCGAACGCGCGCACCACGGCATCGCCCGCCAGTGGTTCCGTACCGACGGCAGCATCCTGGCGTGGCTGCCGCTGCCGGGCCGGCGGATGTCCATCGTCTGGTCGGCCCCGGACGCGCTCGGGGCGGAGTTGCTCGCGCTCGGCCCGGAGGCGCTGGCGGCACGCGTGGCCGAAGCCGGCATGCACGTGCTGGGCACGCTCACGCCGATCGGCGGGTCGGCCGGGTATCCGCTCGCGCTGCTCAAACTGCCGACGACGATCGCGCACCGGCTGGCGCTTGTCGGCGACGCCGCCCACGGGGTCCATCCGCTGGCCGGCCAGGGGGTCAACCTGGGCTTCGGCGATGCGCTGTCGCTGGCGCAGGTGATCGCCGAACGGGGTCCGGTCGGCGATCCGGGCGCTCCCGTGCTGCTCGACCGCTTCGCCAGGCGCCGGGCCGAACCCATCCTGGCCATGCAATCGGTGACCGACGGCCTGACCCGCCTGTTCGGGCCGCCGGCCCCCTGGCTGTCCGCCGTCCGCAACGCCGGCCTGACCGCCGTCGATCGGCTCCCGTTCATCAAGCGCATCTTGGCGCAACCTGCGCTGCGCTAGACTGTCCAACACCGGTCCGATATTTCTGGAGAAGTCATGACGTACCAACGATCCGTCCACGCTGCGGTCCGCCCGGCGCTGCTCGCCGCCGTGACGGCGGTCACGCTCGCCTTCGCGCCGCTCCCATCGTGGGCGCAGGGCGCCGACAAGCCGGCGCCGCTGACCGGCGAGGCCGCCGGCATCAAGAAGGTGCTCGAACAGAAATTCCCGGGCGCGGCGGTGCGCGGCATCACCAAGACCCAGTACTTCGGGCTCTACGAGGTCCAGTTCGACGACCGCATCGTCTACACGGACGCCAAGGCGAAGTACCTGGTCGTCGGCGCCGTCTACGACACCGAATCGAAGACGAACCTGACCGAGGACCGGCAGCGCAAGCTGAACCGCGTCGACGTCGCGACACTGCCGCTCAACATGGCGATCAAGAAGGTCAAGGGCAACGGCGAACGTACGATGTACGTGTTCTCGGATGCCGACTGCCCGTTCTGCGCCAAGCTCGAGCAGGAATTGAAGAGCGTCGACAACGTGACGATCTACACGTTCCTCTACCCGATCGACTCGCTGCACCCGGATGCCGCGCGCAAGTCGCGGATGATCTGGTGCGCGCCCGACCGCCAGCAGGCGTGGGATGCGTTCTACGAGTCGGGCGCCTTGCCCGACAACAAGGGCGACTGCGACAACCCGGTGGCGAAGCTCGCCGAGCTGGGCGCCAAGTACAAGGTGAACGCGACGCCGACGCTGCTGTTCGCCGACGGCACGATCGTGCCGGGCGCGCTGCCGGCACAGCGGATCGAGACCGAATTGAAGAACGCCGAAGCCGAAGCGAAGAAGCTGGCGGCGGCGAAGAAATAACCGGGCGTCGGCGCCCGCGGGCGCCGACGGCATTGGCGACGGAGCAGGGGACCCATGGCAATTCTCGACTTCATCAAGAAGCAGTTCATCGACATCATCGAGTGGACGGACGACTCGCGCGACACGCTGTCGTACCGCTTCCCCGACGAGGACAAGGAAATCAAGAACGGCGCGCAGCTGATCGTGCGCGAGTCGCAGGTCGCGCAGTTCGTCTACCTGGGCGAGTTCGGCGACTCGTTCGGTCCGGGCAAGCACACGCTGACGACCGACAACATCCCGATCCTGACCAATCTCAAGAGCTGGAAGTACGCGCTGCAGAGCCCGTTCAAGGCCGACGTCTACTACGTCGTCACGCGGCTCTTCACCGGCAACAAGTGGGGAACCGCCAACCCGGTGATGATGCGCGACAACGACTTCGGCATCGTCCGCCTGCGCGCCTACGGGACATACGATTTCCGCATCGTCGACGTGAAGAAATTCCTGAAGGAGGTGGCCGGCACCGACAACCACTTCCGCCTCGACGAATTCAACGACACGATGCGGTCGCGGCTCGTCAGCGTGTTCACCGACGCGCTCGCGAGCTCGAAGATCCCGGCGCTCGACGTGGCGTCGCGCTACGGCGAACTCGGGGAGGCATTGCTGCCGCTCATCAATCCGGCGATCGGCGCGAAGTACGGCCTCGAGATGACGACGTTCATCGTCGAGAACGTGTCGGTGCCGCCGGAGGTCGAGGCGGCCATCGACAAGCGCTCGAGCATGGCCGCGGTGGGCAATCTCAACGACTACGTCAAGTTCCAGATGGCGCAGGGCCTCGCGAGCGGCAACGGCGGCCCCGGCGGCATGGCGGCGGAGATGGCCGTCGGGCATGGCGATGGCGCAGCAGATGATGAACCAGAGCGGCGGCCTGATGGGCCAGTCCACGCCCGGCATCCAGGCGCCGGCTGCGCCGGCCGCGGCCGCGGCGGCGCCGGACTTGATGTCCCCCGCGCAGGTCGCGCAGATGCTGGGCGTGTCCGAATCCGACGTGCTGGCGAGCCTCGATGCCGGCGATCTCAAGGGCCGCCGCATCGGTACCCAATGGCGCATCTCCCGCGCCGCGGTCGACACTTTTCTCAAGGGCTGAACATGAAGCAAATATCGAACGGCCGGCGCGCCATGCTGGCCGCGCTTTCCGTATGGGCGTTCGCCGGCGCATTGCCGGCCGCCGCGCAGGACCCCAAGATCTCGCAGGCGCGCGCGGCGCTGACGGACTGGCTGGCGCTCGCCGATGCCAACGACGTGGCCAAGAGCTATGCGAACGCTGCGCAGCGGTTCCGCTCATCGATGACGATCCAGCAGTGGACGGACGCGATGAAACGCGCTCGCGAGCAGTTCGGCCCGACGGTCAGCCGCACGTTCGTCGGATCGCAGGTGCCGCAGCCCGGCAAGAACACGCCGCCGGGCGAGTTCGTCGTCATCGCCTATCGCACCGAATTCGCGAAGCGCGCCGTCGGCACCGAAACCGTCACGATGGAACGGGAAGCGGATGGCAAGTGGCGGGTCGTCGGCTATCTGATGCGGTAGGCGCCTTGCGGATACGCCTTTTGGCCGTGCGGCGCATACGTGAAATCATGTCCGACAGGGTCCTTGTCGCGTGAACGAAACCGCCGCGATCTCCAAATTCGCGTGCCCGGCCTGCGGCGGCGAGGCCAACTGGAACCCTGCGCGCCAGAAGCTCGTCTGCCCGTTCTGCGGCACCGAGTCGCCGGCGAAGCTCGACTCCGCCACGGGCAACATCGCCGAGCATGACCTGGTCGCCGCGCTGCGCGGCATCACCGACGAGGCGCGCGGATGGAAGGCGGACAAGCGGCAGGTCAAGTGCGGCAGCTGCAACGCGATCTCGGTGTTCGACCCCAAGCGGCAGGCGCAGAACTGCGAGTTCTGCGGGTCCGCGCAACTCGTGCCGTACGAGGAGACCAAGCCGGCGTTCCGGCCGGAGAGCGTGCTGCCGTTCACCGTCAGCGAAGGCAGCGCGCGCGATCGCATCCGCCAGTGGTACGGCAAGCTGTGGCTCGCGCCCAATGCGCTCAAGCGCCGCGCGCTGACCGATACCGTCAAGGGCATCTACCTTCCCTACTGGACGTTCGACGCACAGGCCGACGCGCAATGGACGGCGGAAGCCGGCCACTACTACTACACGACCGAGACGTATACCGAAGGCGGCCAGACGCGCACGCGGCAGGTGCGCAACGTGCGCTGGGAGCCCGCGGCGGGCGAACTCTCGCATTACTTCGACGACGATCTCGTTTGCGCGTCCGTCGGCGTGCATCCGGGACTGCTGCGGGGCATCGAGCCGTTTCCGACGGCGTCGCTCAAGCCCTACGATGCCGGCTACGTCGCGGGCTGGGTGGTCGAGCGCTACCAGATCGACCTGATCGGCGCGGCACAGCACGCGCGCGAGGCGATGGACGCGAAGGTCGCGGCGCTGTGCGCGCAGCAGATTCCCGGCGACACGTACCGCAACCTCAGCGTGCACACCGCCTATTCGCGCCAGACGTTCAAGCACATCCTGGCGCCGATCTGGCTGATGACGTACACGTACGGCGCGCGGTCGTTCCAGTGCGTGCAGAACGGCGTGACCGGCGCCATCCAGGGCGAGTATCCGAAGAGCCCGTGGAAGATCGCCGCGCTGGTGGTCGTGATGCTGGTCGTGGTGATCATCGTGCTGTCGGTCACCGGCGGCCGCTCTTAGGGGTCAGAGCGTTAAGCTCGGGGTCAGAGCGTTAAGCATCGGCTCCGGACCGATGATTAACGCCTGACCGCTATCGGACCGGCCGATGCTTAACGCTCTGACCGCGCTAAGTTACGGCTCTGACCCCTATAGACCGATGCTTAACGCTCTGACCCCCTTCGCCCATCCGGCGTTCGCGCCTTATCGGCGGCGGCTCGAGGCGGATGCGCGGCCGACCGCGGACGTTCTCGATGCGTGGGCGCGCCAGGCGGCGCTCGCGTTGCCCGACGGTCGCGCATTGCGCTTCGTCGAGGGGCGCGCCGGGGGCGCGCTCGCCTACGAATCGGCAATCGCCGCCGGCCTCATCCGCGTGCGCCGCGACAGCCTGCACGACGTGCTGAATGCGCTGGTGTGGCTCGCGTTTCCGCGGACCAAGGCGGCGCTCAACGCGCGCCACGTGGGCGATCGGGCGAGCGCGACGCCGAATGCGCGCAGCCGCGCGCGCGATGCGGCGACGCTGCTCGACGAATCGGGGATGATCCTCGCGTGCGCGAACAGGGATCTCGTGACGCTGCTGCGCGAACACGCGTGGCGCGAACTCTTTGTCGCGCGCGCGGAAGCCGTGGCGCGCGACATGCGGCCGCTGGTGATCGGCCACGGGCTTTTGGCCAAGCTCGTCGCGCCGTACCGGGCCATCACGGCGCGGACGCTTGTCGTGGCGATCGACCCGGCGACGCTCGCCGACGGCGACGCCGGGCACGCGGTGCTCGACGCGGCGGCGGCGGACGCCATCGCCGATCCGGCGTGGGTCCCCGAGCGGCTCCTGGCGCTGCCGGTGGCGGCGCTGCCCGGGTGGGACGGCGAGAAACTGGGCGAGCGGCTTTTCGACGACGTCCGCGTGTTCCGGCCTCCGCCTCGAGACTGGACACGAACCAGCGGCCGCGGCCGGCCGCCGGCGACCGCATCAGGCGTCGCGTCCCCGAGCGCGCGGCGTTCCGTGATGCGGGCCGACACGCAGGGCCGGCCAAGGGGACGCGTGCCGGAGATCGAACATCCGCCGCCCGCGCCGGACGCGTCCGCGCCCGGGTTACGGCAACGCCTCGAGGCGCGGGGATTGCGGGCTGCCCCTAATTTTCGCGGTCGTGCTACGCTGCCCGGATCGTGAACGCATACCGGGCCGCCGCCGTCGTGATCGCGTTGCTGGGCGTCGCGTGCGCCGCGTACGTCGAGTACGGAACGCCGCGCGCCGCCGATGTCGAGCGATCGTTCGGCTGGTTCGCCTTCGAGGCGGGGCCTTTCGTGCTGGCGGCGATCCTGGCGCTGTTGTCGCCGTACTGGCGCACGCTCGTCGTCGTCGGTCTCGCGATGCTCGCCGTCGAAGCGTACGCGTACTACACCGTCTTCGTGCTCCCGCTCGCCGGCGACGCGGCGCTCGTCTATCTGCGCAAGCCGTTCTACGGCCTGGGCATCATTGCGACCGGCATGCTCGCAGGCTTCCTCATCAGCCGCGCGCGCGATCCGCGCCGCTGAAAAACCATCGCACCGCGGTTGCCCGCCGCCCGTTGCGGCGCTGGTCAACCAGCCGCGCGGTGCGTGCGGCTAGCGCGTCCTGGCCGCGACGCTTGCAAGCGCGGCGGGCAGCGCCGCCGGCGTGGCGATGATCGCGTCGGCGCCTTCGAGCTCCTCGCGCGAACCGTAGCCCCACAGCACGCCGATCGAGCGCGCGCCATTCAGCCGCGCCGCGCGGATGTCCTGGCTGCGATCGCCGATCATGATCGCGCGCTCCGGGTCGATGGATTCGGCGGCGGCCAGGTGCGCCAGCAGCTTCACCTTGTCGTCGAAGCGACCGGCGAGATCCGCGCCGTAGATGCCGGTCAAGTACGGAGCGAGTCCGAACAGCGTGACAATGCGGCGCGCAAACACCTCGGGCTTCGATGTGCAGAGGAACAGGCGCGTCGGGCCGCCCGCCAGCTCGGCGATCGTGTCCGCGACCCCGTCGTAGACGACGTTCTCGCGCCAGCCGACGTCCGCGTAGCGCTCGCGATACAACGCGATCGCGTGCTCGACGCGCTCGGAGTCGTCGGTGTCGAGCAGCCACGCGAACGATTCGCGCAGCGGCGGCCCCACGCAGCGGCGCAGCGCGTCGTCCTCCGGCATCCCGGCGCCCATGCGGTCCAGCGCGTAGAGGATCGAGCGCGTGATGCCCGGATAGTTGTCGGTCAGCGTGCCGTCGAGGTCGAACAGGTACGCGTCGGGCCGCATGGCGGTCATTGCGGGGTCTCCGCGCGCAGCAGTCGAATCCGGTAGTCGAGGATCGCGCCTTGCTGTCCCGCTTCCCAGCGCAGGCAATAGCGGCGCGCGTCCTGCGCGCGGAACACGCCGGACGCCTCCATGACATGCTCGCGCGAAATCGGCGACAGGAACATCGTGCCGGACTTGTAATAGAGGTTGAAGGTGACGGGCGCCTTGGCGTCGAAGCGGTAGTCGAGCCGGTCGCCCACGGCGAGCTGCGCGCATTCCTCGTGGACTTCGTAGGGGGCGACCGCCAGTTCGGCCATGGCCTTCGGCGTGCCGGGAACGATGGTGTCGACGGCGCAGCCGGCCAGGGCGAGCGCGAAGGCCGCGGTGGTTGCCCCTGCCGGGGCCGATCGCCTCACGGCGTTCGCGCGCTGCGGCCGACGTGGTTGCGGCGCAGCCCCCGCCAGTCCTCCGCGAGCATCGCCAGCCGCACGTGGTCGCGCCAACGGCCGCCGATCTTCACGTAGCGGCGCGAGTAGCCTTCGCGGGTGAAACCGACGCGTTGCGCCAGCCCGAGCGAGCGCTTGTTCGTCGGCTGGATGTTCACCTCGACGCGATGCAGCTTGAGCTTGCGAAACGCGACGTCCAGCGCCAGCGCCATGCCTTCGGTCATGTAACCCTGGCCCGCGTGCGGCGCGAAGCCGAAATACCCGAGGTACGCGCTGCAGAAGGCGCCGCGGACGATCTCGGAAAAATTGAACACTCCGACGAGCGCGTCGTCGTCGCGGCGAAACACGAGATAGCCGGCGTGCGTGCCGGCGTGCGCGCGGCGCCGCGTACCGCTTGACGAATGCGGCAAAGCGCGCGCGGGTATCGGGCGGGCGCGTCCACGGTCCATGCAGCGTTCGGCTCGCCGCGGCGGCGGCCAGGAACGCCGCCGCATCGGCCGCGCACGGCGGCCGCAGGTACACACGTGGACCGGTGATCGTCGCGGCGCTCGGGCGAGTAGGCATAATGCGATTTTACTTGACGCGCGAGGATGGCCGGACATGGCGGCATGGGTGGAGGGGCGCGTGGCCGGCAAGCGGCATTGGACGCAGAGTCTCTTTTCGCTGCAGGTGGCGGCGCCCGAGGTGAAGTTCGTGGCGGGCCAGTTCGGCCGCCTCGCGCTGCCCGCACCCGCCGGACACAACGAGCCGATGATCGGACGGCCGTACTCGTTCGTGAATCCGCCGGACATGCAGCCGCACGAGTTCTACTTCATCGTCGTGCCCGGCGGGCCGCTGTCGCCGCGGCTGGCCGACCTCGCCATCGGCGACGCGATATGGCTGGCGCCGCGGGCGAACGGATTCTTCAGCATCGGCGAAGTGCCGCAAGCCGAGGTGCTCTGGTGCCTGTCCACCGGGACCGGCATCGGCCCTTTCCTGTCGATGCTGCGCACCGAGGAGGCGTGGGCGAGGTTCCAGCGCATCGTGCTCGTGCATGCCGTGCGCCACGCCGAGGAACTCACCTATCGCGACGTGATCGCGGGCATCGGCCACGCGCGCGCGGGGGCGTTCGCCTATGTGCCGATGGTCAGCCGCGAGGCGCACGCCGACGCGCTGTCGGGACGCATTCCCGCGGCGATCGACGACGGGCGCCTCGAGGCGCGCGTCGGCATCGCGCTGTCGCCGGAGAATTCGCATGCGATGCTGTGCGGCAATCCGGCGATGGTCGATGACACGCAGCAGCTGCTCGCGCTGCGCGGGATGCGCCGGCATCGCAGGAAGGAGCCGGGGCATGTGACGGTCGAGACCTATTGGTGATATTGCGTCGGCGCACGCGGTGCACTTGCATGCTCGTGGCGTCGTGCCTTCGCGCCGACGCAATATCTATCCCGGTTGAACCGGCGTGTGACGCCGGTTAACCGGGATGGGTGGTGATGGCTGGCGTTGTCGGTAGGGTTTGGTGAGCGCTGCGGTGGACTGTCGTTGCAGGAGGAAAGAAAATGAGTGGTTCGATACTCACGGCGGCACAGACCGCCGACTACCTGCGCGACGGTTACGTGACCGTGCGCTCCTGTTCGACGCCGAGGAAATCGCGCTCTTGCGGCTGGCGATCGAGACCGATCCGGCCTGCAGGGCAGCCTGTACGACCGCAAGGACACGGCGGGCCGTGCCACGCGCATGGCGACGTGGAATCATCCGGGCGACAGCGTCTACGGACTGGCGGCGCGCAGCCACCGTGTCGTCGACACGATGGAGGACCTGCTCGGCGGCGAGGTCTATCACTATCACTCGAAGCTCACCGCCAAGGAGCCCGAAGTCGGCGGCGCGTGGGAATGGCACCAGGACTACGGCTACTGGTACCACAACGGCTGCGTGTTTCCGCTGATGGCGAGCGTGATGGTCGCGCTCGACGCGTCCAATCGCGAGAACGGCTGCCTGCGCATGGCGCTGGGCGGCTGGATGTCCGGCGCGATCTTCGACCTCACGGCTCGTACCGCGCGGCCTTCGTCAACGGCATCCTGTTCAATCTCGCAACGTGTCGATCGCGTTCTGGCTGCTGCGGCGCTCGCTGCCGCCGGCTCTGGCCTGACGTGATGGACGCGCGCGCGGCTTCCGTTATCCTAAGCAACGTCGACTCATGGAGGGCATCATGGCGACAACCGGAAAGCGTGCGGCGAAGACTCCGGCGGCGGCCAGACGCAAGCCCGTTACGGCTGCGCCGGAGGAGGAATCGGCGCTGCTGGGTGTCGCGCGACAGGTCCGCTCCTGGACCGACTCGGTGCTGGGAATCGCCGGCGCCGCGGCCGACGTTTCGATCGGCGCCGCGAAGGCCATCCTGGTGAAGCCCGAGCAGCGCAACGCACTGGCCAGGTCCGGCACGGTGCTGCGCGGCATGCGCGAGGCGGCCGGACTCTCGGTCAAGGAAGTGGGTGAGGCGATCAACCTCAAGGACCCGACGCTGCTCGAACTGGTGGAGAACGGCAAGGTCGCGCTGCCGTTCGAGATCATCCTGCGGCTGGCATCGGTGCTCGGGCGCAACGACCCGATCTCGTTCGTGATGCGCTTCACGCGCTCGTACAACCCGGAGGTCTGGCACACGCTGGAGAACCTGGGGATCGGGCGCTTTGCCGTGCAGGCCGGCCGCGAGCGCGAGTTCGCCAACATCTATCGCGGCAGCGACGCCGCGCGCCGGCTGGCCGACGACGATTACGCGGCGGTGCTGGCCTTCACGAAGGCGGCGTTCGAAATGGCGATCGCCTTTCGGGGCAGCAAGCCCGCGCCGCCCGCGCGCGGCAGGAAGGGCGGCTGACGCCTGCGATGTGGCCCTAGCAGTATGTTGAAATTCGCGCGCGGCACGCCGCGCGTTTTTCGAGGCGCTCATATTCGAGCCAAAGCGGCGGCGCGGGCCGCCCGAAGTCGCCGCTCGCTTTGCATTGCTCGTTCTCGAAAAACGCGGGGAAGCTGTCATCACGCGTTTTTCAACGAACTGCTAGTCCGCCAGCGTCCGGGTGACGACTTCGGTCACGTCGGGCGACAACCCCGGCATGGCTGCGATTCGCTGGAGCGCGGCCTGCATCATCCCGCGCCGCGGCTCCGGGAATCTCTTCCAGAGGTTGAAGGCGCCGGCGACCGTCGCCGCCAGCTGCGGATTGGTGGCGTCGAGCCCGAGGACGCGATCGGCCGCGAACGTGTAGCCGCCGCCATCGGCCGCGTGGAAGCGGGCGAAGTTGCGCAACGCGAACGCGCCGACCAGCGACCGCACGCGATTCGGATTGCGCGCGTTGAAGCGGGGATGCGCGAGCAGGCCCTGCACGCGGGCCAGCGCGTCGCTGCGCATCGACTGCGCTTCCAGCGCGAACCACTTGTCGAGCACCAGCGGCTCGTCACGCCACTTCGCCTCGAAGCGGGCGAACAGCGCGTCGCGCTCCGGCGTCACGCTGTCGCGCAGCGCCGTCAGCGCGCCGATCGTGTCCGTCATGTTGTCGGCGGCGTCGTAGTGCGCGACGGCGAGCGCCAGCGCCGCCGGATCGCCGGCACATCCCAGATAGCACAGGCACGTGTTGGCCAGCTTGCGCGAGCCGGCCTGGTCGGGCGTCGGCGCATACGGCGCGCCGACGCGGCGCTCGCGGTACGCGCGCTCGAACTCGGCGCGCAACCCGCGCGCGATCTCGCGCGTCAGGAACATGAGCGCGGCGACGACGCCGTCGACATCGATCGTCGTTGTCCGCGCGGCGACATAAGCCGGCGATGGCGGCGTCAGCGCGAGCGCGAGCAGCGCCGGGTCGCTCGCGCGGTCGGCGAGCAGCATGCGGACGACGCCGGCGAGCGTCGCCGGAACGACCAGCGGCCGTCCGTCGCGATGGTCGCGCGCGAGTGAGAGGATCGCATCGGCGAAGCTGCGCTGCGCGGCGTCCCAGCGGCTGACGGCATCGCTGTCGTGCGCGGCGAGGAACGCGAGTTCGTCGGCCGTGTAGTCGAACTCGACGATCACCGGCGCCGAGTATCCGCGCAGCAGCGAGGGCACCGGCGGCGCCGCGATGCCGGCGAATCGGAACGATTGCGACGACTCCCGCACGTCGAGTACGCGCGTCGTGCCGAGCGGCGCCGCTTCGCCATCCAGTCGCAGCGGGATGTCGCGGCCTTCGGGGTCGAGCAGCCCGACGGCGAACGGGATATGGAAGGGCTGCTTGTCCGGCTGACCGGGGGTGGGCGGCGTGTGCTGCGCGATGTCCAGCGTGTACGTCCGCGTCGCGGCGTCCCACGCGCCGCGGACGCGCACGACCGGCGTGCCCGCCTGCGCGTACCAGCGCTTGAACTGCGTCAGGTCCACCTTCGACGCATCCTGCATCGCCTGCGCGAAGTCGTCGCAGGTCACGGCCATGCCGTCGTGCCGGTCGAAGTACAGGTCCATGCCGCGACGAAAACGATCGGCGCCGAGCAGCGTGTGCTGCATGCGGATGACCTCGGCGCCCTTTTCGTACACGGTGGACGTGTAGAAATTGTTGATCTCGAGGTACTCGTCCGGACGGACGTTGTGCGCCATCGGTCCCGCGTCTTCCGGGAACTGCTCGCGGCGCAGGTACTCGACGGCGGCGATGCGTTCGACGGCGCGGGAGTTCAAATCGCTCGAGAATTCCTGGTCGCGGAAGACGGTCAGGCCCTCCTTGAGCGACAGCTGGAACCAGTCGCGGCACGTCACGCGGTTGCCGGTCCAGTTGTGGAAGTATTCGTGGCCGACGACGGCCTCGATCGCCGCGTAGTCGTCGTCGGTCGCGGTGGCGGGGTCGGCCAGCACCAGCCGGCTGTTGAAGATGTTGAGGCCCTTGTTCTCCATCGCGCCCATGTTGAAATCGTCGGCGCAGAAGATCATGAAGGCGTCGAGGTCGTACTCGCGACCGAAGCGCTCCTCGTCCCAGCGGAACGCGCGCTTGATCGATTCCATCGCGTGACGGCAACGCGGCAGGTTGCCGGGCGTCGAGTAGATCTTCAGCGCCACGGCGCGGCCCGACATCGTCGTGAACGTGTCCTCGAGCGCGGCCAGGTTGCCGGCGACCAGCGCGAACAGGTAGGAGGGCTTCGGAAACGGGTCGTGCCAGGTCGCAAAGTGCCGCCCGTCGGGAAGCGCCCCCTGCGCGACGAGGTTGCCGTTGGACAGCAGGACCGGAAACGCCGTCGGGTCGGCGCGCAGCGTCACCGTGTAGCGCGCGAGGACGTCGGGGCGGTCCGGAAAATACGTGATGCGGCGGAAACCTTCGGGCTCGCATTGCGTGCAGAACACGCCGGAGGATACGTAAAGGCCTTCGAGCGCGAAGTTGCGGGCCGGCGCGATGCGCGAGCGGACGGTCAGCGTGCCGGCATCCGGCGGATCGATGACGACAAGCGTTCCGTCGCCGAAGCGGAGGCGATCGGCGGGCAGCGGGGCGCCGTCCAGTTCGACGACGACGGCGTCCTGCTGCTCGCCGTCGAGCCGCAGCGGCGCCGTCCGGTCCGGGGCGGCCGCATAGGGATTGCGCCGGAAGGCGAGCCGCGCGGTGACGGCGGTCGCCTCGGGCACCAGGTCGAACTCGAGGTCCAGCGTGTCGATGAAGAACGCCGGCGGACGATAGTCCAGCCGGCGCTTGACCGGCGCGCCGCTGTCGCGGGGCAGCATGGCCGAACTGCCTATTTCACTTCGATCAGCTCGACGTCGAAAATCAGCGTCGCGTTGGGCGGGATGACGCCGCCGGCGCCCCGGTCGCCGTACCCCATGGCGGGCGGGATGATCAGCGTGCGCTGGCCGCCGACCTTCATGCCCACCACACCTTCGTCCCAGCCTTTGATGACGCGTCCGCCGCCCAGGAAGAATCCGAACGGCACCTGCCGGTCGCGGGAACTGTCGAACTTGGTGCCCTTGCCATCAGGCTTGGCAGGGTCGTACAACCATCCCGTGTAATGGACGATCACTGGCTTTCCGGTGACGGCTTCTGCACCAGTGCCTTGTTTTGTATCGGTTTTCTTCAGTTCTGTCGGCATGGCATTAAACTTGCTTGATCCTTGCGTGGAGGGCGTCGCGGCGGGTGCCTGGGCGGAAACGGCGGTCGCCGTCATCCCTTGCAGTGCCACCAGGACAAACAATGACAAAAAGGCCGGAACAGAGAGCATGGCGGTGCGATGGACATCGTTGATAGGGTTGCGGGGCGTCGGCATCGATCGGTCTTTCGTGCAAAAGGTCGTTTAACAACAAGCGAAAAGGAGCATCCGCGCACCCGTCGCCGTCACGAATTGTAGCTGACGGCTGCGGCCTTTTGCGCCAATGCGCGATTTGGTCTATATATGTCGGTTCCCCTGCAGGTAACAGCGTCGTTCAGAGGATCCCGCCCGATCGCGGCGGCACCCTGTTTGCGATATCGACGCGGACCGGTTCACTACGAGGCTTCATGTTCGGTTTTCTGACCTCCGGCACCAAAGACGTCGCGGATCCGCTGGTGTCGGCGAAGACCGCGGCGGGCTGGCTGCGCCAGTTGCCCGCGCTCGATGTCATCGGTCGCCAGCAGCATGTGATGCGTGCGTTCGAGGCGATGCGCCAATCGCGCAAGCCGGTCGATCTCGCCCGCGTGCAGGCCGTCGAGTTCCTCGATGCCGCGCTGGGGGCCGATCGCCGGCAGCTCATCAAGCAATACGTCGAGAACTACGACAGTTCGCCGAAGCTCGCCGAGCGGATCTGGCAGGCGATCTACGACCTGTCGCAGGGCTTCATGTACGCGTACCAGACGGCGCTCGAGGAAGCCCTGCGGCAAAGCCAGAATGCGCGGTGGAAGCCGCTGACGCCGCTCTTGTTCGCGCGGCTCGTCCACTACTACGGCACCGACGCCAAGTTGCGCGTCTTCAGGTTCGAGCGCTGGATTCCGGCCAAGTGGATGGAACTCCACCGCACGTACCTGCGCGCGTCCGAACTGGGCCTCGACCGCCTCCCGGCGGTGCTGGCGAGCGCCGGACCCAATGCCACGCACTGGACGGTCGAGCAGGAATACCTGAACGTCCTGCTGATCCACCAGCTCAACACCGGCAACATGACGCCGCCGCAGCTCGACTGGGCGATGTCGCAGTTGCGCGCGTGGAGCCGGCGGCTGCAGCTCGATGCCGTGCCCCGTTCGCCCGAGGGCTTTTTCGTCGACGTCGCCGGCAAGACGGGCCTCGGCCGCCGCACCGGCAACGACTCCGGCTCGATGTTGCGTTACCTCGACACGACGCCGCTGGCCGAAGCGCTCGAGCGCGCGATCGGCGCGCTGCGCCAGGCCGAGACGACGGACCAGGGTCCGGCCGGACCGATCAACCAGCTGCGGATCGCCATCCTCGAGAAGGTGAGCCCGTCGGTGTCGCCGAATCTCAACGCCGAGCTGCGCCGCGACCCGCGCATCGCCTGCGCGGTGGCGGCCAAGGTGCGCATCGGGCTGTCGCGCATTTCGCACGAGCTGATGCAGAAGGACTCCGGCGAGGCGGCGAACGATTCCGGCGCCGCCTCCGAGCAGATCGAGGTCTACGCCGTCGCGGACGGGTCGGGCGCCAAGCGCCGCGTCCCCGACGAGCACGATTCGCTGGCCGCCAGCCTGTCGTCGTTTTCCGACCCGATGTGGCAGGTCAAGGACCGCAGCATCGCCGGACTGCGCATCGCCGCGTCCGGCGGCATCGGCCAGGCATTGACGCTCGGCGCGCTCGTCGCGGTGCGCCAGTCGGATCTGTCGGACTGGGTGCTGGGCGTGGTGCGTCGGCTGAACAAGGTTTCCAACGACGAAGTCGAGGCGGGGATGTCGATCATCGCGGACCGCGTCGTACCGGTGACGCTGCACGCGGTGCGCCAGGCCAAGGACGACATGGGCTTCGTCGTCGACGGTATCGACGTGTCGACGATGGGCGCGCGCTTCCACGGCCTCTACCTGCCGCCGCCGTCGCGGCCGGACAAGCCGCTCGCCGTCAAGACGCTGATCGTGCCGACGCAGGAATACTCGGAAGGCCGCAGCGTGATTCTCACCACGGGCCGCTCCGTCTACACGGTCGCGCTGCGGCATCTCGTCGAGCAGCGCGCCGACTGGAGCTGGGCGGCCATTCAGATCATCGAGAAGAAAGCCGAGTGTAGCGGGCGCGTCTAACGGGCGCGAATTGCGTCACCGGCAGCCGCTGCGCGGCCCGCCGCGCAATTCGCGCCGCGGGATTGAAACAGGGAGCCAAGAGCGCTCCCTGTTTCAATCCCGAACTGCGGGCGCGCTTCGTGCCTTTTCAACACGAAAATCGCCCGGCCGCCCGAAGATTTTCGTGCTGACTGCAGTTCGGACAGAAACTTGGAGCGCGTAGCGCGGAGAGTTTCCTGTCCGGTTCAGTCCTGCGGCCGAAACTTGAGCGTGAGCGTTCGCTGGAAGAGGTCCGGACGGTCGGGCCGCGGCAGCGGCGACGACTTCAGTATCGCGCGCTGCACGGCCTCGTCGTAGGCGCGGCTTCCGCTCGACTTGCGCAGCGTGGCGTCGATGATCTCGCCGGTGGGCAGCTGCACGACTTCGAAGATCGCTTCCGGATTGCCCGGCAGGTCGGACGGCACCACGACATTGCCTTTCACCTTGGCCTGTATGCGGCGGATCCAGTCGGCCTGGGACTTCGAGCGTGCGTCGCCCTCGGCGGCTTCGCGCGCACGCACCTGGGCTTCGCGGTCGGCCTGCGCGCGCAATTGCGCGTCGCGCTCGGCCTGCGCACGCGCCTGCGTTTCGCGTTCCGCCTGCGCGCGCAGCGCGGTCGTCTCCCGTTGCGCGCGATCGCGCGCGTCGGCCTGTCGCTTTTCTTCCAGCTTGCGCTTGTCCTCGGCTTCCTTCGCCTCGCGTGCCTTGCGTTCCGTCTCGCGCCGCTCGGCTTCCGCTTTTTTCTTGCGCTCCTCCTCCTGCTTGGCCTTGAGCGCGATGTCCGCGGCGTGCGGATCCGCCTTCGGTGTCACCGGGGCCGGGGGCGGCGGCGACGGGGGCGTGACCGGTGGGGGTTTCACCGGTTCGGGCTCCGGCGGTGGCGGCGTGGGCGTGGGCGGCGCCTTCACGGGGGGCGCATAGAGTTCGGCGGTCACCGGCACCGGCGCGCGGTTTTGCCAATGCACCGAGAACACGAGCACGGCGAGGAAGCCGAGCTGCACGGCCACGGCGAGCAGCAGCGCCCACCATTTGCCGGTGATGCGGCGCGGTTGGCGCGGCCGATCGGATTTGACCATCGCTTTAGGCGGGGACTCGAAGCTTCAGCTCGCCGGCGGACGCGCCAGCAGGCCGACCTTCTTGACGCCGTTGCGCTGCAGGAGGTCGAGGATCGCCAGCACATCCTCGTAGCGCGCGTTCTTGTCCGCCGCGATCACCACTGGCTGCTCGCGGCCCGCCTGCTTGCCGAGCACCCGCGCGACAAGTTCGTCGCGCGTCACGCGGGCGGCCGGCGTGTTCGCCGCCAAGTCGCGCAGCCAGAGCGCGTCGTTGCGCAGCGTGACCTCCAGCGGCTGCACAGGAGTGGTGAGCTTGCTGCCGACCGACGGCAGCTCGATTTCCCCGGGGCTCACCAGCGGGGCCGTCACCATGAAGATGATGAGCAGCACCAGCATCACGTCGATGTACGGCACGACGTTGATCTGGTTGATGGCCTTGCGTGGGCGGCGCATGCGGCTAGCCCTGGCGCTGCAGGATGTTCGAGAATTCCTCGATGAACGTCTCGTACCGCGTGGCGAGGCGGTCGACGTCGTGCGTGTAGCGGTTGTAGCCGATGACCGCCGGGATCGCGGCGAAGAGCCCGATCGCGGTGGCGATCAGCGCTTCGGCGATGCCGGGCGCGACACTCGCCAGCGTGGCCTGCGCGACATTGGACAGGCCGCGAAACGCATTCATGATGCCCCAGACCGTGCCGAAGAGGCCGATGTACGGCGACACCGACCCGACGGTGGCGAGCCCGGACAGATTGGCCTCGAGCGCGTCGATTTCGCGCTGATACGCGGCACGCATCGCGCGGCGCGCGGAGTCCAGCGTCACGGCCGACGCGCTGCCCTGCTTCCGGTGCTTGGCGAACTCGCGAAAGCCGGCGGTGAAGATGTGCTCCATGCCGCCGCCGATGCGTGTCTCGGCCGTGCGCTTGTAGAGGTCGGCGAGATCGCCTCCTTTCCAGAATTCGTCCTCGAAACGCGTCGTCTCGCGGTCGGCGCGCCGCAGCTGGAACATCTTGAGGAAGATCTGCCACCACGACCACAGCGACAGGAGCCCCAGCAGCGCGACCACTGCCTGGACGATGACGGAGGCCTGCAGGATCAGGGCGACGAACGACAGGTCGGCATGCACATTCAAACGGCATTCTCCATGCGGTTGGCCAGCGGCGCGGGGATGCGCACCGGCCGCCAGCGGGCGGCATCGACGCAGGCCAGCGTCACGCGCGCGGTGGTCAGTACATCGTCGTCACGGCGCACTTCCTGCCGCGCCACCAGCCGGCTGGCGCCGCGGTGCTCGACTTCGACCGTGACGGCGAGCGTATCGTTCAATCGTCCCGGTTGCCGGAAGTCGATCTCGCAGCGATGCACGACGAACAGGACGCCGTGCTCGCGCTCGAAGGCGGCCAGCGGAAAGCCCAGCGCCGCCAGCCATTCGGTGCGCGCGCGCTCCATGAACTTCAGGTAGTTCGCATAGTAGACGACGCCGGCGGCGTCGGTGTCCTCGTAGTAAACGCGGACGGGGAACCGGAAGGGTTGCGCGGCCGTCGCGGCGGACTGGTCGGCCAGGACCTGCATCATTCGGCGGGAAACAAATCCGCGGGACCGCCGGTGGGCGGCGTGAGCCCGAAGTGGCGGTACGACAGCGCGGTGGCGACACGGCCGCGCGACGTGCGCTGCAGGAATCCCTGCTGGATGAGGAAGGGCTCCAGCACGTCCTCGATGGTGTCGCGCTCTTCGCCGATCGCGGCGGCGAGATTGTCGACGCCGACCGGGCCGCCGGCGAATTTCTGCAGCACCGTGTGCAGGAGCTTGCGGTCCATGACGTCGAGGCCGAACGCATCGACGTCGAGCATCGACAGCGCGGCGTCGGCGACCGTGCGCGTGATCTCGCCGTCGAATTTCACTTCGGCGAAGTCGCGGACGCGGCGCAGCAGGCGGTTGGCGATCCGCGGCGTCCCGCGCGAGCGGCGGGCGATCTCGCGCGCGCCCTCGGGCTCGATGACGATCTTGAGCAGCGCCGCCGACCGCGTGACGATGCGGGTCAGCTCGTCCGCGTTGTAGAACTCGAGGCGGGCGACGATGCCGAAGCGGTCGCGCAGCGGGTTGGTCAGCATGCCGGCGCGGGTCGTCGCGCCGACGAGCGTGAACGGCGGCAGGTCGAGCTTCACGCTGCGCGCCGACGGGCCTTCGCCGATCATGATGTCGATCTGGAAGTCCTCGAGCGCCGGATACAGGATCTCCTCGACGATCGGCGACAGCCGGTGGATCTCGTCGATGAAGAGCACGTCGCGGGGCTCGAGGTTGGTCAGCAGCGCCGCCAGGTCGCCCGGCCGCTCGAGGACGGGTCCCGATGTCTGCCGCAGGTTCACGCCGAGCTCGTAGGCGATGATGTGCGACAGCGTCGTCTTGCCGAGTCCCGGCGGGCCGAACAGCAGCACGTGGTCGAGCGCTTCGCCGCGCTTCTTCGTCGCCTCGATGAAGATCGACAGCTGCTCGCGGATCTTCTCCTGGCCGACGTACTCGGCGAGGCCGCGCGGCCGCAGCGCGCGCTCGATGACCTCTTCCTGCACGCCGGCGACCTTGGCGCCCACCACCCGGTGCAGTTCGTCGTTTTCGATGGCCATGACTTCGCGATTCTATGCCTGCGGCCGCGCGCGGGCGGACGACGCGGCAGGTTCTTCCGTCGCGGCGGTGCGGTGCCGCCGGATGTAGAGGTCTTGTCGACTTCGGCCACGACGCCACCGTCGCCGTCGACGACACGGATCCGGAACTCGGGCTCGTGGCGGGCGCCGTCGGCCGTCGCCTTCCGCGCCCGGGCGACCGCCGCCTTCGGCAGCCGGAAGCACGCGAAGACGTCGCCGCGCGCGGGCCGCAGATAGCGGATCGTGCCCGCCTTGTCCCACACGACATACTCGGGGCCGAGGTTCTGCAGCATCATCAGCGCGAAGAAGGGATCGGTCATCGCGAACATCGAGCCGCCGAACTGCGTGCCGAAGAAATTGCGGTTGAGGCGTCCGAGCCGCAACATCACGTCGACTTCGCGGTAGTCCGCCGTCACGCGCGTGACGCGGATGCCCGCACCCAGGAACGGCGGCCACAGGTTGATGCCGTGGCGGAAGACTTGGGCCGGCAATGGGAGCCTGGGCAGTACGCCCTGGCGCTGTGACGACATTCGCGATCAGGCCTTCGCCAGCATCTTGAGCGCCTGCCGGATGCCGTCGCCCACGGCGAGGCCATCGGGCAATTTCTTCACCGCCGCCACGGCCTCCTTGTCGCTGTACCCGAGCGCCAGCAGCGCATGCAGGATGTCGCTGGACGCGGGCGGCGCGCGATGGATGCCGACGGTGGTCGTCAGGTCCGCGCCGAGCTTGTCCTTCAGTTCGAGCAGCAGGCGTTCCGCCGTCTTCTTGCCGATGCCGGGGATCTTGGTCAGCCGGCCCGACTCCTGCATCGTCACCGCCTGCGCGAGTTCGGCGACCGACAGTCCGGAGAGCACCGACAGCGCCGTGCGCGCCCCGATGCCGCTGATCTTCAGCAACTGGCGGAAGGCGCGGCGTTCGTTGTCGCTGCCGAAGCCGTAGAGCAGATGCGCGTCCTCGCGCACGGCGAGATGCGTGAACAGCGTCACGCGCTCGCCGGTGGCCGGCAGGTTGTAGAACGTGCTCATCGGCACGTCGACCTCGTAGCCGACGCCTTGCACGTCGAGCAGCAGCTGCGGGGGGTTCTTTTCCAGCAGGATGCCGGAGAGGCGGCCGATCATGGCGAATTATCGCATCCGGAATGCCCGATTCAACACCGCGCGGCGGGACTGCGGAGATTCGTCCCCGGCCGGTTCGAGGCCCGCCGCGGCCGGGAGGGCCGAATCAGGCGCGCGGCAGCAGCGCGGTCTGCGCGAGCTTGGCCTGCGCGCGGTCGCGCCGCGTCGACGTGGCCACCGCCTTCGGAATGCCTTCGGCCTCGAGCCAGTCGAGCAGCGCGTGCAGGCCGGGCTTGATGGCGATGCCGTCGCGCGCGACGATGGCGTCGTACGCGACGTGCCATGCGCGCATCATCGCGGCCGCCGGGAAGTCGGCGCCGTAATGCGCGGTGATGATCGACTGGCAATCGCGAAAGTTGCGGCCGATCATCGGCGCGATCAGCGCCATGTCGAATTCCACGCCCATCGCGGTGGCGGCGTCCTGCCATGCAAACGGCGCCAGCCGCTCGGTGTCGAGCATCAGGCCGTCCATGTCGAAGATCACCGCTGCGGGGCGCAGGCGAGGTCGCGGCGCGCGCGTCATCGTACGAAGCGTCCCGCCCGGCGCGTGTAGCCGGACCCGCGCAACTCGCCGACGCCGACGCTGCCGTGCGCATGGCAGATCGCGCAGGCGAGCGCATCGGCGGCGTCCGGCGACGGAATTCCCGGCAATTGCAGCAGGCGGCGGACCATTTCCTGCACCTGGGGCTTGAGCGCGCGGCCACGGCCGACGACCGCCTGCTTCACCTGTCCCGCCGTGTACTCGTGCACGGGGAGTCCGGCCAGCACGGCGGCCGCGATCGCCGCGCCGCGCGCCTGCCCGAGCAGCAGCGTGGAATTCGGATTGATGTTGACGAACACGCGCTCCACCGCCACTTCGGTCGGACACTCTTCCGCGATGACGTGGGCCAGGTCGCGCGCGATGATGCCGAGGCGCACCGGCAGGCTGTCGCCGCTCGCCCGGATGCATCCGCTCGTCACGTAGATCAGCTTGTTGCCCTGCTGGATCAGCACGCCGAAACCGGTGACCCGGAGTCCGGGATCGATGCCGAGGATGCGACGAGCCGGCGCGTTGGCGAGCAAGGGGTCGGGCGCTACGCTTCGTCGAGCACGGCCGACGTATAGACTTCCTGCACGTCGTCGAGCGACTCGAGCGCGTCCAGAAGCTTCTGCATCCTGGCGGCCTCGTCGCCGGTCATCTCGATCTCGGTCGCGGGCTTCATCGTCACTTCGGCGAACTCGGCCTTGAAGCCGGCCTTGGCGAGCGCGTCCTTGATCGTGACGAAATCGTACGGGCCCGTGATGACCTCGAGGCTGCCGTCGTCGTTGGTCACGACATCCTCGGCGCCGGCGTCGAGCGCCGCCTCCAGCAATTTGTTCTCGTCGGTGCCCGGCGGAAACAGGATCTGGCCGCAATGCTTGAACAGGAAGGCGACCGAGCCGTCGGTGCCCAGGTTGCCGCCGTACTTCGAGAACGCGTGGCGGACATCGGCGACGGTGCGCGTGCGGTTGTCGGTCATGCAGTCGACGATCACCGCGGCGCCGTTGATGCCATAGCCTTCGTAGCGGATTTCCTCGTAGTTGACGCCTTCGAGATCGCCGGCGCCGCGCTTGGTCGCGCGCTCGATCGTGTCCTTCGGCATGTTCTGCCCGGTGGCCTTGTCGACGGCCAGCCGCAGCCGCGGGTTCATCGAAGGATCAGCGCCGCCCAGCCGGGCCGCGACGGTGATTTCCTTGATGAGGCGCGTGAAGATCTTGCCGCGCTTGGCGTCGGTCGCGGCCTTCTTGTGCTTGATGTTCGCCCATTTGCTGTGGCCGGCCATGATGTTCCCGACTGCGGTGTCCGTTTGGAAGCACAAATTATACGCGGGCCATGCCCCGGCCACGGCCCGCCGGGCGTTGGCGGTCGTGACGTCGATCGGATAGACTTCGCTGCCTCGGATGAATGCCTGATGGCCCTGCGCAACGCACGCGACGTCCTGTCGCGCATCTTCTACCAGCGGTGCTTCTGGCTGTTCGCGCTGCTGCTGACGCTGATCGCCGTCGCGCCGTTCCTGCCGTCGACGATGCAGGGCAGGCTCGTCACGAACTGGATCAATGCCTTCGTGGTTGTCGCCACCGTCGCGGCCGTGGGCCGCACGCTGCTGTCGTTTGTCATCGTGCTGCTGCTCGCCGTGCCTACGCTGGGCTTCCAGTGGCTGGGACTGTCCGCCGGCGACGGGCTCTGGCTCGCCGAGTCGTGGATGTTCGGCGCGGCGCTCTACCTCGTGACCACGATCTACCTGATGCGTTACGTGTTCCTGCCCGAGGTGATGACGGCCGACAAGCTCTTCGGCGCTGCCGCGAGCTACCTGATGCTGGGGGTCCTGTGGGCCTATTTCTATGTGCTCCTCGGCCACTTCTATCCGCAGGCATTCGCGGTCGGCGGCGTTCCCGGCACGCTCGACTTCTACGAGGCGCTCTATCTCAGCATGACGGTGCTGACGAGCACGGGCTTCGGCGACATCACGCCGCTCGCACGGCAGGCGCGGGCGATCTGCGTCGTCGAACAAGTGATCGGCGCGCTGTTCGTAGCGATCCTGATCGCGCGGCTGGCGGGCGTCTATCCGCCGCAGCGCACCGAATCCTAGCCATTGCGATGCCCTGGCTGACGGTCACGCTTGCCGGCCTGTTCGAGGTCGCCTTCACCTACTGCCTGAAGCGCTCGGATACCTTTCGCCGTCCGGTGCGGACCGGGCTCTTCGTCGCCAGTGCGATCGCCAGCCTGTGGCTGCTGAACCTGGCGGTGGGGACGTTCCCGCTGGGCACCGCGTACGCGGTGTGGACGGGCATCGGCGCCGCGGGTACGGCGCTGGTCGGGATCGCCTGGTTCGACGAGGCGGCCACGCCGCACCGGTTGTTCTTCATCGGCCTGATCGTGGCCGTGGTGGCGGGACTCGAGTTCGCATCGCCACCGCCGCCGGCGTGAGCTGCGCAGCGCCTTAGAGCACGCCCTGCTGCGCCAGGAATTTCTGCAGCACCTGCAGCCTGACGTCGGCATCGTTGATCTCGAGCATGCTCTGCTTGATGTGCAGCGGCAGCGGCAGGAATTCCGCCAGCCGGTAGCCGACCCATGACGCGTCGCCGAAGTCCCGATCGACGGGGAAGTTCTGCGGACCTACGCGTGTCGCGATGAGCTCCAGAAGGTTGGCGAGCGGCGCATACGTTTCGGCGAGCGACTTGGCCGGCTCGGTCGGAATCGGCGTCACCTCGCCGACGACGAGGCCCGACGGCTGCACGTCGCGCCTGCGGATCTGGAAGCGCCCCTCGCCATGCGTGGCGACGTGCAGGATGCCGAGATCCGGCATGTCCCAGTCGGTGATGCGCGCCAGCGTGCCCACGCCGGCGATCTCCGGCGCCGCGCCGCGGCTGGCGGCGACCTCGTCGCCCCGCGTGATCAGGCACACGCCGAATGGACGGTTCTCGCGCAGGCAGGCCTTCGTCATGTCGATGTAGCGCTGCTCGAACACCTTGAGCGGCAGCAGGCCGCCGGGAAACAGCACGGTCTTCAACGGAAACAGCGGAAGCGTATACGGCTCGCGTCCGCCGCCGGTGCCGAAGCGCCACATCATCGCGCCATCACGCCGTGCCCATGTCCGCGGCGGGCGGTTCGTTGCGACCCACGCCCCAGCGCGGCACGAGGTCGTGCGGAACGCGCAGCTGGTCGAGCACGCGGGCGACGACGAAGTCGACGATGTCGGCCACCGTCTGCGGGTGCGTGTAGAAGCCCGGCGCCGGCGGCAGGATCACGGCGCCGGCATGCGCGAGCTTCAGCATGTTGTCGAGATGGATGACCGACAGCGGCGTCTCGCGCGGGACGAGGACGAGCGGCCGCCGCTCCTTCAGCATCACGTCGGCGGCACGCTCGATCAGGTTGTCCGCGAGACCGTGCGCGATCGCGCCCAGCGTGCCCATGCTGCACGGACAGATCGCCATCGCGTCGGCGGGATTCGAGCCGGATGCGACCGGCGACATCCAGTCCTCGCGCGCGAACACGACGATCTGGCCGTCCTTCGCGGCGCAGCGCTCGCCGAAAAACCGCGCCGCCTCGCGCGGCTGCGCGGGGAAGACGAGATTGCACTCCTGCTTCGCGACGACCTGCGCCGCGGACGAATACAGCAGATAGACGCGGCAGTGCGCGGCGACCAGGCACTCGAGCAGCCGCAGGCCGAACGGCATGCCGGAGGCGCCGGTGAAGGCGAGGGTGACGGTGCGCGGCGCGGTCATCGTGAAGGCGGTCCCGAGGGTCAGCCCATTTCGCGGTGCCGGACCAGCACCTGGTAGCGCGAACCGAACGCGCGGGCGAGCCGCTCGACGAGATACACGGAACGATGGCGTCCGCCGGTGCAGCCGATCGCGACGGTCAGGTAGTTGCGATTGTCGCGCGCATAGTCGGGCAGCCAGCTGGCGACGAAGTGGTAGATGTCGCCGTACATGCGCTCGACCTCGGGCAGCGCCTCGAGAAACGCGACGACCGGCGCGTCGCGGCCGGTGAGGGGCGCGAGTTCGCGCTCGTAGTGCGGATTGGGCAGGCAGCGAACGTCGAACACGAGGTCCGCGTCGAGCGGTACGCCGTGCTTGAAGCCGAACGATTCCAGCAGCAGCGTCAGCTTGGTGGGATCGACGGCGATGAAGTCCTTGATCCACCCGCGCAGCGCCGCGGCCGACAGGTCGCTCGTGTCGAACGCGAAGCCGAGTTCGCGCACTTCGGCGAGCAGCGCGCGCTCGTGTTCGATGGCTTCGGTCAGCGTGCGCTCGTCGCTGGAGAACGGGTGTCGCCGTCGCGTCTCCGAAAAGCGCTTGACCAGCGTATCGGTCTTGGCGTCGAGATAGAGGAAGCGCACCGTCCATCCCGCGCGTCGCGTGCCTTCGATCGCTGCGGCGAGTCCGGGCAGGCCCGGGCCGGTCTTGACGTCGAGCGCGACGGCGACGCGATGCTGGCCCGCGCGCGCGAGGTTCGCCGCCGTCTCGATCAGCATCGACGGCGGCAGGTTGTTGATCGCGTGGTAGCCCGAATCCTCGAGCGCCGCGAGCGCGACGCTCTTGCCGGAACCCGACACGCCGCCGATCAGCAGCAGGTCCATGTCAGTTCCGCCGAGCCGCCCCAAGGAACTGACGCGCCCCCTCGGGGGGCAGCGAGCGAGCGGGGCAAGCGACGCGCCCCCTGGGGGGCAGCGAGCGCAGCGAGGTGGGGGCTCCGTCGCGCCGGGCCGCCCCAAGGACGGACGCGCCCCCTCGGGGGGCAGCGAGCGCAGCGAGCGTGGGGGTCGTTTCCCCATGCTAGTTCCCGTCTTCCATCAGCTTCTGCTGCCGTTCGATGAACTCCTTCGTGCTGTCGATGCCGCGCTGGTTCAGCACGAAGTTGCGCACGGCGGCCTCGACGAGCACGGCGAGGTTGCGTCCGGCGGCGACGGGAATCGTGACCTTGCGGATCGGCACCGACAGCACGTCCTGGTAGGTCGCGTTGACCTGCAGCCGGTCGAGGTCGGTGAACGCCTCGTGCCCGTGATCCTCGAGATGGACGAGCAGCTTCAGCAGCTTGCGCGGCCGCACGGCGGTCTCGCCGAAGATCGTGCGGATGTTGAGGACGCCGATGCCGCGCACCTCCAGGAAGTCGCGCAGCACCGCGGGGCAGCGGCCTTCGATCGTGTCGGGCGAGATGCGGTAGAGCTCGACGATGTCGTCGGCGACGAGGCCGTTGCCGCGCGAGATGAGCTCGAGCGCCAGCTCGCTCTTGCCGATCGCCGACGCGCCGGTGATCAGCACGCCCATCTCCAGCACGTCGAGAAACACGCCGTGCAGCGTCGTCGATTCGGCGAGCACGCGCGCGAGGTACAGGCGAATGACGTCGACCATGTGCGGCGACGGCTGCGCCGACGTGAACAGCGCGACGTGGTGCTGGTTGCACTGGTCGAGCAGGTATTGCGGTACCTCCTCGCCGTTGGCCACGACGATCGCGATGAGTTCGGCGTTGAACAGGCGGCCGATCGACCGCTCGAGCTCGTCGGCGGGCAATCCGCGCAGGTACGAGCCTTCCGCCGCGCCCAGGATCTGGATGCGGAACGGATGGATGAGATTCATGTGGCCGACCTGCCCGACGGTCGGCTTCAATTCGGAGTCGCCCGTCAGCACCCGGCTGCCGCCCTGGCGGCCGCCTTTCCAGTGCAGCCCCAGCCGGTCGGCATTGTCGTCGAACAGGCGCTGGACGCTGACCTGGCGCATCGCCTCTTCGCCGCTCACCCGGCAGCCCCGGCGCGAGCTGCGCGTGTGCCCCTGCTCACGGCGACGGTTCCCATCCGCGGAACAGCGCCACCAGTTCGGTCGAGCTGCCGACCGTCGCCAGCTTTTCGCGGAACTGCCGCTCCGAGAACATCTGCGCGAGTTCCGACAGGAGTTGCAGGTGCAGGTCCGTGGCCTGCTCGGGCACCAGCAGGACGAACACCTGCGACACGGGCTTGCCGTCGGGTGCGTCGAACGGTACCGGTTGCTTCAACCGCACGAACGCGCCGCGTGCTTCCTTCAGGCCCTTGATCCGGCCGTGGGGAATGGCAACCCCCTGGCCCAAGCCGGTGGAGCCCAGCTTCTCGCGGGCGGTCAGGCTGGAGGCGACGCTCGCGGCGTCCAGCCCGCCGGCGGCGAACAGCGCGCCGGCGGCCTCGAACAGGCGCGGCTTCGACCCGACGTCCAGGTCGAGCGCAATGTTCGCGGGGGGGAGCAGTTCGGCGATCTGGTTCATCGGGGAGGTTGGAGTTTGGCGTTAGGTCCCCGGAAATGATGCGGCGGGGGTCAGTACCCCTGACCTCCCGCCGCCTTGGGCTTCCGGAAAATTATACGCCGGTCATTCGGCGGCCTGCCCATCCGGCGTGGCCGCGGCCAGCGTGCGTTCGATCGTTTCGCGGTCGGCGCGGTGCGCCGAGTTCTTCTCCTTGTACTTGAGGATCTGGCGGTTCAGCTTGTCGGCAAGACAATCGATGGCGGCGTACATGTCGGGTTCGACGGCTTCGGCGTGGATTTCCTTGCCCCGCACGTGCACGTTGGCCTCCACTTTCTGTCGCAGCTTGTCCACCGAAAGAACCACATTGACGTCGATCACATGGTCGAAGTGCCGGTTGACGCGATCCATCTTGTTGACGACATAGGCGCGGATCGCAGGCGTGATATCCAGGTGGACGCCGGTGAGGTTCAAGTTCATCAAGCTCTCCTCTCTTGGGCAACGTTCGTGCTGCTAATGCGCAAGATCCGGGCCATGCCCCTGGCCGCTACAGCGACTTGCGCAGGTTGACGGGAGGTATCGACAACGCCTCCCGGTATTTGGCGATCGTGCGGCGGGCGACGATGATTCCCTGCTCTCCCAGCAGGTCGGCGATCTTGCTGTCGGTCAGCGGCGCCTTCTGGTTCTCGGCGGCGATCAATTGCTTGATCAGCGCGCGGATGGCGGTGGCCGACGCGGCGCCGCCCGTGTCCGTGGCGACATGGCTGCCGAAGAAATACTTGAGCTCGAAGGTGCCGCGCGGCGTCAGCATGTACTTCTGCGTCGTCACCCGCGAAATCGTGGACTCGTGCAGGTCGAGCATGTCGGCGATCTCGCGCAGCACCATCGGCCGCATCGCGACCTCGCCGTGCTCGAAGAATCGCCGCTGGCGCTCGACGATGGCCTGCGCCACGCGCAGGATCGTCTCGAAACGCTGCTGGACGTTGCGGATCAGCCACTTGGCTTCCTGCAGCTGGGCAGCCAGCTGCTGGTTGGACGATTCGCGGTTGCGCGTCAGGATGTCCGCATAGATGCGATTCAGCCGCAGCTTGGGCATCGCGGCTTCGTTCAACGAGGCAGTCCACGTGTTGCGCACTTTACGTACGACCACGTCCGGAATCACATAGTTCGCCTCGTCCTTCGAAAACGACGAGCCCGGACGGGGATTCAAGCTGCGGATCAGTTCGCGCACGCACTTCACGCAGGCCTCGTCGCAGTGCAGCACGCGGCGCAGCTTGGTGAAGTCGCGCGCGGCGAGCAGCTGCAGGTGGCCCTCGCATATCGTCAGCGCCTCGGCGCGGTACGGCGTGCTGGCCGGCAGCGCCTTCAATTGCAGACACAGGCACTCGGCAGGACTGCGCGCGCCGACACCCGGCGGATCGAAGCTCTGCAGGTACTTGAGTCCGATCATCAGCTCGTCGGCCTCGAGCGCGTCGTTCTCCGAGAACATGTCGGAGATCTCGTCGAGCGTGGAGGCGAGATAGCCGTCGTCGTCCAGCGCGTCGATCAGCGCGGCGACGATCTGCCGGTCGCGCTCCGGCACGTTCAGCAGCGCGAGTTGCCCGACGAGATGATCGCGCAGCGAGCTCGTCGCGACCTGCTGCGGCGCGAAATCCTCGTCCTCGTTCGAACTGCCGCCGCCCCAGTCGCCGTCCGTCGCGCCGCCGCCGTAATCGGCGAAGTCGGTGACGTCGGGCAGGTCGTCGCGCGTGGGCGCCGTATCGACGCCGGACACGCTGTCGCCGTCGCCATCGCCGTCGTCGTCCCGCGTCGGCCGTTCGATGGTGACGGGACCGGGCGCGGTGCCGGTGACCGCCGATTCCTGCGGCGGCACGTCCTCGTCGCCCTCCTCGCGCTCGAGCAGGGGATTCTCCTGCAGCATCCGGTCGACCTCGGCATTGAGTTCGAGCGTCGACAACTGCAACAGCCGGATCGACTGCTGCAATTGGGGCGTCAGCGTGAGATGCTGGGTAAGCTTGAGCTGGAGCGTTTGTTTCATCGTGCAGAACTGCTGCGCGGCTCCGTGGCGGCTATAGCCGGAAGTGCTCTCCGAGGTAGACCTTGCGTACGTCCTCATTATAAACAATCTCGCCCGGAACGCCCGACGCGAGGACCCGACCCTCGTTGATGATATACGCCCGGTCGCAGATGCCGAGCGTTTCGCGGACGTTATGGTCGGTGATCAGCACGCCGATGCCGCGCTCCTTCAGGAAGCCGATGATCTTCTGGATGTCCAGCACGGCGATCGGATCCACGCCGGCGAACGGTTCGTCGAGCAGGATGAAGCGGGGCCGGGTCGCCAGTGCGCGCGCGATCTCGCAGCGGCGCCGCTCGCCGCCCGACAGCGAGACGGCCGGCGCGTCGGCGAGATGCGAGATCGACAGGTCCTCGAGCAGCGCGTCCAGGCGATTGGACAGTGTGTCGGCGTCGAGATCCTGCAGCTCGAGGATCGCGCGCACGTTCTCGGCAACCGTCAGCTTGCGGAAGATCGACGCCTCCTGCGGCAGGTACGAAAGCCCGCGCCGCGCGCGCTGGTGGATCGCGAGATGCGACAGGTTCTCGCCGTCGAGCTGGATGCTGCCGCCGTCGGCGACCACCAGGCCGACGATCATGTAGAAACAGGTGGTCTTGCCGGCGCCGTTGGGACCGAGGAGGCCGACGACCTCGCCGCTGGCGACGTCGAGCGACACGTCGTGCACGACCGTTCGTGCCTTGTAGCGCTTTTGCAGGCGGGCCGCGGAAAGCTGGCTCAATGGACGACCCCCACGCTTGCCGCTATCGCGGCTGCGCTGCCCCCGAGGGGGAGCGGTTCGCGGCTCGGGGCGGCCCTTCGCCGCGAACGACGACCCCCACGCTTGCCGCTATCGCGGCTGCGCTGCCCCCGAGGGGGAGCGGTTCGCGGCTCGGGGCGGCCCTTCGCCGCGAACGACGACCCCCACGCTTGCCGCTATCGCGGCTGCGCTGCCCCCCGAGGGGGAGCGGTTCGCGGCTCGGGGCGGCCCTTCGCCGCGAACGACGACCCCCACGCTTGCCGCTATCGCGGCTGCGCTGCCCCCCGAGGGGGAGCGGTTCGCGGCTCGGGGCGGCCCTTCGCCGCGAACGACGACCCCCACGCTTGCCGCTATCGCGGCTGCGCTGCCCCCCGAGGGGGAGCGGTTCGCGGCTCGGGGCGGCCCTTCGCCGCGAACGACGCCCCCACGCTTGCCGCTATCGCGGCTGCGCTGCCCCCGAGGGGGAGCGGTTCGCGGCTCGGGGCGGCCCTTCGCCGCGAACGACGACCCCCACGCTTGCCGCTATCGCGGCTGCGCTGCCTCCCGAGCGGGAGCGCATTTGCGTGCCTTGGGGCGGCGTTGCCCCGCGAACGTCCCTGCTCATTTCGGAGCCGGCGCGAGTTCTCCGGACGGCTTCAGCGTCAGCGGCCGCGCGGACTTGCCGCTGTCACCCTTGCCGGAATCGCCCTTGCCGGGCAGCGCATCGCTCTTCGGCTGGAACGTGCCGCGCACACGATCGCTGCGGCCGGTTTCGCCGGGAACCGGCGTCGTCGAGGCGCGGCCCTCGGCCTTGAACATCTCGGTCGCCGCGTTGTACGAGATGTAGTTGCTCCGTATCTCGTCGGCGCCGCGCTTCAGTATCGCGTTGTCGAAGAGTTCGAGCTGCTCCTTCTGGCCGTCGTACTCGGCACGCTGCGCCCAGCCCTCGTAGTAGCCCTCGGCGTCGTCGCGCTTCTGGCGGAACGACAGCGGCGTGCCGAACGCCGTGGCCGACAGCGAATTGTCGGCGTTCTGCTTGAAGTCGATGCGGTTCGCCTTGATCGTCAGCGTGCCCTGCGTGATGACGACGTTGCCCTTGAGAATCCCGGTGCGCTTTTCGTAGTTGACCTCGCCGTCGTCGGACGTGAATGTGATCGGCTTCTCGCGATCGGTCTTCTCGGCGTGCGCGGCGCACGCGAGCAGGATCGCGCAGAAGACGGTCGACGCACGCAGCAGGACGGAGGGTCTGGTCACTTCGGAAGGGCTTGGGGTTGCATCGTGCCATTGACGCGGGAGCGCAGCTTCAGCGTCTTGGCCTTGTTGTCGAGTTCGAGTCCGACAGACCGGATTATTCCACGAGGCTCCTCGATCGTCACCGCCTTGTCGGTGCGCGCGATTTCCTTGTCCGGGAATCACGTGGAGGTATTCCGTCGTCACCGTTACCGGACCTGCCGGGCTTTCGCCGGGCGACGTCGGGCCGGCTTCCCGCACCGCGCGGACGTTGCCGGTGAAGAATACCTCCTTGCGGTCGCCCGAGAGCTTGCCGTGCGCCGCCGTGACCCGGAACGCCGGCTTTCCCGCTTCGGTCTGCGCGAGCACGGGCTCGGTGAACTCCGTCGTCTGATCGTCGCCGAAGTGCAACGCGCGCTTGCCGGCGATCGTCTGCGTCGGGCGGCCGTTCGCGTCGAGCGTGACCGAACTGAATCCGTCGACGAAGATGTCGGGGTCGTGCCGCGCCGAGCCGTCGCGATGCGGCGCCGGCGGCTGCACCTGCGCATCCAGCCAATAGGTCAAGGCGGCGAGGGCGCCCAGCAGCAGCACGGGCGACCACGACGTGACGCGGTCGACGATCGAGCGGGCGGTGGCGTCGCGCGGCATGGACTTGACTTCAAGCCGCGCGCGGCGGCACGCCGGCCGGCGTGTGGCCCTGCGCGGCGAGGATCAGTTCCGCGATTTCGCGCACGGCGCCGGCACCGCCTTCGCGCGCCGTGACGTAGTGCGCCTGGTCGCGCACCGCAGCCGGCGCGTGGGGAACGGTCACCGCGAAGCCGCAGGCATTGAAGATCGCGACATCCGGCAGGTCGTCGCCGATGTGCGCGCAATGCTCGGGCGCGATGCCGAGCTGCGCGCGCAGCGCGTTCCACGCGTGAAGCTTGTCGGCGACGTCCAGCACGACGTGCGCGATGTTGAGCCGGCGCGCCCGGTGCGTCACTGCGGGCGCGGCGCTGCCGGTGATCCACGCGACGACGATGCCCGCGCGCGCGAGGAGGTTGAGACCGACGCCGTCCAGGGCCGAGAACGCCTTCATCTCGTGGCCGTGATCGTCGATGTAGATCCTGCCGTCGGTCAGCACGCCGTCGACATCGCAGGAGAGCAGACGCACGCGGCGCGCGCGGACCAGTGCGTCCGTGGGCATGGCGGTCAGACGATCCTGGCGCGGAAGAGGTCGTGCAGGTGCAGCGCGCCCACCAGCCGGCCCTCGTCGTCGACGACGAGCAATTGCGACACCTTGGGCGGCGTCTCCATCGTCTCGACGCAGTCGACGGCGAGCTGCTGCGCGCGGACGATGCGCGGCGTCCGCGTCATCACCTGCGAAACCGGCACCGCGCCGACGTCGCGGACGCGATCCAGGCAGCGGCGCAGGTCGCCGTCGGTGAAGATCCCGGCCACGCGGACGTCGGCATCGATCACCGCGGTCATGCCCATGCCCTTGCGGCTCATCTCGACGATGGCGTCGGCCAGCGTGGCATCGAGCGGGGACACCGGCAACGCGGCGCCCGTGCGCATGATGTCGGACACGCGCGTGAACAGCCGGCGGCCGAGCGTGCCGCCCGGATGCGAGCGCGCGAAGTCTTCCGCGGAAAAGCCGCGCGCGTCGAGCAACGCCAGCGCCAGCGCGTCGCCGAGCGCGAGCGCCGCCGTCGTGCTCGCCGTTGGCGCCAGTCCGAGCGGGCAGGCCTCGGTGTCGACGGCCGCATCGAGATGAATGTCGGCGGCATGCGCGAGCGAGCTCTGCTCGTTGCCGGTGAGCGCGATCAGCCTGGCGCCTTCGCGCTTCAGGTGCGGCGTCAGCGTGACGAGCTCGTCGGTCTCGCCGGAGTTCGACAGCATGACGACGACATCGTCGGGCGTGATCATGCCGAGGTCGCCGTGCGAGGCCTCGGTCGGATGCACGAAGAACGCGGGCGTGCCCGTCGATGCCAGCGTGGCGGCGAGCTTGCGGCCGACGTGACCGGATTTGCCGATGCCGCTGACGACGACGCGGCCGCGGCAGTTGAGGATCAGCTCCACGGCGGCGACGAACGGCGCCCCGATGCGGGCGGCGACCGCGGTGATCGCGCTCGCTTCGGTGACGAGCACCTGCCGGGCGAGCGCCAGCGCGCGTGCGGCATCGACGGCCTTCGTTCCCGCCGCTTTGGTCGCCTCGTCCGGAACCCGGCTGTTCATCGGCACAGTATAACTGCGGCGTCGTGGGTGGCCACGGCCGCACGGTCACTGCCCTTGTCGATGGCGGTTGATCGACTCGCGCGCATGTGGGGCGCGGGCAGCCAGTGCACAGACCTTCCGGTCCTGTACGCAAATAGCGCCGGGCCGCCCCAAGCCATTTGTGCTGACTTATGATTGTCCCGGGACCCAGATCTTCGCGCCCGCCAGCGTGGCAAGCGGAGAAGGTGTCTCGCGCTTGAGATCTGGTCACGTTTCATGCCCCAATCGCTCATACTGATCATCACCCTGCTTGCGGCGGCCGTCGTCGTCGTCGTCGTGTGCCGCCTGGTGCGTCTGCCGCCGATCGTCGGCTACCTGCTGGTCGGCGTGGCGGTCGGTCCGTTTGCGCTCGCCTGGGTGCCGTATGACGACACGACCCGCTATGTCGGTGAGTTCGGCGTCGTCTTCCTGATGTTCTCGATCGGCCTCGAGTTCAGCCTGCCGCAGTTGCGCGCGATGGGCCACGCCGTGTTCGGCCTTGGACTCGCGCAGGTCGCGATCACCACGGTAGGGGCGATGGTCGTGCTGCATTTCGTCGGCTACGGCTGGCAGGCCGGGCTCGTGCTCGGCGGCGCCCTCGCGATGAGTTCGACGGCCATCGTGTCGAAGATGCTCGCCGAGCGGATGGAGCTCGGGACGCCGCACGGCCGTGAAATCATGGGGATCCTGCTGTTCCAGGACCTGGCGGTCGTCGCATTCCTGATCGTCATCCCGTCGCTGTCGAAGTCCGGCGGCGAATTGGCCACGGCGCTGCTGATCGCGGCGATCAAGGCGGCGGCGGCGCTGGCCGTCATCCTGTTCCTCGGCCAGAAGCCGATGCGCGCGTGGTTCCATCTCGTCGCGAGCCAGCGCTCGTCGGAGCTTTTCGTACTCAACGTGCTGCTGGTCACGCTGGGGTTGGGCGCGCTGACCGAGTCGCTCGGGCTCTCGCTCGCGCTCGGCGCGTTCCTGGCCGGCATGCTGATCGCCGAGACGGAATACCGCTATCAGGTCGAGGAGGACATCAAGCCGTTCCGCGACGTGCTGCTGGGACTGTTCTTCATCACCGTCGGCATGGCGCTCGACATGAAGGTCGTGCTGGGGAATTTGGGCTGGGTGCTGCTGCTGGTGCTCGTGCCGGTGGTCGTCAAGCTGGTGCTGATCGTGGCGCTGGCCCGGGCGTTCCGCGCGCAGCTCGCCACCGCGCTGCGCGTCGGCTTCTATCTCGCGCAGGCCGGCGAACTCGCGCTCGTCATGCTGGCGCTGGCCTTCCAGAACAGGATCCTGCCGGAAAACCTGCTGCAGCCGGTGCTGGCCGCGATGATCATCTCGATGCTGCTGGCACCGGTGGTCATCGAGTTCGGCGAGCCGCTGGTGCGCAAGCTGACGGCCAACGATTGGCTCGCGCGCGCGGCGCAGGTCACGCAGATCGCGGCGCGAACGATGGCGCGGCAGGACCACATCATCGTCTGCGGCTATGGCCGCAGCGGGCAGAACCTCGCGCGGCTGCTGGACGCCGAGCAGATCGCGTACATCGCCATGGACTCGGATCCGCAGCGCGTGCGCGAGGCGGCGGCGGACGGCAGCAGCGTCGTCTATGGCGACGCGAGCCGGCGGGAGGCGCTGACGAGCGCCGGCTTGTCCAAGGCGCAGGCGGTGGTGATCACTTTCGCCAATACGCCGGTGGCGCTCAAGATCCTGCATATCGTTCACCAGCAGCGCCCGGAGCTGCCGGTGATCGTGCGCACGGTCGACGACAGCGAGATCGACAAGCTGCTGGCGGCCGGGGCGACCGAGGTGGTGCCGGAGGTGCTCGAAGGCAGCCTGATGCTCGCCTCGCATTCGCTGCTGCTGGTCGGTGTGCCGCTCCATCGGGTACTGAAGTGCATACGCGCCGTTCGCGAGGAGCGCTACGGCCTGTTCCGCGGCTTTTTCCACGGCGCGTCCGACATGGCGAACGCGGCCGACAATCTCCAGGTGCGGCTGCATACGGTGGTGCTGCCGGACCGGGCGTCGGCCGTCGGCAAGACCTTGGGCGAACTGGGCATCGAAGGTCTGGCGGAGGTGACGGGCGTGCGTCGCCGCGGCATGCGTTCGCAGCGGCCGGGAGCGGATTGGCGGTTCGAACCGGGCGACGTCGTCGTGCTCCTCGGCGCGCCCGAAATCCTGGCGCTGACCGAGCGGAAATTGCTCAAGTCCTGAACACGGCGGACCCGGGGCTCGGACTCCGTCCGTTGCGGATTTGAACGCAGGCCGTCCGCTGCGGTCAGATATCGATTCCCCGGACGACGATCGGGCCTTGCCCGATTTGCGGCTTCGTCGCCGCCGATGCCGCAATGACCCCTCTGCAAACATTGTCCTACGCTAACTGACCGCGGGTCATTGCGGCTTCGGAAGGGGTGCAGATACAATCCCATCTCCTTCCCCTGCCCTGGCTTCCCGCTTGAACACTTCCCCGCCGCGGCCCGCTGCCTCTTCCGCCTCCGCCATGACGCCTGCCATCGAAATGGAGGATGTCACGTTCGGCTACGACCCCCAGCGTCCCATCCTCACCGGCATCAACATGACGATCCCGCGCGGCCAGGTGGTGGCGATCATGGGCGGATCGGGATGCGGCAAGACGACGATCCTGCGGCTGATCGGCGGCCAGTTGCGCCAGCAGACGGGCGATGTGCGCGTCGGCGGTCAATCGGTGCGCCAGCTCGACCGCGACGCCTTGTTCGCATTGCGCCGGCGCATCGGCATGCTGTTCCAGTTCGGCGCGCTGTTCACCGACCTGACGGTGTTCGAGAACATCGCCTTTCCGATCCGCGAGCATACCGACCTCGGCGAATCGCTGATCCGTGACCTGGTGTTGATGAAGCTGCATGCGGTGGGACTGCGCGGCGCCGCGCAACTGAAACCGGCGGAGCTGTCGGGCGGGATGGCGCGGCGCGTGGCGCTTGCGCGGGCCGTCGCGCTCGATCCGATGCTCGTGATGTACGACGAGCCGTTCGCCGGACTCGATCCGATCTCGCTCGGCGTCGTCGGGCAGCTGATCCGCAAGCTCAACGACGCGCTCGGCATCACGTCGGTCGTCGTCACCCACGATGTCTACGAATCGCTGAAGATCGTCGATTACCTGTATTTCGTGTCGGCCGGCCGGATCATCGCGCAGGGCACGCCGGACGAAGTGCGCAACTCGACCGATCCGTTCGTCCGCCAGTTCGTCGACGGCGAGCCCGACGGGCCCGTTCCCTTCCATTACCCGGCGCGCCCCTACGCCGAGGAGCTGGCCGCCGGTGCCGCATAACACGATCGTCAACGGGGTGCGCCGCATCGGCGCCGGCACGCTGCAGGCCATCGCGCGGGCGGGATTCGCCGCGCGCTTCTTCGTCGCCGTGCTGATCCACTCGCCGTCGGCGTTCCGCCGGCTGCAGCTCACGATGCGCGAGGTCTACTTCTCGGGCGTGCTGTCGCTCGTCGTCATCATGGTGTCGGGACTGTTCGTCGGGATGGTGCTGGGGCTGCAGGGCTACGACACGCTGAACAAGTACGGCGCCGGCGATTCGCTGGGCATCTTCGTCGGCCTCTCGCTGGTCCGGGAACTCGGACCCGTCGTGGCCGGTCTGCTGTTCGCGAGCCGCGCGGGCAGCGCCGTCACCGCCGAGATCGGCCTCATGAAGACGACCGAGCAGTTGTCGGCGATGGAAATGATGGCCGTGGATCCCCTCGCGCGCATCGTCGCGCCGCGGTTCTGGGGCGGCGTGATCTCGATGCCGCTGCTGGCCGCGCTGTTTTCGGTCATGGGCGTGTTCGGCGCGTACGTGGTCGGCGTTCGTCTCATCGGCGTCGACAACGGCACGTTCTGGGGCAACATGCAGGCGGGCATCGATTTCTGGCCGGATATCACCAATGGCGTCATCAAGAGCCTGGTGTTCGGAGTGGCGGTAAGCCTGATCGCCGTCTTCGAAGGGTACGATGCCAAACCGACGGCCGAGGGCGTGTCGGCGGCCACCACGCGCACGGTGGTCGAGGGGTCGCTGGCGATCCTCGCGCTCGATTTCATACTCACGGTATTCATGTTCCGGGGCATGGGCAATGCCTAGCCCGCAGATGGAAATTCGCCTATGAACCGTTCGACCATCGACTTCTGGGTCGGCATCTTCGTCACGATCGGCCTGGGCGCGATCGTGTTCCTCGCGCTCAAGGTCGGCAACCTGGCCACGCTCGACTCGAAGCCGAGCTATCACCTCGTCGCGCAACTTCGACAACATCGGCGGGCTGAAGCTGCGCGCGCCGGTGAAGGCCGCCGGCGTCATCGTCGGCCGCGTCGAGTCGGTGAAGCTCGACCCGAAGACGTACGAGGCGGTCGTCTCGCTCAAGATCGACAACGGTTACCAGTTTTCCAAGGATACGATCGCATCGATCCTGACGTCCGGGCTGCTCGGCGAGGTCTACATCGGCCTCGAGATCGGCGGCGATACGCAGATGCTGGCCGACAACGCGCGCATTCCCAAGACCCAGTCGGCGGTCGTCCTCGAAAAATTGATCAGCCAGTTCCTGTTCGACAAGGCCACCACCGGACCCGCCCCAAATGATCAGGATGCGCGCTGTCGTGGTGGTGGGCTTCGCCATCCTCCTGTCGGCCTGCGCCAGCACGCCGGGCCGGCCGTACGACCCCTTCGAACCCTCCAATCGCGTCATGTACGCGATCAACGAGCCGCTCGACAAGCACATCGCGAAGCCGATCGCGCAGGCGTGGGTCGACTACGTGCCGACCGTGGTGCAGAAGGCGGTCAGCAACTACGTCAACAACATCGACGACCTGTTCTCCGGCATCAACGGCCTGCTGCAGGGCAAGCTCGACAAGGCCGGCCACGACTTCGGGCGCGTGATGATCAACTCGGCGTTCGGCATTGCGGGCCTGATCGACATCGCGTCGGATGCGGGTATCCCGCGCGGCAGGGAGGATTTCGGCCAGACCTTCGGCTACTGGGGCATACCGCAGGGCCCGTACCTGTTCATTCCGCTGTGGGGACCCACGACGGTCCGCGACGGCACCGGGTCCGTGCTGCGGCTGCTGTGGTCGCCGACGGCCGAGATCCCGGACGTCGCCGTCCGGAACGTCATCTACGGCGTGGGCGCGATCGACCTGCGCGCGCAGGCGCTCGGCGCGACGTCGCTCATCGAGCAGGCATCGCTCGACCCCTACACGTTCGTCCGGCGCGCCTACCTGCAGCGCCGCGAGTACGAGGTTTACGACGGCAAGCCGCCGCCAGAAAAGGACGAGGACTGATGATTTTTTCGATTCGAGTTTTCCCGCTTCGCTGTTCCGGGTCGCTGCCGCGTTCTGCTGCGCGGTACCCGCCGCGTTCGCGTTCGCGCAGGAAGCGCCCGACGTGCTCGTCAAGCGCGTGGCGCAGGACGTGCTGACGACCATCCGCGCCGATCCCAAGCTGCAGGCCGGCGACCAGCAGCGCATCCGCGAGATCATCGAGACCAAGCTGCTGCCGAATTTCGACTTCGAGCGCATCACCGCGCTGGCGATGGGCCGCAACTGGCGGCAGGCAACACCCGAGCAGCAGAAGCAGCTGATCGACCAGTTCCGCACGCTGCTCGTGCGCACCTATTCCGGCGCGCTGACGCAGTACAAGGATCAGGCGATGGATTACAAGCCGCTGCGCGCCGATCCCGCCGCGACCGACGTCACGGTGAAGACCGAGGTCGTGCGCAAGGGCCAGGCGCCGGTGCAGATCGACTACGGCATGACGAAGACGGCGGCCGGCTGGAAGGTCTACGACGTGATCGTCGGCGGCGTCTCGCTCGTCACCAACTACCGCGACGAATTCAACGAGCAGATCAAGGACGGCGGCGTCGACGGCCTCATCAAGACGCTGACGGCGAAGAACCAGGGAACGCCCGCAAGTGATCGGGGGCACCGCCACTGCCGAGTCGATCGGCGGCTTCGTGGCCGACGGCGAACGCTGGACGTTCGCCGGCACGCTGACGTTCGACGATGCGACCACCGTGCTCGGCGCCGTCGCCGCAGCTGCCGCTGCCCGCGTCGGGCATCGTCGACCTGTCGGGACTCCTGCACGCCGATTCCGCGGCGCTCGCGGTGCTGGTGGCGCTCAAGCGGCGCGCGGACGCCGAGGGGCGCGAGCTCGCCTTCGTCGCCTTGCCGCCGTCTTCGAATCGCTCGCCCGCGTCTACGGTGTCGAGGATCTGTTCGCTCCCGTACCATAGCGTTGCCGCGGCGCTTCGGCGCCTGGTTTCCTTAAAATCTCCCCGGTTCCCGCATGTCCGCTGCCGTCGACGTGACCGATGTCGCACGCCGCTTCGGCCCGGTGCAGGCGCTGGACGGCGTCGACCTCACGGTCGAGCAGGGCGAGTTCTTCGGCCTGCTCGGACCGAACGGCGCCGGCAAGACGACGCTCATCTCGATCCTCGCCGGCCTCACGCGCGCCGATCGCGGCACCGCGCGCATCCTCGGGCACGACGTGATCACCGATTTTCGCGTCGCGCGGCGCAACCTGGGCGTCGTGCCGCAGGAACTCGTGTTCGATCCGTTCTTCACGGTGCGCGAGACGCTCGAGTTCCAGGCCGGCTATTTCGGGCTGCGCAGGCAGGACGCCTGGATCGACGAGATCCTGCATCACCTGGACCTGACGTCGAAGGCGAATGCCAACATGCGCTCGCTGTCGGGCGGCATGAAACGCCGCGTGCTCGTGGGCCAGGCGCTGGTCCACAAGCCGCCGGTCATCGTGCTCGACGAGCCCACGGCGGGCGTCGACGTCGAGCTGCGGCAGAGTCTGTGGCGGTTCATCCGCAAGCTGAATCGCGACGGCCACACGATCATCCTGACGACGCATTACCTCGAGGAAGCCGAGGCGCTGTGCAGCCGCATCGCGATGCTCAAGGCCGGACGCGTCGTCGCGCTCGACTCCACGCATAACCTGCTGTCGCGGTTCGCCGGCATCACGTGTCGTCTCGTCGTGGCGCGCCTGCCGCTGTCGTGGCAGCCGCGCGTCGTCCGGCAGGATGCCGGTGTGTCCCGGATCGGCCTCGACAGCTACGGCGAACTGGAGCAGCTGCTGGCCGCGCTGCGCGACGAAGGGATCGCGATCGCCGAACTGGCGCTCGAGGAAACGGACCTCGAGCAGGTGTTCCTGCGGATCATGAAGAACCCGGAGGCGGGCACGGTTGCCGCCGGCGCGAGGGCCGCATGAGCGGCGAAGGGCCGTCCGAGCCGCGAACGGCGCCCCCTCGGGGGGCAGCGCCGCGGCCGAATTGGCCAATGAGGCCGCAAGCGTGGAGGCTCCCAACGGCGAAGGGCGTCCCAAGGCGCAAGCGTCGGGGTTCCGACCGAGATCGCCGGCCACGGCTGGCTCACGCTGCTCTACAAGGAGCTGCTGCGCTTCTGGAAGGTGGCGTTCCAGACGATCGCGGCGCCGATCCTTTCCGCGCTGCTCTACCTGCTCATCTTCTCGCACGTGCTCGAGGACAAGATTTCGCTGTACGACGGCCGCGTCAGCTACACGGCGTTCCTCGTGCCCGGCCTCGTGATGATGGCGGTGCTGCAGAACTCGTTCGCCAACTCGTCGTCGTCGCTCATCCAGTCGAAGATCACCGGCAACCTGATCTTCGTGCTGCTGCCGCCGCTGTCGGCCCTCGATCTGTTCGCCGCGTACGTGCTGGGCGCGATGGTGCGCGGCATCGTCGTCGGTGCCGGCGTGTTCGCGGTGACGCTGCTGTTCAACCCGTCGCTGCTGCTGATGCCGCATCCGCTGTGGGCGCTGGCGTTCGCGCTGTTCGGCAGCGCGATCCTCGCGATGCTCGGCCTGCTCGCCGGCCTGTGGGCGGACAAGTTCGACCAGCTCTCGGCGTTCCAGAACTTCATCATCGTGCCGCTGACGTTCCTGTCCGGCGTCTTCTACTCGATCCACTCGCTGCCGCCGTTCTGGCAGGCGCTGTCGCACGCCAATCCGTTCTTTTATATGATCGACGGTTTCCGCTACGGATTCTTCGGCGTCTCGGACGTGTCGCCGGCCGTCAGTTTCGCCATCGTCGCGGCCGCCGCCCTGGCGCTGGCCGCGCTGACCCTCAAATTGCTCGGCAGCGGCTGGAAGCTGCGGGCGTAGAAAGGCTAAAGATCATGGTCACTCCGGAATCGATCCGCGAGTCGCTCGTGCGCGGCATGGCCTGCGAGCACGTCGAGGTCAGCGGCGACGGCCACCATTGGGAGGCGATCGTCGTGTCGGCCGCCTTCGCCGGCCTGTCGCGCGTCAGGCAGCACCAGCTCGTCTACGCGGCGCTGGGCGACCGGATGCGCGAGGAAATCCACGCGCTGTCGATGCAGACGCTGACGCCCGAGCAGTGGGCGGAGCGCGGGAGTGGATAAGCTTTCGATCGAAGGCGGCACGCGCCTCGACGGCGAAGTCCGCGCGTCCGGCGCCAAGAACGCGGCGCTGCCGATCCTGTGCGCGGCGCTGCTCTCGCCCGAGCCGCTGATGCTCACCAACGTGCCGCGGCTGAACGACGTGCGGCACGATGGAGAGGCTGCTGACGCAGATGGGCGTGGCGCTCGACTCGGGGGTGGCCGGAACGGTCGCGCTCGATGCCGCGCGGATCGACTGGCCGCTCGCGCCCTATGAACTCGTCAAGACGATGCGCGCGTCGATCCTGGCGCTGGGGCCGCTGCTGGCGCGCTGCGGCGAGGCGCGCGTGTCGCTGCCCGGCGGCTGCGCGATCGGGCTGCGGCCCGTCGACCAGCACGTGAAGGGGCTGCAGGCGATGGGCGCCGTCATCGACCTCGAGCACGGCTACATCAACGCGAAGGGACGGCTGCGCGGCACCGAGTTCGTCTTCGACATGGTGACGGTCACCGGCACCGAAAACCTGCTGATGGCGGCCACGCTGGCCGAGGGCACGACGGTGCTCGACAACGCCGCGCGCGAGCCCGAGGTGGTCGACCTCGCCCGCTGCCTGACCGCGATGGGCGCGCGCATCGCGGGCGCGGGCACCGACCGCATCACGGTCGAAGGTGTCGCCGCGCTGCACGGGGCCACGCACGCCGTCATGCCCGACCGCATCGAGACCGGCACGTTCCTCGCGGCGGTCGCCGCCACCGGCGGCAGCGTGGCCGTGAGCGGCACGCAGCCGGATTCGCTGGACGCGGTCATCGACAAGCTGCGCGAGGCGGGCGCCGTCCTGACCGTCGACGGCGACGTGATCCGCATCCAGCGCAGCGGACCGCTGCTGGCCGTCAACGTGCGCACGGCGCCGCACCCGGGGTTCCCGACCGACATGCAGGCGCAGTTCATGGCGCTGGCGACGCGCGCCGAAGGCACCGCCGTCATCACCGAGACGATCTTCGAGAACCGGATGATGCACGTGCAGGAGTTGAAGCGCCTGGGCGCCGACATCGAGGTCGAGGGCAACACGGCGGTGGTCAGGGGCGTGGCCAAGCTGACCGGCGCCGACGTCATGGCCACCGACCTGCGCGCGTCGGCCTGCCTCGTCATCGCCGGGCTCGTCGCCGAGGGGCGCACGACGATCGACCGCATCTACCACCTCGACCGCGGCTACGAGCGCATCGAGCAGAAGCTCTCGGGCCTGGGCGCGCGCATCGAGCGCATCACGTGACGGCGACCACGGCGCGATGAGCACGCTGCGCGACGAATTGAGCGCGGGCCCGCTCGGCCACGCGACCGGCTACCCCGACACCTACGACGCGACGTTGCTGTTCGCGGTGCCGCGCGCGCCGCAGCGCGGCGAGATCGGCATCGCGGGCGCGTTGCCGTTCACCGGCAGCGATGTCTGGACCGCGTACGAGCACACCTGGCTCGATCCGCACGGCAAGCCGGCGATCGCGATCGTCACGTTCGCGGTGCCGGCCGCGTCGGCCGCGATCGTCGAGTCGAAGTCGGTGAAGCTCTACCTCGGCTCGTTCGCGCAGTCGCGCTTCGCCGATGCGGACGCGGTGACGGGCGTGATCGCCCGCGATCTCGCGGCGGCCACCGGCAGCGCGGTGGACGTGGCGCTCATACCGCCGGCGGCATTCGCGCAGCAGCGCCTGGCCCCGCTCGCGGGCGACAGCCTCGACGACCTGCCGCTGGCCACCGCCACCTACGAGGTCGATCCGTCGTCGCTTGCCGCCGCCGGATCCGTCGTGACCGAGTCGCTGTGCACCGACCTCTTCCGTTCCGTGTGCCCGGTGACGGGCCAGCCCGACTATGCGTCGATCGCCATCGGCTATCGGGGGCCGCGGATCGACCGCGCCGGCCTCCTGCGCTATCTCGTCTCCTACCGTTGTCACGCCGGCTTTCACGAGCATTGCGCCGAGCGGATCTTCGTCGACGTCATGGCGGCCTGCCGCTGCGAGGCGCTGACGATCCACGCGCGGTTCACGCGGCGCGGCGGGCTCGACATCAATCCGTTTCGCACCAACGCGCGGTTGGCCGTTCCGGCCAACGTGCGCACGCCGCGGCAATGAGCGCCGGTCCATGACCGGCGCGGCGCGGCGCACGGTCTCACCGCGCTGCGCGGCGGCCTCGTCACGTTCAACGGCGATCCGTTCGTCGAGGGGGTGGCGGCCGCCCGCCGGTACGAGCCGGACGCGCTCGTCGTCATGCGCGACGGCCGCATCGTCGACTGCGGGCCGGCCGCCGTCGTCGCCGCGCGCCTGGCCGTAGGCGTCCCGGTCACCTCCTACGCCCATGCGCTGATCACGGCGGGCTTCGTCGACACCCACGTCCACTACCCGCAGCTGCCGATCATCGGCGCGGGCGGCAAGCCGCTGCTCGAATGGCTGTCCGGGTATACGTTTCCGGCGGAGGAGCGGTACGCCGACTCAGCCTACGCGCGCACGGTGGCGCGCGCCTACCTGCGCGAGAACCTGCGCCACGGCATCACGACCGCCGCCGTGTTCTGCACGGTGCACGCGGCCTCCGCCGACGTCCTGTTCGAGGAAGCCGCCGCGCTCGACCTGCGGCTCGTCGCCGGCAAGGTGCTGATGGACCGCAACGCGCCGGAGGCGCTGCTCGACACCGCGCAGCGCGGCTACGACGACTCCAAGGCGCTGATCGCGCGCTGGCACGGCCGCGGGCGTCTCGCCTACGCGGTCACGCCGCGCTTCGCCGTCACGTCGACGGCGGCGCAACTCGACGCGGCGGGCACGCTGAAGCGCGAGCATCCGGAGGTCTACGTCCAGTCGCACCTGTCCGAGAACCTGGCCGAAGTCGCGCTGGTGGCATCGCTGTTTCCGCAGGCGTCGTCGTATCTCGACGTCTACGCGCGCCATGGCCTGACGGGGCCGCGGACGATCTACGGTCACGGCGTGCACCTGTCCGAAGCCGATTTCGGCTTCCTGCACGAGTCCGGCACGGCGCTCGCCCATTGCCCGACGTCGAACAACTTCCTGGGCAGCGGCCATTTCCGGCTCTCCGCCGCCAAGGACGCGCGGCGCCCCGTGCGCGTGGGGCTCGCCACCGACTTAGGCGGCGGCACCAGCTTCTCGATCCTGCGGACGATGCAGGCCGCCTACGAAGTGGCGCAGCCGTCGGGGTCCCCGCTGCCGCCGTCGTCGGCGCTCTACCTCGCCACCCGCGGCGCGGCCCAGGCGCTCGACCTCGACGACCGGATCGGCAGCATCGCGCCGGGCATGGAGGCCGATCTCGCCGTGCTCGACCTCCAATCCTCGCCGCTCATCGAATTCCGCATGCGCGAGGTCGCCGACTTCGACGAGGCGCTGGCTGTCCAGATGGCGCTCGCCGGCGAGCGCGTCGTACGCGCGACCTACGTCGCCGGCCGCTGCGTCTACGACCGCGACGGCGGTGGCGAGCGCTGAGCACTTCTGTTCCCGCACGGCAACATCCTCGACACGAAGTACACGAAGCGGACACGAAGTACACGAAGAGATCTTGAATACGAGAACGACGAAGGTTCTACTTCGTGATCTTCGCGTCCTTCGTGGTTTTCGAATCGGTCGCCGCGCTTCCCGCAGCCTCCGGACGGCTACGGTAGAATGATCCTCCGCCGCCGCCATTGCCCCATGCCGTGTCCGCCCTCACGATCGCCCTCGCCAAGGGCCGCATCCTCGACGAAACGCTGCCGCTGTTCGCGGCCGCGGGCATCGTGCCGGCCGAGGATCCCGAGACGTCGCGCAAGCTGATCCTGGCCACCAACCGGCCGGACGTACGGTTCGTCGTCGTGCGTCCGACCGATGTGCCGACTTACGTGCAGTACGGCGCCGCCGACGCCGGCATCGCCGGCAAGGACGTGCTGCTCGAGCACGGCGGCGAAGGCCTCTACCAGCCGCTCGACCTCGGCATCGGCCGCTGCCGGCTCGTCGTGGCGACCAAACGTTCGTACGACTGGGAAGGCACCGTGCAGCGCGGCGCGCGCATCCGTGTCGCCAGCAAGTACGTGAAGACGGCGCGCGAGCATTTCGCCGCCAAGGGCATGCACGTCGACCTGATCAAGCTGTACGGCTCGATGGAGCTGGCGCCGCTCGTCGGCCTCGCCGACGTCATCGTCGACCTCGTGTCCACCGGCAATACGCTGAAGGCCAACGACCTGGTCGCCGTCGAGGACATCATGCCGATCACGTCGCGGCTGGTCGTCCACCCCGGCGCGCTCAAGCTGAAGCGCGCGCTGATGCAGCCGCTGATCGACGCGCTGGCGAAGGCCGCGCTCGCCCACGTGCAGGCCGCGCACGCCGGCCGAGCGGCCTGACATGGCGGTGCTGACGATACGCCGCCTGGCGACGGCGGACTCGAATTTCGCCGCCGACCTCGACGCGCTGATCGCGTTCGAGTCCGCGCAGGATCCCGCGATCGACGCGCAGGTGGCATCGATCATCGCCGACGTGCGCGCGCGCGGCGACGCCGCGGTGCTCGATTACACGCAACGCTTCGACCGCGTGAACGCCGCGTCGCTCCCGGCGCTGGAAGTCTCGCAACAGGCGATGCGCGACGCGTTCGCCGGCCTGCCCGCGCAAGAGCGCGATGCGCTCGAGCAGGCGGCGCTGCGCGTGCGCGCCTATCACGAGCGGCAGAAGACCGGCGACTGGAGTTTCACCGACGAGCGACGGCAGCGAGCTCGGCCAGCGCGTGACGCCGCTCGACCGCGTCGGCATCTACGTGCCCGGCGGCAAGGCCGCCTACCCGTCGTCGGTGCTGATGAATGCGATTCCCGCGCACGTGGCGGGCGTGGCCGAGATCGTGATGGTCGTGCCCACGCCGGAAGGCGTGCGCAATCCGCTGGTGCTCGCCGCGGCCCACTTGGCCGGCGTGTCGCGCCTGTTCACGATCGGCGGCGCGCAGGCGATCGCCGCGCTCGCCTACGGCACGCAGACGATTCCCGCCGTCGACAAGATCTGCGGCCCCGGCAATGCGTACGTCGCCGCCGCCAAGCGCCGCGTGTTCGGCGCCGTCGGCATCGACATGGTGGCGGGCGTGTCCGAGATCGTCGTCGTCGCCGACGGCACCGCCAATCCCGATTGGGTGGCGCTCGATCTCTTTTCGCAGGCCGAGCACGACGAGATGGCGCAGGCGATCCTCGTCACGCCCGATGCGGCGCTGATCGACCGCGTCGAGGCGAGCGCCCGGCGGCTGCTCGCCGAAATGCCGCGCGCCGCCATCATCGAGGCGTCGCTCGCGCGGCGCGGCGCGCTGGTGCGGACGCGCGACCTGGCGGAAGCCTGCGCCGTGGTCAACCGCATCGCCCCCGAGCATCTCGAGCTGGCGGTCGCCGATCCCGACGCGCTGCTGCCGCGCATCCGCCACGCGGGCGCCATATTCATCGGCCACTATGCGTCGGAGGCGCTCGGCGATTACTGCGCCGGCCCCAACCACGTGTTGCCGACCGGCCGCACCGCGCGATTCTCGTCGCCGCTCGGCGTCTACGATTTCGAGAAGCGGTCGAGCGTCCTGCGGCTGACGCGCGCCGCCGCGCAGACGCTGGGACCCGTGGCCGCCACGCTGGCGCACGGCGAGGGCCTGACCGCGCACGCGCGCTCGGCGGAAGCCCGCCTGACCGAGTCCTGAGGGAGATCATCATGGCCTGTGTCGTCGCGATGTACAAAACGCCGGTGGATACGGCGGCGTCGACCTCTCGCAGCGATCCGAACTCGCCGAGCGCACCAGGACGTCATCCTCGCGGACACTAGACGACTGAGCGATCCAGCTGCGCCCGCGCCCCGCACCACGGCGCGCGCCGCCCAGACGTCTGCCGCGCCGCGTCCGACACGGCGACGATCCGTCCGCAAGATCCGCGCGCTGAAGGCGTATCCGGTGGCCAAGGCGACGGGCATGATCAAGCTCGACGCGATGGAGAATCCGTACGGGCTCTCCGGCGAGGCGCGCGCGGAAATCGCCGCCGCGGTCGCCAACGCGCGCATCAATCGCTATCCCGACGGCGGCGGCGACGAGGTGAAGGCCGCGTTGCGGCGCTCGCTGTCGCTCGGGGACGAGGTCGGCCTCGTGCTCGGCAACGGCTCCGACGAGCTGCTGCAGATGCTGACGGCGGTGGTCGCCAAGCCCGGCGCCGTCGTCATGGCCCCCGATCCGTCGTTCGTGCTGTATCGCGCGGTCGCCGATCTCGCGAACCTGCGGTTCGTCGGCGTGCCGCTGCATGCCGATCTCACGCTCGACATCGACGCGATGCTGGCGGCGATCGAGCGCGACAAGCCCGCGTTGATCTGGCTCGCCTATCCGAACAATCCGACGGGCACGCTGTTCCCGGAAGCCGACGTCGAGCGGATCATCCGCGCGGCGCCGGGCATCGTCGCCGTCGACGAGGCGTACTACGCGTTCGCCGATGCGTCGTTCCTGCCGCGCGTGCTCGAATTCCCGAACCTGATCGTCGTGCGCACGCTGTCGAAGGTGGGGATGGCGGGCGTCCGGCTCGGCTACGCCGCCGCGCATCCGGCGTGGATCGCGGAACTGGACAAGGTGCGGCCGCCGTACAACGTCAATTCGCTGACGCAGGCCGTGGTGCCGGTGCTGCTGGCGCACGCGCCGCTGCTGGCCGAACAGGCGGCGGCGATCCGCCGTGAACGCGCGCGGCTTGCCGCGGCGCTGGCGGCGCTGCGCCGGGTGACGGTGTTTCCGTCGCACGCGAATTTCCTGCTGGTGCGCGTGCCCGACGCCCCGCACTGGTTCGCGACGTTGCGGGAGGCCGGCATTCTGGTCAAGAATGTCGACGGCTGGCATCCGTTGCTGGCCAACTGCCTGCGCATCACCGTCGGCACGCCCGCCGAGAACAACGCCCTGCTGGATGCCCTGAGCCGCTACGCATGAACGCCCCCGCCGAGTTTGCCGGCCGCACCGCGCGGATCGAACGCAACACCGCCGAAACGCAGATCGCCGTCGAGATGGACCTGGACGGCGCCGGTAGCGCCGAGCTCGCCACCGGCGTGCCGTTCCTGGACCACATGCTGGACCAGCTCGCGCGGCACGGCATGATCGACCTCGTCGTCCGCGCCACGGGCGACCTGCACATCGACGCCCACCATACGGTCGAGGACATCGGCATCACGCTCGGCCAGGCGTTTCGGGCGGCGATCGGCGACAAGAAGGGCATCGTCCGCTACGGCCACGCCTACGTGCCGCTCGACGAGGCGCTGTCGCGGGTCGTCATCGACCTGTCGGGGCGTCCCGGTCTCGAATTCCACGTGCCGTTCACGCGCGCGATGATCGGCACGTTCGATGTCGACCTGACGCACGAGTTCTTCCAGGGCTTCGTCAATCACGCCCAGGTGACGCTGCACGTCGACAACCTGCGCGGCGACAATGCGCACCATCAGGCCGAGACGGTGTTCAAGGCCTTCGCGCGCGCGCTGCGGATGGCCTGCGCGCGCGACGCCCGGGCCGCCTCGGCGATTCCCTCGACCAAGGGCACCCTCTAATTGGGGGTCAGAGCTGTAACTATTCGGCGAGAGGCCGATTGGCAGCCCGGTAGACAATGAAGCCGAACAACTACAGCGCTGACCCCGAATGATCGTCGTCGTCGACTACGGCATGGGCAACCTGCGCTCGGTGGCCAAGGCGCTCGCGCAGGTCGCGCCCGACCGCGACGTGCGGGTGTCGTCCGACGCCGCCACGATCCGCGCGGCGGAGCGCATCGTGCTGCCGGGGCAGAGCGCGATGCCGGACTGCATGAAGGGACTGCTCGCCAGCGGCCTCGCCGATCCGGTGCGGGCGGTGATGCGCGAACGTCCGTTCCTCGGCATCTGCCTCGGCCTGCAGATGCTGTTCGACACCAGCGAGGAAGGGCCCACCGTGTGCCTGGGGATGCTTCCCGGACGCGTCGTGCGCTTTCGCGACGAAACGATGATCACGGCCGCCGGCGAGCGACTGAAGGTGCCGCACATGGGCTGGAGCCCGGTGCGGCAGGCGCGGCCGCACCCGCTGTGGGACGGGATCGCCGACGGCGAGCGCTTCTATTTCGCGCACAGCTACTATCCGGTCCCGGACGACCCCGGACTGACCGCGGCGACGGTGGAATACCCGGCGCCGTTTACTTGCGCCATCGCGCGGGCTAATATCTTCGCTACCCAATTCCATCCGGAAAAAAGTCAACGCGCGGGTCTCGAGCTGCTCGCCAATTTCGTCACCTGGGACGGTCGCCCGTGATCGCGCCCGACCGCGCCACGACCAGCACCCGCCCCGTCCACCGCAGCTCCCCTGCTGCCGCCATGCAAATCATTCCCGCGATCGACATCAAGGACGGCCACTGCGTGCGCCTGAAACAGGGCGACATGCAGTCGGTGACCGTGTTCTCGGAAGACCCCGCCGCCATGGCGCAGCACTGGCTCGAACTCGGCGCGCAGCGGTTGCACCTGGTCGACCTGAACGGCGCCGTCGCCGGCAAGCCGCGCAACGAGCTGGCGATCCGCGAGGTCGTCAGCGTGATCGGCGAGGAAATCCCCGTGCAGCTGGGCGGCGGCATCCGCGACCTCGACACGATCGAGCGTTACCTGGACGACGGCATCAGCTACGTCATCATCGGCACCGCGGCGGTCAAGAACCCCGGTTTCCTGCACGACGCATGCTCGGCGTTCCCGGGCCACATCTGGGTGGGCCTCGACGCCCGCGACGGCAAGGTGGCCACCGACGGCTGGTCGAAGATGACCGGTCATGACGTCGTCGACCTCGCCCGCAAGTTCGAGGACTACGGCGTCGAAGGCATCATCTACACCGACATCGGCCGCGACGGCATGCTGACGGGCGTGAACATCGAAGCCACCGTCAGGCTCGCGCGCGAGGTCAAGGTGCCGGTCATCGCGTCCGGTGGCTTAGCCTCGATCGCCGAGGTCCGGCAGCTGGCGCAGCACGAGGCCGACGGCATCATCGGCGCCATCGCCGGCCGCGCGATCTACGAAGGCACGCTCAATTTCAAGGAAGCGCTCAAGGCCGCCTCCGGGGGCTAGCAGTTCGTTGAAAAACGCGGGAGGACAGCTTCCCCGCGTTTTTCAACGAGGACGAGCAATGCAAGATATGAGCGGCGACTTCGGGCGGCCGCGCGCCGCCGCTGTAAAAAGGCCACGAAAGAACGAACTGCGTGCCGGCAGCAAGCGAATTTCAACATACTGCTAGGGCAGGCGCGCGAACGCCCTTTCGCCACGAGACGCAGCGGCGCTAAAGGACGGTGCGGCGGCGTAGCTGCCCGGCGCCTCCTGTGAAAACGAAACCATGGGTCTCGCCAAACGAATCATCCCCTGCCTGGACATTGCGGACGGCCGCGTCGTCAAGGGCATCAACTTCGTAAATTTGCGCGATGCCGGCGATCCGGTGGAAGTGGCGCGCCGCTACGACGAGCAGGGCGCCGACGAGCTCGCCTTTCTCGACATCCGCGCCAGCGTCGAGAAGCGCGGCCTGCTCTACGACATGATCGAGGCGGTGGCATCGCAGGTGTTCATCCCGCTGACGGTCGGCGGCGGCGTCAATGCGGTCGACGACATCCGCGCGCTGCTCAATGCCGGCGCCGACAAGGTCAGCATCAACACCGCCGGCGTCCAGAATCCGGACCTCTTCGCCGAGGCGTCGGCGCGCTACGGCGCGCAGTGCATCGTCGCCGCCATCGACGCCAAGAAATACGCGGTCGATGCCTGGCAGGTCTACATCCATGGCGGACGCACCGCCACCGGCATCGACGCCGTGGAATGGGCGGAGGAAGTCGTGGCGCTCGGCGCCGGCGAGATCCTGTTGACCAGCATGGACCGCGACGGCGCGCGCACCGGCTTCGACCTGCGCCTGACGCGCGCGGTCGTCGACGCGGTCGACGTGCCCGTCATCGCCTCGGGCGGCGTGGGCTCGCTCGCCGACCTGGTCGACGGCATCAGGATCGGCGGCGCCGATGCCGTGCTCGCGGCCTCGATCTTCCATTACGGCGAGTTCACCGTCGGCCAGGCGAAGGCGGCGATGGCCGCCGCCGGGCTGGAGATGCGCACGTGACGTTCGCAAGATCATTCGCAATGAGGCGCAGAGACGCCGCGAACCCCATTGTCTTGTCGTTCCCAGCGCCTCTGCGCCTCCTGTGAAAAACATGGACGCCTGGCTCGACGCGGTCCGCTGGAATGCGGACGGCCTCATCCCCGCGATCGCGCAGGACGCGGCGTCGCGCAAGGTGCTGACGCTCGCGTGGATGAACCGCGACGCGCTGGCGCGCACCGCCGCCACGCGCGAGGCGCACTACTGGTCGCGGTCCCGGCAAAAGCTGTGGCGAAAGGGCGAGTCGTCCGGTCACGTCCAGCGCGTGCGCGAGATCCGTCTCGATTGCGACAGCGATGCGCTGCTGCTGCTCGTCGAGCAGGAGGGCGGCATCGCGTGCCACACCGGGCACGAACGGTGCTTCTTCCTGAAGCTCGACGGCGGCGCATGGCATGATGTCGAGCCCGTCCTCAAGGACCCGAAGGCGATCTACGGCGATGGCTGATACCGGCAGTAACCGCGATGGCGACGTGCTCGCGCGGCTGGCCGCGACGATCGCCGCGCGCCGCGGCGCCGACCCTTCGGGCTCCTATGTCGCCGCGCTCTTCGCCAGGGGCGACGACGCGATCCTCAAGAAGATCGGCGAGGAGGCGACCGAGACGGTGCTGGCCGCCAAGGATGGCGATCCGACCCGCATCACGGCGGAAGTGGCCGACCTGTGGTTCCACTGCGTGGTGCTGCTGGCGCGCCATGGCCTGACGCCCGCGGACGTGCTCGCGGAGCTGGCCCGGCGCGAAGGCACGTCGGGGCACGCGGAGAAGGCCGCGCGCGGTCGCTGACGGCGTGGCGGCCCCCGCGGTGACGCATTACCGGCGCCGGCAGGTCGGCTGGAGGCTGCTGGCGGGCACCGCGGTGGGATTGGCGATCGCCGTGTGGCTTGCCGCCACGCTGTCCCCCTCGACCCGCGCCGCCGCGCCGTGGGCGCTCGTCGCGCTGTTCGGCGTGCTCGCGCTGGCGGTCCTGATGTTCGCCACGCTGACGGTGGAGGTCGACGATGCCCGGATCAGGGTGAAGTTCGGCGTCGGCCTCGTTCGGCGGACGGTGGACCTTTCCGACGTCGCGGGTTGCGAGCTTTTGCGCATCCGGGGCTGGTGGGGATGGGGCCTGCACTGGACGCCGGGCGGCTGGCTATACAATATCGGGGGGCGAGAAGCCGTCCGGGTCATGATCGTCCGTGAACGGGCCGTGATCATCGGCACCGACGACGCGGACCGCCTGAAGGCGGCGATCGATGCGCGGATCGCCGCCCGGCAACGTTAGCTACATTGGATGGGCATCATGGTCGCCACCGACCCCGACTGTATTTTCTGCAAGATCGTGCGCGGCGAGATCCCGGGCAGGAAGGTCTACGAGGACGACGACGTGCTGGCGTTTCACGACATCCGGCCGGTCGCCCCCGTGCATTTCATGCTGATCCCGAAGAAGCACGTCGCCAGCATGTACGACCTGACCGCGGAGGACGGACCCGCCATGGGCAGGATCATGACGCTGGCGGGCCGGCTGGCGCGCGAGCAGGGCGCGACCGACGGGTTTCGCACGATCGTCAACACCGGCCGCGTCGGGCGGCAGGATGTCCAGCATGTGCACGTACACGTGATCGGCGGTCCCGACCCCTTGGGACCGATGATCCTGCGCAGCAAGAACTGAAGGAGGAGCACACCATGGGTGGCTTGAGCATCTGGCATTGGCTGATCGTACTCGTCGTCGTCGTCCTGATCTTCGGCACCAAGAAACTGCGCAACATCGGGCAGGACTTAGGCGGCGCGGTCAAGGGTTTCAAGGAAGGGATGAAGACGCCGGAAGAGACGGCGGCCGCGGCGAATGAGGCGCAACAGCCCGCGCAGCAGATTCCGGGGAAGACGATCGACGCGGAAGTGAAGAAGGAAACCACCCGCTCGTAGTCCGCACGAGGCGCCGGTCCGGGCGCCGCGCTCCGCGGCGCTTTCCGGGTTCCCCATGTTCGATATCGGTTTTTCCGAGATTGTCATCATCGCTGTCGTGGCGCTGATCGTCATCGGCCCCGAGCGGTTGCCGAAGGCGGCGCGCACGATGGGCCATCTGTTCGGCCGCCTGCAGCGCTACGTGAACGACGTCAAGTCCGACATCAACCGCGAACTCGAGCTCGACGAGTTGCGCAAGCTGCAACAGCAGGTGCAGACGGCGGCGTCGGACCTCAAATCCTCGGTCGAAGGCGCCGCCCGTGACGTCGAGACCGGCGTGCGCAACGTCGAGAGCGAGTTGAACGCCGGCGCGGCCGACAACATGCCGATCACCGATCCCGAGACCGCGCGCACCTTCGAACCGGGGGCGCTGCCCAACGAGCCCGGCGGCGAGCTGGCCGACGCCACGCCCGCGGAGTTGCCGCGCCAACCGTCGCTGCCCGGCCTCGACCGGATATAGAAACAGGAACGATGAGCGACGCCACGCCGGAAACCGCCGCCCAGGAAACGTTCCTGTCGCACCTCTTCGAGCTGCGCACGCGGCTCATGCGCTCGATCATCGCCGTCGTGGTCGTGCTGGTCTGCCTGTTCCCGTGGGCCAAGGAAATCTACGCGCTGCTGGCGGCGCCGCTGCTGAAGACGCTGCCCGCGGGCGCGACGATGATCGCCACCGACGTCACCGGCACCTTCCTCGTGCCGCTCAAGGTGACGCTGATGGCGGCGTTCCTGATCGCGCTGCCGTACGTGCTGTGGCAGGCGTGGGCATTCGTCGCGCCGGGACTCTACCACCATGAAAAGCGCCTGGCGGTGCCGGTCATCGTGTCGAGCGTCGTGTTCTTCATGATCGGCATGGCGTTCGCGTACTTCTTCGTGTTTCCGGTGATGTTCTCCTTCTTCGCCGGCTATACGCCGGCCGGCGTGCAGATGATGACCGACATCGACAAGTACCTGTCGTTCGTCCTGGCGATGTTCCTCGCGTTCGGCATGACGTTCGAGGTGCCGGTGATCGTCATCGTGCTGGTGCGGATGCGCGTCGTGAGCCTCGAGAAGCTGCGCGCGATCCGCTCGTACGTCATCGTCGGCGCCTTCGTCGTCGGCGCGATCTTCACGCCGCCCGACGTGCTGTCGCAGCTGATGCTCGCCGTGCCGTTGTGGCTGCTCTACGAGCTCGGACTCTTCCTCGCACGGTTCATCACCGTGCCAGCGAAAGAGGAGCAGGCAGAGGAAGCGGTCGCCAAGTAGGTGGTGCTGCGCGGATCCGAACGCAGGCTGTCGGCTCGCGAAACGAGGGTCACGCGAAATGAGGGTCAGACTCGAAATTCGTGAGGCAGCGCGCTACAAATTCGCCGTACAAAGAATTTCGAGTCTGGACCCTCATTTCCGTCGCGCGTCACTGTTTCTCGGGCGGCGGCCGCTTGCCCACGGTGACGTCGACCTCGACATCCTGGCCGCCGCGCACGATGCGGATCTTCGTGCTCGATCCGGGCGGCAGTTCCGCGATGCGCGCCAGCAGCTGCGGGACGCTGCGCGTCGACTTGCCGCCGATTTCCAGGACGACGTCGAGGACCTGCATGCCGGCGCGCTGCGCCGGGCCGCCCGGCTGGATGCCGCGGATGACCACGCCTTCGGGTCGCGCGAGCGAGAGCGCGCGGGCGACCTCGGCCGTCACCGCCGTGGGCTCGATGCCGAGCCAGCCACGCGTGACCTCGCCGTCGCGGACGATCTGCTCGAACACGTTGCGCGCGAGCGAGACGGGAATCGAGAAGCCGATGCCGAGCGACCCGCCGGACTGCGAATAGATCGTGCTGTTGATGCCCACCAGGTTGCCGGCGGTGTCGATGAGCGCGCCACCCGAGTTGCCGGGATTGATGGCGGCGTCCGTCTGGATGAAATCCTCGAACCGGTTGACGCCCAGGTAGTTGCGGCCGAGCGCGCTGACGATGCCGAGCGTCACGGTGTTGCCCAGGCCGAACGGATTGCCGATCGCCAGCACGACGTCGCCGACCTGCAGATTGTCCGCGGGGGCGAAGGCCATCGCCGGCAGGCCGTCGGCATCGGCCTTCAGCACCGCGAGGTCCGACTCGGGATCGACGCCGCGCACGTGGGCGGGCACGCGGCGGCCGTCCGCGAGCACGAGCTGGATGTCGTCCGCGCCCTGGATCACGTGATTGTTGGTGATGACGTAGCCTTCCGCGGCGACGATCACGCCGGACCCCAGGCTCGTCTGCCGCTGCGCGGCGCCACGCTCGAGTTCCGGAAAGAAGCGGCGGAACACCGGATCTTCGGCGAGCGGATTGCGCGAGCGCACCTCCTTGCTCGTGTAGATGTTGACGACGGCCGGCATCGCCTTCTTCGCGGCGTCCGCGTAGCTCGAGACGCGCGCGGCCGTCACCGGCGTCGCGGTTTCCTGCGTGACGATGATGTTGGCGGCGCGGCCGGTCAGCCGCGGCAGCAGGTCCGGGCGCAGCGTCGCCACGACGAACAGCGCCGCCAGGCACAGCGTGCATGCCTGGGCGAAGAGGAGCCAGAATTTGCGCAACATTGGCGAAAGTATAGAGGTGTCGGGCCGCCACCGGGGCGCGGGCGTGCGTCGTCATCGGCGGCCGCGCATCGCGCAAGTGACTGATTTCCAGGTGCTTTCCACGGCAAAACCGTGTCCGGGCTTCCGGCGGGACGGGCAAATCCCGTATAATTGCGCGGTTTTGCGAACCTCACGCGAAAACAGCGGGTCGGCTGCATCCGCAGCGGCCCATGTTCCGTTTTCGCGCCTCTTGGGACACAGGGATGGCTGACGCTGCTTTCAATCAATCGGTGGATGGTAAGAAACGCCGGTTCCTGATCATCGCCGGCAGTGTCGTCGGCGGCGTGGGCGTGGCCGTCGCGGCGACCCCGTTCGTGATGTCGTTCTGGCCGTCGGCGCGCGCGAAGGCCGCGGGCGCGCCCATCGAAGTGGAGATCGGCAAGATCGAACCCGGCCAGCTGATCACCGTCGAGTGGCGCGGCAAGGTCTGCTGGGTGCTGAACCGCACGGCGCCGATGCTCGCATCGCTGCCGAAGCTCGACAGCCGGCTCGCCGACCCGAACTCGAACGTCCCGCAGCAACCCGCGTACTGCAAGAACGAGCATCGCTCGATCAAGGATGCGATGTGGATCGCCATCGGCATCTGCACGCACCTGGGCTGCTCGCCGACCTATCGCCCGGAAATCGCGCCCGCCGACCTGGGGCCGGATTGGCTGGGCGGCTTCTTCTGTCCGTGCCACCAGTCGAAGTTCGACCTGGCGGGGCGCGTCTACAAGGGCGTGCCCGCGCCGACGAACCTCGTCATTCCGCCGCACAAGTACCTGTCCGACACGAAGATCGTGATCGGCGTGGGCGAAGACGGCAAGGATAGTTGATGAACCCCCCACGCTCACTTCGTTCGCTGCCCCCGGAGGGGGCTGGTCAGTCCCTCGGGACGGCCCTTCGGGACGGGATGAACCCCCCACGCTCACTTCGTTCGCTGCCCCCCGAGGGGGCTGGTCAGTCCCTCGGGACGGCCCTTCGGGACTGACGACATGGAAAAACTGCTCAACTGGATCGATGCCCGGTTTCCGCTGACCGCCCTGTGGGAGTCGCAGTGGGGGAAGTACGTCGCGCCGAAGAATTTCAACTTCTGGTACTACTTCGGGTCGCTCGCCACGCTCGTGCTGGTGATGCAGATCATCACCGGCATCTTTCTGACGATGAACTACAAGCCCGACGCGACGAAGGCGTTCGAGTCGGTCGAGTACATCATGCGCGACGTCGAGTGGGGATGGCTGATCCGCTACATGCACTCCACCGGCGCGTCGATGTTCTTCGTCGTCGTCTACCTGCACATGTTTCGCGGCCTGATGTACGGCAGCTACCGCAAGCCGCGCGAGCTCTTGTGGATCTTCGGCTGCCTCATCTACCTCGTGCTGATGGGCGAGGCGTTCTTCGGCTACCTGCTGCCGTGGGGCCAGATGTCGTACTGGGGCGCGCAGGTCATCGTCAACCTGTTCTCCACCGTGCCGATCATCGGTGAAAGCCTGGGCATCTGGATCCGCGGCGACTACACGATCTCCGACATCACGCTGAACCGCTTCTTCGCGTTCCACGTGATCGCGTTCCCGCTGGTGCTGCTCGGCCTCGTCGCCGCGCACCTGATGGCGCTCCACGAAGTCGGCTCCAACAACCCGGACGGCATCGAGATCAAGAAGCAGCCGAAGGACCCGGCCACGGGCCTCTATCTCGACGGCATCTACAGCCATCCGTACTACACGATCAAGGACATCGTCGGCGTCGTGTTCTTCCTCGCCGTCTTTTCCGCGATCATGTTCTTCGTGCCGGAGATGGGCGGCTACTTCCTCGAGGCCAACAACTTCATCCCGGCCGATCCGCTGAAGACGCCGGTGCACATCGCGCCGGTGTGGTACTTCACGCCGTATTACGCGATGCTGCGCGCGGTGCCGTCGTTCATGGACTCGCAATTCTGGGGCGTGCTGGTGATGGGCGCGGCCGTCGTGATCTTCTTCTTCCTGCCGTGGCTCGACCGCGGCGCCGTCAAGTCGATCCGCTACCGCGGCACGCTGTACAAGTCGTGGCTGGCGGCGTTCGTCGTGTCGTTCCTCGTCCTGGGCTACCTGGGCGTGGTGCCGGTGACGGTCTGGGGCCAGTTCGGCGAAGGCTTCCCGTTCTACGGCGCGGACAAGGCGACGGTCGCGTCGCGCGTGCTCACCGTCGTCTACTTCCTCTTCTTCCTGCTGATGCCGTGGTACACGGCGCGCGACAAGACCAAGCCCGTTCCGGAAAGGACGACGTAGAAGCATGAACAAGATCGCCACCTTTTCCGCGGCACTGCTGTTCGCTTTTGCCGGTTCGGCGCTGGCCTCCGGCGGCGCCGACCTGCGGCTCGATCCCGCGCCGGTCCACCGGCTCGACGCCGAGTCGCTGCAGCGCGGCGCGCGCAACTTCGTCAACTACTGCCTCAACTGCCACAGCGCGAAGTACATGCGGTACGAGCGCCTGAAGGACATCGGCCTCACCGAGCAGCAGATCAAGGACAACCTGATGTTCGGGACCGACAAGCTGGGCTCGCCGATGACGGTGGCGATGGCGCCGGCGGACGCCAAGGCCTGGTTCGGCGTGGTTCCGCCCGACCTGTCGGTCGAGGCGCGCGTCCGTGGCAACGACTGGCTCTACAACTACTTCCTGTCGTTCTACAAGGACGACCAGTCGGCCACCGGCTGGAACAACCTCGTGTTCCCGAACGTCGGCATGCCGCACGTGTTGTGGCAGCTGTCCGGCGCCAACAAGCTCGTGACCGCCGAGTTCGACAGCCACGAGAAGGCGCTGTCGGCGGCCATCGCGATCAAGGGCATGTCGCTGGTCGAGCCGGGCGTCGGCGGCAAGTGGTATGTGCGCACGGTCGGCGCCGATGCCGATGCGCCGGGCACGATGACGCCCGTCCAGTACCAGGCGTTCGTCGCCGACCTCGTCAACTTCCTCGACTACGTCTCGGAGCCGACGAAGAACAAGCGGATCAGCCTGGGCATCATCGTGTTGCTCTACCTGGCCGTGCTGTTCGCCTTCGTCTACGCACTCAAACGCTTGTACTGGAAGGACGTTCACTAGCACGCCGCCGCACTGAACATCCGGGGCACGGGCGGCGCTCGTGCCCCGTTGCTTTCGAAGGCGCACTCCGCCATTCCGGCGCCGCTTTCGACGAAAACACGCGCGGATTTGCGCGCACGGAGACACCACAGATGATGACCCTTTACTCCGGGACGACCGACCCGTTCAGCCAGCGTTGCCGCATCGTGTTGCACGAGAAGGGCATGGATTTCCAGATCATCGACGTCGACCTCGACCACAAGCCCGAGGATCTCGCGGTGATGAACCCGTACAACCAGGTGCCGGTGCTGGTCGAGCGGGATCTCGTGCTGCACGAGTCCAACATCATCAACGAGTACATCGACGAGCGTTTTCCGCATCCGCAGCTGATGCCCGCCGATCCGGTGATGCGCGCCCGCGCGCGGCTGTTCCTGCACCGGTTCGAGAAGGAGCTCTTCTGCCACATCGACGCGCTGGAAGGGAACAACCAGAAGAACGCCGAGAAGGCGCGCGGACTGGTGCGCGACGCGCTGCTGCAGATCACGCCGGTGTTCGCCAAGCACAAGCACATGCTGGGCGAGGACTACTCGATGCTCGACGTCGCGATCACGCCGCTCCTGTGGCGGCTCGACTACTACGGCATCCAGATGCCCAAGCAGGCGGCGCCGCTGATGAAGTACGCCGAGCGCCTGTTCGCGCGCCCCGCCTTCTCCGAAGCGCTGACGTCGGCCGAACGCGGCATGCGCAAGTGACCTGATCCGCGCCAAGCGCGGATCAGGTCATCCCCGCGAAAGCGGGGATCCAGCGTCGTGCCGTCATCCCCGCGAAAGCGGGGATCCAGCGTCGTGCCGTCATCCCCGCGAAAGCGGGGATCCAGTGTCGTGCCGTCATCCCCGCGAAAGCGGGGATCCAGCGTCGTGCCGTCGTCCCCGCGAAAGCGGGGATCCAGCGTCGTGCCGTCGTCCCCGCGAAAGCGGGGCAGCGGGCCGTCGTCCCCGCGGAAGCGGGCTTTCGGGGGAGGCTTCGAAGAAGCCGCTGGGCCCCGTTGGGCGGGGACGCCGCAGGCGCGGGCCTTCGGCCCCGCGCGGCGCTTGACGCGATAGGCGGGCTGCGTAGTATTCTGGCCGCATGTCCGAGCAATCCGCCAAGCCCTACCTGATCCGCGCCATCTGCGAATGGTGCGGCGATAACGCGCTGACGCCGTACCTGGCCGTCAAGGTCAACGGGGAAACCCGCGTGCCGGCCGCCTTCGTCAAGAACGGCGAGATCGTGCTGAACGTCAGCACCACCGCGACGCGCAAGCTGACGATCGACAACGACTGGATCCAGTTCACCGCCCGCTTCAACGGCGCTTCGCAGGAAGTCTCGGTGCCGATGAGTGCCGTGTCGGGCATTTTCGCGAAGGAAACCGGCTACGGCTTCGCCTTCGCCGCGGCACAGGATCCGGTCGCTTCGCTGACCAGCGCGACCGCGCCGCGCGACGCCGAAACCCCGGCCGAGCCGAAGGAAGGCAAAAGCGGCAAGAGCGGCGACGGCGCCAAGCGCAAGCCGCGCCCCTCGCACCTGCAGATCATCAAGTGACGGTCGGCGCGCGGAGCGCGTCGACCGTCATCCCCGCGAAAGCGGGGATCCAGTGTCGTGTATCAGTGTCGTGTATCAACCGGATCGCGCCACCGCTGCGATCGAACCACCCCCACCGCGCGGTAAAATGGCGGTCCCCGCCGGCATAGCTCAGGGGTAGAGCAGCGGTTTTGTAAACCGTTGGTCGTGGGTTCGATTCCTACTGCCGGCACCAGCTCATCGTCGTACCTCAATGCTAAGCGCGATAACCAACGTCGCCAGCATCCCGCGTACGGACTAATACCTAGATAGTGAGCGGCAACAACCACCGTGCGCCATCTGCGATTACCATTCGACTTGTCCAGCGGAGCGACGCTTCGAGGCCCTGCGCATTCTCAGGTCAGCGCTTTCGATATCAGTCTTTCATGTTGGTGTCTTGTCGGTAACGAACACAAAGGGGATCAGGTGCGCTACGCATATCCGCAATTGCAGTTTTCCCGCTTGCTGCTTGCAGCATTTCTGGCCGTCTCGGCCGTGCTCGGCGCTGTGGCGCCGGCGTCGGCGCAGCGGCCCCCGCCCTCGCCTCCGCCGATCATCGTCGATGCGACGGGAGACCTTGTCGCGAGCACCTTGACCATCAATGGCGCGAACTTGGGTGCGTCGGCGCCGCAAGTGTTCCTCGGGGGATTTGTCGCACCGCTGGTCGTGACCACCGCCACGCCCACTCATGTCGTCGCCACGCTGCCCGGGGGCATTGTCGCCGGCAGCTATCTGCTGACGCTCTCGACTACGCCGGGAGGCACGGAAGAATTCTGGGTGGCGCTGGGGTCCCAAGGCGTGCCGGGACCGCAAGGGCCGCCGGGGGTGGCGGGACCGGCGGGAATTCAGGGTGTACCCGGAGCCCCCGGAACCCCGGGCCCCCGGAACCCCCGGAACCCCCGGAACCCCCGGAACCCCGGACCCGCCGGGATTCAAGGGCCGCCGGGGCCGCAGGGTGTGGCGGGACCGGCAGGGATTCAGGGTGTACCCGGCATGCCCGGGCCCGCCGGGATTCAAGGGCCGCCGGGGCCGCAGGGTGTGGCGGGACCGGCAGGCCCGAGCGGCGGTATTGCCGCATTTGCCTATATCTACAACATCGGTCCGCAGGTCGTACCGATCGAAGCGGCCGTCGCCTTCGACACCAACGGCGTCTTGCTGGGCATTACGCACGTGCCCGGCCAGGCAGGGGTGGTCGTAGACAGCGCGGGAACCTACCAGATCTCGTTCGCGCTGGCGGCGGTCGAGCCGAATCAGTTTGGATTATTCGTGAATGGGGCACCGGTCGCCGGCGGGGTCTACGGCTCGGGAAGCGGCACGCAGCAGAACACGGGACAGGTGATGGTCTCGCTCGCTGCGGGGGACGTCATCACCCTTGTCAACCATACGTCCGCGGCTGCCGTGACATTGCAGTTCCTGGCGGGAGGGGTACAAACCAACGTCAATGCCTCGGTCCACATCCTGAAGCTGAACTGACCATTCGACCGCGGGCATTGTCCCGACGACGAGTTGAGGTCGCTGCCGACGCGAGCACCGGAATCAGTCCATTACGTTTGGGGGTCGAGCGCGTCGACGGCTTCGACGTCGACACCAATGTCGCTGCGCTCGACGCCTGACGCAGGCGGCCGGCCCGGCGCCGTCAACTTGAGGCCCGCGACCAGCATCACGGCCGCCAAGGCGGCGAACAGGACGGCAAGGAAGATCCAGACGGCGGTCATGCGCGGCTCCGGGGTGGGGGACACCCCGATTAGGCGACGTGGTCGGGCGCGCGTCCGTCGTCCCGACCCGCATATGGATGTCGGCGCCGTCCGACGTGGTTGGCGCGATGGGGCCTTGAACGCCGCCGCACGGGCGCCAGCCAGCGGCGCGCAACCGCCTGCCGTCGTGCTCGCGGCAGGTCAGATCGGCACGCAGGCGATGACGCCTACGCCCGCGCCTTCGGGCTTCCAGCCAAGCTGCTGCATGATCTCGAACGTCTCGTAGTCGGTCGTGTACCGATGGTTCGGCGCCGCGCCCATGCCGTCGTTGTACACGCGGTACAGCGGCTGGGTCCCGGCGACGCAGAAGCCGTCGGGAGTGGGCGAGGTCACGTTGAACACCGACCCCTCGAACTGCCAGTCCGCGCTCGCCTTCACCGACGCGCATTCGGGGGCGAACGGTGTGTAGAAATGCGAACTCTTGGGTGAAAACGACGTGCTGAAGAAACGGCAGACTTCGGACGTGTTCGGCGTCTCCGAAACGAACACGTTGAAGGCTTCGCCCGTGCGTTTCCAGCCGGCGAACGTGCCGTTGTCGAGCTTCGCGATCTCGTCGGGCAGGGCCGTCATGAAGTAGTGGTCGAACTCCGCGTGCCGGTACTCGATGACTTTGACGAGGCTGCTGTTGGTCAGCGGCCCGACCCCCGGCGATTGCACGCCGCCGGCCGCCAGGAACACCGCGGCATCCCAGACGGCGTCGCTGGTATCGGCGATGGCGATCTTCACGCGATTGGCGGCACCCGGCGTGACGGCGGCCACGCACTCCAGCGGGACCGTCATTCCGTCCATCTCGGTATCGCGCTGGCCGGTGTTGTTGTCGAAGAACAGCGAGCCGTTGGCATCCGCATTGATCGAATTGACGGCCACCGGGCGGCCGCTGTAGTTCGCGCAATTGACGCCGTTGACGAAGATCGCGATGACGTCGTTGAACTGCGAACCGACGAACTCGTTGTACTCCTCCGATGCGAAGACGAACCGCACGGAAATGGTCGCGGCGGACGGCGTCACGTCGAACTCGAGGATGGCGGCGTCGTAAGTCGCGTTGGGCGCGACCAGCGCGTCGAGCGCGGGGTCGCCGGGCTGGGCGTTGTCGGTCGACCAACCGGAGTCGACGTTGGGTCCGACGACGTCGATCACCTTGCCGGTGGACAGGACCACGCCGGATTCGAGGCCGATGCTGGCCTGCCCTGCGCTGAAGGTGCCGGCGGCAACGGGCGCCCCGACGAACCGGGCGTTGCTGATCGTGACGCCACCCCCCGTCAGCATTGTCGCCAGCGCCACGGCGTCGGTCGACTGTCGCCACGCTTCCGAACTTCGGAGTGATCTTCGGCGGATGCGTTGTCGCAACGCGTGGCTGCGCGAGCGCGTCCAGCGCCGGAAGTGCGGCGATGGCGATGGCGGCGATCAGGCGGATGGCGAACTGCATGACAACTCCCGGCGTGCATGGCGCAGTCGCGTATTGTCTCCCGGGGCCGTTGCTATGACAATGGCATTGCCGATCGGCGGTCGGGGTTGTCGAGCACAGACAGATCACGCAAGCGCGTATTCGGTTGATCCGCCGCCGTTTTTGACGGGCGCGATGCCTTAGAATCCGCGCACGGCGTGCCGGGCGACGCGCGTTCGTCGCGGCGCCCTTCCGCCGCCAGTTCGCCAACCACGACCACGGGAACGGCAATGCCGCTGGTGGGATTCCGCCCGACCAAAGCCCGACTCGTCATGGAGAACGCGCGCGACAGCGTGCTCGTGATGAAAGTGGTGCTCGATCCGGAAGATGCGGTCGAGCTGACGACCGGCGGCTCGCTCGACGCGCTCCCGGGCGTGCTGCGCATTCGCGAGCGCCGCGCGAACGGCAACGGGAATGGCGGCGGCCACGGCGCGATCGGCTCCGTCGTCTATGTGGCGAACGGCAGCCGCGAGGATGCCGCGGCAGCGAAGTTCCAGGTCAACGTCACGATGGCCGCGGAAAAATTCGCGACGCTGCTGCGCGTGGCCAATGCCGGCCGGCTGCCCACCAAGTTTTTCGTCGACGCGGGCGAACGCTCGGACCGGCCGGAGGCGAAGGCGCTCGGTTACCGGATGCGCTCGGGCGCGCGTGTGAAGGTGTGGGACAACCACGCGTTCCGGATCCTGCCCGTCACCAACTTCGTGATGATCCTGCCGATCGACGTCCCGCCCGCGCCGGAGAGCCCGGTGCTCCTGAGCGAATCGGCGGCGCCCGTCGCGCTGGCGACCAATGCGCAGGTCGCCGAAATGATGGACGACATGCTCGTCTTCCAGAGCGACACGCGGCACACGATGTTCGGCCTCGTTTGCGTGCTGGCGATCGTCGCGTTGGCCGCGCTCGCGCTCGGCCTCGGCGTCTTCTTCCGCTGAACGCGCGTCGCCAAGTCGCCGCGGCCGCCATTGCGACTGCCGCGCGGGATTTGCTATGCTCGACGTTTTCCCTCGAGAGCGCAGGACAAGGACAATGAACAAGCTCGATTTTGCCGGACGCACCGCGGCCATCACCGGCGGCGCGATGGGCATCGGCCTCGCGGTCGCGCAGCGCCTCGTGGCCAGCGGCGCGCAGGTCGCGTTGTGGGACCGCGACGAGAAGGCGCTCGCGCAGGCGAAGGCGGCGCTGGGCAGCGCGGCGCACGCATGGCAGCTCGACGTGGCGGATGCCGCGGCGGTCGCGCGGGTGGCACAGGCCACGGCCGAGGCCTGCGGCGGCATCGACGTCCTCGTGTGCTCGGCCGGCATCACCGGGCCGAACGTGCCGCTCGCCGACTACCCCGTCGACGAGTGGAAGCGCGTCTTCGACGTCAACGTGCACGGCGTTTTCCTCTGCAATCGCGCGGTGGTGCCGATCATGCAGAAGAAGGACTACGGCCGCATCGTCAACATCGCGTCGGTCGCCGGCAAGGAGGGCAATCCCAATGCGTCCGCGTACAGCGCGTCCAAGGCCGCGGTGATCGGGCTCACGAAGTCGCTGGGCAAGGAACTCGCGAAGTCCGGCATCCGCGCCAATTGCGTGACGCCCGCCGCCGTGCGCACCGCCATCTTCGACCAGATGACGCAGCAGCACATCGACTTCATGCTGTCGAAGATCCCGATGGGACGGTTCGGCGCCGTGGAGGAAATCGCCGCGATGGTCGCGTGGCTGGCGAGCGAGGATTGCTCGTTCTCCACCGGCGCGGTGTTCGACCTGTCGGGCGGGCGCGCGACGTACTGATCAGATGGCAGGAGTCAGTTGACTTCTGAAACCTGAAGGACGATCTTGCCGATCAGCGTCCCGGATTCCATCAGCGCGTGCGCTTGCGCGGCGGCGGCGAGCGGATAGGTCTGCGCGACGACGACCTTCAGCTTTCCCGCCGCGAACAGCGGCCAGACCTTTTCGCGCAGCGCGCGGGCGAGCGCCACCTTGCGCGCGGCAGGACTCGCGCGCAGCGTGGAGCCGGTCACGGTCAGCCGCTTCAACATGATGTGCCGCATCTCGAGCTCGACGCGGCTGCCCTGCAGGAAGGCGATCTGCGCGAGCCGGCCTTCGGGCGCCATCGCCTTCAGGTTGCGTTCGATGTAATCGCCGCCGACCATGTCGAGCACGACGTCGACGCCGCGCTTCCCCGTCAGGCGCCACACCTCCGCGCTGAAATCCTGCGTCTTGTAGTTGATCGCGTGATCGGCGCCCATCGCGCGGCAGAACGCGACCTTCTCGTCCGAGCCCGCGGTGGTGTAGACGACGGCGCCATGCGCCTTGGCGAGCTGGATGGCGGTGAGGCCGATGCCGCTGGTGCCGCCGTGGATCAGCACCGACTCGCCGGCCGACGAAGTGCAGGCGATCGAAGAGGTTGTACCAGACGGTGAAGAAATTCTCGGGCACGCAGGCGGCGTCACGCAGCGACAATCCCGGCGGCAGCGGCAGGCAGAAGCCCGCGGGTGTCGCGCAGTACTCGGCGTAGCCGCCGCCCGGCGTGAGCGCGCAGACTTCGTCGCCGATCTTCCAGCCGGTCGCGCCTTCGCCCAGCGCGACGATGCGTCCGGCCACTTCGAGGCCGACGATCGGCGATGCGTCCGCCGGCGGCGGATACGCGCCCGAGCGCTGCAGGCAATCGGGACGGTTGACGCCGGCGTAGGCGACCTCGATCAGCACTTCGCCGGCCTCGAGCACGGGCAGCGGCCCTTCCGCGGGCACCAGCACATCCGGCGGCCCGGGTTCGCGGATGGCGATGTAGTGCATCGAATTCGGCAATGGGGTCACGGTCGTTTTCCTGTGGGGATTGACTTGGGTGAGCGGGAATGCCCCTCACCCCAGCCCTCTCCCCGCATGCGGGGAGAGGGAGCGTGCTGTGCGGGGCGCTGAATTGCGCCGCAAGGCGACCGCAAGATCCGGAACGCGCGGCGGGAGTCCGGTTCAGCAGAGCCTGGGTTCGATGGGGCGTCCTTGGCAAGGTGCCGGGAGATGGCGCTCCCTCTCCCGCTAGCGGGAGAGGGCCGGGGTGAGGGCGGGTTCAGTACACGACCTGCACGTTTTCCGGCGCGAGCCAGTCGCGCAGCTGCTCGATCAGCGCGTCGTCGAGATTGACGCGCCAGTCCTCGGACAGCATGACTTCGCCGCCGATCCGCGCGTTGCGTAGCAGACGGTGATCGGCTTGTCGCCCGGCCGGAATGGCGCCAGGATTTCCGCCAGCTTCGCGGCCGACGCGTTGCCGTTGCACGCGAGCTTCAAGCCCCGCGCGTGCTTGCGGCGCAGCGTCGCCAGGTCGTAGAGGTTCTCGGCGATGACGCGCAAGCCGGTGGCCTCGCCGTCCTCGGTCATCCGCTGCGTCACCTTCACTTCGGCGATGACGAGCTGGTCCTCGCGCAGCAGGCCGCGCGCCGCGTCGAACGTCTCGCTGTAGACCATGATTTCCGCCGAGCCGTGGCCGTCGTCGAGCGTGACGAACGCCATCTTGCCGCGGCGGCTCGTCTGCACGCGCATCTGCGTGACGATGCCCGCGACCAGCACCTTGTCCTGCCGCGGCGCGAGGTTGGCCACCGTCGTGCGCACGAGCGGCGCCAGCTCGGCGGCATAACCGGCGAACGGATGCCCGGACAGGTAATAGCCGATGGCCGCCTTTTCGTGCTGCAGGCGTTCGGCATCGGTCCAGTCGCGGGCGGGCACGAGGCCGATCGACGGCTCCGCCGCATCCTCGCCGAACAGCGAGACCTGCGCGATGTTCGCCTCCGCGCGCTCGGCGGCCTCGAGCGCGATGCCGACCGACGCCAGCAGCGCGGCGCGGCGCGGCTCGATGTGGTCGAACGCGCCGGCGCGGATCAGCGCTTCGACCGCGCGGCGGTTGACGAGGCGCTTGTCGACGCGGCGGCAGAAGTCGAAGAGATCGCGGAATGGGCCCCCGGCGGCACGCGCGGCGACGATCGCCTCGATGGCCGACGCGCCGGTGCCCTTGACGCCGCCCAGTCCGTAGCGGATCTGCCCGCCGTCGACCGGCTCGAAGCGGTAGTTCGATTCGTTGATGTCGGGCGGCAGCAGCGACAGGCCCTGCGCGATCGTGTCGTCGCGGAAGATGCGCACCTTGTCGGTGTCGTCCATCACCAGCGAGAGGTTGGCCGCCATGAACGGCGCCGGATGGTGCGCCTTGAAGTACGCCGTCTGGTACGCGATGAGCGCGTAGGCGGCGGCGTGCGCCTTGTTGAAGCCGTAGCCGGCGAACTTCTCCATCAGGTCGAACAGCAGCGTGGCCTTGGCCGGCGTCACGCCGTTCTTCGTCGCGCCCTCGACGAAGATCGACCGGTGCTTGGCCATCTCCTCGGGCTTCTTCTTGCCCATCGCCTTGCGCAGCAGGTCGGCGCTGCCGAGCGTGTAGCCGCCGATCTCCTGGGCGATCTTCATCACGTGTTCCTGGTAGACCATCACGCCGTACGTCTCGGCGAGGATGGGTTCCAGGCGCGGATCGGGGTACGCGCTGCGCTCGCGCCCCGACTTGCGCGCGACGAAGTCCGGGATCAGTTCCATCGGACCCGGCCGGTACAGCGCTACCAGCGCGATGATGTCCTCGAAGCGGGTGACGGGCGCCTGCTTCAATAGCTCGCGCATGCCGCGCGATTCGAACTGGAACACCGCCGTCGTGTTGACCTTGCGGAAGATGTCGAACGCGCGCTGGTCGTCGAGCGGCAGCGTGTCCAGGTCCACCTTCGCCTGCGGATCGAGCAGCCGCACGTAGCGCACCGCCCAGTCGAGGATCGTCAGCGTGGTGAGGCCTAGGAAGTCGAACTTGACGAGACCGACTGCCTCCACATCGTCCTTGTCGAACTGCGACATGATCGACTCGGCGTTGGGCTGCATGTACAGCGGGCAGAAGTCCGTGAGCTTGCCCGGCGCGATCAGCACGCCGCCCGCGTGCATGCCGACGTTGCGCGGCAGGCCCTCGAGCTGCTCGGCGAGTTCGAGCAGTTGCCGCACTTCCTCCTCGGCCGCCTCGCGCTCGTTGAGCAGCGGCTCGACGTCGCGCGCGTAGATGACGTTCGCTTCCGGGTCGGGGCCCTTGCGCTTCAGCGTCACCAGCTTGCCCGGCTGGAACGGGATGAGCTTCGCGATGCCGTCGACGAACGGGTAGGGCAGGTCGAGCACGCGGCCGACGTCGCGCACCGCCGCCTTGGCCGCGAGCGTGCCGAACGTCGCGATCTGCGACACCGAGTCCGCGCCGTACTTCTTCTTGACGTAGTCGATGACGCGGTCGCGGCCGTCCTGGCAGAAGTCGATGTCGAAGTCGGGCATCGACACCCGCTCGGGATTCAGGAAGCGCTCGAAGATCAGCGCGTAGCGCAGCGGATCGAGATCGGTGATGCCGAGCGAATAGGCGACGAGCGAGCCCGCGCCGGAGCCGCGGCCCGGGCCCACCGGCACGCTGTTGCGGCGCGCCCAGTTGATGAAATCGGCGACGATCAGGAAGTAGCCGGCGAAGCCCATCTGCACGATCGTCTTCGTCTCGAAGTCGAGGCGCGCCGATGTATTCGGCGCGCTTCGCGTCGCGCACGGCGGCATCGGGGTAGAGCAGCGCGAGCCGTCGCTCGAGTCCCGCGGCGGCTTCGTTGCGCAGGTGCTCGTCGATCGTCACGCCGTCGGGCGTGGGAAATTCCGGCAGGTGCGCCTTGCCGAGCGGGATCGTCAGGTTGCAGCGCTGCGCGATGGCCACCGAGTTGGCGAGCGCTTCCGGAAGGTCGGCGAAGCGCTCGGCCATGTCGGCCTGGGTGACGAAGTATTGCTCGCTGGTGAAACGCCGCGGCCGCCGAGTGTCGGACAGCACGTGGCCTTCGGCGATGCAGACGCGCGCCTCGTGCGGGCGGAAATCCGCGCGCGCCAGGAACTGCACCGGGTGCGTGGCGACGACGGGCAGCGCGACTTCGGCGGCGAGCGCGACCGTCGCCGAAACGAGCGCGTCGTCGTCGGGGAATCCCGCGCGCTGTACCTCGAGGTAGAAGCGCTGCGGAAACCAGGCGCCCCACTCGCGCGCCGCGCGCGCCGCGCCCGCGGCATTGCCCTGCGTCAGCGCGGCGCCGACCTCGCCGTGGCGACCGCCGGACAGCGCGATAAGCCCCTGCGTGCCTTCGGCGAACCATTCGCGCCTGAACTCGGCGCGGCCCCGGTGCTGGTTCGTCCGGTAGGCGCGCGACAGCCAGTCGCACAGTTTCAGGTAGCCGCCGCGATCCGCCGCGAGCAGCACCGCGCGGAACGGCGCATCGCGCTCGGCATCGTGCGTGATCCAGACGTCGCAGCCGGCGATCGGCTTGATGCCGGCCGCGCGAGCCGCCTTGTAGAACTTGATGAGGCCGAAGGCGTTGCCCAGGTCGGTGATCGCCAGCGCCGGCATGCCGTCGGCGGCGGCCGCGCCGACGGCCTCGTCGATACGGATCGTGCCGTCGACGATCGAAAATTCGCTGTGCAGGCGCAGGTGGACGTAGGTTGGTGCAGTCATGAGGTGCGCGTGCCGGGTGCTAGAATTCTACTCCGTCCATTCGCTCCCGCAGGAAGCCCTCTTCGTCGGCTGGCGCGCGCGGCGGCCCCTTGCGTGACTCCAATGCCAGCCCATCGCTACGCCGCAATCGTCATCGCATCGTCACCGTGCTCGCCGGCTGCGCGTCGGTGGCGCCGCCTGCCGGCGCCGGACCCTGGCCGCCGGCGCCGAACGTGCCCCGGCCCTACGTCGAGCCGCCGCCACCGCCGGTGAACCTGCAGGGATTCCCGCCGACCTATCGGCTGGGCTTCGGCGACGGCTGCGCCACCGGCCGCGGCACCGAAAAGAAGGACCCCGTCCGCTTCGGCAACGACGGCAACTACCGGGTGGGCTGGCAGGACGGCCTCGCGCAGTGCAAGGCGAAGTGACGGACGACTCCGCGCCGTACGTTCCGCGCCAGCCATCGCGTTCGCTGCGCGTCCCGGTGCGTGGCCTCGACTATCACGTGCGCGCGTGGGGCGAACCGCGCGCCCGCAAGCTCCTGCTGCTGCACGGCTGGATGGATGTCTCCGCGTCGTTCCAGTTCCTGGTCGACGCGCTGGCCGGCGAATGGCACGTGCTCGCGCCCGACTGGCGCGGCTTCGGGCCGACGGCAACGCCGCAGGACGGCTACTGGTTCCCGGATTACGTCGCCGACCTCGATGCGCTCGCGCAGGCGCTGGCACCCGGCGAAGCGCTCGCCGTCGCCGGCCACAGCCTGGGCGCGAACGTGGCGCTGCTGTATGCCGGCGCGCGCCCGCGCGGCGTTTCGCACGTCGTCTCGCTCGACGGCTTCGGCGTTCCGGCGGAGACGCCGGAGCGCGCGCCGGCGAAGCTCGCGGAAGTGGCTCGACGCGCTGCACGCGCCGCCGTCATTCGCGCAGTATCCGCGACCTGGACGCCGTCGCGCGATCGCCTGCAGAAGACCAATCCGCGGCTGCCGCGCGACAAGGCGGAGTTTCTGGCGCGGCACTGGGCGCAGCTGCTGCCCGACGGCACCGCGCGGCTCCGCGCCGATCCGAAGCACAAGCTGCCGTTTCCGACGACGACGCGGATGGACGACGTGTACGCCGTCTGGGGCGCGATCGCCGCGCCGGTGCTGTGGGTCGCGGCGGCGGAATCGCACATCGGGCGCTGGCTCGCGGGCGGCGGCGACGCCGACGGCGCCGCCGAAGTCGGCGCGGCGCTTCGCGCACGTCCCGCGCGGCGAACTCGTCACGATCGCCGATGCCGGCCACATGCTGCATCACGACCAGCCCGGAGCGGTTGCCCGCCACGTCGAAGCGTTCCTGAACGCATAAGGCGCCGATGCACGGGCGCCTTCTGGTGCATTCCCGCCGCGGCGCATACGCGGCGCTCGTGTTCCTGACGCTGATCTGGGGCAGCAACTGGATCGCGATGAAGTTCGCGCTGCTCGCCGCGGACCCCATCGTCCTCAACGTGCAGCGCACGTGGCTCGCGACGATCGTGCTGTTCGCCGTCCTCCTCTGGCAGCGGCGCCCGCTGTGGCCCGGCTCGTGGCTCGCGATCATCGTGACCGGCATCTTCCAGACGACGATCAACTTCGGCTCGACGACGATGGCGCTCGCCGGCGGCGGCGCGGGGCGCACGTCGGTGCTCGTGTTCACGATGCCGTTCTGGACGCTGCTGATCGCGTGGCCGGTGCTGCACGAGCGGGTGAAGGGCAGCCAGTGGTTCGCCGTCGGCTTCGCGTTCGCCGGCCTCGCGCTGGTCGTCGAGCCGTGGAACTGGCAGGGCGATCTCGCGCCGAAGCTGTGGGCGGTGCTGTCCGGCTTCGGCTGGGCCGCCGGCACGGTGGCCACCAAGTATTTCCAGCGCGCGCATGCGTTCGACCCGCTCAACTTCATCGCCTGGCAGATGCTGGCCGGCGTGCTGCCGCTGACGCTGCTGCCGCTCGTGCTCGAGTTGCCGGCGACGCAGTGGAGCCTCACGTACGCGCTGCTGCTCGTCTACATCGGCGCGGTGTCGACGTCGCTCGGCTTCCTGCTGTGGATCGCCGTCCTGCGCTTCCTGCCGGCGGGCACGGCATCGCTCAACATGTTCGCGATCCCGGTGATCGCGCTCGTGAGCTCGATGCTGGTCTTCGACGAACGGTTGACGGCGAGCGAGTGGTCGGGCATCGCGTGCATCGGCGCGGGCCTCGCGATCATCTCGTTCAATGCGCTGCGGGCAAGCCGCCGCGGCGAGGCGGCGGCGACGGTGCCGACGCCGCTGGACGGGGGTTAGCGCGACGGCATCATGGCCAGACCGTCATCACGAAGATCACGAAGCAAGGCCCGCACGAGGTACACGAAGAAGGCGGGCTGGAAGCGCGGCAGCAGAAAGGTCTTCCCCGATGTTCTTCGTGTCCTTCGTGTTTGCTGAATTTGACTTCGTGGTTCGGCATCGCGATCCGCCCTGGGGCCGTGGGAATTCGCCCGTGTCAGCCGAAATGCATTTCTAAATGCGAGTTATTCGTATTAGGTGGCCGAGCTTGGCAGAATGCAAGCGCTCCGTTCGACGCCCGCGCCACCGCCGTTTGCGCGTCCTTCCGCCGCGGGCCGCGCAGGCGCCCCGGTAGAATAGGGAACAAGCCTGTCCGCCATGGTGGCGGCCGCGCGCCAACCTACCGATATCGTCGCCCATCTATGCAGCAAGACTCGTCGCCCGATCTGACCAAGCTGAAGCTCAACCGCGCCCCGATCCCGACGCGGTCGCGCCGCCGCAGCCGCTGGCTGTGGTGGGGTGCGATCGCGCTCCTCGCCGCCGCGGGCGGCACCTGGTTCGCGCTGCAGCCCAAGGTGCTGACCGTGCAGGCCACGCCGGTGGTCACCGCCTACCCATCGCAGCAGTTCGTCGTGCTCAATGCGACGGGTTACGTCGTCGCGCAGCGCAAGGCGGCGATTTCTTCGAAGGCCACGGGCCGCCTCGAATGGCTGGGCGTGACCGAAGGCTCGCGCGTCAAGGCCGGCGACATCATCGCGCGGATCGACGCGCGCGACGTCGTCGCGCAGTCGGAGAGCGCCGCCGCCAACGTGCGCGCTGCGCAGGCGGCGCTGACGCAGGCACAGGCGGAGGAAACGGACGCGCTGGCGCAGTTGAAGCGCAGCCAGGACCTGCTGGCGAAGGGGTTCGTGTCGGCGGCGTCGGTCGACACCGCGAAGGCGCGCGCGGACCGCGGCGTTGCGGCGGTGGCCAACGCGAAGGCGAACATCGGCGTCGCCGAGGCCAACTCGCGCAATTCGCAGGTGTCGGTCGACTACACGATCATCCGCGCGCCGTTCGACGGCGTCATCCTGTCCAAGAGCGCCAACGTCGGCGACCTCGTCACGCCGTTTTCGAACGCGACGGACTCCAAGGGGGCCGTGGTGTCGATGGCGGACATGAGCACGCTCGAAGTGGAGGCGGACGTCGCCGAGTCGAGTCTGTCCAAGATCAAGGTCGGGCAGCCGACCGAGATCGTGCTCGATGCGCTGCCCGATGCGCGCTTCCGCGGCCGCATCAGCCGGATGGTGCCGACGATCGACCGCGCGAAGGCCACCGTCATGACCAAGGTGAAGTTCGAGGAGATCGACCCGCGCGTGCTGCCGGAGATGAGTGCCAAGGTGTCGTTCCTGTCGCAGGATGTGTCGCCCGATCAGCAGAAGCCGTTGCTGGCGGTCAGCAGCGACGCGCTGACGCAGCGCGACGGCCGCACGGTGATCTTCGTCGTCCGCGACGGCAAGGCCGTGGCCGTCCCGGTCACGCCCGGCGTCAAGCTCGGCGACCTCACCGCCATCAGCGGCGCGGTGAAGAGCAGCGAGAAGGCCGTCCTGAAACCCGTCGCCGACCTCGCGAACGACGCGCTGGTCAAAATCGCCACCAAGTAGCCGCGCGGTGACGCCGGAAACCAACTCCTCCGTCGGCGAGGCGCCGGTCGCGCAGGCGGGCGTGCATGCCCCCGCCGGCGATCACGCGCTGGTCGTCATCCGGCGCCTGTCCAAGTACTACGTCCGCGGCGACCAGGTGATCCCCGTGCTCGTCGACATCAACCTCGACGTCGCGCCCGGCGACTTCGTCGCGCTGATGGGTCCGTCGGGCTCGGGCAAGTCGACGCTGCTGAACCTCATCGCCGGCATCGACAAGCCCTCGGCCGGCGAGATTCGCGTCGCCGGCGTGGACATCGCGCAGCTGACCGAGGGCGAGCTCGCCGGCTGGCGCGCGGCGCACGTCGGTTTCATCTTCCAGTTCTACAACCTGATGCCGGTGCTGACGGCGTTCCAGAACGTCGAGCTGCCGCTGCAGCTGACGTCGCTGTCGCGGCGCGAGCGGCGCGAGCGGGTCGAGAACACGATGGCGCTCGTCGGTCTTTCGGACCGGATGGAACACTATCCGAACGAGCTGTCCGGCGGCCAGCAGCAGCGGGTGGCCATCGCGCGCGCGCTGATCGGCGATCCGACGATCATCGTCGCCGACGAGCCGACGGGCGACCTCGACCGCACGACCGCCGAGGAGATCCTCGGCCTGCTCGACGGCCTCGTCCGCGAGCTCGGCAAGACGATCATCATGGTGACGCACGACCCGAAGGCGGCGGGCAAGGCCGCCCGCCTGATCCAGCTGGAGAAGGGCGTGCTGGTCGACTGACCGCACGCCGCGCGCATCCGCCATGTTCGTGCTGTTCCTCGTCGTCCGCAATGCGTTCCGGCACAAGCTGCGGACGTCGCTGACGATGGTCGGCATCGTCGTCGCCATCGTCGCGTTCGGACTGCTGCGCACGATCGTCGACGCGTGGTACGCCGGCGCCGAAAACACGTCGTCCGCGCGCCTCATCACGCGCAACGCGATCTCGCTCGTGTTTCCGCTGCCGATCAACTACGCGCAAAAGCTGCGGCAGGTGCAGGGCGTGAACGCGGTGACATGGGCGAACTGGTTCGGCGGCGTCTACATCACCGAGAGCAACTTCTTTCCGCAGTTGGCGATCGATCCAACGAGCTACCTCGACATGTATCCGGAATTCCGGATCAACGCCGACGAAAGGAAGGCGTTCGTGGTCGATCGCCAGGGCGCGCTCGTCGGCCGGCGCCTGGCCGACAAGTTCGGCTGGAAGCTGGGCGACCAGATCCCGATCCGCGGCACGATATTCCCGGGCACGTGGACGTTCACGCTGCGTGCGATCTACGACGGCGCCGATCCCAAGGTCGACGAGACGCAGTTCTTCTTCCACTGGGCGTTCCTGAACGAGTCGGTCAAGGCCCGCTTTCCGCGCCGCGGCGACCAGGTCGGCCTGTACATCGTCGAGATCCGCGACCCGCAGCAGGCGGCGACGATATCGCAGCGCATCGACGACACGTTCAGGAACTCGCTGGCCGAGACGCTCACCGAGACGGAGAAGGCGTTCCAGCTGGGATTCGTCGCGATGACGGAGGCGATCCTCGTCGCGATCCAGACGGTGTCGTTCGTCATCATCCTCATCATCATGGCCGTGATGGCCAACACGATGGCGATGACGGCACGCGAACGCTACGCCGAATACGCGACGATGAAGGCGATCGGATTTTCCAACGGCTTCGTCGCCTTCCTGATCTTCGCCGAATCGCTGGGCATCGCCATCGCCGGCGGCCTGCTCGGCATCGCGCTTACCTACCCGGTCACCGACGCGTTCGGCGCCGCGATGGGCACGCTGTTCCCGGTATTCTTCGTCTCGCAGGAGACGGTGACGGGGCAACTGGTGGCCTCGGTCATCATCGGCGTCGTCGCCGCCGTCATCCCGGCCTGGCGCGTCGCGCACGTCCGCATCGTCGACGGCCTGCGCTCGATCGCGTGAGCCCGTAACGTCATGGCCGCCATTCCCGTTTCCTATATCGCGCGCAACCTGCTGGCGCGCAAGCTGACGACGGCGCTCACCGCCGGCGGCATGGCGCTGGTCGTCTACGTGTTCGCCACGGTCCTGATGCTGGCGGCGGGCCTGCAGGAAACGCTGGTCGCGACCGGCCAGCCGGACAACGTGATCGCCATTCGCCGCGGCTCGCAGACGGAGGTGCAAAGCGGCATCGACCGGACGGCCGCCGCCATCGTGGAAACGCTGCCCGACATCGCCACCGGCGAGGACGGCAAGAAGCTTCTCTCCAAGGAACCGGTGGTGCTGATCAGCCTGCCCAAGCGCGAGACGGGTACCGCGTCCAACGTCGTGATCCGCGGCGTCACCGACCATGGCCTGACGCTGCGGCCGCAGGTGAAAATCGTCGAGGGCCGGATGTTCCGGCCCGGCACGTCGGAGATCGTGGCCGGCCGTGCCATCGCGCAGGGCTTTCGCGGCGCGGGGCTCGGCGAGACGCTGCGCTTCGCCCAGCGCGACTGGACGGTGGTCGGCGTGTTCGACGCCGGCCGCACCGGCTTCAACTCCGAAATTTGGGGCGACGCCGAGCAGCTCTTGCAGTCGTTCCGCCGCTATGGCTTTTCGGCGCTCGTGTTCCGCCTGAACGACAGCGACCGTTTCGCCGACGTGAAGCGCGAAATCGAGGGCGACCAGCGGCTGACGCTGGAGGTCAAGCGCGAGACGCAGTTCTATGCCGACCAGTCCGAACAGCTGTCCAAGTTCATCAAGTACCTCGGCACCACGATCTCCGTGATCTTTTCGATCGGCGCAATCATCGGCGCGATGATCACGATGTATGCGAGCGTGGCGTCCCGCACCGCGGAGATCGGCACGCTGCGCGCTTTGGGCTTTCCGCGCTCGGCGATCCTCGTCGCGTTCCTGGGCGAGGCGCTGCTGCTCGGCTTCGTCGGTGGCATCGCGGGGCTGATCGCCGCGTCGTTCATGCAGATGGTCCCGATCTCGACGACCAACTTCCAGACGTTCGCGGAAATCGCGTTCACGTTCACGCTGACGCCGTTCATCGTGCTGGCGTCGCTCGGCTTCGCGCTGCTGATGGGGTTCATCGGCGGCTTCCTGCCCGCGGCGCGCGCGGCGCGACTGAAGATCGTCGACGCGCTGCGCGCCGCCTAGGGCGCTGGAACAGGCTTTCGCGGTGTCGCCGCCCTCGTTGCGCGCGCTGCGCGCCCACGCCGTTGCGCGTTCGCTGCGACCGGCCGCGACGTTGCACGACGCGATCGCGGGCCATGCGGTTCGTGCAGCTCGACCTCGCATCCGCGCAGCGTGCCGACGCGCCGGCGTGTCGAGCACGAGCATCCGCGGCTGTCCGCGCGCGTGCTCGCCCACGTGCGGCGCCATGGCGAGACGCATCCGCGCGACGTGGCGCAGGCGTTCGGCCGCGTGCGCACGGCCAGCGACTGGGGCGGCGACTCGACGGCGACGACGCGGATACTCGAGGTGTTGCACCATCGCGGCGAGCTGCGCGTGGCGCGGCGCGTCAATGGCGTCAAGGTCTACGACGTCGCGCGGCCGCCGGCGCCGCCGCTCTCGTCGTCCGCGCGGGCGCAGGCGCTGCTGCGGCTCCTGCTCGAGCTGTATGCGCCGCTGCCCGAGGCGAGCTTCCGCCAGCTCGCGCGCATGGTGACGGCAAGCTCGCTGTCGCCGGCGTTGTGCGCGAAGACGCTCGAGCGGATGCGGGAGGGCCCGGATGTGCGGCGGCTCGACGTGGCGGGCGCGCCGTGGCTCTTGCCGGCGGGCGAAGCGCTTGCCGCCGACGGCGACGACCGCGTGCGTTTGCTGGCGCCGTTCGATCCGGTCGTCTGGGACCGGAGGCGGTTCGCGGCGTTCTGGGGGTGGGACTATCGGCTCGAGGCGTACACGCCGCCCGGAAAACGCGTCTTCGGGTACTACGCGCTGCCGCTGCTGTGGCGCGACGAGGCGATCGGCTGGGCCAACGCGACCGTGAAGAACGGCACGCTGGCCGCGGATGTTCATTTCGTCCGCGCGCCGCCCCGGGCGGCGGCGTTCCGGCGCGAACTCGACGCCGAGCTCGAGCGGCTGCGCGACTGCATCGGCGCCGCGGACGTGACTGCGCGTCGCGTGGCCTGATGCGCGCCAGCAACGCCACGCTGTTTCTGACCGCCACGCTCATCTGGGGCTCGACGTGGCTCGCGATCAAGTACCAGCTCGGCGCGGTCGCGCCCGAAGTCTCCGTCGTCTATCGCTTCGCACTGGCCAGCGCGATCCTCCTGGCCTGGTGCGCGGCGACGCGGACATCGCTGCGGTTCACGCGCCGCGATCATCTGTTTCTCGCGGGCATCGGCGCCACGATGTTCGGCTTGAACTATGTCGGCGTCTACTGGGCCGAACAGTACGTCGCGTCGGGCCTCGTCGCCGTCGTGTTCTCGACGATCGTGTTCATGAGCCCTGTCGGCATGCGGCTGGCGTTCGGCGCGCCTTTGACGCTGCGCACGCTCGTCGCCGCCACGCTCGGCGTCGGCGGCGTGGCGCTGCTGTTCGTGCCGGAGTTGGACGCCGCGCGGCACGGCGGCTCCGCCGCGTTGGGCATCGCTTATGCGCTCTCCGCCACGGTGCTCGCCACCGTCGGCAACCTGATCGCCGTGCGCAACCACAAGGCGGGATTGCCGACGTTCCCGGCGACGGCATGGGGGATGGCCTACGGTGCGCTGGTCGCCTCGCTGACGGCCGCGATCACCGGCGTGCGCTGGTCGTTCGACGCGAGCCCGCCTTACGTCGCGTCGCTGCTCTATCTCGCAGTGTTCGGCAGCGTCGTCGCGTTCGGCGTGTACCTGACGCTGTTGAAGCGCGTGGGCGCGGGCCCGTCGTCGTTCGTCGGCGTCGCAACACCCGTGATCGCGCTGTTGCTGTCGACGCTGTTCGAGGGGTACCGCTGGACGTGGCTCGCCGTGCTGGGGGTCGCGCTGGCGGTGGTCGGCAACTGGCTCGCGTTGCGGCCGAAGACTTGACGGCGCCGTCGCGCGCCGCCCGTCACTCGAAGCTCAGGCGCGCCTCGACGATCAGCCTCTTCCAGTTGGCGAGATCGGTCTCGATCAGCGCGCCCAGGCGGTCCGGTGGACCGGGAATCAGCTCGGCGCCTTCCTTTTCCAGCCGCTCGCGCACATCGGGTTGCGCCAGCAGCTTCTGCACGTCCGCGTTGAGACGCGCGACGATGGCCGGTATCGAGGCCGTCATGGCCTGGATCGACCCGCCCAGCAGGTCCTTCGTCGCGTCGGCGATGCCGCGATAGGCGGGCCACGACTCCTGCGCCGTGACCGAGACGGGAACGAGCACCGCGGCCAACAGGGCCAGCAACAGGCGGCGTTTGATCATGGCATGCAACCTACCGGTGGAATGACGGGAGGATGGCGCGATTGTATGACCGGTTCATGGCTCGCGGGCGCATGGGGCGGCCGTCAATCCCTGCCATCCTGCTTGACGACGTCGACGTTGTCGATGAGTCGCGTCGCCCCGAGCGTCGCCGCGCCGAGGACGATCAGCAGGTTCGGATGGTCGAATCCTTCCGGGTGCGGGATCCGCAGCGCCAGTCCGTGGCGGACGGCGATGTAGTCGACCTTCCAGCCGCGGGCCGCGAGTTCGGCACGGCCGGCCGCCTCCAGGTTGGCGTAGTCGGCGCGACCGACGACGATGGCGTCGGCGATGCCGCGCAGCACGCGGTAGAGGTTCGGCGCCTCCTGGCGCTCGGCGGGCGACAGGTAGCCGTTGCGCGACGACAGCGCCAGTCCGTCGTCGGCGCGCACCGTCTCCGCGGGGACGATGTCGATCGGCAGGTTGAACTGCTGGACCATGCCCCGCACGATCTTCAGCTGCTGCCGGTCCTTCTTGCCGAACACCGCCGCGTCGGGCCGCACGAGGTTGAAGAGCTTCAGCACCACCGTGCAGACGCCGTCGAAGAAGCCGGGGCGGAACGCGCCCTCGAGTTCGTCGGCCAGCGGCGGCGGGTGCACGCGGTAGACCTGCGGCGTCGGATACATCTCCTGGTCGAGCGGCGCGAACAGCACGTCCACGCCCTCGCGTTCGAGGCCGGCGCGATCCGCGTCGAACGTGCGCGGATAGCGGTCGAAATCCTCGTTCGGGCCGAACTGCAGGCGGTTGACGAAAATGCTGGTGACGACGACGTCGCCGTGCTCGCGCGCGATGCGGCACAGCCGCAGGTGGCCGTCGTGCAGGTTGCCCATCGTCGGCACGAAGGCCACGCGGCCCGCCTTGTCCAGTCGGCGGGCCAGGTCGGCGGCGGTGCGGATGACTTCCACGGCGAGTCTCCCGGTCAGCCCTGGCCCAGGTTGAAGAATTCGCGCCGCGACCGCATGCCGGCCACCCGCGCGAGCAGCATTTTCATGTGCGCGGGGTTGTCGACGAAGTTGAGACGTTCGCTGTTGATGATCAGCAGCGGCGCCTCGTCGTACTGGTAGAAGAAGCGCGCATAGGCGTCGGCCAGCCGCGCCAGGTACTCGTCGGGGATCGCCTGCTCGAAGTCGACGCCGCGCATCCGCACGCGCGCGACCAGCGTATCCACGGGCGCCTGCAGGTAGATGACGAGATCCGGCGTGGGCGTCTGCGGCTTTAAGTGCTTGTACACCTTCTCGTACAGGCTGTATTCGTCGTCGGACAGGTTGAGACGCGCGAACAGCGGGTCCTTGTCGAGCAGGAAGTCCGAGACCGTCGGGCGCCGGAACATGTCGATCTGCGCCAGCTCGCGCAGCTGGTCCGCGCGCTGGAACAGGAACGTGAGCTGCGTGGGCAGCGCGAAGCGCGGCATGTCGTCGTAGAAGCGCGACAGGAACGGATTGTCCTCGGGCTGCTCGAGCAGCATCTCGGCGTCGAGATGCTCGGCCAATTGCCGCGCGAGGCTCGTCTTGCCCGCTCCGATCGGGCCCTCGACAACGACGTAGCGGCAGCGCTCGAGGTCCATGGCTAGTGCGGGAAATGCGTGCGGGTCCGCGCGATTCGCTGGCCGCGCACGTCCCGCCAGTCGCGGCTGGCGAGTCCGCGGCCCGGAATGCGCACCGCCGGCGCGACGTCGAGCAGCGGACGCAGCACGAACGCGCGTTCGTGCATGCGCGGATGCGGAATCGTGAGCTGCGCGATATCGATCCGGCGCCGTCCGAATAGTAGCAAATCGAGGTCGAGCGTCCGTGGCGCATTGCGCGGCGCGCCGGCATCGCGCCGGCGCCGCTGCCGGCGCTCGATCGCCTGCATCCGCCGCAACAGCGCGCGCGGCGCGAGCGCCGTCCGCACGACGGCGACGGCGTTGACGTAGTCGGGCTGCGGACCGATGGCGCCGAGCGGCGCGGTGACGTAGCTGCGCGACAGCGCGACCAGGCGTGAGCGCGGCAGGTGCGCAAGCGCGACGGCGGCGCGCGCCAGTTGCCGCCGCGGATGTGCGAGATTGCTGCCCAACCCGATGAAGGCGAGTGCCGGCTTCACGACGGGACGGCGGTTCAGCCGGCGTCGGACGTGTCGGATGACGGGGGCGCGTCGCTCGGGTCGCCCCCATCCTCCCGGCGCTTGCGGCCGCGGCCGCGCGATCGCCGGCCGCCCTTTTTCGGCGCCTCCTCGGGCTTCAGCATCGCCTCGCGCTCGCCGTCGCTCGCGTCCTGGAACTTCGTCCACCAGTCGACGAGCGCCTGCGGCACTTCGCCTGATTCGCCGCGCAGCGCCAGGAAGTCGTACGCCGCCCGGAAGCGCTCGTGCTCGAGCAGCCGGTACGGCCGCGCGCCCGCGCGCTGCTCGAAGCGCGGCTGCAGCGACCAGATCTCCTTGATCGTCGCCTCGAAGCGGCGCGGAATGGAGATGCGTTCGGCCTGCGCTCCGAGCACGCGGTCCATCGCGTCGAACAATGCCGGCAGCGGCTTGTCGCCCTTGCCCTTGGCCACGTTCCATTGCTGCAGCACCTCGTGCCACAGCAGCGTGGCGAACAGGAACGCCGGCGACACGGGCTTGCCCGCGCGGACGCGCGCATCGGTGCCGGCCAGCGCGACCTCGATGAACTTGGGGCCGAGCGGCTGCTCCATGATCATGTCGAGCAGCGGCAGGAGGCCGTGCGACAGGCCGTGCGTGCGCAGGCTCTGCAGCGTCTCGGTCGCGTGGCCCGACAGCAGGAGCTTCTGCATTTCGTCGAACAGCCGCGCCGGCGGCACGTTCTGGATGAGGCTCGCGAGCTTGGGGATGGGCGCCGCGGTCTTGGGGTCGATCGCGCAGCCGACCTTGGCGGCCAGGCGCACGGCGCGCAGCATCCGGACCGGATCCTCGCGGAAGCGGGTGACCGGCGCGCCGATCAGCTTCAAGCGCCGCGCGCGGACGTCGGTCACGCCGCCCACGTAGTCCCAGATTTCCTCCGACGACGGGTCGAAGTACAGCGCGTTGATCGTGAAGTCCCGCCGCGCCGCATCTTCGGCCTGCGAGCCGTAGACGTTGTCCGTCAGCAGGCGCCCGTGCTCGTCGGTGGCCTCCTCCGCCTTCTGCGGCGCGCGGAACGTCGACACCTCGAGCACCTCGGCGCCGGCATGGACGTGCACGAGGCGGAAGCGGCGGCCGATGATGTACGCGCGCCGGAACAGCGGCTTGATCTGCTCGGGCGTCGCGTTCGTCGCGATGTCGAAGTCCTTGGGGGTCAGGCCGAGCAGCAGGTCGCGGACGGCGCCGCCGACGATGAACGCGCGAAACCCGGCCTCCTGCAGCTTTTCGGTGACCTGCCGCGCGCCGCGCGGCACCTGGTCGCGCCGCACCGCGTGCGTGTCGGCGCGATAGATGCGCGGGTCGCGGGACGGCCGGCCGGGGATCAGGCGGGCAAATAAGCGGCGGATCATCAGGGGAACGGGACGGGCTGCAACGTGCGCGGACGGAAGGAAAGGAAGGGGGGCCAGCAGGCCTCTCGCGCGGCTCATCGACAGCGAAGGCGCGGCAATCGAAAACGGCGCGCGATCATAGCACGGCCACCCTGCGGGACGCCCCCGGCGGCAGTCCCGCGAGCGTCCAGTCGCCGATCGCCTGGCGAATGAGCCGCAGCGTCGGCAGGCCGACGGCCGCGGTCATTCGCCGCACCTGCCGGTTGCGGCCCTCGGTGATCGCGATCTCGAGCCAGCACGTCGGGATGAGCTTGCGTACGCGGATCGGCGGGTCGCGCGGCCACAGCGCGGCGGGTTCCGCGATCGCCCGCACCTGCGCCGGCTGCGTCGTGCCGTCCGCCAGCGCGACGCCCCGCGCCAGCGCCGCGATCTGCTCCGGGCTCGCCGTGCCCTCGACCTGGACCCAGTACGTCTTGCGCAGCTGGTGGCGGGGATCGCTGATCCGCTTCTGCAGCGCCCCGTCCGCCGTCAGCACCACCAGCCCTTCGCTGTCGGCATCCAGTCGTCCGGCCGGATAGACGTCGCGGACGTCGATGTAGTCGGCAAGCGTCGGCCGCCCTTCGGCGTCGGTGAACTGGCACAGCACGCCATACGGTTTGTTGAGCAGGATCAAGCCGATTCCCGGCGGCGCGCACGGCGCGCCGGGGTCGCGGCATGGCATGATTTTTCAAGTTCGCGGATAATCAAGGGCTTCGCGCCGCGGCATTCCAGAGCCGCCCCGCGGCAACTTCGCATTTTTCCAGGCAAGTCGTTCCAGGAGCTTCCATGTCCAGCTATCAGCACGTCAAGGTGCCCGCCGGCGGCACCAAGATCACCGTCAATCCGGACTACAGCCTCACGGTCCCGGACAACCCGATCATCCCCTACATCGAAGGTGACGGCACCGGTTTCGACATCACGCCGGTCATGATCAAGGTGGTCGACGCCGCGGTCGCGAAGGCCTACGGCGGCAAGCGCCGCATCCACTGGATGGAAATCTACGCCGGCGAGAAGTCGACGAAGATCTACGGCCCGGATGTCTGGCTGCCCGACGAAACGCTGGCGATCCTCAAGGACTTCGTCGTGTCGATCAAGGGACCGCTGACCACGCCGGTCGGCGGCGGGATCCGGTCGCTGAACGTCGCGCTGCGCCAGCAGCTCGACCTCTACGTCTGCCTGCGCCCGGTCCGCTACTTCAAGGGCGTGCCGTCCCCGGTGAAGGAGCCCGAGAAGACCGACATGGTGATCTTCCGCGAGAACTCCGAGGACATCTACGCCGGCATCGAGTGGCAGGCCGAATCGGCCCCCGCCAAGAAGATCATCGATTTCCTGATCAACGAGATGGGCGTGAAGAAGATCCGCTTCCCGGCGACGTCGGCGATCGGCATCAAGCCGGTGTCGCGCGAAGGGACCGAGCGGCTGGTGCGCAAGGCGCTCCAGTACACGATCGACAACGACCGCAAGTCGATGACGCTCGTGCACAAGGGCAACATCATGAAGTTCACCGAGGGCGGCTTCCGCGACTGGGGCTACGAGCTCGCGCAGAAGGAATTCGGTGCGAAGCTGCTCGACGGCGGCCCGTGGATGTCGTTTCCGAACCCGAAGACCGGCCGCGACATCGTCGTCAAGGACGTCATCGCCGACGCGTTCCTCCAGCAGATCCTGCTGCGGCCCGCCGAGTACGACGTGATTTCCACGCTCAACCTGAACGGCGACTACATTTCCGACGCGCTGGCCGCGCAGGTCGGGGGCATCGGCATCGCGCCGGGCGCCAACCTCTCGGATTCGGTGGCGATGTTCGAGGCGACGCACGGCACGGCGCCCAAGTATGCGGGCAAGGATTACGTGAATCCGGGCTCGGAAATCCTTTCCGCGCAGATGATGCTCGTGCACATGGGCTGGAAGGAAGCGGCGGAGCGCATCGAGCACGGCCTCGAAAGGGCGATCCTCGACAAGGTCGTCACCTATGACTTCGCCCGGCTGATGGCGGGCGCCACGCAGGTCTCCTGCTCGGGGTTCGGCCAGGCGATGATCGACCGGATGTAGCCGACCGTTCGTCGGCTGGTGGAAAGGCCCGCTTCGCAGTGGGCCTTTTTTTCTTCCGATCCCGTCGGTCAAGCGCGCGGCGACCGGAAAAAGGCCCGCTTGTGGCGGGCCTGACGGAATCCACGGTCGGCGGCGCCTCGAGGACGCCGCCGGCAACGGCGTGTCTCAAGCGTTCTGGATATTCGACGCCTGCTTGCCCTTCGGGCCTTGCGTGACGTCGAACGAAACTTTTTGGCCTTCCTTGAGCGTCTTGAACCCCTGCATGTTGATCGCCGAGAAATGCGCGAACAGGTCTTCGCCGCCGCCATCCGGAGTGATGAAGCCAAAGCCCTTTGCATCGTTGAACCACTTGACGGTACCAGTTGCCATACTGCGTGTTCCTTTTAGGTATTTGATGGGGTGTCTGGCGGAGCTTCGTGGACGCCTCGGGGATCGGGAGGGGGGCGAAAAACGCCGGCCCGGCCGCATGCCGGTCGAGCGGACCAACGGGCGCGCCAAACATGCGTTTTCTACGCGCATTGCTCCCGCAGCGTCAAGCGGGCGGCCCGCCAGCCCCGCATCCCCTCGACAAAACTGTTGCAATCATCAAACATTGACCCCACCTTGATCCGGAGTATCGTGGCAGGACATGAGCAACCAGGAGCAACACGGCGCCTTGCTGGAGGCCGAGAAGGCCAAGGTCAAGCCGCCACCGCTGTATAAAGTGATGTTGCTGAACGACGACTACACACCGATGGACTTCGTCGTCGTCGTCCTGCAAACTGTATTTGCCATGAGTCGCGAGAAGGCCACGCAGGTGATGCTGCAGGTCCACCGCGAGGGCATGGGCGTATGCGGTACTTACACGCGCGAGGTGGCCTCGGCGAAAGTAGAACAAGTGCGAAACATTGCGCGGAAACATCAGCACCCGTTGCAGTGCACGATGGAGGAGACGTAAGCGTTATAGTCGCAACGCCGGGTCGGTTCCCGGCAACGCGTCCCCGGAAGAAGGAAGGTCGATGATCGCGCAGGAACTGGAAGTCTCCCTCCACATGGCCTTTGTCGAGGCCAGGCAGAAGCAGCACGAGTTCATCACCGTCGAGCACCTGCTGCTCGCGATGCTGGACAACCCGTCTGCGGCCGAGGTCCTGAAGGCCTGCGGCGTCGACTTGGACGAACTCCGCGGCGTCCTGTCGGACTTCATCCAGGAACACACGCCCCGCCTCGCCCCGCACTCGGACGCCGACACGCAGCCGACCCAGGGCTTCCAGCGCGTCATCCAGCGCGCGATCCTGCACGTCCAGTCGTCGGGCAAGAAGGAAGTCACCGGCGCCAACGTGCTGGTGGCGATCTTCGGCGAGAAGGAGTCGCACGCCGTCTATTTCCTGAACCAGCGCGGCGTCACCCGCCTGGATGTCGTCAACTACATCGCCCACGGCATCACCAAGACGCCGCAGCAGAAGCAGGAAAAGCAGGAAGCGAAGAGCGACGACGAAGGCGGCAGCGAGTCGCAGGGCGCGCTCGATGCCTACACGGTGAACCTCAATGGGCTCGCGAAGGCCGGCAAGATCGATCCGCTGATCGGTCGCGAGCACGAGCTCGAGCGCGTGATCCAGGTGCTGTGCCGCCGCCGCAAGAACAACCCGCTGCTCGTCGGCGAAGCCGGCGTCGGCAAGACGGCGATCGCGGAAGGGCTCGCGCGCCGGATCAACGAAGGCGACGTTCCCGAGCTGCTGCGCGAATACCAGGTCTATTCGCTGGACATGGGCGCGTTGCTCGCCGGCACCAAGTACCGCGGCGATTTCGAGCAGCGGCTGAAGGCCGTGCTGAAGCAGCTGGCGGACAGCCCCAAGTCCATCCTGTTCATCGACGAGATCCACACGATCATCGGCGCCGGCGCGGCGTCGGGCGGCACGCTGGACGCGTCCAACCTGCTGAAGCCCGCGCTGTCCACCGGCGCGCTGAAGTGCATCGGCGCGACGACGTACAACGAGTACCGGCAGATCTTCGAGAAGGATCACGCGCTGTCGCGGCGGTTCCAGAAGGTGGACGTGCCCGAGCCGTCGATCGCCGAGACCATCGAGATCCTGAAGGGCCTGAAGACGCGCTTCGAGCAGCATCACGGCGTCAAGTACGCTCCCGCCGCGCTGACCAGCGCCGCGGAGCTGGCGGCACGCTTCATCAACGACCGCCACCTGCCCGACAAGGCGATCGACGTCATCGACGAAGCCGGCGCCGCGCAGAAGATCCTGCCCAAGTCACGGCAGAAAAAGGTGATCGGCAAGGCCGAGGTCGAGGAAATCGTCGCCAAGATCGCGCGGATCCCGGCCAAGAACGTCAGCTCCGACGACCGCAACGCGCTGAAGACGCTCGACCGCGACCTGAAGAACGTCGTGTTCGGGCAGAACAAGGCGATCGACGCGCTCGTCTCCGCGATCCGCATGGCGCGTTCCGGCCTGGGCAACCCGCGCAAGCCGATCGGCAACTTCCTGTTCAGCGGACCGACGGGCGTGGGCAAGACGGAAGTCGCGCGCCAGCTCGCCTACTGCCTGGGCGTGGAACTGCTTCGCTACGACATGTCCGAATACATGGAGCGGCACGCCGTGTCGCGCTTGATCGGCGCGCCTCCGGGCTACGTCGGCTTCGACCAGGGCGGCCAGCTCACCGAGGCGGTGACCAAGCATCCGTACAGCGTCGTGCTGATGGACGAGATCGAGAAGGCGCACCCGGACATCTTCAACATCCTGCTGCAGGTGATGGACCACGGCACGCTGACCGACAACAACGGGCGCAAGGCCGACTTCCGCAACGTCATCATCATCATGACGACGAACGCGGGCGCCGGCGAGCTCGCCAAGACGTCGATGGGCTTCACGCAGTCCAAGGCGGCCGGCGACGAGATGGGCGAGATCAAGCGGATGTTCACGCCGGAGTTCCGCAACCGGCTGGACGCGACGATCTCGTTCGGCTCGCTCGACCACGACGTCATCCTGCGGGTCGTCGACAAGTTCCTCCTCGAACTCGAGGCGCAGCTGCACGAGAAGAAGGTGGACGCGTCGTTCACGCCGGCCCTGAAGGAGTACCTCGCGAAGAAGGGCTTCGATCCGCAGATGGGCGCCCGCCCGATGGCGCGCCTCATCCAGGACACGATCCGCAAGGCGCTCGCCGACGAACTGCTGTTCGGCCAGCTGACGTCCGGCGGCAAGGTGACGATCGACCTGGGCGAGGACGAGAAGGTGAAGCTCACCTTCGAGGAAGAGCCGAAGGAAACGGAAGTGGTAACCTAACGTCCGTCAATTGCGTCGCCGGCAGCCGCTACGCGGCCCGCCGCGCAATTGCCGGCCGATGGAAATGAAAACAGGGAGCAAGAACCGCTCCCTGTTTCGTTTCCGCCGGGACCGAATCGCGGGCCCGGCGCAGCGGGCCCCCGCGATTCGGTCACGTCAACGCATCTGCCCAGATATTCCTGGCCCAGCCGAACGCGTATTCGCCTTCGAGCGCGGTGGGGCCCGGCGACAGTCCGCCCGATCCCGGCACCGTCGCGAACGTCTTCTTCTCCTTGTCGTACTGGTGCACCGAGTCGACGTGCACGACATCACGGTCGGTGATGAAGCTGTAGCACGTGTTGTTGATCACGGGCGCCGGGTTCGGCGCCTGGCCGGCAAACGCGTTGAGGATCGCGGCCGCGGCGACCTTGGCGTGCTGGTTGGCCATGTGTCCCGACTTCGGCATCGCGGGCGCGATCTGGATCGCATCCCCCAGCACGTGGATCTTCGGCACCTTGATCGATTCGAACGACAGGAAGTTGACCTCGCACCAGCGGTTGTTGGCGGTGATGACGCCGGCCTGCGCGGCGATGGCACCCGCGCGCTGCGGCGGTATGACGTTCAGCACGCTGGCACGCACGTCGTCGGCGGTCTCGAACTTGGCGGTGAGCGTGGCGACGTCCACGCCCGTCAGCACGTAGTTCGGCCGGTACTCGACCAAGCCCTTGTAGTCCTCGTTCCAGGCCTTCATGAAGAGGCCCTTCTTCGACGTCACGTCCTCGTTGCCGTCGAGGATCAGCACCTTGCTCCGCGGCTTCGCGCGCTTGAAGTACCACGCGACCTGGCACGCACGCTCGTAGGGCCCCGGCGGGCAGCGATACGGCGCCCTGGGGATGGAGATGGCGAACACGCCCCCGTCGGGCATCGCTTCGAGCTGCCGGCGGAGCGCCACCGTCTGCGGGCCGGCCTTCCACGCGTGCAGGACCTTCGCCTGTGCGTCGGCACTGCCCATGCCCTGCACCTGGTCGTAGAGGAACGAGACGCCCGGCGACAGCACGAGCCGGTCGTAGGGGAGGTCCACCTGGTTCGAGATGCGCACCGTCTGGCGCAGCGGGTCCACCGCTTGCGCGGTGTCGAAAAGCACCTTGATGCCGCGCTTCCTCAAGCCATCGTAGCTGACGGTGAGATCGGCGATCTGCTTGCTGCCGCCCAGCACGAGGTTGGACAGCGGGCACGACACGAACGACGGGTCGACCTCGACCAGCGTGATGTCGAGCGTGCCGCTACTCCACATGTCGAGGTACTTGGCGACCGTCGCGCCGCCGTAGCCGCCGCCGACGATGACGACGCGAGGACCGCTCCTGCTTCCCGGCGCCGCGCAGCCCGCCAGCGCGGCGACCGACAGGCCCGCCCCCATTGCCTTGAGGAAATCCCGCCTTTGCATGGTGGTCATGTCCGGATCTCCGTAAAGGGTTCAGGGTTTTTGCGCGGCGAACCAGCCGGCGGCGAGGTCGATCTGCTCGTCGGTGTAGCCCTTGGCAAGCTGCGGCATGATGGTGGCCGGCGTGCGGCCGGACTTGTAGTCCTGCATCTTGCGCACGAGATCCGCCTTCGACTGTCCGGCGAGCGACGGTGCGCCGCCCTGGCTGACGCCGTTGGTGCCATGGCAGTTCGCGCAATTGGCGGCGATGTTTCGCGCGAGATTGGGGTCCTGGCCTTGCGCGGTCGCCGCGGTGGCGGCCAGCGCGAACAGTGCCGCTAGGGCAACGCTCCTCATGCGCACGGGGTGCTCCTTGTCAATTGGTTATGGACGACGACATCGGGGCGCTGGGTGCGCTCTTTGATGACAGCATAATCGCATCGTCCTGCGCGCCCCGACTCGTCGCGTGTCCGCAACGGCAGATCGCTCCTGTCGGGGTCGAAATGGAAGTGCGATCCGCATCGTGGAAATGGGCTTGGCGGATGCTGTTCGCGGCTACGTCATACGACGAACATGTAAATTCAATGACTTATGACGCTATTGGCATGTCCAGTCTGCGCAGTCTTATATAAGATATACATGCTGCGCAGCATCATTGCCCATACAAAGTGCAATATTCTTTCCATCAGGCGGAAGTGAATTTTAAGACTCTGATTTTTATGAATAAAAACTATATTGCAGCGCGCCAAAATACTTGTCAGGCGGGCCCGGGCTTGCTAAGGTGACGTCATCACGAGCCGTCATCCGCAGCATCGCGCGGGCGACGGCAAGAAGGGCTTGTGGACCGTACACCCCACTCCTCCTGCCCGCCCGATCGAGCGAGCGATCCTCCTCGGTCCGTGCCGCGAGGCGCCGGCAACTCGAGTTTGCCGAACGCTTCGCCTGGGACGCATGGCGCGCATCGCGCGACGTGCGCCCGCTGAACAACGCGCCGCCGCGCATGCGGCGGCAATACGGCGACGAACCAACGGGAGTACGGCAATGAACTACGATCTCGAAGCGGCACGGTTGAAGAAGGATTGGGCGGAAAATCCGCGGTGGAAGGGCATCAAGCGCGGCTTCACGGCGGAAGACGTCGTGCGCCTGCGCGGCTCGGTCCATATCGAGCACACGCTCGCGCGCCGCGGCGCCGAAAAGCTGTGGAAGCTCATCAACGAGGAACCCTTCGTCAATTCGCTGGGCGCGATGACGGGCAACCAGGCGATGCAGCAGGTGAAGGCCGGCCTGAAGGCCATCTACCTGTCCGGATGGCAGGTCGCCGCCGACGCCAACATCGCGGGCGAGATGTATCCCGACCAGTCGCTGTATCCGGTGAACTCGGTGCCGAACGTCGTCAAGCGCATCAACAACACGTTCGCGCGCGCCGACCAGATCCAGCACATGGAAGGCACCGGCGACACTCGACTTCTTCGCGCCGATCGTGGCCGATGCGGAAGCCGGCTTCGGCGGCGTGCTGAACGCGTTCGAGCTGATGAAGGCGATGATCGAGGCGGGTGCCGCCGGCGTGCACTTCGAGGACCAGCTCGCGTCGGTGAAGAAATGCGGCCACATGGGCGGCAAGGTGCTGGTGCCGACGCGCGAGGCGGTCGACAAGCTGGTCGCGGCGCGGCTCGCCGCCGATTGCATGGGCGTGCCGACGATCATCCTCGCGCGCACCGATGCCGAAGCGGCGGACCTCGTGACGTCGGACATCGACGACAACGACAAGCCGTTCCTGACGGGCGAGCGCACGATCGAAGGCTTCTACAAGACGAAGAACGGCCTCGACCAGGCCGTGTCGCGCGGCCTGGCGTACGCGCCGTACGCGGACCTCATCTGGTGCGAGACCGGCAAGCCGGATCTCGATTTCGCGAAGGCGTTCGCCGACGCGATCCATGCCAAGTTCCCCGGCAAGATGCTCGCGTACAACTGCTCGCCGTCGTTCAACTGGAAAAAGAACCTCGACGACGCGACGGTCGCGATGTTCCAGCGCGAGTTGGGCGCGATGGGCTACAAGTTCCAGTTCATCACGCTGGCGGGCTTCCACAGCCTCAACTACTCGATGTTCAACCTGGCGCACGGCTATGCGCACGAGCACATGACGGCGTTCGTCGAGCTGCAGGAAGCGGAGTTCGCGGCGATGAGCAAGGGATTCACGGCGATCAAGCACCAGCGCGAGGTGGGCACGAGCTACTTCGACGCGATCACGACGACGATCCAGGGCAACCAGGCGTCGACGACGGCGCTCAAGAACTCCACGGAAGACGAGCAGTTCTTCGAGAAGCCCAAGACCGAGCTGCACGTCGCCAACGGCTGATCGCCCGGCGCCCGCAAGCGCCAAGAGTAACCGCGCCGCCCGCAGGGGCTGGCGCGGTTTTTTTTGCGAACCCTCGCGGGCCGCCGCGGTCCATTCCGTATGGATTTGATCGAACGTGCGCCGGCCGGCGCTCTCTCGTCAGCGGACCGCATTCGCGCGTTCTACGCCTTAGTCCCCGACGAGTCCGTACGCCTGCAATTCCTGGCGCTGGCGCGGGACATTGCCCGGCGCTCGCGCGGACGCGCGATCAGCGGCGAGCATGTCCACCTGACACTTGCGTTCCTGGGCGATGTCGACGCCTCCGCGCTGCCCGAATTGCGAACGATCGGCGATCGCCTGCCGCACGTCGGAGCGACGATCGACTTCGACGTGGCAGGCGCGTGGCGGGCTTCCGGCGTCGCGTGGGTCGCGCCCGCCGTGGTCCCGGTGCCGGTGCTCGCGCTGCACGCGGCATTGCGCGAGGCGCTGGCCGCCGACGGTTTCGACATCGAAGCGCGGCCGTTTCGCCCGCACGTGACGCTGGCGCGGCGCTGCGTGCTGCCGCAGCCGCGCGCGCGCTGTTCGCCGGTCCGCTGGCCCGTCGACCGGTTGTGCCTCATCGGATCGCAACTGCGGCCCGAAGGTCCGGTCTACACGGAACTGGCCGCATGGCCGCTGGTGGGTTGAGCAGCGGCGGGGCCCGCTCCCCGGTTTCGGCGGCGCGGTCGCGACCCCGGCGTCGGACCCCGATGTCCGCAACATATGCGCCGATTTCCGGCCACGCTGCGCCCACGGCGGATAGCCGTTGGAAACCGGCGTAAAGGACCCTCAGGCGCCGCTGGCCACCGGCCGCGCGGGATCGGCGCACCACTCGCTCCACGATCCGGGATAAAGGCGCGTCGGCGGAAAGCCCGCGATTTCCATGGCCAGCACGTTGTGGCAGGCGGTGACGCCGGAACCGCATAGGTGCACCACCGCGTCTTCCGCGGCGCCGTCGAGCACCGCGTCGAATTCGGCGCGCAGCGTGGCCGCGTCCTTGAATGTTCCGTCGGGTCGCAGATTCAGGTTGTATGGACGGTTCCGCGCGCCGGGGATGTGGCCGGCCACGGGGTCGAGCGGCTCGGTCTCGCCGCGGAAGCGCTCCGGCGCGCGCGCGTCGATCAGCACCAGCGCGTGCCGCGCGAGGCTCGCCATCACGCCCGAGGCGTCCACCGTCGGCGTCACGCCGTTGATCGCGAAATGGGCGGGGATCGGCGCCGCGGGCGACGTGCTGATCGGCTGCCCTTCGTTACGCCACTTCGCGAAGCCGCCATCGAGCACGGCAACGTCGTCGAAGCCCAGCCAGCGCAGCATCCACCACAGGCGTGCCGCGAACATGCCGGGACCCTGGTCGTACACGACGACGCGCTTGCCCGGGGCGATGCCCAGGCGCCCGAACACCGCGGCGGCGATCTCGGGGTAGGGCAGCGGATGGCGTCCGTTCGCGCCGGTCATCGGCGCCGACAGGTCGCGGTCGAGATGGACGAACACCGCCCCCGGGATGTGGCCCTCGCCGATACTGCGCCTCGCCCCACGTGTCCGCGCGCGCGAGGTCGTGGCGCACGTCGCAGATGACGAGGTCGGGCTGCCCGAGCCGCGTGGCTAGGTCTTCGGTGGAAACGAGCGTGGTGGACATGGGCTTTCGCGTGACGTGGTCGTTGACGAACTGCGGCGGCGATCGCCGCCGCGGCGATGATGCGGTATCAGGGATGATCATACCGGCAGCGACGTCCGGTGCACCATGGTTGCGTCGTCACGGGTGACGGCGCGGCGGCGCGGCCGGGTGTCGCAGGCGATCGGCGCGCCGGCCGCGACGCCCTGACCGGCGCGCGGGCATGACTGCTCGCGCGCGCCGCCAGCGTTACAGGTGCGCGATGTGCGCTTCCATCTGCTCGCGGTAGAACTCGTGGAAGTGCTGCATGCCGTCTTCCATCGGCGACTGGTACGGCCCGATTTCGTTGCGGCCGGCCACGTACAGCGCACGCCGGCCGGCGTCCATCCGCTCGGCGATCTCGTCGTCCTCCTTCGCCGTCTCCATGTACGCCGCCTGCTCGGCCTCGACGAACTCGCGCTCGAACAGCGCGATCTCCTCGGGATAGTAGAACTCGACGACGTTGAGCGTGCGGTCGACGGCCTCCGGGATCAGCGTGCTGATCACCAGCACGTGCGGGTACCACTCGAGCATGATGTTCGGGTAGTACGTGAGCCACACGGCGCCGTGGCGCGGCACTTCGCCGCGGTAGTAGTCGAGCACGGCCTTGTGCCAGCGCTCGTACGTACGCGAGCCGGGCTTCGACAGGCTGTTGTTGATGCCGACCGTCTGCACCGAGTACCAGTCGCCGAACTCCCACTTCAGGTCGTCGCAGGTGACGAACTGGCCGAGGCCCGGGTGGAACGGGCCCACGTGGTAGTCCTCGAGGTAGACCTCGATGAACGACTTCCAGTTGTAGTTGACGCGATGCAGCTCGACGCGGTCGAGCATGAATCCCGAGAAGTCGAAATGCTTGACGCCCAGTGCCTCGAGGTCGCGCGCGACGTCGCGCCTGCCGTCGAACAGCAGGCCGTTCCAGTTCTGCATCGGCGTGCGCCCGAGGTTCAGGCACGGCTTGTCGGCGAAATGCGGCGCGCCGAGAAGCTCGCCCTTCAAGTCGTACGTCCAGCGGTGCAGCGGGCACACGATGTTGCGCGTGTTGCCGCGGCCGTTGTACATCAGCGCCTGGCGGTGCCGGCAGATGTTCGACAGGAGCTCGACGCCCTGCGCGTTGCGGACGAGCATCTGCGACTCGCCACGCGCGGCAAGCGCCTGGAAGTCGCCGGGATCCGGCACCATGAGTTCGTGCCCCACGTAGCTCGGCCCCTGCGCGAGCAGCAGACGCTGTTCGGCTTCGAGCACGCGGGGATCGCAATACCAGGAAACCGGAAACTGCGTCGCCGACTGACGCAGACGACCGGCCGTGGCGAGGTCAGACATCGCGGCCTACCTTTCGTCCCATTCGGTTGCTAGCAACCAACCCAACCCAACAACCCGGGACGCTTACGGCTTTTGTTCTTGCGTTAAAGCCGCCCCGGACCGCTTTGCTAAGTCGGCCGCACGAAAGGTTCGTCGAGGCCGCGTCGTCAAAAGATGTTATTATATTTGGCTTTCCGCCATCAGGTCAAGACCTTACCGAACGTTTTCGCTTCGCGGCGACCCCGGATAATGGCGGCGAATCCCGCGCGGACGACGAGTTGCATTGTCGGCATCCGCTCACAGCCCCCGGCACCGCCCGCGCGCGTACACCTACAGGACAGCGCATGGCCCCTTCCGCGGAATCCCCCAAAGACTTCGAATCGGCGCTCGCCGAGCTCGAGGCCATCGTCGCATCGATGGAGGGCGGACAGTTGCCGCTCAAGGAATCGCTCGCGGCCTACAAGCGCGGCGCCGAACTCGTCGCGTTCTGCCAGTCGCTGCTGAAGGATGCGCAGCAGGAGATCGAGATCCTCGAAAAGGGCGTGCTGAAGCCGTTCGCGCCGGATGGCGGAGACGATGGATCCTGATCTCGCGTTCGCGGTCTGGTCCGGCGAACGCCAGCAGCGCATCGAGGACGTCCTCGACCGCGCGCTGCCGGCCGTCGCGGGCGGGGCGGCGAACCTGCGCGATGCGATGCGTTACGCCGTGCTCGGCGGCGGCAAGCGCGTGCGACCGTTGCTCGCCTATGCGGCGGGCGAGCTGGCCGATGCCGATGCGGCGCTCGTCGACGGCGCCGCGGCCGCGGTCGAAATGATCCACGCGTATTCGCTCGCGCATGACGACCTGCCGTGCATGGACAACGACGTCCTGCGGCGCGGCAAACCCACGTGCCACGTGGCGTTCGGCGAAGCCGCCGCGCTGCTCGCCGGCGATGCGTTGCAGGCGCAGGCGTTCGCGGTGCTGGCCGCGACACCGTTGCGCGATCCGGGTGCTGCCTGTGCGCTGCTGGCGCACGCCGCCGGCGCCGACGGCATGGCGGGCGGGCAGGCGATCGACCTCGCGCACGTCGGCGTGGCGATGGCGCTTCCCGATCTCGAGAACATGCACCGGATGAAGACGGGCGCGCTGATCCGCGCGGCCGTGCGGCTGGGCGCCGCCTGCGGGCGCCCGCTCGCCGACGGGCAGACGGCCGCGCTGGACGCCTTCGCGCGCGCGGCGGGGCTCGCGTTCCAGGTCGTCGACGACGTGCTGGACGTCGAGGGCTCCTCCGCGTCGCTCGGCAAGACCGCCGGCAAGGACGCCGCGCACAACAAGCCGACCTATGTCGCGCTGCTCGGGCTCGCGGAAGCCAGGCGGCACGCGGCGGACCTGGAGGCGCAGGCGCACGCCGCGCTCGCGCCCTTCGGCAACGCGGCCCGCAGGCTCCATGAAATCGCCGAATGGATCGCGCGGCGCACCCACTGACCGGTATCGTCCCCATCGTCATGTACCCATTGCTCGAACGCGTCAACAGCCCCGCCGACCTGCGCCTGCTCGACCGCACGCAGTTGCGCGATCTCGCGCGCGAGCTGCGCGCGTTCCTGCTGCATTCGGTCGCGCAGACCGGCGGGCACCTGTCGTCGAACCTCGGCACCGTCGAGCTTACGGTCGCGCTGCACTACATCTTCGACACGCCGGAGGATCGCATCGTCTGGGACGTCGGCCACCAGACGTACGCGCACAAGATCCTGACGGGCCGCCGCGAGGCGATGGCGCGTCTGCGGCAGTGGAATGGCCCCTCCGGCTTTCCGCGGCGCGACGAATCCGCGTACGACACGTTCGGCACCGCGCATTCGTCGACGTCGATCTCCGCCGCGCTCGGCATGGCCCGCGCGGCGAAGCTCAAGGGCGAGTCGCGGCACGTCGTCGCGGTGATCGGCGACGGCGCGATGAGCGCGGGGATGGCGTTCGAGGCGCTCAACAACGCGCAGGGCGCCCACCTGCTGGTCATCCTCAACGACAACGAGATGTCGATCTCCGAGCCGGTCGGCGCCATCAACAACTACCTGGCGAAGATATTGTCGGGCCGGCTGTACAACACCGTGCGCCGCGGCGGCAAGGAAGTGCTCGCCAAGGTGCCGCCGATGCACGACCTCGCCAAGCGGTGGGAAGAGCACATGAAGGGCATGCTGCTGCCGGGCACGCTGTTCGAGGAGTTCGGCTTCAACTACATCGGACCCATCGACGGCCACGACCTCGACACGCTGACGCGCACGCTCGCCAACGTCAAGGAACTGCCCGGCCCGCAGTTCCTGCACGTCATCACCAGGAAGGGCTACGGCTATCCGAAGGCGGAAGAGGATCCGATCCTCTATCACGGCGTCACCAAGTTCGACCCGGCCGTCGGCATCGTCGTCAAGCCGCCGGCGCGGCCGTCGTACACGCAGGTGTTCGGCGACTGGCTCTGCGACATGGCGGCGCGCGACCAGCGGATCGTCGGCATCACGCCCGCCATGCGCGAAGGCTCGGGTCTCGTCCGCTACTCCCAGGCGTTTCCCGACCGCTACTTCGACGTCGGCATCGCCGAGCAGCACGCGGTCACGTTCGCCGCCGGCTTGGCCTGCGAGGGCATGCGGCCGGTCGTCGCCATCTATTCGACGTTCCTGCAGCGCGCGTACGACCAGGTGATCCACGACGTCGTGCTGCAGAACCTCCCGGTGCTGTTCGCCATCGACCGTGCGGGCGTCGTCGGCGCGGACGGCGCGACGCACATCGGCGCCTTCGACATTGCCTACCTGCGCTGCCTGCCGAACACGACGGTGATGACGCCGTCCGACGAGAACGAATGCCGGCAGATGCTCTACACCGGCAGCATGCTGGGCTCGCCGGCAGCGGTTCGCTATCCGCGCGGCTCGGGTCCCGGCGTGCCGATCGACGCCGCGATGCACGCGCTGCCGATCGGCAAGGGCGAAATCCGGCGCGAGGCGGGCAAGCGCAGCCCGCGCATCGCGCTGCTCGCGTTCGGCCCGATGCTGCATCCGGCGCTCGCGGCGGCGGAGGAACTGGACGCCACCGTCGTCAACATGCGCTTCGTCAAGCCGCTCGACGTGGAACTGGTCGGCAGGCTCGCGCGCGACCACGATGCGCTGGTGACGATCGAGGAGGGCGTGATCGCCGGCGGCGCCGGCAGCGCGGTGGCGGAAGCGCTCGCCGCCGCCGGCATCACCGTCCCGCTGCTCCACCTGGGGCTGCCGGATCATTTCATCGACCACGGCGATCCGGCTTTCCTGCTCGCGCAGGCCGGGCTCGATGCCAAGGGCATCGCCGCCGCGGTCCACGCGCGGTTCGGCGCGCGCCCGGCCGGGGCGTGGGCGAAGCCCGCGGCATGACGATCGCCGCCGCCCGCCGCATGCGTGCGGCCGTGCAAACCGTTCGGATACAATCCGAAATCTACGACGCCATGAACAAGCCCGAACAACCCAGTCGGCTGATGCCGATCCCCGACACGCAATCCGGGACGGACGAACGCAACCTGGCGATCGACCAGGTCGGCATCCGCGGCTTGAAGTATCCGCTGCTGTTCGCCGACGCCGACGGCGTCGCGCAGGCGACGATCGCGGTCGCCAATGTCTACGTCGCGCTCGCCGAGGATCGCAAGGGGACGCACATGTCGCGGCTCGTCATGCTGCTCGAGGAGCGCGCCGCGCCGGGTGCTGCGCCGCTGTCGGTGGCCGGACTCGACGCGCTGCTCTCCGACTTGGTCGAGCGCCTCGACGCGCCAGGCGGCCGCATCGAGTTCGCGTTCCCGTTCTTCGTGCGCAAGATCGCGCCGGTGTCCGGCGTGGCGAGCCTCCTCGACTACGAAGTGCGGCTGTCCGGCACGTTGCAGGATGGCCGTTTGAGCAGGACGGTGGCGGTGGCGGTGCCGGTCACGTCGCTGTGCCCGTGCTCCAAGGAAATCTCCGACTACGGCGCGCACAACCAGCGGTCGACGGTGACGATCACCGTTCGCGGCGGCGCGCCGGTCTACATCCAGGAGCTGCTGCGGATCGCCGAGGACGAGGCGTCGAGCGAGCTGTACGGCATCTTGAAGCGCGCCGACGAGAAGTACGTCACCGAGCGCGCCTATGACAATCCGCGCTTCGTCGAGGATCTGGTGCGCGGCGTGGCCGACCGCCTGGCGGCCGATCCCCGGTTCGACGGCTTTTCCGTCGAGGCCGAGAACTTCGAGTCGATCCACAACCATTCGGCGTACGCGCGGATCGCGCGCGGCCTGTAGTCCCCGGGCGGGCCGGCCCCGCGCAGGTGCTGTCTCCTTGCCGCGCTCCACCCGGCGCGCGTGCCGGCGGCAAGGCGCTTCCTTCCAGAGGCATCGATGTTCGTCGGCACGGGCAGCCATTCATGTCGGCCCGGCCGTCGCTCATCGCGGCCGGCCGGGACTCTTCGCCGGCAGGCGCCTACAATCCGGGTCCCGATGATCGCCACCCTCAAATCCCGCTACGAGGCATTCGCGCAGCGCGTGCTCGCGTCGCTGTCCGAGATCGAGCGGCGCGACGTGCGTGCGTTCGACCGCTGGTTCTACGCCAACGGAGGCTGGCGCTGGCTGCTCGGCGTGGTCGCGGTCACGACGCTCGTTTCGTGGATCGCGTCGCAATTGCCGTGGAACATGTCGTTCGCCGAGGCGGCGATCCTGTTCAACCTGGTCGTGCTCACGCTCTTGTGGTCGGGCCTGTCGGCGTGGTTCGGCTACCGGAAGTTCCAGGGCCGCATCTTCCGCTACATCGTCGCGGCGCCGCTGCTGGCGCTCGCCGGCGCGCTCGTCGGCGCCAGCATCGCCGGGTTCGTCAAGGGCGTCGACCCGTTCATCTTTTTCCAGGACAGCGCCAAGCTGCGCCACGTCGTCACGGCGGGCCTCGTGTTCGGCTTTCTGTTCGCGCTCGTCACCGCGCTGATCGCGCACCTGCGCAACCGCGAATACCGCGCACTGACCGCGCACCTCGAAGCCGAGGCGCGGCAGAGCGAGACGTCGCGCCAGCTCGCGGAATCCAAGCTGAAGCTGCTGCAGCTGCAGATCGAGCCTCACTTCCTGTTCAATACGCTGGGCAGCGCGCAGCAGCTCGCGGAAAAAGGCGCGCCCGAGGCGGCGCGCCTCATCAGCGAGCTGATCCGGTTCCTGCGCGCCGCGACGCCGGCGTTGCGCGATGAGACCACGACGGTGCGCCAGGAGACGGCGATGATCCGCGCCTATCTGGGCATCATGCACACGCGGCTGTCCCGCCGCCTCGAATGGTCGGTGCGGGTCGCGGACGACCTGGAAGGGCTCGCGATCCCGCCGGGCATGCTGATCACGTTGACGGAGAATGCGATCAAGCACGGCATCGAGCCTTCGCCGCGCGGCGGGCGCATCGACGTGACGGTCACGCGCGAAGGCGAGACCGTCGCGCTGTGCGTGGCCGACACCGGTGCGGGCCTTGCCGCCGGCCCGTCGGCGAGCGGCATCGGGCTCGCCAACATTCGCGAACGGCTGCAGCTGCTGTACGGCGAGCGGGCGTCGCTGGAACTCGAGGCGAACGAGCCGTGCGGCTTCCGCGCCCGTATCCTGTTGCCGGCCGAGCGGCCGGCGGCGTCCTTTTCCCACGATCGCGCGTTGCACGAGGCAGACTCGCCATGACCCGACCCACTGCGCTGATTGCCGAAGACGAGCCGTTGATGCGCGAGCGGCTCAAGGAAAAACTGGCCGACGTCTGGCCGGAACTCGATGTCGTCGCCGAAGCGGAGGATGGCGAGCAGGCGCTGACGCTGTTCGCCCTGCATCGTCCGCAGATCGCCTTCCTCGATATCCGGATGCCGGGCTGCACGGGACTCGACGTCGCCGCGCAGATCGGCTCCGAATGCCACGTCGTCTTCATCACCGCCTACGATCAATATGCGCTGCAGGCGTTCGATGCCGGCGCGGTCGATTACCTGTTGAAGCCGGTGGAGACCGACCGGCTGAAGGCGATGGCGGAGCGCATGGAGCGCAAGCTCGCGGGTCCGCCCGCCGACTTGTCGGCGCTGATCGGCCAATTGCGCGCCGCGGTCAAGGGCGACGCGGGCCGGATGAAATGGGTGAAGGCCGCCGTGGGCAAGCAGGTGAAGCTGATTCCGGTGGCCGACGTCGTGTACTTCCAGTCGGATACGAAGTACACGCGCGTCGTGCTCGCCACCGGCGAGGCGCTGATCCGCACGCCGCTGAAAGACCTGCTGGCCGAGCTCGATCCCGAGCAATTCTGGCAGGTGCACCGCGGCACGATCGTCAATCTCGACGCGGTGTCCGGCGTGCTGCGCGAGGACGCCGAACGCCAGTTCGTGCTGCTCAAGAACCGCCAGGAGAAGCTGCCGATCTCGCGGCAGTTCACGCACCTGTTCAAGCAGATGTGACAGGGCAGGGATGCCGGCGCGCCGGCTGCTAGAATTGGCGCCACCGCAGCGCGACTTCAAACGTGCGTGCGGCGGTACCCAAAGCCACCCATGCTCCCCGTCGCCATCTTTCGCTTCTCTCCCACCGAAACCCCCGGGCTTTTCGGGATCTGGCTGACGCAGCAGGGGATCCCGTGGGAGCTGCTGGCGCTGGACGAGGGAGTCGCCGTGCCCGCGAGCCCCGCCGACTATTCCGGGATCGGCATGATGGGCGGCCCGATGAGCGTCAACGACACGCTGCCGTGGGTGGCGCCGCTGTGCAGCCTGTTGCGCGATGCCATCGGCGACGGCACGCCCGTGATCGGGCACTGCCTGGGCGGGCAGTTGATGGCGAAGGCGCTCGGCGCGCGCGTCAAGCGGATGGAACAACCGGAGATCGGCTGGCTGCATGTCGACGTCTGCGACCGCGGCGCGCGGCGCGAGTGGTTCGGCGGGCTGCCGCGGTTCGCGGCGTTCCAGTGGCACTACGACGCGTTCGACCTGCCGCCGATGGCCACGCGCATCCTGACCAACGACGTCGCCGTCAACCAGGGCTTCGTCATCGACGACCGCCACGTGGGCTTCCAGTGCCACATCGAGATGACCCGCGAGCTGGTCGAGTCGTGGTGCAGCACCGGCGGCAGCGAGCTTCCGGCCCGGTCGAGCGCGCACCGGCAGAGCGCGGCGGACCTGCAGAGCGACCTGGATGCACGGCTCGCGGCGCTCGGCGCGGTGGCCGACGGCGTCTACGCCCGCTGGGCACAGGGATTGCCGCGCTGATGCCGGCGATCCACACGCTGCCCGACCTGCTGATCAACCAGATCGCCGCGGGCGAAGTGGTCGAACGACCGGCCGCGGCGCTCAAGGAACTCCTCGAAAACGCGCTCGACGCCGGCGCCACGCAGGTCGAGATCGATCTCGCGGCGGGCGGCGTCAAGCGCATCCGCGTCGCCGACAACGGCGCCGGCATCGACCGCGAGGATCTGGCGCTGGCGGTGGCGCGGCACGCGACGTCGAAGATCCAGTCGGTGCTGGATCTCGAGGCGATCGCGTCGCTCGGCTTCCGCGGCGAGGCGCTGGCGTCGATCGCTTCGGTCTCGCGGCTATCCCTCGCGTCGCGCAAGGCGGGCAAGCCGCATGCATGGCGGATCGAGGTCGAGGGCGGCACGCTCGCGCCGATCGCGCCGGCCGCGCTCGCCGGCGGCACGGCGGTGACGGTCGAGGAGCTCTTCTTCAACACGCCGGCGCGGCGCAAGTTCCTGCGCACGGAGGCCACCGAGTGGGGTCATTGCGACGAGGCGTTCCGCCGCGTCGCGCTCGCGCATCCGGCCACGGCCTTCACGCTGCAGCACAACGGCAGCGTCAAGCACCGCCTCGTCGCCGGCGGCCGCCAGTTGCGTGTCGAGCAGCTGCTGGGCGACGCGTTCGTCGCGCATGCGGCGCGCGTCGACACCGAGGCCGGCGACGTGCGGCTGGCCGGCTTCGCCGTGCGGCCGGCGTACGCGGCGCAGGGCGGCGGCCAGTACCTGTTCGTCAACGGCCGCTTCGTCCGTGATCGCGTGCTGCAGCACGCGTTGCGCGAAGCGTATCGCGACGTGCTGCATCACGATCGCCAGCCGGCGTATGCGCTGTGGCTCACCGTCGATCCGCGGCGCGTCGACGTCAATGTCCATCCGCAGAAGATCGAAGTGCGCTTCCGCGACGCGGGCGGCATTCACCAGTTCGTCCGGCACGCGGTCGAGCGTGCGCTGGCGGCGACGGCCGCGGAGCAGCCGGCCGTCTCCGCGGCGGAAAAACTCGGCGCGGCCGCCGCGCACATGCCGCCGGTGGCTCCCGCGCGTGACGCGTACGCGCCGGCAAGCCCCGCGTTCGCCGCGGGGTCGGCGTGGAACCGGACGCAGTCGCCGCTGCCCATCGACGCCGCCGAGCCATCGGCGTTCTATGCGCGGCTTTTCGGCGCGCGCGGCGATGCGTCGCCGCCGGCATGGCCCGCCGACGAACCGCATCCGCTGGGTTTCGCGCTCGCGCAGCTTCACGGCATCTATATCCTCGCGCAGAACCGCGCGGGCCTGGTACTCGTCGACATGCACGCCGCGCACGAGCGCATCGTCTACGAACGGCTGAAGACGGCGGCCGACCTGCGGTTGCCGGTGCAGCCGTTGCTGGTGCCCGCCACGTTCGCCGCGGAGCCGCTCGAAATGGCGACGGCGGACGAGAACGCGGACACGCTCGCCGCGCTGGGTTTTGCGGTATCCGCGATCGGCCCCTGCACGCTGGCCGTGCGCGGCATTCCCGCCGCGCTCATCGATGCCGACCCCGCCACGCTGGCGCGCGCCGTGCTGCACGACATCCGCGAGTTCGGCGGCTCGCAGGCGCTGGCCACGCGTCGCGACGAACTCCTGTCGACGATGGCCTGCCACGGCGCCGTGCGGGCGAATCGCGCGCTGACGGTGCCGGAAATGAACGCGCTGCTGCGGCAGATGGAGGCGACGGAGCGGGGCGGCCAATGCAACCACGGGCGGCCGACGTGGTACCAGCTGTCGCTGTCCGATCTCGATCGCCTGTTCATGCGCGGGCGCTAGCGCCGGCGCGCTCCCTTGCGGCCCGCCGTCCTGCTGATGGGCCCGACCGCGTCGGGCAAGAGCGCACTGGCGATGGCACTCGCCGAGCGCTTCGATGGCGAGATCGTCACCGTCGATTCGGCGCAGGTCTACCGCGGCATGGACATCGGCACCGCCAAGCCCGGCGCGGCCGAACGCGCGCGCGTGCCGCATCACCTGCTCGACATCGTCGACCCCACCGACAGCTATTCGGCGGCGCGCTTCGTCCGTGACGCGCTGGCGGCGATCGTCGCGATCCGCGGTCGCGGGCGCATGGCGATCGTCGCCGGTGGCACGATGCTCTACTTCAAGGCGCTGACCGAGGGCCTGTCCGCGCTTCCGCCGTCGGATCCCGTCGTCCGTGCCGAACTCGATGCATGGGCGGCGCGTGCGGGCTGGCCGGCGCTGCACGCCGAACTCGCCCGCGTGGACCCGGTCACCGCGGCGCGGCTGCCGCCGACCGACGCGCAGCGGATCCAGCGCGCGCTCGAAGTGCATCGGCTCACCGGACGGCCGTTGTCGACGCTGCAGGGGCACCGGGCCAGCGCGCCGGCGACGCTGGGTCCCACCATCGCCATCGCCTTGCAGCCCGCCGATCGCGCACGGCTGCACGACGCGATCGCGCGGCGTTTCGACGCGATGCTCGCGCAAGGACTGGTGGCGGAGTTGCGCGCGCTGCGCGAGCGCTACGCGCTGGCGCCGCAGATGCCGTCGATGCGCTGCGTCGGCTACCGGCAGGCGTGGCAGTTCCTGGACGGGCGCATCGATGCGCCGGCGCTGCGCAGCCAGGGCATCGCGGCGACGCGGCAACTCGCCAAGCGGCAATTGACATGGTTGCGCACGACGGCGGCCACCACGTTCGCCACGGACGCGCCGGGGCTCGCGGAGGCGGTCGCGCGGCACGTCGAGACCGGGTGGGGCCGGGACCAAGGCGAACCGCCGCGCTGACCCTGCCGGCGCCGATGCGCGACGCCGCGTGAGGTCCGCGACGCCGCGTGCATTGCCGACCGCGGCGCTCGGGTTTCGCGGCGCCACCGGCGCGTTGCAGCAGCGCAACATGCGGCACGCGCCGGGGCACGCGGCAGGGCGTGCCCGTACGGTGCTGCTGTGCAATAATCAGGGTGCCGTGCGCTGGCGTAGTGGCGGTTACAGAATCACGCTGCCGTCATGGGGTGCCGTCGCCGGCCAGTTCGTCGACGCGTGTCGACATTCATGACGACGGGGACATCATGCTGAAAAGGTTCGCAGCGCTGGCAGTGCTCGCGGGAATGCTGGTCGGCGTATCGGCCTGCAACACGGTCGAAGGCGCCGGCAAGGACGTCAAGGCCACCGGCCAGGCCATCGAGAACGCGGCCGACAAGTCGAAGCCGAAATAAGGATCGCCGTTGGGAATGCAGCGCGCGCAGTTGGGACTCGCCGCCGCGTCCGCCCGCCCGATGGCGGCGGCGCGGCACGCGTCGCGCGCGACGCCGATGCCGGCACGGCGACTGCGCAACGCGCGCGCCGCCACCGTCTCCGTCGCGATTCGTGCCATCAAGACGAAACGGCTGACCGGCCGACGCTGGCGCGCGTAAGCTACAAAGCGACACACCGCGCGGCGCCAGGCAGGAACGGCGCCGCGTTTTTTTTGGGGAACGCCAGAAGATGAAGATCGCAATCCTGCCGGGCGACGGCATCGGACCGGAAATCGTCGGTCAGGCGCAACGCGTGCTCGACGTCCTGCGCGCGGACGGGCTGCCCATCACCCATGAATCGGCGCCGATGGGCGGCGCCGGTTACGACGCCGCGCAGGATCCGCTGCCGCCCGCGACGCTCAAGCTCGCGCAGGACGCCGACGCGATCCTGCTGGGTGCCGTCGGCGGCCCCCGCTACGACACGCTGCCGCGCGAGTTACGACCGGAGCAGGGCCTGCTGCGCATCCGCAAGGCACTGGGGCTTTTCGCGAACCTGCGCCCCGCGCTGCTGTATCCGGAACTGGCCGCCGCGTCGTCGCTCAAGGCCGAAGTGGTCTCCGGACTGGACCTGCTGATCGTCCGCGAGCTGACCGGCGACATCTACTTCGGTCAGCCGCGCGGTCGGCGCCGGAACGCCGACGGCGCGGTCGAAGGCTTCGACACGATGCACTACAGCGTGCCGGAAATCGAGCGCATCGCCCGCGTCGGCTTCGAGGCGGCGCGCAAGCGGGACAAGCGCCTGACGTCCGTCGACAAGGCCAACGTGCTCGACACCAGCATCCTGTGGCGCGAGACGGTCAGCGCAATGGCCGGCGAGTATCCCGATGTCGCGCTGTCGCACATGTACGTCGACAACGCGGCGATGCAGCTCGTGAAGAACCCGAAGCAGTTCGACGTCATCGTCACCGGCAACCTGTTCGGCGACATCCTGTCCGACGAGGCGTCGATGCTCGCCGGCTCGATCGGCATGCTGCCGTCCGCATCGCTCGACGTGAACCAGAAGGGGCTCTACGAACCGATCCACGGCTCGGCGCCGGATATCGCGGGCCAGGACCGCGCGAATCCGCTGGCGACGATCCTTTCGCTCGGCATGATGTTCCGCTACACGTTCGGGCGCGACGACGTCGCGCAGCGTATCGAACAGGCGGTGCGCCGCGTGCTGCAGCTCAAGTTGCGCACCGGCGACATCGCGCTGCCGGGCGAGGCGGTCGTCGGCACGCGCGCGATGGGCGACGCGGTGGTCGCGGCGCTGCGAGGCTCATGATGGCCGTGCGCAAGCCGAAGATCACGATCCGGCGGGCCACGCTCGACGACGCCGACGCGATGGCGGCGACGTTCTCCGCGCCACGCGCGATGGCGGGCACGCTGCAGCTGCCGTTCCCGTCGGCCGAACGATGGCGGACGCGCCTCGGCGAACTCGGTCCCGACGACTACCTGCTGGTCGCCGAAGTGAACGGCGAGGTCGTCGGCAACCTCGGGCTCCATGCGAGCGGACGCGGCCGGCGCCGTCACGTCGGCAGCATCGGGATGTCCGTGCGCGACGACTGGCAGGGCAAGGGGGTGGGCACCGCGCTCCTGGCCGCGGCGCTCGACATCGCCGACAACTGGCTCAACTACCGGCGGCTGCGCCTCGAGGTCTACACGGACAACGCCGCGGCGCTCGCGCTGTACGAGAAGTTCGGTTTCGAGATCGAGGGCACGCTGCGGCAGGATGCGTTCCGCAACGGGCGCTACGTGGACGCCTACACGATGGCGCGATTCCATCCGGACGTCCGCGACGAGGTTGCCGCGCCCACGGACACCGCGCGAACGACGCAGCGCAAGGCCACGAAGACCGCGCGAAAACCCGCGCGCGGCTGACAGCGAACGTGGCGGTGAATACGAATTCGAAAAGCAGGCAAATCGACGAACAGGTGATGCGATGAGAGTAGGCATGGTGGGTTGGCGGGGCATGGTGGGTTCGGTGCTGATGCAGCGAATGCAGGAGGAGGGTGATTTCGAGCTTGTCGAGCCGACGTTCTTCTCGACGTCGGCGGCGGGCGGCAAGGGCCCGGCGATCGGACGCGACACCGGACCGCTGCTGGACGCGGGCGACGTGGCGGCCCTGGCACGGCAGGACACGATCATCACGTGCCAGGGCGGCGACTGGACGACGGCGATGTATCCGAAGCTGCGCGCCGCCGGCTGGAACGGCTACTTCATCGACGCCGCCAAGACGCTGCGGATGCAGGACGACGCGGTGATCATCCTCGATCCCGTCAACCGGCCCGTGATCGACGCCGCGCTGGCCAGCGGCGTCCGCAACTACATCGGCGGCAACTGCACCGTCAGCCTGATGATGATGGCGCTCGCGGGCCTGTTCGAGCGCGACCTGATCGAATGGATGACGTGCATGACGTACCAGGCGGCCTCCGGCGCGGGTGCGCAGAACATGCGCGAGCTGCTGGCGCAGATGGGCGAGGCGCATCTCGCCGCCAAGAGCCTGCTCGAGGATCCGCATTCGGCGATCCTCGACATCGACCGTGAAGTCGCCGGCATCCTGCGCGACGACCGCTTCCCCACCGAGCATTTCGGCGTCCCGCTCGCGGGCTCGCTGATCCCGTGGATCGACAAGGACATGGGCAACGGCATGAGCCTCGAGGAATGGAAGGGCGGCGCCGAGACCAACAAGATCCTGGGCCGGCGCGGCGCGCAGGCGATTCCCGTCGATTCGCTGTGCGTGCGCATCGGCGCGATGCGCTGCCACAGCCAGGCGCTGACGATCAAGTTGCGGCGCGACGTGCCGTTGCCCGAAATCGAGCAGATGATCGCGGGCGCCAACGAATGGGTGCAGCTCGTGCCCAACCGGCGCGACGACAGCGTGCGCGAATTGACGCCGGCCGCGGTGACGGGCAACTTGGCGATTCCGATCGGACGCGTGCGCAAGCTCGCGATGGGCCCGGAATACCTGAGTGCGTTCACCGTCGGCGATCAACTGTTGTGGGGCGCGGCCGAGCCGCTGCGCCGGATGCTGCGGATCCTCCTTGCGCGCTGACATGGCGCGCCGCCGCGGGGCAGCGCTCCGCGGCGCGCGCGCCAGCCACTGGCGCGTCTTTTGCTGGTTACTGCGACCATAGGGCGTCGCGGCGCCAGGCATTCGCGTTTCCGCACGTTTGGCAGGCTCGTCCAGAGGTCCGGCGGCGGCCGGATTGGCGGCCTTCGACAGGAACGCAACAGGGCGTGCCAGCGCGCTTGATACTAGATGTTGTAGCCGCCGCCGCGCCGCACGCTAGCGCTAGCGCAGCCCTGTAGTACGACAGCATGAATCTGCACCGGGACGGAAAGTGGCCAACGGCTAAAACCCAAGCTAATACCGAGGTTTAGCTTGCACCGCTAAACCCATGATGTTAAGTTTACTTGAGCCAAACAGCGTTTCCGAAGGGGGCGGTATGCGCGTCAAACCTATCCTCAAATACGGCTTCATCGCCGGTGTCCTCGCGCTACCCGCCACTGCCTACCCGCTCGGGCTGGGCAAGCTGACCGTCGAGTCCTACGTCGGGCAGCCGCTGGTCGCCCGCATCGAACTGCTCTCCACGTCGAAAGAGGAGCTGGACACGCTGTCGGCCAAGATCGCCGATCCATCGCTTTATCGCCAGAACAACCTGCAGTATCAAGGCGTGCTGTCGCGCGCCCGCGTCGCGCTCGAACGCGGACCCGGCGACACGGCGTTCCTCAAGGTGACGTCCGCCACGGCCGTTGCCGAGCCGTATCTCGACCTGCTGGTCGAAGTGAACTGGGCGTCGGGCCGCGTCGTCCGCGATTACACGTTCCTGCTCGATCCGCCGGGCACGACGGCGCCGCCGGTCGATCCCATCACGCCGCTGCGCTCCGGCGCCGCGCCGGCGGCCCGGGGACAACCCGCCGCTGCGCCATCGGCCACGACTGCCGCCGCCGCTGCGCCGCGCGGGCCGGGCGATACGTACGAAGTGAAGCGCGGCGATTCGCTTTCGAAGATCGCGAAGGAATACAAACCCGAGACGGTGACGCTGGACCAGATGCTGGTGGCGCTATTCAAGAGCAACGCGAATGCATTCGACGGCGCCAACATGAACCGGCTGCGTTCGGGCGCGATCATCACGATCCCCAACGCCGTCGAGGCCTCCGCCGCGTCCGTGGCGGAAGCCACCAAGGTGGTGCAGGTGCAGGCCAGCGACTGGCGCGCCTACCGCGATCGCGTGGCGGGTGCCGCGCCGATGGCCGACGAAGGCGCCCAACGGGCCGCCGCCGGCAGGATCGGTACTGCCGTCCAGGAACGTACGCCCGCCGTCCGCCCCGGCAGCGATCAGTTGCGCGTGTCGAAGGACGCCGGCACCGCCAAGGGTGCGGCCGCGGCCGAGACGAGCGCATCGCAAAGCGCGCAATTGCGCGAAGCGCAGAGCCGCATCGCCGACCTCGAGGGGATGCTCAAGGACCTGCAGCGCGCCGTCGAAATGAAGAACCAGACGATGGCGCAGTTGCAGACGCAGTCGGATGCCGGCAAGGGCAAGGCCACACCGCCCGCGGCCACCACCGCACCGGTGGCGCCGATCACCACGGCCCCGCCCGTGCCCACACCGGCGCCGGTCGTGCGCCGCCGAAGGCCGCGGAACCCGCGAAGGTCGAACCCGCGAAAGTGGAGCCCGCAAAGGCCGAGCCGCCGAAGGCCGCCGAGCCTCCGGTAGCGGTGCCGCCGCCCGTGGTCGAGCCGGCCAAGGTGGAGCCGCCCAAGGCCGCGGAGCGCCGAAGGTCGAGCCGCCGAAGGCCGCGCCTCCCAAGGTCGTCGCCAAGGCGCCCCCGAAGGAAGCGCCGGGCTTCTTCGACGAACTGCTGTCCAACACGCCGGGCTGGGCGATCGGCGCCGGAGCGCTCGCGCTGCTGGGAGGCCTCGCGGCGCTGCTCGCCGCGCGCCGCCGCAAGACGACCAAGTTCGAGGACAGCATCATCTCGGGCACGGACATCAAGACCAACACGGTGTTCGGATCCACCGGCGGCGGCGTCGTCAACACGGGTGACAATTCGCTGGCCAGCGATTTCAGCCGCGAGGGCCTGGGCAACATCGATACGGACGAAGTGGATCCGATCGCCGAGGCCGAGGTCTACCTGGCCTATGGCCGCGACGCGCAGGCCGAGGAGATCCTGAAGGACGCGCTGAAGAAGGATCCGGCGCGGCAGGAAATCTACCTGAAGCTGCTCGAGATCCACGCGCAGCACAACAAGCCGTCGGCATTCGAGACGGTGGCGTCCGAGCTGTATTCGGTGACCAGCGGGCAGGGCGATGTCTGGCAGAAGGCCATCGTGCTCGGTCGCCAGCTCGATCCCAACAATCCGCTGTTCGCGGACGGCGGCGCGCCCGTCGCCCGTGCCGCGGCGGCCGTGCCGATGGCCACGGAAGCGGCCAAGTTCGAAGCGGCGATGCCGGGCGACATCGGCGGCGACCGCAGCCTCGAGTTCCAGATGGACGAGGAGATCTCGATTTCGCCGACGTCCGGTGCCAAGCCGAAGACGCCGGCCGACATCCTTGCCGGCGCGGAATCCGAGCTCGAAAAAACCGCGAAGCTGACCGCGGCCGATTTCGACCCCGACCGCACCGTCGCGTTGCCGGGGACGGGCGCGGCCATCGCGAGCGCCATCGCCGCGCGCGGTTTGTCGTTCGACCCGCCCTCCGCGGGCTACCCCGACAAGGTCGAGACGGCGAAGGACCGGCCGGCGGAAGCAGGCAGGTTCGATCTCGACTTCAAGCTCGACGAGGCCGAAACGCCGGCGCCGATGGGCAAGCCGCGCGTCGAGCCGGCGCTGGAAACGACGGCCGCGGTCGCCGCGTCTTCCGCGCCATCGCCTCTGACGCGTCCGGCCGCGGCACTCGAACTCGACAAGCTCGACCTGTCGTTCGATCCGGAGCGCACGACGTTCGAGGATCCGACGCCGTCGGTGCTGGACGGGCAGTGGCACGATGCGGCGACCAAGCTCGACCTCGCGAAGGCCTACCAGGAAATGGGCGACGTCGAAGGTGCGCGCGAGATCCTGCAGGAAGTGCTGCACGAAGGCGACGATCAGCAGAAGGCCGAAGCGAAGTCGCTGCTGACCAAGCTCGGCTGACGACCAAACGCCAAGCAACCAGCGCGGGCGGCGGATCGACGATCCGCCGCCCGTCGCATTTTCGGAAAGCACTCCGCTCCCACAGGATCGAATGCGCATCGCCCTCGCCGTCGAGTACGAAGGCTCCGCCTTTTGCGGCTTCCAGTCGCAGCCGTCGCGCTGCGGCGTGCAGGATGCGCTCGAGCGGGCGATCGGCGAGATCGCCGGGCATCCGGTCGGCGTGGCGGCGGCCGGCCGGACCGACGCCGGCGTGCATGCCGTCTCGCAGATCGTGCACTTCGACACCGACGCGGCGCGCCCCGATACGGCGTGGGTGCGCGGCGTCAACAGTCACTTGCCGGCGCCGGTCGCGATACTGTGGGCGCACCCGGTCGCCGCGGATTTCCATGCGCGGTTCGCCGCCACGGCCCGCCACTACACCTATCTGCTGCAGAATCGTGCCGAGCGCCCGGCGCTCGGTAGCGGGCGCGTGGGCTGGTACCATCAGCCACTCGATGTGGACGCGATGCGCGCGGGCGCGGCGCACCTTGCCGGCACCCATGATTTCTCGTCGTTTCGCGCGGCGGAGTGCCAGGCCAAGTCGCCGGTGAAGACGATTTCCCGCGCAGCGATCGCGCAGGAAGGCTCCATCGTCCGCTTCGATTTTTCGGCCAATGCCTTTCTCCATCACATGGTGCGCAATATCGTGGGCTCGCTCGTCTATGTCGGCGCCGGCCGCCAGCCGCCCGGCTGGATCGCGGACCTGCTCGCGGCGCGCGACCGGGCGCGCGCCGCGCCCACGTTCGCCGGCGACGGTCTCTACTTTGCCGGCGCCGACTACGACGCGCGCTTCGGCCTGCCCGCCACCGTGCGCCAGGTAATGGCGGGACCGCTGTGAAAGGCGCGCGCACGCGGGTCAAGATCTGCGGCATCACGCGCGTGGCCGACGGCATCGCGGCGAGCGAGGCGGGCGCCGACGCGATCGGCCTCGTGTTCTGGAGCGGCACGCCGCGTTTCGTCGACGTCGGGCGCGCGCGCGAGATCGCCGATGCGTTGCCGCCGTTCGTGACGCGCGTCGGGCTCTTCGTGGATCCTCCGGAAGCCGACGTGCGCGCCGTGCTGGACGCGGTGCCGCTCGACATCCTGCAGTTCCACGGCACGGAGACCCCCGACCTCTGCCGCGCCTTCGGCCGTCCGTACCTCAAGGCGATCCACATGAAGGACGGGGTCGATTTGCTAGAATATGCATCGCTGTACGAGGATGCGGCAGGATTTCTGTTCGATTCGTACTGGCCGGGCGACCTGCCCGGCGGCACCGGCCGTGCGTTCGACTGGTCGCGCCTGTCGCCTGCCGTGCAGGCGAAGCTGCCGGCGCCGGCGATCCTTTCCGGGGGCCTCGATCCCGCCAATGTCGGCGAGGCGATCCGCGCCGTGCGTCCATGGGCGGTCGACGTGTCGAGCGGTGTCGAAGAGCGCGGCCCCGATGGCCGCGCGCGCAGGGGCATCAAGGACGCGGCGCGCATCGCGGCGTTCATCGAGGGAGTACGCAATGCAGATGGCTGACCTGCCCTACAACCTGCCGGACGAGCGCGGACATTTCGGCCCGTATGGCGGCGTGTTCGTCGCCGAGACGCTGATCCGCGCGCTCGACGAACTGAAGGCGCATTACGCGCGCTATCAGCACGATCCGGAGTTTCGCGCGGAGTTCGAGCGCGAACTGAAGCATTACGTCGGCCGGCCGTCGCCCGTCTATCACGCGGAACGCTGGTCACGCGAATTGGGCGGCGCGCAGATCTGGCTGAAGCGCGAGGACTTGAACCACACCGGCGCGCACAAGATCAACAACGTGATCGGCCAGGCGCTGCTCGCGAAGCGCCTGGGGAAGCCGCGCGTCATCGCCGAGACGGGTGCGGGCCAGCATGGCGTCGCCACCGCCACGATCGCGGCGCGCTACGGCATGGAGTGCGTCGTCTACATGGGTTCGGAGGACGTGAAGCGCCAGGCGCAGAACGTCTTCCGGATGAACCTGCTCGGTGCCAGGGTGGTGCCGGTTGAATCCGGCTCGAAGACGCTGAAGGACGCGCTGAACGAGGCGATGCGCGACTGGGTCACCAACGTCGAGAACACGTTCTACATCATCGGCACCGTGGCGGGACCGCATCCGTATCCGATGATGGTGCGCGACTTCCAGCGCGTGATCGGCGACGAATGCGTCGTCCAGATGCCCGAGTACGCGGGACGCCAGCCCGATGCCGTCATCGCCTGCGTGGGCGGCGGCAGCAACGCGATGGGCATTTTCTATCCGTACATTCCGCATCGCGATGTCCGCCTGATCGGCGTCGAGGCCGGCGGCGATGGCGTCGCCACGGGCCGCCATTCGGCGTCGCTGACGGCCGGAAGGCCCGGCGTGCTGCACGGCAACCGCACGTACCTGCTGCAGGACGCGAACGGGCAGATCACCGAGACGCATTCGGTGTCCGCGGGCCTCGACTACCCGGGCGTGGGTCCGGAGCACGCGTGGCTCAAGGATTCCGGCCGCGCCGAGTATGTCGTCATCGACGACGACGAGGCGCTCGCGGCGTTCCACGACTGCTGCCGGATCGAAGGCATCATCCCGGCGCTCGAATCGTCGCACGCGCTCGCCTATGCGAAGAAGCTCGCGCCCACGCTCGCACGCGACAAGATCCTGCTCGTCAACCTGTCCGGACGCGGCGACAAGGACATGAACACCGTGGCCGAGCGGTCCGGCCTCAAGTTCTACTGCCGGCCCGAATGCAACCCGGATGCGCCCGGCCGCAAGCCATGAAAGCGTTCACAGGAGGCGCCGAGACGCCGAGAGCTGCAACTGCCCGTGCGCAACGTCTCGGCATCGGGGATGTGCTCGGCGTCCCTGCGCCTCTTTGTCGGCACTTGAATTGAATCGCATCGACACCACGTTCGCGCAGCTTAAGGCGCAGGGCCGCACGGCGCTCATTCCGTATGTGACGACAGGCGATCCGTCGCTGGCCGCGACGCTTCCGATCATGAACGCGCTGGTGCAGGCGGGGGCGGACGTCATCGAGCTCGGCGTGCCGTTTTCCGATCCGATGGCCGACGGGCCGGTGATCCAGCGGGCGTCCGAACGCGCGCTGGCGCAGCACGTGTCGCTGGCCGACGTGCTCGCGGTGGTGGCCGATTTCCGGCGCGCGAACACGACGACACCCGTCGTGCTGATGGGCTACGCCAATCCGGTGGAGGCGATGGGCCTCCCGGACTTCGCCGCGCGCGCGCAACGGGCCGGCGTGGACGGCGTGCTCGTCGTCGACTATCCGCCCGAAGAGGCCGGCAGCTTCGCGGAGTCGATGGGCGCGCACGGGATCGCCCCGATTTTCCTGCTCGCGCCGACGACGCCCGAGTCGCGCATCGAGGCCGTGGCGCGCCTCGCGCGCGGCTACGTCTATTACGTATCGCTGAAAGGCGTCACCGGCGCCGGGCATCTCGACACGGCGGAAGTGGCGCGCAAGCTCGCGGAAATCCGCCGCCACGTCGCGTTGCCGGTCGGCGTGGGCTTCGGGATTCGCGACGCGGCGAGCGCGCAGGCGATCGCCGAGCATGCCGACGCGGTGGTGATCGGCAGCCGCATCATCCAGGAGATCGAGAGCGGGTCGCCGGCCGGAGCCGCTTCCCGCGCCGGCGCCTGGCTTGCTACGATTCGGCAGGCGCTCGACGCCATGGCACGAAAGCGCGCCGCTTGAAGAACGCGGCGCGCGCATCATCGGTGAACCCTTCGCGGAAGGACTTTCGATGACCTGGTTGCAGAAACTGCTCCCGCCGCGGATCAAGCGCACGCCCGGCGAACGGCGCACCCCGGTTCCCGAGGGGCTGTGGGTCAAGTGTCCGGCCTGCGAGGCCGTCCTCTACCGCACCGATCTCGAGAACAACCTTTACGTGTGCCCGAAGTGCGGCCACCATTCGCGCGTCGCGGCGCGCGAGCGCATCGAGCAGTTGCTCGATCCGGAGGGCCGCTTCGAGATCGGGTCCGAAGTCGTGCCGATCGACAGCCTCAAGTTCAAGGACCAGAAGAAGTATCCGGACCGGCTCGCGGCGGCGCTCGAGGAAACCGGCGAGACCGATGCGCTGGTCGTCATGCAGGGGAGCATCAAGAGCGTGCCGCTCGTGCTCGCCGCCTTCGAGTTCGAGTTCATGGGCGGCTCGATGGGATCCGTGGTCGGCGAACGCTTCGTCCGCGGCGTGCGCGTCGCCTACGAGAATCGCGTGCCGTTCGTCTGCGTCTCGGCCTCGGGCGGCGCCCGGATGCAGGAGGGCGTGAGCTCGCTGTTCCAGATGGCGAAGACGACCGCGGTGCTGCAGGAACTGAACAAGGCACGGCTGCCGTTCGTTTCGATCATCACGGACCCGACGATGGGCGGCGTGTCGGCGTCGTTCGTGTTCGTGGCCGACATCGTCATCGCCGAGCCGGGCGCGCTGATCGGCTTCGCCGGGCCGCGGGTCATCGAGCAGACAGTCCGCGAAAAGCTCCCGGAAGGCTTCCAGCGCGCCGAGTTCATCATGGAAAAGGGCGCGCTCGACCTGATCATCGACCGGCGGCAGTTGCGCGACGAGTTGGCGCGGTTGCTCGCGCTGCTGGGGCGCCAGCCGGCCCCGGCCAGCTGACGACGATCGAAGGTCGCCCTGGCACACCCTCCCGAGCGAAGATCGGGGCCTGACCCCGGTCGCGCCGCCGCCGCCCGATGAGCCGTCCCGCCACGCTCGCGGCCTGGCTCGCCTACCTCGAGACGCTGCATCCGAAGGCCATCGCGCTCGGCCTCGACCGCGTGCGCGCCGTCCATGCGCGGCTCGACGCCCCGATCGCCTGTCCGGTGATCATCGTCGGCGGGACCAACGGCAAGGGCTCGACGTGCGCGATGCTCGAAGCAATCCTGCGCCGCGCAGGCTACCGGACAGGCCTGTACGCATCGCCGCACCTGCTGCGCTACAACGAGCGCGTCCGCATTGCCGGTGTCGATGCGACCGACGCCGAACTCGTGGCCGCGTTCGATGCCGTCGAGGACGCTCGCCTGGCGGCGCCCGACGTGCACGGTCGACCGACGCAACTCACCTATTTCGAATTCGGCACGCTCGCCGCGCTGTGGCTGTTCGCCCGCGCCCGCCTCGACGCGCTGATCCTCGAGGTGGGATTGGGCGGAAGGCTCGATGCCGTCAACATCGTCGATGCGGATGTCGCCGTGATCACCAGCGTCGACGTCGACCACGTCGATTACCTGGGACCGACGCGCGAGGACATCGGCCGCGAAAAGGCCGGCATCTTTCGCGCCGGGCGCCCGGCGGTGTGCGCGGAGCCCGAGCCGCCGGCGAGTGTCGTCGCCGCCGCGCAGGCGACCGGCGCGCAACTGCATCTGATCGGGCGCGACTACGCGTTCGCGAACGAAGGCACGCAGTGGCGCTTTCGCGGCTCGCGCGGCGAGCGCTTCGGCCTGCCGTTCCCCGCCTTGCGCGGCGCCTACCAGCTCGCGAATGCGGCGACGGCGCTCGCGACGCTCGACCTCATGCACATGCAGTTGCCGGTGAGCGGCGGCGCCGTGCGCGAAGGGTTGCTGACGGTCGAGCTGGCCGGGCGCTTCCAGGTGCTGCCCGGACGTCCGACGATCGTCCTCGACGTCGCGCACAACCCGCATGCCGCGCGCGCGCTCGCGGAGGCGCTGTTCGCGATGGGCTATCACCCGGAGACGACGGCGGTGTACGCGATGCTCGCCGACAAGGACATCGCCGGCGTCATCGAGGCGATGCGGCCGCGCGTCGACCGCTGGTATGTCGCGCCGTTGCCGGGTCCGCGCGGCGCCTCCGGTGAGCAGTTGCGCGACGCATTGCTGGCGGCCGGTGTTGCCGCGGCGGCGATTCGGATCCACGCCGACGTGCACGGCGCATTCGCCGCCGCGCGCGAAGGGGCCGGGGAGGCTGATAGAATCGTCGTTTTCGGATCGTTCCTGACCGTTGCCGCCGCACTGGCGGCGAATGCCCGGGAGCGCATGCCGGCAACGGTGTCCCCGCCATGACCGCTCCCCAGGATGTGAACGTCGACGATCTGAAGCGCCGCGCCCGGCGCCGGCTGGTCGGCGCCATCGTGCTCGCCCTCGCCGCCGCGGTGTTCGTGCCGATGCTGCTCGAAAGCGATCCCAAGCCCCTGGGCGAAGACGTGTCCGTCAAGATCCCGCCGATCGACGACGGAAGATTCGTCAACCGCCTGAACGAGAAGTCGAAGTCCGAACCGGCCATGACCGCTCCGTCGAAGGGCGAGTCACGGAGCGAGGCGCCGAAGACCGAGCACGTACGGACGGAGCCGGCGAAGTCCGAGATGGCGAAGCTGGACGCCCCGGCGGCCGAGCCCGCGAAACCGGAGACGCCAAGGGTCGAGGCGGCCGAAGCCGGACGCGCCCAAGTCCGAAACGCGAGCGGACTCGAGCGCTGCCGACGCGGCGCCCGGCGCCGCGCCGAAGCGCACGCTCGCGGAAGCCGAGCAGAAGATGCTGGCCGCGGGCAAGGCGCCCGCGGCCACGCCCGCCGCCCCGCCGCCGGCGGTCGCGCCGCCGCCCGTTGCCGTGCCACCGACGGCGGTACCTCCCGCCACCGCGACGAGCGAGCTTCCAGCCACCGGGTTCTCCGTCCAGCTGGGCGCGTTCTCCGACGATAAGGGCGCCAACGCGCTGTCCAACAAGCTGAAACGCGCCGGATATCCCGCGTATGTCGAGCCGCTGGCCACCAGCAAGGGCACGTGGTGGCGCGTGCGGGTCGGCCCGTATTCGTCGCGTGACGCGGCCGCGACATCCCGCGACAAGTTGAAGGGCGAGGGCTACAGCGGAATCGTCGCGGCGGCGAAGTAGCGGGCGCCGAAGCGATGACCGTGTTCGACGGGGCCGTGATCGGCATCGTGGCAATGTCGATGCTGATCGCCTTCGTGCGCGGCGTCACCCGCGAGCTGATCGCGCTGCTGGCGTGGGTACTGGGCTTTTTCGCGGCGGTGGCCTTTTCGCCACTGGTGGGCGCGTGGTTGCCGGAGTTCGGCGGCAGCCCCGTGTTGCGCTACCTGATCGCGTTCGTGGCGATCCTGATCGGTGCGCTGTTCGTGGGTGCGCTTATTGCATGGCCTTTGTCGAGCGTGATCCGCAAGTCGGGGCTGGGATTCGTCGACCGCTTCCTCGGCGCGATATTCGGGATCGCGCGGGGAATGGTGGTGGTGACGGCATTCGTGCTGGTCGCCGGAATCACTTCGCTGCCGCGGATGGATTGGTGGCAGAATTCCGCCCTTGCGCCGCCGCTGGTCGACGCGGCATTGTCGTTGAAGCCGTGGCTCCCGCAGGCCTGGGCCGAACGTCTTGATTATTCCCGCGCGGGCCGCACGTTACCGCGTGCCGCTCCGGCGGACAGAAAGGTGTGACCGTTCCATGTGCGGCATCGTCGGCGTCGTAGCGCATACGCCCGTCAACCAGTTGCTCTACGACAGCCTGCTGTTGTTGCAGCATCGCGGGCAGGACGCGGCCGGCATCGTGACGAGCGAGGGCCCGATCTTCCATATGTACAAGGGGCCGGGGCTCGTGCAGAACGTGTTTCGCACGCGGAACATGCGCGACCTGATGGGCGCCGCCGGCATCGGCCATTGCCGCTATCCGACGGCCGGGTCGGCGTTCTCGGACTTGGAGTCGCAGCCGTTCTACGTCAATTCGCCGTTCGGCGTCACGCTCGGCCACAACGGCAACCTCACCAACAGCGAAGAGCTCAAGGGCGAGCTCTTCCAGCTCGACTTCCGCCACGTCAACACCAATTCGGACAGCGAGGTGCTGCTGAACGTGCTGGCGCTCGAGCTCGAGCGCGCGGCACAGCATCACCGGCTCGACCCCGGCGCGATCTTCAAGGCGGTGGCGGGCGTCCACAAGCGTTGCCGCGGCGCGTACGCGGTGGTGGCGATGATCGCCGGCTACGGCATGCTGGCGTTCCGCGATCCGTACGGGATCCGCCCGCTGATCGTCGGCAGGAACGAAGCGATGGGCGGCACCGAATACATCGTCGCGTCCGAGTCGGTTGCGATCGAGCCGCTGGGCTTCCACGTGCTACGCGACGTCGCGCCCGGCGAGGCGATCTTCATCGACAATGCCGGCACGTTCCACGCGCGGCAATGCGCGGAGAATCCGTCGCTCAATCCGTGCATCTTCGAGTTCGTCTATCTCGCGCGGCCGGACTCGGTGATCGACGGCACGTCGGTCTACGAAGCGCGCCTCAACATGGGCGGCGCGCTCGCGGAAAAAATTCGCCGGATGCCGGAGGCGCAGGACATCGACGTCGTGATTCCGATCCCGATTCGAGCCGTCCGTCGGCGCTCGAGCTCGCCAACAAGCTGGGTCTCAAGTACCGCGAAGGCTTCGTCAAGAACCGCTACATCGGCCGCACGTTCATCATGCCGGGCCAGGCGATGCGCAAGAAGAGCGTGCGCCAGAAGCTGAATCCGGTCGGCATCGAGTTCAAGGATAAGGTGGTGCTGCTCGTCGACGATTCGATCGTCCGCGGCACGACGTCGCGCGAGATCGTGATGATGGCCCGCGACGCGGGCGCGAAGAAGGTCTACTTCGCGTCGGCGGCTCCGCCCGTTCGCTATCCGAACGTCTACGGCATCGACATGCCGAACGAGGACGAACTGGTGGCCACCGGCCGCACCGAGGCCGAGATCGCGACGGAGATCGGCGCCGACCTGCTGATCTACCAGGACCTGGAGGCGTTGAAGAACGCCGTGCGCGCCGCCAATCCGAAGCTCGTCAACTTCGAGGCGTCCTGCTTCGACGGGAAGTACATCACCGGCGACATCACGGCGGATTACCTGTCGCACCTGGCCGTCGAGCGCAACGAGGCGCGCGGCCAGGCGGAGGCCGACCTGCTCGCGGAAGAGAAGCAGCCGGGA
>CAWGLS010000003.1:0-53036 GCA_963823475.1 uncultured beta proteobacterium
AAGGCGAAGGTGATCGCCGACAATCAGCGCGGCAAGGGCGACACGGGTTCCCCGGAAGTCCAGGTCGCGCTCCTCACCGCCCGCATCAATGGTCTCACCGACCACTTCAAGAGCAACGTCAAGGATCATCATTCGCGCCGCGGCTTGCTGCGCATGGTGTCGCGCCGTCGCAAGCTTCTCGATTACCTGAAGTCGCGCAACGCCGACAGCTACCGCACGCTGATCGACAAACTGGGCCTGCGCAAGTAGTCGAGATCCCGCGTGGTCCCGATGCCACCGCAGGTCGCCGTCTCCGCATAAATCCGCGATGGCCGCGCTCGCTTCGAGCGCGGCCATTGTCGTTCATGGAAGCCTTCCAACATGTCCAATCACATCAAGAAATCGATTCAGTACGGAGCGCAGACGCTGACGCTCGAAACCGGCGAGATCGCCCGTCAGGCCGGCGGTGCCATCATGGCCAGCCTCGGCGACACCGTCGTCCTCGTCACGTGCGTGGCCGCCAAGACGCCCAAGGCGGGGCAGGATTTCTTCCCGCTGACCGTCGATTACCAGGAAAAGACGTATGCCGCGGGCAAGATCCCCGGCGGCTTCTTCAAGCGTGAAGGGCGTCCGTCGGAAAAGGAAACGCTCACCTGCCGCCTGATCGACCGTCCGCTGCGGCCGCTCTTCCCGGACGGTTTCTACAACGACGTGCAGATCATCGCCACCGTGATGTCGGTGGACCCGGAAGTCGATCCGGACATCGTCGCGATGATCGGCGCGTCCGCCGCCGTCGCGCTGTCGGGCATTCCGTTCGCGAGCCCGATCGGCGCCGCGCGCGTCGGTTACCTGAACGGCCAGTACGTGCTGAACCCGACCAAGACCGAACTCGTGACGTCGCAGCTCAATCTCGTCGTCGCCGGCACCGAAGCCGCCGTGCTGATGGTCGAGTCGGAAGCCAACGAGCTGCCGGAAGAGGTGATGCTCGGCGCCGTCGTGTTCGGCCACCAGCAGCAGCAGGCGGTGATCGAGCTGATCCACTCGCTGGTCGAGGAGGGCGGCAAGCCGCTGTGGGACTGGGCAGCCGCCGGCGAAGGACGAGGCGATGATCGCCAAGGTCACCGCTGCCGCCGAAGCCGACCTGCGCGCCGCGTACCAGTTGCGCCAGAAGCAGGCGCGCCAGCAGCGCCTGAAGGAAATCTACAAGCAGGCCACCGCCGACTGCATGCCCGCGGATGCGTCGCCGGACGACGCGCGCACGATCGGCAACTTCCTGTTCGAGCTCGAGGCGAAGATCGTCCGCGACCAGATCCTGGCCGGCGAGCCGCGCATCGACGGCCGCGACACGCGCACCGTGCGCCCGATCACGATCCGCACCGGCGTGCTGCCGCGCACGCACGGCTCGGCGCTGTTCACGCGCGGCGAGACGCAGGCGCTGGTCGTCAGCACGCTCGGCACCGCGCGCGACGAGCAGATCATCGACGCGCTGATGGGCGAGTACCGCGACCGCTTCATGTTCCACTACAACTTCCCCCCGTACGCGACCGGCGAGACCGGCCGCGTCGGCACGCCCAAGCGCCGCGAGATCGGCCACGGCCGGCTCGCCAAGCGGGCGCTGGTCGCCGTGCTGCCGAGCGCGCGAGGAGTTCGCGTACTCGATGCGCGTCGTCTCCGAGATCACCGAGTCGAACGGCAGCTCGTCGATGGCCTCGGTGTGCGGCGCGAGCCTCGCGCTGATGGACGCCGGCGTGCCGACCAAGGCGCACGTCGCGGGCATCGCGATGGGCCTCATCAAGGACGGCAACCGCTTCGCCGTGCTGACCGACATCCTCGGCGACGAGGATCACCTGGGCGACATGGACTTCAAGGTCGCCGGCACCGACCGCGGCATCACGGCGCTGCAGATGGACATCAAGATCCAGGGCATCACGAAGGAAATCATGGCGGTCGCGCTGTCGCAGGCGCGCGAGGGCCGCATGCACATCCTCGGCCTCATGCAGCAGGCGCTGCCGCACGCGCGGACGGAAATCTCGCAGCACGCGCCGCGGATGATGACGTTCAAGATCAATCCGGAAAAGATCCGCGACGTGATCGGCAAGGGCGGCGCGGTGATCCGCGCGCTGACCGAGGAAACGGGCTGCACGATCGACATCAAGGACGACGGCACCGTCACCATCGCGTCGGTCAACGCCGACGCCTGCAATGCGGCGCGCAAGCGGATCGAGGACATCACGGCGGAAGTGGAAGTCGGCCGCATCTACGAGGGCCCGGTGCTGAGGCTCCTCGACTTCGGCGCGATCGTCCAGCTGATCCCGGGCAAGGACGGGCTGCTGCACATCTCGCAGATCGCCAAGGAGCGCGTCAACCAGGTCTCCGACTACGTGAAGGAAGGCCAGATCGTTCGCGTGAAGGTGATCGAGGCCGACGAAAAGGGCCGTGTGCGGCTGTCGATGAAGGCGGCCGCCGAGGAAGACGCGGCGGGCAAGCCGGCGGCAGCACCGGCCGCTGCGGCCGAACCGGCGGCCGCGGAAGCGCCGCCGTTGGGCATCGCCGAGTAAACGCCGCACGTAGTTCGAAAGGGGCGCCGGCAGGCGCCCTTTTTGTTGCGGGCGAGGCAGCGCGGCGCGCGCAGGCGACAAGAAGCAACGGACCACGGCGCTCCATCCTCGCGAGCCCGCGGTGCGGCGTTCCGGCCCACACCCTGTGGGCTACGGCCCGGATATTGCTTTGATACCGGAATTACCGTGCCGCCTCGGCGCGCGGGCGCGCGGAACGAAAACCGGAAACCTTTCCAATCAGCATGTTACTAGAGACCATCACCTGGGAGGAGGCCACCGGCTGGTCGTCGCCCTGGCCATCGGGCATGGATTCGCCGGCGACGCTGGCGGTGATGTTTGGCGGCGCATCGTCCGCCGCCTGCCGGGGCGCCATCGCCGCGGCCGCCGAACGGCTGCCGACTTCGGTGCTGCTCGGATGCTCGACCGCCGGCGAGATTTCCGCCACGCGCGTTCACGATGCGAGCCTCACGGTGGCGCTCGCGCGCTTCGCCGACGTCACGTTGCGCAAGGCCGCGTTGCCGATCGCGGCACAGAGCGACTCGTTCGCGACCGGACAGGCGCTGGGCCGGGCGTTGCAGGCGCCGGGACTGCGCGCCATCTTCGTGCTTTCCGATGGCCTGCACGTCAACGGCACGCAGCTCGCCCGCGGACTCAACGACGTGCTGGCCGACGACGTGGTCATCACCGGCGGACTGGCGGGCGACGGCGAGCGGTTCGGCGTCGACGTGGGTGCTTGCCGATCGCGAGCCGGTCGATCATTACGTCACGGCCGTCGGGCTGTACGGCGACCGCCTGCGGATCGGCCACGGCTGCGATGCCGGGTGGTCGACGTTCGGCCCGGAACGCCGCGTGACGCGCGCGGAGGGCAACGTGCTGTACGAACTCGACGGCAGGCCCGCGCTGGCGCTGTACAAGAACTATCTGGGCGAGCGCGCGGCCGGATTGCCCGCGACGGCGCTGTTGTTCCCGCTGTCGATACGCCGCGACGACGACGACGGCCATCCGCTGATCCGGACGATCCTCGGCGTCGACGAAGCGGCGCAGTCGCTGACGTTCGCCGGCGACATACCCGAAGGGCACCTGGCGCGCCTCATGCGGACCAACACCGAGCGACTGATCCAGAGCGCGGGGCTCGCGGGCCGCGCCGCCGCGCAGGCATTCCCGGCGTCGGCGTCGCCGCTGGCGCTCTCGGTGTCGTGCGTCGGCCGCCGGCTGGTGCTCGGCGAGCGAACCGAGGAGGAGATCGAAAGCGTGCTCGACGCGCTGCCGCGCGGCACCGGTCAGGTCGGCTTCTACTCGTATGGCGAAATGTCGCCGCGGCTGCCGCGCGGCGGCTGCGACCTGCACAACCAGACGATGACGGTCACGCTGCTGGACGAGGCGTAGCGCGAATGGACACCCTGCATCCGCTGCTCGCACGCCAGCTCGCGCGGCTCGGTATCGCCACGCGGCGAAACGACGCCGACGCCCGAGCAATGGAACATGCTGCTGCATCGCGTCAGCCGCGCGTACCAGGAAGCCGACCAGGATCGGTATCTGCTCGAGCGCTCGCAGGACCTGGCGTCCGCCGAGATGGCGGAGCTGTACCGGACGCTCGCGGCGGAGAGCGGCGCGGCTCGAGTCGCGTGTTGCGGAGCGCACGCGCCGCCTGCGCGAAAGCGAGTTCGCACCTGGCGGAGGCGCAGCGGATCGCCACGCTCGGCAGCTGGAGTTACGTGCCGGCCACCGCCAGTCTCGAATGGTCGGAAGAATGCTATCGGCTGCTCGGACTCGATTCGGCGTCGGGGCCGCCGGCGTTCGGTGACGTATTGACGCTCATCCATCCGGACGACCGCGAGCGGGTGCGCGAACTGATCCGCGGCGCCTACAAGAGCGGCGCCAACGGCGACACCGAGTTCCGCATCGTCCGCGAGGACGGCAACGTGCATGTGGCTGCACGCGCTCGAGGAAACGTACACCGGCACCGCCGGCGACGTCGTCCTGCTGCGCGGCACGTTGCGCGACATCACGCGGCAGAAGCAGGCCGAGGCCGAGCGCGACAACGCGACGCAGCGGCTCAACACCGCGCTGTACGGGTCGAACCTCATCCTCGTCGACGTCGACCCGGCGGGCGTCGTGTTCCTGTCGGAACGCTGGAACGAGCTGCTGGGCGGGCCGCCGCAAGGCGACGTACACGACGTTCGATGCGCTGATCGCGCTGACGCACGAGGACGAGCGCGAGGCGATCCTGCGCGAATACGTCGACGCGATCACCGGGCGCAAGGCCGAATACAACATCGAGCATCGCGTGCGCGTCAACGACGGCAGCTGGCGGTGGATCCGCTCGCGCGGCCGCGTCGTCGAGCGCGACGCGCATGGCCGCGCGCGCCGGCTGGCGGGCATCAACGAGGACATCACGTCGCGCAAGCTCGCCGAGGAGCGGCTGGGACAGAGCGAATCGCGCTTCCGCAGCCTGCTCGCGCTTTCGACCGACTGGTACTGGGAGCAGGACGCGTCGCTGCGCTTCACCGAGGTGTCGGGCATCGATCCGAATCGCGACCGGCTGGGCGTGGCGCAGTTCCTCGGCCGCCCGGCGATTCGACCACGGGCAGCTCGAAGTCGGCGAGGCGGACCTCGCGCGCTACAAGGCGCTGACGGCGGCGCGGCAGCCGTTCCGCGACCTCGCGCACACGGTGCGCCGACACCGACGGCGAGCTGCGCTTCATCAGCTTCTCGGGCGAGCCGGTGTTCGACGGCGACGGACGCTTCACCGGCTATCGCGGGATCGCGCGCGATGTCACGCAATCGCGCCGTGCCGAGGAGCGGATCCGCCGGCTCGCCCACTTCGACGAGCTGACCGGACTGCCGAACCGCACGATGTTCATGCACACGCTGCAGCGCGCGTTCAGCCAGGCGCAGCGGCGCAACAAGCAGTTCGCGCTGTTCTTCATCGACCTCGACCGCTTCAAGAACATCAACGACAGCCTGGGCCACGAGGCCGGCGACCGGCTGCTGCAGGAAGTCGCGCGCCGGCTGCGCAAGCACCTGCGCGAGAGCGACACCGTCGCGCGTCTGGGCGGCGACGAGTTCGTCGTGCTGGTCGAGGATTGCGCCGACTCGCGCGAGCTCAATGCCATCGCGCAGAGCATCCTGAACTCGATCGGCCGGCCCTGCGTGCTCGCCGGGCAGGAGTATCACGTGACCGCCAGCATCGGCATCAGCGTCTATCCGGCCGACGGGCAGGACCCGGCGGCGCTGCTGAAGAATGCCGACATCGCGATGTACCTCGCCAAGGATCACGGCAAGAACAACTTCCAGTTCTACTCCGCGCAGCAGAATGCCCACTCGTTCGAGCGGCTCGCGCTCGAGTCCGCGCTGCGGCACGCGCTCGAGCGCCGCGAGTTCGTGCTGCACTACCAGCCGAAGGTCGAGATCGCGCAGCGGACGCATCAGTCGGCGTCGAGGCGCTGCTGCGCTGGCACCACCCGGACCTCGGCCTGGTCGCGCCCGAACCAGTTCATCCCGCTCGCCGAGGAGACCGGGCTCATCGTGCCGATCGGCCGCTGGGTGCTGCAGACCGCGTGCGCGCAATCGGCGACGTGGCAGCGCGAAGGGCTGCCGGCCATGCGGATCGCCGTGAACCTGTCCGCGCGCCAGTTCTCCGACGACGGACTGATCGACGACATCCGCGACGCGCTCGCCGAGGCGGGCCTGGCGCCCGAGGGCCTCGAGCTCGAGATCACCGAGAGCATGGTGATGCAGAACCCGGAGCGCGCGGTCACGACGCTGTCGCGCCTGCGCGACATGGGCATCTCGGTGTCGATCGACGACTTCGGCACCGGCTATTCGTCGCTCGGCTACCTGAAGCGCTTCCCGATCGACAACGTGAAGATCGACCGCTCGTTCATCAAGGACCTGCCGCACGACACCGACGATGCGGCGATCACGCGCGCGGTCATCGCGATGGCGCAGAGCCTGCGGATACGCGTGATCGCCGAGGGCGTCGAGACGCGCGAGCAGCTCGCAGTTCCTGCGCGAGCACGACTGCGACGAATGCCAGGGGTACTGCTTCAGCAGGCCGCTGCCGGCTGCCGAGTTCGCGCTGCTGGTGGGCTCGTGGCAGCGCGACGAGATCGCGCCGGAGCGCGATGCGCGCACGACGGTGTTCGTCGCGACCTGAAGGCGTTCCGGAGGCGATCGGTCGCGCGCGTCGCGTGACGCGCGGGGCGCGCGGGTGGCAAGCAGCCGGAACCGCCCCGCGCGCCGCGACGACAGGGCGCGGCGCGGGCCGGCGACCGGGCCGCTGAAAGCCTGCTAGCGGGCGGGCGCCCGCGGCCCCTCGAGCACGGCGTCGCCGGTGATCGTCACCGTGACATCGGTATCGCCGCCTTCGACCGCCACCGGCGGGGCCGCCGCGGACATCGCGCTCGCCGCCATCCGGTACATCGGCTGCGGGCGGCCGGCATCGCCGGTCTGGATCGACACGCGACCCATGCGCCAGCCGTCGAACCCGAAGCCGCGGGCGGCGTTCTGCGCACGCGCCTGCCACGCCTTGATCGCCTGCTGCGTCAGCGCATCCTCCGCGCGGCGCCTGGTCTCCGGGCTCACGGCGAAGTTCATGCCGGAGAGCAAGAGCAGGTCCTCCGCCTGCAGCTTCGACACCAGCGCCGCCATCGCCACGAAGTCCGCGCCGTCGAGGTTCAACGTCTGCGTGACACGCCAGCGCGGGGGCTGGTTCTTTTCCGTCACCTGGTACGACGAGTAGCCGGAGGTCTTGACCTCGATGCCGCTGACGGCCCGGGCCCGCGCCAGCGCCTTGGCCATTCGCGCATTGACGTCCGCGGCGGCGCGCACGGGATCGGCGTGGTCGGCTTCCGCGCGCAGCCACGCGTACATCCGGTCGTTGGCGACCGCCGCGGTGGCGGCGGCGCTCAAACTGACCGTCGGCACCGCGGGCGGCGGCGGATCGGCGGCGAGCGCGGCGCCCGGCGCAGGCGAGGCTTGCGGCGACGACGAGCGACAACCTCCATCGGTTCATGCGGAACTCCTTCGTGCGCGGCGGATGCGCTCGGGCAGCGCTTCGATCGCCGCGCGGTTGGTCCAGGAAAAGCACTTCGCCGCGGCGTCGCGCCACGGCAGCCACGCGTACTGCAGGTGTTCGCGCGGCGCGAGCCGGACCGGCACGCGGTCCGGGACGGCCAGGCCGAACGCGTGCTCGGTGTTGTGCGTGGTCCCCGGCGCATAGCGGTACCGCCACTGCGCGTAGATCTCGAACACGTTCTCCATCCGCCAGTCGTCGAGCCCGCCGTACGCGGCGGCGTCGATGCCCGTCTCCTCGCGCAGTTCGCGCACCGCCGTCTGCCTCAGCGTTTCACCGGGCTCCTGGCTGCCGGTCACCGATTGCCAGTGGTCGGGATAATCGGCGCGCTCGATCAGCAGCACGTCGAGCTCCGGCGTGTAGACGACGATGAGCGTCGACACCGGGATCTTGTAGCGGATTTCCATGGGCGGGCGGCATCCATTCCCGTACCAACGGGGACGCGTGCAGAAAGGGGTCGACGGGGTCGCGCCGCCGTTCGAAAGCGTCCGTCAGCCGGTGAAGATCCAGAACGCCACGTGGCGTTCCTTCCAGAATTCGCTGGCCTCGGCGAAGATTTCCTCCAGCGTCGACCAGTCGGTCGGATGCTCGCGCCGGTAGGCGCCGCTGCCGGCGAAGGCGATGACGCGTCCCGACTTGCCGAGCCAGTCGCGGTCCTCGAGCACGTCGGCGAGCGCGTCCCAGTTGTGACCGAAATGCTCCGGAAGCTTGAGCGCGCGATCGAGTTCCGCGAAGAGCCCCGTGCGGTCCTTCGCGTGCGCGAGATCGACGGCGGAGAACTTGAGGTGCGCGTGCGTGGCGGCGGTCTTCAGCGGCTCGGCGGAGCCGGTCCACGGCACCACGCCGGCATCGTCCACACTGGTGAAGTCGGGAGCCTTCATTCGCGGATCCTCGCAAACGACTGGTAGTGATCGGCCGTGTAGTAGCAGACCGCCGGCGGGCGCTGCGGGCCGCCGCAGACGATGCGGCGGGCCCCGCGGCTCTTGACGCCGGGCGTGGGCACGGTGTACTCGTGATAATAGCCGCGGGCGCGCGCCGGGAGGAAGCGCTCGCGGTTGCCGAACACGACGCCGTCGCGCTCGTACCGGAACGGCCCGCCGGACTGCACCTGCGCGAGCACCGCGCGCGCTTCCCTGGGCAGCGCGCTGACGGCGATGTCGGGAAGTGCATCCGGGCTCGTGCGGCCGAGCGCCACCGGCGCCACGAAAAACGCCGCCGCCAGCACGAGGCCGGCGGCGGCGTTGCGGACATGGCGCGCGGGGAACATGCGCACCAGTTTACTGCATCGCGCGGTCAGGCTGTCCTGGCGGCATCCGAGGGCCGCACCCGGATATGCAGATCGCGCAACTGCTGCTCGGTGACCGGCGTCGGCGCGTCGACCAGCAGGTCCTGGCCGCGCTGCGTCTTCGGGAACGCGATGACGTCGCGGATCGACTCGGCGCCGCACATCATCGCCACGATGCGGTCGAGGCCGAACGCGATGCCGCCATGCGGCGGCGCGCCGTACTGCAGCGAGTTCAGCAGGAAGCCGAATTTCTTCTGCTGGTCTTCCGGCGTGATGCCGAGCGCCGCGAACACCTTCTGCTGCACTTCGGGCCGGTGAATCCGCACCGAGCCGCCGCCCATCTCCCATCCGTTCAGCACGACGTCGTACGCCTTGGCGATCGCGTGCCCCGGATCGGACGAGAACAGCTCCTCGTGGCCGTCCTTCGGCGCGGTGAACGGATGGTGGCGCGCCGCCCACGTCTTGTTCTCGTCGTCGTATTCGAACATCGGGAAATCGACGACCCACAGCGGCTTCCAGCCGGCCTGCGCCAGCCCGCGCTCGTGCCCGACCTTCGCGCGCAGCGCGCCCAGCGCGTCGTTGACGATCTTTTCCTTGTCGGCGCCGAAGAAGATGAGGTCGCCGTTGGCGGCACCGGTGCGCGCGAGGATCTCGCGCAGCACCGGCTCCGGCAGGAACTTGACGACTGGCGACTGCAGGCCTTCCTCGCCGACCTTCGTGACGTCGTTGACCTTGATGTACGCAAGGCCGCCGGCGCCGTAGATCTTGACGAACGTCGTGTAGTCGTCGATTTCCTTGCGCGACAACGTGCCGCCGCCCGGCACGCGCAACGCGGCCACGCGGCCGTTCGGCAGGTCGGCCGCGGCGCGAAAGACCTTGAAGTCCACGGTCTTCATGACGTCGGTCAGCTCCGTCAGCTCGAGCGGGACGCGCAGGTCGGGCTTGTCGGAGCCGTACCTGCCCATCGCATCCGCGAACGTCATCACCGGGAACGGGCTCGGCAGGTCGACGCCGAGCGCCTCCTTGAACATCGTGCGCACCAGGCCTTCCATCAGGTCGCGGATTTCGAGCTCGCCGAGGAACGACGTCTCGATGTCGATCTGCGTGAACTCCGGCTGGCGATCGGCGCGGAGGTCCTCGTCGCGGAAGCACTTGACGATCTGGTAGTAGCGGTCGAAACCCGCCATCATCAGCATCTGCTTGAAGAGCTGCGGCGATTGCGGCAGCGCGTAGAACTGGCCGTGGTGGACGCGCGACGGCACGAGGAATTCGCGCGCGCCTTCGGGTGTCGACTTGTAGAGCGTCGGCGTCTCGATGTCGATGAAGCCATGCGCGTCGAGGTAGCGCCGCGCCGACATCGCGGTGCGATAGCGCAGCATCAGGTTCTTCTGCATCTGCGGGCGCCGCAGGTCGAGCACGCGGTTCTCGAGGCGCACCGTCTCCGACAGGCCCTCGTCGTCCATCTGGAACGGCGGCGTCAGCGAGGCGTTCAGCACGACGATCTCGTGCGCCAGCACCTCGATCTCGCCCGAGACGAGGTTCGTGTTGACGGTGCCGGCGGGGCGCGGCCGCACCCTGCCGGTCACCGCGACGCAGTATTCGTTGCGCAGCGTCTCGGCGGTCGCGAACGTGGCGGCGCGATCGGGATCGCAGACGACCTGCACGAGGCCCTCGCGGTCGCGGAGGTCGATGAAGATGACGCCGCCATGGTCGCGACGGCGGTGGACCCAGCCCATCAGCGTCACGGTCTGGTCGAGATGGCGGCGGTCGATGCGGCCGCAGTAGTCGGTGCGTTTCACGGCGATTCTCCGGAATGTTCGGTTCGGGGGGATGGCGGGTAATGGGGGCGCGGGCCGCCGGCGCACGCCGCGGTGACCGTCAACTGTCGGCCACGTGCGGTGCGCGCCGCGACCCGGTCAATTTCGGGAATCGGACGCCGTTTCGGCGAGGGCAGGGGTCGCGGCGCCTGCGGCGGGCGGACGCCCCGGCGCGGGGATCGTGGCGCCGCGCGGCGCGACCACGCCCATCGAGATCACGTACTTGAGCGCCTCGTCGACCGTCATGTCGATTTCGCGGACGCGCGACCGGGGCACGATGATGAAATAGCCCGACGTCGGGTTGGGCGTCGTCGGCACGTAGACGCTCACGTGGTCGTCGCCGAGGTGCGCGGCGATCGCGGGCGCCGGCGTGCCGGTCAGGAAGGCAATCGTCCACGAATTGTCGTGCGGGAACTCGACGAGCAGCGCCTTGCGGAAGGCGTTGCCCGAATCCGACAGCAGCGTGTCGCTGACCTGCTTGACCGACGAGTAGATCGACTTGACGACCGGTATGCGGCCGAGGATCGCTTCCCAGAAGCGGATGAGGCGCGCGCCGAAGAAATTGGCGGCGATGACGCCGGTCAGCAGCAGGATCCCGAAGCTCAGGAGGACGCCGAAACCGGGAATGTGGAAACCGAGCAGCGTGTCCGGCCGCGCTACGGTCGGGAACAGCAGCAGCGTCTGGTCGAGCGTCGTGACGAGGAAGTGCAGCACCCAGATCGTGATGCCGAGCGGCACCCAGACCAGCAGGCCGGCGACGAGGTAGCGCTTCATGGCGACGCGGGTGCGGGGCTACCCGTGGTTCACGCGGCGGCCGGCGGACCCGCCGCCGGCGTCGTGGTCGCGGATTCGGATTTGGCGGGCGCCGCGTCCGCTTTCGTTTCCGGCTTCGCATCGGACTTCGCGACGGACGCGTCGGCGGGCTTGCCGTCGGTCGTGGCCGCGTCGGTCTTGGCGGGCGCCTTCGAGCCGCTGCTGCGGAAATCGGTCTGGTACCAGCCGCTGCCCTTCAGCTGGAAGCCGGCGGCGGAAACGAGCTTGGTCAGCGCGTCCTTGGCGCACACCGGGCAGGTGACGAGCGGCGCGTCGCTGAATTTCTGGATCGCCTCGAGCTTGTGCTCGCACGCGGTGCAGCGGTATTCGTAGATCGGCATGGCGGCAGTCCTGCGGCTTCGAACCGCAAAAGCATTTGATTAGAAAAGAATAATTGACCGAATATTATACCGTTTTCCAAGGCGCTCCGGCGCGCGTTCCCGCGGGCGCGGCGAGTGTTACGCCTAAATGGGTGCTGGGCCGCCGAAAGCAAAGTGCCGTATCCTTTCAGCCCGACACGGCAACGAGCGCAGCAGGAGACGACACATGGCCGCGTACTGGATCTGGTGGGTGCTGGCGGCGCTGCTGGTGGGCGCCGAACTGATGACGGGGACGTTCTACCTGCTGGCGGTGGGGCTCGCGTTCGTCGCCGGCGGCCTGGCGGCGTGGCTGGGCATGAGCCTTCCGGTCCAGCTCGCCGTCGCCGGCGTGCTGAGCGTCGTCGGCGCCTTCTTCGCGCACCGCTGGGGCGCGCGCAACGTGGTGCCGTCGCCGCCGTCGCTCGACATCGGCCAGTCGGTGCGCGTGCTGGGCTGGAAGGACGATGGCGGGGCGCGCGTCGCCTATCGCGGCACGCAATGGGACGCCGAGCTCGCGTCGCCCGCCACGCCGCGCGCGGAAACCATGTACATCGTGGGCTCCCGCGGGTCCACGCTGCTGATCGCCGACGAGCGCGCCTGAACTCTTTGGCGCCGCGTACGTTTCCTAAAGTCTCATCACCCCGCCACGGAGAATCCTGCCATGTGGAACGGCCCGGCCATCGCCACCTTCGCGCTCTTCATCGTCGCGCTCATCGTCGTCATCAAGACGATCCGCGTCGTCCCGCAGCAGCACGCATGGGTCGTCGAGCGGCTCGGCCGCTTCTACGCGGTGCTCGAGCCCGGACTCAATTTCGTGATCCCGTTCGTCGACCGCGTCGCCTACCGGCACGACCTGCGCGAGATCCCGCTCGACGTGCCGAGCCAGATCTGCATCACGCGCGACAACACGCAGCTGCAGGTCGACGGCATCCTGTACTTCCAGGTCACCGATCCCAAGCTCGCGTCGTACGGCTCGTCGAACTACGTGCTGGCGATCACGCAGCTCGCGCAGACGACGTTGCGCAGCATCATCGGCCGCATGGAGCTCGACAAGACGTTCGAGGAGCGCGACCAGATCAACGTGCAGGTGGTGTCGGCGCTCGACGAGGCGGCGGCGAGCTGGGGTGTCAAGCTGCTGCGCTACGAGATCAAGGACCTGACGCCGCCGGCGGAGATCCTGCGCTCGATGCAGGCGCAGATCACGGCCGAGCGCGAAAAGCGCGCGGTGATCGCCACGTCCGAGGGCCGGCGACAGGAGCAGATCAACGTCGCGATCGGCGCGCGCGAGGCGGCGATCGCCAAGTCCGAAGGCGACAAGCAGGCCGACATCAACAACGCGCAGGGCGAAGCGCAGGCGACGCTGCTCAACGCGGAGGCCAACGCCAAGGCCATCCGCCTGATCGCCGACGCCATCGCGGCGCCGGGCGGGCTGCAGGCGGTCAACCTCAAGGTCGCCGAGCACTACATCAATGCGTTCGGGCTGCTGGCGCGCACCAACAACACGTTGATCGTGCCGTCGAATGTGTCGGACATGGCCGGGCTCATCGCCACCGCAATGACGGTGGTCAAGGCGGAGAAGTGACGCGCTTGTGACCAAATGCGTCAACAGGCGCTGGAATCGTCAACGATCGGACAACAGGCATGGAACTCAAGGGAAGTACGTTCATCGTCACCGGTGGCGCGTCGGGACTCGGCGCGGCGACGGTGCGGATGGTGGTCGCGGGCGGCGGCCACGCCGTCATCGCCGACCTGAAGGACGCGGCGGGCAACGCGCTCGCGGCCGAGCTGGGCGCGGCGGCGCGCTTCGTGAAGACGGATGTCGCGGACGAGGCGAGCGCCTCGCGTGCCGTCGCGGCCGCGCTGGCGGCGTTCGGCGGGTTGCAGGGGCTGGTCGGACTGCGCCGGCATCGTCCATGGCGAAAAGGTCGTCGGCAAGGAGGGGCCGCATGCGCTCGCCGGGTTCGCGCGCACGATCGCGATCAATCTGGTCGGCATGTTCAACATGATCCGGCTTGCCGCCGACGCGATGAGCGCAAGGCGCGCCGAACGAAGACGGCGAGCGCGGCGTCATCGTCAACACGGCGTCGGTCGCGGCGTTCGACGGGCAGATCGGGCAGGCCGCGTACGCGGCGTCGAAGGGCGGCATCGTCGGCATGACGCTGCCGATCGCGCGCGAGCTGGCGCGCTACGGCATCCGCGTGATGACGATCGCGCCCGGCATCTTCCACACGCCGATGATGGAGAGCCTGCCGCCCGACGTGCAGCAGGCGCTGGGCAAGATGGTGCCGTTTCCGCCGCGGCTCGGCCGGCCCGTCGGAGTTCGCGTCGCTGGTCGCGGAGATCGTCCGCAACCCGATGCTGAACGGCGAGGTGATCAGGCTCGACGGCGCGATCCGGATGGCGCCGAAGTGACCTGATCGCGCGCAGCGCGATCAGGTCATCCCCGCGAAAGCGGGGATCCAGGGTTCAATCGATCCCGCCGTTAGGCGCGCGCAGCGCGATCAGGTCATCCCCGCGAGCGGATCGGCTTCGTCAATCCCGCCGTATCAACGCGACGGACGCCGCGATCATCGCGATGAAGAACACGAACGTCCACGACGGTGATCGCAAGTCCCAGGAACAGCCAGCCCTGCTCGGCGCATTCGCCGCTGCCCTTCAGCACGCGGCTGATCACGTCGGTCAGCGGCATGGTTTCCAGCATGTAGTCGAGCCCCATGCCGCAGGCGGCCACCGTACCCTTGGGCTGCGCCTGGATCCACACGTGCCACGCGGCCAGCGCCGCGCCGGTGCCCGAGGCGATCACCGTCAGCAGCGCATAGAACGCCGCGCCGTTGCGTCCCGGATTGTGGATGGCGGCGATCAGGAAGATGACGCCGGTCGTGATGACGGCGATGCGCTGGAACACGCATAGCGGGCAGGGCTCGAGTTCGAGCCCGTATTGCAGCCACAGCGCCCACGCCATCAGGCCCGCGCACACGAGAAACGCCCAGCAGGTACGCGACGCGGCGCGGCGGCAGCAGCAGCAGCGCCAGCGACGAAAGGCCGATGGTCCAGACGAGCGATCCGGTAGGCCGTCTGCGCGAGGGGCGGATTGGCGCCGAGCGCCGTGAACAGCAGATCCTGCCCGACGAGCGCGATGGCGATGAAGATCCCCGCCAGCGGCCAGGGAATGGTGGCGTAACGCATCATGGGCGGTGGTGATCCTGCGTGGTCATGGCTGGGATTGCGCGAGCGCCTGGTCGATGTCCCACAGGATATCGTGAGAGCGATTCGAGCCCGATCGAAAGCCTGATCATCTCCGGCGAAACGCCGGCGGCACGCTGCTCGTCCTCGGAGAGCTGCCGGTGCGTCGTCGACGCCGGATGGATGACCAGCGACTTGGCATCGCCGACGTTGGCAAGATGCGACAGGAACTGCACGCGCCTCGATGAATTTCACGCCGGCCGCGGCGCCGCCGCGCACGCCGAAGGTCAGGATGCCGCCGGCGCCGCGCGGCAGGTAGCGCCCGGCCAGCGCCTCGTAGCGATTGCCGGCCAGCGCCGGATAGTTGACCCATTCGACGGCCGGGTGCGCCGCGAGGTGGCGCGCGACGGCCGCGGCCGACTCGCAATGCCGCGGCATTCGCAGATGCAGCGTCTCGATGCCCTGCAGCAGCAGGAAGGCCGAGTGCGGCGACAGCGTGGGCCCCAGCGTGCGCATCGTTTCCATGCGCGCCTTCATCGTGAAGCCGAAATCGCCGAACGTCTCGAAGAACCGCACGCCGTGATAGCCGCGCGACGGTTCCGTCATTTGCGGAAAGCGGCCGTTGTCCCACGGGAATTTGCCGGATTCGACGACAATGCCGCCCATCGTCGTGCCGTGGCCGCCCAGGTACTTGGTCACCGAATGGATGACGATGTCGGCGCCGTGCTCGAACGGCCGGCAAAGGTACGGCGAGGCCAGCGTGTTGTCGACGACGAGCGGAACGCCGGCATCGCGGGCAATGCGGGCGATGGCGGCGAGATCGGCGACATTGAGCTGCGGGTTGCCGATCGTCTCGACATAGATTGCTTTCGTGTTCGACCGGACCGCGGGCGCGAAGTTCGCGGGGTCGTCGCTGTCGACGAACGTGGTCTCGATGCCGAACTGCGCGAACGTCACCGCGAGCTGCGAGTACGTGCCGCCGTACAGCGTGCGCGACGCGACGATATGGTCGCCGGCGCGGCACAGCGTCAGCAGCGCGACCGTTTGCGCGGCCATGCCGGTGGCCGTCGCGAGCGCGGCGCGTCCTCCTTCCAGCGCGGCCACGCGCTCCTCGAGCGCGGCGACCGTCGGGTTGGAAATCCGCGAATAGACGTTGCCGAACGTCTGCAGGTTGAAGAGGCTGGCCGCGTGATCGGCGCTGTCGAACACGAACGACGTCGTCTGGTAGATCGGCAGCGCGCGCGCGCCGGTGGCCGCGTCGGGAATCTGGCCCGCGTGCAGGCAGAGCGTGTCGAAGTCGTACTTGTGGTCGGGCATACAGTTCAAATTGCAGGTTTTTTCACCACGAAGGACACGAAGGACACGAAGGAACGTACAGTACAGGATCATGAAAATGCCCGGTTCAGATTTACGGCTTTCTTCGTTTGCTTCATGTCCTTCTTCGTGTCCTTCGTGTTTCCAGATATTCAGCTCCAGGATGGCACGACCGGTCGTTTGGCGGAGATCACGCCGGTATTCACGCCCGCCCAGTTGAGTCCGCCCAGGATGCGCGCGTGCTCGATTTTCACGCAGCGGTCCATCACGACGTCGAGCCCGGCGGCGAGCGCGATCCGCGCCGCCTCCTCATTGCGGATGCCGAGCTGCATCCACAGCACGCGGGCGCCCTTGGCGACGGCGTCGCGCGCGATCGGCACGATGTCCTCCGCGCGCCGGAAGCAGTCGACCATGTCGACCGGACCGGGGATCGCCGCGAGTTCCGGGTAACACGGCTGTCCCAGCACCTCGGTATAGCTCGGGTTCACCGGGATCACGCGATAGCCGTGGTCCTGCATGTACTTGGCCGCGAAATAGCTCGGCCGGTGCCAATGGGCCGACAGGCCCACGACGGCGATCGTCCGCGCCTGCGCCAGGATGCGACGCAGGCCCGCGATGTCGTCGACGAGGGCCATCGCGCTCCGCCGTCAGTTGCCCCAGCGGGGCGACGTGTTGTACGGATAGTCGTTGGAGATGCGGCGCCCGGACGAGATGCGATTGGACAGGCCCGACAGCGTCGCGTAGTCGCCGGGGCCGAACGTGCGGCAGTCGCCGGTGAAATTCGCGTCCGTGCAGAACATCCAGTAGCCGCGCTCGACGCGGATCGACGACGCGCGGTCGTTGAAGCCGGTGTCGCCCAGGTTCGCCATCACGTCCGCATTCAGCGTGTACGACCGTCCCTGGAAATTCGGTCCCTCGTAGAGCACGACGCGGGTGCCGCCACCCCAGTTGCCGCCGCCGCCCCGGCATTGCCGCCGCCGCCGCCGCCACCGATGGCGATCGGCCGCGCCGAGCTGACGCGTCCGGTCACGCCGCCCAGGTCCGCATGCGTGCCGGGTCCGAAGACTTCGCAGGTGCTCATGAAGTCGGCGTCGGCGCACAGCTGCCACGTGCCGGAGTCCACGACGGCGGACGACGCGCGATCGTTGAATCCGCTGCCGCCGAAGTTGGGCATGGCGCCGCTGAGCGGATAGGACCGGCCCGTCATGCCCGGCGACTCGTACAGGACGATCGCACCGCCACCGGGGGCAGCCGCGTAACCGGGGCCGCCGCCGGAACCGGGGCCCGCGCCATAACCAGGTCCGCCGCTACCGCCGCCGGGGCGACCGCCGCCGCCGTTCCAGCCGATTTCGCGCAGCGACGACACGCTGTCGTTCAGGCCCATCGCACCGAGCGACCGATAGTTGCCCGGACCCAGCGTCACGCATTGCCCGCGAAACCAGGCATCGGCGCAGATCTGCCAGGAGCCGCCGCGGATCACCAGTGACGACGCGCGGTCGTTGAAGCCGGCCTGTGCGAGGTCCGAGACCGAGCCGTTCACCGCGTACCTCTGGCCGTTGAAGTCGTCGTCCTCGTACAGGATGACGTCCTGCGCGCCGGCTGCGGCAGCGAACGACAGCGCGGCGGCGATGACGAGCAGCGATCGTGCGCTCTTCATGATGTCCTCCAATTCGCGTGGGTTCCCGCAACGGCGGCGGACGATCGGACCACCCTCACGCTATCGCCCCGGACCGCGACGGGTCCGACGGGAGTGAATCGCCGCCCACCCGCAGCGCGGAGTATGCGACGGCCGCGGGCGCGGACTCGCTTGCGGATTTCCGTGCCGGGGTGTCCGGATGCCCGCCGAGCATGAGCAGCGACCGGCCGAACAGCGCGACGCCGGCGAGCACGCGGCCTCCCGCAAGCCATCGCGACGGGACCGGTGCGGATGTTGAAAGTGGGCATGAGGGGCGCGCTCAACGGGATTCGGTGGGTACAATCGCCTGGGAACGCGCCGGTGCCAGGCCGGCTTCGCGCGTTCCGGCACCGGCGGTGGGTGCGTTGGTTGGTGACGCGGATTGTACCCGGCTCGCACGAACGTTCGGATGGTCGTCCGTGGGAAGCCGTGCTGCATTGTCGCCGGCGGATTTTTGTTGCAGAGCAGCATCGGCGACACGTCCTTCCCGGCGGCTTCATGTTTGCACGCCGGGCCTGATCCTTGCTTGTACTGAACGACTTGGCGTTCCAAAAGCCATGGGCGCTGCCGGCGGGGGTGGCAGTCGATCCTCCCGCGGGTCGCGCATGGTCTTTCGCTTCGCCTGCCGACCCCTACGCCGCCCATGGCCATCTCGCGCTCCCTGAATCGCCTCGACCTGCCGGTGCACACGGTCGGCGATCCCGTCGAACGCGAGTCGCTGCTGGCGCTGTCGCAGCGCAAGCTGAACGCGCTCGGCGTGCCGGTCGCCTACATCGACCGCAACCAGCGCTACCGCTTCGTCAACAAGGCGTTCGTCGACTGGCTGGGCAAGCGCGAAGGCGAAGTGCTGGGCCGCGAGGTGATCGAGGTCCTCGGGCGCGACGTGTTCCAGCTCTACCGGGCGTACATCGACGCGGCGCTGTCCGGCGAGCGCACGTCGTACGAGCGGCAACTCGTCACGGTGGGGCGGCCGACGCTGTGGATTCGCGTCGACTACTATCCCGACCGCAGCTCGCAGGGCCATGTCCGCGGCTTCCTCGTCACCTACAGCGACGTCGATCACCTGAAGCGGCTGGAGCTCGAGGCGGGCCAGCGCGAGCATCGGTTGCGGCTCGTCACCGACAGCGTCGGTCTGCCGATCCTGTATTTCGACCGCCAGTACAAGATCCGTTTCGCCAACAAGCCGTTCGGCGCCTGGATCGGGGTGCCGTCCGACGACGTGATCGGCCACGCGCTGAAGGACGTCCTTCCGGCCGACGCCTTTGCCCAAATGCAGGGCTACATCGAGCGCGCGTTCGCCGGCGCCACCGTGACCTACGAGCGGCGGGAACGGCAGTCCGAAGGCGACGCGCGCTGGACGCGCATCACGCTGTTCCCGGACCGCGAACTCGGCGGCCGCGTGGGCGGGGCGTTCGCGGTGATGACGGACATCGAGGACGACATCCGCATCCGCGATGCGCTGAAGTCGCAGGAGGCGCAGATGCGCCTCTTCGCCGACAACATCCCGGGCCCGATCGCCTACCTGGACCGCAATCTCAAGTACACGTTCGTCAACCAGGCGTTCGCGAATTCCGTCTGCCGGCCGCAGGACGAGATCTACGGCAAGACGCCGTTCGAGGTGATGGTGTCGGACGTCGCGGCCTTCCTGCGCCCGGTGCTGAAGCGCGCGCAGGCCGGCGAGCACGTCGAGTACGAGCGCATCGGCGCCACGATGCAGGGCCAGCGGCGCTGGCTGCACGGCCGCATCGCGCCCGACCTCGACGTGTCGGGTTCGGTGCGCGGTCTCTACTGCACCGAATACGACATCCACGATCTCAAGCTGACCGAGCAGGCGCTGGCCGCGCGCGAGGAGCAGCTGCGACTGTTCAACGACAACATTCCGGAGCCGATCGTCTACCTGTCGGCCGATCGCAAGTACGAGTTCGTCAACGAGGCTTTCCTGCGCCTCGTCGGCCGCGAGCGCGACGCAGTGCTGGGCAAGAGCACCGAGGAGGTGCTCGGGACCGATTTCGCGGGACTGATGGAGCCTGGCCGCAACCGCACGTTCGCCGGCGAGGCGATCACGTACGAGCGCGCGGTCGTCGATGCCAGCGGCCGCGAGCGCTGGATCCGCGCCCGCTGCGTACCCGACCTCAATTTCGACGGCACGGTGAAGGGCGAGTACGTCGTCGGCCACGACATCACCGACCTGAAGCAGGCGCAGGACGCGCTGGCCTCGCGCGAAGGCCAGCTGCGCGCGATCATGGACGGCGTGCCCGCGCCCGTGGCGTACATCGACCGCGACGAACGCTGCCACTACGTGAACCGCACGTTCCTGCAGTTCTTCGGACTGACGCCGGACCAGGTGAGCGTCATGCGGCTGCGCGACGTCGTCGGCCATGGCATCTACCAGAGCGCGCAGGCGATGATCACGCGGGCGATGGAGGGCGAGTCGACGGCGTTCGACCGCCTGGTGCCCGGCGCCAACGGCGTCAAGCGGTGGATGACGATCCGCGTGGTGCCGGACGCCGCGCCGTCGGGCGAAGTCCACGGCGCCTTCGTGCTGATGAACGATATCCACGGCCTGAAGGAAGCGCAGGAAGCGCTGCGCGATTCCGAGGCCGGCATGCGGCTCATCATGGACAACGTGCCGGCGCGCGTGTCGTACATCGACCGCGACTACCGCTTTCGCTTCCTGAATCGCCACAACGAGGAATGGCTGGGCGAGAGCCGCAAGGAACTCACCGGGCGGACGTTCGCCGACGTCGTGGGCAAGGAACGCGCCATGCAGCTCGGCCCGCTGCTCGACCGCGTGCTGGCCGGCGAAACGGTGTCCACCGAAAAGCAGCTCGCGCAGCCCGACGGCCAGGAGCGCTGGGAATCGGTCCACTACGCGCCGAACCGCGACGCCGAGGGCAACGTCGTCGGCATCTACGCGGTGCACGCCGACATCCACGACCAGAAGCGCAACGAAGACGACCTGAAGCGCGCCAACTGGATGTTGTCGTCGCACATCAGCAACACGCCGCTCGCGGTGCTCGAATGGGACCGCGATTTCCGGCTCGTCCGCTGGTCGCCGCAGGCGGAGAACATCTTCGGCTGGCGCTCCGACGAGATCCTCGGCATCCCGCTGGCCGACAGCCCGCTCGTCCACGAGGAAGACCGCGAGGGACTCGCGGGACTCGTCGCGCGGCTGATGGGCGGCGAGGAGCCGCGCGCGACCGGCTTGACGCGCAATCACCGCCACGACGGCAACACGATCTGGTGCGAGTGGTATCACTCGGCGCTGCTCGACGACGACGGGCAGATCGTGTCGATCCTGTCGTTCGTGCAGGACGTGTCGTCGCGGATCCAGGCCGAGGAGCGGCTGCAGTACCTGGCCACGCGCGACGCGCTGACCGGATTGCCGAACCGCCTGCTGCTGCACGAACGGCTGACGCAGGCGATCGCGCAGGCCAAGCGCAGCGGCCACCGCGTCGGCGTGCTGTTCATCGACCTCGACCGCTTCAAGAACGTCAACGACACGCTGGGGCACCGCATCGGCGACGAGCTCCTGAAGCGCGTCACGGCGTCGCTGTCCGGCGCGTTGCGCGAGACCGACCTGCTCGCGCGGCTGGGCGGCGACGAGTTCATGGTGATCGTCGAGGACTTCGACGACCGCGCCGTGCTCGGACGCATCGCGCAGAAGCTGCTGGACGCGATCGCGCAACCGTTCGAGATCGAGGACAACGACATCTACGTCACGTCGTCGATCGGCATCGCCGTCTACCCCGACGATTCGGACGACCCGGAGGAACTGCTGAAGCATGCCGACGTCGCGATGTACCGGTCGAAGGAACTCGGCCGCAACACGTACCAGTACATCGACGAGAACTTGGCCGAGCACCGGCTGCGCCAGCACACGCTCGAGACCGCGCTGCGCACGCGCGCTCGACCGACGGCGCGCTGCGGCTCCATTACCAGCCGGTCGTGCGGATCTCCGACCGCGCGATCATCGGGGCCGAGGCGCTGCTGCGCTGGAGCGACCCGCAGCATGGCAACGTGCCGCCGCAGGTGTTCATTCCGCTCGCCGAGGAATCGGGTCTGATCCATGTGCTCGGCGAATGGGTGCTGCGCTCCGCCGGCGCGGCAGTGCGTCGCGTGGCGCCAGGCGGGGCTGACGCTCACGGTCTCGGTGAACCTGTCGGCGCGGCAGTTCTACCGCGAGGACCTGGCGCAGCGCATCTCCGACATCGTGAAGAGCGAGGAGTGCGACCCGTCGTGGATCGAGCTCGAGGTCACCGAGACGAGCCTGCTGCACGACCTCGACGCCATCCGCAAGGTGCTGCACCAGTTGCGCGACGAAGGCTTCACCGTCGCCATCGACGACTTCGGCACCGGCTACTCGTCACTCACCCACCTGAAGCATTTTCCCATCGACACGCTGAAGATCGACATCTCGTTCATCGCCGACCTCGAGTCGGACCCCCAGGACGCCGCCATCACGGAAGCCATCATCGGCCTCGCGCGCGGTCTCGGACTCAAGGTGGTGGCCGAAGGCGTGGGCACGCGCGAACAGCTCGAGTTCCTCGACGTGCGCGGATGCGACGCGTTCCAGGGCTTCTGGGCGAGCAAGCCGCTGCCGGCGGATTCGTTCTTCGAGTTCGTCCGCAAGAAGCTGCACTAGCCGGCGACGCCACGCCGCCGCCGCCGCGGACGCGTGTGCTACGCGATCGTGCCGAGCCAGGCGGCCAGCGCTTCCGCCGCCTTTTTCCACTCGGGCTCGAGCATCATCATGTGGCCGCTGCCCGGGAGGATCTTCGCGTCGACGTGGTGGTGCGCGGCTGTCGCGCGGACGTCGTCCGGCACGGCAATCCTGTCGTCCGTCGCGCCCATGACGAAGACCGGCGACGCCGATCCCTGCGGCAATGCCCAGTGCAGCCGCAGCGCCAGGTCGAACAGCACGCGCGGCGATTCGCCGTTCAGGTGCGTGAGTGCCTCGCGCAGGATCGCCGGGTCGACCTGGTCGCTGAAGTAGAACGGGCGCAGCGTTTGGAGGATGTCGTCGGACATCCGTGTCGGGTCCATGCCGATCATGTGCGACAGGTAGCCCGGGTGCGTGGCAGCGAGCCGCGCGGCGACCGGCAACAATCCCGCCGGAGGCACCGGCGCCAGCAGCGCCGCGCCGCGGACCGGGCGCGTGGCCATCATCCGCTCGCAGATCGCCGCGCCCATCGAATGGCCGATCAGGACCGGCGGCGCCGGGAGCTGGCCGGCGACGTGCTCGACATCGGCGACGTAGTCGTCGAGCCCCGCGATGAACAGCGTGTCGCGCACCGCCGCTGCCGCCATGGCCGCGCAGCGACAGCGCGTGGGCGGGCCACCCCTTGCGCAGCGAACCATGGCAGGAAATACGGCTCCCAGCACCAGCTGTCGCAGTAGCCGCCGTGGATGAACAGCAGCGGCGGCTTGCGGGTGGCCCGCGCCGGCGTGCGCGAGCGCACTTCGAGCTGGTAGGAAGGAGCGAGCATGAGAGGCGACGGGAAGCGGAATTCCGGCGATCGGCTGGCGGGGCTTGCGGGCAGGGGCGTTCGCGCGAGTAGAGTTCGGCCGTCGAAGAACCCGGATATCATTCGCGGATCGTATTGGCGCAACGCGGCTCTTCCCGCGCTTCGCCGTGCGCACGTTCCGTACCTGATCCCTGACCACCGATTCCCGATTGTGCCAGAAGACCACGCGCCGCCCGCGGCCGCCATCTACGATGAAACCTGCCGCCGCTGCCCGCGGCTGGCGCATTTTCTCGACGACGTGCATGCGCTGCATCCGACTTACTGGTGCAGGCCGGTGCCGCCGTTCGGCGATGCTGCGGCGCGCGCTCGTCGATCGTCGGCCTCGCGCCCGGCATGCATGGCGCCAATGCGAGCGGCCGCCCGTTCACCGGCGACTATGCCGGCATCCTGCTCTACGAGACGCTGCATCGCTACGGCCATGCGACGCGCGCCGTCGCGGCAGGACGCGACGACGGCATGCGGCTCGATCGACTGCCGGATCACCAACGCGGTGAAGTGCCTGCCGCCGGCGAACAAGCCGACGCCGGCCGAGATGCGCACCTGCAATCAATTCCTGGCAGCGGACCTGCGGATGGTGCCCGCGGGCGGCGCCATCCTGGCGCTCGGCCGCATCGCGCACGACGCGACGCTGCGCGCGCTCGGCATGCGCCCGTCCGCGCTGGCGTTCGCGCACGGCGCCGTGCACGCGCTGCCCGGCGGGCGCGTGCTCGTCGACAGCTATCACTGCAGCCGCTACAACACGAATACGCGCCGCCTGACGACGGCGATGTTCCACGCGGTGTTCGATGCGATCGCCGCGCATTTCGCCGGCGGTGTCCCGGCAGGTGCCGGGCGTTGAGTTCGACGACGCCTTCCGCACCCACCGCGCGGACGCCGGCGCCGTTCGATGCGCGCGAGCTGCTGGCGTCGCTGCCGCATCGTCCGGGCGTCTACCGGATGCTCAACGCGGCCGGCGAGACGATGTACGTCGGCAAGGCGCGCGACCTCAAGAAGCGGGTCTCCAACTACTTCCAGAAGTCCGGCCACGAACCGCGGATCGCGGCGATGGTCGCGCAGGTCGCGCGCGTGGAGACGACGGTCACGCGCTCCGAGGGCGAGGCGCTGCTGCTCGAGAACAATTTCATCAAGTCGCACGAGCCGCGCTACAACATCCTGTTCCGCGACGACAAGAGCTATCCGTACGTCTGCATCTCCGGCGATCCGTATCCGCAGCTGCGCTTCCATCGCGGCGCGCTCGACCGCCGCCATCGCTACTTCGGCCCGTTCCCGAGCGCGGGCGCCGTCCGCGACGGCATCGCGACTGCTGCAGAAGGTGTTCCTGCTGCGCACCTGCGAGAACACGGTGTTCGCCAACCGCTCGCGGCCGTGCATGCTGCACCAGATCCAGCGCTGCACGGCGCCCTGCGTCGGCCTGATCGGCGAAGCCGAGTATCGCGAGGACGTGGAGGGCGCCGCGCTGTTCCTGCGCGGCAAGGCCGGCGAGGTCCTGACGCAGCTGCAGGCGCAGATGGAGGAGGCGGCCGCGAAGCTCGAGTTCGAGCGCGCGGCGCGCATCCGCGACAAGATCGCCCGGCTGCAGCAGCTGCAGTCGCGGCAGTTCGTCGAGAGCGCCACCGCCGGCGACATCGACGTGGTGGCCGCCGCGACGGAACGCGGCCTCTTCGCCGTCAACGTCGTGATGATCCGCGGCGGGCGGCACGTGGGCGACCGCACGTTCTTTCCGCGGCACGCGGATGCCGCCGACCCGGCCGCGTTGCCGGAGATCGTGCCGGCGTTCCTCGAGCAGCATTACGTCGAGCGGCCGGTGCCGCCGACGATCGTCGTCCCCGACGTCGTCGAGCACGAGGCGCTGGCCGAGGTGCTGTCGCTGCAGTCGGGGCAGAAGGTCGAGATCGTCGGCAATCCCGGCGGCGAGCGTCGCGTGTGGCTGACGATGGCGCTGCAGAACGCGACGCTGGCCATCCGCCAGAAGCTCGCGCAGAAGGCCACGCAGGAAGACCGGCTGACCGCGCTGCAGCAGGCGCTCGGATTGCCGCCGTCCGTCCAGCGCATCGAGTGCTTCGACGTGTCGCACACGATGGGCGAGGCGGCCGTCGCGTCGTGCGTCATTTTCGACCGCTTGGCGATGCAGTCGTCCGAGTACCGGCGCTTCAACGTCACGCCCGACCAGGGCGGCGACGACTACGCCGCGATGCGCGAGGCGCTTTCGCGGCGTTGCGCGCGCATCGTCGCCGGCGAGTATCCGGCGCCCGACCTGCTGGTGATCGACGGCGGCAAGGGGCAGGTCGCCGTGGCGGCGAACGTGCTGGAGGAGCAGGGGATGCACGGCGTGCCGCTGATCGGCATCGCCAAGGGCCCGGAACGCAAGGCGGGCGAGGAGGACATCGTGTTCCCCGACCGCGACACGGTGCTGAACCTGCCGTCCGACCATCCGGGGCTGCACCTGCTGCAGCAGATTCGCGACGAGGCGCATCGATTCGCGATCCAGGGCCATCGCGCGCGGCGCGGCAAGGCGCGGACGACGTCGACGCTGCAGGAGATCGCCGGCATCGGGCCGACGAAGCGCAAGGCGCTGCTTGCAGCACTTCGGCGGCGTCAAGGGCGTGCAGGCGGCAAGCGTCGAGGACATCGCGCGCGTGCCCGGCATTTCGCGGGCGCTCGCCGAGCGCATCTTCGCCGAATTGCACTAGCGCGTCGAAAAACGCGGGAGGACAGCTTCCCCCGTTTTTCAACGAGGACGAGCAATGCAAGATATGAGCGGCGACTTCAGCGGCCGCGCGCCGCCGCTTGCGAAAATGAGACGCGCGCGGCGTGCCGGCAGCAAGCGAATTTCAACATACTCGGCGCGCCCTTGCGGCAGACGTGGGCGGCGCCCTCATCGCGCGACGCCGCGGTCCCCGGAGGACGCGGAGCCCGGGACGCCGCCGTCCCCCGAACGCAGCGTCGCTGTTTCGGGCACCGCACGCGCCGCCCGACGGCCGGGAGGCGAACGCGGTGCCGGTCGCGGCGACCGATGCCGGGGCGAACCGCGCCGCCCGCGCAAGGTAGAATCGGTGCGACCGCGCCCTCGCGCTCGGCACCGTCGATGCCCTTCAACATTCCCATCGCGCTGACCTGGCTGCGGATCGTCATGATCCCGGTCTTCGTCGCCGTCTACTACCTGCCGGACACGTGGCTGATGCCGGTGGCCAAGAACTGGACGGCGATGTCGATTTTCGCGGTGGCGGCCATCACCGACTGGCTCGACGGCTACCTCGCGCGCCGGTGGGGCGAGACCAGCGCGTTCGGCGCGTTCCTCGACCCGGTGGCCGACAAGCTGATGGTCGCCGCGGCGCTGATCCTCCTGGTCCAGCTCGGTCGCGCCGAAGCGTATCTGGCGATCATCATCATCGGCCGCGAGATCGCGATTTCGGCGCTGCGCGAATGGATGGCGCAGCTCGGCAAGACCAAGAACGTGGCGGTGGCGTTCATCGGCAAGGTGAAGACCGCGTCGCAGATGACGGCCATCATCGCGCTGTTGTTGTGGGAGCCCGTCATCCCCGGCGTGTCGACGCCGGTGCTCGGCACCATCGCGCTGTGGGTGGCGGCGGTGCTGACGCTGTGGTCGATGTTCCACTACCTGCGGCTGGCGGCCCCGCACTTCGGGCAGGACGCGGGGACGACGGAAGCCCGAACGACGCTCGGCTCCAAGCCGAAGACCTGACGTCGTCGCGCGGTTGGCGGCGCGCATGTTTTCGGTGCGAAACGGCGCCGGACGCACCAACCTGATCCGCACCGGCGGCTGGATGCCCGCGGCGCCGCCTGCGCTAACTTCATGAAATAAAGGAGATTGCTGCGTCGCTGAAGTTGGCATTGTGCTTGCTAGTATGCAACTGAGTATACAAGCAATCACGCCCTGCCCGCCGACCATGCCGCAGATCCCGCCGGTGACCCTTTCCGCGCTGCACGACGCCTACCGTCGCGGCGCATGGCGTCCTTCGGAAGTGGTGGAGTACTGGCTGGCGCGGCCAGCCGCGGCGCGCGGACATCCGGTGTGGATCTCGACGGCGCCCGCGGCCACGCTGCGCGAGCGCGCCGTCGTTCTCGATCGCATGCTCGCGGCCGATCCGGCGCGCGCGCTTGCGCTGCCGGTGTTCGGCGCCCTGTGTGCCGTCAAGGACAACATCGACGTCGCCGGCCTGGCGACGACGGCGGCCTGCCCGGCCTTCACCTATCACCCCGCGCAACCCGCGGCGGTGGTCGCGGCGCTGGAAGCCGCGGGCGCCATCGTCGTCGGCAAGACGAATCTCGACCAGTTCGCCACGGGCCTGGTCGGCACGCGCTCGCCCTACGGCGCCGTGCCGAACGCCTTCGACCCGCAGCTGATCTCCGGAGGATCGAGTTCCGGCTCGGCCGTTGCCGTCGCACTGGGTCTCGTGCACTTCGCGCTCGGCACCGACACGGCGGGCTCCGGACGCGTCCCCGCCGGTCTCAACAACATCGTCGGCTGGAAGCCCACGCGCGGGCTCCTGTCGACGCGCGGCGTGGTGCCGGCGTGCCGGTCACTCGACTGCGTGTCGATCTTCGCGCTGACGGTGGCCGATGCCGCGCGCGTGTTCGCGGCGGCGGCCGGCGATGCCGATGATTCCACCGGACGTGCGTGGCCGCTCGATCGGCCGTTCCTGCGCGACCGCTTCGTTTTCGCGACCCCGCAGCGCGAGCAGCTCGAGTTCTACGGGGACGCATTATCGGCGGCGGCGTTCACGACCGCGTTGCAGCGCGTCTCGGCGCTCGGCGGCTCCTCCCGCGAGATCGACTTCGCGCCGTGGCGCGCGGTGGCATCGATGCTCTACGACGGACCGCACGTGGCCGAACGCCACGCCGGCATCCGCAGGTTCTTCGACACGGAGCCCGACTCGCTCGACCCGACGGTGCGCGGCATCATCGCGGGCGCCCGCCGTTACTCCGCCACCGACGTGTTCGTCGCCGATGGGCGACTGGCCGAGATGAAGGCGACGCTCGCGCGCATGTGGAACACGATCGACGTGCTGGTGGTGCCGACCGCACCCACGACGTACACGATCGCCGAAGTGCAGGCGGAGCCGGTCGAGTTGAACCGGCGCCTGGGCACGTACACCAATTTCGTCAACCTGCTCGATCTCGCGGCGCTCGCCGTCCCGGCATCGATGCGCCCCGACGGGCGTCCGTTCGGCATCACGCTGATCGGGCCCGCCGGCAGCGATCTCATGCTGGCCGAGTTCGGCGCACGCTTTCACGCCGACTCCGCGCTGCCGCTGGGTGCGCTCGACGCCGCGCAGCCCGCGGACGAACGGTTCGTGGCCGCCGCCGACATCGCGCAGATCGCCGTCGTCGGTGCGCACCTGACCGGCCTGCCGCTCAATGGCGAACTCACGCAGCGCCGCGCGCGGCTGGTGCGGCGCACGCGCACCGCGCCCGCCTATCGGCTGTACGCGCTGCCGAATACGACGCCACCCAAGCCTGGGCTGGTGCGCACCGCGGGCGAGGACGGCCATGCGATCGACGTCGAAGTCTGGGAACTGCCGCTGGCCGCGTTCGGCTCGTTCGTCGCCGGCATCCCCGCACCGCTCGGTATCGGCACGCTCGCGCTCGACGACGGCACGTCGGTGCAGGGCTTCCTGTGCGAATCCGCGGCGACCGCCGGTGCCGAGGACATTTCGCATTTCGGCGGCTGGCGCAATTTCCTGAACGCCCAGGCGCCCGCGGCGCCGACGCGGCATCCCGTGGCCGTTACCACCTTGACATCGCGGACGCCGTCCGCACCGCTACCTCACCCTCGATCAGGAGAAATGCGATGACCAAGCCGTCCGTTCCGACCGCCGAATCCACGCCCAGCGCCGCCGCCACCGAAGCCGTGGCGAACCCGGGCCGCCGCCAACTGCTTTCCGCCGCCGCCGCGGGCACGGCGCTCACGCTGTTCGGTGCGCCCGCGATCGTGCGCGCGCAGGCATCCCCCAAGATCCGCATCGGCTTCTGGCCGGTGGCGGCGGGCCTGCCGTTCTTCGCCGCGGTGGAGAAGGGCTACTTCAAGGAAGCCGGGCTCGACGTCGAACCGCTCAAGTTCGCGGGTGCGCAGCAGGTGATGGAGGCGATGCTGTCCGGCCGCTCGGACGGCAGCTCCAACGGCACCGGCTCGGCCAATCTCGCGATCGGCGAGATCGCGCAGCCGGGTCTGTTCCGCATCTTCTGTACCAATCCGAGCAACGCGAAGTACGTGCTCGACGAGTTCATCGTTCCCAAGGACAACCCGGCGAAGACGATCGCCGACCTGAAGGGCAAGCGGATCGCCTCGGGTCCCGGCATCCAGAACGTCACGCTGTGCAAGACGATGCTCGAGCGCGCCGGCGCCACGGGCGTCACGGTGATCGAGCTGCCGATCGGCCAGCACGTGGCGTCGATCGTGGCCGGCCAGGTGGACGCCTGCTACACGCTGGAGCCCACGGGCACCATCGGCCGCATGAACGGCACGACGCGCGTCGTCGAGGCCGGCGTGGTGGCCAAGTACATCCTCGGCGATCCGCTGGCGCCGTGGCACGGCGGAGCGGCGAGTCTCACCACCGAGTTCATCAAGAAGAATCCGGAAGCGACGAAGAAATTCATCGCGGCGTACCTGCGCGGCGTCGAGCTCGTGCGCACCAAGCCCGACGAGGCGCGGCAGTACATGAAAGGTTACACGGCGATCGAGGGCGCGCTGACCAACGAGGTGCCGCTCGCCTCCTACATGCCCTACAACGAGTTCAAGCCGAGCGACGTTGCCTATTTCCAGAAGTTCTACGACCTCTTCACGGAGAAGGGCATCTTCGACAAGAAGGTCGTCGTCGCCGACCTTCTGTACAAGGCCTGACCATGGCCGACACCACGTCGAGCACCACGACCACGCCGTGGGCGGCCGCGGCGGCGGCTGCACCGGCGCCGCCCAAGGCGCCGCTTTGGGGAAAGTTCCTGCCGGTGGTGGGGCCGCTGCTGTTGTTCATCGCATGGGACCTGGCCGTGCGCAGCGGCTTCATCAAGCCGATCCTGCTGCCCACGCCGGTGGACACCATCACGACGCTCATCACCGGGCTCGCAGGCGGACCGCTGCTGGGCGATTTTCTGGTGACCGTCAAGCGGACGCTGGAGGCGTTCCTGATCGCCGCCGTGGTGGGCGTGCCGCTCGGCGTCGTGCTCGGCAGCAACGAGCGCGCCTATCGCAGCGTCGAATTCCTGATCGATTTTTTCCGTTCCACGCCGTCGTCGGCGCTCATTCCGCTGTTCCTGCTGATCTTCGGCGTGTCCGACATCAACAAGGTTGCCATCGCGGCGTTCGGCGCGTTCCTGTTGGTCGTGTTCAACAGTGCCTACGGCGTGATCAACGCGCGCAAGCAGCGCGTGATGGCGGCGAAGGTGATGGGGGCCTCGCGCTGGCAGATCTTCAAGGACGTGCTGATCTGGGAGTCGCTGCAGCCGACGTTCGTGGGCCTGCGCAGCGCGGTCTCGATGGCGCTGGTGATCGTCATCGTGGCCGAGATGTTCATCGGCTCCGACAACGGGCTGGGGCACCGGATCATCGATGCGCAGCAGGTGCTGAACGTCAGGAGCATGTACGCGGCGATCCTCGCCGCCGGGGCGCTGGGCTATGCGCTCAACATCCTGTTCCTCTATCTCGAACGACGCATCGTCCACTGGAGCGGCCGATAATCATGCGACCTCTCAATCCTTCCGTGATCGCCGACGTTCCGGTGCCGCCGTTCGTGCCCGGTCCGGCCGGCACCGAGATCACCATCCGCGGCCTCACCAAATACTTCGCCGGCTGGCCGCTGTACGAGAGCTTCGACCTCGACATCCCGAAGCACAAGATCGTGTCGGTGTTCGGGCCGAACGGCTGCGGCAAGTCCACGCTGATCAACATGATCGCCGGCCTCGTTCCCATCGACGCCGGCGAGATCCTGTTCGACGGCAAGTCGCTCGCCGAGACCAAGATCGGCTACGTGTTCCAGAACTACCGCGAGGCGCTGTTCCCGTGGATGCGCACGATCGACAACATCGCCTACCCGCTGCAGCTCGAGGGCAAGTCGAAGGGCGAGGTCGACCGCCGCGTCGGGGAGCTGGTCGCGTCGTTCGACGTCAAGTTCGACCTGAAGCGCTATCCGTACGAGCTGTCGGGCGGGCAGCAGCAGACGGCATCGATCATGCGCGCGCTGGCGCCCAACCCCGAGGTGCTGTTCCTGGACGAGCCGTTCTCGGCGCTCGACTTCGAGATGACGCTCTTCATCCGCGAAAAACTGCAGGAAGTGTTCATGGCCACGGGTACGACGATGATGCTCGTGTCGCACGATCTCGAGGAGGCGGTCTACCTGGCCGACGAGGTCCTGCTGCTGACCAAACGCCCGACCAAGGTCGCGGAGATCCTGAAGTATGATGACGCGAGGCCGCGCACGCTCGCCACGCTCTCCGAGCCGAGCTTCATCAACACGAAGAAGAAGAGCCTGGAGATTTTCCAGCGCGAAGTACGGCGCTGATCCGGGGGGATTTAAGCGAATTGAGGGTCATGTCGCCACCCTGCAAGGAATTTCGAGTCTGACCCTCATTTCGCCATGACCGATCGCGAAATCGCCGCCTACGTCGACGCCGCCTGCGCCGCGCACGGCATCGCGCTCGCCGCCGATGAGCGCGAGCGCGTGATCGGCCACTTCGCGCGTACGGCGGCGATCGCGGCGCCGCTGCTGGAACTGAAGCTGGCGGTCGAGGCCGAGATGGCGCCGGTCTTCCGTCCGTGACGGCGGCGCTGCCACCGACGGCGCTCGCGATCGCCGCGGCGGTGAAAGGCGGCGCGACCACGGCGCGGGCAGTCACCGAAAGCGCGCTGGCGGCCATCGCGCGCGTGGACCCGCAGCTGCGGAGCTTCACCGCAGTGACCGGCGAACGCGCGCTGGCGGAGGCGCGCGCCGTCGACCGTCGCCGTGCGGCGGGCGAGGCGTTGCCGCCGCTCGCCGGCGTCCCCTATGCCGTCAAGAATCTGTTCGACGTCGCCGGGATGACCACGCTGGCCGGTTCCAGGGTCAACGCAGAAGTGCCGCCCGCGACGGCCGATGCCACGCTGGTCGCGCGCATGCGCGAAGCGGGCGCGATCCTCGTCGGCGCGCTCAACATGGACGAGTACGCGTACGGGTTCACGACGGAGAACGCGCACTATGGCGTGACGCGCAACCCGCACGATCCCGCGTGCGTGGCGGGCGGCTCGTCGGGCGGGTCCGGCGCGGCGGTGGCGGCGCGCCTCGTGTCGTTGTCGCTCGGGTCGGATACCAATGGCTCGATCCGCGTTCCCGCGTCGCTGTGCGGCATCTGGGGATTGAAGCCGACGTACGGCCGGCTTTCGCGCCGCGGAAGCTATCCGTTCGTCGACAGCCTCGATCACGTGGGGCCGTTCGCCACCACGCTGCCCGATCTCGCCGCCTGCTACGACGTGCTGCAGGGCGCCGATCCGGGCGATCCGGCCTGTGCGCAGCGCGCGCTGGAGCCGGTGCGGCACGCCTGCGAGCAGGGCGCAGCGGGCTTGCGCATCGCGCGCCTGTCCGGTTACTTCGACCAGCACCAGACGCCGCCGGCACGCGCGGCAGTCGACCGGGCGTGTCTCGCCCTCGGTGTCTCGCGCACGGTCGAGCTTCCCGGCGCGGCGCTGGGCCGTGCGGCGGCGTTCCTGATCACCGCGAGCGAAGGGGGAGCGCTGCACCTGCCCGAGTTGCGAACTCGCCGTGCCGACATGGAACCGCTGTCGCGCGACCGCTTCGTCGCCGGCGCGCTCACGCCCGCCGCCTGGTACTTGAAGGCGCAACGCGTGCGCTCGTGGTATCGCGACAGCGTCCGCGAGCTCTTCCGCGATATCGACGTGCTGATCGCCGCGGCCACGCCCTGCGCCGCCCAGCCGGCGGGCACCGAATGGATCGACCTCGCCGGCCAGCGCCTGCCGTTGCGCCCAAGCCTCGGCGTGCTCACGCAACCGATCTCCTGTATCGGGCTGCCGGTGCTGGCGGCGCCGATGCCGCGCGCGGGTGCGCTGCCGATCGGCGTGCAGATCATTGCGGCGCCCTGGCGCGAAGACTTATGCTTCCGCGTGGCAGCCACCCTCGCGGCCACCGGCGCGTCGTTCGCGCCGCTGCCTGCGCGTGCACGCCTGATTCCATGCCCAGCCCCGACATCAACCGGCCCGAGATCGTCGCCGAAGTGCGCGCGGCCTTCGACCGCTACGAGCAGGCCCTCGTCGGCAACGACGTCGGCGTGCTCGACGAGCTCTTCTGGAACAGCGCGCATACGCTGCGCTACGGCGTCACGGAAAGTCTGTACGGCCACGATGCGATCGCCGCGTTCCGCTCGGCGCGTTCGGCCGCCGGGCTTGCCCGGACGCTGACGACCACGGTGATCACCACCTACGGCACCGACTTCGCGACCGCCAACATGGAATTCGAGCGGGCGGGCGGCGCCGTTCGTGGACGCCAGAGTCACACGTGGGTTCGCATGGCCGAGGGTTGGCGGATCGTCGCCGCGCACGTGAGCCTGCTGCCGCCCGGTGCGCCGCGATGAAAAGCGTCGTGTTGAAGGCGCCCCCCGTGCCCGAGCGCTCGCTGGCCGAAACCGCCTACGAAAAGCTCAAGGGCAGCATCTTCGACTTCGAGCTGGTACCGGGCGACCGCTTCACCGAGACCGAGATCGCCCAGCGCCTGAACATGAGTCGCACGCCGGTCCGCGATGCGCTGTACCGTCTGGAGCGCGAAGGCTACCTGCAGGTCCACCTGCGCGTCGGCTGGAGCGTGCGGCCGTACGACTTCCAGCAGTTCGAGGACTTCTACGACCTGCGGCTCATTCTCGAGCAGGCTTCGGTCACGCGGCTGTGCGAATTGCCGGAGCGCGAAGGCTTGGACGCGCTGAAAGCCGTCTGGCTGGTACCGGAGGCCGAGCGGCTGACGGTACCCAAGGCGGTCGCCGCGCTCGACGAGGCCTTCCATACTGCGCTGGTCGAAGCCGCGGGCAATCCGGAGGTCGCGCGCTGTCATCGCGAAGTCACGGAGCGCATCCGGATCATCCGCCGGCTGGACTTCACGCAGGCATACCGGATCGACAAGACCTACGAAGAGCACGCGCAGATCCTGCGCGCCGTCATCCGCCGCCGCGCCGACGAGGCCACGCGGCTGTTGCGTTCGCACATCGAAGCCAGCAAGGCCGAGGTGCGCAAGATCACGCTGCACCGCCTCTATACGGCACGGGCGTCCGCCAGCCGCGCCTGAGAATGGTCCGCGCCGTGGTTTTGCGCGTCGCAGCATGACCATTGTCACAATTTAGGTACACACTCTCGTCCCACCGCGTCGCCAGAATGCGGGGAAAGCCAGACGCGAGCCGCCGATGCCCTACCTTTCCATCGCAGCGTTGTCCGTCTCCTACGGGGGCACGCGGGTGCTCGACCGCGTGAGCCTGGGCGTGGAGCGCGGCGAGATGATCGCGCTGCTCGGCAGCTCCGGCTGCGGCAAGACGACGCTGCTGCGGGCGATCGCCGGCTTCGTGATCCCCGACGAAGGCACGATCAGCGTCGGCGGCGTCGACATCACGCGGTTGCCGCCGGAAAAGCGCGAAACCGCGATGATGTTCCAGTCGTACGCGCTGTGGCCGCACATGACGGTGGCCGGCAACATCGGCTACGGCCTGAAGATGCGCGGCTGGGCCGGTGACGCGATCGCCAGGCGCGTCGGCGAAATGCTGAAGCTGCTGCAACTCGACGGTTTCACGCAGCGCCCGGTGACGCAGCTCTCCGGCGGCCAGCGCCAGCGCGTGGCGCTCGGGCGCGCGCTGGCCGTCGACCCGCACCTCCTGCTGCTCGACGAGCCGATGTCCAACCTCGACTACAAGGTGCGGCTCGAACTGCGCCACGAACTGCGCGCGCTGCAGCGGCGCATCGGCATCACCGCCGTGTACGTCACGCACGATCGCGAGGAAGCGCTGACGCTCGCCGACCGCATCGCGGTGATCGACGCCGGCCGCATCGTGCAGCTCGGCACGCCGGAGGACATCTTCCACAAGCCGGAGAGCGCGTTCGTCGCGGGCTTCATGGGCGCCGACAACGCCCTCGATCTGATGCATACGGCAGGCGGCACGCTGGCCGCCGCGGTGGCCGGCACGCCGGCCGCGGCGCGGCTCCGCGCGCATTTTCGCAGCGATGCGGCGACGCTCGCCCTGCACGGCACCGGCCACGCGGCCGATGCGCTGCTGCTGGCGGGTGTCGTCGCGCAATCGGTCTACGTCGGCCACGGCTATCGCTATCGCGTCCGCACCGACGACGCCGAAGTGTGGGTTCAGGCGCCGGAGCGCGTCGCCGAGGGGACGGCGGCGACCGTCGTCGTCCCGCGCGAGGCGCTCCTGTTGTTTCCCAGTGGCAATCCCTAGGAGGTGATCATGCAGTTCCGCACATTGTTCGCAGTGGGTACGCTGGCCGCGGCGCTCGCCGCGCCCGGCGCCGTCGGCGCGCAGACGCTCAACGTGGTGACGGCCGGCGACCAGAACATGGTCGACTACGTCAACAATTACCTCGGGCCGAAGTTCGAGAAGATGAACCCGGGCGTCAAGGTGCGGGCGGTGGGCACGGGCCCGGGCGACGGCGGTTCGCAGAAGATCTACGAAAAGCTGTCCGCGCAGCAGAAGGCGGGCTCGGCGACGTGGGATACGGACGTCGCGGTCGTCCACCAGCGCGGCGCGGCGACGATGGTCGACGAAAAGCTGTTGATGCCGTACCGCAACGACGTCGCGGCGGGCAAGCTCGTGTCGCGTGACACGGCGAAGAACGCGCTCGGCGCCAACGTCGACGGCTATGTGCTGCCGATGTTCCACAGCCAGATCGCGTTCGCGTACAACCCGGACCTCGTGAAGGCGCCGCCGAAGTCGTTCGCCGAGCTGACCGAATGGGTGAAGAAGAACCCGAAGCAGTTCGGCTACAACGGCGTCAAGGGCGGCATGTCGGGCGTGGGCTTCGTCATGGGCTGGGTCAACGCGAGCGGCGGCCTCGGTGACAAGCTGGAGAAGGGACCGTACGCGGCCGGCGACAAGGCGGCGATCGACAAATCGCTCGCCGGGCTCAAGGACTTCAACCAGTACGTCGTGATGACGCCGGGCAATGCCGGCACGCTCGACATGCTGAATCGCGGCGAGATCGCGATGGGTCCGGTCTGGGTCGACATGTTCTACACGTGGCAGGCCGAGGGCAAGCTGAACCCGAAGGTCAAGCTCGCGCTGCCGTCGCCGGGATTGCCGGGACAGCCGATGTACTACGTCATTCCGGCCAAGGCCGCCAACGCGGCCATCGCCAAGAAGTTCATCGACTTCGCCGAAAGTCCGGAAGTGCAGGCCGACGGCATCGTCAAGCAGTTCAACTGGTATCCGGGCATCGACCCGCAGCACGTGCAGGCGAAGCTCACGCCCGCCGAGTGGAACAAGCTCTTCGTCGACATCACGCCGGCGGACCTCGCCAGGAACGGCCGGCCGTTCCCGCTGTCGGCGTACTTCACCGATATCGTCGAAGGGTACGAGCGCGTCGTGCTGAAGTGATGCCTGCGGGGTGCGCGTTCGCTGCCGGTCCCGCTGCCCCTCACCCGCCCTGTCGGGCACCCTCTCCCCGCATGCGGGGAGAGGGAATCGATGCGAGGCAGCGTGCCCGTCAATTGGCGCAGGTCGATGCGAAGCCACGCTCCGCTCCCTCTCCCCTCCGGGGAGAGGGCCGGGGTGAGGGGCACCCGCATTGACTGAGCCGAAGGAAGCCTCCGCCGGCTGGCGCGCGTATGCGCTCGTCGTGCCGGCGCTCGCCGTCATCGTCGCGTTCTTCGTGCTGCCGCTCATCCTGTCCGCGGTGCTCGCATTCCGCAGCAAGGGCGGCGATTTCACGCTCGAGCATTTCGCCAAGGCGTGGGACCTGTACCGGACCGACCTGCTGTTCACCGTCGGCATCGTGCTGCTGTCCACCGTGGCCATTGGCCTCGTCGCCATCGCCATCGCCGGCTACCTGACGCTCGGCGAAAACCCGCGCGCGGTGGCGATCCTGCGCTGGCTTTATCGATGGCCGCTGTTCATCCCGTTCATCGTCACCGGCCAGATCATGCGGACGTTCCTCGCCAAGAACGGCATGCTCAATCACGTCCTCGTCGGCTCCGGGTTCATCGAGCCGCTGGCGGCGCAGAGCCTGCTCGACTGGCGCGGCATCGTGATCGCGTTCGTCTGGAAGCAGGCGCCGTTCGTGACGCTGCTGCTGGCGGGCGCGATGGCGTCGCTCGAGCCGCAGCACATCGAGGCTGCACGCAACCTCGGCGCGCGCCGGTTGCGCGTGCTCGTCGACATCGTGCTGCCGCAGGTGCGCGGCACGCTGCTGGTCGGCCTCGTGCTGTCGTTCGTGACGATGCTGTCGGTGCTGTCGGTGCCGATGATGATCAATCCGAACTCGCCGACGATGATCACCGTCGACGTCGCCTACCGGATCAGCACGCTTTCGGACTATGCGGTCGCCAATGCGCTGTGCCTCATGTCGCTGGTGGTCGCCGCCGGCGCCGCGTGGTTCTACCTGCAGCATGCGGCCGGCGAAAGGTCGCGCGCGTGAGTCGACTGGCGCTCGCCCGGTGGCCGCAGATGCTCGGCATGGCCGTGCTGCTCGGCCTGCTCGCGTTCGTGATCTTCGGGCCGATCGCCAATCTCTTCCTGTGGGCGTTCGCGGAAAAGTGGTACTTCCCCAACAAGATTCCGCAGGAGTTCGGGCTCTCGTTCTGGGGCCGCGTGTTCAGCCCGCGCGGCAATGCGCTGGCGTCGCTCGGCACCAGCGTCTGGATCGCGATGCTGACGGTGGTGCTGAGCCTCGCGGTGGCGGTTCCCGCGGGATACGCGCTCGCGCGGCTCGAGCTGCGCTGGCGCAGCCTCATCCTGCTGGCGTTCCTGCTGCCGCAGGCGGTGCCCAACCTGCCGGTCTACGTGAACATCGCGCGCATCTTCTACGAAATCGGGCTGAACGGCACGGTGCTGGGCGTCGTGCTCGTCCACGCATCGCACGGGCTGGTCCTGGCGGTGTGGATCGCATCGGCAGCCTTCGCGTCGGTCGACACGTCGCTGGAGGAGGCCGCGCGCAACATGGGGGCCTCGCCGTGGACCTGCTTCCGCACGGTGACGCTGCCGCTCGCGGCGCCGGGCCTGATCGCCAGCGCCATCTTCGTGTTCCTCGAGTCGCTCGACGAGTTCACCGGCACCTATTTCGTCGGCGTGCCGGACGTCACGACGCTGCCGCTGCTGATGTTCAACGCGAGCATGGGCGGCAACTACCAGATCGCGTCGATCACCGCGCTCCTGCTGCTGGTCCCGTCGATCGCCTTCATGCTCGTCGTCGAGCGCTTCCTGAAGGCCGACGTGCTGGCCGGCGTCGGGCGCTAGTCCGCCGCGTGCGCGACCCGCAGGTCGCGATGGAAGTGGGCGATCAGGTCGGCGTGCCTGCGCGCGTACTCCGCCCGGTTGCGATCCTTGATGTGGCCGAAGCCGCGAATCGATTGCGGCAGCGCCGCGATGTCGACCGCCAGCGCATAGTTGCTGGCATCCACGTCGTCGGCGAGCTTGTGCAGCACGCGCTCGAAGTCGACGATCGATTGCCGCTCCGCCCTGCGTTCCGCCGTGCGCCCGAACGGATCGACGGCCGTTCCGCGCAATCGCTTGAGTTTCGCGAGCGTCCGGAACACGTGCAGCATCCACGGGCCGTACGTGCGCTTCTGCAATTCGCCGGTCGCCGGATCGCGGCGCGCGAAGAGCGGTGGCGCCAGGTGGAATTCGAGCCGGAAGTCGCCGTCGAACTGCCGGCGCAGCGTGCTCACGAATTCGTCGCTGGCGTGCAGGCGGGCGACTTCGTACTCGTCCTTGTAGGCCATCAGCTTGAACAGCGACCGCGCGGCGACTTCGGTCAGCCCCGACGGGCCGGAAATGCGATCGTCGGCCGCGGCCACGCGCGCGATCGCCCGCCGGTAGCGATTCGCGTAGTCGGCATCCTGGTAGGCGGTGAGGAATTCGGCGTGACGCTCGATCAACGCGTCGCGCGTGAGCGGTGGCGGGTCGACATGGTGCACGGTGCCGCCCGCGGCCGCTTCGACCGACTGCGGATCGTGCGCGGCCAACCGGCCCCATCCGAATGCCGCCATGCTGCCCGCGACGGCGGTACCGTTCAGCTCGATCGCGCGTGCGATCGACGCGAGCTCGAGCGGCACGAGTCCTTTCTGGAACGCGTAGCCGAGCAGGAACAGGTTGGTGGCGATGGCGTCGCCCATCAGCGTCGTCGCGATGTCGCTGGCGGCGATGAAGTCGACGGCGTCCGCCCCGGCGGCGTTGCGCAGCGCCCGCTGCATCGGTCCTGCCTGCAGGTCCATGTCGCGGTCGACGACGAAGCGCGCCGTGGGCGTCAGCGTGCCGTTGATCACCGCGCGCGTCACGCCCGGCTCCATCCGCGACAGCGACGCCGGACTCGCCGCGACGATCATGTCGCAGCCGAGCACCAGGTTGGCCGCGCCGGCGCCGACGCGCACCGCGTGCAGGTCCTCCGGCCGCGCGGCGATGCGCACGTGGCTCGTCACCGCGCCGTTCTTCTGCGCCATGCCGGTGAAGTCGAGCACGCTGCAGCCGCGTCCCTCCAGATGCGCCGCCATCCCCAGCAGCGCACCGATCGTGATGACGCCCGTGCCGCCGATGCCCGTGACCAGGATCGCATACGGTTCCCCGATCGCGGGGGGTGTCGGCAGCGGCGGTACCGTGCCCGGCAGCGCGACCGCCGCGCGCCGCACCTGCGCACCGCGGACCGTCACGAAGCTCGGGCAAAAGCCCTTCAGGCACGAGAAGTCCTTGTTGCACGCGGACTGGTCGATCGTGCGCTTGCGGCCGAACTCCGTTTCGAGCGGCTTGATCGACACGCAGTTCGACTTGTCGGAGCAGTCGCCGCAGCCCTCGCAGACCGCGTCGTTGATGAACACGCGCTGCGGCGGGTCCGGCATCCGGCCGCGCTTGCGCCGGCGCCGCTTTTCGGCGGCGCAGGTCTGGTCGTAGACGAGCACGCTCAAGCCGGGCACTTCGCGCAATTCGCGCTGCACGGCATCGAGCTCGTCGCGGTGGCGGATCGTGACGCCGGGCGCGAACGCCGTGGATGGCGAGTATTTCTCCGGCTCGTCGGTGACCACGACGATGCGCTTCGCGCCTTCGGCGGCCACCTGCTGCGTGATCTGCGGCACGGTGAGGTTGCCGTCGACCGGCTGGCCGCCGGTCATCGCGACCGCGTCGTTGAACAGGATCTTGTATGTGATGTCGACGCCGGACGCGGCGGCCGCGCGGACGGCGAGCAGACCGCTGTGGAAATACGTGCCGTCGCCGATGTTCTGGAAGATGTGCTTCTGCTTGACGAACGGCGCGAGGCCGATCCATGCCGCGCCTTCGCCGCCCATGTGGCTGAACGTCTTCGTCTTGCGCTCCATGAACAGCGACAGGTAGTGGCAGCCGATGCCGGCGAGCGCGCGGCCGCGCCGGGAGCGGATAGAGGAGCTTGACGAGCTGGTCCTCGATGACGGGACGCTTTTCCTCGACGACGAGAATTTCCTCGAGGCCGTCGGCGAAGGCGCGCGCGCCCGCGGGCTCGAGCGGCCAGCTCATGCCGATCTTGTACAGGCGAATGCCGAGCGCGCGGGCGCGCGCGTCGTCGATGCCGAGTTCCTCGAGCGCCTGCCGCACGTCGAGATAGCCCTTGCCCGTGGCGGCGATGCCGAAGCGCGCCTGGGGCGCGTCGAGGATCGTGCGATCGAACGCGTTGACGCGCGCAAACGCGCGCACGGCGTCCATCTTGGGGCCGTGCAGCCGGCGCTCCTGGTCGAGCGGCGCGTCGGGCCAGCGCAGATTGAGACCATCCGGCGGCGGCACGAAGTCGTCCGGCAGCGTGATCGTCACGCGCTGCGGGTCGACGTCGACGGACGCCGAGCTTTCGACCGTCTCCGCGATGGCCTTCAGCGCGATCCAGCAGCCGGTGAAGCGCGACATCGCGAACGCGACGATGCCGAAGTCGAGATAGTCCTGCACCGAGGCCGGATTGAGCACCGGGATCATCGCGGCGATCAGCACCTGCTCGCTCTGGTGCGCGCTCGTGGACGACTGGCAGCCGTGGTCGTCGCCCGCCAGCAGCACGACGCCGCCGTGCTTCGCGGTGCCCGCCGCGTTGGCGTGCTTCAGCGCGTCGGTCGAGCGGTCCACGCCGGGACCCTTGCCGTACCAGATGCCGAACACGCCGTCGCGCGTCGCGTCGTCGTAGAGGCCGAGCTGCTGCGTGCCCCACAGCGCGGTCGCGGCGAGGTCCTCGTTGACGCCGGGCTGGAACACGATGTGATGCGCATCGAGGTGCCGGCGCGCGGCGATGAGCGCGTTGTCGTACGTGCCGAGCGGCGAGCCGCGATAGCCGGAGATGAAGCCCGCCGTGTCGAGTCCCGCGGCGGCGTCGCGTTGCCGCTGCAAGAGCGGCAGCCGCACCAGCGCCTGCACGCCGCTCAGGTAGATGCGGCCGGACGCCTGCGTGTACTTGTCGTCGAGGGTGATGCTCTGCGGGTCGGTCATTCGCGCCGGCGTGACGTGGGAATGCGCGGCCAAGGGTGGCGGCCATTCTAACGCCCGCCTTCGCGCCTCCGATGCAATTTGCGGCACGGTAGCCGCGTCGCCAGCGGGGAGGGAAACGTGCAACCGGGCGGCTGGCACAGCCTTTGACCGGAGGGGCGGGAAATTGCTATAATATTGGGCTTGGGACGGCCTTATCGGGGTCGTCTTCGATTCCCTGATAGCTCAGTTGGTAGAGCGACGGACTGTTAATCCGCAGGTCCCTGGTTCGAGCCCAGGTCGGGGAGCCAACGAATTACAAGGGCTTAGCGTCTTCCGCTGACCCCTTTTCCTTCTGCAACGTAGCCAAATCGTAACCGCCGATCAGCGAATCGAGTCGGTTGGCGGCTTTCGCAAGATGGTCCGGCGCCAAGTGCGCATAGCGCTCGACCATCACTGAGGACCGCCAGCCGCCGAGCCGCTGCAGCTCGTGCGTCGGCGTGCCCGACTGGCGATGCCACGAGGCCCAGGTATGCCTCAAATCGTGCCAGCGGAAGTTCTCGATGCCGGCGCGTTTCAAGGCTTTCCTCCACGACCTCGTGTTGGCGGTCGCCAGCGGCTTTCCTGCATAGGTGAAGACCCGCTCGCGATGCTTGCCGAGCTGCCGTCGCAACACTTCCAGCGCGGTTGCGTTCAATGGCACTGCGATCGGCTTGCGGTTCTTGGATTGATGCGCTCCGACCCAGGCATGACCCGACGCAAGGTCGACGCGGGACCATTCCAGTCCCAATACGTTGGACTGCCGCAAGCCCGTCGCCAACGCGAACACGACGACGTCTCGTTGATGCGCCGGCAATTCGCCGAGGAGTACTTCTGCTTGCTTCACGGTGATACATCGCTCTCGGCCGGGACCTTCCTTGAACAGCTTCACCTTTGGCGCCTTGTCGATCCACTCCCATTCGTCTCGTGCCCGAAGCAGGATGGCTCTGACCAGCGCCAGGTAGCGGTTCACCGTCGACTTGCTCCACGTCTTCAGCTTCTCGGCCTTGATACCGTCGATCACATCGAGCGTGATCTCGTCGAGGATCAAAGAGCCCAAGAACGGATCGAGCCACCGAAGCTTCTTGATGTCTTGCTGATGCGTGGCCTTCTCCGACGTTTCCGCAAGCCAGCGTACAACCGCTTCCTTCCAAGACCGGCGTGGCTTGATGCCAAGCCGCTGCTGCTCCCACAGCGACGTTTTCAGCTTGTCGTGGTACTCCTGGGCTTTGCATTTGTCTTCAGTCCCAGTGCTGCGCTGTACTTGTTCTTCCGCTGTGGCTGATCTTGACCCACCAATGCGGTGAGTCGTTGCGTTTGTAGAGTGACATGCTTCCAACTCCTTGCGTTCACTCTGCAACACACGCCGCGGGTATTGTGACCGGATGTGCTCGATCAGGTCAACGTCGACGAACACCCAGCACTTGCCGATCTTGGCGCCGGGAATCTCGCCGGCGCGAGCCTTCTCCTGCAGCGTCACCGGATGGATGTGCAGGAACGCGGCGGCGGCTTGCAGATCGAGCGTGTTCATGGCGCGAGACCTTCGGACGTGTGCTGCGATTTCTTACCGTCCCAGGTAGACGGCCGTGATCTGCTCGCGACCGTGGCCCATCTCATGGCTGATGGCGACACGCGCCTCGTGATCGATGACCTTCTGCTTCGCGCGTGAGCTGCTTGGAGGTCGGTCCGCCGCGCGCCGGGCATTCCCAGCCGGTCAATTCCTTGTAGCGCGCTTGCGCGTAGAAATGGCGATGTCCGTGAAAGGCGTGAATGCCGATCCGCTCGCACTCGTAACGAAAATGCTTGAGATAGTCGACGTAGGTCGCGTAGCGCGGCGGGATCAGGCTCTTGCCCTTGGCGACCGCCTTCGCCTCGTCGACGAGTTGCCGCTGCTCCGGGGTGCGGATCGGAATCTCGCGCGTCCGGCCGCCCTTGGTCCAGGAATCCTTGAGCACCGAGTCGATCGCCACGATCGGCCCACTTCGGGACGATCTTGATCGACTCCTCTCGCCGCAGGCCGAAGGCGGCCTGCAGGCGCAGCGAGATCTGGATGCAATTCGGTGCGAATCTGCTCGAGTGGTCCATGACCGAGGCTCCTTGCTTTCGAGACGTTGGTGACGTACACGCGATCCGGAATGCCGTAGGCGGCGTTGCTGCGGGCGATGATGTTCTCCTTGCCGATCTTCTGCGCCCACCAGCGCAGCGCCGACATGCGGTTCTTGATGGTGCCGGGAGAGAGGTTCTCGGCGAGCCAGCGCTCGACCAGCTTCTCGACGTGCTTGGGCTTCAGGCTCTGGGCATTCATATGCCGGAAACCCATCTCGTCGAGCTGATCGGCGATCAGGTCGAGGATGTGTTCCCGATCCGCTTGGGTGGCATAGCTGCCGTCGCGGTTACGCCGGCAGAGCTGCTTCAAGTCGTAGTTCAAATCGCGCATCGAGAATTCCCCCTTGGCGCGGCGGTGAGAGGGGTTTACGCGCGAGGCGCATCCATGTCGGCGATTTGTTCGAAGCATCGCCGCCAGGCGGCAGCGGAGGCGCCCGGCGAGGTGGTCTTCCGTTGCAGTCGCATGATTCATTTCCTTTCGAAAGAGCGTCGCGTTGGTCCGTTAAATCGTTCCTGCTCGATCCGATGGTGTAGTGTCTGTCAGGTAAGTGTTTCTGCTCGCCTGGGGCGCCAGTGGCAGCCGCAGGGGGAACTACTGAGCACGGGACACCACTCCCGTTGTGCGCGGTTGGTTTGCTGCTCGCCGGCGCCGCACGGCGCTTTTTGGCGTCGCGACTGGCGCTCCCCGGGGGAGCGCTCGATCGCGAGAGTCATTAACCCAAGACTCACGGAGCGCCGTTAAGGCGCGTCTCTTCGATCCGTTACGCGAATCATTCGGCGAGGGGCGTTGCACCCCTCGCGGTAGCATGACGTGATGGCCTTCGAGGAGGCCATCACGTACGTCGGAGCCCTCGGTCACGCGAAGGAATGCCGCTTGATAGAGGCGCCGACCGTGGTATGCGCGCGTACGTCACTAGCGGTTACCCGCTAGTGACGACGCGCGCGAAGCGCCATGCGTGCGCGCTACGGCCTCACGCCACGTCGTGTGGGCGAGCTCGATGGCTCGCGGCACACGAGCGGCGCGAAGGTCTCGCGCAGCACGCACCGCCGGTAGGCGGCGATCTCGGGGTTGTGGCTCGGGGAACGGCCGGCGACGCCTGCGATGCTCTGCAGGCGCCACGGCCTAAGGTGGCAACGCTCAAGGGCAGCGGAGCGACGCGATGGTCCCCGTCGTATCGGACGGGGACGCGCGATAAGGAGCACGCGCACGGACAGTCGCGCCGCTCCCGCTACCCTGAGGTTGCACCGGACGTATCGATCCCGCGTCAAGCGCACGGACCGTTACGTCGCTTCAGGACGCTTTAGCGTCCACGACCGAGGCAACTGACAACGTTGCTCGGTCTCTCTCGAAGAACCCGGCGCTCACGTCAGGCGCGAACACCGGGCCACCCCTCGCGGGATGTCTTCGGGCAGGTCGCCTCAAGGACGACCCACTCCGACTTCACCGCCTCAAGGACGGCGACTATTCTTCGACCGTCTTGGGGACGGCCCTTGCTGCACCTACGGCGTCTTGCGACGCCCGATCCGATAGATCGCTTTCGGGTACTGTCTAGGCTTGCCTTCGCCGCCCTCGATGGACGGCCAGGGATGGCCAGCTTCCTGTGAATCGAGACCGACTCTACTCCGTCACTTTTCTTCGCGTCAATCGGCCGGGGGGAAAGTCGGCTTGACAACGGTTGCGACCCTGCGAAAGGGTGGGAGACGAACTGCCTTCGAAGAATGGCGCGCGCCGAACGACATTCGTCCGTCGGGTCTATCGCACCTTGCGCTTACTCCGTACGGCTGCAACTGTCTTGTCGATCAGCGCTTGAAGGTCGTCACCTGCCAAATCAGCGTTTCGCTTCTTCACATCAGCAGTAGTTTGCTTCAGGATTTCCTTCTGTACGGCTCGCTCAACGAACTTCGACAGATCGTCGTCTCGCATTGCACGGTCTAGAGGAACGAGCGCAACGATTGGTCGGTCTCCTAGAAGACCGTCACCGTCCAACGAATGGTCGTATCCATCGATAAGGTCCACGCCTGCATATTCCAGGCTTGAGCATAGCGCCGATGGCGCTACGATTGTTCGTTAGGTCCGATGAAGAATTGCCCATGGAACTGCTCGATCGCCAAACACGATGATCAGAAACGGTGACCTGCTTCTCTTCACTCCCGACGAAATAGACGAGTTTTCAATCTGCAGGGTTACGACGTAGCGCACGTTCGGACGAGTCGAAGACTTCGGCGCCGGCGGTAGCGTGGTGCGACTTGCTTGCCGAGGTCCGCCCACACTTGCTCGAAACGGTCGCCCCACGCGATGGCAGACGTGCGAGGTGTCAAGTTACCTCCGAAGTTGAAGGTCTACGACGGCGAAACCGGGGCGGACAAATCTGGAAGCGAAGGCCGCGAGATGGCGCAACCGCGCGTGCGACCGCTCCGGTCCTTACGGCTGCGAGGCCTGGCCGTAACGTCCCATTCGGAGTCCACCTCCGGCCACAGATTCGGAAAGAGGTATCCGAGCGACGCGAGGGGCAAGGCGAACGCGATCGGCCCTCTCGGCGACTCTGCTGACAGCACGCCGTAGTCGAGCAGACTTGTCAGCACGCGGCGGCCGGTTCGCTCTCCCAGTCCCGTCATCGCGACAAACCGCGATCGCTCGATCGGCCCGACCATGGCGACATAGTGAAGCGCTTCGAGCGCTTCGATCTTGACCACCGATTTTTCGCTACCGATTTGCCACGGCGCCTGTTGCAGGTGAAGCAGGAACATCCTCAGTCGCTCCTTCAGCGAGTCGAAACGCAGGCGCTCGCGCATGAATCGCACCTGGTCCAAGCACACATCCAGGAAGTACCCGCGAAGGCGACCAGCTCTTCCTGCGAAAGCTGGACCCCGGCCGTCGAGATCATTTCTTCGCGGCAAGTCGGCGTTATTGAGCCTCGCGTAGTACTGGTCTTGCGTTCGAGCCAGGCCGCGCATTGGCGACCACAAACCCTTGGAGAGCCCCATCGAGTGGAACACGAGATGCGTATGTAGCCGCGCGACGCGTCCATTGCCGTCGATGAATGGGTGAATCCATGCGAGCCGGTGATGAGAGCAGGCAGCCCCAACCACCAGAGCTTCAGTGCCCGCGAGCGCCCGATACCGCGCTGCCCAACCCTCAACGAGACCGTCAATGTCCCTCCACGAGGGAGCCATGTGCTGACCAACCGTTACATCATCGCGTCGATACTCACCGGGAACGATGGGCTTGCCATCTTCGGTAATGCGGTCGCGCTTCGGCAATTTGCCGTATAGGAGGTCGTGAATCTCGCAAACCAACCTGGGCGCGAACAGGTCACGCGGGGATATCGCGCTCACCGTTTGTTCAAGTTGCTCCTCGACCTCCATGTGCGCAATGGCGAGACGCTGTTTCTTCGCCAGTGCGGCATCGGCGTCGAAGTCCCGGCGGAGCGCTCGCTCGATGTCTGCGGGGCGTGTCTGCTGGCCCTCGATCTTGTTCGTGTAGTACGAGTTCATTGCCCGAAGGCGCGGGCGTAGCGCTCGGACAACCGACTCCCGGCCTGACCCCCCAGGCGATGGCATTCCGCCACGAGTTCGGCCGCTTGCTCAAGGAGCGGCGCGAGAACGCGGTCCTCGGGGTAGAGGCGGCTGGAATTGGCTCAAGTCGGCCATCGATTGGACGCTGTGTTGGACACTAATCAGGCCAGTCTATAACAACTGTATCTTATTGACAAATAATAGTATTGCGTGCAGAATGGCGCTGCTTGGACACTTCTATGGACATTTGGATGCCTCCCACGATGGCTTTGAAGCGATCAGGAAGAACTAACCGGGGCATCGCTCTGTGAGCGTGCATCCGCTCGAAACCTTCCTCGCCGACTGTACCACGCCGTCCCGCACCCACGGGTGCGAACGCGCCAGAAACCTCGTTCTACCCGGCGCTCTCTACGCTGTTCAACGAAGTCGGTCGGCACCTGAAGCCCAAGGTCAGATGCGTGATGGGCCTGAAGGACCAAGGGGCCGGCATGCCCGACGGCGGACTTTTCACCGAGTCGCAGTTCGCCACGCGGCGCGATCACGTGCCGTTGCCTGGTCAGATGCCAGAGCGCGGCGTGATCGAGGTGAAGCCTGTCGGGGCCGACCTCGTCAAGCTGGCCGCAACCGAGCAGGTTGTTCGGTACTGGACGCGATACCGGTTCGTTCTTGTCACCGATTTGCGAGAGTTCGTGTTGCTCGGTGAAGAAGGTGGGGCGACCGTTGTCCGTGAACGCTATCGCCTTGCGGATACGACCTCGGATTTCTGGGCGCTCGCGCGACATCCGAACAAAGCGGCAATCGAGCAGGGCGTACGCTTCGAGGAATTCGTGCGACGCGTGATCCTGCATGCTGCGCCGCTCGTCGACCCCAAGGATGTGGCGTGGTTTCTCGCGTCATACGCGCGTGACGCGCGAGCGCGCGTGGAAGGTGCAGCGCTTCCCGCATTGGATGCCCTTCGATCGGCGCTTGAACAGGCGCTTGGAGTGAAGTTCGAGAAAGCGAGAAAAGGGTGAGCATTTCTTTCGCTCGACCCTTGTTCAGACCCTTTTCTACGGCGTCTTCGCTTCATGGGTACTGTGGCACCGCGCCGGCGGCAAGGACCGCTTCGATTGGCACAACGCAGCGTGGTCGCTGCACGTGCCGATGATCCGAGCACTGTTCGAACAGATCGCTGTACCCTCCAAGCTCCGACCTCCTGGCCTGGAAGAACCCCTAGCTTCACTGCCGCGACGCTTAACCGAATTGCCCGCGCCGAGTTCTTCAAGCGATTCGACGACCGTCACGCGGTGCAGTACTTCTATGAGCCGTTCCTCGAAGCCTTTGATCCGGAGCTGAGGAAGCAGCTTGGCGTCTGGTACACGCCTAGGAAATCGTGCGCTATATGGTGCGCCGGGTCGATCAGGTGCTCGTATCGGAACTCGGCATTGCAGACGGTCTCGCAGACCCGCAGGTATATGTACTCGACCCCTGTTGCGGTACCGGTGCGTATCTTGTGGAAACGCTCGCGGTCATCGGTGAGCGGCTGAAGGCAAAGGGCACCGACGCTCTTGCTGCTCACGCTTAAAGCGAGCCATGACCGAACGGGTCTTTGGCTTTGAAATACTGCCTGCACCGTTTGTTGTGGCGCATCTGCAGATTGGCCTCCTGCTCACCGGCCTCGGCGCGCCCCTCGGCGAGGACGAACGCGCAGGCGTTTATCTTACGAACGCTCTAACTGGGTGGGAGCCGCCGAAAGGACCAAAGCAGCACTTAATTTTCCCTAAGCTGGAACAGGAACGCGACGCGGCGGAGAGCGTAAAGCGCGAGAAGCCCATTCTCGTCGTTCTTGGAAATCCACCCTACAACGCATTTGCCGGCGTCGCCCAAGGCGAGGAGCGAGATCTTGTCGAGCCATACAAAAAGGGGCTGACCAAAGAATGGGGCATCAAGAAGTTCAATCTCGACGAGCTGTACGTACGGTTCTTCCGTTTGGGCGAACGTGAGATCGCGGAGCGCCGCGGGCTTGGAATCCTATGCTACATCTCGAACTACTCGTATCTCTCCGAGCCCTCGTTCGTTGCGATGCGTAGCCACTTGTTACGCTCATTCGACACGATCTCTATCGATTGCATGAATGGTGATTCACGCGGTACGGGGAAGGTGACTCCAGACGGACAACCCGATCCATCGATCTTTTCAACGGAGTACAACCGTGAAGGCATTAGAAAGGGAACATCGATCGCCGTGTGCGCTAGGCTGGCCAATCACGATGCAAGCAAGACTGCTGTTGTTAGGCTTCGCCAGTTTTGGGGCCAGACGAAGCGCGCCGACCTGTTGGCTTCGCTGAATGAGAGTGATCCTGGAAAGGAATATGTACGCGCACAGCCAAACAAAGCGAATCGGTTGTCATTCAAGCCGCAGCAGGCATCGGTCGATTATCTTAGTTGGCCACGCCTGACCGACCTATCCGGACACGAGCCGATCTACGGACTGAATGAAAATCGACGTGGAGCGATGATTTCCATTGATCGCAAAGCGCTTGTTGACCGAATGACCGCTTATTGTTAGTGGCTGCGTAGAACCGCGGATATTTGCCGCGGAGTCGTCGGCGGCCGCCGCGGTCCGGCGTCGCCGGCGGGGTCAGAAGGGCGAATCGGAATCGAAGGGGAGCCTGCGCTGGCGGGGGTCGTGATCTTCGATCTGGTCGCGGAAGGCTTGCTGGATGTCGGGGCCGTACTGGAGCCAGAGGTGATCGCGCAGCAGGTCCAGCAACTCGAACACGGCGAGCGCTTCGTCCGGGGTCCAGTGCTCGGGCAACGGCAACGGGCGGAGGCGGTGGACGGTCACGACTTCCTCCCGCTCCGCCGTTGCTTGCGCTTGGCGGCGCGCTCCGCGGCTTCCTTGAGCCGGTAGGACTGGCCGTCGAGGGCGACGATCTCGCAGTTGTGGACCAGGCGATCGATCAGCGAGACGACGCAGGCGGCGTTGGGGAACACCTCGTGCCACTCGGCGAAGGCGCGGTTGGTGGTGATCACCGTGCTCTTCTTCTCGTAGCGGCGATTGGTGAGTTCGAACAGCAGGTCGGCGTGGCGGTTGGAGTACGAGAGGTAGCCGACCTCGTCGACGCAGAGCAGATCGAAGCCGGCGTAGTGCCGCAGGCGGCGGTGCAGCGTGGACGCGCTGTCGAGGGCGGCCAGTTCCCCGAGCAGGTCGCCGGCGGTGACGAACAGCACGGTGTGCCCGGCGCACAGGCGCCTGGTAGGCGAGGTTGCGGGCGATGGTGGACTTGCCGACGCCGTTGGGGCCGATGAGGACGGCGTTGGCGGTTTCGGTCATGAACTGCAGGCGCAGCAGCTCCTCGATCGCCTGGCGATCGCAGACGGTGGGCCACTTCCAGTCGAAGTCGACGAGCGGCTTGAAGGCGCCGATGCTGGAGCGGCGAACACGTCACTGAGCTGCCGCTGGCGGACGGCTCGATCAGGCTGACGATCCAAGTGGTGGGAGGTGCCGCATGACGAGCCGCACCATCGAAGTAATCGTCTCGCCAAAGGGCGAAACCAAGTCGAAACCAAGGGGTTCGCCGGTAGCAGCTGCCAGCAGGCCAGCCGATTCCTGGAACAGGCGCTCGGGGTTAAGGCGGCTGAGCAGCTCACTCGAGAGTTCTATCTGCCGGCAGTCCAAAACCAGCCCCTCCAGCAGAAGGGAGGCCAGAGATGAGTGCTGTACGCCGACGCGTCCTGCGTCCCGGTAATGCCGCCCCGGTAACCGACATCCGGCAGGCGGCCCGCTCTGCCCGCCAGCGCGAGCGACTGGAGAAAGACCGCACAGCGCTGAAGCGTTGGCTGACCCGATTGAGGCGGGCCACGAACACGGTCACCGACTTGCGCGGATCAGCCGGCTGGAAACGCGCTCGAGGGGCCGACTAGCTGCCGGACGATTGCGACGGCACGCTGCAATTCGGCTGCTTCACCGGCACAGCGGATGGCTCGCTTGGCCTTCTCAGCAAACTTCTCTCGCTCGCGTCGCTGCTGGCATCGCAGAAGTTGTCGTAGACGTCGGCCAGCTTGACGAGCCGTGCTTGCCAGGATGCCGCAGAAAGCTGGCGGTCGTAAGCGGCTTCCCGCTCCGCTTCCGGCAGCCGGGCGTCTTGGTCAAGGCGGCCACGGCGTCGGCTGCCTCTTGGCCGAAATGCTCGATCAGGTCGTCGTAGTCGGTCGTCGTGTCTTCGATCAGATCGTGCAGCAACGCGGCGATGAGCGCGGTTCGATCGTTCGACTCAAACACGTGCCGGACGTACGATCGCCACCCGCACGGGATGAGCGAAGTACGGCGTCTTGCCGTCTTTGCGGAGCTGGCCATTGTGCTGCCGGGCCGCAAACGAAACGGCACGCTGCCACAGCCGATCGTCGCTTGGTCGTTCCCATTCTCTTCTCCTTCAGGAGCCATCCATGACTCTTAGCAGAGTCGCTGCGCGAGTACGTCGAGGCCTGCTTCACGGGCATCTGGATCGAAAGCCACGAGCATGACGACGCCCTGGCCGAAATCGCCCAGCTCTGCCAGCGCCGAGAAGTGGCGCCTGGCCGTCTGGGATCTGGAGCAGGGACTGCGGATCGCCGGCGCGAAAGCCGGCCGACAACTGCCAGCAGCGATCCGCTGGCGGCCATCCGGGCGATCAATGCCCTGGCCCAGCAGGACAGCTCGGCCTTGCTGGTCCTGGTGAACTTCCACCGGTTCCTGCAGTCGGCCGAGATCGTCCAGGCGCTGGCCCGGCAACTGGCCGCCGGCAAGCAGAACCGCACGTTCGTGCTGATCCTGTCGCCGGTCGTCCAGATCCCCACCGAACTCGAAAAGCTGTTCGTCGTGGTCGAGCATCCGCTGCCCGACCGCCAGCAACTCGCCGAGATCGCCCGCGGCGTCGCCACCGAGGAGTACGAAGTACCCAGCGGCATCGAGCTGGAGCGGCTGCTGGATGCGGCGGTCGGCCTGACCCGGTACGAGGCCGAAAACGCCTTCAGCCTGTCGCTCGTCCGGCACGACCAGTTCGAGGTCGCCACGCTCTGGGAGCTGAAGTCCCAAATGCTAAAGAAAAGCGGCCTGGTCACGCTGCACCGCGGCGGCGAGAAGTTCGACTAGCCTCGGGGGCCTGGAAGCCCTCAAGGCGTTCTGCAAACGGGCGATGCACCGCGCACCGCGATTCGTGAC
>CAWGLS010000004.1:0-227713 GCA_963823475.1 uncultured beta proteobacterium
CTCGCGGGCACCGATCGATGTACGGCCTGCAGGACGGCTCGGGCGCCGCGGCGCTGGATTCTACGGCAACACCCTGTCGCCGCGGATCGCGCCCCGCGCTCGTCGAGGAGGTGGCGGTCCTGTGGCCAGTGCTCCGCGCATGCGCCTTTCGCGCGGTGACACTCGCCGGTATGATTGAGCACGACATCACGGAGGAGACCACGCATGGTTCGCGCCACCACACGCCGCCGCGCGCTGCAGTTGACGGTCGGCGTCCTCGTCGGCCTCGTCGCCGGCGCGGCCGCTGCGCAGGGCTATCCGACGAAGCCGATCCCGTCTCCTGGTGCCGCTCGCCGCCGGCAGCACGGCCGACATCGTGTCGCGCTATGCCGGGCAGGAACTCTCGAAGGCGATCGGTCAGCCCGTCGTCATCGAGAACAAGCCGGGCGCAGGCGGCACCATCGCGATGGCCGAGCTCGCGCGGGCGGCGCCCGACGGCTACACGATCGCGTTCGCTTCGCAGGGCACGCTCGTGTTCAACCAGGCGATCTATGCGAAGCCCGGGTACGACTCGCTCAAGGACTTCGCGCCGGTCGCATTCGTCGGCGGCGTGTCGAACGTGATGATCGTTCCGCCGGCAAGCGCCGCGGCGAGGCCCACCGACGTGGTCGCGGCCGCGAAGGCGAAACCCGGCGAGCTCACGTTTTCGTCGGGTGGCGCGGGCACGAGCCATCGCCTGTCCGGCGTCCTGTTCGGCCAGCTCACCGGCACGCAGCTCGTGCATGTTCCCTACAAGGGGGCGCCTCAGGGCGTGTTGGCGGTGATGAGCGGCGAGGTCGCGATGGGCTTCTTCAACACGCCGACCGTGATCTCCCAGATCAAGGCCGAAAAGGTGAAGCCGTTGGGCGTGACGAGCCTCACGCGCTCGCCGCTGCTGCCCAACGTGCCTACGCTCGACGAGCAGGGCATCAAGGGCTATGAGGTCAACACGTGGTTCGGATTCGTCGCGCCGGTGGGCACGCCGGCCGACATCGTCGCGAAGCTGAACACCGAGTTCAACCGGATCTTCGCGTCGGCCGAAGCGAAAGACAAGCTGGGACCGCAGGGCTTCGACCTCGCGCCGCCCATGGCGCCGGCCGCATTCGGCAAGCAGATAGCGGACGATCTCGTGAAGTGGGTGCCGATCGTCAAGGCAGCGGGCGCGACGGCCAATTGACGACGCGCCCGGCTGGGGCGCGCCGTCCTGACGAGCAGCGACCCGCCGCGGGGCCGGAGCCCCGTCGTCTCCGATCGCGGGGCTCCCCCGGTCGGATCAGAGCCCGGTCGCTTCGGCGATCAGCTTCGCGAGATCGCGCCGCAGCCGGTCGCGCACCGGCGCCGCCACGCGGCTCCGGTTGAGGTTGTCGAGCTCGTACGGGTCCCGGTCGAGGTCGTAGAGCTCGTCCAGTTCGCCGGCGCGGCCACGATTCACCCAGTGGATGTACTTCCAACGGTGCCGTGCGCACCGCCTTGTAGGTCATGCCGACGAGCCACGGCATCGCCTGCTCGGCCCAGTACTCGATCAGGAACGACTTGCGCCAGCCGGTGCGGCTGCCGTGCGCGACTGCTTCGATCCGCGCGCGAACAGCGGCAGCAGCGACCGGCCCTGGATCTGCGGCCCCGGCTTGCCGCCGGCGAGCGCGATCATCGTCGGCGCGATGTCCTGGCAGATCACGAGGTCCCGCACCCGCAGCCCGGCCTTCACCTTGCGCGGATAGCGGACGAGGAACGGCGAGCGGATGCCTTCCTCGTACGCGAAACGCCGTTCCGGCCCGAGCGCATGCTCGCCGAAGAAGAAGCCGTTGTCGCCGAGGAACACGATGAACGCGTGTCGAGCTCGCCCTGCCGCTCGAGGGCGTCGTAGATCGCGCCCAGCCCCTCGTCGACCGCCGCCATCATCCGCGCGCGCAGCCTGATCTCTTCCTGCGAGCCGGATTGCAGCGCCGACAGGATCGCCTGCGCCGTTTCGCCCGACTTCAGCGCGAAGCGATCGGCCCACGCGGGCTTCTGGCGCATGACCTCCGTCGCCGACAGCATGTTCGGCGTGGGCGGGAAGATGGCGTCGCGGTGAAGTGGCGGTGCCGGTCGGCGACGACGTATCCGCCCTGCGCGGCGATGCGCAGTGTGCCGTCGGCGGCCTGTTCGAGCGTCCGGATGCACGGCCTTGTGTGCGAAGAACAGCGAAAAGGGCTTCGTCCGCTTGCGCTCGAGGTAGTCGACCGCGAGGCCGTTCATGATGTCGGTGATGTAGCCCCGGTGCTGCACGTACTTGCCGTCATGGTTGAGCCTCGGGTCCATCAACTTGCCGTGACCGTCGTAGCTCACCCAGTGGTCGTAGCCGGGCCGCGGCATGCCGTCGTTGCCCATGTGCCACTTTCCGATGTGCGCGGTCTCGTAGCCCAGCCGCTGCAGCTCGAGGTGGTAGTTGGGAAGCCGGTGGCTCATCGCGTCGCGCGCGACATTGTCGATGATGCCGTGCCGGGTCGCGTATTGGCCGGTCACGATGGACGCGCGGTTGGGCGAGCAGATCGGCGTCGTGTGGAACGCGCGCTCGAACAGCGCGCCTTCGTGCGCGAGCCGGTCGACGTTCGGCGTCTTCATGTACGGATGACCGCCGGCGCCAAATTCGTCGTAGCGCAGGTCGTCGATCAGGATGACGAGGAGATTCGGTTTCTTCGCGGGCATCGAACGCTCGGCAAGGTGAGAAGCGAAGGCCACAGCATACCTGCCCTGCGCGCGGGCGCCGGCGCGACTCCACGGTGGTGCCTTGCTCGCGCACCGCGACGCGCGAACGCGAGCAGCACGCGCTGACAATTGATCACGAAGTCCGACCTGCACACGTTGCGCCACTTCCTGGCCGCCGCATGCGGAGAATCAGTGGCCGCCGGAGCACGGTGCGGCGCAGTCAACACTGCTCTCGATGGCGACGCACTTCGGGAGCGCGTCGTCGCGGCCGCCAGTCATCAGCGCCGCTTTCGGACACGTCGTGCGGCCGCCGTCAGGACCGATTTGGAGTGATAACTTGGAGCACGGTCAGAACCGAGAGGAGAGTTTTCATGCGCGAATGGTACAGCTGTCTTGCGAGGACGCAACCGTCGCTAAATGAAAGACAAGGGTACGTGCCTTAGGTTCGACGGACGTTTCTGCACGGACTGACACCCCGGGGATCGCTTCGACGCGTGCCACAAGTGCGCTTGCCTTTGCTTTGCGCGGCGACGCGGTCGAGGCCGTTTGCGAAGCAGTTCATGTCTGATGATCCACGAAATGCGCCAAACATAGTCAAGTATGAATTGGCTACAGCGGCGTAGGTTCAACGAGCAAGTGCAACTTTGGTCAAGTGACGGGCTGGTCTATACCATCGGAAACACCTTTGGCAGAGGCGGTCCAACGTGCTGGCAACGCGAGGTTGGAAAGGCGGCCGTACGCACCCTCGGGGTCCACCATCGGGGTCAGAGCGGTAATTCTCGGCTCGCCGGAATAACTGCATTCCCAATGCCGTCGCCGCCGAGAATTACCGCCTGGCCGAGCCGAGAATTACGGCTCTGACCCCGATGGCCGCCGATAATTGCCGCTCCGACCCCTCCCTTTGCCCTGCCGCGCAAAATCCGCGACAATGGCCGGATGCCCGTTCGCCGCGCACCCGTGCACGCCGCTATCGCCACGCTTGTCTGCGCGATGACATTGGCACTTCCCGCGCACGCGCAGAACGCCAAGCCGCAGCGCTCGTTCGCGACGTCGGCGGCCGAAACCGCCGGTAAAGTGTGGAGCGGCGCGCAGGATGTCGCGATCTACGCGCTCGGCATGATCGGCGTCGACTACAAGTTCGGCGGCAACACGCCGGAAAGCGGCCTCGACTGCAGCGGCCTCGTCCGCCATGTCTTCCAGGAAGTGACCGGCGTGACGCTGCCGCGGACATCGAAGGAAATGAGCGGCCTGGGCGCCAAGGTCAGCACCAACGACCTGAAGCCCGGCGACCTCGTGTTCTTCAACACGCGCCGCTTCCAGTTCTCGCACGTCGGCATCTACCTGGGCGACAACCGGTTCGTCCACGCGCCGTCGGCCGGCAGGGAAGTGGAGATCGCCCGCCTGTCGGAGTCCTATTGGCAGAAGCATTTCAACGGAGCGCGCCGCCTCGTGGGCGTGCTGCCGTCGCTCGCTCCCAGCGTCATCTCGCCCGCGATCGCCGGCGAACTGCCGGCCGACTTCGCCGCGGCGATGCCCGTCGCGGAACGTCCCGACAGCACCCCGTAGCTGGGAAGCAGTACGTCGAATTGCCGGGAGAACATGCATCTCGCGTTCAACGTCGGCCGCGCGTAGGCGGGGACCCGAGCGGCGTACTTTGCGAGCGAGACGCTACAGCCGCTGGGTTCCCGACGACGAGGGACGACAGTCCAAGCGATGCGGCGCGCCAGCACGACCACAGCTCTTGACGTTTCACACCTATGCTAGTCTTTCGCGCCCGCGCGGCGCAGCTGCTCGGCCAGCGCCGGCTCGTTGCCGCGCAGCGCCCACGCCAACGCGGTCGCACCGTTGTGGTTGCGCTGGTTCACGTTGGCGCCCTTCGCGAGCAGCAGCGTGACCGTCGATTGCTTGCCCTCGCGCACCGCCATCATCAGCGCCGACGTGTCGTTCGGCGAGACGGCGTTGACGTTGGCGCCTTCGGTCAGAAGATAGGCGACGACCGCGTCGTGGCCGCCGGTCGCGGCGTAGATGAGCGGCGTCCAGCCGGTGCCGTCGATCTGCGCTCCGCGCGCGCGCAGCTTTCTGACGATCTCGAGATGACCATTGAGCGACGCGGCCATGATCGCCGTGTCGCCGAACGCGCTTTTCGCATTCACGTTGGCCTTGGCCGCGAGCAGCGCGTCGATCATGCCCGCATAGCCGGCGCGGGCGGCCATCACCAGCGCGGGTTCGCCGTTCGGTCCGACCGAGTTCGGATCGACCCCCTTGGCGAGCAATTCCTTCACCAGCGAGACGCGGTCGTTGCTGATGGCGAAGACGAAGTCGTCCAGCAGGTCGGCGCTCGCGGGAGCAGCGACGGCGGCGGCGAGGAACAGCGGGAGGAGCCGCAGGGCGGCGTGACGCAGAGCGTTAGACAGAAGCATGGGCATTGGCGGGAATGTTGAACAGTCGGAAGAAATTGGACGACGTGGCGTGGGCGATGACAGGCGCGTCGACGCCGCGCAGCCGCGCGACCTCCTCGCCCACGTAGCGCACCCACGCGGGCTGGTTGCGCTTGCCGCGATACGGCATCGGCGCGAGGTAGGGACTGTCCGTCTCGATCAGCATCCGGTCGAGCGGGACGCGGCGCGCGACGTCCTTCAGCTCGACGGCATTCTTGAACGTGACGATGCCGGAGAAGGAAATGTGGAAGCCGAGGTCGAGCGCGGCCTGCGCGACGTCCCACGTCTCGGTGAAGCAGTGCATGACGCCGCCCACTTCGGACGCGCGCTCCTCGCGCATGATGGCGAGCGTGTCCGCCGCGGCGGCGCGCGTGTGGATCACCAGCGGCTTGCCGGTCTCGCGCGCCGCGCGAATGTGGCGGCGGAAGCGCTCGCGCTGCCATTCGAGATCGCCTTCCAGGCGGTAATAGTCGAGCCCCGTCTCGCCGATCGCGACGACCTTGGCGGTCTGCGCGCGGGCGACGAGTTCGGCCACCGTCGGCTCCGGCGTGTCGGTGTAGTCGGGATGCACGCCCACGGTCGCGTAAAGATTGGCGTGCGCCTGCGCGATCGCCACGACATTCGGCCACGCCGGCAGGTCGACGGCGATGCACAGCGCGTGCGTGACGTCGAGTTCGCGCATCGTGGCGAGCAGCTGCGGCAGTTCGGCCGCGAACTCGGGAAAGTCGAGATGACAGTGGGAATCGACGAACATCAGTGGGCAGTTGTCAGTTGACAGTTGTCGGTCAAAAGCGCGGCAGGGGAAGGCATCCGCGTGTCGCCGCACTGGCAACTGCCAACTGCCAACCGCCAACTGAATCACATCGTATGCGTGGGCCGCGTCGACGCGAGGGTCTCGCCTAGGATCTTCTCGATCGTGGCACGCGCCGCGGAGCCGGTTTCGTCCTGCGTGAACTGCACGCCGATCCCCTGCGTGCGGTTGCCCTGCACCCCTTCGGGCGTGAGCCAGACCACCTTGCCCTGCACCGCCAGGCGGTTCGGATCGTCCATCAGCGACAGCAGCATGAACACTTCCTCGCCGAGCGCGTACTGGCGCGACGTCGGAATGAAGATGCCGCCCCCTTTGAGGAACGGCATGTAGGCGGCATACAGCGCGGCCTTTTCGCGGATGTTGAGCGAGAGCACGCCGGGGCGCGCGGAACTCGCGCTGGGCGCGGCGGGAGGTGTCTTCTTATCGACCATCGTCAGCGAAACAGGTCCCGGTAACCGATCAGGAGCGCCTCGGCCACGAGACGCGGTTGCAGCGGGTGCGCGACCAGCGCGCGTTGCCGCAAGAGTGATCGATGATAGCGAAACAGCGGCAGCGGCGCCACCGCGGTCGCCAGCGAGCCGAGCGCGGACGCGAAATCGGGATTGCGCGCGGGCGCGCCGCCGGCCGCCACCCGCGCGAGATCCGCCGTCCACGCGCCGAGCCAATCGATCATCAGGCCGAGCCGCTCCTTGCGCTCGTCCTTCGGCGTGGCCTCGATGCGCGCCGCCAGCGCCACCGGCGACAGGCCCCTGGGTTTCGATAGTGCCGCCAGCCACAACGCGCGCTCGTCCTGCCACGCCGGATGGGCGATCGCCAACGCCTGCAGCGGCGCGCCGCCCGCCTGCGCGAGCACGCTGTCGGCCGCCGCGACGCCCTGGCCGGCCAGCCAGCGGCGCGCGCCCGCCGCATCCGGCACCGGGGCGGGCAGCAGCCGGCAGCGGCTGCGCAGCGTCGCGGGCACCCGCCCCGGCTGGTGCGCGACGAGCAGCAGATAGGTCCCCGGCGGCGGTTCTTCGAGCGTCTTCAGCAGCGCGTTCGCGGCCGACGCATTCATCGCTTCCGCCGGGACGATGACGGCGACCTTGGCGCGACCGCGGTGACCGGTCAGCAGCGCCCAGTCGATCAGTGCCCGTATGCGATCGACGGGAATCGCATCGAGCACCTTCACGTCGCCGTCCTCGTCGCGCGTGAACGGCTCCACGAGCTGCAGGTCCGGGTGCTGGCCCGCCTGCACATAGCGACAGCTCGCGCACGCGCCGCAGGCGAGTCCATCCGCGCGCGGCGCTTCGCACAGCAGCGACCGCGCGAAGTTCATCGCCAGCGTGCGCTTGCCGACGCCGCGCGCGCCGCCAATCAGCAGCGCGTGCGGCCACGTCGCGCGGGCGCGCAGCACCTCCTGCGCGATGTCGATCTGCCAGGGAAGCAGCTCCGGCCAGGCCGGCGGCACCGGCAGCGCGTCGTCGTCGATCGCCATCGCTACAGCGCCACCAGCAACGCGGACAACAGCGCGCGCACCTCGGCGAGCGGCCGCGACGAATCGACGACGCGAAAGCGGCAAGGCTCCGCCGCCGCCCGTTCCAGGTAGGCGGCGCGGACGCGTTCGAAGAACTCCTGCTTCTCGTTCTCGAACTTGTCGAGCGCGCGCCCGCCGGCCTGCGCGCGCAGCAGGCGCTCGCGCGATATCGCGAGCGGCACGTCGAACAGGATCGTGAGGTCGGGCTGGCAGTCGGCGTGCACGAAGCGCTCGAGATCGGCGATGCTGGTCGGCGCAACGCCGTGGCCTCCCCCCTGGTACGCATACGTGGCGTCGGTGAAGCGGTCGCAGACGACCCAGTCGCCGCGCGCCAACGCCGGACGGATCACCTGCTCGACGTGCTCGCGGCGCGCGGCGAACATCAGCAGCGCCTCGGTGTCGTGCGTCATCGGCACGTGCAGCAGCAGTTCGCGCAACTGTTCGCCGAGCGGCGTGCCGCCCGGCTCGCGCGTCGCCGTCACCCGATGTCCGGCGGCGGCGATCGCCTCGGCCAGCCATTTGGCGTGCGTGCTCTTGCCGGCGCCGTCGACGCCTTCGAGCGTGATGAAGCGGCCGCGCGTCGTCATCGACGCGCCATTGCAGGCGGCGGACGGCCCGTCATCAACGACCCCCCTTCTGGAATTTCGACACGGCGCGATTGTGTTCGGCCAGGTTGGCGGAGAACTTCGACGTGCCGTCCCCGCGCGCGACGAAGTACAGGTAGTCGGTCGCCGGCGGATTCAGCACGGCATCGATCGACGCCTGCGACGGCAGCGCGATCGGCGTCGGCGGCAGTCCGTCGCGCGTATAGGTGTTGTACGGCGTGTCGGTTTCCAGGTCGCGGCGGCGGAGATCGCCGTCGAACCTGGCGCCCAGGCCGTAGATCACCGTCGGATCCGTTTGCAGGCGCATGCCCTTGCGCAGCCGGTTGACGAACACCGACGCGATCAGCGGCCGGTCGACGCCGCGACCCGTCTCCTTTTCGACGATGGACGCGAGGATCAGCGCTTCGTCGGGCGACGTGAACGGAAGCTCGGTCGCCCGGTGCTCCCAGGCGGTCGCCAGCCGCGCATCGAGCGCGCGGCGCGCGCGGGACAGCACCGCGACGTCGGTGCTGCCCGCGGCGAAGAAATACGTATCGGGGAAGAAGCGGCCTTCGGGATTGGCGCCCGGCGCGCCGACGCGCGCCATCAGCTCGGCGTCCGGCAGGTCGAGCACCGTGTTGCGGATCGCCGCATTGCCGCGCAATGCGCGCTTCACGTCGGCGAACGTCGCGCCCTCGACGATGATGAGCGACGTCTGCGTCACGTCGCCCTGCGTGAGCTTCGCCAGCAGCTGCGGCAGCGTCGTGCCGGCATCGACCTCGTAGCTGCCGGCCTTGATCGCGCGATCGACGCCGTGCCAGCGGGCCAGCGCCACGAGTGCCAAGGGCTGCGGCAACGCACCGGCGGCACCGAGGTCACGCGCGACGTTGGCAAGCGACATGCCCGAGCGCACGTCGAACGCGAACGGCGCCTGCGGCAACGGCAACGGCTTCGTATAGAGTTGCCACGCGTACCAGGCGGCAGCCCCCGTGCCGACGAGTGCCAGCAACGCGAGGAAGCGAAGAGCGCGGGCGATCATGGGGGTGGGTGGGCGCGACGGCGTCGGGATTGCGTGCGAAAAACGGGACCAAACGGGACCGGACGGCTGCGGCGCGGACCCGCGCATTATAATCGTCCGATGCTTCCTTCCCGCCCTGTCCCGGCGCGACGCGCACGGCGCCGCTCCTCAGGCTTCACGCTGATCGAGATCATGGTCGTCATCGTGATCCTGGGCGTGCTCGCCGCCCTGATCGTCCCCAAGGTCCTCGAGCGTCCCGACGAGGCGCGCGGCATCGCCGCCAAGAGCGACATCGCCGCGGTGATGCAGGCGCTGAAGCTCTACCGCCTCGACAACCAGCGCTATCCGACGGGCGAGCAGGGCCTGGCGGCGCTCATCGCCAAGCCCGAGCAGCCGCCGGTCCCGCCCAACTGGAAAAACGGCGGCTATCTCGAAAAGCTGCCGAAGGATCCGTGGGGCCGCCCGTACGTCTATCTCAATCCGGGCGTCCGCGGAGAAATCGAAGTGTTCAGCTTCGGCGCCGACGGGCAGACCGGCGGATCCGGCATCGACGCCGACATCGGCTCGTGGGACCTGTAGCGCGGCGCACGGCACGCGTTCCCGCGCCGGCGGGCTTCACGCTGATCGAGGTGCTGGTCGTGCTCGTGATCCTCGCGATCGGTGCCTCCATCGCGGTCGTCGCCTACGACGGCAACGACCGCGACCAGGCCGCGCGGGAAGCGCGGCGCTTCGCGAGCGCGCTCGAACATGCGGCGTCGCGCGCACAGGTCCGCGCGGAAACGCTCGGCGCGTCGGCCGAGGGCAATGCGTGGCGCTTCTGGCGCCGCGATCCCGACACCGGCCAATGGCTGCCGGTGACCGACGACGACGTGCTCATGGTCCATGCGCTGCCCGCCGCGATGACGGTGATGCCCGCGACCTACGGTGGCCAGCAGCTCGACGCCCGCGCGATCGTGCCGCTGCGCCCGACGGGTCGCAACGAGCCTTTCAGCTTCGTGCTGGAGGCGCGCGACGCGCGCGTCGTTCTCGCCGCCGATCCGCTGAATCGCGTCGCGCTGACCGTGACGACGCCATGAGCGCCGCCGGGCCGCCCCAAGGCGCGCGCCCCCCCGGGGGGAGCGGCGCGCAGCGCCGGTCGGGGGGGACCACCGCGCCGCCGGGCCGCCCCAAGGCGCGTGCCCCCCCGGGGGGAGCGGCGCGCAGCGCCGATCGGGGGGGCCGCGCTGCAGGGCCGCCCCAAGGCGCGTGCCCCCCGGAGGGAGCGGCGCGCAGCGCGTCGGGGGGGACCACCGCGCCGCCGGGCCGCCCCAAGGCGCGTGCCCCCCGGGGGGGAGCGGCGCGCAGCGCCGATCGGGGGGGGCAACAGAATCCGCCGCGCCGGCTTCACGCTCGTCGAAATCCTGGTCGCGCTGGCAATCGTCGCCATCGCGCTGGCGGCGGGGATGCGGGCGCTGGCGCAGGCGACCGACACCGCGTCGGCGTTGAAGGCGCGCACGCTGGCGCTATGGGTGGCGCAAAACCAGCTCGCGGCCGCGCAGATCGCCACACCGTGGCCGCCGCTCGGCAACTACACGGGCGATGCGGCGCAGGCGGGCGCCGCGTTCGCCTGGCAGGCCACCGTCACGACGACGCCCAACCCGGCGTTCCGCAAGTTCGAGATCACCGTCGCGGAGCCGCAAGCGCCCGACTACGTGCTGGCAAGACTCGTCGGCTTTCTCGGCAACCCGGAGCCGCGGCCGTGATCCGCGACCGCGCGCGCGGCTTCACGCTCATCGAGGCGCTGCTCGCGCTGGCGATCTTCGGCGTCATCGCCGTGCTCGCTTACCGCGCGACTGCTTCGCTGTCCGACGGCGAGGCGCGCCTGTCCGCGGAGGCCGCGCGCTGGCGCACGCTCGAAGCGCTGTTCACGCGCTTCGAGGCCGACATCCGGCAGGCGGTGCCGCGCGCGGTGCGCGGCGGCGCGAACCGCGAGGCCGCCTGGCTCGGCGTGGAGGACGGCGGCCACAGCGCGCTCGTGTTCACGCGCGCGGGCTCGGAATTCTCGGTCGAGCCGGCGCCCGCCGGCCAGCGGCTCGGCTACCGGCTGCGCGAGAACGCCATCGAACTCGTCTACTGGCCGCAGCTCGACCACGCGCCGTCCGCGCGGCCGCTCGTCTACCCGCTCGTCGCGGACGTCGCGTCGTTCAAGCTCGAATACCTCGCGCGCGACGGTCGCTGGCGCGACCGCTGGCCGTTGCTCGGCGAGGACGACATTCCGCGCGCGGTGCGCCTGTCGCTGGTGCTCGCCGACGGCGCGCGCATCGATCGCTGGTTCACGCTGCGATGACGCGTCCCGCGCGCGGCGCCGCGCTGATTCTTGCGATGCTCGTCGCCGCCCTCGCGGCGACGGTCGCGGTCGCGCTGGCCGCCGAGCAGCAGCGCTGGTTCGCGGACGTCGGCAACCGCCGCGATCAGGTGCAGGCGCAATCGCTGGCGCTCGCCGGCGTGCAATGGGCGCGGCAGATCCTGCAGGACGACGCGCGCAGCGGCACGCTCGATCACCTGGCCGAGCCGTGGGCCTATCCGCTGCCGTCCACGCCGATCGCCAACGGCGTGATCGAGGGCCGCATCGAGGACGCGCAGAGCCGCCTCAATCTCAACAACCTGGTGCTGGACGGCACCGCCGGCACGGCGGAGCGGCTGCGCCTCGCGCAGCTCTTCGGCAACAAGGGTCTCGACCCGCGCCTGCTCGACGCCGTGGCCGACTGGATCGACGACGACTCGTCGCGGCGTACCAACGGCGCCGAAGACGACGACTACGCGCAACGCGCGCCTTCCGCGCTGGCCGCCAACGCGCCGCTGCTGCGGACGGCCGAAATGGCCGCGGTGCGCGGCGCGAGCGCCAACGCATGGGCGGCGCTCGCCGCCGATGTCGCCGCACTGCCGGCGGGCACCGCGCTCAACATCAACACCGCCAACGCCGACGTGATCGCCGCCGCCATTCCCGATCTCGCCGGCGAGAAGCTCGCCGGTTTCATTGCCGAACGCGCGAGCAAGCCGTTCACGTCGATGGCCGAGTTGCGCGAACGGCTACCGAAGGGCATCACCATGCCGGAAGGCGCGACGTTCACGTTCTCGAGCAGCTACTTCCTGGTCAGCGTGCGGTCGCGCCAGGGCGACGCGATCGCGCAGGCGCGCGCGCTGCTCAAGCGCGAGGGGCGCGCGTGGCCATCGGTCGTCTGGCAGACGCTCGAATAGCCGCCTTGTAAACTAGCCTCTCTTTCCGGTCCCGCCGCTTCCCGTCCATGTCCGTACTGCGCGTCCTGCTCGCCGCTGCGCCCTCGCCGACGCAGGAATCGCCATGGGCGCTGTTCGACGCGCAGGACCGCCATCTGCGATCCGGTGTCGGCACACCCGCGACGTGGCCCGTTGCCGAACGGCGCGAAGCCGTGCTCGCCGCCGCGGCGGTCCGGCTGGTGGGCGTCGCGTTGCCGCCGATGCCGGCCGACCGCGTCGCCGCGGCGGCGGCGTTCGCGCTCGAGGATCAGCTGGCCGGTCCCGCGCACGCGCAGCATCTGGTCGCGTCCCCGCGGCGGCGCGACGGCACCGTCGAAGTCGCGATCGCGGCGCGCCCGCTGCTCCCTCCGCTGCAACGTGATTTCGCGCGCGTCGTCGCCGAGCCCGCCGTGGCGCCCATTCCGGCGCCGGGCACGTGGCGCTGGCATGCGTCCGGGCACGAGGGCGGATTCGTCCGCAAGCCGGACGGCAGCGCGTTCGCCGTGAGCACGCCGGATCCGCAAGGGCCCGTGCCGGGCGAGCTGGCACTCGCGCTGGCGCAGGCGGCGCGCGCCGGTGGCCCCGCCCTGCGGATCGACGTCGCGTTTCCCGTCGACGAAGCGCAGTTGGCCACATGGACGGCGCAATGCAGCGCGCCGTTCAAGCGCGGCGTCGTCTGGCATTGGGACCAGGATGGCACGGCGATCACGGCCGCGACCGATCTGCTGCAGGGCGATTTTTCGCGGCAGGCGCCCGCGCTTTCGCGCTCCGCCGCCAGCCGCTTTCGCTGGGCCGCCGGCTTGACGGTCGCGGCACTGGCGTTGCACGTCGGCGCGACGATCGCGCAATGGGCGTGGCTGCAAATCGATGCGTGGCGGACCGGACGCGCGATCGTGGCGACCGCCCGCGACGCCGGCGTCGCCGACGCGCCGGATGCGGAGGCCGCGGCCACGGCACTCGCGCGGCGGTTCGCGGACGCGCGTCATCGCGCGGGGCTGACCGCACCCTCCGACGCGTTGCCCTTGCTTGCGCGCGCGGCGCCCGCGCTCGGCGCGTTGCCGGCGGGCACGCTGAAGATCGCCACGTATTCGCCGGGCACGTGGACGTTCGACCTGGGCGAAGCTCGACGCCGGCATCGCGACCAGGCTCGACCGCGACTTGGACAGCGCCGGGCTCGCCACGCTGCAGGCGACCAACAATGCCGGAACACGCCTGCGCACGACGCTCGCTCCGGGCGCGGAACTGCCATGAGGCCGCGCGATGAATGACCGGCTGCACGCGCTGTCGCCGGCGATGGCCGACGCCTGGGAACGCGCGTCGTTCCGCGAGCGCCTGCTGGTCGCCGTCGCCGCGTTCGTCGTGCTGGGGGCGGCCGGATGGACATGGCTCTGGCAACCGATGAACGCGGACATCGCGCGCATGCAGCGCGACCTGCCCCGGGCGAAGGCGACGCTCGCCGCCGCGCGCGCGCAGGCGGAAAACCTGGTGGCGCTGCAACGCGCGTCGTCGCCTGTGAAAGCAAGCGATCCGCGGGCCGCCGCCGAGCGCGTGCTGGCCGAGCGCGGCTTGCGGCCCGCGGTGTCGTCGCTCGACCTGCAGGATGGCCGCCTGCGCGTCACCTTCGCGGCCGTCCACTTCGACGCGTTGCCCGCCGTCCTCGACGCGCTCGCCAGGACGGATGGGCTGCGCGTCGTCGATGCCGTCATCACCGCGCGCGTCGAGCCCGGCACCGTGCGTGCCGAACTCACGCTCGCCCGCTGACGCGACGATGCGCGCGGCCGCGATCGCCGTCGTGGGCTTCGGTTTGCTGCTGGCAGCCTTGGCGGCGTTCGCGCCCGCCACCTTGGTCGATCGTCGCGTCGCCGCGGCCACCGCCGGCAAGCTGCGGCTCGCCGATGCGGCCGGCACCGTCTGGAGCGGCTCCGGCACGCTGACCGACGCGGGCAACACCTGGCGCCTGCCGGTGGGATGGCGGACGTCGCCGATCGCACTCGCCGCTGGACGATTGCAGCTCGCGCTGGCACCCGCCGGCGGCGCCGGGTCGCCGCGCGGCACGCTCGATCTCCGCAGCGGAGGCGGCGAATTGCGCGACTTTGCCGTCGACATTCCGGCCGCGGCGCTGGCGGCGCTGCTGCCCACCCGCAGCAACGTGACGCTCGGCGGCACGGTGGCGCTCGCCAGCCCGGATTGGGGATGGACCGGCGAACGCGGCGCCGGCGCGTTGAACGCACGCTGGCGCGAGGCGCGGCTGTTCGCCGGCGGCGCCTTGGCGGACCTGGGCACCGTGGACGTCGCGCTATCGGCGCAGGACCAGCGGCTGACGGGGCGCATCGGCAACAGCGGCGGCGACGTGCGCATCGACGGCACCTTCAACGTCGCGGAGGGCGTCGTCAGCGTCGACGCCACCGTCGCGCCGGCCCCCGGCGCGCCACCGCAGATCGAGCGCGCGTTGGCGGCGCTCGGTACGCCGGACGGAAACGGCGCGGTCCGCGTCGCATGGCGCGGCGCGCTGCGGTGAGCCGCCACCGGCACCAGGTCCCCCGGCCACCGGACGCCGCCTCCGCGAACGCCGATGTCCCCTCGCGCGTGGCGGCGATCGACGCGCTGCGCGGCTTGGCACTCGTCGCGATGATCGCGTATCACTTCGCGTTCGACCTCGCCTGGTTCCGGATCACCGGCGCCGATTTCTATCGCGATCCGTTCTGGTTGCATGCGCGGACGACGATCCTGTCGTCGTTCCTGCTGCTGGCCGGCGTGAGCCTTGTGCTGGCCGAACGCTCCGAACGCGGGCGCGCGCGGTTCTGGCGCCATGTCGGGCTGATCGGGGCCTGCGCGATCGCCGTCAGCGCCGGCAGCTATCTCGTGTTTCCGAAGAGCTACATCTGGTTCGGCGTGCTGCACGCGATCGCCCTGTCGCTGCTGCTGGTGCGACCGTTGGCGGCACATCCGCGCGTTGCGCTCGCCGCCGGCGTCGCGGCGATCGCCATCGGCAACCTGTGGACGTCGCCGGCGTTCGACAATCGCGCGTGGGGCTGGCTGGGCTTCGCTACGACGAAGCCCGTCACCGAAGACTACGTGCCGCTGTTGCCGTGGATCGGCGTCGTGTTGATCGGCGTCGCCGCCGGCCACGCGCTCGTCCGCCACGAATTCCGCGCCATCGCCCTCTTCGCCCGCCTGCCGCCCGCGCTCGCCTGGTTGGGGCGGCACAGCCTGGCCGTCTACATGCTCCACCAGCCGCTTCTGCTCGGCCTCATCGCGCTGGCGGTCCGCTGACGCGTCCGGGCCCGCGACGGCGAGAAGCGCGCTAACGGACCGGCGTCGCGGGACCCAACTCGTCACCGGCGCGTTTCGCGTCGGCGTGGCCAAGCAGCTCGTCCTGCGCGCGCTGGCCGAGACCTACGACGTGCCGGTCGCCGACGTCGCGCAGCGACTCGTCGGCAACTGGACGCCGGGCGCGCACTTCGATGAGATCGTGCGCGGCGACGGCGCGAGCCTGTGGTATTCGAACTGGCGTTCGAGGGCCTGCAGATTTCGTCGCGGCACAGGAGCGGCATCGCCGTGCGCTTTCCGCGCATCGCGCGCTGGCGGCGGGACAAACCGGTCGCCGAAGCCGATACGCTCGCCACGCTGCAGCGGATGGCCGCCGGGACGGTGCGCACCAGCGTGACGCGCTCCGCCGCCTGAATTTGCCGCGCCCGGAGGGCTGCGATACAATTGCGAGTTGCAGGCGCGTAGCTCAGCTGGTTAGAGCACCACCTTGACATGGTGGGGGTCGTTGGTTCGAGTCCAATCGCGCCTACCATCGATCATCCGGAAACATCGTCGAAATATGCGGCACCGGCCTCGGGGCCGCGATCAGTTGTTCTTCGGCCAGTTGGTGACGATGGCCGCGTTGCAGGTCGAACGGAAGCAACTGAGCCCGCCGAGATCCGGCGAGTAGTTGCGAATGTTCAGGTAGTAGGTTTCGCCGGGCACCAGCGAGGCGGGCCCCGCTCCCACGTTCCACGCGACCAGCGCGGTGTTGCCGAAGCTCGTCGCATACGGGCCGTTCGCGCCGGCTCCGTCCGTGCCGCGAAAGTCGCATGCGCTCCGCGAAAGCGTCAGCTGCCGCGAAGTCGCCGGATCCTGGTACTCCGAGATGCTGCTGTTGCCGGCGATCGCGTACGCGACCGGGTATGTCGGCACCGTGAAGCTCAGCACCAGCACGGCCTGCGCGCGGAAGCCCTGGTTGTCGTCCCACCCCGCCGTCAGCATCCGCGAGTTGTCGCCCCAGCCGATCGAGCGACGGACGACGATCGGATACGCGGCGCAGAAGTCGGACGCGGTACCCGCCGGCACCCAGTTGACGGACGCGGTCGCGGCCGTCCCCGTGCCATAGGCATTCCTGCCGCTGACGGAATACGTGACCCTGCCGGTGGCGGTGGCCGTGGTCTGGCACGTCGCGCTGGTGCTGGCGCAGCCATTCCACGCGTAACCCGTCGGCGCATTGGTGCACGCGGCCGTCAACGTCAGCCGCGTCGCCAACGGCGGCGGTACTCTTGTTCGCGCTGAGCGTGCACACCGGCGTGATGACCGGCGCCTGCCAGTTGATGGTCACGGTGCCGCTGCCCGTCCCCGCGACATTGGTCGCCGTCACCGTGTAGACCTTGTGGCCGGCGGCCGTCGCGCTCGACTGGCACGACGCGCCGGTGCTGTTGCAGCCGGTCCACGCGTAGCTGCCCGGATTGCCGCTGCATGCCGCCGAGATCGTGATCGTCTCGCCCACCGTCGGTGCCGTTGCGCTCGGGAACAGCGTGCAGACGGGCGGAACCGGCGGGCCGGGTTGCATCCACGTGACCTGCACGCTCGCCATCGCGCTGCTGCCCGCGCCGTTGGCTGCCGTCACCCAATACGACTTGACGCCGGCGACATCCGACGTCGCACTGCACGAACTCTGATTGCTCGCGCATCCGGTCCAGCGTGAAGCTCGACGGATTGCCGGAGCAGAACGCGGTCAGCGTCACCACGCCGTTGACGAGCGGTGCCGGCTCGCTGGCGCTGACGAAGCACGTCGGGACCGTCGGCGGCTCGTAACGCGCCGATCCATTCGACGTCGCGGCCGGCGCGCGCGGTGCCCGCCGCATTCGTGGCGTCCAGCGCATAGTGCGCGAAACCCGGGTTGCTCTCGCTGACCTTGCACGTGCTGCTGGTGCCGGGACACGCGGGCAGAACATTGCAGACGGTCTGCAGCATGAAGCTGCAGCTCATCCAGACATAGCTTGCCGGCGCCTGCGAACAATTGGCCGAAAGCATGGCCGACGTGCCGACAGTCGGCGTCGCGTTGTCGACGCTCACCGTACAGAAGGGGCCGGTGCCGCCGCCGCCGCCACCACCGCTCGCGGGCGACCAGGTGACCGTGAGCGGCACCTTGGTGCCGGCGCCTGCACTGTTGACGGCCTGCACCGTATACGTCGCCGGGCCCGCCACCGTGGCCGCGACGTTGCACGTCGCGTTGTTGCTGCTGCAGCCGGACCATGCGAAGGCGGTCGGGGCGCCGGTGCACGACGCGGTGAGGACGAGCGTGGTGCCGAGCGTGGGTGTCGCCGTGCTCGCCGAGAACGTGCAATCGGGGACACCGGCCGCAGCGACGACCGGCATGCAAAAGATCACCGGCCGGGCGCCGGTGCCACTGCCCTCGGGGATGGAGCCTTTCAGTGTCATCGCATCGAACATCGTCGTCGACGTGGTGTAGCGATGGTTGACGTCGGGACGATTGTTCCAGAGCCGGAACACCGGCTGGAGGTGCGATGCGCAAACGCCCGCCGCGCCGACGGGCATGGCGCGGAAGACCTCCTCCGATTCGAGCAGCCAGCTTTCCGGAAACTTGGCCCGGACGGCCGCACACTCGGCGACGTCCGCGGCATAGAAGTGCGAGTCGAGTCCCATGGCCGGATTGCCGTAGAAACGGCACACCGGGACCGTCCCGGGGTTGCTGCCGCCGGAACCCGCGGGGTACGCCGGAAACGAAAGCCCGGTCCGCTTCCAGCCGGCATGCATGCCATTGTCGAGGTCGGCGATCTCGCTCGCGCTCGACGTGACGAAGTAATGATCCAATGCGCCGTGATGGAACTCGACGACCAACGTCTGCGCGAACGCGGCGGGAAATCCCATCCCGAGCCAGGCACCGATCGACACGGCAAGCACGATCGCCAGCCGAGCGCCACGGGCGGCGTGGTGGAAGGGGGAGAGCGTAAGGCCACGGGTGAGCATCGGGGTTTCCGGTGATTTCGCAGCAGGTGCGCGCGGCTTCGCGGCGAATCGATCGCGCTCGCATGCACAGGATCGGCGGCCCGGATAAGGACCGTACGGCGCAGCCGGCGAGTCCGCGCGGCTGGAAGTCGAAGCGTTGGTGCAACAGGCACCTCGGCGCGTTGCGCACCCGGTGTCGACTAACAGCATCGGGGCGATGATGGTCAATTGCTATTGGTACCAATACGCATACGCTCCCCACTGGCGCCACGGCGGTTTGCCGGGCATAATGAACGCTGGCGAACCGGTGCGGCCAGCGGGGCGGCAGCAGCCGGTCGACATCGCTTTCGACAACGCAGGACGACGAGCCATGGTTATGACACCGCTGACGTGCCCGGAGACCCACTAATCAGGTAGCGCGTCCGCACGCCCGTCGTCTTGTTGTACCCCGAGAAAAAGTGCGGCACTGCGTCCGCACTTTTTTCGTTTCTGGAGTACCGGAAAATGATCTCGATCAAGCTGCCCGACGGCGCCGTCCGTCAATTCGATGGTCCCGTCGCGGTGAAGGACGTCGCCGCCGCGATCGGTCCCGGCCTCGCCAAGGCTGCGCTCGCCGGCAGGTGGACGACCGCGTCGTCGACACCTCCTACGTGATCGACCGCGATGCCAGGCTCGCCATCGTCACCGAGAAGGATCCCGAGGGGCTCGACGTCATCCGCCATTCGGCGGCGCACCTGCTCGCCTACGCGGTCAAGCAGTTGTTTCCCGACGCGCAGGTGACGATCGGCCCCGTGATCGACGACGGCTTCTACTACGACTTCGCGTACAAGCGCCCGTTCACGCCGGAAGACTTAGCCGCCATCGAGAAGCGAATGGGCGAGCTCGCGCGCAAGGACGAGCCGGTCGTGCGCACCGAAATGCCGCGCGACGACGCCGTCAGGTTCTTCGAGGGGATGGGCGAGCACTACAAGGCGGAGATCATCGCGTCGATCCCGTCGAACGAACCCATTTCGCTCTATGCCGAGGGCGACTTCATCGACCTCTGCCGCGGGCCGCACGTGCCGTCCACCGGGCGGCTGAAGGTGTTCAAGCTGATGAAGCTCGCCGGCGCCTACTGGCGCGGCGACTCGAAGAACGAGATGCTGCAGCGGATCTACGGCACGGCGTGGACGAAGAAGGAAGACTTAGACGCGTACATCACGCGCATCGAGGAAGCCGAGAAGCGCGACCACCGCAAGCTGGGGCGCGCCCTCGACCTCTTCCACCTGCAGGACGAGGCGCCGGGGATGGTGTTCTGGCATCCGAAGGGCTGGTCGATCTGGCAGCAGGTCGAGCAGTACATGCGTCGCGTCTATCAGGACAACGGCTACCAGGAAGTGAAGGCGCCGCAGATCCTCGACCGCTCGCTGTGGGAGCGCTCGGGACACTGGGAGAACTTCAAGGACAACATGTTCACGACCGAGTCGGAAAAACACGACTACGCCGTGAAGCCGATGAACTGTCCGGGCCACATCCTGATCTTCAAGTCGGACATGCGGAGCTACCGCGACCTGCCGCTGCGCTACGGCGAGTTCGGCAACTGCCATCGCAACGAACCGTCGGGGGCGCTGCACGGCATCATGCGCGTCCGCGCGTTCACGCAGGACGACGGCCACATCTTCTGCACCGAGGACCAGATCCAGGGCGAGTGCGTGGCGTTCAACCAGCTGGCGCTGGATGTCTACCGCGATTTCGGCTTCGAGGACATCGCGATCAAGATCGCGCTGCGGCCGGAACAGCGGCTGGGCGACGACGCGACGTGGGACCGCGCCGAGAACGCGCTGCGCAACGCGTTGCGCGAGGGTGGCGTCGAATGGACGGAGCTTCCGGGCGAGGGTGCGTTCTACGGCCCGAAGATCGAGTACCACCTGAAGGACTCGATCGGCCGCTCATGGCAGTGCGGCACGATGCAGGTCGACTTCCAGATGCCGGGCCGGCTGGGCGCCGAATACGTGGCGGCCGACGACACCCGGAAGGTGCCGGTCATGCTGCACCGGGCGATCGTCGGCTCGCTCGAGCGGTTCATCGGCATGCTGATCGAGAACTACGCCGGGGCGCTGCCGCTGTGGCTCGCGCCGCAGCAGGCGGTCGTCCTCAACATCACCGACCGGTCGGCCGCCTATGCCGAGAAGATCGCCTTAGCGCTGAAGGCGGCCGGTTTCCGGGTATCGGCCGATTTGCGCAATGAGAAAATAACCTATAAAATTCGGGAACATAGCTTGCAGAAGCTGCCTTATCAGCTGATCGTCGGCGACAAGGAGCAGCAGGCTGAATCGGTGGCCGTGCGTACCCGCGGCGGCGAGGATCTCGGGACGATGTCCGTGGATCACTTGCTGGAGCGCCTTCGCAAGGAGGTCGCGGCGCGCCACTAACGCATTGATTCCCTTGGTAAAAAGAGAGAATCCATCGTTGGCGTGCTTCCCCGGGGCATGGCCGTTTTTTGTCATCATTGGAGAATAGACAATAGCCCTCGACAAGCATCAGCGGATCAACGCGGAAATCACCGCTCCCGAAATCCGCTTGGTAGGTGAAGAAGGTGAGCAGCTCGGAATTGTTTCCCTCGCCGACGCGCGGGCCAAGGCGGAGGCCGCCGAACTCGATTTGGTCGAGATCGCGCCGACCGCCAAGCCCCCGGTTTGCCGAATCATGGATTTCGGCAAATTCAAGTATCGCGAGGCGAAGAAGCAACACGAGGCCAAGCTCAAGCTGAAGCAGATCCAGGTCAAGGAAGTCAAATTCCGGCCCGGCACTGACGAAGGCGATTACCTCATCAAGCTGCGGAACCTCACGCGGTTCCTGTCGGAAGGCGACAAGGCCAAGATCACGCTGCGCTTTCGCGGGCGCGAGATGGCGCACCAGGAGTTCGGGGTGCGACTGCTCGAACGCATTCGGAACGACCTCGAGCAACACGCGATCGTGGAGTCGTGGCCGAGACTCGAGGGCCGGCAAATGGTGATGCTGCTGGCCCCGAAGAAGACCGTGCTGGTGAAACCGGTGGCGACACCGGCGGCACCGGCCGCAAGTGCCGTGAAGCATCCCACCACCAAGCCTGAGGACGGTGCGGGACCCCCCGCCAAAGCCTCTCCCGAGCAAGCGACGGAGAGCACCGCCGAGAGCAGCAAACAAGAAATTTGAAAGGGAACTGAGGTCATGCCGAAGATGAAGACGAAGTCGGGCGCGAAGAAGCGCTTCCGCGTGCGCGGAAGCGGTTCGATCAAGCGCTCGCAGGCGTTCAAGCGCCATATCCTCACCAAGAAGTCGACGAAATCCAAGCGTCAGCTTCGCGGTTCCGCGGAAATCCACGCGACCAACATCGACTCGGTACGAGCGATGATGCCGTACGCGTAAGGGGAGCGGACCATGCCAAGAGTCAAACGTGGTGTAACCGCCCGCGCGCGGCACAAGAAGGTCCTGGAGCTGGCCAAGGGATACCGCGGCCGCCGGTCGAGCGTCTTCCGCATCGCCAAGGAAGCGGTGATGAAGGCCGGGCAGTACCAGTACCGCGATCGCCGGCAGAAGAAGCGCGAATTCCGCCGTCTGTGGATCGCCCGCATCAACGCTGCCGTCCGCGAGCTCGGGATGACGTACAGCGTGTTCATCAATGGATTGAACAAGGCGTCGATCGACATCGACCGCAAGGTCCTGGCCGATCTCGCCGTGCACGACAAGGCGGCTTTTACGAAGATCGCGGAGCAGGCCAAAGCCTCTCTGGCCTGATCGAAGCCGCGGAACGGAGGGAGGCGCAACCCGCCTCCCTTTTTTTTTGGTTCAATCGATGCGAGACCGCCCCTCACCCCAACCCTCTCCCCGCGTTGCGGGGCGAGGGAGCGCGCCAAGGTTCGTGCCGTCGGGGCATGCACAATGCGGACGCGTATCGTTGCGTCCCTCACCCCAACCCTCTCCCGCCACGGCGGGAGAGGGTTGGGGTGAGGGACTGTTGCCGACTCCCATTGCCGCAACCATCGCCATATCCTGAACGAATCGCCATGACCGACCTCGCCACCATCGTCAGCAATGCCCGCGCGGAATTCGACGGCTGCGCGGACGCCGCCGCGCTCGAGAATGCCAAGGCGAAGTACTTGGGCAAGTCCGGCGCGCTGACGGAACAGCTGAAGGGACTCTCCAAGCTGTCGGCCGCCGAGCGTCCCGCCGCCGGCGCCGCGATCAACGCCGCCAAGCAGGCGCTCGAGGACGCGCTGAGTGCCCGTCGCGCCGCGCTCGCCGACGCGCGACTGGCCGACCAGCTCGCCGCCGACGCGCTCGACGTGTCGCTGCCGGGACGGGGCCGCGGCATGGGGACGCTGCATCCGCTGTCGCGGACGCTGGAGCGCGTCGAGACGCTGTTCCACTCGCTCGGCTTCGCGGTGGCCGATGGCCCGGAGATCGAGGACGACTTCCACAATTTCACCGCGCTCAACACGCCGGAGAACCACCCTGCCCGCTCGATGCAGGACACGTTCTACGTCGAGGGCGGCATGGTGCTGCGCACGCACACGTCGCCGATCCAGGTGCGTTACATGGAAACGCATGCGCCGCCGATCAAGATCATCGCGCCGGGCCGCGTCTACCGCGTCGACAGCGACGCCACGCACTCGCCGATGTTCCACCAGGTCGAGGGACTGTGGATCGATCGCGACGTCACGTTCGCCGACCTGAAGGGCACGATCACGGAATTCCTGCGCCGCTTTTTCGAGCGCGACGATTTGAAGGTGCGCTTCCGGCCGTCGTTCTTTCCGTTCACCGAGCCGTCGGCCGAAATCGACATGGCGTTCGGCGACGGCGGGTGGCTGGAGATCGCGGGCTCGGGTCAGGTGCACCCCAACGTGCTGCGCGCCGTCGGCATCGATCCCGAGCAGTACCAGGGCTTCGCGTTCGGCATGGGTCCGGACCGGCTGGCGATGCTGCGCTACGGCGTGAACGACCTGCGCCTCTTCTACGAGAACGACCTGCGCTTCCTGCGCCAGTTCGCGTAAGGAACGACGACGATGAAATTTTCCGAACACTGGCTGCGCACGATGTGCAATCCGCCGCTTGCGAGCGCGGAACTGACCGACCGCCTGACGATGTCCGGCCTCGAGGTCGAGGACGCCCACCCGGCGGCGCCGCCGTTCGCGCACGTCGTGGTCGCCCGTCTCGCGAAGGTCGAGCCGCACCCGAACGCCGATCGCCTGCGCGTGTGCACGGTCGACGTGGGTGGCGCCGAAATGCTGCAGGTCGTCTGCGGCGCGCCCAACGCCGCGGCCGGGATGCTCGCGCCCTGCGCGCTCGAAGGCGCCGTGCTGCCGGGCGGCATGGCGATCAAGCGCGCGACGATGCGCGGCGTGGAGTCGCGCGGCATGCTGTGCTCGGCGAAGGAACTGGGCATCGACGACGACGAGAGCGGCTTGCTGGCGCTCGATCCGTCGCTCGCGCCCGGCACCTCGCTGCGCGATGCGCTGGCGCTCGACGACACGCTGATCACGCTGAAGATCACGCCCAACCGCGCCGACTGCCTGTCGGTGGCCGGCATCGCGCGCGACATCTCGGCCGTCACCGGCGCGCCGCTGGCGCTGCCGGCAGTGAACGCCACGCCGGTGACATTCGCCGGCGCGCGCGCGGTGCGGATCGAAAACCCCGAAGCCTGTCCGCGCTTCGCCGCGCGCCTGATCGACGGCATCGATCCGCTGGCACCCACCCCCGGCTGGATGAAGCAGCGCCTCGAGCGTTCCGGCCTGCGTTCGATTTCCGCGGTCGTCGACATCACCAACTATGTGATGCTCGAACTCGGCCAGCCGCTGCATGCGTACGACGATCGGCTGCTCGACGGCGCGATCGTCGTGCGCTTCGCGCGCGAAGGCGAGCAGCTCACGCTGCTGAACGGCCAGGTGCTCGACCTCACGTCCGACCTGCTGATGGTCGCCGACGAGATGAAGCCGCTCGGCCTCGCCGGCATCATGGGCGGCGAGCACTCGGGCATCGCCGACGACACCACGCGCGTCTATCTCGAAGGGGCGTTCTGGAGCCCCGCGGTCATCCAGGGCAAGATGCGCCGGCTGGGCTTCACCAGTGATGCCGGCTACCGCTTCGAGCGCGGCGTCGACTTCGCCGGGTGTGCGCATGCGGTCGAGCGCGCCACGCAGCTCATCATCGGGATCTGCGGCGGCCATGCCGGCCCGCTGACCGACACCGTCGCGCCCGGCGACCTGCCGGAGCGGACCCCGGTGCGCGTGCGCAGCGCGCGCATCGCGCGCCTGCTGGGCGTGACGATTCCCGAAAGCGCCATCGTCGACACGTTCACGCGCCTGGGACTGCCGTTCACGCGCGACGGCGACGACTTCATCGTCACGCCGCCGTCGCGCCGCTTCGACCTCGCGATCGAGGAGGATTTCGTCGAGGAGGTGGCGCGCATCCACGGCTACGACCGGATCCCCGCGAACCCGAGCGCGCACGTCCAGCACATGCTGCCCGATGCGGAAGGCGCGCGCCCGCGCAACGCCGTCAAGCGCGCGCTGGCCGATCTCGACTGGCAGGAAATCATCACGTTCAGCTTCGTCTCGTCGGCGACCGAAGCCGCCCTCGATCCCGCGGCCAGGCCGATCAAGGTGCTCAATCCGATCGCCGCGCAGCTCGACGTGATGCGCACGTCGCTGCTGCCGGGACTCATCGAGACGCTGAAGACCAATCTCAACCGCAAGGCGTCGCGCGTGCGCGTGTTCGAGGTCGGCCGCACGTTCCAACGTGCCGCGCCGGGCTACGACCAGCCGCTTAAAGTCGCGGGGCTCGCCTACGGTCCCGCCGATCCGGAGCAATGGGGCGCGCCAGCGCGCGATGTCGACTTCTTCGACGTCAAGGGCGACGTCGAGGCGCTGGCCGCGCCGCGGCGCGTCGCGACCCGACGCTGCGCGCACCCCGCGCTGCATCCGGGACGCACGGCCACCCTTGTCGTCGACGGCATGGACGCCGGATGGATCGGCGAACTGCATCCGCGCCTGCTGCGGCACTTCGACCTGCCCAAGGCACCGGTCGTGTTCGAGGTCGACCTCGACGTCCTGACCCGCGGCGCCGTCCCGGCCGGAAAGTCGGTCTCGCGGCAGCCGGTCGTCCGCCGCGACCTCGCATTGGTCGTCGACGATGCGCTGCCGGCGCAGACGCTGCTGGACGCGCTGGACAAGGCCAAGCCCGCCCATGTGATCGCCGTCGCGCTGTTCGACGCCTATCGCGGACGCGGCCTGACAGAAGGTCGGAAAAGCCTTGCGATTCTTGTGCTTATGCAGGATACTTCCCGCACTTTGACGGATGCCGACATCGATGCCACCGAGGCCCTGCTGCTCACGGTGGCACGTGAACAATTCGGCGCCACGCTTCGCCAGTAGACAATCCGATGACGCTCACCAAAGCCGAACTCGCCGACCTGCTCTTCGAGCAGCTGGGCCTCAACAAGCGCGAAGCGAAGGACATGGTCGAACGCTTCTTCGAGGAAGTGCGCATCGCGCTCGAAGCAGGCGAATCCGTGAAACTGTCCGGCTTCGGCAACTTCCAGTTGCGCGAAAAGCCGCAGCGACCCGGTCGCAACCCCAAGACGGGCGAGGAAATTCCCATCACCGCGCGGCGCGTCGTCACGTTCCACGCCAGCCAGAAATTGAAGGCCATGGTCGAAGCAGCGAACCATGCCGGATCCCAGCCGAGCTAACTCCGACCTGCCGCCGATCCCCGCCAAACGGTATTTCACGATTGGCGAGGTCAGCGACCTCTGTGCGGTAAAGCCGCACGTGCTTCGGTACTGGGAGCAGGAATTCGCGCAGTTGAAGCCGGTCAAGCGCCGCGGCAACCGCCGCTATTACCAGCATCACGAAGTCCTGCTGATCCGCCGCATTCGTGACCTGCTGTACGAGCAGGGTTTCACGATCAACGGCGCGCGCCACCGGCTGGAAAGCGAAGCCGCCGAGCCGCGCGCCGCCGCGCGGGCGACCACCAGCACGGCGACCGTCGTCAACGTCGCGCCCGAGAACACGCTGGAGCCCGCGGAAATCCGCCAGGAACTCGAAGAGATCCGGCAGCTGCTGCGTGCGCCGTGAGCGCGTCGCTGGCGGTATAATCCGCAGTTCGGTCGGGGCGTAGCGCAGCCTGGTAGCGCACCTGCATGGGGTGCAGGGGGTCGGAAGTTCGAATCTTCTCGCCCCGACCACTCTCTCGAAGGGCCAGGCATCGCGCCTGGCCCTTTCTCGCTTCACCTGTCCGCGGCGCGACGTCGCCGCTCCGGAATGCGCCGACGCGAGGACCGTTTCACGTATCCGCTGACGGTTGAAAGCGTCGCGTGCGGCGCCATCGTCGCACGCTGGATCACGGCACGGCGTCGACGCCGCGCCGCACATCGCGCTTTAGGCGACGGCGGGTCGCTCGACCCCTGGTCATGCCGCCGGCACCCGCGCGCGGGAGCACGCGATTCAACCTGCCGGCGTGGATGTCCACACACACCCACCGACCAACTGCAATTTTGTGCCCCTCACGTCTGGACATTCAAATGGAATCCGTATAGACCTCAATCGCTTGCACGAACTACCTCCACCACCGATAGCGATGGGCGTGAGGAAGTTGTCGGTTACAATGTGCAGACGTTGGCAAGGCAATGACGCAGCGTGACCCGATCTTCGGTTCCCGGTCGGTCCGCGCCTCGCAGTTTGGGCGCCAGGGCCGTGGGTTGCGGGAAGCGAGGTCTCTTTTGGCAAGCAATCAACAAGATACGGTCGACTGGGGGAATTCGGTGGCATCTATCTTGCTTGGAGTGTTGGCTCGAACACCATGAAACGACTAGGGGGACGACCCATGAGCGCTCAACTCCGCACAGCCATGCCGGGCTCCGGAGTCGTATCGGAACTCGCATTCGCGCGCGCACAGCGCAACACGGTCCTGATCGTCGACGACCTCTTTTCGAGCCGCCTGCTGCTGGCCGAAATCGTTCGCCAGATCGACGGCAAGCTGAACCTCGAACTCTTCGACACGCCGTCGCGCGCGCTCGAGTTCGCGCGCAACAACCGTGTCGACATCGTGCTCACCGATTACAAGCTGCCCGAGTTCGACGGCATCGAGCTCGTGAAGCAGATCCGCGCCCTGCCCCATTGCGTCGACGTACCGATCGTCGTGATCACCGTCGTCGACGACCGCAAGATCCGCTACGACGCGCTCGAAGCCGGCGCCACGGATTTCCTGATCAAGCCGCTCGACGAGCACGAGACGCGCGCGCGCTGCGCCAACCTGCTCGAACTGCGCCGCCACAAGATCGTGCTGTCCGACCAGGCGCGGGTGCTGCAATACCAGGTGGACAAGTCGGTGTCCGAGATTCACGAGCGCGAACTGGAAACGCTGGCCAAGCTCGCCAAGGCAGGCGAGTTCCGCGACAAGACCACCGGCAATCACCTGATGCGGATGGCCAAGTACTCGGCGCTGATCGGTGCGCATCTGGGCCTCGGCGCCGAGACCGTGCACGTGCTCGAAGTCGCCGCACCGATGCACGACATCGGCAAGATCGGCATTCCCGACTCGGTGCTGCTGAAGGAAGGGCCGCTGACGCGCGAAGAAACCGACATCATGAAGACCCATCCGCGCATGGGCTACGACATCCTGAAGGGCAGTCCGTCCAAGTACCTGTCGATGGGCGCGATCATCGCCCTCGGCCATCACGAAAAATACGACGGATCGGGGTATCCGAACGGCCTGCACGGCGAGGACATTCCGCTCGTCGCCCGCGTGGTCGCGGTGGCCGACGTGTTCGACGCGCTCGTCAGCGAGCGGCCGTACAAGCACGCGTGGAACATGGACGAAGGCATCGAGTTCCTGAAGGGACAGCGCGGCAAGCATTTCGATCCGACGTGCATCGACGCCTTCCTGGCGGACCGTATCAAGGTGCAGGGGATCATCGAGGAGTTCGGGGACTAGGCAGACCGTCCCGAAGCATCGTGGCGAATGAAAGGGCCGCGACGCTTGCGTTCCGGCCTTTTTTCGGAAGCCCCGCGCGTCACCGGGAGGCCGCGATGAATTGCCTGCGCTGGACACTCACCCTCGTCATCATGCTGTCGACATCGATGTCCCCGGCCGGAGCCGCCATCGATTCCCTCGTCGGCACCTGGCGCCTGGTGTCGATGACGGACAGGGATGCGACCACCGGCGCGGAATCCGATCTATGGGGCGCGCGACCGATCGGCTTCCTGACCTACACGGCGAGCGGACGCATGAGTGCGGTCATCACCGCCGCATCGCGCAAGCTGTCGGCCGCGAGCGTGGCCGAAGCACCGTTGGAGGAGCAAGCCGCGCTCATGCGCAGCGCAATCGCCTACGCCGGCACCTACCGCCTGACGGACACGGGGGTCACGCACCGGGTGGAAGTGGCCACGGATCCGAGTTTGATGGGGAAGGACCAGATCCGGTACACGAAGTTCGAAGGCAAGCGGCTGACTGTCACGGGTCCGCCCATTCGCACGGTAGGCGCCCCGAATCCCATGGTGCTCCAACTGGTGTGGGAGCGGATCGAAGGCTCTTAGGGGTCAGAGCTGTAACTATCGGCTCGATCCGCTGCGAAGAACTCCCCGCCATCCCCACGATAGTTACAGCTCTGACCCCTAAGATCACGCAGACCATTCCATGTTCGGCATCCACGACTACGGGCTGTTCGTCGCTGCCTGCAGCCTGCTGATCGTCACGCCGGGTCAGGACACGCTGTACATCCTCGGCCGCAGCATCGGGCACGGCCGTCGGATCGGCGTGGCGTCGGCGCTCGGCGTCAGCGCGGGCACGGTCGTGCATACGCTCGCAGCGGCGCTCGGACTGTCGGCGATCCTCGCGACATCGGCACCCGCGTTTCTCGTCATCAAGCTTGCGGGCGCGGCGTACCTCATCTATCTCGGACTGCGCGCGCTGTTCGCCGGCACGCCACGGATGCACGCGACGGACGCGACGGCGACTTCGGGCGCGGCCCAGGCCTTTCGCCAGGGTCTCGTGACCAACGTGCTCAATCCGAAGGTCGCGCTCTTCTTCCTCGCGTTCCTGCCGCAGTTCATCGCGGCCGACAGCGACGCCAAGGTCGCGGCGTTTCTGGTGCTCGGACTCACGTTCGTCGCGGCGGGCACGGTGTGGGTCGTGCTGCTGGCGCTCGCCGCCGCGCATGTCCGCGCGTTCTTCGCGAACAACCCGCGTGCGGAAGGCTGGATGCTGCGCGCGATGGGCGGCGTGTTCGTGCTGCTGGGGGTGCGGCTGGTCGCCGCCGATCGCTGACGGCCGGCGCGAATCCACGGCCGTCCCGTCCTGCCCGTCGCTGCGGCGCCGCTATCAGTAGCGATCGGTTTCTGGCCTCGGTGACCGCGTACTCGACGGTCACGGACTCCGGCCTCGCCCATGGCCCCCGTTGCGGCGACACGCTTGACTTCCGTGTTGGCGCGGGCAAACTCGAACTTGGCTACACGTACTGGGCCGGATCGATGCACTTGGAGGCGATCTCGAGCGTGCCGGTTGCCGGGCTCCGCGTGATCAAGGCGGGCTCGGCGCTGGCGTTCCAGCTCGGCGAGACCGTCGATCCTGTTCCCGCCGCCGACGCGACTCGGCACGTGCCGCAAGGAGACTCCCCATGAAACGCGAAGCGACCGCGCTCCTCCTCCCACTGGCGTTGGCCCTGTGTGCATCCGCGCACGCCCAGCCGGCGCCGGCGCCGCCGCCCGCCCCCGCCGCGGATGCGCCGAAGGCGGCGGTCCCGTACAAGGTGGTCGAGCCCCGGCACGTGGCCGATTATCCGTTGCCGTCGAGCGTCGACCCGCGCGTGTGCCTCGAGTTTCCGACGACGGCGCAGATCATCGCGTGCGCCGAGAAGTACCGGCCGGGCAAGCGCCGCTCGTAGCCGCCTTCACCGAGCGGGTCATGCGCGATTGCCGCAAGGCGCTCGGCGTCCGCTGCGTCTTCGACAATCACGACCTCGACACCGACAAGGGGCTCGCCAAGCCGCTGGTGCCGATCTACGCGCTGATGAAGCAGATGGGGCAGGAGATCGTGTTCCAGCCCGCGCAGGAGACGCCGCCCGACTTCGAGGCCGTCATCAGGAAAGGACGTGTCGATGGGCGCGACGGCCATCGAGCCGTGGCAGGACTACAAGGGCTTTCCGCTGGTGCCCGACGCGACGCTGAAGCGCTGGGCGGCGATGATCGAGGCGAACAAGACGCGCTAGTCGCGGCCGCCGTCAACGCAGTGACCCGACCCTTCACCACCTACCGCGGCAGCTGCCATTGCGGCGCCGTCGCCTTCGAGATCGACACCGATTTCCCGGAGCTCACGACCTGCGACTGCTCGATCTGCCGGCGCAGGAATGCGCTGATGGTCAAGGTGCACGAGTCGCGCTTCCGGCTGCTGCGCGGCGAGACTGCGCTGCGCCTCTATCGGTTCCACACGATGACGGCGCAACACTACTTCTGCGGTACCTGCGGCATCTATCCGTTCCATCGCAAGCGGCTCGCGCCCGACCACTACGGCGTGAACGTGTATTGTCTCGAAGGTTTCGATCCCGCCGGCATCCCGGTGCGCGCCACCGTCGGCGCGGCGATGGACTGACCAGGACTTTCCGACTCCACCACCTCCAAACCTCATGAAACCCACATTCGAGACCCACGACTCGCCTGCCGCCCGACGAAACCCGCATCGTCGATACCGGACTGGGTGACGCCAACCTGGCGGCGGCGCCGCTCAACCAGGTGGCGCCGCTGTCGTGCTTCGCGCGCGACGAGTCGGGCCAGGTGATCGGCGGCGCCGTCGGCCGCACGTGGGGCGAGTGCTGCGAATTGCAGCAGGTGTGGGTGGCGCCGGCACACCGGCAGCAAGCTGATCGGCACGCGGCTCGTCAGGAGCTTCGAAGCGCGCGCGAAGGAGCGCGGCTGCCGCACGTTCTACCTGACGACGTTCAGCTTCCAGGCGCCGGTCTTCTACAAGGCGCTCGGCTACCGCGCCGCCCATGAAGTGCACGGCTTTCCGAACGGCATCTCCCGGTTCCTGATGGTGCGCACGGTCGCGTCGGACGAAGGCTGATGCGCCGCCGCAAGGTAGAATCGCGCATGCCGCGCGCCACGCATCATTGCCCGCCGTTGATCCGCTTCCTGCGCGTGCTGCTGGCCGCGCTCGCCGCGGGTCTCGTCGCCAGCGCACCCGTGTACGCGAAAGCGACGTCGGTGAAATTGCTGCAGGCGTGGTCCGGGCGCGTGCCGCTCGGCGTGCAGCCGCCGCTGCAATCGTCGCTGGCGACGCAGCCGGACTTCGCTCGCGTGTGGGCGCAATGCCAGGTGAAAGGCACGGTGCCGGCGATCGATTTCGACAAGCGACTGGTGCTCGTCGCCGTGCGCCGCGGCAGCGTCGTCAGGTTCCAGTCGATGCAGGTCGACGACGGCAACCTCAAGACCAATGTCGTCGTCACGCCCGACATGCCGGCATACATGACGTGCGCGCTGGCACTCGTCGACCGCGCCGGCGTCGCGAAGGTGAACGGCGCGCCGCTCGGCAAGTAATGCGGCGCTAGCTGTAAAGCGGTCAACACGTTGTTTCCAGGATGCATGAATCCTACTCAACCGTCGTTCCCGCGAACGCGGGAACCCAGTGACGTCTTCATGCCTCGGGCAGAGTGGGCTCCCACGACGCTGGGTCCTAAGCCTTCGCGGGGACGACGGCGGGGGGCATGACGTTGCGGCATGGGAACGCGAAACAACCCGCTTGACGCTTGACAGCTAGCGCGCGCGCGGTCGGGCGTGCCGAACACGCCCATGTCCTGCGCCAGGTCCGCGGGCCCGAGCGTCAACGCGTCGATGCCGTCCATCGCCGCGATTTCATCCAGGTGATCGAACGCCACCGCGGTTTCGAACATCACCGTGACGAACACCTGCCGATTGGCGAACGCCCGCCGCTCCGCCAGCGGTGCCCGTCGTCTCGAAGTCCGTCGCCGTCCCCAGGCCGCCGTTCCCGCGCAAGCCGAGCGGCGCGTAGCGCGAGGCCTGCGACGATCTCGCGTGCGTGGTCGGCATTCTCGACCTGCGGGCAATGCAGGTTCCACACGCCGGCACCGAGCAGGCGTGTGATCCACTCACGATTGGCCTTGGGCGGCCGCACGGCGATCGGGAAGTCGATCGCGCGCGCCACGAGCGCCATGTCGGCGATCGTCTCCATCGACGGCGACGAATGCTCCATGTCGACGCGGGCGAAGTCGAGCCCGGCGGCCTTCAGCAGCGACAGGATCGCCGGGTTGCGGACCATGTTGGTGCTTCGATTCGAGACGGGTGCCACTTTCAGCCTCCCATGGGCCGGCGTAGTATCGTTACTTCACGCGCAGCAGGGTGCGCTCGACCGAACAACAACGATTCCGGAGGCATCGCGAAGGAACTGACCGAACGCGTCAAACAGCCCGTCGTCGTCGAGAACAAGCCGGGCGCGGGCGGCACCATCGGCGCCGACCTCGTCGCGAAGGCGCCGCCCGTCGCCAACATCGCGACGTTCGGCCTCATCCTGATCGCGCCGGCCGGCACGCCGCAGGACATCGTGACCAAGCTCAACACCGAGGTCAACGCGATCATCCGGATGCCGGAGATCCAGCAGCGCTGGACGCAGATGGGCATCGACCGCATGGAGAGCACGCCCGAACAACTCGCCTCGCGGCTGGCGCGCGAGTCCGACCAGTGGGCGCTGCTGATCCGCACGCAGGGGCATCAAGCCCGAGTGAGTTTGCAGCCTGCCTTGGCATTCACCGCATGACACCAAAGGACCGTCGAATGGACGACATGAAGAAACTGCTGGCGGGACTGATCGTGATCGTGGCGGGCGTCTTCTATGTCACGCATGCGCACGCCGCCGCGCCGCAGCTCAAGGGCCAGGCGCCCGGCTTCTACCGGATGATGCTCGGCGACTTCGAGGTCGTCGCGCTGTCCGACGGCACGCTGAGCCTGCCGATGACGAAGCTCATGACCAACACGACGCCGGCGCGCGTCGAGCAGATGCTGAAGCGGTCGTTCCTGGCCGATCCGGTCGAGACTTCGGTGAACGGATACCTCGTCAACACCGGCGACAAGCTGGCGTTCCCGAACGCCATCGTGCGCGTCGACAGGCGCGACGCCGAGTTCTGGCTGTCGCAGGCCATCATGGACAGCGCGGCGACGGATCAGAAGGATGCCTTCAAGGGCGCATCAACCCCTATGCGGCGGCGGGCAAGTTCAAGCCGTTCGATGGCAGCGGCGAGCTGGTCCCCGGGATCAGCGCAGTGGCCGCCTACGGCCATACCAAGGGTCACACGATTTACATCGTCGAAAGCAAGGGACAGGCTCGTCATGCTGGGCGACCTGATGCACGTCGCCGCCGCGCACGTTTCGTTTCCCGGCATCGGCCACCTGCGCAGCGAAGGCTCGGGGTATGTCTTCGTGCCGGTCAACTACGGCATCGTCCGCTGAAGCGCGCGCGGGCATCACGGATGGCGGGCGCAGCCGGGCGTCGCGCTGGCGGCGGCGCCTGCGGCTCCGATAAGGACGCAGCGTGACCACAGCGGGCATCCCCGTCATGCACGACATGCTCGTGCGGCTGTACGCGCTGCCGGCGCTGGACGACGCGCTGGCGGACGTCGCGCGCGACGGCGTCACCGTGCGCCGCGCGCTCGCCGCGGAGCGGCCTGCCGTGCTCGAATGGGTGCGTCAGGGCTTCGCAAGTTCGGCCGCGGAAGTCGAAACGGCGTTCGCCCAGGTCCCCACCACCTGTTTCATCGCGCTGCGCGACCAAACGATCCTGGGCTTTGCCTGCCACGACGTCACCTGCCCCAACTTCTTCGGCCCCGAGGGTGTCGCGGCCCACGAGCGCGGCAAGGGCATCGGCCGCGCGCTGCTGCTCTCGGCGTTGCACGCGCAGCGGGCGCGCGGCTATGCGTACGCGATCATCGGCGGTGTCGGCCCCGCGGAGTTCTATGCGAAGACCGTGGGGGCGGTGCCCATCGCGGGTTCCACGCCGGGAATCTATGGCGGGATGCTGCGTTGAGCGCGGTGGCGTCGTTTCGCGGACGCCGCCGTACACGCGGGCGCGTCGTCGCGATTTCCACGATCGCGTTTTCCAGCACCAACTCGCGGCGGCGCGCGGCGCGAGCGCAATGCGCCTTTGGGCTGCCATCCTGGGGATGCTGGCGGTGGTGTCCGAGGGATTCGCCTACTGGGGGCTCAACACCGTTGCCGGTCGGCACCTGTTCGACGAAATGGCGGGAATGATTCCGCTGGAGGCGGCGGTCCTCGGCTGGCTTTTCGCGGGGATCGCATCGGTTCTCTGGTGGCGGAGCCGAAGCTGCAGTACGCCAGCGCCCGTCGCACCCGCGGCGGCAGAACGGTGGCGTCACGCCGCCGCCCGCTCGTCTCCGACGGGCGCCAGATGGACGATGCGATCGGGGTTGAGGCGCTCCGGCGCGCGGTGCGTGATGAACAGGATCGTGACCTTGCCCTTGAAGCGCGCGATCGTGGCCGCGAAGTGGTCAGCCACGGCGGCGTCGAGGCCGCTGGTGGCTTCGTCGAAAATCAGGATACGCGGCCGCTTGAGCAAGGCACGAGCAATGGCGATCCGCTGCTTCTGGCCGCCCGACAGTCCCGCTCCGCGCTCGCCGACAGCGGTCTTGTAGCCTTCGGGCAGTGCTTCGATGGTCGAGTGGATCTCGGCGAGCCTGGCGGCCTGTACCGCCATCTCGAACGACGCCAGCGGATTGGCGAGCAGCAGGTTGTCGAGAACGGTGCCGCAGAACAGCACGGTCTCCTGCGGCACGACGCCAAAGTGCGCACGCAGTTCGTTGGCGGCCAGATGCCGCGTATCGCGGCCATCGAGCAGCACCTGTCCTTCGGTCGGCCACACGAAACCCTGGAGCAGACGCGCCAGCGTGCTCTTGCCCGCGCCGGACGGTCCCATGACCACGATGCATTCGCCAGGAGCGATCTTCAGATCGAAGTCGCGGAGCACCTGCGGGCGGTCGGCGCCGTAACGAAAACCCACGCCGCGAAATTCCACGGCGCCGCCGCCCGCAGGTTCGCGCCATGCCGCCGCGGTCCAGGGCTCCACCGGCACGTCCATGATGTCGCCGAGGCGGCGCGCGGCGATGGCGGCCTGCTGGAACTGCTGCCACAGCCCGACGAGCTTGAGCATCGGCTGCGAGACGCGCGCGGCGAACATCTGGAACGCGACGAGCATGCCGATCGTGAAATCGGTCCCGCGCATGACCAGCCACGCGCCGAGGCACAGGATGGTCATGTTGAGCAGCTGCTCGAGTCCCGAGGCCAGCGTGTTGTACGAATTGGCCAACTGCCGCGTCGAAAAATTGGCGCGCAGATAGCTGGCGAGGAACTCCTCGTAACGGCGCTCGAGCTGCGGTTCCATTTGCAGCGACTTGACCGTCTCCGCGCCGGCGATGTATTCCGTCACGAACGCCTGGTTGCGCGCGCCGAGCAGGAACTGCTCGTTGAGGCGTGCCTGGAACATCGGGGCGACGGCGGCGCTCAGCGCCACCACGAGGGCCAGCACGCCGACGGTCGCGAGCGACAACCACACGCTATACATGAACATCAACGCGAGGAACAGCAACAGGAACGGCAAGTCGAGCAGCAGCGTGATGGCAGCGCCCGACAGGAACTCGCGGATGACTTCCACGCCATTCAGGCGCGCGGCCAGGACACCGGTGGGCCGCCGCTCGAAATAGCGCAGCGGCAGGCGGAGCAGATGGCGGAAGACCGCGGCACCCAGCACGGCATCGACCCGATTGCCCGTGTGGGTGACGAGGTACTGGCGCACCCAGGCAAGCGCACTGCCGAACAACACGAAAATCGCGAGCGCCGACGCAATGACCGCCAGCGTGCTGGTGGTCTGGTGGACGATCACCTTGTCGATGATGACCTGGCTGCACAGGGGCGTGGCGAGCGCAATCAGCTGGATGACCAGCGACGCGATCAGCACGTCGCGCCATACATTGCGGTGGCGCGCGAGCTCCGCGATGAACCAGCCGAAGCCGAAGGTCTTCCCGGTGGTGGCGCCGTCAGTCTCCTGCGGCTCGCCCTCCCCCCGTTCGACGTCGAGCGAGAAGCCGGTGTAAAGGGTGCCGAAATCGTCGAACGTGAACACCCGAGGCTCATTGGTGCCCGCGGGAAACAGCAGCACGCGGCCGCCCTCGATCTTGGCCAGCAGCGCCGGCGCATGGCCGACGGGCGGTGCGCCCGAATCGCCGCGACGCGCGGCAGCGGCGTCCGCCATGGCCCGCATGAACACCATTCTCGGCAGGCTGGACTTCACGACCCGAACGCTGTCCATCGCGACGATACGCGCGTCGAGATCGAGTGAACGCAAGGCCTCCACCAATGTGGATGCCGAGTGCGGCGGCGGGAATTCCTGCTGGATCAGCGTCGCGTCGAAGAGCTGGCGGCGCAGATTGCACAGGCTGCCCACCGCCCACAGGAAGTCGCGCGCATCCATCGGCAGATCGGGTATCGAGTGCTGGGCATCGCGCATCCCGACTCCCTCTTTAGCGTTCGCGCGCGGCGTCGTGCCACGCCTTCTGGACCGGCGCCAGCAAGAACTCGAGCAGCGTGCGTTCACCTAGCCGGATCTCCGCGTCCACCTGCATGCCCGCCGCCAGTGGCAGCGGATGTCCCTGGAACGGCAGGCTCTGACCGCCCAGCGCGATGCGGGCACGATATCCGTTGGGACCAGGCAACGCGGCCTCGTCGTCGGCCAAGTCGCGACGCGCGGGGGGTGCCTCCGCCGCATCGGGACTCACATGGACAACGACGCCATCGACGATTCCGTATTTCTGGAACGGATAGGTCGCGACCTTGACCTTCGCGGTCTGGCCGACCCGGACGAAACCGACATCCTGGTTGCGCACGAGAACATCGGCCTGCAGTTCCTCGCCCGCCGGCACCAGCGTGAGAAGGACGGTGCCCGGCGCGACCACGGCGCCCAGCGTGTGGGTGGCGAGGTCCTTGATCACGCCTGCCTGCGGCGCGCGCAACTCCACCGCCGTCGCGCGATACAGCTGCTTGGCGAGGTCCTCCTCCAGTCGGCTTCTGTGGCCGACTGCCTGCAGCCGTTCCGCATGCAACTGCTGGCGATAGGACGACTCGACCTGCGCCAACCGCCGCTGTGCCTGCGTCTGGCCGGCGCGCAGGCTTTCGACCGTATGGCTCTGCGCGGCGAGGTCCTGCTCTTTTTCGATTCGGTCCCGCACGCGCTCGAGCAAGTACAGCTCGCTCACGAAACCTTCGGCGCGCAGCGTCGCGTAACGGTCGGCCATCGTCTGATAGATGGGAACGGTCCGTTGCAGCTTGCTCTGCACGGCAACCGCGGCGCTCAGTTCCTGGCCAATGCGGCCCACGGCGGAGGCTTCGAGGGCGCGGGCGTCGGCGTATGCCGCCCGGTTGGCGCGAAACTGCGCGTCCATCCGGGCGAATGCCTCGTCCGCATCCCCGGGAAAATGCGGCAACGGCGCATCGTTCAACTCGGCGTCGATGCGGCGCAACTGCAGCGAGCGCTGGGCGAGTTCGTGGCGCAATGCACGCGTCTCGGCGTCATGCAGATCGGGGTCAAGGCGAAGCAGCAGTTGCCCCGCCAGGACCGGCTGCCCCTCCGCCACGGCGATTTCAGCGACACGACCCGAATCGGCTGGCTGCACGATCTTGAGACTGGTCCGCGGCGCAAGCTTGCCATTCGCGACGGCAACGATGTCGAGCCGACCAAAATTCAGCCAGAGGCCGGCAAGCACGGCCAACGCGGCGAGCCAATACAGGAGGCGGCGCGGCAGCGGCGATGGTGGGGCATCGACCAGGCGCAGCGGGCCCGGTCGAAAATCGCCTCCCCCTGACTCCGGGGGAGGCGGTGCAGCCGTGTCGCGGATGGCGAACATTGCGCAGACCTGATCGTTGCGGCGCGGAGACAACGATTCGCGGGTGGGCGTTCCCGCCCCCCACCCGAGTCGCCCTAGTTCAACCGAACCGTCCCGGAGTACAACGTTGCGGCGGCCTGTAGAGATTGGGCCGTCGTGGCGAAATTTGCATTGGCCAGAATGGCCTGAGCGGGTATCGCGCCGATGGTCGCCACGGAATTGCGGTGGCCGTAGTCATAGGCGAGGTCACCCCCGATGGCCGCCGTGTCGCTGCCCGCCATGTACGCACCCGCCAGCGCGCCGGCGAGGTTCCAACTGGTGATGGCGGGATTGGCGGCCAGTGCGGCATCGAACTGGCCGACGATGTTCGCGAAATTGAATTTGACGACCTTGCGGTTGAGCAGCGGGTCCGCACCCGCCGGATTGAAGGCGGCCATGGCATCGGCGACGACCTGCAGATTGAGGATGCTCTTGTTGTTGACGCCCGACTGGTACCAGTTCCTGAACGTGATCTGATCGCCATTGCTGGCGTCGACGATCAGATCGATGCCCGATTTCTTGAGCTTGAGATCCGCGTAGGCGAGGCCGGCGCCCAGCGTCAGCGTGTCGTCGGTGCCGATGCTCGCGTTGACGACATCGGCGCCGTCGCCCTTGTTGAAGCCGAGGACATCGGCGCCGCCGCCGGTGGTGATCGTGTCCGCACCCGTGCCGCCAAACAGGATTTCCCGCGCCGAGCCGCCGGTCAGCGTATCCGCACCGGCGCCACCGTCGAGCATGTTGTTACCGGCAGTATCGGCGAGCGCATCGTTGCCGGACCCGCCTTGCAGGAGGTCATGGCCATTGTGGCCGTTCAACGCGTCGTTGCCGGCGTCGCCCCAGAGCGTATCTCGACCATCCATGCCCGCGAGCGTGTTGACGCCGATGTTGCCGCGCAACCAGTTATCGAGCGTGTTGCCGGTGCCGCTGATGGTGCCGGTGCCGGTGAGCGCGAGGTATTCGACGTTCGCGGCCAGCACGTGCGTCACGCTCGCGCTGACGGAGTCGGCCCCGGCACCGGCGGCTTCCAGTGACGATGTCGGCCGCATTGTCGACCATGTAGGCATCATTGCCGGCGCCGCCAGCGAGCGTGTCCGCGCCCGCACCACCATTGAGCACGTTGGCTGCGCCATTCCCGGTCAGCACATTGTTGAGCGCATTGCCGGTGCCGTCGATGGCGGCGCTGCCGGTCAGGGTCAGGTTCTCGACGTTGGCGACAAGCGTCAGCGTCACGCCGCTTTGCACGACATCCGTGCCTTCTCCGGCAAGCTCCGTGACCACATCGGCCGCCGCGTCCACGACGTAGGTATCGTTACCTCCGCCCCCTTTCATCGTGTCGACGCCGGCGCCGCCATTCAATGCATTGTCGGCGCCGTTGCCGGTGAGGACGTTGTTCAGTGCATTGCCCGTCCCGCTGATCGCGGCGGCCCCGAGGAGAGTCAGATTCTCGACGTTGGCGACGAGCGTCGATGTCACCGACGTCCGCACCGAGATCGGTGCCCTCGTTCGCGAGTTCGGTGACGACATCGGCCGCCGCGTCGATGACATAGGTGTCGTTCCCCGCCCCGCCTTTCAGCGCATCGGCGCCCGCGCCGCCGTCGAGCACGTTGTTGCCGGTGTTGCCCGTCAATGCATTGGCGAGCGCGTTGCCCGTCGCGTTGACCGCGGCGGTACCGGTCAGTGTGAGGTTCTCGACGTTTCCGGACAGCGCCTGCGATATCGCGCTCTGCACGAGATCCGTGCCTGCGCCGGCGCTTTCGGAGACGACGTCACTCGCGTTGTCGACAACGTAGGTGTCGTTGCCGAGGCCACCACTCATCACGTCGGCGCCCGCGCCGCCATTCAACACATTGGCGGCGCCATTGCCGGAAATCGTGTTGTTCGCGGCATTGCCGGTGGCATTCGTGGCGCCGGCGCCCGTGAGCGTGAGAGTCTCGACATTGGCGCCGAGCGTGAACGAAACGCCGGCGAGGACCGAGTCGGCGCCCTCGTTCGCGAGCTCGCTCACGACATCGCTCGCATGGTCGACGGTGTAGATGTCGTTACCCGCGCCACCCTTCATCGTGTCGGCGCCGGCGCCTCCGTTCAGGAGGTCATCGCCGAGACCGCCCGTCAGCGTGTTGGCGCTGCCGTTGCCAACAAGCGCATTGGCGAGCGTGTTGCCCGTGCCATTGATGGCGCCGGATCCGGTCAGCGTGAGATTTTCGATGTCGGAGCCCAGGACGTAGGCAACGGTCGACTGCACGACATCGGTGCCCTGGTTCGAGAATTCCGTCACGACGTCGCCGACGTTGTCGACGACGTAAGTGTCATCGCCCGTGCCGCCCAGCATCGTGTCCCGGCCCGCCTTGCCGTCGAGACTGTTGGCGCCCGTGTTGCCGGTCAGGCGGTTGTCGAGCGCATTGCCCGTCGCATTGATCGCCGCCGAACCGGTCAGCACGAGCTGCTCGACGTTGGCTGGCAGCACGTAGCCGATCGCGCTCTGCACGATATCGAGGCCCTCGCCGGCCAGTTCAGCAACGACGTCTCCCGCTTCGTCCACGACGAAGGTGTCGTTGCCAGTAGCACCGCTCATGGCGTCCGCGCCAGTTCCCCCATCGAGCAGGTCGTCGCCCTCGCGGCCGTTCAGAGTGTCATTGCCGGCAAATCCGAACAGGCGGTCGTCGCCCATGCCGCCGACCAGCGTGTCGGCGCCCGGTGTTCCTTCCCGCAGGAACAGCTTGTCGCGAACCGCCGCCGCGTCCCAGACCGTGCCGTCGGAAAAGTGAACTTCGAGGGGAGCGTCGAAGGCGCGTTCAACAGTTTCAGCATGTCGCTTCCGCTGTTCGCCGATACCTCGATGCGGACACCGGCGACGTCTTGGACAAAATCGATCGCGACGTCACCCGTGCCCAGCGCGGCGTCGACGAGGATCGCAGTCGCATTGCCGTCGTACCACTGCTCGTTGACGAAATCGACCTCATTCCCGGAGCGCAGGACGTAACCGTCGCGGCCGAAGCCGCCCGACAGGACGTCGGCGCCGGAACCCCCATCGAGGACGTCGTTGCCGTCGAACGACTGCAGGTAGTCATCGCCGTCGCCCCCGCGCAGCGTGTTGTTGCCTTCAGCGTCGTACAAGTTGTCGCGGCCGCCGCCGCCTTCGAGCGTGTCGTCGCCGCCTTCGCCGTTGAGGCTGTCCGCGCCGTCCGCGCCGAACAGGTGATCGTTGCCGGATCCGCCGGCGAGATTGTTCATCGTGAACGGACTGTCGTTGTCGCCGGCGCGAAGGACATCGTTGCCGTCGCCACCCATCAGCGTATCGACATCGTTACCGCCGTCGAGCGTGTCGTCACCGGAATCCCCAAAGATCGTGTCCACCCCGTCGCCGCCGCCAATGGTGTCGTCGCCGTCGTCTCCGTGCAGCGTGTCACGGTCCCCCGCGCCGTCGAGGGTGTCGCTGTCCGCGCCGCCGAAGAGTTGGTCCTGTCCGTCGCCGCCCGTGATTGAATCCGCGCCGACGCCGCCGTGCGCAGTGTCGTTGCCGGCATCGCCGGATATCGCGTCGTTTCCGGCATCGCCGAGCAGCTTGTCGTCGCCGTCGCCGCCGGCGATGGCATCGTCGTCGGCGCCACCATCCACCTGATCGGCGCCGGCGCCGCCGTGCAGCGTATCGCGGCCGGCGTACCCATACAGGACGTCGGCGCCACCAAGCGCGTCGAGCGTGTCATCGCCGCTGGTCCCTTCGAGCGTGTCCGGGTCGTCGGACGGCGAATGCGAGAAGCTTGCGGCCACCATTCGGGAAAGGTCGGGCCACGAGATGTAAGTGCCGTCGGCGAACGTCACGTCCGCGGTGACGTCGAACTGCGCGTGCGAGCCGTCGCTGTTCGCCCAGCTCCGGTAGGTGGCTAGACGGACCTGGTCCGTCGTGCCGGCGATCTTGAGCATGCCCGCGTCGACCCGCAGGTCCGACGCTGCCACGGTCGAGTCGAAGACCAGGTGATCGATTTCGCTCGACCAGTCCTTCACCACGTCCTGGCCGAAGTCGCGGCCGAACACGTACGTGTCGACACCCTCCATGCCTTCGAGCAGGTCGTTGCCGTGGCCGCCTTCCAGCGTGTCGTCGCCGCTGCGGCCGGCAAGGCTGTCGTCACCGCTTGCGCCCGCGAGCCGGTTGCCGGCCGCATTTCCCATCAGGATGTTGTCGGCGGCGTCGCCCACGAGGTCCGATGCGCCCAGGTCATCGCCGAGTGCCAATCCTTCGACGTTCGCCGGCAGCTCGTCCACCGAATAGGCGCGCGTCTCCGCGCCCCAGAGCTCCCACGTATCGGTGCCTTCGCCTGGATTCTCGACGACGACATCGTTGACGGCCGCGATGTAGTAGTCATCCCCCAGGCCACCATATAGCCGTGTTGTCGGCAGTATTCCGGACACCGTTGATCGTGTTCCGAAGACCGTTGCCCCAGCCGTCGATCGCTCCGGTCCCGGTCAGCGTCAGATGCTCGACGTTGTCGGGCAATTCGAAGTTGACCGAGCTGCGCACTTCGTCCTGGCTGCTGCTCGGCGCGAAATTCCAGTCGACGAACTCGAACACGCGATCGCCGGCATTGTCCACGATGTAGGTGTCGCCGAGATAGCTGCCGGCCATCGAGTCCGCGCCAAGGCCGCCGTCGATGTAGTAATGAAACGACGAGTTCGTCCGGCTTGCCACAATGGTGTTGTCCAGATCGTTGCCGGTCAGGGCATCGGACGTGACGTCGGGACTGCGATTGAGGCCGCTGCTCGTATCGCGATAGGCCTCGACGTTGGCGGGCAACACGAAGCTCCCGCCGCGCGGGTTGTACAGCGTGTCGTGGCCCTCGTCGGGGTTCTCGATGACCTGCCCCCCGCGCAACTGGTCGAGGTAGTACGTGTCGTCGCCCTTTCCGCCCGCCATGACGGCATAGGAATTCGTCGCACCGCCGGACGTCGCGCCCCCGAGCGTTCCGGAAGCATCGTAGAAGGACCCCGGCCCGTTGAACGTGTTGTTGCCATCGTTGCCGACCAGGTGACTGATGCTGTTCGAGGCATTGGACCAGGCGCTGGAGTTGAGTGCTCCCGTGAGCACCAGCTTCTCCACATTGGGACGCAATGCATGCGACACCGAACTTTGAATGGTGTCCGTGCCCGCGTTGGCGGCCTCGTTGACGACGTCCTCGCCGCTGTCGACGATGAACGTGTCGTCCGCGGGGGTACCGGTCATGACGTTGGCCGTGCCTGCCTCGATGCGAGCGGCCATCTGCGCGGCGTTCCACGCGGTGCCGTCGGCAAAGCGGATCGCCTCGATGGACGTGTCGGCAGGCATCGGTTCGTACGTGCCCTTGGCCGCATTGAACCCGAGCATCGTGCCGATGAAATGTCCCTGAATGCGCGCCTGCGTCGGCCCGTTGTCGAGCACGACGACCAGCGCGTTGCCGTCGCGGACGAGGCGCACGTCGGCCGCGGCAATGCCCGGCGCCAGTTCGATGTTGTCCACCTCGGCCGGCGCTGCGCTCAGCAGATGCTGGTCGCTGATCGTGATGGCGCCGGACTGACGACCGAACGCGTACGTGTCGCGCCCCATGCCTCCGTCGAGGAGATCCACGCCGCCTCCGCCGTCCAGGAGGTCGTCGCCATCGCCACCGTAAATCCGGTTGGCACCCGCACCTCCGTGCAACGAGTCGTTGCCTCCGAACCCGGAAATGTCGCCCGTCATCGAAGGGAGGTGGATCGTGTCGCTCGTCGCGGTTCCGTTGACCACGCCGCCGGGGATGGTGGACGGATAGTCGACCTGCTTGGGCGGGCGCCCGGTCGCCGCACCCGCCCTGAGGGCGATCTCCGCGCCGGAGAGGGACGTCCCATCCGCGAAGCGGTATTGCGCGACGGTGCCGTCCATGCCGCCGGCGATCGTCAGGTGACCGGACATCCCGGCGCCTTGGATGTCGACGTACCGGTTGTTCCCGGACGCGTCCACCGCCTGCCGGAACGTCAGCAGATCGACGGTGATGCCGTCGGCAAACTCCACGACGTTGACGCCTTCGTCGTCGAGGATGACGTCGTCGTCGCCGGTGACATCGACGAGGTAAGTGTCATTGCCGGCACCACCGAGGAGGAGGTCCTTGCCGCTCCCGCCTTCCAGCGTGTCGTCACCATCCTGGCCGAGCAACAGATCACCGCCGGCGTCGCCGTGCAGGGTGTCATTGCCGGCGCCGCCCTGCAGCTGGTCATCGCCGCTGCCGCCGATGACCATGTCGTCGCCGGCGTCGCCCCACGCACGGTCGTTGCCGGTGTCACCGTCGATCGTGTCGTCGTCGTCCCCGCCTGACAATTGGTCGCCACCTCCGGCGCCCGCCAACAGGTCGGCACCCGCATCGCCGAACAACAGACTGCCCAGCGCCGAGGCGAACAGGGCATCCGCGCCGTTGCCGCCAAGCATCTTGCCGCCATTGGCGATGACATCATCTCCGTCACCGCCCCACATCTCGACGCCGTTGCTCAAGCGGTCGTCGCCGGCGTCGCCCAGCTGGTAATAGGCATTCACGATGGTGTCGTTGCCATCGCCGCCGCTGGCCGTGTCGCGCGGCTGCGTGCCGGAGACCGGGAACGGCTCGCCTCCATCGATGTAGTCGTCGCCGGCTTCGCCCAGCAACTGGTCGGCGCCGAGCCCACCGAGCAGCGAGTCGTTGCCTGCATAGCCACGGAGATAGTCGTTGCCGGCGCCGCCATCCATAAAGTCGTTGCCGTGGAAGGCAACGGGCGTCTGGTTCGAATCGCCGAAGAGGAAATCGTCATCGTCGCCGCCAAGCAGCGTATCGTCACGCGCATCGCCCGCCAGCGTGTCGGTGCCGGCGCCGCCGCTCAAGTAGTCGTCGCCGTCGTCGGCCGAGGTCGTGCTTTGGGAGTCCGGGCCGACCAGCGCGTTGTTGCCACGAAGCAGATCGTTTCCCACGCCGCCGATGAGCGTATCCGCACCCGCATCGCCGTTGATGTCGTCGTTGCCTTCGCCACCATCGAGGTAATCGTCGCCGGTAGGTACCGTGGTCATGCCACCGACGAGCTGGCTGTACGTATCGCCCGCGATACGATCGTTGCCGCGCCCGCCGAAGACGACGTCGTTGTCCTTGCCACCGGCGATGGTGTCGGCGCCGTCGTCGCCCCACACGATGTCGTCGCCGATCTGGGCGAAAACGTGGTCATCGCCGGAGCCGGCGTGGATTTCGTCGGCGGCGCCGACCGTCTGAGAGAAGTCGTGGATGACGATGCCGGAAAAATAGGCATCGAAGGGCGCCCCGGGTCCGACGCCGGGTTTGGCGGTGATCGTCGTGATATCGCCCGGGTCGTAGTCATCGTCACCATCGAGAATGTCATGGCCGGCGCCCCCGACAAGGAGGTCGCTGCCTCCGCCGCCAAACGCGATGTCGTTGCCGTTGGTGCCGACGACCTTGTCGTCGCCCAACCCGCCCTGCAGCCAGTCGCTGGTCGTCACCTGCAACTGGACGGGCATCGCCCCCGCCGTGAACAACGTCGCGGAAGCGTCGATGTAGGTCTGCAGCGCCGCATCCGTCATGTCGGCGTCGGCGTAGACCGCGTCGTTGCCGCCATTGCCCGCGACCACGTCGACGCCGGCGCCGCCTTCGACGATGTCATCGCCATTGCCGCCGCTGACCTCATCGCGGCCCGCCAGGCCCTGCACCTGTTCGCTGCCGGCGCTGCCGAGGACGGGATGGCGCCCGGACGTCCCGTTGCGGTTGTCGTCGAGCGTGGTGCCATTGACGGAACTGACGGTTGCCGGGTCCGGAACCAACGTCGGAACCGCGCCGTCCAGCACGATACCCAGCTCGCCATTGCGGAAGTGCTTGACCGTGGTGCGCCCTGCGGTCGACTGGATGAAGAGATCGCCGCGACCGTCCGTCGCCGGCGTAAAGGAGTACAGGACTTCCTTTCCACTCACCGTGTTGGACCAGAGCCCGCCTCCGATCGGCGTGCCCGCCGGTGAGCCGATCCGCGCCGATTCGGAGTTCGCCCAAGCCATCGCTGTCGTCGACGATGTCGTTGCCATCATTGGTCATCAGCAGATAGCTGTCGTTGCCCACGCCGCCTGCCAGCGTGTCGTTGCCGGTGCTGCCGTTGAGGACGTCATCGCCAACGCCACCGTCAAGGCTGTCGTTGTCCTCCCCTCCTTTGAGGATGTCGTTGCCACTTCCGCCAAGCAGCCGGTCACGCCCCGCTCCGCCTTCGAGCGTGTCGGTGCCCATCTCGCCATGCAGCGCATCGTCGTCCGCATCGCCGTACAGGAAATCCGCCCCTGCGCCGCCATGGACGTCGTCGTTGCCTTCGTCGCCGCTCAGCGTGTCGTCGCCCGCGTTGCCTTCGATGTAGTCGTCGCCGGCGCGCCCGTGGATCGTGTCGATACCGCCCCTTCCGTAGAGATGGTCACCGGCTTTGAGATCCCCGCCGTCGATCGTCTCGTCCTGTGCGCCGCCAAACACCACCTTCGCGGGAGTGATCCAAGCCGATTGCATGCGTCCCTGTACCGTAAGGACGATGCTCGACTTCGGATCAAGATCACTGAACACGTACGTTTCGCTCCTTTCACTTCGAAGGGGTACTCCGTCGCTCAGATTGAACTGGTTCTTCCAGCCCAGCATCTTCGTGCGATCGGCGACCCATTGCGCCGTCAGAGCGCCGGTTTCCGCAGCGGGGTCGTAGAGATCGAGCTCGCCTGCTGAATTGAACTGGCCATAATCTAGACCGTCCGCGACAAACGGCAGCAGGCGGTCAAGCGCAAATCTGGCGGCCAGACCTCTGCTTCCGGTGTCCTTGGCGAGCAGATTGATATCGGCCGCCGTGGCACCGACGAGCGGAATCAGACGGGCGTCTTTGCCTTGGGTGGCCAGGCGAATGTCCTGGATCGCCTTGTAGAGCGCTTCGTTCCGGACGTCGTCGGCGCCCTGCAGGTTGACGAAGCCCGGGACCAGCAACTGTCCCAGGCCATTCACGGTGGACTCGAACGTGCGCAGCGGCTCCGCCGTGGCCGCATCGACGATGGGCCGCAAGACGTCGAGCGTGTTTCGTATGGACTGGGTGCGCAAGGAACCGTCGAGGCGCAGGAACAGGTCGTGGACATTCGACGAATCGGTCATCTGTCCCGCGCCGTGGCCGATGGTGTTCGCCCACGCGTAGCTTTCGGTAGAAATTTCGTGGTGATGCCCGGGCTGCACCAACCCAAATTCGCTATTCATCGATACCAGCTGCCCTCCCGCGGACCCATACAGGTTGGTGATGCGGTCTTTCGCGAAAGAACTGGCACCGTTCAGCAAGCCGAAGACGTTTCGAATGTTCGTTTGAGCGTTGCCACTCACTCCCGGAACAAGACCCGTGGCAAATCCGGCGGCGTTGACGGTAAGTGCCTCCGCTCCGGTTTCCGGAAAGAGTCGCGTGAACGCTGCTGCCAGGTGCCCTCCGAGGCTGTGGCCGGTAATCGTCAGCTTTGCGCCGGCTGGCAGCGCCTCGAGCCCGAAGGCCCTCTTGTCCGTTGCGCCGAAGACGATCGCGGAATCGGCGAACCCGATTCCTTTGACTACGCCCGGATGGCGAGTCGATGACGATGTCGGTCCTCGCCCTTAGCAGTCCGAGGACGATTCTGACTCGGGGCGGTCTGGGAAGAGCATCGCCTCCTGGTACGCTCTCGTTTCGACAGGCAGGTACTCGAACTTCGCCGCGCGATAGGTGGTGCCTTTCGGGGCCTTGAGGCGCTGCCAGTCGTTGTACATGTCAACGATCTGGTCGATGGCGAGTCCATCGGCGACGATGTCGCCAATGTCTGCGCTTAAGTCTGTCAATCGATTCGGTACCGCGAAATGCCAGTACCAGTTGGCTCGTCGCATCCTTCCGTTGGAACAGCGTAGACGAGTAGCCGCTGTCCGTGTCTTCCTGATGCCGCAAAACCCGCCAGTCTTCAACCAGGGCCGCTGCTTGAGACGCTGCAAATTCTCCCTTGAATGTGGGAAACGTGCTCAGCGCATGGATAACGTTTGCATCCGAGAACTCTCCAATTACCTTGTCAAACTTGACGTAGCTTCCTTCCGCCAAAGCAGCCAAGCTTGGAAACTCGAGTTGGCAATGGTGTCATCGTATTGTCACTCCCAATGTCGCGATACGCCTGCAACAACGCAGCAATTCGATCGCTATCCGGGGTGCACGCTTCTTTACCCACCCAAACTTTCAATGCGTGCCAGTCATGGCCGATCGCTAGGGATCCATATCCAGAATCAATCGACGTGCGATGTACAAGCACGGTTTTCGTCTTGGAATCGACAATTGCCTCTACTACCTTTGTTACCGGAAATACCGAAAGCGCATGCGGTGTCAGTTCGTATGTGAAACGGTCGTTTAGCCAATATCCATGTGTTCCGTCGGGCCGCTGGAAGTTCGCGTAACCAATGTATGGTCTTACCCGACTTGAGTCAGCGAGGTTCTCCGCTTTCCACTGCTCCGGAGTCTTGAACACCACCAACCCCGCCTTGTTCCGGCATTCGTAGTCGTGCACCAGCATCGTCGGAATGTGGTCCCAGAACACCAGCAGGTACATCACGATGGCCATAGGCACGCCGAATTTCCATCCGGCAATTCCACGTACTCTCGCGAAGCGCACAGCAACATTGATCAACCACAGCGCGACCAGGAGATAGACGACGAATACCGCGAGGTAGACCAATCCGATCATTGGCGATTCGCTTTAGCCATGGTTCAGGTGGAACGCCCGGCGACACCCGTACCCATCACGCCGCTCAATTTCTCGTAGGGAATGCCGAGCATCTCCGTTTGCCGCAGCTCCGGCGGCGCGGGCATTGTCGTTGCCATTTCGGCCTCGAGATCGTCACTCGAAACGTCGTAGGCCAACGCGTCGGCGACATGCGCGAGACTTACGGTGCCGATGGCGTCGTTTGCACCGGCAGCCGCACGCGACGTGACGTCGGGGGCCTGAAGGACGCCGGAGAACGCATCGATGGCCATCGCGAATGTCGCGGCATCGAGGGCTCCCGCCTGGGGAAGCGCTGTACCGAGCAAGCGAATCGAGCGCCGCGTCGAAGTCGAACGGTGCGGCGGCGGCTCCGCCATCGCCATCGCCACTGTCGCCGCCGCTACTACCATCGTCGCCGGCGCCGGCTTCCCCGGAGTTCGATGTGCCCTCCGAACCTTCGCCGTTGGCACCATCGCTTTCAGTCGCCCACCGTGGCGCTCGCGCGGTGCCGGCCTCGTTGCCTGCCGTCGCGGCGTTATCCTCGGAGTGCGCATCGCTCATCGCGGACTGGTCACCGCTCGAGTTGCCATTCGAATCGGGAGCGACTCCGATGCCATCGGCGTTGGACTCCGTGACGGAATTGTCCGCAGCGGCGGCGGACGCCGGGCTCTGGCTGTCGGCCGTGAGATCACCGGCTAGAGTAATCCCGAGATGGCCGTTTTTCCAGTTCCTGACCTCGATGACATTGGCGGGCGTGCCCGAGTGGTCCGAACCTGGCTCGAAGGACTTGATGGTGAGCGTGCCGCCCTCCTGGGGATCGCCAACGAATCCGAGTTCGACTCGACCGTCGGCGGACGCCCATTTGCCGTTGCCTCGCTCCATGGTTCCAGTCACACCGACGCCGTCCAACTCGATGGCGCCCACGCCATCCGCGTCCAGTATCGTGTCGTTGCCCTCACCCGTCTCGATTGCGTAGGTGTCGTGACCGGCTCCGCCCTCCAGACGGTCGTTGCCGCGCCCACCGGTCAGCACGTCGTCCCCCGACCCGCCTGCCAGGCGATCGGCACCCGCGCCGCCGTCGAGTTCGTCGGCGCCCTGGTTGCCGAGGAGTTCGTCATTGCCGAGACCTCCCAGCAGCAGGTCGTCGCCCGCGCCGCCCTCGAGGTGATCGGCGCCGCCGGCCCCGCGCAGGATGTCGTCTCCGCCGCCGCCGTAGAGGCGATCGGTGCCGGACAGGCCCTTGATCGCCTCGCCATCGCTGTTCCCGAACACAACCTGATGGGTGCTCGTCGCGGCCGTCGCGAGACTCGAGTTCGAGTCGCGCCGGCGCGCCGTCGCCGTTCGCCGCGCCGCGATCGATGAACGTCCAATCCTCCGTACCCTCGATTTCGAGGTCCTCGCCTGCGCGAGCAGCCGAGTTCCAGGCGAGGAACTTGCTCCTGTCGCTCAGCCAGGCCTCGCTCAACAGCGATTCGCCGGAATCAGGATCGAAGCGGTCCAGGTGACCGTCGGCATTGCTCGCCGCGAAGAGCGCACGATTGCCGGCAAGCGCCAGCGGCTGCATTGCGAACAGCGCGTGCCGGTATCCGATGTCGCCGCGGGCCATCGTCGCGATGTCCGTTCCGGCCATGTCCGACAGGTCGACGACGGTCGCTCGATGGCCTGGATCGGCGACGAAGGCATCGAGTGCCTTCAGCGTTGACGCGGTGAATCCGGTCGCCGTTTCTCCACGCGAATCCGGTGCGTCAATCACGCTACCGAGCAGCGCGCGCGCCAGATAGGCCGTCAGTGTATTCGCGCGCGCCGCATCGTCGGCACCGGCGCTCTGCCATATCGAGTCGAACGTGGCGGGAGCGAGTTCGGAGTCGATCGCGCTGAACCAGTCGCTGACCTGCGCACGAGACGGCGCGACAAGCGCCGGCTGCACGGCAGCGACCTCGGCCGCGAGACCGCCTGGCGAATTTGCCGCACCGGAGATCGCGTCCGGCAGCCAGCCCGCGGGCGAGCCCGGCGGCGCCAGGATCGACCCCGCCTTCAGCCCTGACATGATGTCGTCGTGGCTCATGCCCGCCCATACGGCCGTGATGTAAGGAATGGGGAGGCCGCTGCCGGTGGTTGCCGAAGGTTGATTTGCCATCACAGTTCCTTTCGTTCGAGGCTCGTCCGGAATTGCCGTCGATTGAATTCACCGGGCGTGGTCCGCTCACTGTTCGGATGCCTGGCTGGCGTGAGGATGAACGAAAACGCGTGCGTCGACATTCATCCTTTTGGACGACTTGTGATGGCGCAAATGACGTGATACTTCTGGCACCGGTTCGTACAAATCACCTGTCAGAACCCGCAGGTCCGCGACATGCCGGAAGCGAAGGCGTCCGCTACCGGAATGGCCCGGCGCCAAGCACAGAGCGCACTGTCATTGACATTTCCTGTGCGCGGCAGCCCTGATGCTCCCGCTGCTCGCGATCGTCGCTGCGCCGATGCTGTAGCGCGGCGAGGTTCCGGCCGCCCCACCCCACGCGGAAGCACATCCCGGAAGCCCGTTCAGCGGTCGAGCGTCAGGCTGCGAAACGATTGCCGCTGCATCGGCAGCGCCTTGCATTCGATACCTGCGAACCGGACGCCGCCGTCGTCGCTCAGCAACTGCACGCGTGCCGCTTGCGGCACGGCGAACAGCGCCTCGGGCCGCAGCGTCCCCAGATCCGCAGCGGGCACCGGTGTGGCCGCATCGCCGGGACGACCGGACCAGCGATACAACACGAACGTGCCGACATCGGCGGCCGGTCCGGCCACGATCAGGTACTCGGGGCCGACGAGTTCGATGCTGCGAATGCCGCGGCCGCCCAGGTCGAGTTCGACGGGGGTCCCGAGTTTCGCCCGCTTGCCTTCGATGACCTCGGCCGGATTCTCCAGCGGCACGATGAGCGCGCGCTGGCCCGGGACCGGATTGCGGAAGCCGATCAGCAGCCGGCCGTCCGGGGTGGCGGCCAAGCCTTCGATATTCAGCCCGCCCTGCGCCTCAGCCGCGAGGCGCGCCGCGTCGCTTAAGTGATAGGGCTCGAGCGATTCCGCTTCCTCGAGGTCGCGCAACAGGTGCGTGTAGGGCTTCCCGACCGGTTCCAGCGCCACCGCGCTGCCCGGTCGCAGGTCGGTCGCGAAGATCCTATGCCGGCTGGGCTGCGCCTTGCCGGCGCTGTTGCGGCCATGCGACGTGATCCAGTAGGCGCGCGTGCCGATGACGGCCGCAGCTTCGATGTCGGCCTCCTGGTTCCGGCGCACGTCGAGAAAGCGCGTCAGGTCGAGGGCGTCGGTCGGCGCCGGCCGCCCGCGCCGGTAGATGCGGAGGATGTTGTCCTCGTCGTTGCCCACGACGAAGCGGTCGGCGTCGAGCGCGATGGCGGCCGATGCATCGCAGGGACCGTCGTAGGTCGAGATTGCCTGCGCTGAAGCGATCGTGATCGCGCCGCCGGCGAGCAGGCCGGCAAGCGCCAGCGCCCGCAGGCGCCGGGCCTGCGCCGGGCCAATCACGCTTGCCTTCCCGGACATCGCCCGCCGTGCCCGCAAACGCGTCAACCGAGCAGCAGGATATGCACGCGATAAGGACCATGCGCGCCGAGCACGATGGTCTGCTCGATGTCGCCGGTGCGCGAAGGCCCGGAGATCATGTTCACGGCACGCGGCATCGTCGCGCGCTCGCCGCGGATCAGCGCGAACGCCTCCTCCATGCCGGACACCACGCGATCGGCGCGCACGACGGCGATGTGCGTATCGGGCAGCAGCGTCGTCGCGGTGGGCGTGTCGGCGCCGGAGAGGAACATCAGCGTGCCGGTCTCCGCGATGGCGCAGAAGCAGCCGGTGATGCCGAGGCGGTCGTGGCCGACCGTGGGCCGCGTTTCGATGGCGAGGCCGGCGCCCGCCCAGTCGAGCGCGGCGAACTCGGGCCAGCAGACGCCGTTGTGCGACTTTTGCGCCGCGAGCGCGGGCGGCAATACCAGCGCGTCGAGATAGCGCGCGACGGCGGCGGGAATGGCCGCCGGCGTGTCGATGCGCTCGACGGTGCTCGCCATGTCGGTGGCGCGCGTCAGGAAGCGCGCGACGAGGTCCGCGGGCATCGCGGGTCGCGGCCCCTGCCGGTGCGCCGCGATGTAGGCATCCGCCTCGGCGGCCGCCTCGGCGCGCGATCCGCTCTTGCCGAGCGCCTTGCGCACGCGCCCCAGCACCGCGTCGCGTGACGACCGGTTGTCGTCGATGGAGGTCGTCATGCCGGGCGCCTCACCTGCGGCCGCCGCTGCGAACGAAGTCGGCCAGGCGGCCCACGCCGCGCTCGATCGCCTCGTTGGAGGCGGCGTACGAGAACCGGATGTGCTGGCCGTCGCCCGGCACGCGGCGGCCGAAGTGGATGTCGGCGAGCACCGCGATGCCGGCCTCGTGCAGCAGCCGCTTGCGGAACACCTCGGAGTCGGCGCAGCCGGTCAGCTTGCACGCCTCGGTGACGTTGGGCCACGCGTAGAATGCGCCGCCCGGCGACGCGCAGGAGATGCCCGGAATCGTCGTTCAGCAGCCTGACGATCAGGTCGCGCCGCTCGAGAAAGCGCGCGCGCATGTGGTCGGCGGCATCCTGCGGCCCGGTGATCGCGGCCACGGCCGCCCACTGCGAGATCTGCGACGCGCACGACTCGGTGTTGGTGATCCAGCGCGTGAACACCGGCGCCAGCGCGCGGTTGGCGACGTAGCCGATGCGCCAGCCGGTCATCGCCCAGGTCTTGGACGCGCCGTCGCTGATGACCGTGCGCTCCAGCATGCCGGGCCGGGTGGCCAGCGAGTCGAAGCGGCCGTCGTAGACCAGGCGCGAATAGATTTCGTCGGCGAACACCCACACCTGCGGATGCCGCCGCAGGATCTCGCGCGATGGCATCGAGGTCCTCGCGCGCGAGGATGCCGCCGGTGGGATTCTGCGGCGTGTTGAGAATCAGCAGGCGCGTCTTCGGCGTGATCTTCGACTCGAGTTCGGCGGGATCGAACGCGAAGTTGCGCGACTCGCGCAGGTAGATCGGCACCGGCACCGCGCCGTTGGCGGCGATCTGCGATTCGTAGATCGGAAAGCCCGGCACCGGGTAGATGACCTCGTCGCCGACGCCGTAGTCGGTGACCGAGGCGATCGTGTACGCGATGAACGGCTTCGCGCCCGCGCCGACGACGACGTCGTCGGCCTTGATGTCGAGGCCGCGCCGCGAGCCCATGTCCTGCGCCGCCGCCGCGCGCAGCTCGTCGATGCCGGCGCTTGGCGTGTAGCCGTGCTTGCCGGACTTGATGGCGGCGATGGCGGCTTCCTGCACGTTGTCGGGCGTCGGGAAATCCGGCTGCCCGATGCAGAACGACACGATGTCCTTGCCGTCGCGGATCAGCGCGTTGACTTCGGCCAGCACGACGAACGCATTCTCGGTGCCGAGCGATTCGGCGCGGCGCGACAGCCGCGGCAGCGCGAGGTGGCTGGTATGCGTTGCGGTCATTTTCCACTGCTCCCGACGGCCGGCCTGCGTTGCGCGTAGAGATCGCGGAACGTCCTGCCCGCCGGCGCGGGCATGTCGCGGCCTTCCGTCCAGCCCGCGCCCAGCGGCAGCTTGCGGATCATGCCGTCGGCGCCCGCCAGCGAGCGCAGGAAGCGCACGGCGAGCCGCGTCGACCACGCGTAGAGCCCCGGACGGCGCGCCACCCATGCCCACAGCCGCAGCGCGGTGCGCTCGCTCCACGGCCGCATGTCCTCGGCGAACTCGCGTTCGCGCAGCTTGCGCTGCAGGTCCGGCAACGGGATCTTCACCGGGCATACGACGCCGCACTGGTTGCAGAACGTCGACGCCTGCGGCAGGTCGAGCGCATTCTCGAGCCCGACGTACATCGGCGTGAGAATGGAGCCGATCGGTCCCGGATACACCCAGCCATACGAATGGCCGCCCACGTTCTGGTAGACCGGGCAGTGGTTCATGCAGGCGCCGCAGCGGATGCAGCGCAGCGCCTCGCTGACGTCGCTCGCGAGGATGTCGCTGCGGCCGCTGTCGACGATGATGAAATACATGTGGTCGACGCCGTGATACTCACCCGGGCCCTTGGGGCCGGTGAGGATGTCCACGTAGTTCGATATCGACTGTCCGGTGGCGGAGCGCGGCAGCAGGCGCATCAGCGTCGCGACGTCCTCGAGCGTCGGCACGATCTTCTCGATGCCGGAGATCGCGATGTGGACCTTCGGCAGCGTGGTGGTCAGCGTGGCATTGCCCTCGTTGGTCACGAGCACGACGGAGCCGGTCTCCGCGACGAAGAAATTGCCGCCGGAGATGCCCATGTCGGCCGTCAGGTAGTGCTCGCGCAGGACGCCGCGCGCCTCGAGGCACAGCTCCTCGATGTCGTCCTTGCGGGGCGTGCCGTGGACCCGGGCGAAGATATCGGCGACCTCCTCCTTGCTCTTGTGCAGCGCCGGTCCGATGATGTGCGACGGCGGCTCGTAGTCGTTGATCTGCAGGATGTACTCGCCGAGATCCGTCTCGACGACCTTGATGCCGGCGCCCTCGATCGCATGGTCGAGCGCGGATTCCTCCGACACCATCGACTTCGACTTGATGATCTTGCGCACGCCGTGGCGCGTGGCGATGTCCAGCACCAGCCGGTTGATCTCGGCGGGATTCTGCGCGAACAGCACCGTCGCGCCGCGCGCGGTGGCGCTTTGCTCGAACTTCTCGAGCCAGACGTCGAGGTTGTCGAGCGCGCGCTGGCGAATGGCGCGGCCGGCGTCGCGCGTGCCCTCGAAATCGTCGAGCTCGACCATCGACGAGCGGCGCTTCTCGACGAACTTGCCCTTGATCTTCCCGAGATTCTTCTGGAGCACCGCGTCGTTCAGCTTGACGTGGGCGCGCTCCTTGAAGTGCATCGACGCGACTTGCATCCATCCCCCGGAATCTCGATCCTCACCAGGATCCGCATAGCCGCAGGACACCGTAGGTCTCGGCGCCTCGGCGTCTCCTTGTGGATCTTCTAGATTTCTCCCGCCAGCACTTCGGCGATGTGCAGCACCCTGGTCGTCGCATCGCCGCGCCGCCGCATGCGACCCTCGATGTTCAGCATGCAGCCCAGGTCGCCCAGCACGACGGCATCGGCGCCCGAGTTCGCGACATGCTGGCACTTGTTGTCGGCCAGGCGCGCCGAGATTTCACCGAACTTGATCGAGAACGTGCCGCCGAATCCGCAGCACGTCTCGCACTCGGCCATCTCCTGCAACTCCACGCCGGGCACCTTGGCCAGCAGCGTCCGCGGCTGCGACTTGACACCCATTTCGCGCAGGCCGGCGCAGCAATCGTGGTAGGTGATCTTGCCGTTGAACGTGCCGGGCACGCGATCGACCTTCAGCACATTCACGAGGAAGTCGGTCAGCTCGTACGTGCGCGCGGCCAGCGCCTGCACGCGCGCGAGCATCGCGGGTTCGTCGGCGAAGAGATCGGGATAGTGCGTGCGGATCATGCCGCTGCAGGAGCCCGAAGGCGCCACGACGTAGTCGCAGGCCTCGAACTCGGCGACCAGCTTGCGCGCGAGCGCGATGGCGTCGGGGCGGTCGCCGGAGTTGTACGCCGGCTGGCCGCAGCATGTCTGCGCGGGCGGAACGACGACCTCCGCGCCCGCCGCTTCGAGCAGCTTCAACGCGGCGAACCCGACGGAAGGCCGCATCAGGTCGACGAGGCAGGTGACGAAGAATCCGACGCGCATGACAGTCAGCGAATGGTTTGCACCATCTTAGCATGCGACCGGAGCGCCCCGGCGCGCGCGCCGCGCCCGGGGTCTAGTAGAACTGCGACTGGACGAGCGCCACCGCGCACAGGCCCATCAGCGGCTGCGGCAGGATGCCGAACAGCAGCAGCGCGAGGCCGTTGGCCGACAGCAGCACGCGCGTGTCGCCGCGCGCCTCGATCGGCGAGCGGTCCGTCGGCTCGTCGAAGTACATGAGCTTGACGATCCGCAGGTAGTAGAACGCGCCGATCAGCGCCGCGACGACGCCGACGACGGCCAGCCAGACGAAGCCCGCCTTGACGGCCGCCTGCAGCACGAGGAGCTTGGCGTAGAAGCCGATGGTGGGCGGCATGCCGGCCAGCGAGAACATCACCAGCAGCATGACGAAGGCCCACCACGGGGACCGCGCATTCAGGCCCTTCAGATCGTCCAGCGTGTCGGCCTCGAAACCCTTGCGCGACAGCAGCAGGATCATGCCGAAGGACGCGAGGCTCGTCAGCACGTAGGCGACCATGTAGAACATCGCCGCCGAGTAGCCGGTGACGTCCGCGGCCATGAAGCCCATCAGCACGTAGCCCATGTTGGCGATCGTCGAATACGCGAGCATCCGCTTCAGGTTCGTCTGCGCGATGGCGACGATATGGCCCAGCGTCACCGACAGCACCGTCAGCACGACCAGCATGCCCTGCCAGCTGCCCTCGGCGCCGACCAGCGCGCCGCCGAGCAGCCGCAGGATCATCGCGAACGCGGCGAATTCGGGCGCGGTGCCGATCAGCAGCGTGATCGCCGTGGGCGCGCCCTGGTACACGTCGGGCACCCACATGTGATACGGCACGGCGCCCAGCTTGAAGGCGATCGCCGAGACGACGAACACCAGCCCGAAGACCAGCAGCACCTTGTTCTCGCTTGTCGCCCAGCACCGCCTGCGCCACCTTGTCGATCTCCAGCGTGCCGGTGGCGCCGTAGATCATCGACATGCCGTAGAGCAGGAAGCCGGACGCCAGCGCGCCCAGCACGAAGTACTTCATCGCGGCCTCCGCCGGGGCGGTCTCGTCGCGCTGCATGGCGACGAGCGCGTACAGCGACAGCGACATCAGCTCGAGGCCGAGGTACAGCGTCAGGAAGCTGTTGGCGGTGATCAGCACCTGCATGCCGAGCAGCGCGAACAGGATCAGCACGAACGTCTCGCCGCGGAACAGCCCGCGCAGCGCGAGATAGGTCCGCGAATAGAAGAGGACGAGCGAAACCGCGATGAAGCTGAACAGGCGCAGCAGGTCGGCCACCAGGTCGTCGACGACCATGTTGTGCATCACGCGGACGACGTCGATGTTCAGCGTCCGCAGCGTGACGCACGCGGCCAGCAGCAGCGTGAACTGCGTCAGCCAGTAGCTGATGTAGCGGCGGTCGTCGCGCAGGAAGACGTCGACGAGCAGGATGATCGACCCGCCGGTCAGCACGACGATCTCGGGGAGGACGGGCAGGAAATTCACGGTCATGATCTTTCCGCCGTCTAGAGTTTGCTTTTCGCGACGTGCGCGAGCAGGTCGACGACCGAGACGTGCATCACGTCGATGAACGGCTTGGGCCAGATGCCCATGACCAGCACCGCGCCGGCCAGCGTGGCGAGCAGCCAGAACTCGCGGCGGTTCAGGTCGGTCAGCGCCGCGACGTGGGCGTTGGCGACCTCGCCGTAGATGACGCGCTTGTACATCCACAGCGTGTAGGCGGCCCCGAGGATCAGCGACGTGGCGGCGAGGAACGCGATCCAGAAGTTGAACTTCACCGCCGCCAGGATCACCAGGAACTCGCCGACGAAGCCGGACGTGGCAGGCAGCCCGGCGTTGGCCATCGAGAACAGCATGACGAACGCCGCGAACTTGGGCATCGTGTTGGCCACGCCGCCGAAATCGGCGATGACGTGCGTGTGCATGCGGTCGTACAGCACGCCGACGCAGAGGAACATCGCCGCCGACACGAAGCCGTGCGACATCATCTGGCGATCGCGCCCTCCGCGCCCTGCACGCTGAACAGGAAGAAGCCCAGCGTGACGAAGCCCATGTGCGAGATCGACGAATAGGCGATCAGCCGCTTCATGTCGGCCTGCACCAGCGCGACGAAGCCGATGTAGACGACGGCGATCAGCGACAGCGTGATGATGAAGCCGGACAGGTAGCGGCTGGCGTCGGGCAGGATCGGCAGGATGAAGCGCGCGAAGCCGTACGCGCCGATCTTCAGCGTGATGGCGGCCAGCACGACGGAGCCCCCGGTCGGCGCCTCGGGGTGGGCGTCCGGCAGCCACGTGTGCACCGGCCACATCGGCACCTTGACGGCGAACGCGGCGAAGAACGCGATGAAGATCAGCACCTGCGTCTTCAGCGACAGCGGCAGCTCGTACCAGTCCGACAGCGCGAAGCTGCCCGACTTCTGGTAGAGGTAGATGAACGCCACCAGCATCAGCAGCGAGCCCAGCAGCGTGTACAGGAAGAACTTGATCGCCGCGTAGACGCGCCGCTCGCCGCCCCAGATGCCGATGATCAGGTACATCGGGATCAGCATCGCCTCGAAGAACACGTAGAACAGGATCGCGTCGAGGGCGACGAACGCGCCGTTGATGAGCCCCGACATGATCAGGAACGCCGCCATGTACTGCGCGACGCGCACCTTGATCGCCTCCCACCCGGCCCAGACGACGAGCAGCGTCGTGAAGCTGTTGAGCAGCACGAACAGCACCGAGATGCCGTCCACGCCGAGGTGGTAGTAGATGTCGAAGTACGGAATCCATTCCGACCGCTCGACGAACTGCATCGCCGATGTCGTGGTGTCGAAGTGCGTGTACAGCGGGATCGTGACGAGGAACCCGGCCAGCGCGCCGGCCAGCGCGATCCAGCGTGCCGTCGCGGCGTCGCGGTCGCGGCCGAGCACGAGCACCGCGACGCCCGCGAGGATCGGCACCCAGATGGCGAGGGAGAGGTAGGGCGTCATGGGGGGCGGGCGGGAATCGGTAGTGAACGACAAGTGGTCTGGCGCCGCCATTCGGGTCGACGGCGAGGCGCCGTTGCGCAGCACGGGTAGTCCCCCTGCAAGCAACGGCAACGCAGCAATCGGCCCGAACAGCCCGTCAGACACTATCGATTCCTCCGTTGCAGGCCACTACAGGATCACCCACCAGGTCAGCAGCGCGAAGAGGCCGATGATCATCGTGAATGCGTAGTGGTAGACGTAGCCCGACTGCATCTGCCGCAGCATCCGCCCCCACCAGCCCACCATCTGCGCGGAGCCGTTGACGATGCCCTCGATGATCTTGCGGTCGCCGTACGTTGGAGAACAGGTTGCCGACGCGCCGCGCGCCGCCCGCGAAGAACCAGTCGTTGAACCGGTCGAAGTAGTAGTTGTTCATCAGCAGCGTGTAGAGGGGGCCGGCCCTTGGCGATGCGCGCGGGCAGCGCGGGATTCACGAGGTACAGGTACCAGGCGGACACGATGCCGGCCAGCGCCAGCCAGAACGGCAGGCTCAGGACGCCGTGCTGGATGAAGGCGGCCACGCCGTGCCATTCTTCCTTGAACTGCGCCATCCCCTCGTGCTCCGGAGCGACGACGATCGACGTGCCGAAGTAGTCGCCGAAGAGCATCGGCTCGATGTAGATCCAGCCGGCGGAGATCGACGGAATCGCCAGCAGGATCAGCGGCACCGTGACGACCCACGGGCTCTCCTTCGGCGGACCGCCGTGGTGATCGTCGTGGCTGGCATGCTCGTCGTGGCCGTGCGCGTCGGCATGCGCGTCGTGCGCGTCGGCGGGCGCCGATGCGCATGCGCGTCGGTCTCGAAGCGCGGCTTGCCGTGGAACGCCATGAACATCATCCGGAACGTGTAGAAGGCGGTGACGAACACGCCCGCCGTCACCGCGAAGTACGCGTAGCCGTGGCCCGGGATGCCGGACAGGTGCGCCGCCTCGATGATCGCGTCCTTCGAGAAGAAGCCGGCGAACGGCGGAATGCCGCACAGCGCGAGCGAGCCGATCAGCATCGTCCAGTAGGTGATCGGCATGTACTTGCGCAGGCCGCCCATGTTGCGCAGGTCCTGGTCGTGGTGCATCGCGATGATCACCGAGCCGGCGCCGAGGAACAGCAGCGCCTTGAAGAACGCGTGCGTCATCAGGTGGAAGATCCCCGCCGAGTACGCGGACACGCCGAGCGCGACCGTCATGTAGCCGAGCTGCGACAGCGTCGAATAGGCGACGACGCGCTTGATGTCGTTCTGGACCATGCCGAGGATGCCGAGGAACAGCGCGCCGGTGGCGCCGATCACGGTGACGAACGACAGCGCCGTATCCGACAGCTCGAACAGCGGGCTCATCCGCGCGACCATGAAGATGCCGGCGGTGACCATCGTCGCGGCGTGGATCAGCGCGGAGATCGGCGTCGGGCCCTCCATCGAATCCGGCAGCCAGACGTGCAACGGCACCTGCGCGCTCTTGCCCATCGCGCCGATGAAGAGGCAGATGCAGGTCACCGTCATCAGCGACCACTCCGCCGCGCCCCACAGGTTGATCGTGGCGGCGGCCAGCGACGGCGCCTTGGCGAACACCTCCGCGTAGTCCATCGAGCCGAGAATGCGAGCACGAGGCCGATGCCGAGGATGAAGCCGAAGTCGCCGACGCGGTTGGCGAGGAACGCCTTCAGGTTGGCGTAGATCGCCGTCGGCCGCGTGAACCAGAAGCCGATCAGCAGGTACGAGACGAGCCCGACCGCCTCCCAGCCGAAGAAGAGCTGCAGGAAATTGTTGCTCATCACCAGCATGAGCATCGAGAACGTGAACAGGCAGATGTAGGAGAAGAAGCGCGAGTAGCCGTCGTCGTCGGCCATGTAGCCGATCGTGTAGACGTGCACCATCAGCGACACGAACGTGACGACCAGCATCATCATCGCCGTCAGCGGGTCGATCAGGAAGCCGATCGCCATCTTGACGCCGCCGGTGTTCGCCCAGACGTACAGGTCGCCGTTGAACGTGTTGCCGGCCATCACGTCGCGGTAGATGAACGACGGACGCGACGAACGACACGGCGACCGCGAGGATCGTGATCCAGTGCGACGCGGCGCGCGGCATCCTTGCGGCCCAAGAGGCCGACGACGATCGAGGCGACGAGCGGCACCATCGGCACGACCAGGTAGAGTTGCTGCATCGTCATGGCTGGTCAGTCCCGCGGGCCGTCCCAAGGGACTGACGCGTCCGCGCGAGGGGCAGGCAACGATGTGGGCGTGGGGGTCTTTTCATTCAGCCCTTGAGCTTGCCCAGGTCCTCGACGTCGATGGTGCCGGCGTTGCGGAACAGCAGCACGAGGATCGCGAGGCCGATCGCCGACTCGGCGGCCGCCACGGTCAGGATGAAGAACACGAACACCTGGCCGCCCATGTCGCCCAGGTAGCACGAGAACGCGATGAAGTTCAGGTTGACGGCGAGCAGCATCAGCTCGATCGCCATCAGGATGATGATGACGTTCTTGCGGTTGAGGAAGATGCCGGCCATGCTGATCGCGAACAGGATCGCGCCCAGCACGAGGTAGTGCGCCAGCGTCGGCGCGGTCAGCAGTGACACGTCATCTCCCCGATCTGCCCTTGAACTTGCCTGGCGACTCACAAGATACGCAGTGACGCAGAGAAAGACGATGTCCGGCATCGAATTCCCCGAGTCTCTGCGTCTCTGTGAAAGAAATTCGTTCGCATGGCCGCGTCATTCCTTCTTTTCCGCCGGCAGGTCGACCAGCCGGATGCGGTCCTCGCGGCGCACCTTCACCTGCTGCGCCGGGTCCTGGTACTTCGATTCGCGACGCGTGCGGTGCGTCAGCGCGATCGCCGCGATGATGGCGACCAGCAGCACGACGGCGGCGATCTCGAACGGATACACGTAGTCGACGTAGATCAGCCGGCCCAGCGCCTTGGTGTTGCTGCCCTCGGGCGTCGGCGGCGCGACATCGCCGCCGACGCGCTGCCGACGATGACCAGCGCCATCTCGAGCAGCACCAGCACGCCCACCGTCGCGCCGACGGGGATGTAGCTGCGGAAGTTGGTGCGCAGGTTGTCGAAATTGACGTCGAGCATCATCACGACGAACAGGAACAGCACCATCACCGCGCCGACGTAGACCAGCACCAGCGCGATCGCGAGGAACTCGGCCTGCAGCAGGAGCCAGACGCCCGCGGCGGTGAAGAAGCACAGCACGAGCCACAGCGCGGCGTGCACCGGGTTGCGCGTCGTGATGACCCGCAGCGCCGCGAAGATGAGGATCGCGGCGAACGCGTAGAAGATGAAGGTCGGAAATGTCATGTGAAGGGCTACCGGAACTTCGCGTCGGCCGCACGATCCGCGGCGATCTGCGCCTCGTACCGGTCGCCGACGGCCAGCAGCATGTCCTTCGTGTAGTAGAGGTCGCCGCGCTTCTCGCCGTGGTACTCGAGGATGCGCGTCTCGACGATCGAATCGACCGGGCAGCTCTCCTCGCAGAAGCCGCAGAAGATGCACTTGGTGAGGTCGATGTCGTAGCGCGTCGTGCGCCGCGTGCCGTCGGCGCGCTGCTCGGATTCGATGGTGATGGCCAGCGCCGGGCACACCGCCTCGCACAGCTTGCAGGCGATGCAGCGCTCCTCGCCGTTCGGATAGCGGCGCAGCGCGTGCAGGCCGCGGAAGCGCGGGCCCTGCGGCGTCTTTTCCTCGGGGAACTGCACGGTGATCTTGCGGGCGAAGAAGTAGCCGCCGGTGAGCGACATGCCCTTCAGCAGTCTCGACCAGCAGCCAGGTGTCGACGAATTCCTTGACGCGAGCGAACATGATCGGCCTCGTTCCCGTCAGTGAAAGAGCGGCGCCAGCGCGTCTGCATCATCGCGCCGAGGAACACGATCCAGACCAGCGTGACCGGTATGAACACCTTCCAGCCGAGCCGCATCACCTGGTCGTACCGATAGCGCGGGAACGTCGCGCGCACCCACAGGAAGAACAGCAGGACGAAGGACATCTTGGCGGCCAGCCACATGAAGCCGTCGCCCAGCGGCGTCATGCCGACGACCTGCGCATTCGTTGAGCAGCGGCCACGGCGCGAGCCAGCCGCCCAGGAACATGAGCGACGTCAGCGCCGCGATCAGGATCATGTTCATGTACTCGGCCAGGAAGAACACCGCGAACGCCACGCCCGAGTACTCGACGTGGAACCCGGCGACGATCTCGGACTCGCCTTCGGCCATGTCGAACGGGTGGCGGTTGGTTTCGGCCAGGCCGGACACGAAATAGACGATGAACAGCGGGAACAGCGGCCAGACATACCAGTAGGCGGCGCCGCCCTCCTGTCCGCGCACGATGTCGGTGAGGTTGAGGCTGCTCGCGCACCATCAGCACGCCGACCAGCGCGAAGCCCATCGCGATTTCGTAGGAGACGATCTGCGCGGCGGAACGCAACGCGCCCAGGAACGCGTACTTGGAATTCGACGCCCAGCCGGCGAGGATGATGCCGTACACGCCGATCGACGTCATCGCCAGGACGTACAGCAGGCCCGGCGTTGATGTTCGACAGCACCAGCGTGTCGGTGAACGGGATCACGGCCCATGCGGCGAGCGCGGGGCCGATCGCCAGCAGCGGCGCGATGAAGAACAGGTAGCGGTTGGCGCCCGACGGGACGACGATTTCCTTGAACAGCAGCTTGAACGACGTCGGCGAACGGCTGCAGCAGGCCGAACGGACCGACGCGATTGGGACCGATGCGCACCTGCATGTAGCCGATCACCTTGCGCTCGGCGTACGTCATGTACGCCACCGACAGGATCAGCGGCACGCGCAATGGCGACGATCTTGAGCGAGCGTCCACACGACGATCCAGGCCGGTCCGAAGAACTGCTGGACGGGCGCGATCAGTTCACGTCCATCATGCCCTCTCGACCGTGACCGGGCCCGACAGGCCCTCGAGGCCGCACGTCGACGCATGCGCGGCGGCGATGCGCACGACGCCGGGCGGGACCGCGACGTCGACCACCGCGCGTCAGCACGGCCTCGCCCTGCCCCTGCGCGACCTTGACCTGCGCGCCGTCGGCCACGCCCAGCGTTTCGAACAGCGAGCGGTGCATCCGCGCCTTCGGCGGCCGCGCATCGGCGGTGAGCTGCAACGACGCGGAGCGGCGGACCAGAGGGTCGGCGAAATAGATCGGCATGTCGGCGACGCGCTCGACCGGCATTGCCGCCGCCGCGGGCGGCTTGGCCGCGGTCACGCGCGTCCCGTTGTCGAGTCGCGCGGCGACGGCGCCAGCATCGGGGAGGACGGAGGCGCGCACGTCCTCCGCCGAGTCGGCTGCGAATCCGGGCAGCTTCAGCATCGTGCCCAGCACGCGCAGCACCTTCCAGCCGGGCCGCGTTTCGCCGAGCGGCGGCACCACGCCCTGGAAATCCTGCAGGCGGCCTTCGCAGTTGACGAACGTGCCGGCCGTTTCCGTGAACGGCGAGATCGGCAGCAGCACGTCCGCGTAGGCCTTGCCGTGCGCGAACGGGCTCATCACGACGACGAGTTCGGCCTTTTCCAGCGCCGCGCGCGCCGCGAGCGCGTTGGCGAAATCGAATTCGGGCTCGGCGTGCAGCACCAGGTAGGCCTGGCGCGGGTCGTCGAGCATCGCCTGCACGTTCATGCCGCCGGACTGCGGGCAGCGCGCCGGCGAGATGCGCGCCGACGGTGTTGGCGGCGTCGGTCAGGAAGCCCAGCGTCGCGCCGGTGCGTCGGCGAGCAGTCTGCGCGAAGCGCGTGCAGCTGCGACGCCGTCGCGTGCTGCAGCGCATAGTTGCCGAGCAGGATCGCCGTTTTCTTGCCGGAGGCGAGGCTTGCGGCGATGGCCTTCTCGTCGGTCGACGGCACGATGTTCGGTTAGCTGCGCGGGCACGGCCTTGCCGGCGCCTGCGCCGCGGCGACGACGATGCCGGCCAGCGTCCGCCGGCAACTGCGACGGCGCGACGATCGCCTTGTGCGCGACGCGCAGCAGCCAGTCGTCGTCGACCGAATGCAGCATCGAGACCTGCGTGCCCTTCTTCGCCGCCTGCCGCAGCCGCTGCGCGACCAGCGGATGGTCCTTGCGCAGGAAGCTGCCGACGACCAGCACGCGGTCGAGCGCGTTGAGTTCGGCGATCGGCATGCCGAGCCACGGACGCCCTGCCGCGTGGCCGTCGCCGCGGAAATCGCTCTGCCGCAGCCGGAAGTCGATGTTGTCGCTGCCGAGGCCGCGCACGAGGCGCGCGGCGAGCGCCAGCTCTTCGAGCGTCGCGTGCGGCGACGACCAGCGCGCCCAGCGCGCCGGCGCCGTGCTTGGTGACGATGTCGGTCAGGCCCTGCGCGACGAACTCGAGCGCGGTCTGCCAGTCGACCGCCTTCCACTCGCCGCCCTGCTTGATCATCGGCGAGGTCAGGCGTTCGTCGGAATTCAGCGCCTTCGTACGAAAAGCGGTCCTTGTCGGAGATCCAGCACTCGTTGACCGCTTCGTTCTCGAGCGGCAGCACGCGCATCACGCGGTCGCCCTTCACCTGGACGATCAGGTTGCTGCCGAGCGAATCGTGCGGCGACACCGACTTGCGGCGCGCCAGTTCCCACGTGCGCGCCGCGTACCGGAACGGCTTGGACGTCAGCGCGCCGACCGGGCACACGTCGATCGAGTTGCCGGACAGTTCCGAGTCGACCGTCTTGCCGACGAACGCGACGATTTCCGAGTGCTCGCCGCGGCCGATCATGCCGAGTTCCATGACGCCGGCGATTTCCTGGCCGAAGCGGACGCAGCGCGTGCACTGGATGCAGCGCGTCATCTCCTCGGCGGAGATCAGCGGGCCCAGGTCCTTGTGGAACACGACGCGCTTGGGTTCGGTGTAGCGCGACGACGAGCCGCCATAGCCGACCGCCAGGTCCTGCAGCTGGCATTCGCCGCCCTGGTCGCAGATCGGGCAGTCGAGCGGATGGTTGATCAGCAGGAATTCCATCACGCCCTTCTGCGCGTTCGACGGCCGGTTCCGATGCGGTCCAGACCTTCATGCCGTCGGTGACCGGCGTGGCGCACGCCGGCAACGGCTTGGGCGCCTTTTCGACCTGCACGAGGCACATGCGGCAGTTGGCGGCGATCGACAGCTTCTTGTGATAGCAGAAATGCGGAACGTAGATGCCGAGCGTGGTGCGCGGCGTCCATGACCGTGCTGCCAGGCGCGACCTGCAGCGGGCTTGCCGTCGATTTCGATGTTCAGCATGGGGCGCGCGTCAGACGTACGTCGGGACCAGGCAGTGCTTGTGGTCGATGTGGTACTGGAACTCGTCGCGGAAGTGCTTGATGAAGCTCTTCACCGGCAGCGCCGCGGCGTCGCCCAGCGCGCAGATGGTGCGGCCGGCGATGTTGTCGGCCACCGAGGTCAGCTTGTCGAGGTCCTCGTTGCGGCCCTGCCCGTGCTCGATGCGGTCGACCATGCGCCACAGCCAGCCGGTGCCTTCGCGGCAGGGCGTGCACTGGCCGCACGATTCCTCGTAGTAGAAGTAGGACAGGCGCCGCAGCGACTTCACCATGCAGCGCGTCTCGTCCAGGCAGATGACGGCGCCGGAGCCGAGCATCGACCCCGCCTTGGCGATCGAGTCGTAGTCCATGTCGGTGGCCATCATCACGTCGCCCGGCAGCACCGGCATCGACGAGCCGCCCGGGATGCACGCCTTCAGTTTGCGGCCGCCGCGCATGCCGCCGGCCATCTCGAGCAGCGTGGCGAACGACGTGCCGAGCTTCACCTCGTAGTTGCCCGGCCGCTCGACATCGCCGGAGACCGAGAACAGCTTGGTCCCGCCGTTGTTGGGCTTGCCCATGTCGAGGAACGCCTCGCCGCCGTTGCGCATGATCCAGGGCACCGCGGCGAACGTCTCCGTGTTGTTGATCGTCGTCGGCTTGCCGTAGACGCCGAACGAGGCCGGGAACGGCGGCTTGAAGCGCGGCTGCCCCTTCTTGCCTTCGAGCGATTCCAGCAGCGCCGTCTCCTCGCCGCAGATGTACGCGCCGAAGCCGTGGTGGTTGTGCAGGTGGAACGAAAAGTCGGAGCCGAGGATGTTGGCGCCGAGCAGGCCCGCGGCGTAGGCCTCGTCGATCGCCTCCTCGCAGCGCAGGTACTCTTCCCAGATCTCGCCGTGGATGTAGTTGTAGCCGCGGTTCGCGCCCATCGCGTAGGCGCCGATCGCCATGCCTTCGAACAGCGCGTGCGGGTTGTAGCGCAGGATGTCGCGGTCCTTGAACGTGCCGGGCTCGCCTTCGTCGGAGTTGCAGACGACGTACTTGTCGCCGACGTAGTTCTTCGGCATGAAGCTCCACTTGAGCCCCGTCGGAAAGCCCGCGCCGCCACGGCCGCGCAGCGCCGATTTCTTGACCTCGGCGACCACCTGCTCGGGCGGGATCTTCTCGGCGATGATCTTCTTCAGCGCTTCGTAACCGCCGCGCTGGACGTAGTCCGCCAGCCGCCAGTTGCGGCCGTTCAGCCCGGCCATCAGGATGGCGTCGGGCCCGTAGTTCAGGAACTCGGACGGCGCGTTCATGCGCGGCCTCCGTGCCGCGTAACCCACGGCGATGCCTCGCGGCGGTCCATCGGAATCATGCCTTCTCTCCGTGGCCGGGCCGGCCTTCGCCACGGTCGGCCGCCTGCGACAGGTCGTCGACCAGCTCGTCGAGCTTCGCGTGGCTCATCCAGCTGCACATCCGCCGGTCGTTGACGATCAGCACCGGGGCATCGCCGCAGGCGCCCATGCACTCGCCTTCCTTCAGCGTGAACTTGCCGTCGGCGGTGGTCTCGTTGAAGCCGATGCCGAGGCGCGTCTTCAGGTGCTCGGCCGCGGCGCTGGCGCCGGACAGCGCGCATGGCAGGTTCGTGCAGATCGTGACCTTGTAGCGGCCCTGCGGCTTCATGTTGTACATCGTGTAGAACGTGGCGACCTCGTACACGGCCACCGGCGGCATGCCGAGGTACCGCGCCACGGCGTCCATGACGTCGGTGGACAGCCAGCCGTGCTCGTCCTGCGCGAAGGCGAGCGCCGACATCACCGCCGACTGCCGCTGGTCGGCGGGATACTTCGCGAGTTCGCGATCGATCTTGCGCTGCACTTCAGCCGAAAGCATCGTCATCGTCCGTCAGCGGATGTAGTAGCCGGCGACACGCCACATGCCGTCCTTCTCGAACACCATCGTGATCTCCTCGGTGGCCTTCTTGTTGCCGGCGAAGCTGGATATCGAAGAGGATGACGATCTTCATGCCCTCCTTCGGGCCCGCGGTCGGGTGTCCGGGCCCGGCGGCTTCGCCGACGTAGGCCATGCTCTCGCCCTTGCGCGTCGACGACCTTGCCGTAGTCCTTGCGGATCTTGCGGATGCCGTCGCGCCACTCGTCGCGGCCGACCGCCGCCTTGAACTGCGCCGATGCCATCGCCCACGCGTCGTCGTAGCGCCGCGCGTCGACCGGGCACCAGCCAGCGCTCGGCCGCGTCGAGCGCCTGCCGCTGGTCCGGCGGCATCGACTGCGCGGCCGCGCCTGCCGGCCAGCGCCGGCAGCGCACCGGCGGTCGACAGCGATGAAGGCGCGGCGCAGCATCAGCGATCGACCGATCCGAACACGATGTCCTGCGTGCCGATGATCGCCACGACGTCGGCGATCATGTGGCCGCGCGACATCTCGTCGAGCGCCGACAGGTGGACGTAGTCCGGCGCGCGCAGCTTCACGCGGTACGGCTTGTTGGCGCCGTCGGAGATGATGTAGACGCCGAACTCGCCCTTCGGATGCTCGACGGCCGCGTACGCCTCGCCCGGCGGCACGTGCATGCCCTCGGTGAAGAGCTTGAAGTGGTGGATCAGCTCTTCCATGTGCATCTTCATCGACTCGCGATCGGGCGGCGCGATCTTGTGGTTCTCGATGATGACGGGACCCGGATTGGCGCGCAGCCACGTGACGCACTGGCTGACGATGCGGTTCGCCTGCCGCATCTCTTCGATCCGCACCAGATACCGGTCGTAGCAATCGCCGGTGACGCCCACCGGGATGTCGAACTGCATCCGATCGTAGACTTCGTACGGCTGCTTCTTGCGCAGGTCCCACGGCACGCCGGATCCGCGCAGCATCGGCCCGGTGAAGCCGAGCGCGATCGCGCGCTCGGGCGTGACGACGCCGATGCCGACCGTCCGCTGTTTCCAGATCCGGTTGTCGGTCAGCAGCTCCTCGTACTCGTCGACGCACTTCGGGAAGCGCCGCGTGAAATCGTCGATGAAATCGAGCAGCGAGCCCTGGCGGTTTTCGTTCAGCCGCTCGAGCGCCTTGGCGTTCTTGAGCTTCGACGGCTGGTACTGCGGCATGCGGTCGGGCAGGTCGCGGTAGACGCCGCCCGGCCGGTAGTACGCGGCGTGCATCCGCGCGCCCGATACCGCCTCGTAGACGTCGAACAGGTCCTCCCGTTCGCGGAACGCGTAGAGGAACGGCGTCATCGCGCCCACGTCGAGCGCATGCGCACCGAGCCACAGCAGGTGATTCAGGATGCGGGTGATCTCGTCGAACATCACGCGGATGTATTGCGCGCGCTCGGGGACGCCGATGCCCAGCAGCCGCTCGATCGCCATGCAATACGCGTGCTCGTTGCACATCATCGACACGTAGTCGAGGCGGTCCATGTACGGCAGCGACTGGATGTACGTCTTGTGCTCGGCCAGTTTCTCCGTCGCGCGATGCAGGAGGCCGATGTGCGGATCGGCGCGCTCGATGACCTCGCCGTCGAGCTCGAGCACGAGGCGCAGCACGCCGTGGGCCGCCGGATGCTGCGGCCCGAAGTTCATCGTGTAGTTGCGAATCTCAGCCACGTCGAAGTTCCAGGTCCCGAACCACGAAGCACACGAAGGACACGAAGGAAGACCGTTGTCCCTCGTGTTGCCTCTCTTCGTGTCTTCGTGTACTTCGTGTTTCAAGATTTGTCCTGTTTCACGCAATTCGGAACGGCACTCAACCGCGAAACACCTGGAACCCGAGGACCACCGACGACACCAGCAGCGCGGCATACGGGAGCCCGCGGCCGGTGGCCATCACTTCGACGGCTTCGCGCGCGCGGTGGGACGTCACGTCGTGATCGCTCATTTGATGCCTCCGTAGTTTTCTTCGCGGATGATTCGCGGCGTGATTTCCCGCGGCTCGATGGTCACCGGCTGGTAGATGACGCGGCCCTGCTCCGGGTCGTAGCGCATCTCGACATAGCCGGACAACGGAAAGTCCTTGCGGAACGGATGCCCGACGAAGCCGTAGTCCGTCAGCAGGCGCCGCAGGTCGGGATGGCCGTCGAACACGATGCCGTAGAGATCGAACGCCTCGCGCTCGAACCAGTTGGCGGTGGGCCAGAGGTCCACCATGCTCGGCAGCACGGGGAAGCCGTCATCCGCGGCGAACGTGCGCACGCGCAGCCGGCGGTTGTGCGCGAGCGACAGCAGGTGATAGACGGCCGCGAAGCGCGGCCCCTCCCACGCGCCCTCGCCGTAGGTCGAGTAGTCGACGCCGCACACATCGATCAGCATCTCGAAGCGCAGTTCGGGACGGTCGCGCAGCTCGCGCATCGTCGCCAGCAGGCGGTCGGCGGGAACGACGACGGTGATCTCCCCGCGGTCGGTGGTGACGCTCCCCGAGCGCGTCGCCGAACGCCGCGGGCAGCGCCGCGGCCAGCGATTCGATTTTCGTGGCCATCAGCGGGCGATCGTGTTGGTGCGCCAGATCTTGTTCTGGAGTTGGAGGATGCCGTAGAGCAGGGCTTCCGACGTGGGAGGACAGCCCGGCACGTAGATGTCGACCGGCACGATGCGGTCGCAGCCGCGGACCACCGAATACGAATAGTGGTAGTAGCCGCCGCCATTGGCGCACGAGCCCATCGAGATCACCCAGCGCGGCTCGGCCATCTGGTCGTAGACCTTGCGCAGCGCCGGCGCCATCTTGTTGCACAGCGTGCCGGCGACGATCATCACATCGGACTGCCGCGGGCTCGGCCGGAACACGATGCCGAAGCGGTCGAGGTCATAGCGTGCGGCGCCCGCGTGCATCATTTCCACCGCGCAACAGGCGAGGCCGAACGTCATCGGCCACATCGAGCCGTTGCGCGCCCAGTTGATCACGCTGTCGAGCGACGTCGTGACAAAGCCCTTCTCGAGGACGCCGTCAATGGCCATGGCCGGTCTCCGTTGCCTTCTCCATGCTCATTCCCACTCGAGGGCCCCCTTCTTCCACTCGTAGACGAAGCCCACGACCAGGATCAGCAGGAAGATCATCATCGCGACGAAGCCTTCGAAGCCGATATCGGGCAGCACGACGGCCCACGGGAAGAGGAACGCGATCTCGAGGTCGAACAGGATGAAGAGGATGGCCACGAGGTAATAGCGGACGTCGAACTTCATCCGCGCGTCCTCGAACGCCTCGAAGCCGCACTCGTACGGCGAGAGCTTCTCCGGATCCGGGCGATTGGGCCCGAGCAGCGCGCCGAGGGACAGCAGCAGCAACCCCAGCCCCAAGCCGACGATGATGAAGAGGAGGATCGGAAAATACTGTTCCAGCATCGTTGGCGGCCTATGGTGCTTCGCGTACAGGGTTACCCGTTACCGCACCGCTGCAACCGTCCCTGAAGCAGGACGATGCCACAGCGTCTGTTGCGGGCGCGCGAACCGCCTCTCGGACCTCGCGCCGGACTTCTGGTGCCGACGGGGAGACTCGAACTCCCACGGCTTTCGCCACTGCCCCCTCAAGACAGCGTGTCTACCAATTTCACCACGTCGGCAAAAACTCGTTACTTCGGTACCTCGCCTGCCTTGGACGCTCCGCCTGCGGGCGTCGCCTCGCCGGTGGGTGCCGGTGCAGGGGCCGATGTCGGCGCCCCGGACGTCGCCGGGGCGGGCGCGGGTGCCTTGACGGGCACGTCGACGCTCTTCGTCACCGGCACATCGCCCATCACGCCTTGCTGCATCACGTCCTTCGGCGCCCCGCGCGTCGAGCCCAGATACGTGAGCCCGAGACTCGTCAGGAAGAAAACCGCGGCCAGGATCGCCGTCGTCCGCGACAGGAAGTTCGCGGAGCCTGCCGCGCCGAACAGGCTGCCCGACGAGCCGCTGCCGAAGGCCGCGCCCATGTCGGCGCCCTTGCCGTGCTGCAGCAGCACCAGACCGCATACGGTGACGGCCACCGCGAGGTGAACCACCAACAAGAAAGATTCGAGAAACGCCATTATCCTGCCCTCGGCATTGCCGACGCCCCATGTGTATCAGGCACCCGCAATCGCCAGAAATTCCCCTGCATTGAGCGACGCCCCGCCGACGAGTCCTCCGTCGACATCGGGCATCGCGAACAGCGCGCCGGCGTTACCCGCCTTCACGCTACCGCCGTACAGCAACTGCACGTCTGCCGCGCCTGCGTGCCGCAGACGCTGCCGCAGGAACGCATGGACTTCCTGCGCCTGCTCCGGAGAGGCCGTCCGGCCCGTCCCGATCGCCCACACCGGCTCGTACGCCATGACGACCCGCGCCAGGTCCGCCTCGAGCAGCGCTGCGACGGCATTCAACTGGCGCCCCACCACCTCCTGCCACCGTCCGGCGTCGCGTTCGGCGAGCGTTTCGCCGAAGCAGACGATGGGCGTCAAACCCGCCGCCAGCGCCGCCGCCGACTTGGCGGCCACCACGGCGTCGGTCTCGCCATGAATCTGGCGTCGTTCCGAATGGCCGGCCAGCACGTAGCGGCATTCGAACTCGGCGATCATTCCGCCGGCCACGTCGCCGGTATAGGCGCCCCCGGCATGCGGACTCAAATCCTGCGCTCCCCACGCCAGCGGCGACCCGCGCAGCGCATCGCGGGCCTGTCCGAGGTAGGGAAACGGCACACATACGGCCATGGAGCGGCCCGTACGCGGTGTCCAGCCGGCCAGCAGCGCCGCCAGCAGTGCCGCATTGGCCGCCAACCCGCCGTTCATTTTCCAGTTGCCAACGACGAGCTTGCCGCGCATTTCGCCTGTATCCCGCATGTGCAGCAGGGCCATTCCTGCGTCCATCGCTCGATTCCGGCATGCAAACGCACGTTTGCCGCGCGCCTGGACGCCGGTGGCGACCTACCAAAACCTGTTGATTTTACCGCGCCGCACCACGGGGGGTCAACGCAAGGGCGAGGAACCCCGGAAAACGCGGTGGATCAGACGCCGGCGACCGCGCGCATTCGCCGGAGGGCGGGCGGCAGGAACCACGCCGCCAGCGTCAGCACGCCCAGCGTGGCCGCCAGCGGCCGGGTGAAGAACGCCAGGACGCTGCCGTCGGCCTTGATCATCGACGTCACGAAATTTTCCTCGAGCATGCCGCCCAGGACGACGCCGAGGATCGCCGGGGCGATCGGGAAGCCGTTTTCCTCGAGGATGTAGGCGGCGACGCCGGCGATCAGCATGACGCCGATGTCGAACGGCGTGTTGTTGATCGCGAACGCGCCGACGATGCAGAACAGCAGGATGATCGGCATCAGGATGTTGCGCGGCACCTTCAGGATCTGCTTGGCCGCCTTGATGCACAGGAAGCCGAGCGGGATCATGATGAGGTTGGCGATGATGAACAGCAGGTATACCGCGTAGATGTTCTGCGGGTTCTGCGTGAAGAGCGTCGGGCCGGGATTCATGTTCTTCATGTACAGCACGCCGATGACGATCGCGGTGATCGAATCGCCGGGAATGCCGAACACCAGCGCCGGGATCCACGCGCCGGCCAGCGCGCTGTTGTTGGCGGCGCCCGATTCCACGATGCCCTCGACGTGCCCGGTGCCGAATTTCTCCGGCTCCTTCGAGAGCTTCTTGCTGATCGCGTACGACATCCATGCGGCGATGTCGGCGCCGGCGCCCGGCAGCGCGCCCACCAGCGTGCCGAGCACGCTGCCGCGCAGGATCTGCATCGGGTACTTGACCGTCAGCGCCCACATCCCCTTGAACACGTTGTGGATCGGCTGGTCGACGATCTTCAGCTGCGGACCCGTGTCCACCGCGTAGCGGATGAGCTCCGAGATCGCGAACATGCCGATCATCAGCGGGATCATGCCGATGCCGCCCATCAGCTCGGTGTTGCCGAACGTGAAGCGCGGAAAGCCGGCGGGATTGCCGAGGCCGACGCAGGCGATGGCGAGCCCCAGCAGCAGCGACACCAGGCCTTTCAGCGGACGCTCGGACGTGATGACGATGGCGCAGGTCAACCCGAGCAGCACGAGCCAGAAGTACTCGAAAGAACTGAAGTTGAGCGCGATCTCGGCCAGCGCGGGCGCCGAAAGGATGAGCACTGCGGTGCCGAACAGTCCGCCGATCGCGGAGAAGACGAGCCCCGCACCCAGCGCCGTCTCGGCCTGGCCCTTGCGCGTCATCGCGTACGCTTCGTCGGTGTACGCCGCCGACGCCGGCGTTCCCGGCATCCGCAACAGGCACCCCGGGATGTCGCCGGAAAAGATCGCCATCGCGGTCGCCGTCACGATCGTCGCGACGGCGGGAATGGGTTCCATGAAGAACGTCACCGGCACCAGCAGCGCCGTGGCCATCGTCGCCGTCAGTCCGGGCACCGCGCCGACGAAAAGTCCATACAGTGCGGCGAACAGCATCGGCCACAGCGTCTTGGCGCTGAACACCATGCCGAATGCGGTCGTCAGGGCGTCCATCAGAATGCGTAACCGGTGAGCACGCCCCACGGCAGCGGGACGCGGAGCAGCTTGTAGAACGCATACCAGATCAGCAGCGTGGCGATGACGGCGAACACGATCGCCGGCAACGGCCGCACGCCGAGCACGCTGAACCAGATGAGCAACAGGATCGGCGCGACGATCAGGAAGCCCACGACGTTGGCGAACAGCACGTAGGCCGCGACGCCGCCGACGATGGCGGCGAACGCGGTGAAATGGCGGCCCGAGCGCATCCAGTCCGCGGTTTCGTACCACGGCCGCTCGGCGCGGTTGCGGACACCGCTGAAAATGAGCAGCGCCCCGCACACGGCGAGCGCCGCCGATACGACACCCGGAAAGAGCCCCGGTCCCACCTGCTGGCCCGGAATCCGCGGGAACGACTGGACGTGCATGAGCACCGCCAGTCCGAGCAGCAGGAACACCGCGCCGAAGATCGCGTCGTTGATTTTCACGGGAGCGGCGTCAGGGTGCGTCGATCAGGCAGAGCGCAACTCGAGCCACGCCGGGAATCCGGCGCCGCCAAGACGCGGCGCCATGCCCACCCGCACACGACATGGCGGCTCGCGCTTCGCTCGTCGCTCTCGCGCATGCGGGAACCCGGCGACGTTGCTCGCACGACGCTGGATCCCCGCCTGCGCGGGGATGACCTTGGCAGCTTGCGCGGCATCCCGTCGTCGCTCTCGCGCATGCGGGAACCCGGCGACGTTGCTCGCACGACGCTGGATCCCCGCCTGCGCGGGGATGACCTTGGCAGCTTGGCGGCGATCCCCGCCTGCGCGGGGATGACCTTGGCAGCTTGCGCTGCCTCGGTCACTTGGCGAGGCCGACCGCCTTCATCGTCTTGCCCATCGTCGCATCGCCTTTGGCCATGAAGGCCGCGAACTCCGCGCCCGGCGCCCATGCGGTGCCGTAGCCCTTGCTGGCCGCGAAGTCCTTCCATTCCTTGCTGTCGGCGACCTTCTTGATGGTCGCGATCAGCTTGGCAGTGATGTCGGCCGGCAGTCCCTTGGGCGCCGCGATCCCGCGCCACGCGGCGACCGAATAGTTGACGCCGATCGCCTGCTGCATCGTCGGCACGTTCGGAAAGAGCGCCGAGCCCTTGTCGTCCATCACCGCCAGCGGCCTCGCCTTGCCGGCGTCGATCAGCGGCCGCGCTTCCGGCAGCGACACCGTGACGACGTCGACACCGCCCGCGACCAGGTCCTGCATCGCCGGCGCGGCGCCGTTCGACGGCACCCATGGAATGGCCGTCTGCGGAATCTTCAGGTCGTCGAGCAGGCCGGCGAGCGCCAGGTGCCAGATGCCGCCCTGGCCGGTGCCGGAGGCCTTCAGCTTGCCGGGATTGGCCTTGATCGCGTCGATCACCTCCTTCACCGACTTGTACGGCGAATCGGCGCGAACGGTGAAGCCCGCCGGGTCGGAGTTGACGAGCGCCAGCGGCGTGTAGCTCGCCGGGCCGAGATCGGTCAGGCCCTGCCAGTGCATCATCGTGATTTCGACGGTGATCATCCCGACGGTATAGCCATCGGCGGGGGCCGAAGCGATCGCGCTGTGCCCGACGACGCCGCTGCCGCCGGTGCGGTTGACGACGTTGACCGGCTGCCCCAGCTCCTTCTCCATCATCGCCGCGAAATAGCGGGCGGTGCCGTCGGTGCCGCCGCCGGCGCCCCACGGCACGATGAACGTGATCGGCCGATCCGGATAGGCGGCGAGTGCCACCGACGTCGCGGCCAGCGCGATGAGCGCGACGAGCGCGCGTTGCATGAACTTCATGGACTCCTCCTTGGCAGAAATGGAAAGCGCGCCGTCGGAGGTCCCCTTCTGCCGGCAGACGCCTCCTTCCGCGATGCGTGGACGTTAGCAGCGCGGCCGAAAGCGGTCAAGTGGTCGGACCAGTTGACGTAAAGCATTTCCACGTCATCCCCGCGCACGTCGCGCCCAGCGCGATCGGGTTCCCGATGGGATGGTGGCGGATGAAGGGGGCGTTCACGGGGAGTTCGTCCCCAGGATGATCGCCGGGAACCAGCGCCGGGCGCCCGCCGGACGTCGTGCGGCAACGGACCGCGCGGCGCCGGTCATCGCGTATTGAGATAGCACGCGGACTGGTGGCCCGGCGCGATCTCGGCGAGCGGTGGCGCGGCTTCACGGCAGACGTCCATCGCGTACGGACAGCGCGGATGGAAGTGGCAGCCGGGCGGCGGATCGAGCGGGGATGGAATCTCGCCCCTGATCGGGACGAACGTGCGCTTTTTCGGCGTCACCTTGCCCACCTCGGCGAGCAGCGCCTGCGTGTACGGGTGGTTCGGATGCGCGAAGAGTTCTCCGGACGGCGCGCTCTCGACGACCCGGCCCAGGTACATGACGACGACGCGATCGGAGATGAAGCGCACGACGCCCAGGTCGTGGCTGATGAACAGGTACGTGAGGTTGAGCGCCCCGCGCAGCTCGATGAAAAGGTTCAGCACCTGCGCCTGGATCGAGACGTCGAGCGCCGCCACCGATTCGTCGCAGACGAGGAACTCCGGTTTCACCGCCAGCGCGCGGGCAATGCCGATGCGCGCGCGCTGGCCGCCGGAGAACTGATGCGGATAGCGCCGCATCAGCGTCGGGTCGAGTCCCACGCGGTTCAACATGAGGCCGGCATACTCGGTCTTCTGCTTGGCGCTGATGACGCCGTGTGCCACGGGCGCCTCGCCGACGATGTCGACCACGCGCATCCGCGGATTGAGCGACGCATACGGATCCTGGAAGATCATCTGCATCTTGAGCTGCTGGCGCCGCGCGGCGGCCGCGTCGAGGCGCGCCAGCGACACGCCGCGCCAGAAACGCTCGCCATTCGACAGCGGCAACAGACCCACGGCGAGCCGGCCCAGCGTCGACTTGCCGCAACCGGACTCGCCGACCAGGCCCACCACTTCGCCGGGCGCCACCACCAGGTCGACGCGATCCACCGCGTGCACGACCTCTTCCTTCAGGCCCGCACCGAAGGCGTTGCCGATCCTCGCCGCCACGTCGAGCGACTTCACGAAGCGCTTCGACACCGCCTTCAGCTCGACCAGCGCGCCGAGGTCGGTTTCGCCACTGTGCGTCGGCGTCGTCATCAGTACAGCGAAAGGAGCGGATGGAAACAGCGGACCGTCTGCCCGGGCGCGCCCACGGGGCGCATTTCCGGCGATACCTCGCACTCGGCCGTCGCGTAGGCGCAGCGTTCGCGAAACGGGCAGCCCGGCGGCAGCTCGAGCAGCGACGGCGTCATCCCCGGGATCTGCTTCAACCGCTGCCCGCGCTCGTTGTTCGACGGAACCGAGTCGAGCAGGCCCTGCGTGTACGGATGCGCAGGCGCTCCGAGCACGTCCTCGCAGGTACCCTGCTCGACGATGCGGCCGGCGTACATCACGCAGACGCGGTCGGCGAGCCCCGCGATCACCGACAGGTCGTGCGTGATCCAGATCACCGCGGTGCCCGTCTCCCGCGTCAGTTTCTGCATTTCGTACAGGATCTGACCCTGGATCGTCACGTCCAGCGCCGTCGTCGGCTCGTCGGCGATGATGAGGTCGGGACTGTTGAGCAGCGCGATGGCGATCGCCACCCGCTGCCGCATGCCGCCGGAAAACTGATGCGGATAGGCGTCGAGGCGCTCGTCCGGCGACGGGATGCCGACCTTGACGAGCGCTTCGCGCGCCCGCGCGCGCGCGGACGCCGGGCTGACGTTGTCGTGCGCGAGGATCGCCTCGGTCATCTGCACGTCGATCCGCAGGACCGGGTTCAGCGTCATCATCGGATCCTGGAAGATCATCGCGACGCGGTTGCCGCGCATGTGCCGCAGTTCCTCCGGCGACAGCGCGCGCAGGTCGATGCCGTCGAGCACGATGCGGCCGGCGACGATGCGGCCCGGGGGATCGATGAGCCCCATCAGCGAATAGCCGGTCATCGACTTGCCCGAGCCGGATTCGCCGACGAGCCCCAGCACCTGGCCGCGATCCACGGTGAACGACACGTCGTCCACCGCCTTGACGACACCGCCCTTGGTGAAGAAATGCGTGCGCAGTCCTTCGACGGTCAAGACGGGAGCGGCCATGGGTGCTTCGCGCTATTTCTGCAGGCGCGGGTTCAGCACGTCGCGCAACTGGTCGGCGACGAGGTTGATGCTGACGATCGTGAGCAACAGCGCCACGCCCGGAAAGAAGCTGATCCAGTATTTGCCCGACAACAGGTACTGGTAGCCGTTGGCGATCAGCAGGCCGAGCGACGGCTCGGTGATCGGCAGGCCCAGGCCCAGGAACGACAGCGTGGCCTCGAGCGCGATCGCCGCGGCGACCTGCACGGTGGCCACGACGATCATCGGCGGCAGGCAGTTGGGCAGCAGGTGGCGGAACACGATGCGCGCCGGCGACAGCGCGAGGCAGCGCGCCGCCTCCATGTACTCCTTGCGCGTCTCGACCAGCGCCGCGCTGCGCACGGTGCGCGCATAGTAGGCCCACTGCACGGTGACCAGCGCGGCGATCACCTTGCCGACGCCCTGCCCCAGCACGGCGATCAGGATCAGCGCGATGAGGATCGCCGGGAACGACAGCTGGATGTCGACGATCCGCATGATGAGCGACTCGACCCTGCCGCCGAGATACGCGGCGGACAGTCCCATCGTCAACCCGATCAGCAGCGCCAGCACCGTGCTCGTCGCGCCGACCATCAGCGAGATGCGCAGGCCGTAGAAAATGGCCGACAGCATGTCGCGGCCCTGGTCGTCGGTGCCGAGCCAGAACGTCCCGCCGCTGGGCGCCTTCGACCCCGGCGGCAGCTTGCTTTCCATCACGTCGAGCTGCGCGAGATCGTACGGGTTCTGCGGCGAGATCAGCGGCGCGAAGATCGCGGCGGCCACGATCAGCAGCAAGAGCGAGAGGCCGAACACGGCGATCGGATTGGCGAGGAAGTCGCTCGCGATGCGCCGGAACGGGCTCTGCGCCGCGCGCGCCGGCACGGATTCCGGGACGGGCAGGACCGTGCTCACGGCGATGGCTCCCTTGGCATCCGTTCTAGCCCTTGGCGTCGGCAAGCCGCACGCGCGGATCGAGCGCCGAGTACAGCACGTCGACGGCGAGGTTGATGACGATGACGAGCGTCACGATCACCAGCAGGTACGACACGATGACCGGACGGTCGAGCAGGTTGATGGAGTCGATCAGCAGCTTGCCCATGCCGGGCCACGCGAACACGCTTTCGGTGACGATCGCGAAACCGATCAGCGCGCCGAACTGCAGGCCGATCACCGTCACGATCGGGATCAGGATGTTGCGCAGCACGTGCACGCCGATGACGCGCCGGTTGGACAGGCCCTTCGCCCGCGCGAACTTCACGTAGTCCTGCAGCAGCGCCTCGTGCGCGCCCGAGCGCGTCAGCCGGATCAGCAGCGCGACGTTGAACAGCGCGAGGTTGGTCGCCGGCATGACGAGGTGCCTGATCCCTTCCCACGACAGGAACGACACCGGGAAGACGCCGAACAGCAGCACCGTCGGCCCGCGGCCGTTGGACGGCAGCCAGCCCAGCATCACCGAGAACACCATGATCAGCATCAGGCCCACCCAGAACGTCGGCAGCGAGAAGCCGAGGATCGAGCCGGCCATGATCGAGCGTCCCGCCACGCCATTGGGTTTCAAGCCCGCCCACAGGCCGAGCGGTATCCCGAGGACGACGGCGATCAGCATCGCGGCGATCGCGAGTTCGAGCGTCGCCGGCATCCGCTCCAGGATGAGCCCGAGCGCGGACGTCGCATGGACGAACGACTTGCCGAGGTCGCCCGTCAGCGCGCCCTCGAGGAACACGAGGTATTGCTCCCACAGCGGCTTGTCGAGGCCGAGCGCGGCCACGGCCCGCTCGCGGTCGATCTGGTCCGCCTGCGGATTGATCAGGATGTCGATCGGATTGCCGATCGCGTAGACGCCGACGAACACGAGCAGCGACATCACGAAGAGCACGACCACGCTCTGCATGCTGCGGCGGATGATGTAGACGAGCATCGGACGAGGGGGCGGAACTACCGATCGCGATCAGGCCACAATCACTCCCTCCCCCCCGCCTGCGGGGAGAGGGTTGGGGTGAGGGGCACGATGCCGGAGCATTGCTCCCGCCCTCACCCCAGCCCTCTCCCGCTGCGCGGGAAGGGAGCAGCCACAAAGCGGTATTGCGCTATGACTTCACCGGCTTGAACTGGAACGCCAGCGTGTATTCGTCGGTGCGCGGCACGTACTGCACGTTCTTCTTGGTCGCCCACATCGTGAACTGGAAGTGGATCGGCATGATGCCCAGGTCCTGCATCGCGAGGTCCGTCGCCCGCTGCAGCATGATCGAGCGGTTCTCGTCGTTGACCTGCTGCAGCGCCTGCTCGATCAGGTAATCGACCTTCGGGTTGCCGTAGCGGCCCCAGTTCACGGCGCCAAGCCCTTGTCGCGATTGAACGTCGCGAGCAGCGAGCGCAGCGGCGAGCTCGCCTCGCCGGTCGACGCGCCCCAGCCCACCATGTGGAAGCTGAACTCCTGCTTCGACGCACGGCCCGAGTACGGACCCATCGGCGCCGTCTCGACCTTGGCATTGATGCCGACGCGGGAGAGCATCTGCGCGACGGCCTGCACGATCTTCTCGTCGTTGACATAACGGCCGGCCGGACCGTGGATCGTCAGGTTGAAGCCGTTCGGATAGCCGGCTTCCGCCAGCAGCTTCTTGGCGCCCTCCGGGTCGTAGGCGTCGGGCTTCAACGCCGGGTTGTGGCCGAACAGCTTCTCGGACACGAGCTGGCCCGACGGAATCGCCTGGCCCTCCATCACGCGCTCGGCGATCGCCGGCCGGTTGATGGCCTTGGAAATCGCGCGGCGCACGCGAACGTCGAGCAGCGGATTCTTGTCGAGCGGCTTGCCGTCCTTGCCGGTGATGAACGGGCTCACGCGCGACAGGTGATCGAAGTTGAAATAGATGACGCGGTGCGAGATCTTCGACGTCAGCGTGAACTTCGGATCCTTCTTCAGGCGGGCCAGATCGGCGGTCGGCGGCTGCTCGATCGCGTCGACGTCTCCGGACAGCAGCGCCGCCATCCGCGCCGGCTCGTTCTTGATGATCTTGAACTGGACCTTCTCGTACGCCGGTTTTTCGCCCCAGTAGCTGTCGTTGCGGACGAGCTCGACGCGCTCGCCGTTCACGTACCGCGCGAACTTGTAGCGGCCGCTGCCGACCGGCCGCCTTCCCCGAATTGAAGTCCTCGGTGGACGCGCCGGTGGCGATCTTCTTCGAGACGATGTAGGTCGTCGACAGGTCGTTGGGGGCGAGCGGATACGGCGCGGCGTACTGCACGCGGATCGTGTACGGGTCGACGACGTCGATCTTCTGGATCGCCTTCGTGTACGCGGTGAACGGCCCCGGGCTGTTCGGCACCTGCGGCACGCGATCGATCGAGAACACGACGTCGGCGGCGGTGAGCTCGCTGCCGTCGTGGAACTTGATGCCACGGCGCAGCTTGAACTCCCACGTCTTGTCGTCGATCGTCTTCCACGACGTGGCGATGCCGGGAATCATCCGCGAGTCCGCGTCCATCTGCACGAGCTTGTCGAAGATGTGCTCGGCGATGTTGTTGTTGGGAAAGAGATTGAAGAAGTGCGGGTCGATCGACGTGACGTCGGCCGCCACCGCGATCTTCAATTCCTGGGCGCCGGCGGGGACCGCGAACGCCACGGACGCGGCGACGGCCACCGCCAATGCTAGGCGGTGCAGGGAAGCGATGCGGCGCATGATGACCTCGGGCAAGAAATGGATGGAAGATGCGGTCTATCCGCGGGCGACAAGGCACCGCGGGCACGCCGGCAATCTAGCCTAGTTGCCGCAGTGCGTCAAAGCAGCGGGCCGGCACGGTGACGGTGCGCGGCCTGCACCGTCCGCGGGCGCGTTCTAGCCCTTCTCCAGCCGGTCGGCGCCGGAATCGCAGTGCGGCAGGTTCGCGCGGACGAGGGCTTCCAGCATCGCGACGAATTTCTCGTCGGCTTCGAGGTCCCGCGCGGCGAGCGCTCGGGCTTCGGCCTCCGGCAACGGCTTGCCGGATTCGGCGAACGCGCGCGCGTCCACGAGCGTCCCCTGCTCGTAGCGGAACTGGCCGCGCACGGCGCCGTTCGGATACCACGTGCGGTGGGTGCCGGCGAGCTTGCCGCGGGCATAGGTGGCTTCGAGCCTGCGCTTCGGCTCGGCGACGCTGTCGGCGGCGACGTACCACGCGGCGAGCGTGCCGGAGCGCAGGTCGTCGTCGTACGGCAGTTGCGCGATGCGCGCGCCGGCGCTCGACCAGAAGAGGAAGCTGCCGGTGCGCTTGCCGCGATTGTAGGCGCCGACGACGCGCACCTGCCCGGACGGGCCGCGCAATTCGTAGGCGCCATGCGGCTGGCCGTCGCGGCAACCGGCCTCGATCGCGAAATTCTGCGAGGCCGCGACCGCCGGCGCCAGCAGCAGCAGGGCGCCGACGACGCCCTTCAGCGCTTGCGCTGGTCCCACCACGCGCCGAGTTCGCCGACGATGCCGCGGCGGAAGGCAAGCACGCATACGACGAAGATGACGCCGGTGATGACCGTCACCCACGACCCGCTCTCCGAGAGGAAATGCTCGAGCGAGATGATCGTGAACGCGCCGACCACCGGACCGAAGATCGTGCCCATGCCGCCCAGCAGCACCATCAGCACCACTTCGCCGGACATCTGCCACTGGACGTCGGTCAGCGACGCCAGCTGGAACACGATCGCCTTGGTGGCGCCCGCGAGTCCGGACAGCGCGGCGGACAGCACGAACGCGAGCAGCTTGTACTTCTCGGCGTCGTAGCCGAGCGAAATCGCCCGCGGCTCGTTCTCGCGGATCGCCTTCAGCACCTGGCCGAACGGCGAATTCACGATGCGGTAGATGAACAGGAACGCCGCGAGAAAGATCGCCAGCACGACGTAGTACATGACCAGCGTACTGGAGAGGTCGAGGATGCCGAAGAGCTTGCCGCGCGGGACCGACTGGATGCCGTCCTCGCCGTGCGTGAACTGCGCCTGCAGGTAGAAGAAGAAGATCATCTGCGCCAGCGCCAGCGTGATCATCGCGAAATAGATCCCCTGGCGGCGGATCGTCAGCGCGCCGGCCACGATGCCGAGCACCGTCGCCGCCAGCGTGCCGGCGAGGATCGCGAACTCCGGCGGCCAGCCCCATACCCTGGCGGCGTGCGCGCAGACGTACCCGGCGGTGCCGAGGAACATCGCGTGCCCGAACGACAGCAGGCCGCCGAACCCGAGCAGCAGGTTGAAGGCGCAGGCGAACAGCGCGAAGCACAGCGCCTTCATGATGAACACCGGATAGACGCCGACAAAGGGCGCGACCGCCAGCACGACCGTCATGACGGCGGTGGCGACGTAGATGCGATTGCGGCCGGCGGCCGGCGCCGCCGTGAGCGCTGCGGTGGGTGCGGTCATGGTCAGCGTTCCTTTCCGAAGAGGCCCGCCGGTTTCACGAGGAGCACCAATACCATGATGACGAAGATGACCGTGTTGGACGCCTCCGGGTAGAACACCTTGGTCAGGCCCTCGACGACGCCCAGGCCGAAGCCCGTGAGAATCGCGCCGAGGATCGAGCCCATGCCGCCGATGACGACGACGGCGAACACGACGATGATCAGGTTCGCGCCCATCTGCGGGCTGACCTGGTAGATCGGCGCCGCCATCACCCCCGCCAGCGCGGCGAGACCGACGCCGAACCCGTACGTCAGCGTGATCATCCGCGGCACGTTGATGCCGAACGCCTGCACGAGCGCGGGATTCTCGGTCGCCGCGCGCAGGTACGAGCCGAGCTTGGTCCGCTCGATGACGAACCACGTGCCGAGGCAGATGATCAGCGACGCGACGATCACCCACAGCCGGTACTTGGGCAGGAACATGAAGCCCAGGTTGAACGACCCGGCGAACTCGTCGGGCAGGCGGTACGGTTGTCCCGAGCTGCCGTAGTAATTGGTGAACAGCCCCTGGATGATCAGCGCGAGGCCGAACGTCAGCAGCAGGCCGTACAGGTGGTCGAGCTTGTAGAGTCGCGACAGCATCGTGCGTTCGATGACGACGCCCGTCGCGCCGACCAGGAGCGGCGCGAGCAGCAGCGACCACCAGTAGCCCACGCCCCAGCGCTCGAGCAGGAACCACGCGCAGAACGCGCCCATCATGTACTGCGCGCCATGCGAGAAATTGATGATGTTGAGCAGGCCGAAGATCACGGCGAGCCCGAGGCTCAGCGTCGCGTAGAACGCGCCGTTGATGAGGCCGATCAGCAGCTGGCCGAAGAGCGCCTGCGTGGGAATGCCGAAAATCTCGCTCACGGAGATAGGTGCCGGGTTATGTATTCTTCACTTCGTCCGGAGACCCCTCACCCGCCCTGCCGGGCACCCTCTCCCCGCATGCGGGGAGAGGGCTCTACGGTGAGGGGACAGTCCGCTATTTCACCAGCGGGCAGTCGCCGTCCTTCATCGGACGGAACGCCTGGTCCGCCGGAATTGTCGTGCGGACCTTGTAGTAGTCCCACGGGCCCTTCGACTCGGCGGGCTTTTTCACTTCGACGAGGTACGCCGGATGGATCTTGCGGCCGTCGGCGCGGATACTGCCCTTGCCGAACAGCGGATCGTCCGTCGGCGTGGCCTTCATGTTCGCGATGACCTTGGTGCCGTCGTCGGACTTGAGCGACTCGACCGACTTCAGGTAGTGCAGCACCGACGAGTAGACGCCGGCGTGGACCATCGTCGGGTGGATGCCCTTGTCGAGCGCGGCGAAGCGCTTCGCGAACGCGCGCGTCTGGTCGTTCTGGTCCCAGTAGAACGTATTGGTGACGATCAGCCCCTGCGCCGTCGGCAGGCCGAGCGCGTGGATGTCGGTCAGGAAGACCAGCAGGCCCGCGAGGTTCTGCCCGCCCTTGACGATGCCGAACTCGGCCGCCTGCTTGATCGAGTTCGTCGTGTCGCCGCCGGCGTTGGCGAGGCCGACGATCTTGGCCTTGGACGCCTGCGCCTGCAGCAGGAACGAGCTGAAGTCCTGCGTGTTGAGCGGTGCGCGCACCTTGCCGAGCACCTTGCCACCGTTCTTCAGCACGACCGCTTCGGTGTCGCGCTCGAGCGCGTGGCCGAACGCGTAGTCCGCCGTCAGGAAGAACCAGCTGTCGCCGCCGGTCTTCACGATCGCGCCGCCGGTGCCGTTGGCCAGCATCCACGTGTCGTACGTCCAGTGAATGGTGTTGGGCGAGCACGCCTTGCCGGTCAGGTCCGACGACGCGGCGCCCGGACACGAGGAACGCACGGCCCTTGTCCCTGGTGATCTGGTTGACGGCGAGCGCGACGCCGGAGTTCGGCACGTCGACGATCACGTCCACCTTGTCGACGTCGTACCACTGGCGGGCGATCGCCGACCCGACGTCGGGCTTGTTCTGATGGTCGGCCGAGACGAACTCGACCTTGTAGCCGCGCTTCTCGATTCCAGAGTCCTCGACCGCCAGCTTCGCGGCGATGACCGAGCCGGCGCCCGCCAGGTCCGTGTACAGGCTCGACATGTCCGACAGCACGCCGATCTTGACGACGTTGTCCGACACCTGCGCGTGCGCGGTCGACAGCGAGAATGCGGCGGCCACCGCGAGGGCGACCGTGGTGCGCTTGAATACGTTCATGAGTCCTCCGTTTGTAATGGGGTACTGCGGTACCGCTACACGCCTAGGTAGTCATGCAGCTTCTTCATGTTCGCGTCGAGGTCCGCGTTGCGGATCATGTCCGCCACGCGGCCGTGCTCGATGACGTAATGCCGGTCGGCGACGGTGGCCGCGAACCGGAAGTTCTGCTCGACCAGCAGGATCGTGAATCCCTGCGCTTTCAGCCGCGCGATCGTGCGGCCGATCTGCTGGACGATGACGGGCGCCAGTCCTTCCGTCGGCTCGTCCAGCAACAGCAGGCGCGCGCCGGTGCGCAGGATGCGGCCGATCGCGAGCATCTGCTGCTCGCCGCCCGACAACTTCGTCCCCTGGCTCGTGCGGCGCTCCTTCAGGTTCGGGAACAGCTCGAAGATCTCGTCGATCGACAGCCCGCCGTCGCGCACCACCGGGGGCAGCAGCAGGTTCTCGTCGACGTTCAGGCTCGCGAAGATGCCCCGCTCCTCCGGACAATAGGCGATGCCGAGCCGCGCGATGCGGTTCGACGGCAGTTTCGCCGTTTCGCCGCCCTCGAACACGATCGATCCTTCGCGCCGCGGCACGATGCCCATGATCGAGCGCAGCGTCGTCGTCTTGCCGGCGCCGTTGCGGCCGAGCAGCGTCACCACCTCGCCGGCGGCGACGTCGAAATCCACGCCGTGGAGGATGTGCGACTCCCCGTACCAGGCGTGGAGGTTGCGCACCGACAGCAGCGGCGCGCCGGCGGTGCCGGTCGCGGTCGTGCCCGCCACGGCTGCCTCAGGCATTGCCCGCTCCCAGATAGGCCTGCACGACGTCAGGGTGTTTCGACACCGTCGCGTAATCGCCCTGCGCGAGGATCTCGCCGCGCGCGAGCACCGTGATGTGGTCGGCCAGCGTCGACACGACCGACAGGTTGTGCTCGACCATCAGCACCGTGCGGTTGGCGGCGGCCTGCTTGATCAGCGCCGAAATGCGCCCCACGTCCTCATGCGTCATTCCGGCGGTCGGCTCGTCGAGCAGCATCATCTCCGGGTCGAGCGCCAGCGTGGTGGCGATCTCCAGCGCCCGCTTGCGTCCGTAGGGAAGCTCGACGGCGGTCTTGGTGACGAACTCGGTGAGCCCCACGGCCTCGACCAAGTCGCGCGCCCGTGCGTCGAGCCCCGACAGCGATGCGGACGACCGCCAGAAATCGAACGAATGCCCGCGCTTGCGCTGCAGCGCGATGCGCACGTTATCGAGGACGGTGAGATGCGGGAATACCGCCGAGATCTGGAAGGAACGCACGAGACCCAGCCGGGCGATTGTCGCGGGCCGCGACCCGGTGATCTCGCGTCCGTTGAAAAAGATCTGGCCGCTGGTGGGCGTCAGGAAGTGCGTCAGCAGGTTGAAGCACGTCGTCTTGCCGGCCCCGTTGGGACCGATCAGCGCGTGGATCGTCCCGCGCCGGACCGCCAGACTCACTTCACGGACGGCGACGAACCCCTTGAATTCCTTGGTCAACCGGCGTGTTTCGAGAATCGTGTCTTCGGCCATTCGTCGCGGGCGCACGAAACTCGTGGCGCCGCTACTCCTTGGTTGAACGCGCGGATTATGCGTTTGCCTGCTTGGCCAACGCAACCATTGACTTTCGCTCGCAAATTTCGTCCATTGACCCGTCGCTTGCCGTGGGCGGCGTGCCCTCCCGGAAGGCCCGACTGCCACGCGTTCCCCGGTGCCACTTCCGCCTCGACCTTATCAGGCTTCTAGAGCTTGCCCAGCCACCGCTGCGCCTTTTGCATCGCCACGAGCTTGGCGGCACTGCCCATCGCCGCGCGATCGGCCGCCACCAGCGCGATCTGCAGCAGCCGGGCCGTCGCAAAGGCGTCGGCCACCGCATGGTGCCGCGCTCCCGCACCGAGTCCGAAATACGCGAGCCAGTCTTCCAGTGTCCGGCATTCGGTGCCGGGGTGCAGCGCCGGCAGCAGGAACGCCAGGTCGATCCACGTCCTGCGCAGAGGGTAACCGACAATCGAGTGCAGCGCGCGCTCCAGCATCGCCGCGTCGAATTCGGCGCGGAACGCGACCAGCGGCTGCTTGCCGATGAATTCGAGGAAATCGAGCATCCCGGCCCGGGGCTCGACGCCCCCCAGTTGCGTCTGCCCGCCGATGCCGTGGATCAGGATATTGGCATCGGCACTCGCCTTGTCCTGGCGCAGCACCGTTTCGAAGCAGTCGGCGAGGCGCAACCGGCCGCCGTCGACCGCGGCGGCACCGATCGCGATCACGCGGTCGCGGCGCAGGTCGAGCCCCGTCGTCTCCGTGTCGACGACGACATAGCGCGTCTGCGCATGCGGGCGCGCGAGGTCGGCTTCCTGCATCCCGCGCCAGACACCGAGCCGCGCCTCCTGCGGGCCGCCCACCTTGGGGCCGCCCAGCAGGTAATCGAAGACGCCCCGCAGGACACTCATCGGGCGCGGCCGGTCACAACTGGTACGTTTCCTTCAGGCGCTGCTGCAGCTTGCGCGCCTGCCGGAACGATTCCTTGAGCATCCGCTGATCGACCTCGTTCAGCGCATACGGATCGATGCGGTTGGCGTCGCCAGCGGCGCCGGGGACATGCTGCTTGCGCAAGCGCAGCAATTGCAGGAAGTGGAAGCCGTCGATCGTGGCATCGACGTGGCGCGCTTCGACATTGAGCCTCTCGCCGGCGACGCGCAGGCGCGCGGCCGTCCCCGTTTCCGCCAGCCCGAACGCCAGCGCGAACACGCGGGCGGCGTCGACGAAGATGCGGGTGCCGCGCTTCTTGAGGTCCAGCGTTCCCTTCGGCTCGTCGTCGTCGGTGACGAATGCGCGGATCAGGCCGAGCGGCGGCTCGGTGTCGAGCGCGTTGTGCACCATGAAGCGCAGGAAGATCCGGTTGTCGCGCGTGTACCCGGACAGCCAGTCGCGCAGTCCGTCGGCGATCGTCGTGTCGCCGTAAAGCGGGCGAAAGTCGAAGACGATGTTGGCCGCCAGCAGCGCCTCCGGCGTGGGTTCGCGCAGCCAGCCGAGGAAGCGCGACCGCCACTCGTCCACCGACAGGCACATCTGCGGGTTGCCGGCCATCACGTTGCCCGTGCACAGCGGAAAGCCGATGGCGTCGAGCTCGACATTCACTTCCTGCGCGAACGCGAGCAGCCGCGCACGCTCGGCGTCGACCCGCGCCGGGTCGTGCGGAACGAACACCAGCGCGTTGTCCTGGTCGGTGGCGAACGTCTGCTCGCCGCGACCCTCGCTGCCGAGCGCCAGCCAGCACCAATCGGACTCCGCCAGCGCATGGCGCGCCAGCACCATTTCAATGACTTGCCGCGACAGGGCATCGTTGAGCGCGGCGATGGTCCGCGTCAGCGGCTCGGCCGCCGCGCCCTGCGCCAGCAGGTTCTGCGTCAGCGCGCGAATGTCGGCCGCGGCCCGTTGCAGCGCCCCCCGGTCGCGCGCGCGAGCGCAGCGAGTCGCTGACCTGCCGCATCGAAACCCGTTGCAGCGCGAAGAGATCGCGCTCGGACGACGAGTCCGAGCACCGCATTGCCGTCGACGACGGCGAGCTGGCGGATCCGGCGCTCCGCCAGCAGCTGCAGCGCCTCCGCCGCCGTGGCCGTCGCCGGCAGCGTGACCAGCGGCGTCGACATGAACTTGGCGATCGGCGTGGCGAGCGGACGCTCGGTCAGCACGACGCGATCGAGCAGGTCGATCAGCGTGAAGATGCCGACGGGGCGCCTTCGGCGCCGAGGACCACGATCGTGCGGACAGTGGCGGCGCGCATCGCCTCCAGCGCGTCACCGAGCGGCGTGGCGGCCGACACAGGTGACGGGGCGCGCCGGACGAGCTCGCGCAACGGCTGCGCCAGCGTCTGCTGCTGCGCGGCGAGCTGGCTGTACTCGGACATGCATCTGCGCCAGCGACTGCTTCAGCGTCTCGGTCACCGCCTGCGTGCAGAAAAGCTCGAATTCCGGCGACTGGCGCCGCCATTCGAGAAAATCCTCGCGGGACAGCGTGTAGCAGAACGTATCCTGGACGGCCGTGTAGTCGCGGGTCACGGCACCGCCGGCCGACAGCGCGCCGACGGGAAAGCACTCGCCGGGGCCGACGGTCGGCGCGACACTCTGTGCAGGGTCGCTCGCGCGGCTCGCGACCAGCCCCCGCTGCACGATGAAGAGCCTGGCGACCGGCCCCGCCTCCGGCCCGAGGATCACCGCGTCCTGCGGGAAATAGGCAAGCGTCAGGCGCGCGATCGCGAACTCCAGCGCCGCATCGGACATCCGGTTGAACGGCGCATGCAGCCGCAGGAACGTGCGGGTGACATCGACGACGAGGGCAGGCGGCGCGGTCATGGGCGGGTGGGTATTTCACCTGCACCGCGCCGCGCAAGCAACAACCCCCGCGCGAGGGCGGGGGCTGTCGCGGTCCGGCGGCAGTTGCGCCCGGTCAATGCGCGGCGGCCTTCGCCACGAGCAGGCCCGTGTTCTGCCGCGCGTAGAGCTCGTCCCACATGTCCTCGGCGCGCTTGTCGCGATAGAGCAGCGACCCGAGGATCACCGCCAGGAAGCCGAGCGGAATCGAGATGAGGCCGGGGTTGCGCAGCTCGAACAGCGGCTTCTCGAGGCCGACGAGGCTCGTGTCGTCGGCCTTGAAGCGCTCGAGGTTGCGCCTCGGCCGCGGCGACGTCCTTCTCGACGGCGGCGATGCCGCTTTCGCGCGTCGCCCTGCGCCGCGGCGTCGGTCGCGGCGGCGAGGTCCGTCTGCGAGCTCGGCCAGTACGCGGCGTCGCGCCGTCGACGACCTTCTGCGCGGCGGCCTTGATCGCCTTCGGATACGTCATGTTCGGCGACACGAGCACGAGGCCGATCGCCGTCAGCGTGCCGACGATCATGCCGAGCACGATGCCGCCGGTGTTGCAGCGCTTCCAGTAGAGCGTCAGCAGCACGCACGGGAAGTTGGCCGACGCGCCACCGCGAACGCCAGCGCGACGAGGTGCGCGACGTTCTGGCCCTTCGCCGCGATGCCGATCGCGATCGCCATCGCGCCGACGATGACGGTCGCGATGCGCGCCGCCTTGACCTGCTCCTGCGGCGTCACGTGCTCGCTGCGGATCACGCCGACGCAGAGGTCGTGCGCCATCGCCGACGCGGCCGCCAGCACGAGGCCGGCGACGACGGCGACGATGGTCGCGAACGCCACCGCCGCGACGAACGCGAGCATGAAGTTGCCGAGCAGCGAATCGGCGCCGCCGCCCAGCGCCTGCGCCAGCAGCGGGGCCGCCATGTTGCCGCCCGCGTCGACCGCGCGGATCTGGTCGGCGCCCACCTTCATCGCGGAGCCCATGCCGAGGAACAGCGTCAGCACGTAGAAGCCGCCGATGATCGCCATCGCCCAGATCACCGAGACGCGCGCCGCCTTGGCGGTCGGCACGGTGAAGAAGCGCATCAGGATGTGCGGCAGGCCGGCGGTGCCGAACACCAGCGCCATGCCGAGCGAGATCTGGTCGATCGGCGCCTTGAACAGGAGACCCGGCTCGAGGAAGCGCTGGCCGAGCTCGGTCGGGCGACATGTTCTTCGCGCCGTCGCCCAGGATCTGCGCGACGCGCGCCTGCACCTTCGGGTCGGCGACGACGTTGGTCAGGAAATCGCCGAAGAAGCCGTACTGCGACCACACCATGATCACCAGCACGATCGACGCCGTCACCAGCAGCACGGCCTTGATGATCTGCACCCAGGTGGTGGCGACCATGCCGCCGAACAGCACGTAGCCCAGCATCAGGACGCCGACGACGATCGACCGAGATCTCGTAGTCGATGCCGATCAGCGTCTTCACCAGCACGCCGCCGCCGACCATCTGCGCGGTCAGGTAGAACGTCGACACGGTGATGACCGAGATGGCGCCGACGATGCGCGTGGCGCGCGGATTGTTGCGGTACGCGAGGATGTCGGCCAGCGTGTACTTGCCGATGTTGCGGCACGGCTCGGCGATGACCAGCAGCACGGTGATGTACGCGACCAGCCAGCCGACCGAGTACATGAAGCCGTCGTAGCCCCAGATCGAGATCAGGCCCGGCGATGCCGAGGAACGATGCCGCCGACAGGTAGTCGCCGGCGATCGCCCAGCCGTTCTGCAGGCCGGACACGCCGCCGCCGGCCGTGTAGAAGTCGGCGGCGCTCTTGACGCGCTTGGCGGCCAGGTAGGTGACGAACATCGTCATGCGCGATGATCGCGCCGAACACGAGGAACGTGAGCCAGCGCCACTTGTCGGCGACGGCGCCCTGCGCGAGCGCGGGCGTCGCCACGGCGAGCAGCGCGGCGGCCGCGGCGCCGACGCGCAACGCGCCGGGCGTTCATTTCCGGCCCCCGTAGCGCTTCTCGAAGTCGCGGACGATCTCGGCGGCCATCGGCGTCGAACTCGGTGTTGGCGCGGCGCGCGTAGATGAACGCGATGCGCCCAGGCGACGACGAACTCGGACAGCGCGAACAGGATGCCGACGTTGACCGGGCCCCAGACCTTGACGCGGAAGAGTTCCTGGAAATAGGCCGCGCCGATCGGCAGCAGGAAGTAGAACACGACCGAGAAGACCATCAGGCCCCACAGGAAGAGCGGTCTTCTTGCGATGCAGTTCCTGGAAACGTGGATCGGCGACGATCGCCTTCCAGTCGTACCGTGCGGTATCAGCCATGGTGTCCCCCGTCGATTGCGTTGCCTGATCGCGGACCCGCAACTCTCACCATCCCCCTTGGGGCATGGTTGCAAGGCGGTCACGGTTCCACGTTGACGCAGGTCGACCCTCCAGCGTCATCCGGTGGATTCTCGGTGCGGGGGCTTACGGCAGCCTGGTGCGGAGTGCGCGTCGACCGCCTTTTTGCAAAGCGCCGCGGGCATCGCGGCGGCGTTGAACCGGATCTCGCGCTACGGCTGCCAGCGCGGTGCGCGCTTGCCGAGGAAGGCGTCGATGCCTTCCGCCGCGTCGGGCTCGAGCATATTGCATGCCATCGTCTCGCCGGCCATCGCGTACGCGCCCGCCAGTCCCTGTTCCAGTTGCGCGTAGAACGCGCGTTTGCCGAGCGCGACGGCGACGCGGCTCTTGCGCGCGATCGTCTGCGCGAGCGCATGCACGGCGGCGTCGAGTTCCGCGCCCGGGACCACGCGGTTGACGAGGCCCCAGTCGGCGGCGGTCGCCGCGTCGATGAGTTCGCCGGTCAGCAGCATCTCCATCGCGCGCTTGCGCGGAACGTTGCGCGCGACGCCCACCGCGGGCGTCGTGCAGAAGATGCCGGCGTTGATGCCGGACAGCCCGAACTTCGCATGATCGGCGGCGACCGCGAGATCGCACATCGATACCAGCTGGCAGCCGGCGGCGGCCGCCGCGCCATGCACGCGCGCGATCACCGGCTGCGGGATCCTGCGTCAGCTTCAGCATCATCCGCGTGCAGGCCTCGAAGAGACCGTGCTGCCACGCATGATCGATGTGCGCGCGCATTTCGGTGAGATCGTGACCGGCGCAAAACGCCCGTCCGGCACCGGCCAGCACGACGACGCGGATGCCGGCGTCGGCGGCAACGGCGTCGAGCGCCTCGTCCAGCGCGGCGATCATCGCCGTCGACAGCGGGTTGAACCGGTCGCCGCGATTCATCGTCAGCGTGCAGATGCCGTCGCCGGTCTCCGCCAGCACGAAGGGTTGCAGACCGGCTTCGACAGGTGCGTTCATGGGCCCTCCCATTGGATTACCGGCATTCTAGGACGAGCGGAATGGGCTGGCACGGTCGCCCGCACGCTATCGGCGCGACATCGTTATCGCTGCAATTCGGCATCGCTGCTGGCGCTATTGACCGAGATTGACTGCATCTGTAGCATGTTCGACTTCCATCAAGGCTTCCGATGATCGAACCGACTGGCGGGCCTGTTTCCCGTTCCCACGCCGCCGCCCTCTTGCCGTCGTTGCGCGAACGGATCGTCGCCGACTACCGGCGCGACGAGGCCGCGGCGCTGATGCCGCTCATCGAAGAGGCGCGGCTCGCGCCCGACGAACTGCGGACGACACAGTCGCTTGCCGCCACGCTCGCCGCCGGCGTGCGCGAGGCGCGGCACCGGGCGGGCGGCGTCGACGCGCTGATGCTCGAGTTCTCGCTCGACTCGCGCGAAGGGGTCGCGCTCATGTGCGTCGCCGAGGCGCTGCTGCGCATCCCGGACGCCGCCACCCGCGATCGACTGATCCGCGACAAGATCGGCCAGGGCGATTGGCGCGCGCACATCGGCCGCAGTCCGTCGCTGTTCGTCAACGCGGCCGCGTGGGGGCTGCTCGTCACCGGCAAGCTCGTGGATTCGCGCAGCGACAGCGCGCTCGACCAGGCGCTGGGATCGCTGCTGCGCAAAGGCGGCGAGCCGCTGATCCGCAAGGGCGTCGACCTCGCGATGCGCCTGCTCGGCCAGCAATTCGTGCTGGGCCGCACGATCGGCGAGGCGCTCGCCAACGCGCGCGAACGCGAGGCGCGCGGCTACCGGTTTTCGTTCGACATGCTGGGCGAGGCGGCGCTGACGGACGACGACGCGCTGCGCTATTTCGCCGCGTACGAAGAGGCGATCCACGCGATCGGCGCCGCCGCGCGCGGCGCGGGTCCGTACGCCGGCCCCGGCATCTCGATCAAGCTGTCGGCGCTGCATCCGCGCTATGTCCGCGCGCAGCGCGAGCGCGTGCTGGCCGAACTCGGGCCCCGCGTGACGCGGCTCGCGCAACTCGCGCAGCGCTACGACATCGGGCTCAACATCGACGCCGAGGAAGCCGACCGCCTCGACCTGTCGCTCGACCTCTTCGCCTTGTTGGCGGCCGATCCCGCGCTCGCCGGCTGGCAGGGGCTGGGCTTTGTCGTGCAGGCGTACCAGAAGCGCGCGCGCGCCGTCGTCGACTGGCTGATCGCGCTGGCGCGCAGCAGCGACCGGCGGCTGATGGTGCGCCTGGTCAAGGGGGCGTACTGGGACACCGAGATCAAGCGGACGCAGGTCGACGGCCTCCCCGACTATCCGGTGTTCACGCGCAAGGTGCACACCGACGTGGCGTACGTCGCCTGCGCCCGCGCGCTGCTCGCCGCGCCCGACGCGATCTATCCGCAGTTCGCGAGCCACAACGCGTTCACGATCGCCGCGGTCCACACGCTGGCCGGACCCGGCGACTACGAATTCCAGTGCCTGCACGGCATGGGCGAGTCGGTGTACGACCAGTTGGTCGGCGCCTCCGACGGGGGCAACGCCGCCGCGCGAGCCGCAAGCGTCGGGGTCGCAGGAGCGGCGCCGGGCCGTCCCCAGCGGCGAGACCGCGCGCTGCCTTGGGGGGCAGCGCCGCGGCGCGAGCCGCAAGCGTGGGGGTCCACACTGCCGAATCTACGCGCCGGTCGGTTCGCATGAAACGCTGCTCGCGTACCTCGTGCGCCGGCTGCTCGAGAACGGCGCCAACACGTCGTTCGTCAACCGCATCGTCGACCCGGCCGTCGACATCGCGGAACTCGTCGCCGATCCGGTGGCGCGCGCGGAGGCGACCGGCGGCACGCCGCACCCGCGCATCCCGCGCCCGGCAGCGCTGTATCCGGATCGCCGCAATTCGCGCGGGCTCGACTTCTCGGACGAGGCGGCATTGCACGCGCTCGACGTCCTGACGCGCGCGGCGCCGACCACGCATGCCGCGGCACCGCTGCTCGCCTTGGCGCCGACGCGGCCGCCGCGCGACCGCCTGCACATCCGCAACCCGGCCGACCGGCGCGATGTCGTCGGCACGGTGGAGGAAGCCGACGCCGCCGATGCGGCCCATGCGGTGGCAATGGCCGCATCCGCCGGCGCGGCATGGTCGCGGCGGCCGGCCGCGGAACGCGCGGCGATCCTGGAGCGCGCCGCCGATCTCATCGAGGACGATCGCGACGCGCTGATGCTGCTCGCCGTGCGCGAGGCGGGGAAGACGTTCCCCAACGCGCTTTCCGAAGTGCGCGAGGCGGCGGACTTCTGCCGCTACTACGCGGTGCAGGCGCGGCGCGAACTGGACGGCACCACGGCGCGCGGTCCGCTGGTATGCATCGCGCCGTGGAACTTTCCGCTGGCGATCTTCGTCGGCCAGGTGAGCGCGGCGCTTGCCGCCGGCAATCCGGTGCTCGCCAAGCCCGCGGAACAGACGCCGCTGATCGCCGCCGCCGCCGTCGCGCCTGCTGCACCGGGCGGGCGTGCCGGTCGCCGCACTGCAATTGCTGCCGGGCCGCGGCGAGACCGTCGGCGCCGCGCTCGTCGCCGACCCGCGCATCGCCGGCGTGCTGTTCACGGGCTCGACCGACGTCGCGCGCCACATCAACCGCGCGCTGGCGCGCCGGCGCGACGACCCGGTGCTCATCGCCGAAACCGGCGGCCAGAACGCGATGATCGCCGACAGCTCGGCGTTGCCGGAACAGGTGGTCGCCGACGCCATCGCCTCGGCGTTCGACAGCGCGGGCCAGCGCTGCTCGGCGCTGCGCGTGCTGTGCATCCAGGACGACATCGCCGACCGCGTGCTGCCGATGCTGCGCGGCGCGCTGGCGCAGTTGCGCGTGGGCGACCCGGCCAACATCGCCACCGACGTCGGACCGGTCATCGACGACGACGCGCGCGCGACCATCGCCGCGCACGTCGAACGCTGGCGCGCCGCGGGTGCCGACGTGTTCGCCGCCGACCTGCCGTCGGCATGCGCGCATGGGACGTTCGTCGCGCCGACGGTCATCGCGATCGCCGATCCCGGGCAACTGACCCGCGAGGTGTTCGGGCCGGTGCTGCACGTGCTGCGCTTCCGCGAAGGCCGCCTGCCGCAGCTGATCGACGCGCTCAACGCCACCGGCTACGGCCTGACGCACGGCATTCACACGCGCATCGACGAGACCGTCGACCTCGTCGCCCGCCGCATCCGCGCCGGCAATGTCTACGTCAATCGCAACATCGTCGGCGCCGTCGTCGGCGTGCAGCCCTTCGGCGGCGAAGGACTGTCGGGAACCGGACCCAAGGCCGGCGGGCCGCACTACCTGCGGCGCCTCGTCCGCGAACAGCGTCCGGTCGGCGCGGAGGACATGAGGGTGGCGACCGAGCTGCCGGGCCCGACCGGCGAAACCAACACGCTGCGGCTGCATCCGCGCGGGCGCATCGCGTGCATCGCCGCGACGGAGGCGGCGATGCGCGCGCAGGCGATGCTCGCCGCGTCGCTCGGCAACGTGCCGGTGCTGCCGGACACACCCGCCGCCTTGCGCATTCGCGCCGCGGTCGGCGGCCCGTGCGAAATCGCCGCCGATGTCCTGGTGCCGCCGCCGGCCGCCGTGCTGTTCGACGGCAGCGACGACGACGCGGCGGCATGGCGCGAGGCGCTGGCCGCCGGCGACGGCCCGCTGGTGCCGCTGCTCGTCGCGCGCGACGGCGCCTATGCCAGCGCGCGGCTCGTGTGCGAGCGGACGCTGACGATCAACACGACGGCCTCGGGCGGCAACGCGTCGCTCCTGTCGCTCGAGGAGCGGGAGCCCGCATGAAGAAAATCGACGCCATCGACGTCGCGATCCTGGCCGAGCTGCAGCGCGACGGCCGCCTGCCGAACGTCGCGCTGGCGAAGGCGGTGGGCTTGAGCGCCACGCCGTGCGCCGAGCGCGTGCGTGCGCTCGAAGCCGCGGGCATCATCCAGGGCTACTCGGCGCACCTCGACGCGGCGCGGCTCGACCTCCGTCTTCTCGTGTTCATCGAGATCGCGATCGATCGCACGTCCGAGGACGCCTTCGACGCGTTCCGGCAGGCGATGCTCGCGATCCCGCAGGTCGAGGAATGCCACATGGTGGCCGGCGGCTTCGACTACCTGCTGAAGGTGCGCGTCCACGACATGGCCGCGTACCGGCGCTTCCTGGGCGACGTGCTGTCGAAAGTCCCGGGCATCCGCGAGACGCACAGCTATGCGGTCATGGAGCGCGTGAAGGAGGCGCGCGCCATCGACCTCGCGCACCTGCGGGCCTGAAAATCGCGGGGGCGGCGACGGCTACTGCGCCGCGAGGAACCGGCGCAGGACGGCGACGACACCCTCCGGATTGTCGCCGGGGAGGTCGTGGCTGCCGTCGATCTCGGCGGTGGTCACGCGGGGATTCGCCGCGACGAGCTTCGGCACCGTGTCGGCGGCGAACATGTCCGACGTCCGGCCGCGGACGAACAGCAGGGGCATGGCGAGCTCCGCGAGCAGCGCCCACGGGTCGATGCCGGCCGCCGGCGGCTGGCCCGTCGCGAGCGTCTCGCGGAACGTGTCGCGGAAATGCAGGTCGCGCTTCAAGCGGTACTCGCCGGCGACGGGTTCGAGAAACGCTTCGAAGCGCTGGCGCAACGGCGCGTCGGCGGGCAGCGCCGGATCGTAGCCGTGATAGTGCAGCGCGTGATCGACCGATGCGAACGCATCGGGCTGGTTGCCGATCCGGAGCGCGACGTTGCGCCGTCCCTCGGCCGCCACGTCGGGCGCGAAGTCGAGGCACACCAGCGCACTGACGCGATCGGGATACCACGCCGCCGTGCACAGCGCGATGCGCCCGCCCATCGAATGCCCGGCCAGCACCGCGCGCGGCCATCCCAAGTGATCGAGCACGGCGACCACGTCGGCGGCGAAGCTGCGCATGCCGTAGTCGCGCACCGGGCTCCGGTCCGACTCGCCGAAGCCGCGCAGGTCGATCGCGACGACGTCGCGCTCCTCGGCCAGCGCCGATGCGACGGGAATCCAGTCGTACGAAAAATTCGAGAGCCCGTGCAGGATCAGCAGGGGATCGCCGGCGATGCCCGGATCGGTCCTCGCCGTGCGCGCCGCGAAATGACGATAGAAGATCCGCAGGTCACCCGCCTGCGCGAAACCGGTCTGGTGGGGAGTGTTGTGCATGTCGTCGTCGTGAAAGGATTCGATTTCGGTTATTACGCCGCGGCCGTCAGGACGCCCATGCCGGTCAGCCATTCGGGAATCACCTGGCCGAAGCGCTCGGGCGGCGCCAGGCGTCCCGCCGAGGCCTCGCGCGGGCCGGCCTGTCAACCTTCAGCGCGAAGGTTCGGGTTCCAATGTCGCGACGTCCTGCCATACGTCGTCTTCCCCGCGAAGGCGGGGACCCAGTGTCTCTGCGGCTCACTCTCCGCGAGGCCGGCAAGGACGCCACCAGGTTCCCGCTTTCGCGGGAACGACGAATGAGAAGGATTCATGCGTGACGAAACAACGTGTTGAACCTTCACACCTATTCGATCGCCGCCGTCGACTTCGCCCGTTCGCGCAGCAGGAACTTCTGGATCTTGCCGGTCGACGTCCTGGGAATCTCGCCGAAGATCACCTTTTTCGGCGCCTTGAAGCGCGCGAGCAGCCCGCGGCAATGCTCGATCAGCTCGCTTTCAGTCACCTGCGCGCCGGGCTTCAACTCGACGAACGCGCACGGCGTCTCGCCCCACTTGGGATCCGGCTGCGCGACCACCGCCACCGCCACGACGGCGGGATGCCGGTACAGCGCGTCCTCCACTTCGAGCGAACTCACGTTCTCGCCGCCGGAAATGATGACGTCCTTGCTGCGGTCCTTGATCTTCACGTAGCCGTCCGGCTGGATGACGGCGAGATCGCCCGAATGGAACCAGCCGCCGGCGAAGGCCTCGCGCGTGGCCGCCGGGTTCTTCAAGTAGCCCTTCATCGTGATGTTGCCGCGGAACATGATCTCGCCCATCGTCTCGCCGTCCCACGGCACCTCGCGCATCGTCTGCGCGTCCATCACCGTCATCCCCTCTTCCGCCGTGTAGCGGACGCCCTGGCGGCCGTTGCGTTCCGTGCGCGCGCCGATGTCCATCGCGGCCCAATCGTCGTGCTTCGCGCAGACGGCCGCCGGTCCGTACGTTTCCGTGAGTCCGTAGACGTGCGTGATGTCGAAGCCGATCCGCTCCATGCCTTCGATCATCGCGGCGGGCGGCGCCGCGGCCGCGACCAGCGCCGACACCTTGTGCGCGATGCCGCGCCGCATCTCGTCAGGCGCGTTGACGAGCATCGAATGGACGATCGGCGCGCCGCAGTAATGCGTGACGCCATGGTCGCGGATCGCATCGAAGATAGCCTTCGCCTCGACGCGGCGCAGGCAGACATTGGTGCCGGCGTTGGCCGCCATCGTCCACGCGAAGCACCAGCCGTTGCAGTGGAACATCGGCAGCGTCCACAGGTAGACGGAGTGGCGCGGCATCCCCCAGTCGATGATGTTGGACAGCGCATTGAGGTAGGCGCCGCGATGGTGGTAGACCACGCCCTTCGGGTTGCCCGTCGTGCCCGACGTGTAGTTGAGCGAGATCGCCTGCCATTCGTCGTCCGGCGGCCGCCACGCGAACTCCGGATCGCCGCCGGCCAGGAACGCCTCGTAGTCGATGTCGCCCAGCAGCTCGCCGCCGGGGCCTTCCATGTCGGCGATGTCGACGACGAACGGCCGCCGCTTGGCGATGGCCAGCGCGTCCCTGATCACCGGCGCGAACTCGGTGTCGGTGAGCAGGATCTTCGCCTCGCCGTGATCGAGCATGAACGCCAGCGCCGCCGCGTCCAACCGCGTGTTCAGCGTGTTGAGCACGCCGCCCGTCATCGGCACGCCGAAGTTCGCCTCGATCATCTCCGGCGTGTTGGCGAGCATCACCGCCACCGTGTCGCCGACCCCGACGCCCGCACGCGTCAGCGCGGACGCCAGCCGGCGCGCGCGGTCGTAGACCTCGCGCCATCGGTAGCGCCGCTGGCCGTGGATGACCGCCGTGCGCTGCGGCCAGATGAACGCGGTGCGCGCGAGGAACGACACCGGCGTCAACGGCGTGAAATTGGCGTCGTTGCGATCGAGATCCTGCGCATACGCATTCATGGCAACTCCTCCGAACGGTGCTTGTCTTGCGCCGTTCGCCCATCGTAGCAAATCGGGCGGTCGGCTTGCCGCTGCCCACCGATTTGGTTACGCTCGACCGATTCATTCATCACGGAAGCTTCCGGGTTCACGATGGGTCACCGACTGTCCAGGATCGTCACGCGCACCGGCGACGCCGGCACGACCGGCTTGGGCGACGGCTCGCGGGTGTCGAAGGATTCGCCGCGCATCGCCGCCATCGGCAACGTCGACGAGCTCAATTCCACGATCGGCGTCCTGCTCGCCGAAGGGTTGCCCGACGCGTTCGCGCACTGCCTGACGGCGGTCCAGCACGACCTGTTCGATCTCGGCGGTGAACTGTCGATCCCCGGCTACCAGTCCGTCACCGACGCGCATATCGCGCGGCTCGAGGCCGACGTCGAGCGCTTCAACGCCGACCTCCCGCCGCTGAAGGAATTCGTGCTGCCCGGCGGCACCCGCGCCGCGGCGCTCGCCCACGTCGCCCGTACCGTCTGCCGCCGCGCCGAGCGGTCGCTGGTGGAAGCGGCCGCGACGGACGCGATCACCGACCATTCGCGCATCTACGTCAACCGCCTGTCGGACCTGCTGTTCGTGCTCGCGCGCGCGCTGAACCGCGCCGGCGGTCGTCCCGACGTCCTCTGGCACAAGGACCGCGGCTAGCCGCATGGCCACGCCGGCCACTTCCGACAAGAGCGCGCGCCTGGGGGCGCTCCTGTCGCGGATCGCGCTCGGCGACCAGGCGGCGTTCGGCGAATTCTACGAAGTCACGTCAGCGCATCTATACGGCGTCGCGCTGCGTATCTTGAGGGACCCTCCCGCCGCGGAGGAGATCCTGCAGGAGGCGTATGTCAACGTCTGGCATCACGCGGGTTCGTACGAGGTCGCCAAGAGCCAGCCGCTGACATGGCTCTCGTCCATCGTCCGCAACCGCTGCCTGGATCAGCTTCGCCGGCGGGAACTCGACACCGTGACGCTGACCTCCGACGACGATGACGCCCCTGCCCACGACCTGCCGTCCGACGCCATGACGCCCGTCGAAATGCTGGTGGCCGGCGCCGAGGCCCGCTCGGTGCGCGACTGCGTCGATGCGCTCGACGCCGGGCCGAAGCAGGCGATCGCGCTCGCGTTCTACCAGGGGCTGTCGCATTCGGAGCTGGCCGTGCATCTGCACGAGCCGCTCGGCACCGTGAAGTCCTGGGTGCGGCGCGGGCTCGAACGACTCAAGAACTGCCTGGACCGCGCCGGCTACGCGCGCAACGAATGAACCTGTCCCGTCCCGACCGCCTGCATCGCCTCGACGCGCTGGCCGCCGCGTATGTGCTCGGCACGCTGCCCGGCCGCGCGCGGAAGCGCCTGGCGCACGTCGCGCAGACGGATACGGTCGTCGCCGCCACGATCCGCGAGTGGGAGCAGCGGTTGGCGCCGTTCGCGGAGGCCGCGCCGCCGATCACGCCGCCACCCCGCCTGTGGCGGCTGATCGCCTTGCGCCTCGGCCTGGAGCAGGTCCGGCCGCCCGCGCCGGGTCCATGGTGGACGCGCGTCGCGATCTGGCGGGGTTTCGCGCTGGCGAGCTTCACCGCCGCCATGGCGCTGTCGGTGCTGTTCCTGATCGCAGAAGCCGGAACTGCCCGGCGCGCCGATCGTCGTCGTGATGGCGGGGCCGGACGCGAAGCCGGCGCTGATCGCCACGATGCTGCGCGGCGACCGGACGATGACGGTCAAAGTCGTCGGCGGCGCGCCCGTCCCGGCCGACAGGTCGCTGGAATTGTGGATGCTGCCGGACGGCGCCGCACCGCGCTCGCTCGGTCTCGTCCCGGCCACCGGTGTTGGCCGGGTGACGCTGCCGGCGCCGCCGGACGTGGCGCTGGCGGGCGTCCCCGCGCTGGCGGTCAGCCTGGAGCAGGCCGGCGGCTCGCCCACCGGCGCGCCGCAAGGCCCGGTGCTCTATTCCGGCAAGGTCGAGCGGTTCTACTAGCAGTTCGTCGAAAAACGCGGAGGACAGCTTCCCCGCGTTTTTCAACGAGGACGAGCAATGCAAGATATGAGCGGCGACTTCTAGCGGCCGCGCGCCGCCGCTTTGGCCGACGAAAATGAGGGCCACGCAAGACGAGCGGCGTGCCGGCAGCAAGCGAATTGCAACATGCTGCTAGGTCCGCGACACGAACGTCGCCATCGTCCGACAAAAAGGCCGGACGCCTCGCGGCGCCCGGCCTTTGCATCGATGACCGCGGGGAATCAGCCGCGCGGCCGATAGGTCGCCGGCAGGTAGGGGCTCGGCGCCCGCGCGGCCTTGGTGCGCCTGGCCACCACTTCGATCGTCCGCGGCAGGATCGCGACCTCGGTGGGCGGCCCGGCCAGCGGCCGGGCGTTGGCGTACACGTCGGCATCCGCGCCGGCGGGCGCGAGCGTGGCCGGCGTGACCACGGCAAGACCCAGCGTGGCGGCGGTGGCGAACACGGCGGCCAGACCGAATGCGGGCCGCAACAGCTTTTCGCGCAGCGAAGGTTGGAATGGCGTCGTCGGGTAGGTCATGGCATCAGTTCCTAAAATGGCTGTCGGGGCATCGCGCAAATCCGTTCAAAACACCGGCACCGCATGATTCGTGCTTCCGGAAGGCGCCGCCACGTGGCGGTTGGCCCCTTTCGGCGCTTCTGACCACTTGGATGCGGCCAATCCCGGGTCCGGATTCACGTGCCAGCAAGCGGTCAGATGCCGGCATGGAGCGAATCCTAGGCAGTGCGGATGACACGCTCAAGACCGACGCGACGAAACGGCGGGAACGCGGCGCCAAGCCGCGGAAGGCGCGACGAAGCGGACCGTCGGCCACGCCGGCCGGCGGCCCCTTAAACCCCCGGCCGCGGCTGGATCAGCGCTTCTTCAGCTTGTAGCCGACCGGCTGGTCTTCCATGTCCCAGCCGGCGGCGGCCAGGTCCGCACGCAGCCGGTCCGCTTCCGCCCACTGCTTCGCGCCGCGCGCGGCGGCGCGGGCATCGGCGAGCGCCTGGATGTCCGGCGGGACGACGTCCTGGCGCGGCACCCACTGCGCGAGACGAAGGCCCAGCACGTCGTCGAAGCGCAGCAGCGTGGCGCGCCTCACGGCGGGCGGCAGGTCGCCGCGCAGCACCTCCCACGCGATGGCCAATGCGCGTGGCACGTTCAGGTCGTCGTTCACTTCCGCGGTGAAGCGGTCGATGTAGCCGGCGTCGGCCGCGGCCGGCGGCGCGGCGTCGAGCGCGTACACGCCATTGCGCATGCGGTCGAGCGCCGTGGCCGCGGCGTCCATCGCCTCCCACGAAAAGCTCATCTGCGTCCGGTAATGGGCGGTGAGGCACAGGTAGCGATAGACGAGCGGATCGTAGCCGCGCTCGATCAGCGACTGGATCCGCAGGAACTCGCCGGCGGACTTCGCCATCTTGGAATCGTTGAGCAGCAGGAAATAGCCGTGCATCCAGAAATTGGCGAGCCGCGTGCCGACCCGCGCTTCGGTCTGCGCGATCTCGTTCGTATGGTGGACGGGGATGTGGTCCTCGCCGCCGCAGTGGATGTCGAAGTAGTCGCCCAGGTACTTCTGCGCCATCGCCGAGCACTCGATGTGCCAGCCGGGAAAGCCGCGGCCCCACGGGCTGTCCCACTCCATCTGCCGCCGCTCGCCCGCAGGGGAAAACTTCCACAGCGCGAAATCGGTCGGCGACCGCTTCTCGCCCTGCTCGATCCGCTTGCCCGCCTCCTGCCCGTGCACGTCGAGGCGCGCCAGGTAGCCATAGTCCGGCTGCTTCGACGTGTCGAAGTAGACGCCGTCGCCGGTCACGTAGGCGAAGCCGTTGCGCTCGAGGTCGGCGATGAATTCGATCTGTTCCGCGATGTGGTCGGTCGCGCGGCACAGGATCGTCGCCTCCTCGATGTTGAGCCGCGCCAGGTTGTCCACGAAGTCGTCGGTGTAGAGCTTGGCGATCTCCCACGCGGTCTTGCCCGTGCGCCGCGCGCCCTTTTCCATCTTGTCCTCGCCGGTGTCGGCGTCCGACGTCAGGTGGCCGACGTCGGTGATGTTCATCACATGGCGCACCGCGTAGCCGTTCCAGCGCAGCACGCGCTTCAAGATGTCCTCGAACAGGAACGTGCGGAAGTTGCCGATGTGCTGGTAGTCGTAGACGGTCGGGCCGCACGTGTAGAGCCCCACGGGCGCCGCCGGCGCCAGCGGCTCGAAGCGCCGCAGCGAGCGCGTGTAGTTGTCGTAGAGGGCGAGCGGTGCGGTCATCGTCGTGCAACCCATGGATATGAAAAAGCCGCCGGGGCGGCCGGCGGCTTTGGCAACGGCCGGAGCGACCGTCAGGCCCGCGTGCGCGAGCGCCGCCGTGGCGAGGCAGGCCGACAACAGCGGAGAGAGCCGGTGGCAACGGGCATCATGCGGTCGATGGTATGCGTAAAACGGCGCCTGGCGCAAGGCGCCAAGCCGCGCCGCGGCGACCGCGGCGCGCTCGCGCAACCCCGGAGGGTCAGCGCGGGGGTCGCGGTAGAATGCGCTGGGGCCGCAAAGCAGCGCGCCGCTCCGCCCGACGCCTCCGATCCCCGATGCTCGCCTCCCTCCCCCGCAGCGCCTGGTGGCTGCTCGCGCTCGTCGCGGCGGTCGCGTGGTTCGCCGCGCTCGACGCGCGGCGCCTCCAGCATCCGGACGAGGGCCGCTACGGCGAGATCGCCCGCGAGATGGCGGCGAGCGGCGACTGGGTGACGCCGCGGCTGAACGACCTGAAGTACTTCGAGAAGCCGCCGCTGCAGTACTGGGTGGGCGCCGCCACGTTCAATGCGTTCGGCGTCAACGAATGGACGGCGCGCCTGCCGTCCGCGCTGGCGGGCTTTCTCGCCGTCATCGCCGTCGGCTTCACCGCCGCGCGCCTGGCCGGTCGCGACGCGGGCGCCTACGCCGCACTCGCGCTCGCGGGCTGCGTCTGGCATGTGGGCATGGCCCAGATGCTGACGCTCGACTCCGTGCTGTCGTTCGGTCTCGCGCTGGCGCTGTGCGCGTTCCTGCTCGCGCAGCGGCCGGCGCTGTCGCCCACGGCGCAGCGCAACTGGATGCTGGTGGCGTATGCCGCCGTCGCCGCCGCGACGCTGACCAAGGGCCTGGTCGCGCTCGTGATTCCCGGCGCGACGCTCGTCCTCTATACGCTCGTCACTCGCGACATCGGCCCCTGGCGCCGGCTGCATGCGCTTCCCGGCGTGGCGCTCTATCTCGTCCTGACCGCCCCGTGGTTCGTGCTCGTCGCGCGGGCCAATCCCGAATTCGCCCATTTCTTCTTCGTGCACGAGCACTTCGAGCGGTTCACTCACCGAATCGCACAACCGCACCGGCGAGTGGTACTACTTCGTGCAGTGGTTCGTGCTGGGCCTCGTGCCGTGGCTGCTGGTCTGGGCGTGGACGCTGCCGCGCAGCTGGCGCGACGCTGCGGTGGCCAGCAACGGCTTCGCGTGGGAAAAATTCTGCGTCGCCTGGGCGGGGTTCATCTTCGTGTTCTTCAGCGTGTCGGGGTCGAAGCTGCCGTCCTACATCCTGCCGATGTTCCCGGCGCTGGCGCTGGTGCTGGGCTTCGAGTTGACGCGGCTTGCCCCGCGCGTGCTGGCGTGGATCGCGTTGCCGCTGGCCATCGGCGCGCCGCTGCTGCTGGCGGCCTACGGGTTCGGCTATGACCGCCTGGTGGCCCGGCTGGCCACCGAATCCACGCCGGCGTCGATCTACGCGGCATTCGGCCCGTGGCTCGCCGCGTCGCTCGCGAGCTTCTCGGCCGGCGGCATCGGCGCCTTCCTGCTGTTCCGCAACGGCGGCGCGGCCGCGAAGACGTGGGGCATCGCGGCGCTCGCGCTGTCCACCCTCGTCGGCATGCAGTTCGCATTGGTCGGACACGATGCGTTCGCCACCGTGCGTTCGTCGTGGTTCATCCTGCAGGACGCGGAGCGCGCCAACGGACAGCCGCTCGACCCGGCGTTCCCCGTCTACCAGGTGGGCAGTTACGACCAGACGCTGCCCTTCTACCTGCGGCGGCCCACGCCGCTCGTCGAGTTTCGCGACGAAATGGCGTTGGGTCTCGATGCCGAGCCGCACAAGGGATTCAACCTGGCCACGTGGGTGGAGGCATGGAACGCGGCGCCGCAGGCGTATGCGCTGATGCCGCCCGGCACCGCCGCCGCACTCGCGCTGCACAACGTCCCGCTGCGCATCCTGGCCCGCGATCCGCGGCGCGTCTTCATCGCCCGCCGCTAGAACAACCTGACGCATCCCATGACCTTCTCCGCATTCGCCTTCCTCATCACCGGCGTCATCCTGAACGCCGGCGCCCAGTTGCTGCTCAAGGCCGGCACCAACGTGCTCGGCGTCATCACGCTGACGCGCGGCAACTGGTGGGACACTTTCTGGCGCATGGGAACGCAAGGTTACTTCGTCGCCGGCGTCGCCTGCTACATGGTGAGCCTCGTCGTCTGGATCATGGGACTGTCGCGCGTGCCCGTGTCCGTCGCGTATCCGATGCTGTCGCTGGGATACGTGATCAACGCCGTCGCCGCGCACTACCTGTTCGGCGAAACCGTCAACGCGACCCGCTGGCTCGGCATCGGCTTCATCGTGCTCGGCGTCTGGCTCGTCGCGCGCAACTAGGGCCTTGCCGATCCGATGAGCGCGCTGCCGCACCTCCCGTTCTCCCGTCCGACGCTCGACGACGCCACCGTGGCCGACGTCGCCGACGTGCTGCGTTCCGGCTGGATCACCAGCGGTCCCAAGGTGAAGGCGTTCGAGGCGGCGCTCGCCGCGACCGTCGGCGGCCGGCCCGTCCGCGTCGTGTCGTCGGCGACGGCGGCGCTGGAGATCGCGCTGCAGGTCGCCGGCATCGGCCCCGGCGACGAGGTGATCACGCCGTCCATGACGTTCTTCGCCGCGCCCAACATGATCGTCAAGGTCGGCGCGACGCCGGTGTTCGTCGACGTCGAGCCCGGCACCCGCAACCTGGACCTCGCGGCCACGGCGGCGCGGATCGGCCCGCGCACCAGGGCGATCATGCCGACGCACTTCGGCGGCCTGCCGTGCGACATGGATGCGTTGTACGCGCTCGCCGCGGAGCACAAGCTGCGCGTGATCGAGGATGCCGCGCTCGCCATCGGATCGACGTGGAAGGGCAAGCCGATCGGCAGCTTCGGCGACATCTGCATCTTCAGCTTCCATCCGAACAAGAACATCACCAGCATCGAAGGCGGCGCGCTGGTCGTCAACGACGAGCGCGAGGCGGCGCGGGTCGACGTGCTGCGCTTCCACGGCATCACGCGGCTGCCGGACGGCACCCGCGACGTCGTCGTGGCCGGCGGCAAGTTCAACCTGCCCGACGTCAACGCCGCGGTGGGATTGCGCCAACTGGCTCGTCTCGACGCATTCAACGCCCGGCGCCGCGCGCTGGTCGCGCGGTACTTCGCCCGCTTTCGCACCGATCCGCCTTGCGAGCTGCCGCATCCGGGCTACGCGGGCGAGCCCGACGGCCACAGCTGGAACATGTTCGCGCCGCTGCTGCCGCTTGCCGATCTCACGCATCACGCGGCAGGCCTTTCGCGAGGCGCTGGACCAGCGCGGCATCGGCACCGGCGTCTCGTACGAGGCCGCGCATCTGACCACCGCGTTCCGGCGCTTCGGCTATCATCGCGGCGATCTGCCGCACACCGAGCGGATCGCCGACACGACCGTGACCCTGCCGCTGTTTCCGACGATGACCGACGCCGACGTCGACCGCGTTTGCGCCGCCTGCGCCGACGTGCTCGCCGCGCATCGCCGCTAAAGCCCGCGTTCCTCAGCCGATGTCCGCGCCGCTGCTCTCCGTCGTCATTCCGGTCTACAACGAGGAGGCGGGACTGCCGGCGCTTTTCGCGCGGCTGTATCCGGCACTGGACGCGCTGGCGATCCCCTACGAGGTCATTTTCGTCAACGACGGCAGCCGCGACCGTTCGGCCGCCATGCTGAAGGACCAGTTCGCCGCGCGGCCCGACGTGACGCGCGTCGTGCTGTTCAACGCCAACTACGGCCAGCACACGGCGATCATCGCGGGCTTCGAGCGCGTGCGCGGCGAGCGCGTCGTCACGCTCGACGCCGATCTGCAGAACCCGCCGGAGGAGATCGTGCGGCTGCTGGCGGAGATGGACGCCGGCCACGACTACGTCGGCGGCGTCCGCCGCACGCGGGAGGACGTCTGGTGGCGGCGCCTGGCATCGCGCGCGATGAACCGGCTGCGGGAAAGGATCACGCACATCAAGATGACCGACCAGGGCTGCATGCTGCGCGCCTACAGCCGCGACATCGTCGATGCGGTGGCGGCCACCCGCGAGGTCAGCACGTACATCCCCGCGCTCGCGTTCACGTTCGCGCACAGCCCATCCGAGGTCGAGGTCGCGCACGAGGAGCGCGCGGCCGGCGAATCCAAGTATTCGCTGTACAAGCTCGTTCGGCTCAATTTCGACCTGGTCACCGGCTTCTCGCTGGTGCCGCTGCAGCTCTTTTCGCTGTTCGGCATGTTCGTCGCGGCCATGAGCCTGCTGCTCTACGCCGTCATTGTCGTCAAGCGGCTGATGGTCGGCGATTACATCGGCGGCCTGACCGCCATCTGGGACCGCGACATCCTGCAGTTCTTCCTCATCGGCGTCGTGCTGTTCGGCGTCGGCCTCGTCGGGGAGTACGTCGGCCGCATCTACCAGCAGGTGCGCGACCGGCCGCGCTACAGGATCCGCGCCGTGCTGGAGCGGCCCGTCGACGGCGACCGAGGCGAAAACGCGAAGATGCCGATCCCCGAGGAAGTCGGAGCGCACGACGCACGACCGGGAGAACGCCGGGGATGAGCGCGGTGTGGCCCTCCTCCGCGATCTACGTGTTTCCGGATTCCGATCGACGATGACCACCGCCGTCGTCTTCGCGTATCACAATGTCGGCGCCCGGTGCCTGCGCGTGCTGCTGGCGCACGGCGTCCGCGTGCCGCTGGTCGTCACGCACGCCGACAATCCGGCGGAACTCGTCTGGTTCGAGCGCGTGGCCGATGTCGCGGCCGACTACGGCATCGAGGCGATCGCGCCGGCCGACGTGAACGATGACGCGGTCGTCGCGCGCATCGCGCGCCTGGCGCCGGATTTCCTCTTCAGCTTCTATTTCCGCCAGATGCTCGGGGCGCCGCTGCTCGCGCTGCCGGCGCGCGGCGCACTCAACATGCACGGCTCGCTGCTGCCCAGGTACCGGGGGCGCGTGCCGGTGAACTGGGCCGTGCTGAACGGCGAGCGCGAAACCGGCGCGACGCTGCACTACATGGCCGCGAAGCCCGATGCCGGCGACATGGTCGCGCAGACCGCCGTGCCGATCCTGCCCGACGACACGGCGCGCGACGTCTTCGACAAGGTGACCGTCGCGGCGGAGATGACGCTGGACCGCGTGCTTCCCGGCCTCGTCGCCGGCACCGCGCCGCGGGTGCCGCTCGATCTGGCGGCGGGCTCGTACTACGGCGGGCGCAAGGCGGAGGATGGCCGCATCGACTGGTCGCAGAGTGCCGCGCGCATCCACGACCTCGTCCGCGCCGTCGCGCCCCCCTATCCGGGCGCGACGACCACCATCGCCGGGCGCCCGGCGCGAGTGCTGCGCACCCGCGTGCTCGCCGCCACCGGCCCCGCTTCGGCCGCCGCGCTGCGCGTCGAGGAAGGACGGCTGCTCGCGCACTGCGGCGGCGGCGGCACGCTCGACGTTCGCGTGCTGGAGGTCGACGGACGCCCGCTATCGCCCGCCATGTTCGAGGGCGCCTTCGGCGCGCGGAGCGTCGCGTTGTGATCGACGAGACGATCGCTGCACGGGTCGGGTTGGCCCGGTAAGCATCACGGCGGCCGCGGGCGCCGCGCGGTAGAATGCACGGGGCTCCTCCCACCAGACTTCTTGAATGAAACGCGTACTCATCCTGGGCGTCAACGGCTTCATCGGCCATCACCTGTCGCAGGCCATCATCGGGTCGACCGACTGGGAAATCCACGGCATGGACATGCAGACGGAGCGCATCAGCGACCTCCTGTCCGAGCCGCGCTTTCATTTCTTCGAAGGCGACATCACGATCAATCGCGAGTGGATCGAGTACCACGTCAAGAAATGCGACGTCGTGCTGCCGCTCGTCGCGATCGCCACGCCGGCCACCTACGTCCGCGAGCCGCTGCGCGTTTTCGAGCTCGACTTCGAGGCGAACCTGCCGATCGTCCGCGCCTGCGTGCGCTACAGGAAGCGCATCGTGTTCCCGTCGACGTCCGAGGTATACGGAATGTCGCGCGACGCCGAGTTCGATCCGGAGTCCTCCGAGCTCGTGCTGGGTCCGATCAACAAGCCGCGCTGGATCTACTCCTGCGCGAAGCAGCTGATGGATCGCGTCATCCACGCGTACGGCCAGCAGGAGGGCCTCGACTACACGCTGTTCCGGCCGTTCAACTGGATCGGCGCTGGGCTCGACTCGATCAATACGGCCAAGGAAGGCAGCTCGCGCGTCATCACGCAGTTCCTCGGCCATATCGTGCGCGGCGAGACGATCAAACTCGTCGACGGCGGCACGCAGAAGCGCGCGTTCACGTACATCGACGACGGCATCGCGGCGCTGCTCAAGATCATCGCCAACAAGGACGGCGTGGCCACCGGCAAGATCTACAACATCGGCAACCCCGCCAACAACTGGTCGGTGCGCGAGCTCGCGGAAAAGATGCTGGAGATGGCCAGGCGCTACCCCGAGTACGCGGAGAACGCCGCCAGGGTGACGATCGTCGACACGACCGCCCTCGCCTACTACGGCAAAGGCTACCAGGACGTCCAGAACCGGGTGCCGAAGATCACCAACACGTCGGCCGATCTCGACTGGAAGCCCGTGGTCGCGATGGACGACGCGCTGGCGAGAATCTTCGACGCCTATCGCGGCCAGGTCGCCGAGGCGCGCGGCCTTGTCGACTAGGAACACCGGCGCACGACTAGGCGCCGGGGCGCGGAGAACTTCCGCTCGGGAAATCGTGCTCGGCGCCTCTGCGTCTCGTTGTGAAATGGGTTGCCTTTCGTGACGCAGCTCGCGCTGAAAATCGACGTCGACACGCTGCGCGGCACGCGCGAGGGCGTCCCCACGCTCGTCGAACTGCTGCGCAAGCACGGCGTGACGGCGACGTTCCTCTTCTCGCTCGGTCCCGACCACACGGGACGGGCCATCAAGCGCGTGTTCCGGCCCGGCTTCATCGGCAAGGTGCGCCGCACATCCGTCGTCAGGCACTACGGCGTGAAGACACTGCTGTACGGAACGGTGCTGCCCGGTCCCGACATCGGCCGGCGCGGGGCCGCCGTCATGCAGGGCGTCCGCGACGCGGGCCACGAGACCGGCGTGCATTGCTGGGACCACATCAGGTGGCAGGACGGCGTCATGCACGCCGACGAGCAATGGACGTACGCCGAGATGCACCGCGCGTGCGAGCGGTACACGGAAATCTTCCGGGAGCCGCCGCGTACGCACGGCGCGGCGGGATGGCAGATGAACGTGCACGCGCTGCGGATGACGCAGCGCCTCGCCTTCGACTATTGCTCGGACGGCCGCGGCACGCATCCGCACCTGCCCATCTGGAATGCGGAGCCGATTCGCTGCCCGCAGTTCCCGACGACGTTGCCCACGCTCGACGAACTCGTCGGCACCGGCGACATCACCGAGGCCAATGTCGCCGCGCACCTGCTGGAGCGCACCCGCGAGCCGACAGCGCCCCAGGTGTTCACGCTGCATGCCGAACTCGAGGGCATGCGGCTGGCGCCGGCGTTCGAGCAGCTGATCCTGGGCTGGAAGGCGCAGGGCTGGACGCTCGGGCCCACGCGTTCGCTGTACGAAGCGGTGGAGCCGATGGCGTTGCCGCGTTGCACGACCGGTCCGGGCACCGTGCCCGGACGCACGGGGACCTTGCTGGTGCAGGGAGCGGAGTTCCTGGGCGAGGTCGACCTGGCGCGGGCGGCTTGATCGAATGACAAGTCCTTCATCACGAAGTACACGAAGGAAATCGATCACGAAGAACACGAAGGAGTGCGCTGCGAAGGTTGCTCCTGCACCTTGTGACATGGCGAGCTTCGAGTCGATTTTTCTCCTTCGTGTTCTTCGTGCCCTTCGTGGTTCAGGATTTTCAGTGCTTGTACTGGAGTGACCGATGCTCGGAAAAAAAGTTGCGGACTTCAGCGCACCCGCCACCGGCGGCACGTTCACGCTGTCCGATCACCAGGGCGAAATCGTCGTGCTGTACTTCTACCCGAAGGACAGCACGCCCGGCTGCACGACCGAAGGCGAGAATTTTCGTGACGCGCACAAGCTCTTCGCCAAGGCCGGCGCCACCGTCGTCGGCTGCTCGCGCGATTCGCTGAAGTCGCACGAGAACTTCAAGGCGAAGATGGCGTTTCCGTTCGAGCTTATTGCCGACGCCGACGAGAAGCTGTGCCAGCAGTTCGGTGTCATCAAAATGAAGAATATGTACGGCAGGCAGGTGCGCGGCATCGAGCGCAGCACGTTCGTCATCGACGGCAGCGGCAGGCTCGTTCGTGAATGGCGCGGCCTCCGGGTGCCCGGGCATGTCGACGAGGTCCTCGCGTACATCAGGACGTTGTAACCGACAATCGCGGCGGTGCGATAATCGCCGCTGTGCCCTTTCCACCACAATAGCTCCTGCTCTTTCGAGGTTGCGACCACAACCCCTTGTGTCCGTGTTGAAATGGGGTAGTATCAACTGAAGGCCGCGCGGCGCGGCCGCTTTGCCCCCAGGAGGCCCATGGTCGAACGCAAGCTGCGCCCTGCCCCATCCACGCTGCACCTCCTCCCCTCCCGCAAGCCGTCCAAAACCGGCGGCGCAGTCGCGACGAAGCTCTTCGTCCTCGACACCAATGTCCTGATGCACGATCCGACGAGCCTGTTCCGGTTCGAGGAGCACGACATCTACCTGCCGATCCTCACGCTCGAGGAACTCGACAACAACAAGAAGGGGATGACCGAGGTCGCGCGCAACGCGCGGCAGGTGAGCCGTTTCCTGGACGACCTGGTGACGACGCACGGCGAAACGGGCGACAGCATCGCCCTGGGCATCCCGCTCGACGGCAAGTCGAACGGCGCCGCGACCGGCCGGCTGTTCCTGCAGACGGAAAACATCGCGACGGCGCTGCCGCCGTCGCTCGCGGGCGGCAAGGCGGACAACCAGATCATCGCCGTCGTCATGCACCTCGCGCAGCACCTTCCGAAGCGCAACGTGATCCTGGTGTCGAAGGACATCAACATGCGGATCAAGGCGCGCGCGCTGGGCATGGCCGCCGAGGATTACTTCAACGACAAGGTGCTCGAGGACACGGAGCTCCTGTTCTCGGGAACGCGCGAGCTCCCCGCGGACTTCTGGGACAAGCACGGCAAGGGGATGGAGTCGTGGCAGCAGGGTGGGCACACCTACTACCGGCTGACGGGCCCGGTGATCGCGTCGCTGCTGCAGAACGAGTTCGTCTATCAGGAGAAGAAGGACGAGGCGCCGTTCCACGCGATCGTCAAGGAACTGCACGGCAAGACGGCGCTCCTGTCGACGCTCAAGGACTACACGCACCAGAAGAACAACGTCTGGGGCATCACGGCGCGCAACCGCGAGCAGAACTTCGCGCTCAACCTGCTGATGAACCCGGAGATCGACTTCGTCACGCTGCTCGGGCAGGCGGGCACCGGCAAGACGCTGCTGACGCTCGCGGCGGGGCTCATGCTGACGCTCGAGTTCAAGGTCTACACCGAGATCATCATGACGCGGGTGACCGTTCCGGTCGGCGAGGACATCGGCTTCCTCCCCGGCACCGAGGAAGAGAAGATGAATCCATGGATGGGCGCGCTCGAGGACAACCTCGACGTGCTCAACAAGACCGACGACGAGGCCGGCGAATGGGGCCGTGCCGCGACCCGCGACCTCATTCGTTCACGGATCAAGGTGAAGAGCCTGAACTTCATGCGCGGCCGCACATTCATCAACAAGTTCCTCGTGATCGACGAGGCGCAGAACCTGACACCCAAGCAGATGAAGACGCTGATCACGCGCGCCGGACCGGGGACCAAGGTGGTCTGCCTCGGCAATATCGCGCAGATCGACACGCCGTACCTCACCGAAGGCAGCTCCGGCCTCACGTACGTGGTGGACCGGTTCAAGGGCTGGTCGCATTCCGGCCACGTCACGCTGCAGCGCGGCGAGCGTTCCCGCCTGGCCGACCACGCGGCCGAAGTGCTGTAGTCCGACGCGCTGCGCGCCCGCGAGCGCGCGAAGCCGGAAGGAGGCTTCGCGCGGGCCGGCACGCCGCCGGTCTACAATGGCATCCGCACCGACCGCACCGGACGCGCCATCCGGTGCGGTCGTCGCCCGACCCGAACCTTTAGTCCGCGCATGGATCCATTGCAGTCCCTCGAACACGCGGTCAACGCGGCGCCCAGCCTACCGGCACGCGTACGCGCGCTGAACGGGTTATCGACGGAACTCGCACGCACGGGTGACGCGAAGCGCGCATTCGCGCTCGCCCAGGAAGCGCGCGAGCTGGCGACCATGAGCGGCGACCGGCAGCTCGACGCCGAGACGCGGCACGCGATGGGGCGCTGCCACTTCTACCTGGCCGACTTCATGCCGGCGCTCGAATACCTGCTGGAGTCCGCGCAGATCTACCAGGACTGTGGCGACCAGTCCGGCGCGGCGACCGCCTTTGCCGGTGTCGGCCTGTGCCAGCACCGGCTCGGCGCGAATGACGATGCGGTCGCGTCGATGCTGCGCGCGCTCGAGACCGCGCGCGCGGAGAAGCTCGAGACGCTCGAGATCAACATCTACAATTCGCTCGGTTCGGCGCTGATCGCGGCCGGCCGCCACGACGAAGCCACGCGGTACCTCGCCGCCGGCGTCGAACTCGCGCAGGCGACCGACAATCACAACCTGCTGACGAAGCTGCTGCTGAACCAGTCGCTGCTGACCAAGCAGCACGGCGACGCGCGCGCCGCCACCGACGCCGCCGGGGCGCAGGGCATCTATGCGCAAGGCCTGGCGCAGGCGACGCGGGCGCTCGCGATCGCCCGCGAGCTCGGCAACCCGTACGACGAAGCGCATTGCCTCGGGCAGACGGGCACGATGCTGCGCCTGCTGCACAGCCACGCCGAGGCGGACGTCATCCTGCGGCAGACGCTGGAACTCGGACGGGAGTTGAACGATCCGCACCTGCAGGCGGAGGCGCTGGTGGAGCGTGGCGCATGCCTCGTCGCGCAAGGGCAGTTCACCGAGGCGCAGCAATGCCTGTCCGAGGCGATCGTGCTCGCGCGGCGGATCGCCGCCCGCTCGGTGCTGGCGGAGGCCTGCGAGACGCTGTCGCGGGTGTTCGAGAACGCCGGCGATTTCCAGAGCGCGCTGGCGATGTACAAGGAGTTCCATTCGGTACGCGAGGCGGAACTCGCGGCCTCGCGCAAGCACGCGGCCACGGCGGCGCAGTTGTGGCTCGACTTCCAGGATGCGTCCCGTCGCGCGTCGCAATATCGCGAGCGCGCCGAAACGCTCGCCGCCGACCACGCCGTGCTGACGCAGAAAGCCAAGGCGCTGACCGAAGTTTCGCAGCAGGACCCGCTGACCGGGCTTTTCAACCGGCGCGGACTCGACGCGCGCCTGGGCTCGCTGCTGGCCGCGAGCGACGCCGCCGAAATGCCGCTGACGATCGCACTGATCGACGTCGATCTGTTCAAGCGGATCAACGACACGTTCTCCCATGCCGTCGGCGACGCGGTGCTGCGTCGCGTGGCCGCCGTCATTCGCGCGCACTGCCGGCAGGAGGACCTGCCGGTGCGCTATGGCGGCGACGAGTTCCTCGTCGTGCTGGCGGGCATCGATCTGCCCACCGGCACGAAGGTGTTGCAGCGGTTGAAGCGCGCCAGCGACGCCGTGGCGTGGAGCGCCGCCACGCCGGGACTCAAGGTGACGCTGTCGATCGGCATCGCCGCGCGGCTGCCGCGCGGCACGGTGGCGGCGACGATCGCCGCCGCCGACGCGGCCCTTTACGACGCCAAGGCCGCGGGACGCGACCGGATCTCCACCAAGCGTTAGCCGCCGGCCACGCCTTCGCCGGCGGTCGCCTCGCGCAGCATGTCGGCGAGCGTCTGCTGCAGCGGAATCCACTGCAACGGGCCGATGATGTTTTCGAGCCGCGCCTTCGAACCCACGATGCGCTGCGGCTCGCTCGCGCGAACGAACTGCGGATTCACGCGCACCTCGATGCGGCGGCCGGCGATGCCTTCGAGCATCGTCACGAGCGCGCGCACCGCTGTGCCGCTGCCCGAGCACAGGTTGAAGGTGCCGCCGACGGCGGTGGGCGCCTCGAGCAGCCGTCGATACGCATCGACGACGGTGCGCACGTCGAGGAAGTCGCGCTCGACGTCGACATTGCCGAGTTCGATGACGGCCGCCCGCTCGGCGAAGTGGCGGACGATCTTCGGCACGAGGTAGGGTTCGCGCTGGCCCGGCCCCGTGTAGTTGAACGGACGCACGACGATGATCGGCAGCGCGCGCGCGAAGAGCCGTGCCATCTGCTCCATCGCGAACTTGCTGACCGCATAGTGCGTCGCCGGCGCCACGGGCGCCGTCTCGGCGAGGCCATCGGCCGCGACGCTGCCGTAGACGGTGCCGGTGCTCGGCAGCAGGACTCCGCCGCGACCGCAGCCGGCGTTCGCCAGCGCTTCCAGCAGCACCAGCGTGCCGTTCAGGTTCACCCGGTAGATCGCATCGGCCTGCGCGTGGCCGGGAAAGGCAATGGCGGCGAGGTGCACGACCAGGTCCGGCGCGGCGACGCGCACCGCGGCGGTCATCGCCGCCGCGTCGAGGAGATCGGCATGGATCTCCTCCGCATCGCCGGCGAGCCGCTCGCCCGCGTGCTCGGTCAGCCCGAAGACGCGATAGCCGTGCTCATGCAGGTGGGCGCACAGGTGCCGGCCGGTGAATCCGGCGGCACCGGTGACCAGCACGCGCTCAGAACGAGACACCGCGATCGACGCGCGCGAGATCGGCCTCGACCATCGCCCGGCACAGCGACTCGAGCGGCGTCGTGGTCTGCCAGCCGAGCGCGGCCCTGGCCTTGGCGGGATTGCCGAGCAGCAGCTCGACTTCGGCGGGACGATAGAAGGCCGGATTGACGCGCACGCGGACCGCGCCCGAGCGCGCATCGACGCCGGTCTCGTCCACGCCGCGGCCGCGCCACTCGATCGTCGTGCCGGCGGCGGCGAACGCCAGCTCGACGAAACGGCGCACCGTGTGCGTCTGTCCGGTGGCGAGCACGAACGTGTCGGGCTCGGTGTGCTGCAGCATCCGCCACATGCCGTCGACGTATTCGCGCGCGTATCCCCAGTCGCGCTGCGCGTCGAGGTTGCCGAGTTCGAGCACCTGCTGCCGGCCGCGGGCGATGCACGCGACGGCATTGGTCACCTTGCGGGTGACGAACTCGCGGCCGCGCAACGGCGACTCGTGGTTGAAGAGGATGCCGCTGGCGCCGAAGATGCCGAACGATTCGCGGTAATTGACCGTCATCCAGTGCGCGTACAGCTTGGCCACGCCGTACGGGCTGCGCGGATAGAACGGCGTCGACTCGTCCTGCGGCGTGGCCTGGACGCGGCCGAACATCTCCGACGTGCTCGCCTGGTAGAAGCGGATCTTCGGGTCGAGGATGCGGATGGCCTCGAGCAGGTTGACAACACCCATGCCGGTCGTGAGCCCCGTGTTGACCGGCTGGTCGAACGACACGGCGACGAAGCTCTGCGCGGCGAGGTTGTACACCTCCTCCGGCTCCGCCTTCTGCAACAACCGCACGCCGGAACCGAAATCGGTCAGGTCGAACTCGGTCAGGTGCAGCCGCTCGTGCTGCGCGATGCCCAGTTCCTCGATGCGCCAGAAGTTCACCGAGCTGCCGCGGCGGAACGTGCCGAAGACGAGGTAACCGCGGTCGAGCAGGAATTGCGCGAGATAGGCGCCGTCCTGGCCGGTGATGCCGGTGACGACAGCGGTGCGTGGAGCGGGAGTGTTCATCGTGGGCAGCGGTTGTTGTTATGAGGACTGTCGCGGCGCGCGGCGACCGCGCGGCGGGGAAGCGAAGCCACGCACGTTCCGGCGTCGGCGCTCAATAGCTGCCCGGCGACGCGAAATTCTCGAACCGCGTGTGCTCGCCGATGAAGGTGAGCCGGATCGTGCCGATGGGCCCGTTGCGCTGCTTGGCGATGATGATCTCGGCCGTGCCCTTTTCCTGCGTGTCGGGGTTGTATACCTCGTCGCGATAGATGAACAGGATGACATCCGCGTCTTGTTCAATCGCGCCCGAGTTATGAACCACGATGCCGTCAGCGAGCCAGCACGCGGGACCGGGCACCGTCAAATCAAAGACCTCTTCCTCGCCGTCGGCGCGCACGTCCACGACACAATCCCAGAACAGGTCGTCCTTCGTCCAGTGCTGCAGCGCCTCATCCTGGAGCAGCTCGGCATAGCTCTCGACAGTAGCGCGGGACGGCGCAAAGCCGAAGTGCGCCGAGCCGCCATAGCTCGTACCGCGCATCCCTGCCATCTGCCGCGTACCGACACCGCGTGTTCGCATCGAAGAGCGAATCTGCGCGAAGACTTGTTGCGGCAGCGTATCGACATTCGGATTTGCGACGATTCCCCGCAGCGCAGCGGAAAGTCGCTCCCCGGCGTCGATACGTGCCCCCACAACGCCTATTCGTTCGAGAAACAGGCGCTGCTGTGCAGCTCCCGAAACGTCGACGCTGTACACGGGCCGGGACGATGGCTGGAAGACGGCACGGATGCGGGCGACAATCCCGAACCGGTGCAGCAGTGCAGCCACGTCGAACGCCAAGCCCTCGCTGCACGTGCTGAAGTAAACGCGCGGTGCCCCTTTGGCCCCGGCCTTCCGCACATGAATCGATCCGTCGGTCGCCCACAGATGCCGGAGCAGCAATGCCACCTGGTCATCGGCAAGTCGAAACACGAATGCCGGCACCCTCTTCTGGTGTGATCGCTGGTCGAAGATACCGAGTTCGCGCAACCATCGATTGACGCCCTGCGGATGCCAGCGGTTGCCATTCCCGGAAATCACCAGCTGATGCCATAGGCCGCGGCCCGCATGTCGGTTGACGGTGGCACCGAACGCACGTGTTGCCGCGTCGCGCACCAATGCGCTATTGGCCTCCGAGGCGGTCGTGTAGCGGAGCGGCTGATGGGAGAGGTAACTACCGTCACCGATCAAGTGGCCAAGCAGTACCAGTTCGTCGTCGCGGCAAGTTTGTGGTGCTGCGGACTCGGGAATCCGCCGGGCGAGCGCTATGCGGTCCCCCGGCTTGACGTCACCCAGTACCGTCCAGCCTTGGGCTCCGAACACTCGGTGCTTCGCGGTCGCGCGCAAGACGCGACCGCTTGCGAGCGTCATCCGCAACACCGGCTTCACGCCGACCGGCCAGACCCGATCGCTGTGCGCAGGCACGACACGCCGCGCCTCGTCCAATGCGATTACGTCGGGCGCGGTGCCCACCAGATCACGAATCGGCACACGCGAACCGTCAGCGCAGACCACCAGTGTTTCCCCGACCACACACTCCCTCAGGTCCGACATCACCGGCCGCTTGTTGGGCCGCTGCTCCAGCGAGCGGTTCAGCTGCGACAGCGCCATCACCGGCACCTTCAGCTCCTTCGCCAGTGACTTCATCGACCGCGAGATCTCGGAGATCTCCGTCGCGCGGTTCTCGCCCGCCGATTGCGCCTGCATCAGCTGCAGGTAGTCGACGATCACGAGGCCCAGCTGCCCGTACTGCTTCTGCAGCCGCCGCGCGCGCGAACGCACCTCGATCGCATTGAGCGCCGGCGTCTCGTCGATGAGGATCGGCGCCTCCGACAGCTTGCCCAGCGCGCTCGACAGCCGTTCCCAGTCGTCGGGGCCCAAACGCCCCGTCCGCAACTTCGTCTGGTCGAGCTTGCCGACGGATCCGATCATCCGCATCGCGAGTTGCGACGCGCCCATTTCCATCGAGAACACGACGACCGGCTTCTTGAGCTCGAGCGCCACGTGTTCGCCGATGTTGACGGCGAGCGAGCTCTTGCCCATCGACGGCCGCCCGGCGACGACGACGAGGTCGCCCGGCTGCAGCCCCGACGTGATCCGGTCGAGGTCGGTGTAGCCGGTGGCGATGCCGGTGACGTCGGAGGGGTCGTCGCGGTTGTACAGCGTCTCGATGCGGTCGACGACATCGACGAGCAGGTCCTTCAGCAGCGCGAACGTGCGCTGTCCGCGCGCGCCCTGCTCGGCGATGTGCAGCACCTTGGCCTCGGCCTCGTCGAGGACGCTTTTCGCGTTGCGGCCGAGCGGGTTGTACGCGGACTCGGCGATCTCGCCGGCGGTGGCCGCGAGCTGCCGCAGGATCGAGCGCTCGCGGACGATGTCGGCGTAGTGGCGGATGTTGGCCGACGTGGGGACGTTCTGCACGAGCGCGCCCAGGTACGCCAGGCCGCCGACGTAGTCGAGCTTCTGGACGGAGGCGAGCGCTTCCGACAGCGTGACCACGTCCACCGGCTTGCCTTCGCTGCCGAGCGCCGTGATGTGCCGGTAGATGACGCGGTGCGCATCGCTGTAGAAATCGTCGCCGCTGACGATGTCGCCGATGCGGTCCGCGGCCTCGTTGTCGAGCAGCAGCCCGCCCAGGATCGACTGCTCCGCCTCCAGCGAATGGGGCGGGAGCTTCAGCGCATCGACTTGGGGATCGTCAGGCATGGGAGGGAACCGGCGGCAACCGCCTATTTTACTTGGCGCCGACGGTTGCCGGTAGCCGCGAGTTCCCCGGGGAACCTCCGCCGATTACGCGGCGGTTCCCCGCATGCTTCCCCACCGTAACGCCATCGCGCCCTAGATCGGCGCGCACATGATCACGCCCAGCGGTCCGTAGCCCTCCGGCACCCAGCCGGTGGCCATCATCTGCGTACGCACGGCGAGGTCCGTCGTGTAGCGATGGTTCGGCGCCGCGCCCTGGCCGTTGTTGTACAGGCGATAGACCGGCACGGTGCCCGCGGCGCAGACGCCTTCGACATCGGGAACCGGGATGTTGAACACGTCGCCTTCGAACGACCAGTCCGGCATTGAGCTTGACGATCGCGCACTCGCCGCCGAACGGCGTGTAGAAGTGCGAGCTGCGCGGCGCGAACGACGTGCTGAAGAACCGGCAGACGACGTTGCTGGCGGCGGTGCCCAGCGGATACGACTTGAACTTGTACCCGGTGCGCGCCCAGCCGACGAACGTCCCGTTGTCGAGCTTCGTGATCTCGTCGGGAATGCCGGTCATGAAATAGTGATCCCACTCGGCATGGTGGTACTCGATCAGTTCCACCGTGGCGGGAGGCGGCGGCGGCGTCGTCGTACCCTTGCCGGTCGCGACCACCACCTGCGGGCTGCCCACGCCATCGCTGGTGACGGTGATCGCCGCCGTGCGGTCGCTCGCGGACGCGGGCGTGAAGGTCAGATCGAACGAGCACGCCGCGCCGGGATTGACGACGCCGCACGTCGACGCCGAGACCGCGAATTCCGCGGGGTTGCTGCTGACGATGCTCGCCACCTGCACCGGCGCGCTGCCGATGTTGGTCGCCGACACCACCGTCGCCGGGCTGGAGGTGCCGAGCACGACGCTGCCGAAGGCGACGGAATCCTGGATCGCCAGCTGACCCGTGCTCGCGGCGGCCGAACCGGTGCCGCTCGCGGCGATCGTCTGCGGGCTTCCCGTGCCATTGCTGGTGACGCTGATCGTCGCGGAGCGCGCGCCGGCTGGCCGCCGGCGCGAACGTCACGGCGATCGCACAGGTCGCGCCCGGCGCGAGCGTCGTGCACCCCGGGCTCGACACGGCGAATTCGGCGGGCGCACTGCTCGCGACACTCGCGATCGTGACCGCGCTGCCCCCCGTATTGGTCACGGTGACGTTGCTGGCCGCGCTCGTCGTCCCCACCGTCTGGGTGCCGAACGAGACGGTCGGCGCCATCGTCAATACACCCGGCGTCGGCGTCATCGTGCCGGTGCCGGACGCGTTGATGACCTGGGGACTGCCGACGCCGTTGCTGGTGACGGTGATCGTCGCCGCGCGGGCGCCGGCGGCCGCCGGTGCGAACGTGACGCTGATCGTGCACGTCGCGCCGGCGTTGACGGTCGTGCAGCCGGCGCTCGACACGGCGAACTCGGCCGGCACGCTGCTGACGATGCTCGAGACGGTGACGGCAGTGCCGCCGGTGTTGGTGACGACGATGTTGCTCGGCGCGCTGGTCGTGCCGACCGTCTGCATCGCGAACGTCAACGTTGTGGCCATCGTCAACTGACCGGGCGTGGACACGGCGATGCCGGTGCCGCTGGCGTTGATGGTCTGCGGGCTGCCGATGCCATTGCTGGTGACGGTGATCGCCGACGTGCGGGCGTTGGCGGCGGCGGGCGTGAACGAGACCGTGATCGTGCAGCTGGCGCCGGCCGCGACGGTGGCGCAGTTCGTCGTCACCGGAAACTCGCCGGCATTGCTGCTGGTCACGCTCGATACGGTGACGGCCGTGCCGCCGGAATTGGTGATGGTCACGTTGGTCGGCGCACTGGTCGTGCCGACGTTCTGCGTGCCGAGGCTGACGTTGGACGGCATCTGCAACTGCGTGAGGCCCGTGCCGTTGACCGTCACCTTGCCGCTCGGACCCACCGCCGGGTTGATCGACACGTTGCCGAGGCGAAGCGCCGCCGGTCGAAGGCTTGAACACGAGCGTCAGCACGCACGACGCGCCCTTCGCGATCGTCGTCCCGCAGGTATTGCCGGTGATCTCGAAATCGGCGGGATTGTTGTTGGTGTACGTCACGCCGGTGGCGTCGGCCGTGCCGGTGTTGGCGACCGTCACGTTGACGGGCGCGGACGTCGCGCCCACGTTGGTGGCCGGGAAGGAGAGCGTCCCCGGCGTCGTCCCGATGGCCGGCAGCTTCGCGGGAATCACCGCCACGCTGAATCCCGTGCCGCCGGTGGACGTGCAGGTGAAGGACACCGAAACGCCATCCGTATCGGGATCCTGCGGCTCGAGCGCGTAGTTCACCGTGTACGGATAGGGCGTCGACGGATACGGGGCGACGGTGTTCGCCGTCACCACCTGCAGGTCGATGGTGCCCGTGGTCGAACTGGTGACCGCGCCCAGCGCGCCGCTGCCGGTGCCGACGACGGCGCCGTTGATCCTGAGGGTGATATCCGACACCGACGATACGGAGGCGAAGCTCCACGCCAGCGTGGCGCCCGTCCCGAACGTGAAGTTGGTGTCCGTGCAGGCAATCGTGCTCGGCACCCCCGTGACCCGGGCGTAATAGGTGGCGGCGGACGCGGACGCGGCGAGGAGGCCCGTCAGTATCGTCGCGGCGAGGAAGCGCAAGGCATGTCGAATCACGAAGTTCACGGTCGGTTTCCGGTCTGTTCGGCGAGCAGGATACTGCCGAAGAAGCCGCGCGCGGCGCGGCGTTCGCAGATTGTAATGGGATGCCGCTGCGCGCTCCAACTTCTTTCGCGCCGCGCGTGCGGGCGGACAGACCGACTGTCGGAGCGCACGTCCCCGACCGCAAATGCGAAGGGCCGCGCTGAACAGCCGCGCGGCCCCTCCTGTACGACTGTGCAACGATCCGGCCGTGGTGCCGCGTCAGCCCTGCGCGGTGTCGCCGATGACCGTCACCGTGATGTGCCCCACAACATCGGAGTGCGGCGCGACCGCCAGCGGAAACTCGCCCGTGTGCTTCAGCGGGCCATCCGGCATCCGGATCATCGCCTTTTCGACCTCGATGCCGTGGCCCTTGAGCGCCTCGACGATGTCGACGTTGGTGACCGATCCGAACAGGCGCCCGTCCACGCCGGACTTCTGCGTGATCTTGACGACCAGGCCCTCGAGCTTTTCGGCCAGACCCTGCGCGGCGGCGAGCTTGGCGCCCGCAGCGGCCTCGAGTTCGGCGCGCTGCGCCTCGATCAGCTTCAGGTTGTCGGCGGTTGCCCGCTTGGCCTTGCCTTGCGGGATCAGGAAATTGCGCGCGTAGCCGTTCTTGACCTTGACGACATCGCCCAGGTTGCCGACGTTGGCGATCTTTTCGAGCAGGATGATCTGCATGGTCCGCTCTCCCTAGTGCCGGTCGGTGAACGGCAGCAGCGCGAGGAACTGCGCGCGCTTGATCGCCGTGGACAGCTGGCGCTGGTAGCGGGCCTTGGTGCCCGTGACGCGCGCCGGCATGATCTTGCCGTTTTCCTGCACGAAGTCCTTCAGGACGTCGATGTCCTTGTAGTCGATCTCCGTGACCTTCTCCGCGGTGAAGCGGCAGAACTTGCGGCGCTTGAACAGCGCGTTGCCGCGGTCGCGTTTCTTCAGATCCTTCTTGCCTTTACCTTTACCTCTTCCCATCGGGCGGGGCATGGTGTTTCCTTTCGTTCGCTATGCGATGTGCGTGATGTGCAGCGCGACGGTGATGCCGGTCCGGTAGCGGCGCGCGAGAAACCCTTCGCAGCGCAGGTCGCCACCGATCGGCACCCGGGCAAGTTGCCTGGCCACGTCCGCGAACGCCACGGCGAACACTTCGCATTCGACCTTGCGTTCGCCGCCTGCCTCGGCCTGCACGGACTGGTGGGTCAGCGTGCAGTCGATCGCCGGAATGCCGGCGGGCGTGTAGCGAAGGTCGCCGCGTTGCGTGAGCGTGGCGTCGAGCGTGAGCCGGTTCATGCCCGGCGCGTCGGCTGTGATGTCCTGTCTCGCCTGTTACGCCGCCGGAGCTGCCGCGGCCGGTGCCGGCGCCGCGGCAACGGCTGCCGCTTCCGGCGCGCGCGGCGCTTCGGCATCCCGGGGCGCGTCGCGTCCCGTCAGCGAGCGCGCCTTCTCTTCCTTCATCATCGGCGACGGGGCGACCTTCGCTTCCGTCGTGGAGACGATCAGGTGGCGCAGCACGGCGTCGTTGAACTTGAACGCATGCTCGAGCTCGGCCAGCGTTTCCTTGTCGCACTCGATGTTCATCAGGAGGTAATGGGCCTTGTGCACCTTCTGGATCGGATAGGCCAGCTGGCGGCGACCCCAGTCCTCGAGGCGATGAATGAGGCCCTTGCGGCCCGTGATCATCGTGCGGTACCGCTCGACCATCGCGGGCACCTGCTCGCTTTGATCCGGGTGCACGATGAATACAACTTCGTAATGACGCATATGCAGAGCACTCCTTTCGGTCAGTTGAGTGACAGCCCGTCGTGTTCGCGCTTTCGTGCTCGTCCACGCATTTTCCATCCGGGCCGTCGGCGGCCTCCCCGTCTGCGGCGGGTGAGGCAAGGGAACCTGCAATTGTAGCCGGATTCGCATTGCCGATCAAGGAGTTAGGCTGGCAATCGCCGCCGCGGCGCCCCAACCGCTGCGGAGCGACACCGCAATCGTCAACACATTCAATGACTTACGACGACATTCAGGGGCCCGCGACGTGCGCGTTGTGCGCGGCGCTCCGCGCCAGCACGTCGTCGCGCTCCGGCTTGGGGAGCGCCGCGATGACCTGCACGCGACGGTAGAACCGCGGCAGGTCGAAGTCGGCCTCGGCGAACAGCGCCTTGAAGGCGGGCACCTGGCCGGTGTACAGCGCGACCGACGCGACGCTCGCGTTGTTCGGGCCGGCATTCAGGTGGCCGGCGAACCAGCGGTCGTATCCGGCGAGCCCCGGCTCGCCGGCCTTCGCGCGCTCGTAGCCCTCGCGCATCGCGGCGAACGCAGCGGCCTTCTGCTCGTGCTTGACGGCGTCGGGCGCGTCGCTCGCGTAAACGGCCGCCAGCCGCGCGCGCGTGTCGCGGATCAGGTCGCGGAATACGCCGCGCAGCCGCTGCGCGCGCGCTTGTTGCGCATCGTTCTGCGCGTTGCCCTGCGCGCGCGAGCCACCGCTGCACGCCGATCTCCTCGACGGCGGCGGCGAACGACTCGTTGAACTGCGTGTCGTCCTTGACGTAGACGACCTGGTGCGCCAGCTCGTGGAACACCATCCGCGCGACCTCCGGCTCCGGCCAGCGGACGAACGTCGACAGCACCGGGTCGTCGAAATAGCCAAGGGTCGAATACGCCGGCACGCCGCTGACCCAGACGTCGTCACCGGCGGCCTGCAGCCGCGCGGCCTCCGCGCGCGCCTCGCTCTCCTTGAAGTAGCCGCGATAGCTGACGCAGCCTGCCACCGGAAAGCACCACGTGCGCGCCTTGAGCGACAGCGCCGGCGTGGCGAACACGTTCCACACGACAAAGGGCCGCTCGAGATCGGCGTACCGCGTATAGCTCGCGTTGTCGGGCAGCCCGAGCTCGCGGCTCGCGAACGCGCGAATGTCCTGCACGCGCACCAGCCGCTGCTTGAGCAACGGGTCCGGCGATTCGTCGATCGCCTCGGCGATCGGCTTCGCGCGCGCCAGGATGTCGAGCTGGCCCGTCGCGCCCTGCCAGTAGAAGTCGGCGGCCTCCATCGCGCCGCAGCCGGCGAGCGAAAGCAGCGCGAGCAGGAGAACGAGACGTCGCATCGTCAGCGCGCGAGGTACCGTTCGAGCCGCGCCATGCCGTCCTCGATCCTGTCCTGCGCGATCGTGTACGCCAGCCGCACGTGCTGCGCCGCGCGATAGGTTCCGAAGTCGATGCCGGGTGTTACCGCCACGCCGCAGCCGGCGAGCACGTCGCGGCAGAAGCGCTCGCTGTCGTCGGTGAACGCCGAGCAGTCGGCGTAGACGAAGAAGCCGCCGGTGGGCATCACCGGCACGCGGAATCCGATGGCGCGCAACGCCGGCACGAGGAAATCGCGCCGCGCCTCGAACGCGCGGCGCCGCTCCTCGAGTATCGCCAGCGTTTCCGGCAGGAAGCACGCGAGCGCCGCGCGTTGCGACGGCGCGGCCGGGGAGATGTACAGGTTCTGCGCCAGCTTTTCCAGGTCGCGCACATGCCGTTCGGGCGCCACGAGCCAGCCCAGCCGCCATCCGGTCATGTTGAAATACTTCGAGAAGCTGGAGATGACGAACGCATCGTCGGCGAAGTCGAGCACGCTGCGCGGCCGGGAGCCAGAGGCCGAGCCATAGGTCAGGCCGAGGTAGATCTCGTCGACGATCAGGTGCCCGCCGCGCGCGCCGACGGCGGCGGCGATGCGGCGCATCTCGTCGTGCGGTACCACGGTGCCGGTCGGATTCGACGGCGACGCGATCAGCACGGCGCGCGTCGTGTCGGTCCAGTGGCGCTCGATCAGTTCGGCGGTCAGCTGGTAGTTCGTTTCCGGTCCCACCGGAATGCCGACGGGTTCGCCCTCGAGCACGCGCACGAAATGCCGGTTGCACGGATACCCCGGATCGGCGAGCAGCACGCGGTCGTCGCGATCGACGATGAGCGCGGCCACCAGCAGCAACGCGGCCGACGAACCCGCGGTGACGATGATCCGCTCGGGCGCCACCGCGACGCCGTAGTGATCGGCGTAATGCGCGGCGATGGCGGCGCGCAGCGCCGGCAGGCCGAGCGCGGACGTGTAGTAGAGATCGCCGGCGGCGATGGCGCGCTGCGCCGCGGCGATCACCGGCGCCGGCGTCGGAAAATCCGGCTCGCCGATTTCCATGTGGATGACCGAGCGGCCGGCCGACTCCAGCGCGCGTGCGGCCGTCTGCACTTCCATGACATGGAAGGGCGCGATGGCGGCGACACGGGCGGCGATCGGCGAGCGGGGATCCATCGAAAGTCGTAGCGCGGGATGCGCGGGAAAGCGCTATCGTACCGCCTCCCCGGTCGTGGCCGGGGCAACACGCGCTGACATGGGCCGACTCATCCGCCGCTTCGCATTGCTCGTTCTCGCCGCCACGTCGGTCGCGCCGGCATGGGTCGCCGCGCAGGTCTACAAATGCGCGGACGACCGGCAGCAGCCCGTGTATCAGGACGCCCCCTGCCCCGCGGGCCGCGAACTGCGCAACTTCGCCATCGACCCGCCGTCGGTGTCGGTCATTCCGACGCGCCCGGTGCCTGGAACGACGTCGCGCGTCACCGCCCCGCCCGTCCTGAAGCCACGCGGTCCGACGGCGGCCGAGCGCCGCGAACGCCTCCGCGCCGGCGATCCCGCCGAACGCCGCCACATCCATCTCGGCATGCACGAGGGCGAGGTGATGGCCCGCATCGGCCCGCCGGACATGAAGAGCGGCGGCGGCAGCCGCAAGGTCGCGCGCTGGACCTACATGCCGGTCGCCGGCGATCCGCAAACGCTGACCACCGTGGTGTTCGACTACGGCAAGGTCGTCGAGGTCGAACGCAAGGTGGTGAAGTGAGCGCGCGATGAGGGCCCTCGTCCAGCGGGTGCGGGAGGCGAGCGTCGCCGTCGGCGCGCGCGTCACCGGCGCCATCGGACCGGGGCTGGTGGTGCTCGCGGGAGTCACCGACGGCGACACCGCGGAGGACCGCGACTGGCTCGTGCACAAGATCGTCCAGTTGCGCATCTTCGACGACGACGCCGGCATCATGAACCGCTCGGTGCGGGACGCCGGCGGCGCCATCCTCGCCGTTTCGCAGTTCACGCTCTACGCATCGACGCGCAAGGGCAACCGTCCGTCGTACTCGGCGGCGGCGCGGCCGGAGGTCGCGCAACCCGCGTTCGCGGCGTTCGTCGCCTCGCTCGCCGCCGCGCTCGGCCAGCCGGTGCCCACCGGCGAGTTCGGCGCGCACATGGAGGTGCGCCTCGTCAACGACGGGCCGGTGACGATCTGGCTCGATTCGCGCGCGCGGGAGTAGCGGCCGCGGGCGCCGAGCGCGGAACGCCCGGGAACCAGCTCCGACAGGGAAACATGGAAAGCGCGCCGCAGGCCCGCCAAGGCGCGCGGCGCGACCCGATTCACGAGCGAAGCGCAAGCAGGGCCGTTACTGCAACAGGCTCCGCAGCATCCACGCGTTCTTTTCGTGGATCTGCATCCGCTGCGTCAGCAGGTCAGCCGTCGGCTCGTCGTGCGCCTTGTCGACCACGGGGAAGACCGAGCGCGCGGTGCGCACCACCGCCTCGTTGCCTTCGACCAGCAGCCGCACCATGTCCTCCGCCCTGGGCTGTCCCGGCGTCTCCTTGATCGACGCGAGCTTCACGTACTCGGCATAGGTGCCGGGCGCCGGGAAGCCGAGCGAACGGATGCGCTCGGCGATGAGGTCGTTCGCGAGCCACAGCTCGTTGTACTGCGCCTCGAACATGAGGTGCAGCGTGTTGAACATCGGCCCGGTCACGTTCCAGTGGAAATTGTGCGTCTTGAGATAGAGCGTGTAATTGTCGGCCAGCAGTTTCGACAGCCCGCCCGCGATCTTCTCGCGATCCTTGCTGCCGATGCCGGTGTCGATCGCCGGCGCGGTGACTTTCCTTTCCTTCATCATCGACTCCCTCGTATGCGATGCCAGTGCGGCGGAACAGTGCGCAGTCGAATCCTCGCATGAAAACGACGCGGCCGGAAATGCACGGACCGCCGGCGTCGTCGCGCTTCGCGTCAGGCGCCGTCGCGATCGAGCGACAGCCTGCCCGGTCCGAACGCCCACACCATCAGCATGCCGCCCATGATCGTCACGTTCTTCAGGAAGTTGATCTGCTGGCTCATCACCTGCTCCGGCGGCGCCATCCAGAATTTGTGGAAGATCAGCGTCGTCGGGATGATGAACAGGAAGATCGCGAGCGCCGCCCAGCGCGCCTTCCAGCCGACGAGCAGCAGCAGGCCGGCGCCCAGCTCGACGACGATGGCACCGATCGCCATCAATTGCGGCAGCGGCATGCCCTTGCTCGCGATGTAGCCGACGAGGCCGTCGAAGCCCGGGATCTTGTCGAAGCCGGAGTAGATGAACATTCCCGACAGCAGGATGCGGGCGACGAGCGCCGCGATGTCACGATTCGCATTCATTGAAGTTTCTCCTGTGGTTGGAAAGCAAAGCGCCGGCGAACGGCAAGCAGAGGCTCGCGCCGCCGGCACGCCGCTCGTTCCTTCGTGGCCTCATTTTCGTGGCCCCAAAGCGGCGGCGCGCGACCGCCTTAAAGTCGCCGCTCATATTTTGCATTGCTCGTCCTCGTGAAAAACCCGGGGAAGCGTCCTCCGCGCAGCTGCTAGGGAAGATCAAAGACCAGTACCTCGGCCGCATGGCCCTGCTCGATGCGCACGGCGGCCTCGCCTTCGATCCGCAGCGCGTCGCCGGCATTCAACGTGGTGTCGTTCACGCGCACGCTGCCACGGGCGACATGGACATAGGCGCGACGGCCGGGGGCCAGCGGATGCACGGCGGCCTCGGCGCCATCGAACAGGCCGGCGTACACCCGCGCGTCCTGGTGGACGACGACGGCGCCCCCTTCCCCGGCCGGCGCGGCCAGCAACGCGAGCCTGCCGCGCTTCGCGGCGGGCTCCACGCGCGCCTGTTCGTAGGACGCCGGGATGCCGCGCTGCGCGGGCTCGATCCAGATCTGCAGGAAATGCACGCCGTCGGTCGTCGACGGATTGAATTCGCTGTGCTGCACGCCGCGGCCGGCGCTCATCCGCTGCACGTCGCCCGGCGTGATGACGGAGCCGTTGCCCATGCTGTCCTGGTGCGACAGCTGGCCTTCCAGCACATAGGAAATGATCTCCATGTCACGGTGGCCATGGGTGCCGAAGCCCATTGCCGGCTGCACGCGGTCCTCGTTGATGACCCGCAACGGACCGAAGCCCATCTGCGCGGGATCGTAGTAGTCGGCGAACGAAAAACTGTGGTGGGAATCGAGCCAGCCATGATTGGCATGACCGCGGTCGCCCGCGGAGCGCACGGTAATCATTCTAATCTCCTGGACAAACGCCCTTGACCCAGGATCGGGCCGCGGCGCCTTGCATGACCCATAATAGGGTTGCCAGGCCCGGCGCGTAAGCAGACAATACTGGCGTTCTCATTCAAAATATTTGAACATGGCACTTTCGCTCGACGCCTTGGCCGTGCTCGACGCCATCGAACGACGCGGCAGTTTCGCCGCCGCCGCGCTGGAACTCGACCGCGTGCCGTCGGCGATCACGTACACCGTACGCCGGTTGGAAGACGAGCTCGACGTGCTGCTGTTCGACCGCCGCGGCCATCGGGCGCGGTTCACGCCCGCCGGACGCACGCTGCTGGACGAGGGCCGCCGGCTGCTCGTCGCGGCCGGCGAAATCGAGCAGCACGTGCATCGCGTCGCGACCGGCTGGGAGACGCAGTTGCGGATCGCCGTCGATACGCTGATCCCGCTGTCGCGCGTGTGGCCGCTGGTGGCGGCGTTCTACGCCGAGTGTGTCGCGCGCGACGCCATGCACACGCAGCTTAAGGTCTCCCGCGAAGTGCTGGGCGGCGCCTGGGACGCGCTGGCCGACGGGCGCGCCGACCTGGTGCTGGGCGCGCCCGGGCGACGCGCCCCCCGGTGGCGGCTACCGCACGCGGATGCTTGCCGAGATGACGTCCGTCTTCGCCGTGGCGCCCGCCCACCCGCTCGCCGCCGCGGCCGAGCCGCTGTCCGAAAGCGAAATCGCGCGGCACCGGGGCGTCGTCGCCGCCGACACTTCGCGCCAACTGGCGCCGCGGTCGCTCGGCACGCTGTCCGGCCAGGAGACGCTCGCGGTGCCCGACCTCGAGGCGAAGCTCGCCGCGCAGGTCGCCGGGCTCGGCTGCGGCTTTCTCCCCTACCCGCTCGCGGCCGATGCCGTGGCGTCCGGCCGGCTCGTCGTGCGTGGCGTCGAAATGCCGCGTCCGCCGGGCCGCGTCCACCTCGCGTGGCGTGCGCAGCGCCCCGGCCGGGCGCTCGCGTGGTGGATCGACGCCGTCACGCAGGCGGACTGGCGCTTTCTCGCGCTCGCCGCGCTGCCGGCCGCGGCAGTACCGCCCGCGCAAGGCCGCGGCGCCAAAGCTACCAGCGCAACGTCGCGCCCGCCAGGAACGCCGCGCGCGGCGCGCTCCGGTTGAGCCGCGCCTGGAACCCCGCGTCGACGTCGAGCCACGCGTTGACCGAATAGATGATGCCGGTGCGGGCGACGGCCGGCCACTGCGGATTGGACGGGTCCGGATTCGAGTAGGCGGCCGCCTCGATGAACGAGCGCAACGGCGTGTCGTCCGGCCGCGTCAGCGCCACCGAAACGGCGAAGAGGTTGGCGCGCGTATCGGCGGCACGCGTCCGCGCGTACGCGGCGTTGGCATAGATCGCGCAGTCGCCGAGTATCCAGCCGGCAACCGCGATCGCGTGGACGCCGGTCGTGCCCGCGCCGAGCCCCGTCGCGCTGTCGCCGGTGGGCAGGTCCAGGCCCGCGCGCACCGCCAGTTGCACGTCGTCGCGATCGAAAAACCGCCACTTGATGTCGGCCACCGTGTCACCGCTCCCGAACACCGTGGGCGCCGCACTGGAGGATCTGGCTGAGCCAGATGCCCTGGACGATGAAATCGACGGCCGGCGTCGCGCCGATCGACAACTGCGGCGCGAACGAGACCGACGCGGCCGTTGATCGAGGGATCGCCGGTGAGCGCGGCAAGTCCGAGTTCCAGCTCCAGCCGTGCCGCGCCGAGCGTGCCGGGATCCTCGGTCAGGATCGGATGCGCCGCCCATGCGTGACCGGCGACGACGCAGGCCATCGCCGTCGACGCAGCCCGCCAGTACCAGTCGTGTCGCTGCATGCGTCGCAGTGTGGCCGGCAACGCGTGCCTGCGGCAAGGGAGATCGCGAACGCTAGAGCTTGTACGCGGCCTTCGCGAAATCGTGCGCAAGTCCGGGCGCGAGTTCGAATGCCTCGTCCTCGCCGATCTTGTGCTCGACGACCAGCGTGGCCAGGAAGCGGCAATCCATCCGCCGCGCGACGTCGTGCCGCGCCGGGATCGACATGAACGCACGCGTGTCGTCGTTGAAGCCCACGGTGTTGTAGAAGCCGGCCGTTTCCGTTGCCTGCTCGCGGAAGCGCAGCATGCCTTCCGGGCTGTCGTGGAACCACCACGGGGGGCCCAGCTTCAGCACCGGGTAGTGTCCGGCGAGCGGCGCCAGCTCGCGCGCATAGACGCTCTCGTCGAGCGTGAACAGGATGACCGTCAGCTTGGGCTCGTTGCCGTACTGGTCGAGCAGCGGCCGCAGCGCGCGGACGTAGTCGGTGCGCGTGGGGATGTCGGCGCCCTTGTCGCGGCCGAAGCGCGCGAACACCTGCGGATTGTGGTTGCGCAGGCTGCCCGGATGGATCTGCATGACGAGGCCGTCGTCCAGGCTCATGCGCGCCATCTCGGTCAGGACCTGGCCGCGGAATGCCTCGGCTTCCGCCGCCGTGATCGTGCCGGCGAGTCCGCGGTCGAGCAGGCGCTGGCATTCGGCGGCGGACAGGTCGGACGTCTGCGCCGTCGGATGCCCGTGATCGGTCGACGTCGCGCCCATCGACTTGAAGTACGCGCGGCGGTTGCGATGCGCGGCGAGATAGCCCGCCCACGTCGCGGCGTTCTCGCCGGACAGCGCGCCGAATTGCGCGACGTTGCCGGCGAAGCCTTCGAATTCCGGATCGGCCACGGGATCGGGGCGATACGCGGTGACGACGCGGCCCTTCCAGCCCGATGCGCGGATCTTCCGGTGATGGGAGAGCGGGTCGAGCGGCGATTCGGTGGTGGCGATCACCTCGATGTTGAAGCGCTCGAACAACGCGCGCGGGCGGAACTCCGGCCGCGCGAGGCAGGCGTTGATGCGGTCGAAGCAGCGGTCGGCGGAATCAGGCGTCAACCGCTCGTCGATGCCGAACACCGTCGAGAACGCGTGATCGAGCCACATCCGCGTCGGCGTCCCGCGGAACAGATGATAGTGCGCGGCGAACGTGTGCCAGATCTTGCGCGCGTCGGTCTCGACCGGTCCGCCGTCGTGGCGCGGAATGCCCAGGTCCTCGAGCCGCACGCCCTGGCTGTAGAGCATCCGGAACACGTAGTGATCGGGCGTGATGAACAGCGCGCTGGCGTTGGCGAACGGCGTGTCGTCGGCGAACCACTGCGGGTCCGTGTGGCCGTGCGGGCTCACGATCGGCAGCTGCGCCACCGTCGCGTAGAGGCGGCGCGCGAGATCGCGCGTCGCCGGATCGGCGGGGAACAGGCGGTCGGGGTGGAGGTTCAGGGGGATGGCCATGAGGGTCTCGCAACTCGCGAATCATTCACGCAGGTGCCGCGCCAGCGTGACCTGCACGCCGTCGCGGAACAGCGCGACCACGTGGCCGCGCACCGCTTCGCGGAACGCGTAGTGCGCGACCAGGTCCGCGCCGAACACGCTCGCGATGTCGAGGAAGCCGTCGGCGACCGGACCGGGATCGCCGTTGGCATCGCGGCCTATGCGTCGAAACTCGTCGGCCAGCGGATCCTGGACGTCGATCGTCGCGCCGTGCTCGTCGCGCCCGCTTGCATAGCGGATCCAGCCGGCCACGGCCAGCGTCAGGTGATCGATCGTCGCGCCGCTCGCGAGCCGGTCGCGCACGGTGCCGAGCAGGCGCTGCGGCAGCTTCTGCGAGCCGTCCATCGCGATCTGCCGCGTCTTGTGCGGCAGCGCCGAATTGCGAAAGCGGTCCATCAGCTGCCCGCAGTAGGCCGGCAGGTCGATGCCGGGCGGCCGTTGCAGCGTGGGCACGATCTCCTCGGCCATCTGCCGCTGCGTCAGCGTGGCGAGCAACGGATCGCGGGACGCCTGCCAGACGAACTCGTGCCCCATCAGGAACCCCAGGTACGCGAGCGTCGAATGGCTGCCGTTCAACAGCCGCAGCTTCATGAGTTCGAACGGCGCGACGTCCGCCACGATCTGCGCGCCCGCATCCTCCCACCGGCGGACGCGCGGCGGCGAAGCGGTCCTCGATGATCCATTGGCCGAACGGCTCGGCGGTGACCGGCGCCGCGTCGTGCACGCCGAGCAGGCGCTCCGCATCGGCAATGTCCGCCGGCGTCGTCGCCGGCACGATGCGGTCGACCATCGTCGACGGAAAAGCCGCGTGGTCGCGGATCCACTGCGCGAGCGCCGGATCGCGACGCTGCGCGAACGCATGGACGAGAGCCTTCGACCATGCGGCCGTTGTGCGGCAGGTTGTCGCAACAGACGAACGTCAGCGCAGCGGCGCCCGCCGCGCGCCGCGCCGCCAGTCCCGCGACGAGAATGCCGATCGCGGACACCGGCGCGTCGGGATGCGCGAGGTCGTGCGCGATGTCCGGATGCGCGTCGTTGAGCGCGCCGGTCGCGGGATCGTGGCAGTAGCCCTTTTCCGTCACCGTCGCCGTCACCACGGTGACCAGCGGATCCGCGAAGCGCGCGATCAGCCGGGGCCGGGCAGCGCCGGCGAAAATCGTCTCGCGCAACGCGCCGATCACGCGGGCCGTCGTGCCGTCGCCGGTGCGCGTCAGCAGCGAGTACAGCCCGTCCTGCGCGGCCAGCGGCTCGATCGCGCGCGGCGTCTTGAGCGACACGCCGCAGATGCCCCAGCGCGGGTCGGCGCCGAGGATGTCGTCGGTGTAGACCGCCTGGTGCGCACGATGGAACGCACCGAGGCCCAGGTGCAGGATGCCGACCGGCACGCCGGCCGGGTCGTACGCCGGGCGGCGAGCTGCCGGCGCGCAGCGCCGGCAGCGTCGACAGCGAGAGGCGTGCCGTCACGTCAGGTATACCCGAAGTAGCGCGGCAGCCACATCGAGAACGCCGGCACGTAGGTGACCGCGAGCAGCGCCGCCGTCAGCGCGCCGTAGAACGGCCAGATCGTCCGCATCACATGGCCCACCGAGACGCCGCCGATCGCGCAGCCGACGAACTGCGTCGTGCCCACCGGCGGCGTGTTGAGTCCGAGCGCGCAGTTGACCAGCATCACGATGCCGAACTGGACCGGGTCCATCCCGAACTTGACGGCGATCGGCAGGAAGATCGGCGTGCAGATGAGGATCGTGCTCGCCATGTCCATGAACGTGCCGAGGACGAAGAGGATCACGTTGATCATCAGGAAGATCACCCACGGCTCCGACGACACGCTGGCCATCCAGGCACCGGTGAGGTCGGCGACCTGGTAGAGGCCGATCAGGTACTGGAACGTGCCCGACACGCCGATCAGCAGCAGCACGACACCGGTGGTCTTGACGGCCTTGGCCGACGCCTTGAGGAAGTTCTGGCGCGACATCGTCCGGTAGACGACGACGGTGACGAACATCGCGTATAGAACGGCGATCGACGCGGACTCGGTCGCGGTGAACACGCCGGACAGGATGCCGGCGATGATGATGACGGCAACGAACAATCCCGGCACCGCCGCGGCCGCCGACCGCCAGACGGCGTTCCAGCCCGGAAACACGCCGGCCGGATAGCCGCGATGCACGGCCACCAGGTACGCGGCCACCAGCATGCAGATGGCGAGCACGACCGTCGGCAGCACGCCGGCCAGGATCAGCGCGCCGATCGACACCTTGCCGCCCGCCGCGAGCGAATAGATGATCATGTTGTGCGACGTGGGCGTCAGCGCGCCGACCAGCGACGCATGCGTCGTCACGTTGACCGCGTAGTCGGCGTCGTAGCCCTCCTTCTTCATCATCGGGATCATCACCGACCCCATCGCCGAGACGTCGGCGACCGGCGAGCCGGAGATGCCGCCGAAGAGCGTGCACGCGATGACGTTCGACATGCCGAGGCCGCCGCGCACGTGTCCGACCAGGTTCTTGGCGAACACGACGATCTTGTCGGCGATGCCGCCGTACAGCATCAGCTCGCCGGCGAAGATGAAGAACGGGATCGCGAGGAACGAGAACACGTTCATGCTGCTCATCATCCGCTGGAAGATGACGATGAACGGCAGGCCCTCGTACAGGATCGTGCAGACGGCGGAGAGGCCGATCGCGAACGCGACCGGCACCCCGATCAGAAGGAACAGCAGGAACGTGACGCAGAGGATGGTCAGAGCCATGCGGGCACCACCTCTTTGCGCTGCACGTTGGCGATGATGTGCTCGATGCAGAACAGCACGATCAGCGCGCCCGACACGACCAGCGGCGCGTAGTGCCAGGCCTTCGGAAATGCCGAGCGTGGGAATCTTGTAGGTGAAGCACGCCGGACATGAGGCCCCAGCCGCCGGCGACCATCAGCCCGCCGAAGATGCCGACGAGGACGTGGATGACCAGCTCGAGCCGCAGCCGCCACTTCTCGGAGACGAGCACCAGCAGCGATTCCATGCCGATGTGGCCGGCGTCGCGCACGCCGACGGCGGCGCCGAACAGCGCGACGTAGAGGATCAGCACCAGCGTGAGGCTCTCGGCCCACGTCGGCGTGTCGTTCATCACGTAGCGGCCGAACACCTGGAACGCGACGGCGGCGACGATGGCGTAGAGGCCGACCACCGCGATGATCATGCAGTACTTCGCCAGAAAGGCGTTGAAGCGAGTGAACATCGCGACCCCGGGGTCAGGACTGTACTTCTGCGAACGGGGCGACGGACCGCCCCAGGCATCGGCGGAAAAACGGCGCCGTCGCCGGCGCCGTCGTTCGCGATCGGGCGCCTCTAGTTCGACGCCTGGATCTTGCTGACCATGTCCTTCATCTTCGGATCGGTGATGAACTTCTCGTACACGGGCTTCATCGCGTCCTGGAACGACTTCTTGTCCACTTCGACGATCTGCGCGCCGCCCTTCTCGACGACCGCGCGCGACGCCGCTTCCTTCTCGTCCCACAGCTTGCGCATGTACGGCACCGACGCCTTGGCCGCGTCGCGCCACATCTGCTGCTCGGCCGGCGGCAGCGCGTCCCAGATCTTCTTCGACATCAGCAGCATTTCCGGCGCCATCGAATGCTCGGTGATCGAGTAGTTCTTGGCCACCTCGAAGTGCCGCGACGTGTCGTACGACGGCCAGTTGTTCTCGGCGCCGTCGACCAGGCCCGTCTTCAGCGCCGTGTAGACCTCGCCGTACGGCATCGGCGTCGCGTTGGCGCCCATCGCCTGCAGCAGCGCCACCCACAGATCCGACTGCTGGACGCGGATCTTCATGCCCTTGACGTCGGCCAGCGTCTTCACCGGCTTCTTCGTCGTGTAGAGCGAGCGCGAGCCCGAGTCGTAGAACGCGAGGCCGATGTAGCCCTGCGCTTCGCATGCCTTCAGGATCTGGTCGCCGATCGGGCCGTCCAGCGTCCGGCGCATGTGGTCCTTCGACTTGAACAGGAACGGCATCGTCGGGACCATCGTCTCCGGGCAGATGTTGTTCATCGGCGCGACGTTGATCCGCACGAGGTCGAGCGCGCCGATCTTCACCTGCTCGATCGTGTCCTTCTCGCCGCCCAGCTGGTTGCCGGTGTAGACCTTGATCGTGTCGCGGCCGTTGGTCTTCTGCTTGATGTAGTCGCTCATGAACTTCACGGCCATCACCGTCGGGTAATCCTCGGGATGGACGTCGGCGGACCGGAATTCCTTCGCCGCCGCCGGCAGGCAGATGGCGGCCGCCGCTATCGCCGCGGCCATTCTCGTCAGTTGCAGTTTCATCGTGTTACTCCTCCTTCGTCAGGTTGCGGATGGTGTCGTGGCATTGCGCTTGCGCAAGGGGGCGGGGCGGCGCACGCCGTTCCTTGCCTGTTCTCCGGGGACGATCACGTCCCATTGCCGCTGAAACTCGCGCTCGACGCGCGCCAGGTGGCGGTGCATTGCCGCCCGCGCGCCATCGGCGTCGCGTTGCTCGAGCGCGTCGATGATCGCCGTGTGGTCGAGCAGCACGCCGTCGCGCATCTTCTGCGTGTGGAAATAGGCTTCGATCCGCGACCAGAGCTTGCCGCGTCGCTGCTGCCAGAGGCCCTCGACGACGAGCGCCAGCGATCCGTTGCCGGTGGCGGCGGCGATGCGCACGTGGAACTCGCGATCGGCGGCATCGCGCTTGGTGAAGCTCTCCGCATGGTCGCGCATCCGCGCGACCGTGGCCCGCATCGCGGCCAGGTCCGCCTTCTTGGCGACGCGCGCCGCGACGGCGGCGATCTCGCCTTCGATCAGGTGCCTCGCGGCCAAGAGTTCGAACGGGCTCGGGCCCTCGTCGACGAGCCCGACGATCTGCGCCGCGCCCGGCGCGGCCACGAAGATGCCGGAACCGACGCGGACTTCCACGCGGCCGGCGATTTCGAGCGAGATGACGGCTTCGCGCACCGACGTACGGGAAACGCCGAGCAGCGTGGCCAGTTCGCGCTCCGCCGGCAGCCGCGACCCTGCCGCGAACTCGCCGTTGTCGATCAGGGCGGCGATCTGGCCCGCGATCTGGCGGTACAGGCGCAGCGGTTCGACCGTGTGCAGGGGCACTGCTTTCCTCCTCCGTGACGTCCGGTGCCGGTCGCCTGACGCGGCGGCGGGCACGCGCTCTGGCCGGCGCGTGTCTCCATTGGACGTCTGGCAGACTCTACGCCCGTCGGACGACTGTGGTCAAATGGTCCAGCCACCGGACCAATGCCGCGGGCGTCCTGCCGTCCGGCCTCTCCCCGCGTCGCGCGGACCGGAGAAGCGCAACGGCTCGCCAAGGCGATCGGGAAGCGCCGGCGGCAGGCGCCGTGCCGCGCGACGCAGGCGATTTCGAGTCTGCCCTGCGGCGGCGCGCCTTCAGGTCGGCGCCTTGAAGTGGCCGGACTTGCCGCCGCTCTTCTCGAGTAGCCGCAGCTGTTCGATCCGCATCCCGCGGTCCGCGGCCTTGCACATGTCGTAGATCGTCAGCAGGCCGGCGGCGGCCGCCACCAGCGCCTCCATCTCGACGCCGGTGCGGCCCAGCGTCTCGGCCGTCACTGCGATGGCCACGGCGCTCGCGCGGGCATCGATCGCGAACTCGACCGCGACGTGCGTCAGCGGCAGCGGGTGGCACAGCGGAATGAGGTCGGACGTGCGCTTCGCGGCGGCGATCGCCGCGATGCGCGCCACGCCCAGCACGTCGCCCTTGCGGGCGTTCCCCGCCTCGATCAGCGCCAGCGTCGCCGGCTGCATGACGATGCGGCCGCCGGCACGCGCCAAACGTCTGGTTACATCCTTGTCCGCCACATCGACCATGTGCGCCTGCCCGCTGGCGTCGAAGTGGGTAAAATGTGCGTCGCCGGCCGCGCTCGCGCGTGCGGCGCCCCGTGCGGAACGAGGCCTTGCCGCCAAGGCTTTCGCGGCTGCCGCTGCCTTTTCCGATCGGACGCGTGCCACGTGCGGGGTTCTCCGTTGAACTAGATCGTGCGGCGGGCATCTTAGCACTCGAGATCGAAACCTTGGATCGCAGCGGTTGAACGCCGTGAAGCACCCACCATCCCCTTTCGTTGCGCCAACCCCGCGCCGCGGGCGGCAATGTATCGCCGCAGTGCTGGCGGTCGCGCTCGCATGCACGCCGGTCGCGCCGGTCCCGTTGGTCGCGGGCGCCGCGGCACAGCCGTTGCCGGACCTGGGCGACTCGTCGCAGGCGGCGATGACGCCGGCGCAGGAACGCAAGATCGGCGAGGCGATCATGCGCCAGATCCGCGCGCAGGGCGGGTACCTGCAGGACCCCGAAGTCAACGACTACTTGAACGAGCTGGGCCACCGGCTGGTGGCGGCGTCGCACGACGCCAAGCAGGACTTCGAGTTCTTCGCCGTGCCGGACCCGCAGATCAACGCGTTTGCACTCCCGGGCGGGTTCATCGGCGTGCATACCGGCCTCATCCTGCTCGCGCAAAACGAATCCGAGCTCGCGAGCGTCATCGCGCACGAGATCTCGCACGTGACGCAGCGGCACATGTCGCGGATGGTGGTGAACCAGAAGGACTCGATGCTGCTGTCGCTGGCGGGGTTGGCGCTCGCCATCCTGGCGTCGCGCGCCGGCAGCAACAGCGGCCAGGGCGTGCAGGCGGCGATCGCCTCGTCGCAGGCGTTGCAGGCGCAGAACCAGCTCAATTTCACGCGTGACAACGAGTACGAGGCGGACCGCATCGGCTTCACGCGGCTGACGGCCGCGGGCTTCGACCCCAACGGCATGGCGGCGTTCATGGGTCGCCTGCAGCGCGCCAATCGCTTTGTCGAAGGCACGGCGCCGTCGTACCTGCGCACGCATCCGATCACCTACGAGCGGATCGCCGAGGCCCAGTCGCGCTCGCAGGGCCTGCCGTACAAGCAGGTGCCGGACTCGCTCGAGTTCCACCTCGTCCGCGCGTTGCTCAAGAGTTACCAGGGCGAGCCGCTCGAACAGGTTGCGGTGTTCGAAGACGCCCTGCGCGAGAAGAAATACAACAGCGAAGTCGCCGAGCGTTACGGACTCGTCGCCGCACTGTTGCGCGCGAAGAACATCCCGCGTGCCAAGACCGAGCTCGCGCGCCTCGAGAAGATGGCGCCACCCCATCCGATGATCGAGGCGATGGCGGGCAACGTATTGATGGGCGCCGAGGAATACGACGCTGCGGCGAGCCGCTTCGAGAGCGCGCTGCAGCGTTATCCGAACAAGTTGCAGCTCGTCTACGACTATCCGGAAGCACTGATCAAAGCCCAGCGGCCCGCCGAGGCGACGACATTCATCGAGCGGCAGCTGATCCGCTTCCCCGACAACGGGCCGCTGCACCAGGTCGCCGCGCGCGCCTATGCCGGACAGAACATGCGGCTGAAGCAGCACGAGCAACAGGGCGAGTTCTACGCGTGGGCGGGCAACCTTCCGCTGGCGATCACCCAGCTCGAGCTCGCGGCCAAGGCCGGCGACGGCGACTTCTACCAGGTGTCCGTCGTCGAGGCGAAGCTGCGCCGCCTGCGCGACGAGCAGCAGGACCTGCAGAAGACCGCATTGGGACGCTCCGAGTGACGCGCTGGCGTTGTCCGCCCGGCGCAATTGGACCGCTTGCCCCATCGCATCTCGACCACAATAGGTAGCACCGTTGTCCTCCCCGCTTGCTTCCTGGCCGCGCCGCTGCGCGCCGCCGCTGGTCGCCGTGGTCGTCGTTGCCGGGACGCTCGACGCCGTCACCACCGCAGGAGATGCGCGACCTCATCCGGCAGTGGCACAAGCTGTCGGCCAAGCAGAAAGATGATTTCTTCCTGCGCAACCTGTCGGAAGTGCTGGCGGCCGCAGGAAGCGTCGTCCAAGGTCCTGGCCAACCTGCTCGCCGCCATCGTCTCGGTGTCGCGTCGACTGCCGTCGGCTATTTCGCCGGCTGGCGCACCGAGGTGAGCACGGCGTCCGTCATGCTCGCCGTCGGCTTCTCCGGCGCCATCGGCGTGTTCTTCGGGTTCTATCCGGCGCGCACCGCGTCGCGCCTGGCGCCCGACGCGTTGCGGCGCGAGTAGCGCGCGGCCACCTGTCGCTTCTGACAGTTGGCCCCCGCGCGGCGGCGAACGCATTCTTCCCCGCACGCGGCCACCGACCGCGGCAGACCGCAGGGGGATACCGTGAAGATTCTCGTCGTCGACGACCATCCGCTGATCCTGCATGCGCTGTCGCAGGTCCTGCCGGCACTGGACATGGGCCTGGACACTCTCGGGGCTAGCAACCGCGAGGACACGCTCACAGTCCTGGCGCGGCACCCGGACTGCGCGCTGCTGCTGCTCGACCTCGCGCTGCCCGGCGCGCATGGCCTCGATCTGCTCGCCGAGCTGCGCCGCACCTATCCGCGTCTGCCGATCGTCGTGCTGTCCGCGACCCACGATCGCGCGACGATCGGTTCGGCGCTCGCCGCCGGCGCGCGCGGCTTCATCGCCAAGACGTCGGATCCGGCGACGCTGCTCGACGCGATCCGCACGGTCCTGGCCGGCGGCGAGCACATCACGCGCGACATCGCGCCGACACGCGTGACCATGGTCGACGGCATTGCCATCGAAGTGCTCGGGCTCACGCAGCGCCAGAGCGAGGTGATGCTGCTGCTGGCGCAGGGCAAGCCCAACAAGATGATCTGCCGCGACCTGCGGCTGTCGGAGGGCACGGTGAAGGTCCATGTCAGCGCGATCCTTCGGGCGCTGAACGTGCATACGCGCTCGCAGGTGATCGTCGAGCTGGCACGCCGCGGCATCAGCGTCGACCGACCGCGCCTGCGCAGCTGACGCGGCCCGCAACCCCCGCAATGGCGCGGCGTGGCCGCTTCGGCGCTTCTCCCCCCGGCCGTCCTCGCACGCGCGCGCCGCGATCAGGTGGCACAGCTGTACGCGAGCTGGCATCGGACGTCGCTGTCGATGCTGCTCGGCGCGACGCTGCTGTGCCTCGTGCTGTGGGACCAGGCATCGGGCCGGTGGATGGCCGCGTGGCTGGCGCTGATCCTCGCCAACCAGGCCTGGCGCGGCTTGCTCGCGCGCGCGTGGAACCGGCAGCGGCCGGGACTCGATGCGACGCGGCGCTGGGGCCGCTACTGGTCGGCGGGTTCCACCGTCGCGGGCGCGCTGTGGGGACTCGCCGCGCTCGTCATGTACCCGCCGTCGGCGCCGCATCAGGCGCTGCTGATCGTCTGCGTGTTCGGGGTGGTGCTGGGCGGCTTGAATCTCACCGCCGTCTACCGGTCGTCGTTCTATGGATTCGCGCTGCCGGCGCTGGTGCCGCTGATCGCGCGCGTCGCCGTCGAGGGTGACCAGGTCCACCTGTACACGGCGCTCGTCATGGCGGTCGTCCTCGGTTTCATCCTCGCGTTCGGGCATCAGTTGAACGACGTGCTGACGCGCTCGCTGGCGATGCGCTACGAGAACGTCGACCTGATCGAGGAACTGAAGGCAAAGTCACGCGCGGCGCACGAGGCGCGCGCGACAGCCGAGGCCGCCAATCGGACGAAAAGCCAGCTGCTCGCGGCCGCGAGCCACGATCTCCGGCAGCCGTTGCACGCGCTGGGCTTGTATGTCGCCGCGCTGGCGGCCCGCGCCGCCGACGCCGAATGGCGGCCGCTGGTCGGCAGCGTGCAGCGGGCGGTGGCGGCGCTCGAGAGCCAGTTCGAGCAGCTGCTCGACCTGTCGCGGCTGGAGGCCGGCGCGATGACGCCGGCGCGTGCGCGCGTGGCCCTGGCGCCGCTGTTCGTCCGCGTCGTCGCGGAACTGCGGCCGCAGGCCGAAGCGCGGGGCCTTGTATTGCGCGTGGCGACGACGAGGGTAGCGGTCCGCAGCGATCCCGCGATGCTCGAACGCATGGTGCGCAACCTCGTCGCCAACGCGATCCGCTACACCGAGGCCGGCGGCGTGCTGCTGGGTGCGCGCCGGCGCGGGGACAGCGTCGCCATCGATGTCATCGACACGGGCATCGGCATCGCGCCGGAGTACCACGCACGCATCTTCGAGGAGTTCTACCAGGTGCGCGCGCCGTGCGGCAGCAGGTCGCATTCCGGCATGGGACTGGGACTCGCGATCGTCCGTCGCCTGGCCGCGCTGCTGGAACACCGGATCGAAGTCGCTTCGCAAGTCGGACGCGGTTCCCGCTTCGGTGTCATCGCGCCGCGCGCGATGGCGGAGTCCGAGCGGCGGGTGCCGCGCCGCTCTCCGGCGGCCGCGGCGTGGCCGCGAACGACGGGATCGATTCGCGGCGCACTCATCGCCGTGGTCGACGATGACCCGGCTGCCGTCGACGCGATGACGGCGCTGTTCGAGACATGGGGGGCGCACGTGGCCGGCGGCCGCGATGCGCAGGAACTGCTGGAGTCGCTCGGCCGCGCCGAACGCTATCCGGACCTCGTGGTCGCCGATCTGCGCCTCGCACGCGGCGAGACCGGCATCGACGTCGTGCACAAGGTCCGCGACGAACTCGGCATAGTCGTGCCTGCGCTGCTGGTATCCGGCGACACGAGCCCGGGCGCCGCGCGCGACGCCCGCGTGGCGGGCCTGCCGCTGCTCGACAAGCCCGTGGTGCCGGCGGTGCTGCATGCGACCGCGACGGCGCTGATTGCGACATGACCCGAACGGTGAAATCAGCGAGAAAGGCTTCGGGCCAGAGCTCGTTGGACCGGCATGGACCCTGCGAGATTCGCGCGTCGCTAGCCGCTACGCCATGAAGCCCAGATCCTTGACGGTGAAGTTGGCGAGATTCGGGAACACCTGGTCGATGTCGGCTTGCGGCATGCCGAACCACTTGCCGAGCGTGGCACCGACCTGGTCGACCGCGGTGGTCGGAATCCACGATCCGTTGTTGCCGGAATCGTCGGGGCCCTGCCTGATCAGCGGCGGGAACGTGCCGTACATGTTGCCGCCGTTGACCGCGCCGCCCATGACGATCTGGTGACCGCCCCACGCGTGATCGACACCGGCGTTCGCGTTGCCGATGAACGTGCGGTTGAAGTCCGACATCGTCAATTGCACGACGTTGTTGGAGATGCCGGCGGCGACCGTGTAGTCGTAGAACGCCTTCATCGCGGGGAACAACTGGTTGAAGAGGTTTCCCTGGTTGACGATCGTGTTGGCGTGGGTGTCGTAACCGCCCATGCTGACGAAGAAGAACTGCCGCTTGACGCCCGTTTCGGCGCTGCGGTCGATCAGCCGCGCCACCTGCCGCAGTTGCTGCGCGATCCCGGTGTTCAGCAGGTTCCCGTTGACGGTGAACGCCGTCTGGATCTGCGCCGGCAACGCTGCCGTGAGGATCGGGTTCACCGTGTTGTTGGCGGTGAGCGCCTTGTCCATCACGCTCGCGGCGCCCGTGATCACCAGGTTGCTGGCGCTGGCCGACTTCAGCAGCGACACCAGCGCGTTGTAGCGGGCCAGCCCCTCGCCAGTAGCCGCCTGTCCGGCCACCTGGACGCCATTGTTCTGTGGAATGACCAGAGGCGCGGTCGTCGCACCGTTCGTGAAGATCTGCGATCCCGAAACGGACACCGCGGCCGGAATGAGCGCGCCGGAGTTGGTGGTGACCAGGTGGTCGGACATGCGACCGCCCCAGCCGGTGCGGACCGCCTGGTTCGCGAGCAGGCCCGACCATTGGTCCTGTTGATCCGCATGCGAGAAGAGGTTCGACGGGCGGCCCTGATTGGCCTGGTACTGCGCCTTGGTCAGCGGCCGGATCAGCGTGCCGGCGTTCGCCAGCACCGCCATCTTGCCGGCCGTGTACACCGGCGCCACCGAGGACATGTTCGGGTGGAACCCGAACATCTTGCCCCCCTGACTCGCGGCGGCGAACTGGATCAGTTGCGCCTGCGTCAGCGCGACGTTGGAAGCCGCGGTCCGGATCGCCGAATACTGGGAGTAGTCGGTGTACGGAATGATCATGTTGTTCGAGTCGTTGCCCCCGAACAGGAACACGCACACGATCGCTTTGTAGCCACTGCCGACGGCCGCCGAGGCGCTTTCGACGCCCCACGTACCAAGGTTTCCGGCGAGAGCACCCGCGGTGAGGGCGCTCGTGGAGGTAAGGAACTTGCGACGATTGATATTCATGTTAGCGCTGCACCTGGTAGTCGTAGGACGAAGCCATCAGGTAGACGGCCATTCTGGCGCGAGCCGTCCGCTCTGCTGCGGTGGGAGTGGCGCTGATCGTGACGGCGTTGACGGCCGCCACGATCGTCGGCTCGAGCGCCGTCGGGAACTGTCCGCCGGCCAGCCTCTGGTTGACGGCGGATACCATCGCTGCCGGCTGGTCGGCCAGCGCCTCGAACGGCGCCAGGAACAGCTTCGTCCCCGTCGCGTTCGGGATCGTGGCATCGGGGTTGTACCCGCCATACACCAGCGCGTAGACCAGGTTCGCACGCCCGATCGCGGTCACGGTCGTGTGAATGCCGAACTCGGGTCCGAGGATCGACGTACCCGGCACCTTGGTGTCCGGCATGAAGTAGTTGAACACCGTCGGCGAGTAGTACGGCCGCTGGCCCAGGGCGCCGGCGGCGCCTTCGAGCCGCACGCCGTCGGTCAGACCATCCAGCGCGCGGATCATGCCTGTGACCATCAGCACCGGTTCCTTCAGCGTGCCGAAGTCGGCGGCGGTCTTCGCCGGGCCGCGCGCTTCCGGGTCGAGGAGGATCGCCTTCACCACGGCCGCCATGTCGCCGCGGACGCCGCTGCCGTTGTTGTTGAACACCGCCGTCACCCGTGCGACGTAGGCCGGCGACGGATTGCCGGTGACCAGCCGCTGGATCAGCTGCTTGCCGACATACACGCCGGTGTTCGGGTGCATGAACACGTTGCGGACGGCGGCATCGATGTCCTGCTGCCCCGTCTGCCCGGCCGGGAGTATCGTGCCTCCCAGCAGCGTCTTGGCATTCGGATCGTGCCCGAGCGTCGCGGTGGTCGGGTACGGCACCATCGGCGCGCCGTAGTAGCGGGTGCCCGTCTTGGCGGTGGCCGGGCCGGCCGGATTGGCGGCGCTCGCGTACGTGTATCCCGTGAAGACCCGCGCGAATTCCGCGATGTCGGTCTGCGTGTACGTCGGGATCTCCTGGCCCTGCGCGTCCAGCAGCGGCGTGCCGTCGGCGTTCAGCTCGACCAAGTTGACCGAGAAGAGCTGCAGGATTTCACGGGCGTAGTTCTCGTTCGGCACCCGCGTTCCCGCGGGCCGGTCGTTGTTGACCATGTCGAGGTAGTTGCCCATCGCGGGGTTGTAGGTCACCTTCCGCAACAGGGACTCGTAGTTGCCGAACGCTTCCTGGAACATGATGTTCTGGTAGCGCGACATCACATGGGCGTACGACAGGTCCTGCTCGTTGGCCGACGTCACGACGATCTGCGACAACGCCCAGGCTACGCGCTGGCGCAACTGGTCCGGCGCGTCGTTGGCATTGGTGAAGAAGTCGCGTTGCACCATGGCGAGGGACAGGTGATCGCGGACGCACATGGCCTCCGGCGAGTCCGCCGGATAGTTGCCGCCGTTGTTGGGCCGCGTCGTCGTGCAGTCGGCGGTGGTGCCGAGCTGGATCCTGTTGTACTTCGAATCGGGATAGCCCGAGATCGGCTGCGCCAACTGGTCGTTGATCCAGCCGGGGATACCCATCGACACGACCCGTGCGGCTTCGGCCTGCGATGCGCCGAACGTCGCCTGGTTCAGCAGCCGCCAGATGTCCGCGCTGGTCGTCGCGACGGCCGGCGCGTTCTGCACGACGGCCACCTGGTTCAGCGTCGTCACGATCTGGCCGAGCGAGTCCGCCACTTCGGCGCGGAACGTGTACGAGCCCGTGCCGGGCAGCGTGGCGGTGGTGTTATACGGCGACACCGTGTCGTCGATCAGCTTGGTGCCGTTCATGTAGAACGACACGCGGGTGACAGTGGCGCCCGCGGCGGTGGCCGCGGCCGCGCCCGTCAGCGTCACCGTGGCGCCCGGCGCGAACAGCGTGTTCGACAGCGACAGCGTGATCCGCGGCAGTTGCGCCGCCTGCGGCGCCGTCGACGCCACGATCGACACGGTGTTCGATATGGTCGTCACGCCCCAGTTGTCGTAGGCGCGGGCGGTCATCGCATACGTGCCGGCGGTCGTGGGCGTGAAGTTGACCGTGAACGGCGACGTCGAATCCGACCCGATCATCGTCGTGCCGTTGTAGAACTCGACCTTCGAGATGGTGCCGTCGGGGTCGCTGGCGTTCGCGGTCAGCGAAGTTGCCGTGTTGACCTGCACCGCCGTCGAGCTCGCGCTGAGCGACACCGTCGGAGCCTTGTTGTCGCGCGGAGCGGAGCCTGTGTTGACCGTCAGCGAAACCGGGCTCGAGGTGGCGGTGGCACCGGAATTGTCCGTGGCCACAGCCGTCAGCGAGAACGTGCCCGCCGCCGGCGGAATGTAGTTGAACTGGAACGGCGCCGACGTCACCGTGGCGATCGGCGTGCCGGAACTCATGAAGACCACTTGCGACACGGTGCCGTCGCTATCGGCCGCCGAGGCGGACAACAGCGTCGCGGTGCCGAGCGCCATGACGGTCTGCGATGCGGACATCGAGACGGTGGGCGCCTGGTTGCCGGTCGAGGCGACGGTGATGACCACCGGCGCCGACGTCGACTGCCCCAGCTGGTTGTCGGTGGCGACCGCGGTCAGCGTGTAGGTGCCGGCCGTCGCGGGGGAAAACGTGTAGGTGTAGGGCGCCGCCGTATCCTGCGCGAGCTGCACGCCGCCGCTGTAGAAAACCACGCGGACGATGCTGCCTCCCGGATCGGAGGCCAATGCGGTCAGCACGCTCGAGCCGCCGATCGATATGGCCGTCGCGGAGGCCGACAGGGAGACGGTTGGCGGAGTGTTCCGCTGCGCATTGCCGATGCCCGCGGTAAGACCCGCGACCAGCGCCACTGCCACGATCAAGCTGTTACGCCAGCCATTGAACATCGGTGCCCCCTGCTTTGCCAACCTGGTTTCGCCCTGCATCACCGGCCTCCGGACTCTTGGTCGATGCTTCCCATGGTGAGGAAGCTGGTTTTGCGCGCCCCGTTGCCGCAACGATCGCAGCTTGGTAGGACGGCACCTCCCCGTGTGTCCGGATTATTCCCTAGCAAATATTTAATTACAAGAGATGTTTGATATGCAGGCGACAAACGGTTAGACCATCCCCTGTTTTATGCACATGCCATGTCAACAGAACGTTATAACCTCTTGTTTTTACCATTGTTTAATTTTCCAATGTCATATGCATTTGTTCACTACTTAACATCTTCATGACATTTGGATGGCGTCGTCGACCGCCGGTCCGACGATTTCTGCCGATCGGTTGTTAAGTTCCGCGGGCAGTCCCGCCAATGTCCGGCGCCAGATGCCCCAATGGAGAAGCTTTATGACGGCGGAATATGTCGCTCCGGGCGGGGGACGCGACCGCCGGTTGGCGCGGGCGGCCCTGGCGCCACGTACGCCACCATCGGGTAGGGGGCCGGGTCACCCCGGCCGCCCTCCCACACCACCGTACGTGCGGTTCCGCATACGGCGGTTCATGAAGTACGCTGGAGGCGCTGCACCGTATCGAGCAGCGACACCAACCCCAGATGGTCAAACCAGGACTTCGGGAAGGCGGCGTTCATGTGACTCGCGCCCGCATTCCACCACGGGCCGCGCCCGTTGGTGGCCGAGCGCCACGCCCGTGCCTCCGTCAAACCCCGTTGCATCAGGGTACGCGCCCGCGCATGCGACCGCTTCCATTGCCGCCACAGGACACAGCGCAGCTTGTGCCGTATCCACCCATCCCGTTCCTCCAGCGCCCGCTTGGTTTCGGCCAGCTGGAAGTACGCCGCCCATCCGCGCAGCACCGGGTTCAAGGTCTGGATCGTGGCGCCGAGGCTCCGACCGCGCGCTCCGCGCAACAACGCCCGTACTTTCTCCGTCAGCTTCTGGAGGCTCGCCGCGGCGATGCGCAGCTTCGGCTTCTGATGCCACGTCAGGCTGTAGCCCAGAAACTTCCGCTGCCACGGCCGCGCCACCGCGCTCTTGGCCGCGTTCACCTTGAGCTTGAGCCGCTGTTCCAAGAACGTGGTCAGACTTTGCAGCAGCCCCGCTCCCGCGCGTTCGCTGCCGACATAGATGTTGCAGTCGTCGGCGTAGCGGCAGAAAGCGTGACCTCGTCGTTCCAGTTCCCGGTCCAGCTCGGTCAGCAGGATGTTCGACAGCAGCGGCGACAGCGGCCCGCCTTGCGGCGTGCCTTCCCGTCGCGGCTGCACCAGACCGTCCGCCATCATGCCCGCTTCCAGATACCGCCGGATCAGCTTGAGCACTCGTGCATCGCCAACCTTCAGCGCCAGCTTGCTCATCAGCAGGTCGTGGTTGACCCGGTCGAAGAACTTCTCCAGGTCCATATCCACCACCCAGCGCTTGCCCTGCGCCACGTACTGGCGCGCCTGGCGTCAGCGCTTGATGCGCATTCCTCCCCGGACGAAAGCCGTAGCTCGCCTCCGAGAAGGTCGGCTCGAAGATCGGTTGCAGCACTTGATGCAGCGCCTGCTGGATCAGTCGATCCACCACCGTCGGAATGCCCAGTGTCCGCACCCCGCCTTGCGGCTTCGGTATGTCCACCCGGCGCACCGGCTGCGGTTGATACTCGCCCGCCAGCAGTCTGGCCCGAATCGTCGGCCAGTGTTGCTTCAGATGGTCTTTGAGTTCGGCCACCGTGAGTCGATCGACCCCCGCCGCACCCTTGTTCTCGACCACCCGCTGATACGCGAGCCATGAGGTTGCCGCGTTCCACTACGGCGTCCATCAGGCTCGTGTCGCTACCCCCGCTTTCGTCCGCGCACGGGTCGCCGCGTCCGCCTCGGCACCACGCAGCAGCCTCCGCCGGATTCCGTCCGGTGTCCTCCGCGCCCGCCTGATCTGCCCGATCAGCTTCTGCCTTCATCGACTTCCTCGAGATTCCCGCCGCCTACTCGCGGCACTTCACGTTCGGCCCTTCGGGTCGTGCCGACCCCTACTATGGCCTCTGCTGACTTCTGGCGATCCATCCCGACACCTCTCGATGTCGGTAGCACAAGGCACACCGCCAGATCTCCCCGGGTATTGCGCACGCACCTTCACGCTTATGCCTGTCGGATATACGTCGCAGCGTTCCGTGCAAGTATCGGGCTTTACAGATATTGGCCTGCTCACCCCGCTGCGCCGCCTCTATCCGCTTCCTGTTCGTCAGGCCAGCGCTTTGCCTTCGGCTTCCTCCAGATTCGCAGTCGCCCGCGACACCCTTGCCGTTCGGCTAACACTTCCCCTTGCCGGGTGTGTAGAGGACTTCCACCTCCAAGTACGTGCGCCCTGCCGGGCGCACCGACAAGAAACTGCCGCCCGAAGGCGGCAGTTTTCATATCTGCGGCGAGCGCCGCCAGCGACGGTCAGCTGCCGCTGCCGGGCGAGCGCGACTGCATCCGCTGCTTCATCTTGTCGCGGAACGAGTCCATGCGCGCGACCCGCGCCTTGACGGCGTCGCGAACGACGGCCTTCTGCGCGGGACTGAACGTCGCATAGAGCTTCAACCACTCGTCGCGCACCTGCTTGCGCAACGCCTGGTTGTTCGCCTGCGCAGCGTCGGCCGCGTTGGCGACCGCGGCGAAGTCCGGTTCCGCCTTCGCCAGCTCCGCGGTCAGCGCGGCATGCACCTGCTCCATGCCCGCGCGTCCGTTACCGCGCGCCGCCTTGGTCTGTGCCGCGGCGTTGTCCCACATCACCTGCTGCGACGTGTTGAGTCCGAGCTGATCCTTGAGCGAGGCGAGCACGCCTTCGATCGCAAAGCCGTGGCCGGGACCGTGATGGCCCATGCCGCCGCCCGGCTGCGCCAGCGCCGCGTGCGATCCGAGGGCAATGAGTGCGCCGGCGATGACACCGGTCCAGCGTGCGTTTCGGGTCTTCATGATCTGTGTGTCCTTTTCCAGTACGACAATGGATGTTTCCGCACCGCCCCGCGTCCGGTTGATCGATTGCGGGGGGCTCGAACGTTCGAATCGCATTGTTGTCCAGCGTTCCCCGGCACCGGGGGCTCGATTGCAACGGGACGTTGCCTCTCCCCCCTGCCGTTACAATCACTTACAGTTGCGTCGCCTTGGCGCGCCCTCCAACCGTTCTAATCGCACCTATGGTCGCCAGGACTGGTCCCACCAAGATTCTCGTCGTCGACGACGACGTGCGGCTGCGCGACCTCCTGACCCGCTATCTGGGCGAGCAGGGCTTTCAGGTGGCGGCGCTCGCCGACGCGCGCGAGCTCGACCGGAAGCTCCAGCGCGATCCGCCGCACCTCGTGGTGCTGGACCTCATGCTGCCCGGAGAAGACGGGCTGTCGGTGTGCCGGCGGCTGCGCGGCGCCGGGGAAATGGTGCCGATCATCATGCTGACGGCGAAGGGCGAGGATGTCGACCGCATCGTCGGCCTGGAGATGGGCGCCGACGACTATCTTCCCAAGCCCTTCAATCCGCGCGAGCTCGTCGCGCGCATCCATGCGGTGCTGCGCCGTCACGGCGAGCACCTGATCCCGGGCGCGCCGGCGGAGGAAGGCACGATCGCCTTCGGTCCGCACCAAATCGACCTCGCGGCGCGCACGCTGCTGTGCGACGGCAAGAGCGTCGCGCTGACCACCGGCGAGTTCTCGCTGCTGCGCGTCTTCGCCCAGCACCCGCGGCAGCCGCTCGCGCGGGAGAAACTCATGATGCTCGCGCGCGGGCGCGACCACGAGGTCTTCGATCGCGCGATCGACGTCCAGGTGTCGCGACTGCGCAAGCTGGTGGAGCCCGACCCCGCGAATCCGCGATTCATCCAGACGGTCTGGGGCTTCGGCTACGTATACGTCCCCGACTCGACATCCGCCGCTGCGGATACGCCCGCCGACGCCGCCCCGCCGGGCGACACCACGTGAACTTGCTGCCGCGCTCGCTGTTCGGGCGCCTGGGCCTGCTGCTGGTCGCCGTGGTGGCGCTGGCGGTGCTCACCAGCATCCTGCTGTTCCGGCTGGAACGCGCCAATCTCCTCAATCGCCAGTTGTCCGAGACCAAGCTCGTGCAGTTGCAGGCGATCCGCGCCGCGCTCGAGGCCGCCGACGGCCCGCGGCGCCGCGAGACTCTCGACCAGTTGAGCCGCGAATACGGCGTCCGCATCTTCCCGGAATCGGAAAGGCCGATGCGCGGGCAGCCGCCCGGCGGCGCGCTGATGCAGGACCTCGCCGAGCGCCTGCGCGAACGCCTCGGGCCGGAGACCGACATCCGGTTCGCGCCGCGATTGCAAATGCTCTTCGTCCGCGTGCTGGCCGCCGGCACGCCGTACTGGATCGGCGTGTCGGTGCCGCCGCGCGCGCCCGCCGACGAGTTGCCGACGCGCGCGATCGCGTGGACGCTCGCGGTGCTCGCCTTCCTGCTGATCGCCGCCTACCTCTTCGCCCGCTATCTCGCCCGGCCGCTGCGCGAACTCACGACCGCCGTCGAACGCGTCGGGCGGGGCGAAGCGCCGCCGCCGCTGCCCGAGTCGGGACCCACCGAAATCGCGGCGGTCAACCGCGGCTTCAACGCAATGACGTCGAACCTGCGGCAGATCGAGCAGGACCGCGCGCTGCTGCTCGCTGGCGTCTCGCACGACCTGCGCACGCCGCTCGCGCGGTTGCGGCTGGGCGTCGAGATGGGCACGCGCGACGAGCCGCTGCGCACGGGCATGGTGTCCGACATCGAGGAGATGGACCGCATCATCGGCCAGTTCCTGGACTTCGCGCGGACCGACGCGGCCACCGCGTTCGAATCCGCCAACCTGGACGATGTCGTCGGCGCCTGCGTCGACCGCTACGTGCGCGCCGGCAGGGCGATCACGTTCCTGCCGGGGAGCAAGGCGGTGCTGCCGCTCAAGCCCACGGCGATTTCGCGCCTCATCAGCAACCTCGTCGACAACGCGTTCGCGTACGGCGCGCCGCCCGTCGAAGTGACGACGTCGGTGCAAGGCGGCAGTGCGGCGATCGCGGTGTCCGATCGCGGCAACGGCATCGCGACGGATCAGGTCGAGCGCCTGAAGCAGCCGTTCACGCGGGCCACCGAAGCGCGCACGCGCGCCGACGGCGCGGCCGGCGCGGGTCTCGGACTCGCGATCGTCGACCGGATCGCGCGGCTGCACGGCGGCCGCTTCGACCTGCTGCCGCGCGCGGGCGGTGGCACGGTGGCGCGCGTGGAGCTGCCGCTGCCTTCGCCGCGCTAGGCGGCACTCCTGCGCTTGCGAGGACGCGCGGATTCACCGCTGCGGCGCGGCAGTCCGCGGCGCGATCAGCACCACCGCTTCCGCCGCGATCCCTTCCTCGCGGCCGGTGAAGCCCAGCCGTTCCGTCGTCGTGGCCTTGATCGACACGCGGTCGATGGCGCAGCGGAGATCGGCCGCGACGTTCGCGCGCATCGCCGGCACGTGCGGCGCGAGCTTCGGCGCCTGCGCGATCACCGTGGCGTCGACGTTGCCGATTTCCCATTCGCGCGCGGCCACCAGCGACATGACATGCCGCAGCAGGACGCGGCTGTCGGCGCCCTTCCAGCGCGCATCGCTGTCGGGAAAATGGACGCCGAGATCGCCCAACGCCAGCGCGCCGAGCAACGCATCGGCGATCGCGTGCAGCAGCACGTCGGCGTCGGAGTGCCCGGCCAGGCCGCGCGAGTGGGCAATGGTGACGCCGCCGATGACGAGCGGCCTTCCCGCGACCAGCGCATGGACGTCGAATCCGGTGCCGATGCGCATCGTCATGGAGGAGAATCCTCCGCCGCCTGCGCCGCGAGGACGGCGGCGGCCAGTGTCAGGTCGTCGGGATAGGTGATCTTCAGGTTGGCGGCGCTGCCGCGCACGAGCTGTGGCGCGAGGCCCAGGGCCTCCACTGCCTGCGCCTCGTCCGTGCACGCCAGCGCGCGCTCGTCGTCGAACGCGCGGCGCAGCACGCCGAAGCGGAACATCTGCGGCGTCTGCGCCTGCCAAAGTCCGGCGCGCGGAACCGTCGCGACCGCATGCGGCGCATCGGCATCGTTGTCGCTGCGCTTCAGCGTGTCGGCCACCGGCACCGCGAGCAGACCGCCGACGGCGTCGTCGCGCAGATGCTCGACCAGCCGGGCGAGCGCATCGCGCGGCACGCACGGCCGCGCGGCGTCGTGGACGAGCAGCCAGTCGTCGTCCCCGCAGCGGTCGGCGAGTTCGGCCAGCGCGTTGCGCACCGTCTCCGCGCGCGTCGCGCCGCCGCAGCGCAGCGCGACGACGTCCGCCGGCCGGCCCGGCATCCGGTCGTAGTGCAGGTCGTCGGCGGCGAGCGCGACGAAAGTGCCGGCGGGCGCGAGCATGTCGACCAGGCGCGTCAGCGAGTGCACGAGCACGGGAAGCCCCGCCAGCAGCGCGTACTGCTTCGGAAGCGGATGGCCGAAGCGCGCGCCGCCGCCGGCGGCGGGCACGAGGATGAACAGACGCGCCATCGGCGCGCGTTGCAGCGCACGCCCGGTCACGGCGGCGTGGCCGCGACCAGCAGCGGCTGCAACGCGGCGCGAATGCCGGGCGGTACCGCGGTCGGACGTTCGGTCGCGCGGTCGACCCACACGTGGACGAAGCGGCCCGTGGCGGCGGGTGCGGCGTGGCCCCGCGTGAACAACGCGATCTCGTACGTCACCGAACTGCGGCCGAGCCGCGTGACCCGCAGGCCGGCCTCGATCGTTTCCGGGAACGACAACCCCCGGTGAAACCGGCAGGACGTCTCGACGACGAAACCCACGGCGGGGCCATCGCGGATATCGAGACCGCCGGCGCTGATCAGGTGCTCGTTCACCACCGTGTCGAAGTACGAGTAGTAGGTCACGTTGTTGACGTGGCCGTACATGTCGTTGTCCATCCAGCGCGTCGGGATCGCGAGGAAGTGCCGGTAGTCGGCACGGGTGTCGTGGCGAGCGTCGGTCATGCGTTCGGCCAAGCGGAACCCGGTGCCTTCAAGCGGTCCGCTGCGCGTTGAGCATTCGCGCGTCGAGCAGCTCGATCCAGTGGCGCACGGGCGTCTTCGTCCCGGATTGCAGGTGCGTCATGCAACCGACGTTGGCGGACACGATCACGTCCGGTCGCGACGCCTCCAGCGCCTTCAGCTTGTCGATCCTTCAACTGGCCGGCGAGCACCGGCTGCAGCACCGAGTAGGTGCCGGCCGACCCGCAGCACAGGTGCGCGTCCGCCACCGGCAGCAACGAATGACCGATCGCCAGCAGGATCTCCTCGACCTGGCCGCGGATCTTCATGCCGTGCTGCAGCGTGCAGGGCGAATGGAACGAAATGCGCTGCGGTCCCTGGTCCATCGCGATCAGCGGCGCGATCTTCTTCCACTCCGCCGTCACGATCTCGATCGGATCGCGCGCCAGTTCGGCGATCTTCTTCGCCTTCGCCGCATAGGCGGCCTCGTGCCCCAGGAAGTGGCCGTAGTCCTTGACCATGACGCCGCAGCCGCTGGCGGTGACGACGATCGCCTCGAGCCCGCGATGGACGAGCGGCCACCACGCATCGATGTTCCGGCGCACGATCGCGCGCGCCTCCTCGTCGGCGTTCAGGTGATGCGACAGCGCGCCGCAGCAGCCGCCGCCGGCCACGCGGATCGGCGAGATGCCGATGCGGTCGAGCACGCGGGCGCGGCGGCGTCGATGTTCGGCTTCAGCGCCGGCTGCACGCAGCCTTCCATCACGAGCATCTTGCGCGGATGACGCGGCAGCGGCCACGCGCCGGCGGGGGCACCTCCCGGAATCTTGTCGGCGAGCTCGCGCGGCAGCAGCCCCTTCACCATGCGGCCCATCGACAGCGCGCCGCCGAAGAGCGTAGGCGACAGCAGCGTCCTGCGCAGCGTCCATCGCTGCGCCGCTTCGGTGGCGGTGCGCCCGACTTTCGCATCGACGATGCTGCGCCCGATGTCGAGCAGCCGGCCGTACTGGACGCCCGACGGACACGTCGTCTCGCAGTTGCGGCAGGTCAGGCAGCGATCGAGGTGCAGCTGCGTCTTGGCGGTGACCGGCGCGCCTTCGAGCACTTCCTTGATGAGGTAGATCCGGCCGCGCGGGCCGTCGAGCTCGTCGCCCAGCAGCTGGTACGTCGGGCACGTGGCCGTGCAGAAGCCGCAATGCACGCACGAGCGCAGGATCGCGTCGGCTTCGCGGCCTTCGCGGGTGTCGCGGTATTCGGGTGCCAGGTGCGGTCTGCATCAGATTCCGGGCATACAGCCGGCCGCGATTGAACACGCCGTGCGGGTCGAAGACGTCCTTCAGCTTGCGGTGGATCTCCGCCAGCGTGGCGTCGAGCGGATGGAACACGTCCGCCCTCTTGCTCTGCGCGCGGAACACGGTCGCGTGACCGCCGTGCGCGGCGGACCACGCACGCACCTTCTGCGCGTCGGTGCGCTCGCCGGCCAGCAGCCAGCGCAGGCTGCCGCCCCACTCGATCAGCTGCTCGCCGCCCAGATCGGTGTAGGGCGCGGTCGACTTCACCGACAGCCGCCACAGCGCCTTCGCGCCCGTCGCGTGCCGGCGCGAAGAACGGGTGCCGGTGGTCGCGCACGGCGGCCCAGATCGCGTCGGCGTCGGCGATGACATCGCCGCCCATCCTGGCGATCGCGGCCGCCACCGCCGGTTGCGCGCCCGACAGGCGGACGTGCAGCCGTCCGTCGTGATAGCACGTCGCCGACACCGGCAGCGGCTGGCCGCCCCATTCGTTCGCCATGCGGATGGCCTGGTCGGCCGAGCACTCGAACGCGACGGTCGTTTCCGCTTTCGGACGCGGCACGCACTTGAGCGAGACTTCGGTGACGATCCCCAGGGTGCCGAGCGCGCCCGCCATCAGCCGCGACACGTCGAAGCCGGCGACGTTCTTCATCACCTGGCCGCCGAACGTCAGGTGCTCGCCGACGCCGTCCAGCACCCGTACGCCGAGAATGAGATCGCGGACACCGCCGGCATACGGGCGCCGCGGTCCCGACAGGCCGCTGGCCACCGCGCCGCCCAGCGTGCCGCCCTCGGCGAAATGCGGAGGCTCGAATCCGAGCATCTGCCCACGCGCATGCATCGCCCGCTCGATCGCCGCGAGCGACGTGCCCGCGCGCGCCGTGATGACGAGCTCGGTGGGCTCGTAGTCGATGATGCCGGCGTACACCTGCGTATCGACGGTGTCGCCGACGAGGGCGCCGCCGTAGAAGTCCTTGGTGCCGCCGCCGCGAATGCGCAGCGGCGACCGCGTCTCCGCGGCTGCGCGGACCTTCGCCTGCAGCGCCTCGAGCCCGGGATCCATCACGCGCGGCCCGCGGCCCTCAGCTTGTCGCGGTAGAGGAGGCGCGGCTCGTCGGCGGCGATGACCTCCTTCTCCGCCAGCGCCGCGCGTTCCCATTCCCGCACGTGCGGATGGCCGAGCAGCGCGGCCAGGTAACGGCCGGCCGCGCCCGCGGGCGCGACGCCATAGGTCTGGAAGCGGAACGCGACCGGCGCATAGAACACATCGGCCAGCGAGTACGCGCCGCACAGGTAATCGCCGCCCGCGCCGAAGCGTTGCCGCGATTCGTTCCAGATCTCCTCGACACGCGCGATGTTGGCGACGAGCGCGTCGGACCACGGACGCACGTCCAGGCGCTCGCGGATGCACATCGTCATGTCGTTGCGCAACGTCGCGAAGCCGGAATGCATCTCCGCCGCGATCGAGCGCGCCCACGCGCGCGCCACGGGGTCGGCGGGCCACATGCCCGGATGGCGCTCGGCCAGGTATTCGGATGATCGCCAGCGAATCCCAGACGTGCGTCGTGCCGTCGTGCAGCGCCGGGACCAGCGCCGTCGGCGAGAACGCGCGGTTGTCGGCGTTGTACGTGCCGCGGAGCTGGATGACGACGTCGCGGAAAGGCGCGCCGGACAGCTTCGTCGCCAGCCAGCCGCGCAGCGACCACGACGAGTAGTTCCGGTTGCCGATGTAGAGGGTGTACATGTGCGGATCAGTCCGGGACGGTCTTGCCGGGGTTCATGATGTTGTGGGGATCGAGCGCGCGCTTGATCGTCTGCATGAGTTCGACCGCCTCGCCGTGCTCGGCGATGAGCGCCTCGAGCTTGTGGACGCCGATGCCGTGCTCGCCGGTGCAGGTGCCGCCCATCGCGATCGCGCGCATGCTCACGCGCTTGGCGATGTCGTCCGCCTTGGCGCGCTCGGCCGCGCTCGCCGGGTCGAACAGCACGAGCACGTGGAAGTTGCCGTCGCCGACGTGGCCGACGATCGGCGCGACGACGCCTTCGCGGTCGAGTTCGGCGCGCGGTCTCGAGCAGGCAATCGGCGAGCCGCGAGATCGGCACGCAGGCATCGGTGGAGAACGCCTGCTTGCCCGGCCGCAGCGCCAGCGCCGCGTAATAGGCGTTGTGGCGGGCCTTCCACAGCCGGACGCGGTCCTCGGGATTCGTCGCCCACTGGAACGCGCTGCCGCCGTGCTCGGCGGCGATCGCCTGCATCATCTCGGCCTGCTCCTGCACGCTCGCCTCGCGTGCCGTGGAACTCGAAGAACAGCGTCGGCAGCGCCGCGAATCCTTCGAGCTTCGAGTACCGGATGCAGGCGTCCATCTGCAGCGCGTCGAGCAGCTCGATGCGCGCGACGGGGATGCCCATCTGCATCGCGACGATGACGGTGTCGACGGCGGACTTGAGGTCCGGGAACTGGCAGACCGCCGCGCGAGATCGCCTCGGGCAGGCCGTAGAGGCGCAGCTGGATCTCGGTGATGACGCCGAGCGTGCCCTCCGCGCCGACGAAGAGGCGCGTGAGATCGTAGCCGGCGGACGATTTGCGCGCGCGGCCGCCGGTGCGGATGATGCGGCCGTCGGCCGTGACGACGGTCAGTCCGAGCACGTTCTCGCGCATCGTGCCGTAGCGCACGGCGTTGGTGCCGGACGCGCGCGTCGAGGCCATGCCGCCGATCGTCGCGTTGGCGCCGGGGTCGATCGGGAAGAAGAGGCCGGTGCCCTTCAGTTCCGCGTTCACCTGCTCGCGGGTCACGCCGGCCTGCACGCGGCAGTCGAGGTCGGCGGCGTTGACCTCGCAGCACGCGGTTCATCTGCGGACAGGTCGATGCAGACGCCGCCGTAGAGCGCCGCGACGTGGCCTTCGAGCGACGTCCCGACGCCGAACGCGATGACCGGCACGCGCGCGGCGTGGCAGAGCCGCACGATGCCGGCGACCTCCTCGTTGCTGTGCGGATACACGACGACATCGGGCAGCGCGGCGTCGGCCAGGCCTTCGCCGTGGCCATGCTGTTCGCGGATCGCGGCGCTGGTCTTCGCGCGCGTCCCGAAATCCCTGGTGAGCGTGCCCACGACCGCGGCGACATCGTCCGCGGTCGGTCGGGCACGCGTGCGATCGCGAGCATTCATGGTCGGTTCGGCTCATGGTCAGAAACGCGGCAGTTCCGGATGCGGAAGCGCGCCGTGGTGGACGTGCATCCGGCCCATTTCCGCGCAGCGGTGCAGCGTGGGCACCGCCTTGCCGGGATTGAGCAGCCGGTAGGCGTCGAACGCCTCCTTGATGCCGTGAAAGCGCGCGAGCTCCTCGGGCGAGAACTGCACGCACATCGCGTTCAGCTTTTCGACGCCGACGCCGTGCTCGCCGGTGACCGTGCCTCCCACCTCGATGCACAACTCGAGAATGCGGTCGCCGAAGGCCACCGTACGTTCCGTCTCGCCCGGCTTGTTGGCGTCGAACAGGATCAGCGGATGCAGGTTGCCGTCGCCCGCGTGGAACACGTTCGCGCACGGCAGGCCGAATTCGATCGACCACTGCGCGATGGCGCGCAGCACGCGCGGCAGCGCGCGCACGCGGTATGGTGCCGTCGATGCAGTAGTAGTCGGGCGAGATGCGCCCCACCGCGGGAAACGCGGCCTTGCGCCCCGACCAGTACAGCAGCCGCTGCGCCTCGTCCTTGGACACGCGGATTTCGGTGGCGCCCGATGCCGTCAGCAGCGCGCCGGATCTCCGCCATCTCCGCCGCCACTTCCTCGGGCGTGCCGTCGGACTCGACGAGCAGCACCGCCGCGGCGTCGAGCGGGTAGTTCGGCGTGGACGAACTGCTCGACGGCGCGCGTGGCCGGCTGGTCCATCATTTCGAGACCCGCCGGGATGATGCCGGCGCCGATGATGGCGCCCACGGCCGCGCCGGCCTTTTCCACGTCGTCGAACGCGGCGAGCGCCACCTGCGCGAGCTGCGGCTTCGGCGTCAGCTTGACGGTGATTTCGGTGATGATGGCGAGCAGGCCCTCGCTGCCGGTGACGAGCGCCAGCAGGTCGTAGCCGGCGCTGTCGAGCGAATCGCCGCCGAACTCGACGACGTCGCCGGTGATCAGCACGCCGCGCACGCGCCGCAGGTTGTGCACGGTGAGGCCGTACTTCAGGCAATGGACGCCGCCGGCGTTCTCGGCGACGTTGCCGCCGATCGAGCAGGCGATCTGCGACGACGGATCGGGCGCGTAGTAGAGGCCGTACGGTGCCGCGGCCTCGGAGATGGCGAGGTTGCGGACGCCGGGCTGCACGACGGCCGTGCGGGTCAGGGCGTCGATCGCGATGATCCGCTTGAACTTGGCGAGCGACAGCACGATGCCCGCGGCGTCGGGCAGCGCGCCGCCGGACAGGCTCGTCCCCGCGCCGCGCGCGACGACGGGAATGCGCGCGGCGTGGCAGGCCTTGAGGATCGCCACGACCTGCGCCTCGTTTTCGGGCAGCACGACGGCGGCCGGCTGCGCGCGATAGAGCGTGAGCCCGTCGCATTCGTACGGCTTCGTGTCCTCGGGCGAGACCAGCAGCGCCGCCGGCGGAAGTATCGCCGCCAGTTGCGCGTGGACGTTGCTGTCGAGCATGGAAGCGGGCCTCTTCCCGGGTCCTGCGGTTTGCGGCGGCAGCCCAAGGATGGGCCACACCGCAGCGATTATTTCACAAAGCGCCCGCGGGACACCAAACGCCGCGCCTCCCCCAAGCGCCGGCGGCACCGGTTCGCCTATACATCCGCGTCCACCTTCCCTAGAATCGGACCCGAAGGGCGATTCCAACAGCCCACATTCCGCCCACGTGGCACCCCCCTGAAGGAGGAAACATGCGTTTGCCGCGCCTTGCATACCCCGTTGTCGTCGCCGCCGTGCTGGCGGTGCTGCCCGCCGCGCCCGCCGCCGCGCAGGAAACGCTGAAGATGAATATCTCGGTCAGCCAGAATTCCCACTACGGCGTCGCGGTCGACACGTTCGCGAAGGAAGTCGAGAAGCGCACCAACGGCCGCTTCAAGGTGCAGAATTTCTACTCCGGCGCGCTCGGCGCCGAGCGGGAGTCGATCGAGGCCGTGCAGCTCGGGACGCTCGACCTCACGATGACGTCGACGGGCCCGATTCCCAACTTCGTGCCGGAGGTGGCGATCCTCGACATTCCGTTCCTGTTCAAGGACTACGGGCAGGCGCGCCGCACGCTCGACGGCCCCATCGGCCAGGAAATGCTCGGCAAGTTTCCCGCCAAGGGCATCGTCGCGCTGGCGTGGGGCGAAAACGGCTTTCGCCACATGACGAACAGCAAGCGGTCGGTCAACGTGCCGGATGACCTGAAGGGCCTGAAGATGCGGACGATGGAGAATCCGGTCCACATCCAGGCCTACAAGCAGTTCGGCATCATCCCGACGCCGATGGCGTTCACCGAGGTGTTCACCGCGCTGCAACAGGGCACGGTCGACGGGCAGGAGAATCCGCTGTCGGTGATCATCGGCGGCGAAGTTCGACCAGGTGCAGAAGTACATCACGCTGACCGGCCACGTGTATTCGCCCGCGCTCATCCTGATGAACAAGGCCAAGTTCGACAAGCTGTCGGCGGCCGACAAGAAGGCGTTCGGCGAAGCCGCGCAGGAAGCCGTCAAGGCCAACCGCGCGCGCATCGACGAGGACGAGAAGCGCGTCGTCGCCGAACTGAAGGCGCACGGCATGACGGTGATCGAGGTCGTCGACAAGACGAAGTTCCAGACCGCGCTGCAGCCGACGTTCGTCGAATTCGGCAAGAAGTTCGGCCAGGACAACATCGACAAGATCCGGAACGCCAAGTGACGCACCGCACCGGGGAGCGGCTCCGCGGCACGCGGGCCGCGCCCGGCGTCGGGGACGCCCCCGGTGGCCGCGCCCGCGCGGGCGGCGTCCTGCGCGGCCATTGACATGCGCCGCGCCTTTCTCGCCTTCGAGCAGCGCACGACCGCGGCGGCGCTCGCCTTCGCCTGCGCCATGCTGGTGGCGGCCGCCTGCCTCGGCCTGTACCAGATCCTGTCGCGGTTCGTCTTCCACCAGCCGGCCGAATGGTCGGAGGTGCTGATCCGCTTCACGCTGATCTGGATGGTGTTCCTCGGCGCGCCGTACGCCTTTCGCCAGGGCGCGATGGTCTGCGTCGACCTCGCGCACCGGATGGCGGGACCGGTGGGCAAGCGCCTGCTCGACGTGCTCGCGGCGCTGTGCGCGCTGGTGGTGCTCGCGGTGATGCTGTGGTTCGGCATCGAGTACGCGTATCGCGGACGCTTCCAGACGATCAGCGGCCTCGAATCGTTTTCGATGACTTGGGCGTATACGGCGATCCCCGTGGGTGCGGTGTTCTCGGCGATCGCCGTGATCGGCTGCCTCGTCGATCCGCGGCGCCAGGAACTCGAAACGGCGCAATAGGACGCGACGATGCCCACCACGATGCTGCTGACGATGATCGTCGCGTTCGCGCTGTCGATCTCGGTCGCGGTCGCCATCGGCCTCGCGAGCCTCGTCGGCGCGTACCAGGCGAACCTGAACTTCCTCGCGGTCGTGAAGGAGATGTTCTCGTCGATCAACAAGTTCCCGCTCGCCGCGATCCCGTTCTTCATCCTCGCCGGCAACCTGATGGAATCCGGCGGCATCTCGAAGCGCCTCGTCGAATTCGCGAAGTCGATCGTCGGCGGCGTCCAGGGCGGCCTCGCCGCCACCTGCGTGCTCACCTGCATGATCTTCGCCGCGGTGTCGGGGTCGAGCGTGGCCACGACGTTCGCGATCGGCGCCATCCTGATTCCCGCGCTGATCAAGCACGGCTACCCGACCAACTATGCGGCGGCGCTGCAGGCGACGTCCGCCGAGCTGGGCGTCATCATCCCGCCGTCGATCCCGATGATCCTCTACGGCGTCTCGGCCGAGGTTTCGATCGGCGAGCTGTTCATCGCCGGCTTCGGCCCCGGGCCTGCTGATCGGCGGCGCGCTGATGGTGTTCGTCATCGTCTACGCGCGCTGGAAGGGCTACGGCAAGGACGACCACGAGGGCCGGCTGCCGTTCCTCGTCGCGCCACGCGGCAAGGCGGCGCTGGCGCTGCTGATGCCGGTGATCATCCTCGGCGGCATCTACGGCGGCGTGTTCACGCCGACCGAGGCGTCGGTCGTCGCCGTCTTCTACGCGCTGATCGTCGGCGTGCTGGTCTACCGCGAGACCAAGGTCAGCGACCTGCCGCAGGTGCTGCGCAAGAGCGTCGTGTCGTCGGCGGTGATCCTGTTCATCATCGCCAACGCCGGGCTGTTCAGCTACCTGATCACGCGGGCCGGCGTTCCGGACAAGATCGGCGCGTTGCTGGTCGACGTGCTGCAGTCGCCGGCGCTGTTCCTGCTCGGCGTGAACATCGCGCTGTTCGTCATCGGCATGTTCATCGAGACGTCGGCGTCGATCATCGTGCTGGCGCCGATCCTCGCGCCGGTCGCGCAGCATTTCGGCATCGACCCGGTGCACTTCGGCATCATCATGGTCGTCAACCTCGCGCTCGGGATGATCACGCCGCCGTTCGGCGTCAACCTGTTCGCCGCCTGCACGGTCGCGCGCATTTCGCTCGACCAGATCGTCGACGCGGCTGATCCCGTTCGTGCTGGTGATCTTCGGCTGCCTGATGCTCATCACCTACCTGCCGTGGATTTCACTGGTCATTGCGCGACTTGGTCTACGCCAGATGACCGCGCCGGGCGCGCCCGCCCGCTCGCCGGACTCAGGGTGCTCGAGATGGGCGCGCTGATCGCCGGCCCGTTCTGCGCCAAGATCCTCGCCGAGTTCGGCGCCGACGTCGTCAAGCTGGAGCCGCCCGGGCACGGCGACCCGTTGCGCAAGTGGCGCTACGTCAAGGACGGCACGTCGGTCTGGTGGCACGTGCAGTCGCGCAACAAGCGCTCGGTAACGCGTCGACCTCCGCATCGCCGAAGGCCAGGCGATCGCGCGCGCGCTGGCCGAACGTGCCGACATCGTCGTCGAGAATTTCCGCCCCGGCACGCTCGAGGCGTGGGGGCTTGGCCTACGACGCGCTGGCGAAGGTGAATCCCGGCCTCGTCATGGTCCGCATCTCGGGCTACGGACAGACCGGTCCGTATGCGCGAGCGCCCGGGCTTCGGCGTCATCGGCGAGGCGATGGGCGGCCTGCGCCACGTCACCGGCACGCCGGACCGTCCGCCCTCGCGCATCGGCATCTCGATCGGCGACACGCTGTCGGCGCTCTACGGCGTCATCGGCGCGCTGATGGCGCTCGAACACCGGCGCACGAGCGGCTGCGGCCAGGTCGTCGACGTGGCGCTGTACGAATCGGTGTTCTCGGTGATGGAGTCGCTGCTGCCCGAATTCGACGCGTTCGGCGCCGTGCGCGAGCGCACCGGTTCGATCCTGCCCGGCATCGCGCCGACGTCGGCCTACCGCTGCAACGACGGCAGCTACGTCCTGATCGCCGGCAATGGCGATTCGATCTTCCGCCGCCTGTGCGGCGCCATGGGGCGCGACGACCTCGGCGAACGATCCGTCGCTCGCGCACAACGACGGTCGCGCGGCGCGGCAGGTGTGGCTCGACGAGCAGATCGAGGCGTGGACGGCGCAGCGCTCGCCCGACGACGCGCTGGCCGCGATGCAGCGCGCCGAAGTCCCGGCATCGAAGATCTACACGATCCGCGACATCGTCGCCGACGCGCACTACGAGGCACGGGCCATGATCCGCGGAGATCGCGCGCCGCGACGGCGGCACGCTGAAGGTTCCCGGCGTCGTGCCCAGGCTTTCGGCCACACCCGGGGATTTCGATGGCGGCCCGGGCTGGGCGAGCACGCTGGTGCTGCGCGAGGCAGGCTACGACGACCGTGATCGCCGGCGCGAACGCCGGGTACGACGCGGCCGGCGATTGCCGCGCCCGCGCGGCCAGCGCGGGCGCATCGGGTCTACGCGCGCGTCCGGCGGCGGGTGGCAGGTCGTGCAGCATACGCCCCCGCGCCACCGCAGCGTGCCTCTCCGCCCCGGCAGGAACGGCTCGTCGGCATCGGGTCGCGATGCCCGCCTTCGGATGCCCGACCAGCATCGGTCGGCCGTGGCAGCGAGGCAGGGATTCTTAGCGCCGTGATCGGCAGGTGCGGCTCGATCGCGTGCCGCACCGGCGGCGCGGTCGCTCGGCGCGCACTGGCGCGGCATGCGGCCGGCAAGCGACGCCGCAGCAGCGCGGTCGCTGTCGCGGCATGCGGATCATCGCGACACCGCACGCACCTCAGACGCAACGTCCGCCGTCGACCTCGAGGCACGCACCGGTGATGAACGACGCCTCGTCCGACGCGAAGAACACGGCCGCGGTCGCGATGTCCGGTCGGCTGCGACAGCCGTCCCAGCGGAATCGACGCCACGAACTGCGCGCGCCGCTCCGGCGTGTCCTGGCCCATGAAATCCGCGAGCATCGCGGTTTCGCCGGCCACCGGATTGATCACGTTGACGCGGATGTTGTCCTTGGCGAGCTCCGCCGCCATCGACCGCGACGTCACGATCGCCGCGCCCTTGCTGCCGTTGTACCAGGTGAGGCCGGGCCGCGGCCGCACGCCCGCCGTCGACGCGATCGTGATGAACACGCCGTTGTGCCGGGGCGCATGTGCGGCACCGCGTGCTTGGCCGTCAGGTAGAGGCTCTTGACGTTGACCTGGTAGATGCGGTCGAACTGCTCCTCGCTGACGTCGAGCATCGGCTGGTTCTTGTGCGTCGTCCCGGCGTTGTTGACGACGATGTCGAGGCCGCCGAACGACGCGAGCGCGAAGTCGACCAGCCGCCGCACATCGGCGTCGCGCGTGACGTCGCCGGCGAGGAAACGCGCGTCGCCGCCGGCTTGAACGATGTCGGCGACCGTGTGCTCGCCGTTCTCGGCGTTGACGTCGTTGACGATCACCTTCGCGCCTTCGGCGGCGAAGCGCTGCGCGATGCCGCGTCCGAAGCCGGACCCGGCGCCGGTGACGATGGCGACCTTGTTCTCGAGTCTCATCAGATGTCCTTGCAGGAGTGAGTCGTGGCGCGGGAGTCGCGCGAGTCGTTCGATGGCTTCCGGCACCCCGGCGCCGTGGCGCGCAGCGGCGCGACGGCGGCCCGGGGGTCACGTTCGCATCGCCGCGGCACGCCCGCCGTGCCCGTCCGCGCAACGGTGTCCGCACGGCACCGCGGCGCTGCGCGGCGCCGATCAGCCATGCCGCAGCACGACCGTCTTGAGCGTCGTGAATCCGTAGAGCGCCTCGAAGCCCTTTTCGCGTCCGTGTCCGGAATGCTTGACGCCGCCGAACGGCAGCTCCACGCCGCCGCCCGCGCCATAGTTGTTGATGAACACCTGGCCGCTCTGCACGGCGCGGGCCATCCGCAGTTGCCGTGCGCCGTCCTGTGTCCACACGCCCGCCACCAGTCCGAAGTCCGTCGCGTTGGCAAGCCGCACGGCATCCGCTTCGTCGGCGAACGGCATGGCGGACAGCACCGGGCCGAACACTTCGTCGCGGGCGAGGCGATGGTCGGGCGGCACGTCGCGCAACAGCGTCGGCGCCACGTAGAAGCCGCCGGCGGGCGCGTCGGACACGACGGACCCGTGCGCGACCGTCGCGATGCCGTCGCGTTGCGCGTCCGCCAGGAAGTCGCGCACGCGCTGCAGCTGCGACCCGCGGATCAGCGGACCGCAGTCGAGATCGGCGAGCGCGGGCCCGGCGCGGAGCGCGGCGAAGCGCTCGCCCAAGCGTGCCAGCACTTCCTCGTAGCGCGATTGCTCGACGAGCAGGCGGCTGCCGGCGGAACACGTCTGCCCGGCGTTCTGCACGATCGCATTCACCAGCGCGGGCAGCGCAGCGTCGAGGTCGGCGTCGGCGAAGACGATCTGCGGCGACTTCCCGCCCAGTTCCAGCGTGACCGGGCAGTGCCGCCTGGCCGCCGCGGCGGCGACCCGCGTTCCCGTCGCCGGCGACCCGGTGAACGAGATGTGGGCGATGCCCGGGTGTTCGGCGATTGCGGCCCCGGCCTCGTCACCGAGGCCGGTCACGAGATTCAGCGCACCCGGCGGGAATCCGACTTCCGCCGCGAGTTCGGCCACGCGCAGCAACGACAGGCAGGCATCCTCCGCCGGCTTCACCACGCAGGCATTGCCCGCGGCGAGCGCGCAGCCGACGGAGCGGCCGAAGATCTGCAGCGGATAGTTCCACGGAATGATGTGGCCCGTGACGCCGTGCGGCTCGCGCCACGTCAGCACGGTGAACCCGTCGGGATAGGGAATCGTCGTGCCGTGCAGCTTGTCGCAGGCGCCGCCGTAGAACTCGAAATAGCGCGCGCACGCGATCACGTCCGCGCGCGCCTGCTTGACCGGCTTCCCGCAATCGCGCGCCTCGATCAGCGCGAGTTCCTCGGTGCGCGCGAGGATCGCGCGGCCGAGCGCGCCGAGCAACCGCCCGCGTTCGGCCGGCGCCAGCCTGCCCCACGGCCCGGCGAGCGCCTGCCGCGCGGCGGTGACCGCCGTGTCGATGTCGTAGGCATTGCCGCGCGCGATCGCGGCAAACGGCGCGCCGTCCGAGGGATCGATCATCGGCAGCTCCGCGCGGCTCGACGACGGCTGCCACGCATTGGCGATGAAATTCTGCGCCGGCGTGGTGATCGCCGGCCATTGCGGATGGGGTGCATTCATGGGTCGCCGCCTTGGGACTGGCGCACGGCGTGCGTATTCCGCGCACCGTGTGCCGAGCGAATCGTCAGTGCATCATTTCTTCGCGGGCAGGAACTTCCACGCCAGCGTCTGCTCGTCGACCCGTGGCGCATAGGCGATGGCGTCGCGCGTCGCCCACAGGCTGATCTGGAAATGCAGCGGGATGAGGCCGGTGTCGCCGATGGCGAGTTCCGCCGCGCGCTGCAGGTACACCTCGCGCTTGACGTCGTCGACGATCTGCAGCGCATCCTCCGTCAGCGCGTCGACCTTGGTGTTCGAGTAGCGGCCGCGGTTGGCGGTGCCGTACCCCTTGTCCTTGTTGAAGGTCATCAGCAGCGCCTTCAGCGACGACGACGATTCGCCGGTGCCGGTGCTCCAGCCGGCGAGCAGCACGCTGAACTTCAGGTCGGTCGCCTGCGGGAAGAACGTGGCCGACGGCATCGCGATGACCTTGGTCGGCACGCCGGCGCGCGTCCACATCTGCGCGATCGCCTGCGCGATCTTGGCGTCGTTGACGTAGCGGTTGTTGGTCGCGTGCAGCGTCACCTCGAAGCCGTCGGGGTAGCCGGCCTCCGCGAGCAGCTTCTTGCCGCCTTCCGCGTCGAACGGCTCGACCTTCAGCGCCTTGGTCGCGCCGAACAGGAAATCCGGCACGAGCTGGCCCGCCGGAATCGCCTCGCCTTCCATCACGCGCTCGACGATCGCCCCCCGGTTGATCATCTTCGACAGCGCCTTGCGTACCCGCGCGTCCTTCAGCGGATTCCGGTCGAGCGGCTTGCCGTCCTTGGCGGTCACCGTGGGTGTGATCGCGCGGTCGCTGTCCAGGTGGACGTACATCAGGCGGTCGGAGACGCCGCGATAGATCGCGAGCTTCTTGTCGCCCTTGAGCTTCGCGACGTCGGCCGTCGGCACGTTCTCGATGACCTGCACGTCGCCCGACAGCAGCGCCGCGACGCGGGCGGCATCCTGCGTGATGATGCGCATCGTCACCTTGTCCCACGGCGTCCGGCCGCCGTACCACGCGTCGTTGCGGACGAGCTCGATGCGGTCGCCCTTCGTGAACTTCGCGAACTTGTACGGACCCGTGCCGACGGCCGCCTTGCCCGAGTTGAAGTCCTCGGTGCTCGCGTTGGCGAACGCCTTGTTGATGATGGCGATCTGCGTCATGTCCGACGGCATCAGCGGATACGGCAGCGCCGTCTTGAAGCGGATCGTGTACGGGTCGACGACCTCGATCTTCTGGATCTGCTTCGTGTAGGCGGTGAACGGCGACGGGCTGTTGGGAACCTTCGGCACGCGTTCGATCGAGGCGACGACATCGGCCGCCGTGAACTCGCTGCCGTCGTGGAACTTGACGCCGCGGCGCAGCTTGAACTCCCACGTCGTCGGATCGACGGCCTTCCACTCGGTGGCGAGCCCGGGTTCCGGTTGCGACTTCTCGTTGCGCTGCACCAGGTAGCCGAAGAGGTGCGACGCCACGTTGTTGTTCGGCGTCAGGTTGTGATAGTGCGGATCGAGCGCCGTGACGTCGGTGCCGAGGCCGATCGTCAGGTTGGCGGCCGCGAGCGGCACAGCGTAGGCGGCCGCCACGATCGCGGCGATGAGAAAGCGGAACACTCGCATGCGGAAATCTCCAGGAGGACTTGGGCCGGCGCTGCCTCCGCACCGACGTCGCGGCAGGTCGAATGCGCAATGGCGGAAGGATAGCGCAATGCGTTTCCATTTGTAACAGATGCCTGGCGGCGCAACTTCGCCGTCAACCTCGGGTCTGACTGTGACGTTTTAGGGAACATGACCCCATTGGCTTCGGACTGATACCGGAGCGGGGCTAACTGCAAGGAGGCTCGCACATGAATCGCACCCGAATCCTCACCGCTTCCGTGGGCACGCTGCTCGTCGGCGCCGCCTCCGTCTTCGCGCCGATGGCATCCGCCGGCAACAACGTCGGCTGGAGCGTTTCGATCGGCGCACCCGGCTTCGCCGTCACGGCCGGCCAGCCCGCCTGGGCCGGCTATGGTGGCCATGTCGGACGCCCGTACTACAGCGCGCCCTACCGTCCGTACTACCGACCGGCCTATAGGCCCGTGGTCGTCGCGCCGCCGGTCGCGTACCGCCCGTGGTATGCCCCCGTCGTGGCGCCGGCCGCGTACCCGTACTACGCGCCGCGTGCAGTCGTGTACGCGCCGCCGGTCGTCGTCGCCCCGCGCTACGCCCCGGTGCGCTATCCGGTCGCGCCGCGCTACTACGGCTACTGACCTTGTCGCGAGTCCGACGCAACGGCGCCGGAATGGCGCCGTTGTCGTCTCTGCTGTCCGCATTCGCAGACTCAATCAGGATGTCCTACAGCGAGCGGCGCGAAATTCCTACGCCACGTCGGGGCGCGCACGGATTGAGCGACTCGAACGGCGATGCCACCTTGTGCGGGCGGTTTTCTTTCGAGGCAACATGGAGAGCAACATGGGATCCAAATTCAAACTGGCAGTGGGTGCCGCGGCGATCGCCGTGGCCATGCAGGCGTCGGCGCAGGTGACCTTCTTCGAACGCCCCGGCTTCGAAGGCCGTTCATTCACGGCCGACAAGCAGATCGGCAACTTCGAGCGTTTCGGCTTCAACGATCGCGCCTCGTCCGTCGTGGTGAAGCGCGGCGTCTGGGAAGCCTGCGAGAACGCCCGGTTCGAAGGGCAGTGCGTCATCCTGCGCCCGGGCAGCTATGGCTCGTTGAACGCCATGGGGCTCAACAACAGCGTGTCGTCGGTCCGTCCGGTGAACATCCCCGAGTACGGCAACGGCCGCGAGTTCTACTCGCCGTCCGGCTACGATTACCGCAAGCGCAAGAACGAGCGCACGTACGAGGCGCCTGTCACGTCGGTGCGCGCGGTCGTCGGACCTCCGCAACAACGATGCTGGGTCGAGCAACAGCAGGTGGTCACCAATTCTCCTGACGTCAACATCCCGGGCGCCATCATCGGCGGCGTGCTGGGTGGCGTTCTCGGCCACCAGATCGGCGGCGGGCGCGGGCAGGATGTCGCGACCGGCGTCGGTGCCGTGGGCGGCGCCGTCGTCGGTGCGAACGTCGGCCGCGGCTCGGGCGGACAGCAGGTGACGACGCAGAATGTTCAGCGTTGCGCAGAGGGGCCCGTTTCCGCACGGCCCGATTACTGGGACGTGACGTACGACTTTCGCGGCACCCAGCATCGCGTGCAGATGACGGCACCCCCGGGACCGACGATCCTCGTCAACGGCAAGGGCGAGCCCCGCGTCTGAGCGGCGCCACGCAATCTCGTATCGGCAGCGCCTCCGTCCTTCCGGGACGGGGGCCCTGACCCTCGTTGGTGCGGCCTGCCGCCGGTGCTATCCTTCCTCTTTGCGACATCGAAGGTCCGCCATGAACGCTCCCGCCACCCTGGCGGAGGTCCGTCCCGCCGCGCGCGCCGAGGACTTGGCTTCGCTCGCGCTGATTCGCACGCTCGTCGGCTTCGACACGACCAGCCGCGATTCCAACCTCGCGTTGATCGACTGGGTGCGCGGTTACCTCGCGTCCCATGGCGTCGCCAGCACGTTGACGTTCGACGACGACCGCCGCAAGGCCAACCTCTTCGCCACGCTTCCGGCGCGCGACGGCAATGCGACGACGGGCGGCATCGTGCTGTCCGGCCATACCGACGTCGTTCCGGTGGATGGCCAGCCCTGGGACACCGATCCGTTCCAGGTCGCCATCAAGGACGACCGGCTCTACGGCCGCGGCGTCACCGACATGAAGAGCTTCTCCGCCGTCGGGTTGACGTTCGTGCCGGAGTTCCTGCGACGCCGGCTTGCGCAGCCGATCCATTTCGCGCTGTCGTACGACGAGGAGATCGGCTGCATCGGCGTGCGCCGGCTGATCGCCGACATCGTCGCCCGTGGCGTGCGCCCGGCCGGCTGCATCGTCGGCGAGCCGACCGGCATGGAACTCGTGGTCGCCCACAAGGGCAAGAAGAGCTGGCGCTGCCGCGTGCGCGGCTTCGAGGCGCATTCGTCGCTGACGCCGCTCGGCGTCAACGCGGTGCAGATCGCCTGCGAGATCGTCGCGTACATCGCCGAGCGGGCGCGGGCGTTCCGCGATGCCGGGCGCAAGGACAGCGCCTACGACGTGCCGTATACGACCGCGCACGTCGGCGTCATCCGCGGCGGCACGGCGCTCAACATCGTCCCGCGCGACTGTTCGTTCGACTTCGAGATCCGCCACCTGCCGTTCGACGATCCGGACGCCTTCTTCGCCGACGTCCGCGACTTCGCCGCGCGTTTCCTGCCGCAGATGCACGCCGTCGACGCCGCGACCTACATCGAGTTCGACGCGATGTCGACGCTCCCCGGTTTCGACACGCACGACGGCAGCGACATCACGACGCTGGGCCACGCGTGCAACGGCACGCACGAAGCGGCGAAGGTATCGTTCGGCACCGAGGCCTCGCTGTTCCATGGCGCCGACGTGCCGACGATCATCTGCGGCCCCGGCCACATCGCGCAGGCGCACCAGCCCAACGAATGGGTGACCGTCGACCAGGTCGCCAAGTGCGAGGCCTTCATGCGCCGCCTCGTCGATCACGTCGCTGCATGACCGCAACCGCGAAGGCCCCGCCTACCATCGAGGTCGAATTCCCGGATCTCGATCGCTGGCAGGCCGGCAACACGGGCATCCCGTATGTCTGGCGGTTCACTGCCGAGCGCCCCGGACCGCGCGTGACGATCCAGGCGCTCACCCACGGCAACGAGGTGTGCGGCGCCATCGCCAACGACTGGCTGCTGCGCGAGAGCGTGCGGCCGCTCCGCGGCACGTTGACGCTGACGTTCGCCAACGTCGATGCGTTCCGCGCGTTCGACGCCGCCGACCCCTTCGCGTCGCGCTGCATGGACGAGGACTTCAACCGGCTGTGGACGACCGACGTGCTCGACGGCAACCGGAGGACGCGCGACCTGGCGCGGGCCCGCACGCTGCGCCCGGTCTACGACGAGACGGACTACCTGCTCGACCTGCACTCGATGACCGACGCGTGCCCGCCGCTCGCGCTCGCCGGCCGCCAGAAAAAAGGCGTGGAACTCGCGCTGGCGGTCGGCATTCCACAGCACATCGTCATCGATGCGGGCCACGCGGCGGGCAGGCGGCTGCGCGACTACGCGGCGTTCGACGACGCGGCGGACCCGCGCAATGCCCTGCTGATCGAATGCGGCCAGCACTGGGAGCAGGCGGCGCCCACCGTCGCCAAGCAGTCGGCGCTGCGCTTCCTGCGCCACTTCGGCATGGTCGACGGGGCGTTTCTGGACACGCATCTCGACACGGCGCCGCTGCCGGCGCAGCGCGCCATCGAGATCACCGACGTCGTGACGATCGCCACCGACCACTTCGCGTTCGTGCCGCCGGTCGCTGGGCTCGCCGTCATCGAGAGGGCCGGCACGCTGCTCGCCCGCGACGGCGACACCGACGTCTTCACGCCGTACGACAACGCCGTGCTGATCATGCCCACCCGGCGCCCGCGAAGAGGCGAGACGGCCGTGCGCGTCGGGCGCTTCGTCAGCTAGTTCCGCGGAGCATTTGCGCGGCGTACTTGACGGACATTCCGGGCAGAACCGATAGCGCCGCCGTGCAGCGCGCCGAGCGAACCGATCACGAGAACGGCGCCGGCGTCGTGCGCTTCGACGAGGCCGATCGGATCGAGGCCCCCACATCGGCGCGCGGCCGGCCTCCCGCGGCACCAATTCGCTTCGCGATTCCGCCGTGGCGGCGACCGCAGCCTCGCGCCAGGGCGCGGCGCACAGGAGGCGCGCGGCATCACGGCACGCCATGCCCGCCGCGGTGCCGCATGCCGCCGCAGCGGCGTTGCACATGCTGACGACACGGACGCCAGCGTATCGGCGGCGTCGCCGATGCGCGCCGAGTCGTGCGCGACGGCCGCCGCCGCGATCCCCAGGCGTTCGAGCGCAAGAACCCCCGCGACGCCCGCGCTCCCGAGTCCGCACCCCGCGTCGTTGAATACAATGGCGCGGACGCGCGCGTGGGCGGCGTACGCCGCCGCGATCAGGCCGCCGTGCGACCCGGTGACGACGACCCCGCCCGCGTGTGCCGCGTCGAGCCGCGTGACGCTGTCGGCGAGCAGGACCGCAGTGGCCACCGCTACTTCGCGGGCGCGGACGCCGGCGCCGGGGCGGCCGCTGCCGCCACGGCCGCCTCCGCGGCCTGCACGATATCGGCGCCGATCATGCCCGACCACTTCGTCCATACCGGCAGCACGGCCGCGCGCAGCGCCGCATGCTGGGCCGGTGTCAGCCGCACGAGCGTCACGCCCTGCTTCGTCAATTCCGCCAGTGCCGATTCCTCCCGCGCCAGCGCGCGGGCCTCGCGCGCGGCTTCAATGGCCGCCGCCCGCACCAGCGCGCGCTGCGCCTCGGTCCACCGGTCCCACAACGCGCGCCGCACGGCCAACACCAGCACGTCGTTGAAGGCGCCCCAGCGGGTGACGAATTTCTGCCCGCTGGCGCCGATCCTTGTTGCCGCCAGCGTCGATGCGGGCGCCTCCTGGCCGTCCAGCGTGCCGCCGGCGAACGCGGCCTGCGCATCGGCGAAGCTCATCGATTGCGGCGATGCACCGAGTGTGGCGAGCGTTTCGATCACCAGCTGGTTCGCCACGACGCGCAACCGCAGCCCGGTCATGTCCGCCGGGGCACGCACGGCGCCCTTGACGGTTGCCAGCACGCGGTCGCCGAGCGGCGCGGTGGCGAGCACCACCACGCCAGCGAGCGCGGCGCGCGCCGCGACGCCGTCCCGCACCGCGGCGTCCGCCGCGAGCGCGTCCTGTTCGCGCGGCCCGGGCGCGAGCCACGGCAGCGCGTACACGCCGAACTGCGGCAACTGGGCCGACCACGCCAAGGCCGAGCCGACGGCCAGGTCCGCCGCCCCGTCGCGCAACGCGCCGAACTCGCGCAGCGGGTCGCGTCCGGCGAGCACGGCGCCCGGATAAGGCTTGATGTCGAGCCCTCCCGCGGCACTCTCGTTGACGAGTTGCGCCCAGCGTTCGGCCGCCTTGCCGAGCGGAAACGCCGCCGATTGCGCGACCGACAGCTTCAATTCGGGTGGCTTGTCCGCCTTGTCCTGCGCGAGCGCGGCGCCGCAGGTGAGTGCCGCCAGTGTGCAGCAACGCGGCGCGGCGCGCGAACGAGAAAAAGCAGTGCCGATGCATCGCGCGAGTCTAGCAGTTCAATCGAGCGGGTGGTCCTTCGGCAACGGGCGCGTCCCGCCAGTAGCGCGCACGCCGCGCACGCGCCGAAAGCGCGACGGGCGGCACCGCGCCGTCGAACGTGAACGTGACGGCACCCTCGACGTCGGTGCGCATCACGCGGACGTCGTTGTTCGTGTAGCGCGCGACGATGTCCGGCCGCGGATGGCCGAAGCGGTTCCGGTAGCCGGCGCTGATGACGGCGACGGCCGGGGCCACCGCGCGGATGAACGCCACCGTCGACGAGGTCCGCGACCCATGGTGCGGAACGACCAGGACATCCGCGCGCAGTTGTTCGCGGCGCGTGCGCAGCAGTGCCGCTTCCGATTTCGCCTCGATGTCGCCGGCGATCAGCGCGGTGCCGTGCCATCCGTCGATGCGCACGACGCACGAGCGGTCGTTGGTCTTCGAGTACGCATCGCCGTATTCGACCGCCGTCGGATGCAGGATCGTGAAGCGCACGCCGTCCCAGTTCCACTGCTGGCCGGCGATGCAGGCGGTGACGACGTCCCCGTCCCGCGCCGCCGCCACCACCGGATGGTCGGCGGGCAGCGACGACGCGAGCCAGCCGACGGGCGTGGCGCGGATGAGCGACAGCGCGCCGCCCGCGTGATCGAGATCCTGGTGACTGACGATCAGCCCGTCGGCGCGGCGCAGGCCGGACGCGCGCAGGAATGGCGCGACGATGCGGCCGCCGGCGTCGGCAGTATCGGTGAAACGCGGGCCCGCGTCGTAGACGAGCGTGTAGCGACGCGTTTCGACGACCGCGGCCAATCCCTGCCCGACGTCGAGCACCGTGAGGCGAAACGCGCCTTCGGGCACTGGCACGCGGCCGCGCGACGAACAGCGGAACGAGCCACAGCGCCCCGATAGCGCGGCCGGGTACGCCGCGCGGCGCGAGCAGCCACAGCGCCCCGATGCAGCCGGCGGCGACGGCCCACGCCGGCGGCGCGTGCTGCTGCCACGTCGCGTCCGGCAACGCCGCCAGCCACTCGAGCCAATGCATGAGCGGCGCCAGCGCCGCGTGGGCGAGCTCGAAGAACCCCCCGTACGGAATCACGATGCCGGTGAGCGCAAGCGGCACGACGATCAGCGTGACGGCGGGAATGGCCACGGCGTTGGCCACCGGTGCGATCAGCGACACCTGCTGGAACAGCGCGAGCGTCAGCGGCGCGAGCCCCAGCGTGACGACCCATTGCGCGTGCGCGCCCTCGCGCAGCACCTGGACGACGCGTTGCCGGTAGCCCGCGGGGCTGGTGGCATGCAGCCGTCCGACGGAGGCATACAGCAACAGCGCCACCGCCCCGTACGACAGCCAGAAGCCCGGCGTCAGCGGCGCCCACGGGTCCCACAGCAGCACGCCGGCGAGCGCCCACAGCCAGACGATGCCCGCGCTGCCGGGCCGCCCGAGCCAGAGGCCGACGGCGGCGATCGCGAGCATCGCGAGCGTGCGCAGCGCCGGAATCTCCGCGCCCGCCAGCGCGACGTAGGCGGCCGCCGCAGCCATGCCGACGGCGGCCGCCACCTTGCGCGCCGGCCAGCGCGACGTCAACCGCGCGCTGCGGCGGGCAAGCGCGAACGCGAGCCCGCCGGCAAACGCGGCGAAGACGGTGACGTGCAATCCCGAGATCGACACCAGGTGCCCGATCCCGGTGCGGTTGAACACCGTCCACTGCGCCTCGGTGATCGCCCGCTGGTCGCCGATCGCGAGCGCGACGATCACGCCGGCATACGGCGCGTCGGGCAGCGCGCGTCCGATGCGGTCGCGCACGTGTTCGCGCGCGCGCTGCACATAGTCGCGCGCACGACCGGCGAAGGCGTCGCGGCGCGCGTTGGCGGCATCGCCGCTCACATAGCCCGTCGCGCGCAGCCCCTGCTGCAGCAGCCACGACTCGAGATCGAAGCCGCCGGGATTGACGTTGCCGTGCGGTCGCTTCAGGCGCACCGTCAGCGCCCACCGCTCGCCGGCGCGCACGACAGGCGCATCGTCGTCGCCCTCCCACGAGCCGTACCAGGCAAGCGATAGCCGCGCCGGTACACGCGCGCGTTCGTTCAGCACGCGCTCGACGGCGAACGCGAAGCGCACGCCGCGGTCGTTGACCGCCGGCAGGCCGTCGACGACGCCGATGATCCGCAGGTCTTCTCCTTCCCATTCGCGCGGCAGCGAGTCGGCCAGCCGCACGTCGGCGCGCCACGCCGCGAAGCCGTAGCCGACAATGAAGGCAGCGGCAAGGGTCAGCGCGACCCGCACAGCGCCCGTGGCGCATCGCTGCACGACGACCAGCACCGTCGCGCCGGCGGCCGCAATGGCCGCCGGATGCGCAGGCAGGGCTGCGGCCGCCTGCAGCGCGCAGACGCCGCACGCGAATGTGATCAGCGCAAGTCCGAGGAGCGAAGGCATCGGCGCGGCCCGCGCGAAGATGGCGCAGGTCCGGCGGCTAGACTACGCAATGTGCAGTCGGTTTCCGATGGGTCGTTCGGATGAGGCCTTCGACCCCCGCTGGCCGCCGTGTACGATGGCGGCATCCGTCAGCGAAACCGAAACGATGACCCCCGATCCTTCGCGATTGCACGCGCGGCAGTTCCTCTGGCTCGTCGGACGGCTGTTCCCGCAGAACCGGGCCATCGACGCCGTCACGACGACCGCCGCGCTGGACGCGCCTCCCGACGTCGTCTGGCAGCAGCTACTGTTCTACGAGGAGGTGCGCCTGCGGCCGCCGCTGCTTCTGCGCATGTTCCTGCCGAGCCCCGTGAAGACCCAGGGCGGCGACAAGCGCGTAGGAACCGTCGTGGATTGCACGTACAGCGTCGGCGGACTGCGCAAGCGCTTCACCGCACTCGAGGCGCCGCGCCTGGTTCGCTTCGAGGTGGTGGACCAATACCTCGGGGTCGAGCGGTGCGTGACGACGGTCGAGGGGTCCTACGAGTTTCGCGCCGACGGCCGGCGCACCGTGGCGGCATTGACCACGAAGTATCGCGGCCACCTGCGTCCCCGCTGGCTGTGGCGCCCGTTCGAGCGCGTCCTTGCCCACCAGTTGCACCGGCACATTCTCGGCGGGATGGGGCAAGCGCTGCGCAGCCGACCCGCGGGCGACTGAAATTCCTGGCCCGGCGCGGGACGATCCCGCGTCAGCCCGGTAGCGCCGCAGCCGGCCGCACGTCGACGATGCCCCAGAGCAGCGAGCGGTCGTCGGCGGCCCGGTTGAACGTCGACTCATCCGACGGCTCGCCGAAGCTCCTCGAGACGACCACGGCCCCGGCCGCTGCACTACGCGTCACGGCGCGCCAACAGCCGCTGCCGGTACGCGGCGCTCGCGCCGTCGAGGATGTTCGAGAGCGTGAAACCGTCGAAGCTCGCGGGAGGCGACTGCTCGAGGAACGTGGCCGCGTCCGCCTCGACGAGCCGGATGCCCGACGCCCGGGGCGGGGGCATCTCGGTCGCGAGTTCGCCGACCAGCAACGCGCGCACATAGGGATTGGTCCGGTTAGGATGCGTGCCGAAGCAACGCTCCATCCGCGCGCGCATCACCGCGGCCGAAGCGTTTGCGGCAGACACGGCGAGCAGGTCCGGCGAGTAGGCGGCACGCAACGCCGACAGCGAAAGCAGCGCGTCGAGGCCGGCCCGGAAGCGCCGCGTGTCGAGGCGGCGCGCGCCAGAAGGCCAGCTGCGCCGCGGGATCCGTCGAGATCGACGAACGTGCGCACCGTCGCCGACGTCCATCCGGCGAGCGGCAGCAACGCGCGGCCGACGCCCATCAGGCCGTTCGGCGGTTCCCCGCACCATCGGCATGCCCGCGATGCGCCGCGCCGCGTACGCGAGCTGCACGGGATTGATGTCGACGGCCACGACGTCGTGCCGCTTCGGCGAGACTCATCGCCGTGCATCCGGCCGACGCGATGCAGAAGATGCGGCCCCCCGGCGACGAAGGCCGCGCTTTCGATGGCGTGGTCCTCGTACATGCGGCCGAACAGGACGCGCGGCGGTCCGCGACCCGCGTCGCAGCCGGCCCGTTGCCCAGGGCGTGCCGAGCGTCATCCGACGTGCGCCGCCAGCCCGGCGTTGACCCATGCCAGCACGAGGAACGCGAAGTTCTTGAACACCATGCCGGCCGGATCGTGGATCAGGTGCCGCGACCAGAGGAGACCATTGGCGTTGAGCGCCACCAGCAAGAGCGTCTGCACGAGCGCGCAAACTCCGGGCGCCCATCCGCTCAGCACCCACAGGCCGAGCGGCGAACTCGACCGCACCCAGCGCCAGCAGGAACGGGCGGCCGAACCTCGGGCCGATAGCGGGGCACCGCCTCGACGACTGCGCAGCTCGTTCGGCCGCACGTCCGAGCAGCTTGCACCAGAGGCCCTCGTAGATCCAGACGCCCGCCACGGCCACGCGCAGCAGCCAGGCCGGCGGCATCATCAGCAGCATCGATTCCATCGCGGGGCGTCGTCTTCGGGGCCGGCTACTTCTTCGGCCAGAGGATGAGTTGCGTGCAGCGGAACAGCGCCATCTGCCGGCCGTCGACCTTGCGCATCACTTCGGCGTCCCATACCTGCGTGGTGTTGCCCAGATGCACCGGGCGCGCGAGCGCGACGATCGTTCCCTCCCGCGCCGTGCCGAAGAAGTTCGCCTTCAGCTCGACGGTCGTGAAGTTCTCGGCGCCTGCGGGCAGATGCGCGATGCAGCCGAAGCCGCAGGCGGTATCGGCCAGCGCGACGATCGTCGCCGCGTGCAGGAAGCCGTTGGCCGCCAGCAGCTCCGGCCGGATGTCGAGTTCGGCCGTCAGCAGTCCTTCGCGCAGCGCTTCGACGCGAAAGCCGACGAGACCCGGCAGGCGGCCATCGGAACGGCGATTCAGGACATCGAGCGTCACTTCGGGCCGCAGCGGCATCGTCGCCTCCGGTCAGGTGTCACGTATACGCCAGCAGCCGTCCGCAGGCGATCACGCACGTCCACAGCACGATCGACAGCGCGGCGGCGAGCCGCACGCGCGGCGGGGGCACTCCGGCATCCCATTGGGCCGCCGTACGCATGGCGCCGGCGTGCAGCAACCCGGCGTTGAGCCCCGCCGCCAGGATCAGGCCCATCTCCGCGCGCATTTCGTCGGCGATGCCCTTGTTCGGATAGCCTTCGACGGTCGCCGTATTGCCGGTCTTCAGCATGTCCTTCGACAGGCCGCGGTTGTCCATCCGCGACGGCGGCGCGAGCACCGCCGTCCACGTCTTGTCCGCCGTCTCGAGCCTGATATGGCCGTGCGGATGTTCGTACCCGGATTCGGCGATGGTGCCGGTGAGCGTGATGGGCCTCGTCGAGTCGTATTCGCTCCAGCCGTGATGGGCGGCGGCGAGCAGCGGCGCGCCCAGCGCCGCGGCAAGCACCAGGTGACGGATCTTCATGAACTCTCCTTCGACGTCGTCAGGGCTCGGGCGGCGCGTCCACGGCGATCCCGGACAGGCAGGCGTGCACGTCGGCCACCAGCGCATCGACGGCCTCCGGCGGCGTGTCCCACGCGCACATCAAACGCACGCCGGTGGCGCCGACGAACTCGTGGAATTGCCAGCCGCGCTCGCGCAACGCGGCGATCAGCGAGAGCGGCATGTCGACGAACACGCCGTTGGCTTCGACGGGCGCGAGCAGCCGCGTGCCCGGAACCCCTTCCAGCGCCCGCGCCAGCCGCCTGGCCATCGCGTTGGCATGCGCGGCGTGGCGCAGCCAGGCGTCGTCCTCGAGCACGCCGAGCCATGGCGCGGCCAGGAAGCGCATCTTCGACGCGAGCTGGCCGCCCTGCATCCGCCGGCGTCCGAACTCCTCCGCCAGCGCGGGATCGAAGAAGACGACGGCCTCGCCGAACGGCATCCCGTTCTTCGTGCCGCCGAACGACAGCACGTCGACGCCCGCGCGCCATGCGATGTCCGCCGGCGCGCAGCCGATCGCCGCGACGGCGTTGGCGAAGCGCGCGCCATCGACGTGCACCTTCATCCCCAGCCGGTGCGCGCACTCGGCGAGTTCCCACATTTCGAGCGGCGTGTACAGCGTGCCGAGCTCGGTCGCCTGCGTCAGCGACAGCGCGCGCGGCCGCGCCGAATGCACGTCGTGCGGCGTCAGCGCCAGGCGCTCGACGGCCTCCGTCGTCAGCTTGCCGTGCGGCGTGTCGGCGGTGACGAGCTTCGCGCCGCCGCTGAAGAATTCCGGCGCGCCGCACTCGTCGACATTGATGTGCGCATTCGCGTGGCAGACGATCGCGTCCGTGCCGCGGCACAGCGCCGACAACGCGAGCGAGTTCGCCGCCGTGCCGTTGAAAACGAAATAGACGTCGCACTCGGTCTCGAACACGCGACGGATGGCGTCGACGGCCCGTTGCGTCCAGTCGTCGCCGCCGTAGGCCGGCGCGTGCCCGCTATTGGCGGCGGCCAGCGCCGCCCACGCTTCCGGACAGATGCCGGCCCAGTTGTCGCTCGCGAACTGCGCGGGGCCCCCCCCCGATGCTGCGCGCCCCTCCCCCCAGGGGGCGAGCGCCTTGGGCGGCCCGGCGGCGCTCTTTCCCTTTTGAGAGGTCACAGCCGCTGTTCGACGAACGCCCGCACCGACTGCAGCGCGGCCGGCAAGCCCGCCGGATCGGTGCCGCCGGCCTGCGCCATGTCGGGACGTCCGCCGCCCTTGCCGCCCACCTGCTGCGCGACGTGGTTGACGAGTTCGCCCGCCTTGACCTTGCCCATGAGGTCGCTGGTCACGCCGGCGATCAGCGTCACCTTGCCGTCGGCCACGCTGCCGAGCACGATCGCCGCGGACTTGAGCTTGTCCTTCAGCTTGTCCATCGTCTCGCGCAGCGACTTCACGTCGGCGCCGTCGAGCGCGACCGCGAGCACCTTGGCGCCCTTGACGTCGACGGCGCTGCCGGCGAGATCGTCGCCGGCGCTCGCCGCCGCCTTCGCCTTGAGGCGCGCGAGTTCCTTCTCGGTCGCGCGCGCGCTGTCCAGCAGTTGCGCGATCTTCGTCTCCAGCTCGGCCACCGGCGCCTTGAGCGTGGCCGCGACCGCGGCGAGCTTGGCTTCCTGCGCCTGCACGAGTCGCCAGCGCGCCGCGCCCGGTGGTCGCCTCGATCCGCCGGATGCCCGCGGCCACGCCGCCTTCGCCGACGATCTTGAAGAAGCCGATGTCGCCGGTGCGCGCGACGTGCGTGCCGCCGCACAGCTCGCGCGACGAGCCGATGTCGAGCACGCGCACCTCGTCGCCGTACTTCTCGCCGAACAGCATCATCGCGCCGGTCTTCTGCGCCTCGTCGATCGGCATCACGCGCGCGTGCGTCGCGTGGTTGTCGAGGATCTCCGCGTTGACGATCTGCTCGACGCGGCGGATCTCGTCGTCGGTCATCGGCGCGTTGTGCGCGAAGTCGAAGCGCGTCTTGTCGGCGTCGACCAGCGAGCCCTTCTGCTGGACGTGCGTCGCCCAGCACTTCGCGCAGCGCCTTGTGCATCAGGTGCGTGGCCGAGTGGTTGCGCATCGTGCGGCCGCGCGCGTCGTGGTCGACTTCCGCGGCCACCGTGTCGCCGACGCTCAGTTCGCCGGTCTTGACCTCGCCCACGTGGCCGTAGACGTCGGGCTGGATCTTCTGCGTGTCGGTCGACCGCGAACGAGCGTCAGGCAGGCGCCGCCCTTGGTGAGTTCGCCGCGGTCGCCGACCTGGCCGCCGGATTCCGCGTAGAACGGCGTGCGGTCGAGCACGACGACGCCGTGGTCGCCGGTCGGCGAGCGCATCGACCGTGGCGCCTTCCTTGTACAGCGCGACGACGCGGCCCTCCTCCGACAGCGACTCGTAGCCGCGAAACGCGGTCTTCGGTCCGCGCGTAGTCGAGCTGCGCGCCCATCTTGAACGTGCGAGCGGCGCGCGCGCGGTCGCGCTGCGCGTCCATCGCGGCGTCGAAGCCCGCCTCGTCGACCGCGATGCCGCGTCCGCGCGCAACGTCGGCGGTCAGGTCGAGCGGAAAGCCGAACGTGTCGTAGAGCGTGAACGCCGTCGCGCCGTCGAGCATCGTGCCGCCCGCCTTCGCGAGAGTGTCCAGCGCGGCGCCGAGGATCTTCATGCCGTTTTCGAGCGTCTCGCCGAAGCGCTCTTCCTCGGCCTTCAGCACCTGCGCGACGCGCGTCCGGTCGCGGCGCAGTTCCGGATACGCGTCGCCCATCTGCGCGTCGAGGTCGGCGACCAGCTTGTGGAAGAACGGCTGCTTCTGCCCGAGCTGGTAGCCGTGCCGGATCGCGCGGCGGATGATCCGCCGCAGCACGTAGCCGCGGCCGTCGCTCGACGGGATGACGCCGTCGACGATCAGGAACGAGCACGCGCGGATGTGATCGGCGATCACCTTCAGCGACGGATTGTCGAGGTCCTTCGTGTGCGTCTCGCGCGCGGCGGCCCTGATCAGCGCGACGAAGAGGTCGATCTCGTAGTTCGAGTGCACGTGCTGCAGCACGGCGGCCAGGCGCTCGAGTCCCATGCCGGTGTCGACGCACGGCTTGGGCAGCGGCGTCATCGTGCCGGTGCTCGTCCCGGTCGAACTGCATGAACACGAGATTCCAGATCTCGATGTAGCGGTCGCCGTCGGCGTCGGGCGAACCCGGCGGCCCGCCCCAGACATCGGCGCCATGGTCGTAGAAGATTTCCGAGCACGGACCGCACGGCCCCGTGTCGGCCATCTGCCAGAAATTGTCGCTCGCGTACTTGGCGCCCTTGTTGTCGCCGATGCGCACGACGCGCTCGGCCGGGATGCCGATTTCCTTCGTCCAGATGTCGTAGGCCTCGTCGTCGTCGATGTAGACGGTCGCCCACAGCTTGTCCGGCGGCAGCTCGTAGACCTGCGTCAGCAGCTCCCACGCATAGTGGATCGCATCGCGCTTGAAGTAGTCGCCGAAGCTGAAGTTGCCCAGCATCTCGAAGAACGTGTGATGGCGCGCCGTGTAGCCGACGTTCTCCAGGTCGTTGTGCTTGCCGCCGGCGCGCACGCTGCGCTGCGACGACGTCGCGCGCTTGTAGCGGCGCTTGTCGATGCCCAGGAACACGTCCTTGAACTGGACCATGCCGGAATTGACGAACAGCAGCGTCGGATCGTTGCCCGGCACGAGCGACGAACTCGGCACGAGCGTGTGGCCCTTGGCGACGAAGTAATCGAGGAACTGGCGGCGGATGTCGGCGACTTGCATGGTGGTATGGCGCACGGCGCGCCGCCGGCCGGCGCGGCAAAACGTGACGCGGAATCAAAAGGTTGGATTGTAACGCGACCGGGCGCAGCGCGCGGGCGCGGTGGCGCCCGTCAACCCGCGGCGAGCGGCGTGCAGGCGGCTTTGCGGGCGAACAACGAGCACGACGTCAGCGGGGCGCCGGTGCGGTCCCACGCCTTGACGACCCACCCGCCACCGTCGCGCTCCATCGTCATGAAGCCGAACGTCGCCGTCGCCAGCAGGCTCGCCACCACCGCGCCGGACAGGCGGCCGCCACGGTGATCGCGCGGGCGGTCGGCTGCCCGTCTTCGCCCAGCACGACGAACGCATGCCGGACAGCGGACGGCGAGGAAATCGATCCCGTGTCGTCGCCCAGGCAGCCGACGAGCAGCGCCATGGCCAGCAGCGCGATGCGCTGGACATCGGTACCTGTCATGCCGCGCCCGCCGCGCCATGCGCGCGCGGCGCCGCGACCGGTCGTGACGCGGAGCGGCGATCCACGCCGCGGCTCCTGCGGAAGGCGGCGCGCAGCACGCCGCCGCGACGGATCCGGATCGCAATCTGCAAGGTCATGGCGCCGTAGTTTACGTGTCGTCGTCGCCGCGGTGGCCCGCCGCGCGCAGCACGCGCAGCGCCACGGACAGGCCATAGCCGCGCGCCTGCAGGAAGCGCACCTGCCGCGCCTTGTCGCGCTCGTTGGCGGGCGCCGTGCCGAAGCGCTGCCGCCAGAGCGCCTGCGGCGTCGGCGAATTCGTCGGTGCCGGCGAGCGGCGCGAGCGCACCGGCGGCGTCCTCGGCGCCGATGCCCCGCTCCTTCAGCGCGTGGATGATCGCGCGCTTGCCGTAGCGGCCGCTGCGCTGCGCCACCACCGCCTGCGCGTAGCGCGCGTCGGACAGATAGCCGGCGGCCGCGAGCTCGTCGAGCGCGCGCTCGATGTCTCGCGGGCTCGATGCCCTTTTGCGCGCAGCCGCTGCGCCAGCTCCGCGCGGCTGTATTCGCGGCGCGCCAGCCAGCGCACCGCCAACGCCTTGGGCGAAACCGGCGTGCGCGGCGCCGGCGGCGTCACCGCCACGCGCGGGCCGGCGTTCGCGCACGGCGGCTGGCGGGCCTTACTCGTCCGCCGCGGACATCGGCGTGATGCGCCCCGGCGTGGGGACATCGACCGCAGCGCGCATCTTGGCTTCGATTTCCTGGGCGATCTCGGGATGCTCGCGCAGGAATTCGCGCGCGTTGTCCTTGCCCTGGCCGATCTTTTCGCCGTTGTACGCGTACCAGGCGCCGGATTTCTCGACGATCTTGTGGACGACGCCCAGCTCGACGATCTCGCCTTCGCGCGAGATGCCTTCGCCGTACAGGATGTCGAACAGCGCCTCGCGGAACGGCGGCGCGACCTTGTTCTTGACGACCTTGACGCGCGTTTCGTTGCCGACGACTTCCTCGCCCTTCTTGATCGCGCCGATGCGGCGGATGTCGAGGCGCACCGACGCGTAGAACTTGAGCGCGTTGCCGCCGGTGGTGGTTTCCGGGTTGCCGAACATCACGCCGATCTTCATCCGGATCTGGTTGATGAAGATGACGAGCGTGCCGGCGCGCTTGATGTTGCCGGCGAGCTTGCGCAGCGCCTGGCTCATGAGCCGCGCCTGCAGGCCGGGCAGCTGGTCGCCCATTTCGCCTTCGATTTCCGCCTTGGGCACCAGCGCCGCCACCGAGTCGATGACGATGATGTCGACGCCGCCCGAACGCACGAGCATGTCGGCGATCTCCAGGCCCTGCTCGCCGGTGTCCGGCTGCGAGATCAGCAGGTCCCCGACGTTGACGCCGAGCTTGCCGGCGTAGACGGGGTCGAGCGCGTTCTCGGCGTCGATGTACGCGGCCACGCCGCCGGCCTTCTGGACCTGCGCGACGACCTGCAGGCACAGCGTGGTCTTGCCGGAGGATTCCGGCCCGTAGATCTCCACCACGCGTCCGCGCGGCAGCCCGCCGACGCCGAGCGCGATGTCGAGCCCCAGCGAGCCGGTCGACACGACCGAGAGGTCGTTGGCGATCTGCGCCTCGCCCATTTTCATGATCGAGCCCTTGCCGAACTGCTTTTCGATCTGGGCCAGTGCGGCGTTCAGGGCTTTGCTTTTTTGGTCGTCCATGGGGGAGTCGAGAGGCATGTCGGTAATCTCCGAAAGTATCGCCCGGCGGCCTGACGGCCGGGAAGGCGGGCTTTACATGGCGGCATGATGGCATAGAACGATCGTTCGATGCAATACCGCCGGATGGCCTAGGCCGATGGCCTACGGCGCGGTCCGAACGGGCGGCGGCAGCCTCCGAGGTCGAATCCAGGCAAACCCGCGCTGGGACTGTGGCCCCTCACGCCAACCCTCCCCGCAAGCGGGGAGACGGAGCGCGGCCGAACGCCGCCCGACCTCCCGCCTTGGGGGCCTGCGGGCGCCTCGACCCCTTGCGCGCGGAATCGCCCGCTTGGGCGAGGGCCCCACCGTCGTGCCCGGCGACCCGCTCGCCAGCGCCGCCGGGCGCCCCTCGCGGGCAGTAACGCGCGCTAACGCCTGGCTGCCGCGAGCAGGCCTTCGAGCGCCTCGATCACGGACGCCCGGCGCACGTCCGCACGATCGCCGCCGAATTGGCGCGTGACGACGCGGGTCGGCTGCGTCGCGCACTCCCCACGCGAAGCACACCATGCCGACCGGCTTCTCCGGCGTGCCTCCGCCCGGGCCCGCCACGCCGGTGATGGCGACCGCGACGTGCGCGCGGCTGCGCGCCAGCGCGCCCTCGGCCATCGCGCGTGCCGTCGGCTTCCGAGACGGCGCCATGCTGCGCGAGCGTGGCCTCCGGCACGCCGAGCATTTCCATCTTCGCTTCGTTCGAATAGGTGACGAAACCGCGATCGAACCAGCCCGAACTGCCGGCGATGTCGGTGATGGCCCCGGCGACCAGGCCGCCCGTGCATGACTCGGCGGTCGCGCACATGAGCTTGCGTTCGCCGAGGCGCACGCCGAGTTGCCGGGCCAGGGCCGCGATCGCGTCGTCGCTCATTCGATTCCCTCGGCGTCCGCTGCGCGGTCATTCGACGTCGCCCGGCCGCCCGCAGTAGTGATACGTGTAGGCGGTGGCGAAGCCGTACTTCCGATAGACCGACAGCGCCGGCTGGTTGTCGCTGTCGACCTGCAGGTACGCATGCGCGGCGCCATGGCTCCACGCCCAGTTGAGCAGTTTCGCAAGGATCGCGGCGGCGATGCCGCGTCCGCGCACGTCCTGCGCCGTCGCCATCGAGAAGATGCCCGCGAGGCCGTCTTCGAGCATCACCGTGCCGACGCCGACCGGCCGGCCGTCGATCCGCGCCAGCAGCGCCCGCGTTGCCTGCGGCGTCGCCACCAGCCGCTCGTAGTACGCGTCGCGCTGCGTCGGCGTGGCGTCCTGCAGCAAGGCGACCGCGTCGGCGAATTCGCCGAGTTCGGGCGTCACCACGTCGACTCCGGAAGGCTCCGGCACGTCGGGCGGACGCTCGAGCCGCACGACCTGCACCAGCGTCGTGTCGAATGCGATGTAGCCGTGCGCGGCCAGCGCTTGCGGCAGCTCGGGCGGCTGGAGGAACGGCGTCATGCGGAACAGCACCGGCAACTGCCGCTCCTCGTAGACGCGCTCGCAATAGCGGATCTTCGCGGGCAGCGGCAGCGTCGAGCCGAAGTGCGCGTTGACGCTGCGCGCGCGCCGCGCCTTGCCCGGCGACACGCGCAGCAGCCAGCCGTCGTAGAAGAGCTGCCGCTGCGTCTGCAGCGCATTCAGCCCGACCTCCTCCACGCGGCGGAGGTCGAGGCCCGCGAAGTCGGCGCTCCCGCTCACGGACTACCTTCGTGCTGCGCACTCCGGCGCATTGGGCAATGAGGCCCTTGGGACGGCCCGGCGGGCTCACTGGACTACCTTCGTGCTCGCACTCCGGATTCGCCCTTGGGACGGCCCGGCGGGCTTACTGGACTACCTTCGTGCTGCGCACTCGGTATTCGCCCTTGGGACGGCCCGGCGGGCTCATGCCAGCAACCGTTGGCCGATCGCATACGCGATCAGCGTGTAACCGGCGGCCAGCAGGTCGTCGAGCATGACGCCCAGTCCATTCTTCATCGCGGCATCGAGCTGGCGGATCGGCGGCGGCTTCACGATGTCGAACAAGCGGAACAGCACGAAGGCGGACGCGATGGCGAGCGGCGTGGTGCCGGTGAAGTACAGCACGAGCAGAAAGGCCGCCACTTCGTCGATGACGATGCCGCCGTAGTCCGGCACGCCGAGGTTGCGCCCCGTGACCTGCGACGCCCAGGCGCCCACGACGAAGATCGACACGAACGCCGCGATGAAGGCCAGGTCGCCGCCGATACGCGCGCAGCGCCAGCGCGATCGGGATGGCGACCAGCGTGCCGAACGTACCCGGCGCGAAGGGCGAAAGGCCGGCGCCGAACCCCAGCGCGATGAAATGCGCCGGATGGTGCAACAGGAAACGCAGGTCGGGGCGCACGCGTCATCGGAAGTGGTCGAACGCCTGCGGCAATCCCGTCATCGCGACTCCGTGCTCGTCGCGCACGCGCAGCCCCGGCGCCGCCGTGATGGCGCCGATGCGCGTCAGCGGCAGCGACAATTCGCGCAGCGATGGCCGCGAGGCGCGGCCGCGCCGAAGGCGGCGCCGTGAAGCACAGTTCGTAGTCGTCGCCGCCGGCAAGCAGGCAGTCGAGGGCCAAGTGGCCGTTCGCCGGCGGTCAGGCGCTGCGCGAGCGCGGGCGCGCAGGGAATCCGCGCGAGCTCGATCGCGGCACCCACGCCCGAAGCCGCGAGAATGTGGGCGAGGTCGCCGGTGAGGCCGTCGGACACGTCGAGCGCGGCCGACGCCACGCCGCGCAACCGCTGGCCGAGTGCCACGCGCGGCTCCGGCCATTCGAGGCGGGCGCGCAGCGCGGCAAGCGTCGCCGCATCGAGCGCGCAGCGGCCCTGCCAGCGCCGCCAGCGCGAGCGCGGCGTCCCCCAGGCGCCCCGACACCAGGACGTCGTCGCCGACGCGCGCACCGGCGCGCGTGAGCGCCGTGCCGGCCGGCAGCTCGCCGACGATCGTCAGGCAGAGGTTGCGCGGTCCGCGCGTCGTGTCGCCGCCGATCAGTTCGACACGGTGCCGCAGCGCGAGCGCGAACAGTCCACCGGCGAATGCGGCGAGCCAGCCTTCGTCGTTATCCGGCAGCGCACCCGCCAGCAGCGCCCAGCGCGGCGTCGCGCCGATGGCCGCCATGTCCGACAGGTTCACCGCCAGCGTCTTGTGGCCGAGCGAGGCCGGATCCACGTCCGGCAGGAAATGCCGTCCCTCGACGAGCATGTCGACGGCGATCGCCAGTTCGCATCCCGGCGCCGGCGCCACGACGGCCGCGTCGTCGCCGATGCCGATGCGCACGGCCGGGTCGCGCACGTCCCGGCGAAAATAACGGTCGATCAGCGCGAACTCGTTCATCGCGCTCGAGTGACAGGCAGGCGACGGAAAACCACCGCCAACAGCGGAAAAGGCCGCGCTCCGCCCCGCTCATCGCAGCGTGTCGCCGATCTCGCGCTGCCAGCGCGCGAGCAACCGGCGCCGCTCCTCCGGCTGGCCGAATTTCGCGGGGTCGACGTCGAGCATCGCGACGTCCGCGAAGCGTGCGGCTTCGGGGCGGATGGTCGCCATCGCATTGGCCGGGAGGATCAGGTTGCGCGTGCTGTTGGCCAGTTCCTGCGCGTTGCGCGTCAGCGCCCAGTCGTAGAAGGCGCGCGCCTCCTCCGGATGCGGCGCGCCGTTCAGGATCGCCATGCCGCCGAGCGCGGCGCCGGTGCCCTCGCAGGGAATCGCGATGTCGACCGCGAAGCCGGCGAGCTGCTGCGTGATGAACTCGTGGACGAACGACACGCCGACGGCGACCTCGCCGCGCGCGACCGACGGGCCCTGCGCGGTGCCCGGACTGCGTGTAGCGGACGACGTTGGGTGCGAGGCGCTTGCAGATACGCGAACGCGCCGTCCTCGCCGTAGAGCGTGACCAGCGTGGCGAGGATCGTGTAGCCGGTGCCGCTGGTGACGGGGTTCGACAGCTCGATCTCCTTGCCGGTAGGCCGGCATCCGGCGAGATCGGACCAGCAGCGCGGCGCGGCGACGCTCCTTCTTCGCGAGCAGCGCGGGATTGGTGCCGAAGCCGATGATGATCCGGTAGATCGCGGCGACCTGGTAATCCGCTGCGCTCGGTCGCGCGGCGCGCCCAGGGCTGCGAGTTCGGCCAGCCGCGGCGACCGGTACGCGACGAACAGCCCCTCGGCGGCGGCCTGCAGCAACGGGTCGATCGTGCCGCCGTACCAGACGTCGGCGCGCGGATTGTCGCGCTCGGCGCGGATCTGCGCGTAGATACTCGCCCGGTGGGCTTGCGCGTGATCGACGTCGCGATGCCGGTCTCGCGCTGGAACGTCTGCGCCGCCAGCTCGCAGGCATCGGCGTCGTGGCTGCAATAGACGACCAGCGAACGCTGGGCGGCGGCGATGGGGGCGCCGAGCACGCCCGCCGCGACGCACCGCGATGAGGAACAGTGACCGCGGCATCCGGATGCGCGCGATCAGCGATGCAGCGCGGCGATCTCCGCCGCGCGGGCGTCGGCGGCGAACTTGTCGAGCACGCCGTTGACGAAGCGGTGGCCGTCGGTGCCGCCGAACACCTTGGCGAGTTCCACCGCCTCGTTGATGACGACCTTGTACGGGATGTCGGCGCGCCGCTGCAGTTCCCATGCGCCGATCACGAGGATCGCGCGTTCGACCGGCGAGAGTTCGGTCGGCTTGCGGTCGAGCAGCGGCGCGAGCGCGGCCAGCAGCGCGTCGTACTCGCTCGCCGACGCCGCGCCACAACTCGTCGAAATACGGCTGGTCCGCGCGCAGGTAGCCGGGACTCGCCACCAGGTCGTCGCGCACGGCGGCGGCCGCGTTGCCGGACAGTTGCCGCTGGTAGAGCCCCTGCATGACGAGCTCCCGCGACCGGCGGCGCTGGCTAATCATCGTTGTCGATCGCCTGCAGCAGATTGCCGACTTCGATCGCGGCCTGCGCCGCCTCGTAACCCTTCTGGTCCATGCGCGCCAGCGCCTGCGCGTCGGTGTCGCAGGTGAGGATGCCGTTGCCGATCGGAATGCCGAACTCCAGCGCGACGCTCGACACGCCCGCGGCCGATTCGGTGCAGACGATCTCGAAGTGAAACGTGTCGCCGCGGATGACGGCGCCGAGCGCCACCAGCGCGTCGTAGTCGCCCGTCTGCGCCATCCGCTGCAGCGCCAGCGGCGATTCCAGCGCCCCGGGAACCGAGGCCACCGTGATGCGGTCGTCGGCGACGCCCATCTCGGCCAGCGCACGCAGCGCGCCGGCGAGCAGGCCGTCGCCGATCGCGGGATTGAACCGCGACAACACGATGCCGACGCGGCAATGTTCGCCGCGCAGGTCGGGAGCGATGCGTCTGCATGGCCATGGTCGGTGTCCGCTACGATTTCTTGCGCGCCGGCGGCTCGGCTTCGTAGCCGGTCACTTCGAGGTCGAAGCCCGCCATGCTCGGCATCTTGCGCGGCTTGGCCAGCAGCCGCATGCGTCCGACGTTCAGGTCGCGCAGGATCTGCGCGCCGATGCCGTAGTTGCGCAGGTCCATCTTCGTAGGCGCCGCGGGAGCGTCGGCGACCGCGCGCTGCCGCAGCTCGGCGGCGCTTTCCGGACGATGCAACAGCACGATGACGCCGCGCCCCGCACGGGCGACCGCATCCAGCGCGCCCGGAATGGTCCACGAGTGCGACGCGCTGTCGGCATCGAGCAGGTCCATCACCGACAGCGGCTCGTGCACGCGCACCAGCGTCTCGGCGTCCGGCGCGATCGGACCGCGGACCAGCGCCAGGTGCGTCGCGTCCGAGATCTTGTCGCGATAGACGACAAGCCGGAACGCGCCATGCGGCGTGTTGAGCGGGCGTTCGGCGATGCGCTCGACCATCCGCTCGGTGCGGCTGCGGTAATGGATGAGGTCGGTGATGGTGCCGATCTTCAGGTCGTGCTCGCGCGCGAAGATCTCGAGGTCCGGCATCCGCGCCATCGTCCCGTCGTCGCGCATGACTTCGCAGATGACGCTGGCGGGCGTCAGGCCGGCCAGGCGCGTCAGGTCGCAGCCGGCCTCCGTATGGCCGGCACGCACCAGCACGCCGCCCGGCTGCGCCATCACGGGAAAGATGTGGCCCGGCTGCACGAGGTCGGCGGGTTTCGCGTCGGCGGCCACCGCCGCGCGAATGGTGCGCGCGCGGTCGGCGGCGGAAATGCCGGTGGTCACGCCTTGGGCGGCCTCGATCGACACGGTGAAGTTGGTGCCATGGCCGGAACGGTTGGCGGTCACCATCAGCGGCAGCCCCAGCTGCCGGCAGCGCTCCTGCTCCAGCGTCAGGCAGACGAGGCCGCGCGCGTGGCGCGCCATGAAGTTGATCGTGTCGGGCGTCACGAAGTCGGCGGCGACGACGACGTCGCCCTCGTTTTCGCGGTCTTCCTCGTCGACCAGCACGACCATGCGGCCAGCCTTCAGCTCGGCGACGATTTCGGGAACGGTGGCAAGCGACATGGCGCGGACGGCTCCGGAGGGACTAGCAACGCGGAGGCGCAACGCGCCGCCGCAAGAACGCAAGTTTACCGCAGCGCGTCAGGCGCCCGTCAGGACCACGGTCTGTCGCAGGTGTTCGGGGTCCGCCAGGTGGCTGACGATGTAGTGGGCCACGTCGGCGCGCGCGATCCGCTTGCCGGGGCCGCCTGGCGGGGCCGTCGTCGCCTGGTAGCCGCCCGCGGCCCCGTGCCGCGTCAGCGTCAGCGGCTGCACGATCGTCCAGTCGAGCGCGCTGTCGCGGATCAGCGCTTCCTGCCGCGCTTCGTCGTCGGCGACCGACTTCCGGTAGAACGGCCGGCCGATGCGCGCCGGCAGGAAGCGTTCGCGCACCGGAAACGCGCGCGCCGCCGTACCTGTCAGGCACAGCAGCCGGCGCACGCCGTGGGCGCGCATCGCCGCCAGCAAATGCTGCGTGCCGTGCGAGAACAGCGTGACTTCGCGCCGCGTGGGCGCAGCGCTCACCGTCCATACGACCGCCTCCTGCCCGGCCGTCGCGCGCTCGAGGTCCGCCGCATCCGCCGCATCGCCCACCACCATCCGGATGCCGCGTGCGGGCTCGAACGCCGCCGCGTGGCGCGCCATCACGGTCAGCGAATGGCCCGCGCCGTGCGCGGCCAACACCACGGCCCGCCCGACCCCGCGGCTGCCACCGATGACGAGGAGCTTCATGCCGCGGCGCCGGCCGGCGCCTCGTCCGGATGCACGCGGAACCAGGCGGCGTAGAACGCCGGCAGGAACACGAGCGTCAGCACCGTCGCGATCACGATGCCGCCCATCATCGCCACCGCCATCGGCCCGAAAAAATCGCTGCGGACGAGCGGGATCAGCGCCAGCACGGCCGCCGCCGCCGTCAGCACGATGGGCCGGAAGCGCCGCACGGTGGCGCCGATCACCGCATCCCACGTCATGGCGCCGGCCGCGATGTCCTGGTCGATCTGGTCGACGAGGATGATCGAGTTGCGCATGATGATGCCGGCCAGCGCGATCGTCCCCAGCATCGCGACGAAGCCGAAGGGCTTGCCGAACGCGAGCAGCGCCAGCACCACGCCGATCAGGCCCAGCGGCGCCGTCAGCACCACCATGAACACGCGCGCGAAGCTCTGCAGCTGGAACATCAGCAGCGTCAGCACGGTGATCACCAGCAGCGGCATGCCGGCGGCGATCGACTTCTGGCCGCGCAGCGAATCCTCGATGGCGCCGCCGAGCTCGATCCGGTAGCCGAGCGGCAGCGTGGCGCGCAGCGCGCCGAGTTCGCGGTCGATGCGGCCGGCGACGTCGGGGCCCTGCGCGTCGCCAGCGAGGTCGGAGCGCACGGTGATCGTCGGCAGCCGGTTGCGGCGCCAGACGATGCCCGGCTCGAGCTCGTAGCCGATCTCGGCGATCTGCGTGATCGGCACCGCGGTGCCGTTGCGCGCGGGAATCGCCAGGTCCTTCAGGAAGCTCATTTTCGCGCGCTCGTCGGCGGCGCCGCGCAGGACGACCTCGACCTGCTTGTCCCGCTCGCGGTAATAGGTGACGGAAAAGCCGGACAGCGAGTTGTTGAGGAAAAGCGCCAGGTCCTGCGACGAAATGCCGAGCACGCGCGCCTTGTTCTGGTCGATCGCGACCTTGATCACCTTGGACGGCTCGTCCCAGTCGAACTGCACCTGCGACGTGTCGGCATCGGCGCGCATGATCTGCGCCACCTGCTGCGCGATCGTCCGCACCGTCGCCACGTTCTCCCCCGACACGCGGAACTGCACCGGGAAGCCGACCGGCGGCCCGTTCTCCAGTCGCGAGATCCGGCCGCGCAGCTCGGGAAAATCGGCGTCGAAGAGCGCGAGCAGCCGCGAGCGGATCTGTCTCGCGCTCCTCGATGCTCTTCGCGATCAGCACCACCTGCGCGAAATTGGCCTGCTGCAGCTGCTGGTCGAGCGGCAGGTAGAAGCGGGGCGACCCGCTGCCGACGTAGGCGACGTAGCTTTCGATGGCCGGCATCCTGGTCGAGGATGGCCTCCAGCCTCTTCGTCGCGGCGAGCGACGCGGCGAACGAGCTGCCCTCGGGCAGCCGCAGGTCCACCAGCAGCTCCACGCGCGACGACGCCGGGAAGAACTGCTGCGGCACGAAGCGGAACAGCGCCACCGCGCCGACGAAGAGCACCAGCGTGCCGACGAGGATCGTCGTGCGATGGCCGACGCACCACGCGATCACCCGGCGCAGTGCGTTGTAGAACGGCGTCTGGTACACGGCATCCGGCGCCGCGTGCGCGAGCGGTGCCGCCGCCGGCAACGGCCGCCGGGTCAGGCGCGCCCACAGCTTGCGGACGAGCGACGGCTCGTGCGCCGTCGTGCGGTCCGGCAGCATCTTGTAGCCGAGGTACGGAATCACGACGACGGCGATCACCCACGACGCGATCAGCGCGATCGCCGACACCTGGAAGATCGAACGCGTGTACTCGCCGGTGCCGCTCTTCGCCGTCGCGATCGGCAGGAAGCCCGCGACGGTGACGAGCGTGCCGGTCAGCATCGGAAACGCCGTGCTCGTGTACGCGAAGCTGGCGGCGCGGAAGCGGTCGTATCCCTGCTCCAGCTTGATCGCCATCATCTCGACCGCGATGATCGCGTCGTCGACCAGCAGCCCGAGCGACAGGATGAGCGCGCCCAGCGAGATCTTGTGCAGGCCGATGTCGAACAGCCACATGAAGAGGAACGTCACCGCGAGCACCAGCGGAATCGACACCGCCACGACGAGCCCGGTGCGCAGGCCCAGGCTGACCAGCGACACCGCCAGCACGATCAGCACCGCTTCGGTCAGCGAGCGCAGGAACTGGTTGATCGAGCGCTGCACGGCGCGCGGCATGCTCGCCACCTGCGCGAGCTCGACGCCCACCGGCAGCGCCTGCGCGAGCCGAGCGGTCTCGCGGTCGAGTTCGTGGCCCAGCTCGATCACGTCGCCGCCCTTCACCATCGTGACGCCGAGGCCGAGCGCTTCCTTGCCCTGCCAGCGCATCTTCTGCTGCGGCGGATCGACGTAGCCGCGCGTCACCTTGGCGATGTCGCCCAGCCGGAACACCCGGTTGTTCGCGCGCAGCGAGAGGTCGCGGATCGCGTCGACGCTGTCGAACGCGCCGGTCTGGCCGCACGAAGATCCGGTCGGTCCCGGACTCGAACACGCCGGCGGCGGCCACGACGTTCTGCCTGGCGAGCGTCTCGATGATCTGCGCGGGGTCGATCCCCATCGTGGCGAGCTTGCTGTTGGACAGCTCGATGAAGATCTTCTCGTCCTGCTCGCCGATGAAGTCCACCTTGGCCACGCCGGGGATGCGCAGCAGCTCCGCGCGGACGCGGTCGCCGAATTCCTTCAGCTCGCGATAGCCGAAGCCGTCGCCGGTCAGCGCGTAGATGTTCGTGTAGGTATCGCCGAACTCGTCGTTGAAATACGGCCCCTGGATGCCGGCCGGGAACTGGCCGCGGATGTCGCCGACCTTCTTCCGGACCTGGTAGAACGCGTCGGCCGCCGAGCTGGCGGGCGCGGAATCCTTGAGCGCGAAGAACACGAGCGATTCGCCCGGCTTCGAATAGCTGCGCACGTAGTCGACATTGGGCACTTCCTGGAGCTTGCGCTCGACGCGATCGGTCACCTGCTGCTCGACCTCCTGCGCCGAGGCGCCCGGCCAGTTGGTCTTGACGACCATGACGCGGAAGGTGAACGGCGGATCCTCGGACTGCCCGAGACGCTGGTATGCGATGGCGCCCGCAATGGCGAAGACGAGGATCAGGTAGAGGACGAGCGAGCGGTGCGTCAGCGACCACTCGGACAGATTGAAGCGCGAGCGCGGCGACCCGCCCGGTGCTGGAGGCGACATGACGTTCGTCCGCCTGAGGCCGCGCGTTTAGTTGCGCGACGTGACGAGCTTCGCGGCGTCCGGCGTGCGCCCGGCCGCGGGAGGCGCCCCGGGGACCGCCGCCGCGCCGGAACCGCCGTCGTACGGGCGCACCACCTGACCCGGCACCAGCTTGTGGACCCCGGCCGCGACGAGCCAGTCGCCCTGCGCGACACCCGAGGTGACGACGACGCCGTCCTCGCGGTACTGGGCGATCGTCACCGGCGCGAGGCTCACCTTGTGCGTCGCCGTGTCATAGCGCCAGACGGCGGGCGCGCCGTCCTTCTGGTAGATCGACGTCAGCGGCAGCAGCGCCGACTGCGACTTGCCCTCGCCCAGCACGGCCACGTTGGCCGTCATGCCCCACTGCACGGAGGGATCGGCGTCGACGATCGTCACGCGCACCGCGAACGTCCGCGTCGTCGGGTCGACGGCCGGCGCCACTTCGCGCACGCGCGCCGCGTACTGCTTCCCGGGATTCGCCCACAGCACGACGACGAGCTGTTGCGCGGACCTGAGTTCGCCGATGCGGTTCTCCGGCACGTGGATCGCGACCTCGCGTTCTTCCTCGCGCGCGATCCGCACCACCGCCTGGCCGGGGGTGACCACCTGGCCGGGCTCGGCGCTGACCGCGGTGATCACGCCGTCCTCGTTGGCGGACAAGCGTCGCGTAGCTCGCCTGGTTTTGGGAGACGGCCAGGTTGGCCTTGGCCTGCTCGTGTTTCGCGCGGTTGGCGTCCAGCGCATTGCGCTTGGCGTCGAGCGCGGAGGCGCTGATGAATTTCTCGCGCAGCAGGGTCTGATAGCGTTCGTACTCGGCCTGCGCGAACCTGTATTCGGTTTCGGTGGCCGCGACCTGCGCCTTCGCCGCTTCGGCCTGGAGGCCGACATCGGCGGGATCGAGCCGCGCGAGAGACTGTCCTTTTTTCACGCGTGCCCCGATGTCGACGCCGCGAGCGACGATCTTGCCGCCGATACGAAAGCCGAGTTCCGTCTCGTGCCGCGCCTTCACCTCGCCGGCGAAGACGGCGGTGTCGGCGGCATTGCCCAGCACCACCTGCGTCAGCGCAACGGGCCGCACGACTGCGACCGGCTTGTCCGCGGCGCCGCAGCCCGCGATCAGCGCCGCGGCCAGCATCCAGGGCAGCCAACGACTCCGCGGTGCGATTTTCATCGCGTGCCTTCGGCGCGGACGGGCCGGCCGACGGTACCGCCCCACAACGCGAGCAACGCGCGATCGAGCTCGGCCGGATACTCGTAGTTGAAGACGGGCGCCGCATCGCCGGGCACGGCCATCGGGCAGCCCAGGTGGTGGCGCTGCGATTCGGGCGACATCTGCCAGAGGCCGATGATCAGCGCGTAGCTGTGGCGCAGCAGCGCCACGCCGTCGCCGGGTGCCAGCTCCGCGAAGTGCCGCTCGAGGCCGTCGCCCGCCATCTGCAGCCGCTCGCCCATCCGCTGCCTGAACGCGATGGCGGCATCGTGCGGGACGCTCTGCCCCATCATGCCGAAACAGCGCGCGGCCAGCGGCAGGAAGAGCGGCGGCTCGACGATGTGTTCGTGGGTCAGCGCAAGTACGTCGGCGACCGTCACTTCCTCCGCGGTCGTGAAGCGGTGGAGGAGCGCCCGGAAGAAGCCGTCGATGTTGCGTTCGTGAACCGCCAGCAGCAGCTCTTCCTTGCTCGGGAAGTAGAGGTACACCGTGCCTTTGGCGAGACCCGCCTCGTCGGCGACCTCGGCCACGTTGGCGATGCGTTCCGGCGAACGGGCGAGCAACCGCGCCGCCGCGTCGAGGATCGCGTGATGCCGTTCCTGCTTGTCTTCGGCTAGGATAGCCCGCTGCCTGATCGCCACGTCGTCGCCTTTCTCGCCGACCCGCTAACTGACTGCCGGTCACTTGAAAGGGAGCCTAAATGACCGGCGGTCAGTGGTCAATACAAGGGGTCAGAGCTGTTAGGGGTCAGTACCGTTAGGGGTCAGAGCTGTAATTTCTCGGTCCGAGTGAAGGTACTACCGTTAGGGGTCAGAGCTGTAATTCTCGGCGTGTGCGACAAGTGCGACGCCGTACCTTCCCGGCCGAGAATTACAGCTCTGACCCCTAACGGTCGTACCTTACCGGCCGAGAAATTACAGCTCTGACCCCTAACGATACCTTACCGGCCGAGAATTACAGCTCTGACCCCTAACGGTACAGCTCTGACCCCTAGAACAGCGCGAGCGTGGCGCGGGTCAGCGCGCTGTCCGGGTTCGCGTATTCGGCGACGACGCTGAAATGATCGGTGCCGGGAACGAACATCGGCGCCGCCGGCGGACGGCGCACTTCGGGCCACGCGTCCCACAACAGCTGTGTCTGCCGCAGGAACTCGGGAGTTTCGTTGCCGCCGCACGCCATCAGCAGCGGCAGCCGCACGCGCAACGGCTGATCGACAGGCGAGGCCGCCTTCGCCGCCGCGGCGTCCAGCCTGAAATCGGTGTTGAAGGAGAACTGGGTCATCGGCGCGAGATCGTGGACGCCGGACAGCGTGAGCCCCGCGCGGAAGGGCGCGCGATCGAGACCCAGCGCCGACCAGTCGGTGACAAACATCATCGCGGCGAGATGGCCGCCGGCGGAATGCCCGCCGACGACCAGGTTGTCCGCAGGCGCCCCGCGCGCCGCGCCTTCGCGCGCCAGGAAGGCGAGCGCGCGGCGGCACTCGTCGACGATGGCCGCGATCGACACCTGCGGGCAGAGGTCATAGTTGACGTTGGCGACCGCGATGCCCTGGTCGACGAACGGCGCGGCGACGAACGCGAAGTCGTCCTTGTCGAGCGCCCGCCAGTAGCCGCCGTGGATGAAGACGAACGTGCCGCGCGCCCCGGCCCGCGGCACGTAGAGATCGAGCACTTCCTTCGGTCCGGGCCCGTAGCGGACGTTGGACGCGGGCTGGTAGCGCTCGCGCGCCGCATCCGACCACGCAGCGTACTTCGCGAACCACTGCGGATGCTCGGGAACGGCGGCGCGGTTGTTGTAGCCGCGCTCGACCTCTTCCGGCGTCATGTCAGGGGTCGTCATCGCTTAACCCCCCACGATCTCGATCGACAGCGGCGTCAGCCCGTCGATGTGGCCGTCGAGACGATCGCCGGCGACCACCGCGCCCACGCCCGAGGGGGTGCCGGTAAACACGAGGTCGCCCGGCAACAGCTCGTAGAAGCGCGACAGGAACGCGAGCGTGTGCGGGACGTCCCAGATCATGTCGGACAGGTCGCCTGCCTGCCGCCGCGCGCCATTGACGTCGAGACGAATGGCGCCGTGCGTCAGCAGTCCGGTTTGCGCGACCGGATGGATCGGCGCGATGGGCGCCGCCTGCGCGAACGACTTGCCGATGTCCCAGGGCCGCTTCTTCTCGCGCATGTCGTTCTGCAGGTCGCGGCGCGTCATGTCGAGACCCGTCGCGTAGCCGAACACGAGTTCGTCGGCGCGCTCCGGCGGCACGTTCACGCCGGCCCGGCCGATGGCGACGACCAGCTCGATCTCGTGATGGTAGTTCGCCGTCGACAGCGGATAGCGGACGCGGCCCACTGCCGGCGGCACCACCGCCGCGATGGCGTCCGCCGGCTTGGTGAAGAAGAACGGCGGCTCCTTCGACGCATCGCCGCCCATCTCCTTCGCGTGCTCGGCGTAGTTGCGGCCCACGCAATAGATGTGGCGAACGGGAAACACGTCGTTCGAGCCGGCGATGGGAACGGTGGGCAGGTCCCACAGCGGGAAGGGATAGGTCATCGGTTGCTCGCGGGAATGGTCAGGGCGGATCACGAAGAAGGGGGCCGCGACGATCACGAACGCGGCAGGTTGGCTTTGCCTTCCGCCGTGCCGTCCTGGTCCGTCGTGGTTCAGGGCGTGAAGGCTTCAAGCCTCCGCATCGGGCTGCCGCGAAGGATCGGCCGCCGCGAACGCCGGCAGCGCGAGGCACGCGGCCTCGATGCGCAACAGCGTCGGGTACGGCGCCACGTCCATCGCCACGCGCCGCGCATTGGCCAGCTGCGGGACGAGGCAGATGTCGGCGATCGTCGGCAGGTCGCCGTGGCAGAAGCGCCCCGTCGCCGGATCGCGCGCCAGGCGGATTTCCAGCGCCTCGAGGCCGACGTCGATCCAGTACTTGTACCAGGCGTCCTTCTGCTCCTCCGATACGCCCAGCGTGTTCTTCAGGTAGCGCAGCACGCGCAGGTTGTCGAGCGGATGGATGTCGCAGGCGATCTCCAGCGCCACGCCGCGCACGCGCGCACGCGCCGCCGCGTCATCCGGCAACAGCGGCGGCGCCGGATGCGTTTCGTCCAGGTACTCGATGATGGCGAGCGACTGCGCGAGCACCGCGCCGCCGTCGGTGACGAGCGCGGGTACGAGTCCCTGCGGGTTCATCGCCAGGTAGCCTTCGTCGCGCTGCGCGTTCTTCCGCAGGTGGACGAACGCGCGTTCCGGCGCCAGCCCCTTCAGGTTGAGCGCGATGCGGACGCGGTACGCGGCGGACGAGCGAAAGTAATCGTAGAGTTTCATTGCCGTCCTATTGAGCATTACCGCAGTGCATGACAAACACTCCGTCGTTCCCGCGAAAGCGGGAACCCAGCGTCTTCCGGGAAGAGCGCTGGGTTCCCGCTTTCGCGGGAACGACGAGAATGTTCCGGCCGCCGTCATGCTCGCGATCCGCTCCACGTCAAAAGGCCGAGATGCCCGTCTGCGCGCGGCCGAGGATCAGCGCGTGCACGTCATGCGTGCCTTCGTACGTGTTGACGGTCTCGAGATTCAGCACATGGCGGATGACGTGGAATTCGTCGACGATGCCGTTGCCGCCGTGCATGTCGCGCGCCATCCGCGCGATGTCGAGCGCCTTGCCGCAGGAATTGCGCTTCATGATCGACGTGATCTCCGGCGCGGCGATGCCTTGATCCTTCATCCGGCCGAGCCGCAGGCAGCCCGCGAGGCCCAGCGTGATCTCGGTCATCATGTCGGCCAGCTTTTTCTGGATCAGCTGGTTCGCCGCCAGCGGTTTGCCGAACTGCTGCCGGTCGAGCGTGTACTGGCGCGCTGCGTGCCAGCAGAACTCCGCCGCCCCCAGCGCGCCCCACGCGATGCCATAACGCGCGCTGTTGAGGCAGCCGAACGGCCCCTTCAACCCCTGCACGTTCGGCAGCAGGTTTTCCTCGGGCACGAACACGTCGTCCATCACGACTTCGCCGGTCACCGACGCGCGCAGCGAGAACTTGCCTTCGATCTTCGGCGCCGACAGTCCCTGCATGCCCTTTTCGAGAATGTAGCCGCGGATGATGCCCTGGTCGTCCTTCGCCCATACGACGAAGACGTCGGCGATCGGCGAGTTGGAGATCCACATCTTGGCGCCCGAGAGGCGAAAGCCGCCCGGCACCGTGCGCGCCCGCGTGACCATGGAGCCGGGGTCCGAGCCATGGTCGGGTTCGGTCAACCCGAAGCAGCCGATCCATTCGCCGGTCGCGAGCTTCGGCAGGTACTTGCGGCGCTGCGCCTCGCTGCCGTACGTGAAGATCGGGAACATCACGAGCGAGCTCTGCACGCTCATCATCGAGCGGTAGCCGGAGTCCACACGCTCGACCTCGCGCGCGATCAAGCCGTAGCAGACGTAGTTGAGGCCGGCGCCGCCGTACTCGGCGGGCAGCGTGGCGCCGAGCAGGCCCAGCGCGCCCATCTCGGGAAAGATCGCAGCGTCCGTCTTCTCGTGGCGGAACGCCTCGGTGATCCGCGGCAGCAGCTTGTCCTGCGCATAGGCGTGCGCGGTGTCGCGGACCATCCGCTCCTCCTCGGTCAGCTCGAGGTCGAGCAGCAAGGGATCGTCCCACTTGAACACGGGCTTGGTCGATCCGTGTACGCGGTCGGGGGCATTCATGGGAGGCTCCGGGGAAATGGCGGAGCGAATGCGCGACACCGCGGCCGCGGGTACACCGCAATTATGCCCGAGCGGCCGCGGGCACGGTGCGCGCGCGTCGCGACGTCACGCGTCGGGAATCACCGCCGTGGCCTCGATCTCGACCCGCGCCCGGTCTTCGATCAGCGCGGCGACGACCACCGCCGTCATCGCCGGAAAATGGCGGCCGATGATCTCGCGATAGACGGCCCCCAGCGCGCGGCCGCGGTCGAGATACTCGCGCTTGTCGACGACGTACCAGGTCATCCGCGTGATGTGCTCCGGACCGGCGTCCGCTTCGCGCAGCACCGCGACGATGTTGGCGAGCGCCTGCCGCGCCTGCGCGATGAAGTCGTCGGACTCGAATTGCTGCTGGCCGTTCCAGCCGATCTGGCCGCCGACAAAGACGATCGTCCCGCGCGCGCAGACGCCGTTGGCGTACCCCTTCGGCGGCGCCCAGCCCGCGGGTTGCAGGAAACGCATCGCGCTGTCCTTCATCGTCCGTGCTCGCCGGCCATCGCGCGCAGGCGGAACCGCTGCAGCTTGCCGGTTTCGGTGCGCGGCAGCGTGGAAAGGAACTCGATGGCGCGCGGATACTTGTACGGCGCGATCTGCTGCTTCGCGAACTGCTGCAGCAGGTTCACCATCGACGCGTCGCCCGTGTGTCCGGGCTTCAGCACGACGTACGCCTTGACGATCTGTCCGCGTTCGTCGTCGGGCGCGCCCACGACGGCGCATTCGGCGACCGCGGGGTGCAGCAGCAGCGCGCCCTCGACTTCCGGCCCCGCGATGTTGTAGCCGGCGCTGACGATCATGTCGTCGGTGCGCGCCTGGTAGACGAAATAGCCGTCGTCGTCGACCAGGTACGCGTCGCCGGTGTAGTTCCAGCCGTCGCGCACGTACTGCAGCTGGCGGTCGTCGGCCAGGTAGCGGCAACCCGTCGGTCCCTTGACGGCGAGCTTGCCGACCTGCCCCGGCGGCAGCGGATGCCCGCCGTCGTCCATGACGCACGCGCTGTAACCGGGCACCGGCGTGCCGGTGGCGCCGGGCCGCGCGTGGTCCTCGTCGTGCGAGATGAAGATATGCAGCAGTTCGGTGGCGCCGATGCCGTCGATCATCTCGATGCCGGTGGCCTCCTTCCACAGCTTGCGGGTGGCGGCGGGCAGCGCCTCGCCGGCCGACACGCACTTGCGCAGGCTCGACAGGTCGTAGGCGCCGACCTGCGCCGCCATCGCGCGATACGACGTGGGCGCGGTGAACAGCACGGTCGCGCGGTGTTCGGCGATCGCCGGCAGCAGCATGTCGGGCGACGGGCGCTCGACGAGCAGCGTGGCCGCACCCGCGCGCAGTGGAAACAGCAGCAGGCCGCCGAGACCGAACGTGAACGCCAGCGGCGGGCTGCCGGTGAACACGTCGTCGGCCGTCGCGCGCAGCATGGAGCGCGGCCAGCAGTCGCAGGCGGCGAGCACGTCGCGGTGGAAGTGCATCGTGCCCTTGGGCGTGCCGGTGGTGCCGGACGTGAACGCGATCAGCGCGGTATCGTCGGCCGCCGTGCGCACGTCGGCGAATTCGGCGGACTTGAGGCGAGCGAGCGCCTCGACGCCATCCGCGGCGGACGTCGCGAAAAGGGCGATCGCCGTCAGCGTCGGGCAATGGTCGCGCGCGGATTCCAGCTCGTCGGTGAGGCGCGCGTCGCACAGCGCGTGCGTGATCTCCGCCTTGCGGACAATTTCGGTCAGCTCCTTCGCGCGCAGCAACGGCATCGTCGCCACGGCGATGCCGCCCGCCTTGATGACGGCGAGCCAGCAGGCCGCCATCAGCGGGGTGTTCGGGCCGCGCAGCAGCACGCGGTTGCCGGGTACGAGCGCCATGTCGTCGCGCAGCACCTGCGCGATGCGGTTGGCGTGCGCCAGCAGCTCCGCATACGTCCAGCGCACGCCCTCGGGCGACAGGATCGCCGTCCGCGCGCCAAAGCCGCGGTCGATCGCGCGATCGAGCAGCTCCGTCGCGCAATTGAGCGTCTCCGGATACTGCAGCTCCGGCAGCGCAAAGACGAAGTCGGGCCATTGCGCCTTCGGCGGCAGGTGGTCCCGCGCGAATGTGTCGACGTGTGCCGATGTCGTCATGCCGATTCTCCTTCGTCGTTCCGGCGCGGCGCGGGCACGGCAACGTCGCGGCGATGCGGCTTTGGCCCGGTCACGGCCGGCCCGCCGCGCGCGCGCAGCATCTCGCGTCCGACGATCAGCTTCTGCACCTCGGTCGCGCCTTCGTAGATGCGCAACGCGCGGATTTCACGGTAAAGCCGCTCGACGACGGTGCCGTGCGTGACGCCGAGCGCCCCGTGCATCTGCACGGCCATGTCGATCACCCGCTGCGCCGACTCGGTCGCGGCGAGCTTGGCCATTGCCGCTTCCTTCGTCGTCCGTTCGCCCTTCACGTCGCGCAGCCACGCCGCCCGATAGGTGAGCAGCGCCGCGGCGTCGAGCTCGACCGCCATCTCGCCTAAGCCCGCCTGCGTGAGCTGCAGGTCGGCGAGCGTCCCGCCGAACATCCGCCGCGATTGCGCGCGCGCGAGCGCCTCGTCCAGCGCACGGCGCGCGAACCCCACCGCGGCGGCGGCGACCGACGCGCGGAAGATGTCGAGCGTGCGCATCGCGAGCTTGAAGCCCTCGCCTTCGCCGCCGAGCAACGCGTCGGCCGGAACCCGGCAGCCGCGAAAGTCCAGTCGCGCGAGCGGATGCGGCGCGATGACGTCGATGCGCTCGGCGATGACGAGCCCCGGCGCGCCGGCCGGCACGATGAACGCGCTGATGCCCTTGGCGCCCGCGGCCGTGCCGGTGCGCGCGAACACGCAATGGAAGTCGGCGATGCCGCCGTTGGATATCCACGTCTTGCAGCCGTCGAGCACCCAGTGGCTGCCGTCGCGGCGGGCGCGCGTCGTCATCGCGGCCACGTCGGAACCGGCGTCCGGCTCCGACAGCGCGAACGCCGCGATGGCGTCGCCCCGCGCCACCAACGGCAGCCAGCGCGCTCGCTGGGCGTCGGTGCCGGCGAGCGTGATGGCGCCGCTGCCCAGGCCCTGCATCGCGAACGCGAAATCGGCGAGGCCGTCGTGCCAGGCGAGCGTCTCCCGCGCGACGCACAGCGCGCGCGAGTCGAGCGCGGCCAGCGCGCCGCCGTCGGCGCTCGCGACGCAATAGCGCAGCCACCCGGCGTCGCCCAGTCCTCGCACCAGATGCCGGCAGGTGGCGTCGACGTCGGACTCGGCCGCGGTGCCCACGAGCGCCGGCAGGCCGCCGCACCAGGCGGCGAGCCCGCGCGCGAGATCGCGGTGGACGTTGGTGAAAAAAGGCAGGTCGAGATGCGCGCGGTCCACGTCGAATGAGTCCTCGTCGACAGCCCGAGTCAATTGCCTTCGAATTTCGGCGTCGCTTTCGCGGCGAACGCCGCGAAGGCGCGGTGGAAGTCCTGCGTCGCCATGCATAGCGCCTGCGCTTCGGCTTCCGCCTCGATCGCGCTGTCCAGGTCCATCGCCCACTCCTGATGCAGCAGCTTCTTCGTCACCCCGTGCGCGAACGTGGGCCCGTCGGCCAGCTGCCGCGCCAGCGCCTGCGCGTCCGGCACGAGATCGTGCGGCGCGACGATCCGGTTGAAGAACCCCCACGCGGCGCCTTCCTCCGCCGACATCGTGCGGCCGGTGTAGAGCAGTTCGGCGGCGCGGCCCTGGCCGATCGTTCGCGGCAACAGCGTGCACGCGCCCATGTCGCATCCCGCGAGGCCGACACGGACGAACAGGAAGGCCGTCCTCGCCGCCGCCGTGCCGAGCCGCAGGTCGGCGGCGAGCGCGATCATCGCGCCGGCGCCCGCGCAGACGCCGTCGACCGCCGCGATGATCGGCTGCGGACACTTGCGCATCGCCAGCACGAGATCGCCGGTCATCCGCGTGAAGTCGAGGAGCTCGGGCATCGCCATCTTCGTCAGCGGCCCGATGATCTCGTGCACGTCGCCGCCGGAGCTGAAGTTGCCGCCGGCGCCGCTGACGACGACCGTCTTCACGTCGCTCGCGTAGACCAGTCCGCGGAACAGGTCGCGCAGTTCCGCGTACGACGCGAACGTCAGCGGGTTCTTGCGCTCGGGTCGGTCCAGCGTGACGGTGGCCACCCGGCCGTCCTCGCTCGTCTCCCAGCGGAAGTGCCGCGGCTTGAAATCGCGGTAGGGGATTCGCTGCTGGGTCATCGTCATGGCACGTGGTTTCGGTGGACCAGGTTCATTCAGTGCGCTCCTCGGACTCGAGACGCTGCAGGTTCGACTTCAAATCACCGAGCAGCGCGTACAGCCGCGCGCGGTCGGGCGCCGCCACGCCCGCCAGCATCCGGATGATCCAGCCTTCGTGCTCGGCGGCCATCGCGTCGAACGCCCGCTTGCCCTTCGGCGTCAGCCGCACCGCGTGCGCGCGCCGGTCGCCGGGGATCGGCCGGCGTTCCACGACGCCCTTCGTCCACCAGCTGGTTGGTCAAGCCCGTCACGTTGCCGCCGGTGACCATCAGCCGTCGCGACAGCTCGCCCATCCGCAACCCTTCGGGATTGCGCTCGAGCTGCGCCATCAGGTCGAAGCGCGGCAGCGTGATGGCGAAGCGCTCGCGCAATCCGGCGCGCACGCTGCGCTCGATCATCAGCGTGCACGTCAGCAGGCGCAACCACAGCCGCAGCGACTCGTGGTGATCGCCCGACACCCGGGTCTCCGGGTCCGGCAGCGCGAGCGTATCCGTGGCGGGCTGCATCGTCGACGTCGCGTCTAGCCGTTGGCCTCGGGCCGCTCGTTCACTGCTTGCGCCGCGCGCGCGAGGTTGCGTTCGAGCTGGACCTTGCCCGTCAGGTAGGGCACCGGCCACTCGATGTCCGTGACACCCGAGTTGCGCCGCCGCGTGCAATGTCCAGTAGGGGTCGGAAAGGTGCGGCCGCGCGAGCGCGCACAGGTCGGCGCGCCCCGCCATCAGGATGCTGTTCACGTGGTCCGGCTCGAAGATGGCGCCGACGGCCATCGTCGCGATGCCTGCCTCGTTGCGCACGCGGTCGGCGAACGGCGTCTGGTACATGCGGCCATACACCGGCCGCGCCTGCCGTGTCGTCTGGCCCGACGACACGTCGATCAGGTCCGCGCCCGCATCGCGGAAGAACCTCGCCATCTGCACCGCGTCGTCAGCCGTGTTGCCGCCCTCCGCCCAGTCGTGCGCCGAGATGCGGACGGACATCGGCCGCTCGTCCGGCCACACCGCGCGCACGGCGCGGAACACTTCGAGCGGATAGCGGCAGCGCCTGGCGAGCGATCCGCCGTACTCGTCGTCGCGGCGGTTGGTCAGCGGGCACAGGAACGCCGACAGCAGGTAGCCGTGCGCGCAATGGACCTCGAGCCAGTCGAAGCCTGCATCCGCCGCCCATTGCGCCGCGCGCACGAACTCGTCGCGCACGCGGTCCATGTCGGCGCGCGTCATCGACCGCGGCACCTGGTTGTCGGGGCCATAGGCGACGGCCGACGGCGCGATCAGCGGCCAGTTGCCCGCCGGCAGCGGAGAATCGGCATCCTCCCAGCCGACCTGTGTCGAGCCCTTGGGCCCCGCGTGGCCCAACTGGATGGCGATCTTCGCCGACGTGCGACCGTGCACATAGTCGACGATGCGCTTCCACGCCGGCCGATGCGCCGGCGCGTACATGCCGGCGCAGCCCGGCGAGATGCGCGCGTCGGCGGCCACGCACACCATCTCGGTGAACACGAGCCCGGCGCCGCCGTGCGCGCGGCTGCCGATATGCACCAGGTAGAAATCGTCGGGCGTGCCGTCGACGCACGAGTACTGCGCCATCGGCGACACGACGACGCGATTCTTCAGCGTGACGCCGCGCAGCGCGAACGGCGTGAACATCGGCGGCACGGGTGCCGCCTCCGCGTCGCCGCCGGCGAACCACTTTTCCATCGCCGCGACGAACGCCGGATCGCGCAACCGCAGGTTCTCGTGCGAGATGCGCTGGCTGCGGGTCAGCAGGCTGTACGCGAACTGCGGCGCCTCGAATGCCGTGTAGCGATCGACGTGCTCGAACCACTCGGTCGAATTGCGCGCCGCGTTCTGGATCTTCAACACCTCGACCGAACGCTCGGCCTCGTACGCGTCGAGCGCGGCCGCCAGCGGCACGGGCGATTGCAGCGCGCCCGCCAGCGCGATCGCGTCCTCGAGCGCCAGCTTCGTCCCCGACCCCACCGAAAAATGCGCGGTGTGCGCGGCGTCGCCCGTCAGGATCACCGGCACCGCGCGCCCGTCGATCGTGTTCCAGTGCACCCACTTGTCGCAGACGACGCGCGGAAAGCGGATCCAGATCGCCGATCCGCGCAGGTGCGCGGCGTTCGACAGCAGCGGATGGCCGTCGAGCCACGGCGCGAACAGCCGCTCGCAGAAGGCGATGCCCTCCTGCTGCGACATCGCCTCGAGGCCCGCGGCGCGCCACGTTTCCTCCGGCGTCTCGACGATGAACGTCGAGGTGTCGGCGTCGTACTGGTACGCATGCGCCTGGAACCAGCCGTGCGGCGTCTCGACGAACGCGAACGTGAACGCGGAAAAGAGCTTCTTCGTGCCCAGCCAGACGAACCGGCAGCGGCGCGTGTCGATGTCCGGCGCGAACGTCTCCGCGTAGCGCGCGCGGACGCGGCTGTTCAGCCCGTCGGACGCGATGACGACGTCGGCGCGAAAGTCCCGCGCGGCGGCGACGTCGTCGGTCACATCCTGCTCGAACACGAGCTCGACGCCGAGCGCCTCGCAGCGCGCCTGCAGGATGTTCAGCAAGCGCTTGCGGCCGATGCCGCAGAAGCCGTGGCCGCCGCGACGTGATCGTGCGGCCCTTGAAATGGACGTCGATGTCGTCCCAGTGATTGAAGGAGCCCGCGATCTCGTGCGCGCTCTGCGGATCGGCCGCGGCGAGGTTGCCGAGCGTCTGGTCCGAGAACACGACGCCCCAGCCGAACGTGTCGTACGCGCGGTTGCGTTCGACGACGCGCACGACGTGCTGCGGATCCGCCTTCTTCAGCAGCAACGCGAGATAGAGGCCGGCGGGGCCGCCGCCGATGCAGAGTACGCGCATGCGAGGGGTCGAGCTTCTCGTCGTTGGGTGCCAAGGCCCGCAAGGTTTTATTTTAGAACTAAAATAAAATCCGTCAAGCCCCTCCGCGGCCCGCGCGTGGGCACCGCGAATTCCGCGCGGGTCAACAGGAGCCTCTCCCGGCGTACCCGCCACTCACGCAACGCGCGCCGCGCGGGCGGCATCGCTTCGCGACTCTAAGCCGAACGGACGATAACGCGCTGCCGCCCGGCCTCGGTACCGTGGGTGCGTGGTCGCTCCGCGGCCGCTCCTGTTGTGGAGGTCTCGATGCCCGCTTCATGGCGGCTTGGCGGCTTCACCGTCCTCGAACTGCTGGTCGCGCTTGCCATCGGGGCCACGCTGCTGCTGCTCGCCGTTCCGGGCTATGGGGCCTGGATCGCCGAGATGGAACTGCGCGACCGCGTCGCCGCGCTGGTGGAGGCAATGAGCCTCGCCCGCGCCGAGGCGATCAAGCGGGGCGTCCGCGTCAACCTCTGCCCGTCCGTCGACGCCACGTATTGCGCCGACGACGGCCGGTGGGAAGCCGGATGGATCATGTTCGCCGACACCAACCGCGACGGCGAACGGGACGACGACGAAACGATCGTCCGCGTCCAGGACCGCGCGCGGCCCGGCATCACGGTCCGTGGCAACCGGCCCGTCGCCGACTATGTGTCCTACACCGGACTGGGGCAGACGCGCATGGTCAACGGTGCGCTGCAGATGGGCACCTTCACCGTCTGCCGCCAGGGACGCAATGGCATCGAGGTCGTGCTGGCCAACGGCGGGCGGGTGCGAGTCGACCGCGGGGGGCGCCCTTTGCCCCTGAGCGGGTGAAACCGGACGGTGTTCGGCCGCCGCGTCTTTCTGGGCGGAAAGGGGTTAAGGTCTTGAATCGGCCGCAATCGAGCGATACGTGACCGGGCAAAACCGTCCGTTCCCCCTCACCGGCCATTGGTCAGTCCCTGCCCGTGGACGACTCCCGTATGCAATAACATCCCTATCGACCTATTGGGAGTTGCCGATGATGCCCCCGTTCCGCAGTGCGCCGCGCCAGGCCGGATTCACGCTGATCGAAATGATGATCACGGTCGCGATCGTCGGCATTCTCGCGGCCATCGCGCTGCCCTCCTACAACGACTACATCCTGCGCAGCAAGATCATCGACGGCACGACCAAGCTCGGCGACTTCCGGATGCAGATGGAAAAATACTTCCTCGACAATCGCCGTTACGCCAACACCCCCGGCGGCGCCAACTGCGGCATTCCCGATCCCGCACACCCGGCGGCGGCGACAATTTCGCCATCACCTGCGTGCCCGGCGCCAACCCCGATACCGAGTACACGGTGTCGGCCACCGGACGGCCCGCCAAGGGCATGTCGGCCTCGTTCATCTACACGGTCAATCAGGCCAACCAGAAGACGTCCACCGGCCCGACGGGCTGGACGCCGGCCGCGAACTGCTGGGCCGTGCGCAAGGACGGCAGCTGCCAGTGAACACCCGCGCGCCTCGCGGCTTCACGCTGATCGAGTTGATGGTCGCGATGGCGATCGCCGTGCTGCTGCTCGTTCTCGCCATGCCCAACTATGGGCGCTGGCTGGCGGACTCCGAGATCCAGAACGGCGCCCAGTCGCTTGCCGGCGGGCTGCGCTTCGCGCAGGCGGAAGCGGTGAAGCGCAACGACAAGATCCAGCTGGTGCTGGACAGCGCCACCGGCACCGGCGGCTGGAGCGCGCAGCTCGTCGATGGCACCGTCGTGCAGGACAGCTACTTCGGCGAAGGCGCCGCGCGGATGGCCTTCGCCGTGACGCCGGCGGGCCTGACCACCGTCACGTTCAACGGGCTCGGCCTGATCGACGCCGCGAACGCCGACGCCACGGCGCCGTTCGAGCGGATCGACATCAGTTCCGTCCGTCACCGGCACGCATCCGTTGCGCATACTCGTCGGCGGTTCCCGCACCGGCATCAAGATCTGCAGCATCGCCTACACCTGGCCGGACCCCAAGGCCTGTCCCCCATGATTCGCGCTCATCCTCCTGCTGCCTGCGATGCGCCGCTCGCCCATCGCCGCCGCGCGCCAGCGCGGCTCGTTCATGCTCGAGGCGCTGATCGCGATCCTGATCGTCGCGCTGGGCGTGCTCGGCTCGGTGGGACTGGTCGCGCGCTCGATGCAGGACATCGACGACGCCAAGTTTCGCGGCGAAGCCGCGTATCTCGCCAATTCGCTGATCGGCCAGATGTGGCTCGACGATCGCGCCACCGCCGCGCTCGACGCCAAGTTCGGCGATGCGGGCGCCGGCGCCGGCTACACGGATTTCAAGACGCTGGTGCAGCAGCGGATGCCGCATGCCAGCGATCCCGAGGTATCCGTCGCCGCCGGCCCGACGCCGACCAGTTCGATCGTCATCGTCCATCTCCAGTGGCGGCCGCCCGGCGACAAGCCGACGGATCCGTTCCACCACCACTGGGCCTACGCCACGATCGGGGCCAACCAATGACGCGCCTGCCGACACCGGTTACCCGCACGTTTCCGCCAGCGAGGCGCCGGCCTGGTCGAGACGATGATCGGCATCCTGATCGGCCTGCTCGTCGTGATCGTCGTCTACAACCTGCTGTCGGTCGCCGAAGGCTTCAAGCGAATGACCACGGGCGTCGCCGACGCGCAGGTCACCGGCCTCCTGAGCCAGTTCGTCGCCGCGCCGCGACGCCGGCAACGGCGGCAACGGCATCAGCCTCGCGGCGCCCAACCTCGTCAATTGCACGGACCAGGACCTGCGTCCGGTGCCCGTCCGGATCACCGCCGGCGCCACGGCGACGCGATTCCGACAGCTTCATCTCGACGCACAGCGGAGCCCCGCGCGTGCTCTGGCCGGTCCCGCTGCTCACGCCGACGTCGACCCCGACCAGCGGCGACCCATTCATGGTGCAGTCGCCGCTCGGCTTCCTCGCCCCCGACGGCACGGTGATGCCGACGGTCGCCAAGCCGTATTACGTCATCGTGACCGACGGCGCCGGCAGCTGGCTCGGCAATTGCCGTCTCGTCAAGGTGACCGGCGCGACGACTCCGCCGGACGCCCAGGGCGGCGTGACGCTTACGTTCGACGTCACCGCCTCCCGGCACGTTCAGCGGCGGCGCGGCGGGGAGCGCGCGCGCGATCATCCTCGGTCCGGAGGGCCTGGCGACCCGCATGCGCTATGAAGTGTTCAACACGACGGCCAATGCCAACTGCTCGGCCACCAATGCGCCGGGCTGCCAGCTCGTCACGACCAACCTGATGCCGCCGGCCGGGGCCCGCACGCCGATCGCCCAGAACGTCGTGCTGCTCAAGGCGCAGTATGGCGTCGACACCAACAACGACCGCATCATCGACTGCTGGACACCCGCCGAATGCGGCGAACGTCTGCGGCGACGGCAAGGACTACACGAACATCGCCGATCCGGGCTCGCCGGCGCCCGATGTCACCAAGTTTCCCTACGTCGAGGACCTGAATCGCATCCTCGCCGTGCGCATCGGCGTCGTCGTCCGCAGCGACGAGCCCGACGTCAAGCTGCTCGATCCGAGCGTGGTCGGTACCGCCAGGACGCACGTCCGACGGCGCCTCCGGTCTCCGGCAGCCGATGTACCTCTTCAACTGCGCCGCGAACGACGCCACGTGCCAGAGCCGCGTGCTGCTGCCGGATGGCCCGACCGCGAGCCTGGGCAGCCCGAGCTGCAGTCCCGCGCTTATCTGCGACGGCTGGCGCTATCGCGCCTACGAGACCGTCGTGCCGCTGCGCAACGCCATCTTCAATTCGACGCTATGAACCGAACCCTCGCGCCTACCGTTTCCCCGTGGCACGCCGCACGCAAGGCGGCGTCGTCCTCTTCGTCGCGCTGATCGCCATGGTGATCTTGAGCCTCGCCGGCGTGGCGCTCGTGCGCGCGGTCGACTCGAGCACGGGTGTGGCCGGCAATCTCGCGTTCCGGCAATCGTCGATCGCGCCGGTCAACCTGGCGATCGAGAAGGCGGTCGACGCCATCTTCAAGTCGAAGACGATCGCGCGACCTCAACAGCAACGACCGCCACGCACAACTACTTCGCGGTGATGCAGGCGAGCGAAAAGGCCAACGGCGTTCCCGACCAGCTCGCCGGCGCCTATCCGCCGTCGGCCGTACACGCTGACGGTCGATACCGACGCGACGACGGGCATCGAAGTGCGCTCGGTGATCGAGCGCGTCTGCAAGGCATCGAGCCGGCGCGCCTGTCCCTCGGCAATTGCGACACGCTGCCGCCGAAGGTTTCGCCCGCCGGCACCGACAACGAGATCGGCGTCGATTCCGCTGCCGCCGATTCCGCAATTTCCGCGTCACGGTACGCGTCGACCTCCCCAACACCAACACCGTTTCGTACGCGCAGACGTTCGTGCGGTGAACGAACGCCACGCTTCCCGGAGACACTTCATGCGAACCCCGACCCCCCCGCGGAGACCCCGACACGAATGCTCGCGACGTTTCTCACCTGGACTCATTTTCGGGCAGGTCGTACCGGCGGCCTATGCGGCGCCGACGCCGCTCGCCGACGTGCCGATCGCCGCCAAGGTCGCCGCCAAGCCGAACATCGTCTACACGTTCGACGATTCGGGCAGCATGCAGTACAACTACCTGCCGGACTTCGTCGTCAACGCCGGCGGCGATCGCTGCCGCTGACCAACATCACCCGCGCGGCCGCGAGTTGCCACTGCCACGGGAAGTGCCGCCAACATCGCCACGCTCAGCGTCGGCGACTTCGTGACCATCGTCGGCGCCAATCCGCCGGAATTCAACGGTTACTTCCAGGTCACCAGCAAGACCGCGACGACATTCACCTACACGCTCACTGTAATGCCGGTCCGGGACGACCACCGTCGCCGCCGGCACACCGGCAGCTCGGTCACCGAGCGCGGCCTATTGCCGCTCCGGCAACGCAACGACGACATGCCCGCAGCAGGCCGTGAATATCGCGACCGGTCCGCCGTGACAATAACTGGCATCACCCGGGCGCCTGTCTCGCCTGCGGCGGTCCCGTCACGGCGACCGCGACGGGCACGCTCGCCAACTTCGCAGCAGCTTCCTCCACCGGCGACACGTCGTCATCCAGAACTTGCCGGCTGCGATCGGGCCACGTCGGCGCCCTTCTACGGCGTGTACGTTTCACGATCACCAAGACCAGCGCGACGACGTTCACCTACACGATGACATCGCCGTTGGCGACCCACGCCCTCGGCGGCAGCCGGCAAGACCGGAGCGCAGCTCGTCTGCCGGCGCGGCGTTCGCGCCGCCGCCGCTGCACGCGGCGGATTTCAATCGGCTGGCCTACAACCCGAACGTCACCTACACGGCGCCGGTCAAGGCCGACGGACTGCCGTTGACCAACACCGGACACGGACGCCAACGGCAATTACGGCACGACGCGCCATTCTTGGAACACGGCGTCCGTCGATCGCGATCCGTATCGCGTACGAAACCGCAGGCGTACGCCGATGTGGTCGGCGACGACCAAGGACAACCTGAGCGCCAAGGTGGCTGTACCGCTGTACTGCAACACCGACTGGCCGCTGCTCGTCAACGATCCGAATTGGCCCGGCCGGCCCCAATGGCGCGACGGTGCTCGACGCCGGCGACACCAACGGCCAGTATTCCGCCGGCACCGGCGGCTGGTGCCGGATCAACGGCACCAAGTACGATGCTATCCGCGGCCTCGGGCGCACCCGCGGCCGACGCCGACTACAACTATCCGTGGCAGTCGACGTCGGGCGCCACCGGCGCGCAGTACTTCTATCGGCTGCTTGAGCACCAAGACGCTCTGGTGCGACAACACGTCGCCCTATTGGCCCGACAGACGTCATCACGGCACGCTCACCGGCTGCACCGACGGCGTACGCCGACTGCCGGACCACCGAACCCCAAACCTGCAAGCACGGGTCAGCCACACTGTCTGCAATCCGACCGCGGCGCTGCGCACATACGACGACCGCCTGCAGCACCGACGATCGCTGCGATACCAGCGCGACCTGGTGCTGCAGCCGCCCGGACACCGGACGCTCGCGCCCGAGTGCCTGCGCGTGCACCTGCGTCACCGATACGCCGAACGCGACCAACTGCGCCTGTCTCCACGTCACCGGCGGCAGCGGCTGCCGGCTGCGTCGGGTTGCAGCTGCACCGGGCCGACGCTGCCTGCCCGGACGTCCAGTCGACGATCACCGGCTGCACCGCAGCGGCGACGCCGGTCTATCGTACAGCATTCGCCGACGGGCAGCGTCGCCTGCAGCGTCGCAGTCCTTTCGACCCGTCGCGAAGCGATCCGGCCACGACCGCTTGACGCGATGCCGGCGCGCCCGGCACGGCGGGCGCGCCGGGACGATGTGCCGCCACAACAACTAGACCTATGCCGTCGGCGGGGCGGCCGGCCTGTTCAAGTACCGCGGCAACCTGTCCCGGCGAAGGCACCGGCACGGCGACAACTTCAACCAGGTCGATCACCAGCGGCTGCCCGGCGGTCGGCACGACGGTGCCGATTCCGCGCCACTACTACGTGGTCGACTCGGTCCAGTTCTGCGACGACCGGATCGTCACCGCGAACGACCAGTGGCGGGGCTTCGGCACCGGCGTCTGCCAGGACAAGAACGACCTTCACCGCTACAAGGACGTGAAGTACGGCAAGTTCACGCGCGTCGACCTGTTCGCCGGCAACCCGTTCCGTTCCCCGGCAACGCCAATCTGGCGGCCAGCGCCACGCCGTACCCGAACGGCGCGTCTGGCTCGCCGGCGCGAGCCCGGGACCGGACAATTCCGAGTCGATCAACTACGCCAACTGGTACGCGTACTATTCGACGCGCCTGCTGCGCGGCCAAGACGACGTCGGCGATCGCCTTCTCGTTCCTGACCACACCGGCGACGCGAGCCCATCGCCTATCGCGTCGGCTTCCACAATCTCGGCGAGGAGCCGTCTCCGGCTATGGCGCGCGGCACGCCGATCATCTGGGTCGACGTCAACGACTGGGACCTGACGCAGCGCACGACCTGGTACAACGCGCTGTTCGGCATCTCCGTCAGCAACTTTCAAGACGCCGACGATCGACGCGATGCTGCGCATCGGCAACCTGTTCGAGACGCGGCGACGTCGGCCGGCTCGCCAGCGCGAGGTCAATCCGCTTCCCGGCACGGCCGCCGATCCGATTTCGCTCGACGCCGGCGGCAATCACGGTCAGTTGCCAGAACAACTATCACATCCTGTTCACCGACGGCAAGACGAACCAGGTCGGCCTGCCCACCACGGCGGGCGACCAGGATCGAAACCGATTCCGGCATCGCTCGCGGCGCATCGCCGAAATTCCGCCCGATCAGGTGTTGCCCAACTTGAAGCTGGGCGGCGTCCGTGGCCCGCGCCGTTCAAGCAGGGCGCGCCCGTCGTGTCGCAACACGCTGGCCGACGTCGCCACGTACTACTGGGCGCGCGACCTGCGGCCGACGCTCAAGAACGACGTCCCGTCGTCGTCGGGCAAGGTCACCACCGTCGGCGTCACCGGTCAGCGGCGACCTCGACTGGACCAAGGACGTCGCGTGCTGGCAGCACGTCAATTTCAACGCCATTTCGTTCGGTGCCGAAGGCATGCTCGACGCCGTCGAACCAGCCGGCGCACGATCGCCGACATCAGTCGCCGGCACGCCAGACGTGGCCGAACCTGACGCAGCCCAACAATCCGCTGTATCCGCAGGGCGCGTGCCGCCGGCGCGGTCGCGGTGGACGACCTGTGGCGTGCCACGCGTGATGTCGCGCGGCTCGTTCGTCTACGCGCGCTCGCCGATCGAGGTGTCGTACGGCCTCGCCAGCATCCTGCGGGCATCCAGAACCAGCGCAAGTCGCGCGCGGGCGCGGCGTTCAGCGGCCAGGTGCTCGACGCGAACAACAACATCATCTTCGAGCCGACGATCGAGCCGGGCTGGGCCGGCGACCTGCTGAAGGTCCAGATCGATCCGGCCACCGGCGCCGAAGCCACGACGTGGTGGAACGCCGCGACCGAGCTCAAGAACCAGATCGATCCGCTTCTGACCGGCGTGCGCCGAACCCTGGATGGACGAAGCGCATCGCCGCATCGTGACGCTGACGGGCGCGGTCGGCCCGGGCGTTCCGTTCCGCCGCGCCAGCATTTCCGCCGCGATGCAAAACTCGCTGGCGAACACCGTGCTGCAGCAGGAGAAGCTGATTTCGTACCTGCGCGGCGGCAACACGTACACGGATTCCGTGCCGGTGACGACGACCGATCGAGGGCACGAACATCGGCCAGTTCCGCAAGCGCTTCGGCGCGCTCGGCGACATTTCGAACGCGCAACCGGCGATCGTCGGTCCCGGCAAGCGCACGGACCAGTACGGCAACCTCGTGCAGGTGCGCGGCTACTCCAGGCCACCGACCCCGGCTATCCGGCGTTCGCGACCTCCATCGAGACGCGCGCCACGCGGATCGTGGCCCCGGCCAACGACGGCATGGTCCACGTGTTCGACGCCGGCCCGGTGCAACCCGCCGTCGCCGCCGGCGGCGGCACCGAGGTGTTCGCCTTCATCCCGCGCGCGCTGTTCAGGGCGTCGCGGGCAACATCGCCACCGAGGACGTGACCGGCATCCAGGCGCTCACGTACCAGGACGGCGGCGTCCCGATCTACCACCACCACATGTACGTCGACTCGTCGCCGCGGGTCGCCGACGTGGACTTCAGCGACGGCGCGGGCACGGACTGGCGGACGATCGTCGTCGGCGGCCTGGGCAAGGGAGGCAACAGCTATTACGCGCTCGACCTGACGAGCCCCACTGCCGGCGACGAAAGCGCCGCCGCGGCCAAGGTCCTGTGGGAGTGGGACGGCAAGGTGAGCGGCGTCCAGGAAGTTCGCTATTCGTACGGTCGCCCGGTCATCGTCAAGGTCCGCGATTCGTCGTACGCGATGGGGCGCTGGGTCGTCATCGTCACCGGCGGCTACAACAACGTCACCGGCCTCGGCAAGGTGTTCTTCCTCGACGCCACCGACGGCGCGTTGATCAGCACCGTGACGACGTCGGCCGGCATCGGCCACCGACCCGAGCGGACTCGCGCAGATCCACGCCTTCGTCAAGAACCAGAACAACCAGATCGCCGAACAGATCTACGGCGGCGACCTGCTGGGCAACCTGTGGCGCATCGACGTGTCGGCGAGCGATTCCGTACAAGACCGCCACGGCCGTGCTGTTCGCGACGCTGACGGACGGCGCCGCGGCGCAACCGGTGACCACGGCGCCGCAGATCGAGATCGACATCAACAACGGCGTGGATCGCTATGTCTTCATCGGCACCGGGCGCCTGCTCGACAACAGCGACCTGACCGTGCCGACGACGCCGCAGACGCAGACGATGTATGCGATCCGCGACGGCACGCTGGGCGCGTTCAGCACCACGGGCCTGCCGGTGACGCGCGCCGACCTGCAGCCGATCAATGCGGATGGCATCAATGCCGATCGTCGGCGGCGCGCCGAACGGCTGGTACCACGACCTGCCGAACGTCGTGGGCGACTCCGAGCGCATCGTCGTCGACGTGGCGGCGGACGTGAACATCGCGTCCTACGTCGGCACCAAGGTGCAGGACGATCCCGTGCCTGATTTCGCTGCCGGCCAAGCTCTATGCCCGCGACTACACGTCCGGCACGGTCGCTGCTGCTCGACAGCGGCGGCACCACGGTGGCGTACCTCGACTTCCCGCAAGGCGCAGTGGGCGTGACGCTCGTCGGTCGCATCCAGGCCGACGGCACGCAGTCGCTGGGTGCGCTCGTTTCGGGCGAAGTGCCCGGCACGACGCCGGTGAACATCCGCAACCCGGTCACCGGCCCGGGCAGCCGGTTGTCGTGGCGGCTGCTGGCGCCGGAGTAATCCTCGCCGACCCCCGGCGTTGCAAGATCCCGCAAACGCCATCGGCGGCGCACGATCAAACGATCGTGCGCCCGTCGGTGGCGTTTTCGTACTTGCGCGCCGGCCACGGACTTCGGCACGATCACGGCGCACCGCTCATGACTGCCGTCTCCTCCCTCCGCGACCGCGTGTCTTCCGCCCATCCGCGCACCGACCCGTTGTGGTGGGCCGCGTTGGCCTCCGTCGTCGTGCACGGCGGCCTGGTGGCGTTCTCGTTGTGGGCGGGTCCGCGCGTCGGCGGCATCGGCGTCTCGCCCCCCGTTGTCCTGCAAGCGGTGCTGATGCCCGAGTCGCCGACGGAGAGCACGGTCATCGCGATTCCGGAGCCGGCGCCGTTCACGGTGCCGGCAGCGCCGGAAGCCCCGGTGGAGCCCGCCGTCACCGCCAACACCGGCGCTACGACGGCGACGAACTCGACGATGGGCGGACGGGATTGGGCAATCCTGCGCGTGGCCGCGCAGCCGCTGCGCGATCGCAGCCGCGTCGGCGACTTGTGGAACCGGCAGATCGACGAGTTCCCCATCGAGCTGGACTTCCCGGTCCGGCTGGATTCGAAGATCGAGGCGCGCTATCCCCCCGGCGCGTTGGCCGAAGGCCGCGAGGAGTCCGTCGTCGCGTGGATCATCGTCGATGCGACCGGCGCCGTGGAGGAGATCAGCATTCCCGAAGGGTCGCCGGAGTTCGCCGAAGCCGTGCGGGCGGCGCTCAAGGACGCGCGCTTCATTCCCGCGCGCAACGACATGAAGTCGATCCGGTTCCCGATCGCGCTCGAGTTCCGCTTCGCGCTTTCGTCGGGCACGGGCACCGCGGCCACGGTCGTCGCCAAGTAGCGTTCGTCTGGCGCGCCCGATAGCGACGGCGTCAGCGAAGCGACGGCGACATCCGCCGCGCGGAGCTCGCTACCCCATCATCGGCATGTGGAACCCGGGCGCCGCGCTGCCGTCGTCCGGCCAGCGCGTGGTGAGCGTCTTGCCGCGCGTGTAGAAGCGCACGCCGTCCATGCCGTGCACGTTGCAGGTCGCCGAACAGCGAGGCGCGCCAGCCGCCGAACGAGAAGAAGGCCATCGGCACCGGGATCGGCACGTTGACGCCGACCATGCCCACTTCGACGTCCTGCTGGAAGCGGCGCGCGGCGTGGCCTGAGCGCGTGAAGATCGCCGTGCCGTTCGCGTACGGGTTGGCGTTGATCAGCGCGATGGCGTCGGTCAAGCGATTCGACGCGAACCACCGACAGCACGGGACCGAAGATCTCGTCGCGGTAGATCGCCATCGCGGGCGTGACGTGGTCGAAGAGCGTCGGGCCGACGAAGAAGCCGTTCTCGTGGCCGGGCACCACCGGCTTGCGCCCGTCGACGACCAGACGCGCACCTTCGGCCACGCCGCGGTCGATGTAGGAGGCGATGCGGTCGCGCGCGGCGCAGGTGATGAGCGGACCCATCTCGATGTCGGGCGCGGTGCCCGGGCCGATGCTCACGCGCCGCGCGCGCGCGGCGAGCCTGTCGACCAGCGGGTCGCCGGCCTCGCCCACGGCGACGATCGCCGAAATCGCCATGCAGCGCTCGCCGGCGGACCCGTAGCCCGCGCCGATGATCGCCTCCGTCGTGAACGCGAGGTCGGCATCCGGCAGCACCACCGCGTGGTTCTTGGCGCCGCCGAGCGCCTGCACGCGCTTGCCGTTGCGCGCGCCGGTTTCGTAGATGTACTTCGCGATCGGCGTCGAACCGACGAAGGAAACCGCCTTCACGTCCGGATGCGCAAGCAGCGCGTCGACGGCTTCCTTGTCGCCGTGCACGACGTTGAACACGCCGTCCGGCAGGCCCGCCTCCTTCAGCAATTCCGCCATGCGGATCGAAAGCGTCGGATCGCGCTCCGACGGCTTCAGCACGAACGTGTTGCCGCAGGCGATGGCGACCGGAAACATCCACAGCGGCACCATCGCCGGAAAGTTGAACGGCGTGATGCCGGCGCATACGCCGACCGGCTGGCGCAGCGAGTAGCTGTCGACCTCGGTGCCGACGTTCTCGCTGAACTCGCCCTTCAGCAGATGCGGAATGCCGGTGGCGAACTCGATGACCTCGATGCCGCGCGTCACCTCGCCCTCGGCGTCGGCGAGCGTCTTGCCGTGCTCCTGCGTGATGATCTTCGCCAGTTCCTTCCGCTGCCCGTCCATCAGTTCGCGAAAGCGCATCAGGATGCGCGCGCGGCGCAGCGACGGGGCCGTGCGCCACGCCGGAAGCGCTGCCGCCGCCGCCGCGACGGCGGCGGCGACGTCCGCGTCGTTGCCGAGCGGCACGTGGCGGATCACTTCGCCGGTCGCGGGATTGGTCACCTCGCCGTAGCGCTTCGTCTGCGCGGCGACCGCCTTGCCGCCGATCCACATCGGCAGCCGTTCGAGCGTGGTCAGGTCCATCGTTCCTCCTACGGTGTTGCGGGCCCGCCGGCGACGGCGCATTCGTGCAGGCGCGCCACGTAGCGGGCGACAAGGTCGATCTCGAGATTGACGCGCGCGCCAACGGCCAGCGACTTCAGCGTCGTCACCTCGAGTGTATGCGGGATCAGGTTGACGGCAAAGCACGCGCCATCGACCTCGTTGACCGTCAGGCTGACGCCGGCGACGGCGATGGAGCCCTTGGGCGCGATGAACCGTGCGAGTTCGGCGGGCGCGTCGATCGCGAGCCGCCAGCTGCCGTAGGCATCGCCCGGCACCGCCGCGAACGTCCGCACGGTGCCGACGCCATCGACGTGGCCGGTCATCAGGTGACCGCCCAGCCGATCCGACAGCCGCAGCGCCAGCTCCACGTTGACGTCGCCGGCGCGGTCGAGACCGGTCGTGCAGCGCAGCGTCTCGGCCGAGACATCGAACGTGAGCGCCGCGCCCGCGATCGCGACCACCGTCAGGCAGCAGCCGTTGACCGCGACGCTGTCGCCCACGGCGACACCGCCGAGCGGCGGCACGCCGGTATCGACGACCACGCGAACGCCATCGCCGTGCGGTGCGGACGATGCCAGGCGCGCGACGCGCTGCACGATTCCCGTGAACATCAGGCTCTCCTGCCTGTCATTGCCGAAGCCAGCGGCGTGTCCGAAAAAATGGTCGTCGTCCCCGCGAAGGCGGGGACCCAGTGACTCGAGCAGGACACCTTCGATCGGCCAAACCGTATACGCCGCTGGGTCCCCGCCTTCGCGGGGACGACGATAGGCAGGGATGGCGCGTCGAACATTTTCGTAGGGCCCAATCGAATTTGCACCGCGCTGTCATTGCCGAAGCCAGCGGCGTGTCCGAAAAAACGGTCGTCGTCCCCGCGCAGGCGGGGACCCAGTGACTCGAGCAGGACACCTTCGATCGGCCAAACCGTATACGCCGCTGGGTCCCCGCCTTCGCGGGGACGACGATAGGCAGGGATGGCGCGTCGAACATTTTCGTATGGCCCAATCGAATTTACACCGCGCTGTCATTGCCGAAGCCAGCGCCGTGTCCGAAAAAACGGTCGTCGTCCCCGCGCAGGCGGGGACCCAGTGACTCGAGCAGGACACCTTCGATCGGCCAAAGCGTATACGCCGCTGGGTCCCCGCCTTCGCGGGGACGACGATAGGCAGGGATAGCGCGTCGAACATTTTCGTATGGCCCAATCGAATTTACACCGCGCTGTCATTGCCGAAGCCAGCGGCGTGTCCGAAAAAACGGTCGTCGTCCCCGCGAAGGCGGGGACCCAGTGACTCGAGCAGGACACCTTCGATCGGCCAAACCGTATACGCCGCTGGGTCCCCGCCTTCGCGGGGACGACGATAGGCAGGGATGGCGCGTCGAACATTTTCGTAGGGCCCAATCGAATTTGCACCGCGCTGTCATTGCCGAAGCCAGCGGCGTGTCCGAAAAAACGGTCGTCGTCCCCGCGCAGGCGGGGACCCAGTGACTCGAGCAGGACACCTTCGATCGGCCAAACCGTATACGCCGCTGGGTCCCCGCCTGCGCGGGGACGACGATAGGCAGGGATGGCGCGTCGAACATTTTCGTAGGGCCCAATCGAATTTACACCGCGCTGTCATTGCCGAAGCCAGCGCCGTGTCCGAAAAAACGGTCGTCGTCCCCGCGCAGGCGGGGACCCAGTGACTCGAGCAGGACACCTTCGATCGGCCAAAGCGTATACGCCGCTGGGTCCCCGCCTTCGCGGGGACGACGATAGGCAGGGATGGCGCGTCGAACATTTTCGTAGG
>CAWGLS010000005.1:0-18443 GCA_963823475.1 uncultured beta proteobacterium
GCCATCCGTAGCAGGAGTTACTCGGCCCGCGGACCGGCGCAAACGAGCCGCCCGCATCGTGACGCGTCGAGCGAATTGAATGAACCGATCGATCGCTTCGACTGCGCCGGCAGCATACCCTGCGTGCCCGCCAACGCGGAAGCCGGCCGTCCCGTGGATCCACGTTCGATCACGCGGCACTCGGGGCGGACCCGTGCGCGGCGATTGTGCCGTACAACTCGACCCGAAGCGGGGTTAATCTACGCTGTCCTCCCACAATGAGGCATGCAGCGCGACGGGCGCGGCGCTCGGGCGCGATGCATTCGTTGCGGGACGATGAAGCTGACCAACCCCGGTTACCGTCATTCACATGAGTGGACGAAAAGCATGTGCCGGCGTTCGAATCGCAAGCCCGGCCGGAGCGACTGCCGCCATGACCAAGTATCCCCGCAAGGACCGTTACGCCAGGACCGGCTCCAGCCTCCGCGGCCAACCGCTGCTGGCGCACCGCGAGGCACGACTGAAGCAGGACGCCCGGCGTCACGGCCGGCTGGCCATGCGCGACTTCAGGCGCCGCATCACGGCGGTTCCGGACTTGTCGGGGACGCGAATGATGCTTTCCGGCTTGTCCGCGAAAAAGGCATCGACGGCGGCGACGACCCCGGGCCACGCCCCGCTGCCGTAGTCGTGCAGGATCAGAAATCCGCCCGGCGCCAGGCGCGGATAGAAAAATTCCAGCGCATCGGCGGTCGGCCCTTTCAGGTCAGCGTCGATGTGGACCAGCGCGAACTTCTCGTCGCCGGGCACGGCGGACGTCGTCTCCGGAAAGTAGCCCACGCAGGGGTGAACGTCGGCCGACGGGCCGATGTGGCGGAGCACGGCGTCGAGCGACGTATCGTCGAATCGAAACGTGGCCGCCGGAGCACCGGAGCTCGTTCCCAAGTCCCGTTCATCGAAGCCCTCGAACGTGTCGAAAAGCCAAAGCCGCCGTCCGGGGAACAACTCGTGCAGCAGCTTCGCCGTCGTGCCCTTGTAGACACCCAGTTCGGCAATGCTGCCGGCAACGCCCTCCGCTTCGATGAGGTGCGCGTTTTCGATGAACATGACGAGCCTGACGAGGTCCGCACGGTCGTTGTGCGAATTCCGGGCAGTCCAGAGCTCGCGCCAGCGCGGGAAGTCGAATCCGGCCTTGGCCATCCACTCCGGCAGATGTTGAACCGCATAGCTGCCGCTCGCGTCGGCCAGCGGGATCGCGCTGCGCTTGACGAGCGAGCGCAGATTGCGCCTGATGAACGCGGGGGTCTTCATTGCCTGGTCACGAGAGATCGGCGTCGGGATGTGCAGTTCGCAGTATGGTAGCAAGCGCCCGGATCACGTTGCGCCTCGGTTGGCAGCGAGGCAAATTCGACAACGCGGGCAGTCGAGGCAGCGCTCGAGTCGCGGTGACCCTGCCTCGCGGGTCATGGCTCATGCGCAGGCAAGGGACATGCCCTGTTAGCGCTATTGCTGTCGCCGGTCGAATTGCGCTTGAGCCTCCTTTATCTCGACCTGATGGTCGATGGCCCAGCGCCCGAGCCTCTCGACCGGTTCGCGCAAAGAATGACCGAGCGCCGTCAATTCATAATCCACGCGTGGCGGCGTTGTCGGCGTCACGGTGCGCCTTACCAGACCGTCGCGCTCCATGGAACGAAGCGCCAGCGTCAACATGCGTTGCGATATCGAACCAACCGCGCGCTTGATCTCGTTGAGTATATAAGGTTAACCTAGGTGTCATTTTATACTGCGGCGAAAGGCAAACATGAAACTTCGCATTGCAATCATCATCGGGACAACCCGAGAGGGTCGCTTCGGCGACAGGCCAGCAAATTGGATTCTGGAAATGGCGCAGGCGCACGGTGGCGCCGATTTCGAAATCATCGATCTCCGGGACTTTCCGATGCCGCTGTTTGACGAACCCACATCACCCGCCTGGGGTAGTCCGAAGAATGAGGTTGCGCTCCACTGGGCCCGCAGAGTCGGCGAATTCGACGGCTACATCTTTATCACCGCCGAGTACAACCACGGAATTTCTGCAGTGCTCAAGAACGCACTGGACCACGTCTATGCGGAATTTCATCGCAAGCCCGCCGCATTCGTCGGCTATGGTGGCGTGGGCGGTGCGCGGGCGATTGAGCAACTACGGCTCATCTGCGTCGAGCTGCAAATGGCGCCACTGCGAAATGCAGTTCATATCGGACTTACCGAATTCTTGGGAATGCTGAAGCAGAACAAACAATTCGGTGACTTCCCGCATCTCGAGCAATCTGCCAAGCAAATGCTCGACGAACTACTTTGGTGGTGCGCGGCGCTGAGATACGGCCGTCTGGGTGCTTAGGGAAGGCACTCTTGGGCGCCATGTCGATGCCCGAGCGAAACGCGCTCTTACGCAACCACAAGTCCGCGCGCCTTACTCCATCGACTCGTGTCACCCGCGAGGCACTCGAAGACGATTTGCCGGCAGGCAGCCGTACGTGGGCGGTACCCGAACCTCGCAGGGGGCCTAAGAGACATCGCCGGCGTGGCTTGCCCGCTCGAGCGGGCAAGAACAAGCCGCCTACATACCCAACCCCACGAATGCGTTCACCGCGTTGCCCCATTTCCATGCGCCGCACAATGGAGTACGACGCCCGCGATGCAGTTGCAGAACGCGCTGCGACTGCCCCGGCAAGGGCAGGCCGAATGGTGATGCCCACGCCCGCGAAGCAGCCGTTGAAACGACCAGCAAAGCGTGCGGTCAGGGAGGCGCCCAGCCCTATGCCGTCGTCCAAACCGTTCCTGCGCTTCTATCACTCCGACGCCCTTCGCGCAGAGACGATTGCGGTCCTCACCGCCATCGAACAAGCGCCGGAATCGCCGCAACACCGAGAGGCCCTGGCCGACCTCGCTGCCAAGCTAATGGACAGCGGTTTGGATTATTACCTCCTGAGGGCACTCAGGCTCGCCAAGGTCGGCTTTGTCGTCGAACAGTCTGCGCACATCGCCGTGATTGGCGCGTCGCGAGTCCTGGCTTCCGTCACCAGAAACATTCTGGTGCGCATGGATGGGGCTCAACTGCTTGCGGTGTGCAGTCACTTGCGTCACCTGATGGAATAGAGCTTTGTCGAGATTCGACCGCAAGCCATCCTTTACCGTGGCGCCGGGCTCGCCGTCGTCCGGCCGCAGTTCGTTGCGCCAATTCTGAGCGGAGCCTGCTTGTTCACCTTGTCCCTGACACGATTCCGCAAGACCTTGGCGACTATGGCGCCCGCGTGCAGTCCAAAGACACTTACTTGAAGGAGTTGCTTGCTGCATTCCTGCTGTGGAGCGCGACCCGTTGCCAGGCTTCTGACTACAACAACAAGTCTCGCTCTCCAGTGAGGTTCACGTCCGGGTGAGGGTCCGAAAGGATGCTATGCGCCTGGACAGGCACCACGCCCACGCCGAGCACGCGCGCCAACAGATGGAGGTCACTCCAACTTGGCGGGAATGCGCCGGCGGGCGTCGCGAAGGATCTGAAGGGAGTGGTAGGCCGTGCAGGGATCGAACCTGCGACCAACGGATTAAGAGTCCGCTGCTCTACCAGCTGAGCTAACGACCCACGCCCACAGCAACTGCATGCGGTCCGCTTCGAGCCGCGAGGGCCCTTTGCGTTCCGCCGAAGGGGTTGGATTTTAACATGGCCGCAGCCGGCCGGACAACACGGCGTGCGTGCCGGGGCGGCCCGTCGAGCGCGCGACGTCGGCGCCGCGGCGACACGAAATCGGGCGTCGCACCGATGGCGCGCCGGCGCCCGATGCGCGATGCTTGCTGCTCGCGACTCACCGTCGTCCTGACCATGCCGACCCCCGTCACCCCTCCGGAGCCCACGCGCGCGGAAATCGACGCGCTGCGCGGGCCGGTCGCTCGTCGAATTCGGTGCGACCTGGTGCGGCCACTGCCGCGCCGTGCAGCCCCCGCTCGCCGCAGCGCTCGCCGCGCATCCGAACGTGCGGCATATCCGCATCGAGGACGGTTCGGGCCGGCCGCTCGGGCGGTCGTTCGGCGTCAGGCTGTGGCCGACGCTCGTCTTCCTCCGCGACGGCAGCGAAATCGAGCGGCTCGTGCGTCCCGCAGGGGAGGCGACCATCGCCGCCGCGCTCGCCGGGATCGACGCGCGATAGCACCGGACGCCAGGCGTTTCGCGACCGCGGCCTTGCCGATCGGCCGCATGCGCGGCGCCGCGCCTACTGCACCGTCTCCGGCGCCGTCTGCGGCGACTCCTGCCCGGCGGCGAAGAACTCGAAGCGATTGCGGCCGGTGCGTTTCGCCTTGTACATCGCGAGGTCCGCGTTCTTGAGCAGCGTCTCGGCGTCGAGCGCCGTCGTCCGGCGTCATCGCGATGCCGATGCTGGCGGCCGTGGTGACCTATGACCGTCGACATCGAATGGCGCCGCCAGCGCCGCCAGGATGCGCGCGCGCGATCGTTGATCGCGTCGCCGGGAAGGCACGCGTCCTCGAGGAGGATCGCGAACTCGTCGCCGCCGTAGCGGCCGATGCTGTCGCTGCGCGCGGATGCAATTCAGCGAGCCGCCCCGCCACCTGAACGAGCAGCTTGTCGCCGACGTGGTGGCCCTGGCGCGTCGTTCACTTCCTTGAAACCGTCGAGGTCGATGAACATCAGCGCCATGCTGGACGCGTTGCGCTCGGCGCGCGCCAGCGCGTGGGTGAGGCGGTCCTGCAGCAGGCGCCGGTTGGGCAGTCCGGTCAGTTCGTCGAGGCTCGCGAGCTTGACCAGCTTTTCCTGCGCGGCCTTCAGCAGCGAGATGTCGGTGAACACGCGGACGTAGTTGGCGATCTCGTCGCGGTCGTCGCGGACGCAGGTCGCCGTCAGCCATAGCGACAGCGGCGTGCCGTCCTTGCGCGCGCGCACCACTTCGCCCGTCACGAATCCCTGTTCGCGCATGCGGACCATGTGGTTGTCCGCTTTGGCGAGATCGCTCGGCCGGAACGGCGAATCGTTGACCGTCTGCCCCAGCAGCTCGGCGGCGGCATACCCCGTCAGCCGGGTGAACGCAGCGTTGACCATGATGACGCGGTCGTCCCGATCCGTCAGCATGATGCCGTCCTCCGTCGTCTCGAAGACCTTCGACGCGAGCCGCAGCTCCTCGTTGCGCGCGCGCTCGTCGGTGATGTCGGTGGCACTCGTCATGATGTAGTCGACGCCGCCGTCGGAGTCGAGGATCGGCGCGCGGACCATATGGAACGTGCGCGGGCCGCGGCCGGGAATGTTCGTCGCCTCGATGCGCTCCTGCACCCGCGGACTCTCCAGCATCGCGCGATCGAGCGCCTCCACATCGTCGGCGAGCCCGGCCGGCATGATGTCGCGCGCCGTCCTGCCCAACGCATCCTCCGCCCGTACGCCGAACAGCGCCGCGTTGGGCTCGTTCCACAGCACGTACTGGCCGAAGTCGTGCTGCTGCACGCTGCGCACTGCAATGCCGGACGGCAGGTTCTCGACCAGCGTGCCCAGGAAGCGCCGCTGCGCCTGCACTTCGTGCTCCTGCCGCTGCAGCCGGGTGGCGAGCAGCGTGATCACCCAGAAGAACGCCACCAGCACCACCGTCAGCGCGGACACCACCCACAGCCGGCTGGCGCGGCGGTCGAAGTACTCGGCGAACGCCTCGTCGCGCGCCTGCGCGACGGCCACGAAGAGCGGATAACCGGCGAGCCTGCCGTACGCGATGAAGTGCGTGACGCCGCCGACGCCGCTCTCCACCTCGAAAATCCCCCGCGGCGTCGCCTGCGCGCGCGCCGCCAGCGCCGCGACATTGGCATCCGCCAGCGCCGGCGCCTCGGCGCCCGCGCGGCGCGCCCGCACGACACCGTCGGTGCCGATGAGGGCGAGCCCACCCTGCGCGCCCAGCGCCGACGGGTTGTAGAACTGCACGAAGTAATCGGGCGCGACCGACAGGATGACGAGGCCCGCGAACGTGCCGTCGGCGTGGTTCATCCGCCGGCTCAGCAATATCACCGGCAGGCCCGTCGCGCGGCTGATGATCGGCGCGCTGATGTCGAGAAGCCCGCTGTCGCGCACGGCATGCTTGCGGAAGTATTCGCGGTCGGCCACTTCGATGCGGCCGATCTTCAGGCTGCTGGCCACGGCGTCACCCTGTTCGTCCACCACGGTGACGTCTTTGATGCCATCGCCGGTCAGGATGCCGGCGTCGATGAGGCGCCGCAGTTCATCCGCGCCGTGCCGCTCGAATTCGTGCTTGACGACGCGCGCGACGCTATCCGCTTCCTTGATCGCGCGCAGCGTGTATTGCTCGAACGATTCGACGTACGTCTGGGCATCGCGCGCCGCCGTCGCAAGCAGGATGCTCTCCGCGACGTGCAACTGGAACCAGGTGGCGATCCAGATCCCGACGATCAGCAGCGCGCCGAAAGCGGGAAGCGCCCACAGCCGCCGTTGGCGGCGGGGGTGCGGAATGCGGCGGTGAGCGGACGGGTTCAAGGATATCGTGGCGTTGCGGTCGGTATCGGCGCCGGCGGAGCAGCCCGTAGGGGCCCTCGTCGCCGATCGATCGCAGAGCTCGTCGGACTCGGGAGCGTAGCAAGTTCAGGGCCACGAAACGTCCGCGGCTGGGGCAGTATGTATTACCACCTATTTCGTCGCGGGCCTGCCGCACGCGTTGGCGACGCCCGCGGCCGCGGCCGGGAGTGGGGCGACGCCGAGCGGGCCGCAACGGGCGACGCCGGCCTGCGGTGCCCAGGGCATGGAGGGCGGCGGGCGCGACAGCGCGCAAGCGGCGCCCTGTCGCTGTGCTTCTTGGGGCAGGCGGTACGGGGTGTTGGCCACCGACCTGAGGCAAAGGATTGCCTGGCTCGACCGGACCAGGAGGCGAAGAGTATCGGGCCCGCGCAGCTCTTCGTCTATTTGGTAGGCCGTACTGGACTTGAACCAGTGACCAACGGATTAAAAGTCCGCTGCTCTACCAACTGAGCTAACGGCCCCCGCGAAGAGGCGCGATTATAGCCGAAGAAGGAATGAGGGTCCGGCGGGACTAGTGCGATTCGCGGGTGAGGAAGGACGGCAGTTGCGAGAAGTCGATGCCTTCCTCGGACAGGGCTTCGGCTTCCTCGCGCGACGCCTTGCCGCGGATGGAGCGCTTTTCGGCCTCGTCGTAGTGGATCTTGCGTGCCTCCTCCGGGAAGCGCTCGCCGACGTCCTCGGTATTGCGGACGATGTCGCGCAACTTGGCGACGAGATCGGGCGGAAAACCGGCGATCGCCTCCTGCGGCGCGGCCGGCGCCTCGCGCGGCGCGCGCCAGCCTCGCCCTTTTTCACGCGCACCCGCGCCGACGGCAGCCGCTCGATGCGGGCGTCGTCGCACATGGGGCAGCGGACGAGCTGCGCATCCTGCTGGCGCGCGAATTCCTCGCTCGACGCGAACCAGCCCTCGAACGGGTGGCCATGCGCACAACGGAGGTCGAAGATGATCATCGTTCATTAACGCGGCAGGGGGGCGCCCCGCCTACGCGATCCGGTCCAGGCGCCATATCTGGTAGCGAACGGCCGCCACGCAACCCGCGATGATCGACGCGAAGGCGAGGATCGACCCGAACGCCAGCGTCGAAATGCCGGTGAGCCCCTGCCCGATCGTGCAGCCGAGCGCCGTCACGCCGCCGAACCCCATCAGCACGCCGCCGACCATGTGGTTGGCGACGTCCTCGACCGAGCCGAACCCCTCCCAGCGAAACGTCCGCGATGCCAGCGCGTAGGCGGCGGACCCGGCGATCATCCCCAGCACGCCCGGCGATGCCGAACGTGACGATGCGCGACTGGTCGCTCCACAACATCAGCAGCTCGAGCGTGTAGGCGACCGGCGCCGTGAAGCTGTACGACTCGAGCCGGTTGGAGTTGGTGGCGACGAACTTCTCTTCGAGTGTCGCCGGGTCCTCGGCCAGATAACCGATGTGCCCCGAGATGTACCAGCCGCCGACGATGACCAGTCCCACGACGACGCCGCCGACGATCAGCTCGGGCGTGGCGCGGAAGTCGCGGTCCTTGAAGACGTAGACAAGCAGCACGGCCACCACGACGACCGGCACCCACAGCTTGACGGCGGCGGAGAGGCCGACGAGGCCGAGCAGCGTCGGCAGGTCCGACGTCGCCGCGCCCAGCGCCCCGAAGTCGATGCGCCACGGATCGAGTCCGGCGGTGCGCCAGACGGCGAACAGGCCGCGCAGCGTCATGTAGGCGGCGATGCCGAGCATGAACAGCACGACCCAGGACTTCAGGTTGCCGGCTCCGGCACGGATCAGCGTCTTGCTGCCGCAGCCGGACGCCAGCGTCATCCCGAAACCGAACAGGAAGCCCCCGACGATGCCCGACAGCCACGCCACCTTGGACCCGGTGTAGATCGACTTCGACAGGTCGATCACCCCGAGCTGCGACAGAACCGCGCTTCCGGCAATGGCTACGGCGATAGCGAGCACCCACATACGCATGCGGCGCCAGTCGCCGAAATTCACGATGTCGGTCACGGCGCCCATCGTGCAGAAGTTGACGCGATTGGCCACCGCCCCGAACACGAAGGCGAGGGCGAACGCGAGGCCGGCGACCAGCAGCGGCAGGTTGGCGTTGGGGGCGGCATCCATTGCCCAAAATTATCGCACGCGGGACGTTTTCGACCGCATCGACCCCGTTCGGCCGGTCCGCCCGTTGAAGCAGGGACAGGCGGCCCGTGGGGGCCCGACTCCGGAAGGAAAACAAAATGGGCACGACGATGTCGACGATGAAGGGGGCGCTGGCGGCAGCCCTCGTGGCGCTGGGCTTCGCGGCGAGCGCCGCGCAGGCGCAACCGCAGCCGCATTCGTACGCGCCGCCGTACGTGAAGAGCAACCTCGTCCAGGTCGACGTCTACGACCGCTTCGACCGCACGGCGCTGCCGGTCTTCGCGAAAGACGGCCGTCATTACATCGTCGGCGTGCCCGGCCACGAGTACGCGGTTCGCATCCGCAACTGCACCGGCGCGCGCATCCTGGTGGTGACGAGCGTCGATGGCGTCAACGTGGTGTCGGGCGACACCGCCGCGCCCTCGCAATCGGGCTATGTGCTGGAGCCATGGGGATCGGTGGAAATTTCCGGCTGGCGCAAGAGCCTCGAGCGCACCGCGGCGTTCTACTTCACCGACCTGGGCGATTCGTATGCCGCGCGCACCGGGCGTCCGCAGAACGTCGGCGTCATCGGCGTCGCCGTGTTCCAGGAAAAGGCCAAGCGCATCTCGTATCGCGAGCAGGACCTGCGCGGCCGCCTGGCCGAAGCGGAACCCGGCGCGACGGAACCGGCGCGCAAGAACGAGCGTGCCGACGCCGCGCCAGCGGCGCCGGCGTCGGCCCAATCCGCTGCGGGCGCGGGCATGCGCGAGTCGACCTCCGCCTCCGCCGACGAATTCGCGCGGCAGGAGAGCAAGGACCAGGCGCGGGCGATGAGCAAGCTCGGCACCGGCCACGGCCGCAACGAGGAATCGCGCGTCAGCGTCACGCAGTTCGAGCGCGCGACGTCGTCCCCCGCGGAGACGGTCAGCGTCCAGTACGACCGCCGCGAAAACCTGATCGCGATGGGCGTGGTGCCGCAGCCCACGCCGCACATCGCGCGCCGCGACCCGAATCCGTTCCCCGGGACGCTGCGGTTCGCGCCCGATCCCAACCGGTGACTTCGCAAGTGGGGTCACAGACGACGTATCCGCGCCAGGACCACGGTCGGACCGGGCGGCGGCGTTCGCGGGCAAGTCGTCTCTGACCCCAGGTGATCCCTCGACGCGCCGAATGTCCCGGCGGTGGACTCGGCGTGAACAAGCCGTCGCGGACCCCGGCGGCCTCGCCGCATGCGCCCGGCGTTGTAACGCGCCGGACGCGCTTGCATACTGGGCGCGCGATGGAAGGCTCGCCCGCTCCGGCCGACACCGACGAGGCCCTGATGCTCGCCTACGGCGCCGGGCGCGCCGCGGCGTTCGACGTCCTCTACGCGCGGCACAAGGGCGGCGTCTACCGCTACCTGCTGCGCCATTGCCGCAATGCCGGCATCGCCGATGAACTGTTCCAGGATGTGTGGATGAATGCGATTCGCGTCCGCGCCACGTACGTCCCCACCGCCAAGTTCACGACGTGGCTGTACACGCTCGCGCACAACCGGATGGTCGACCACTGGCGCGCCAGCGGGCAGGTGAAGTTCGCCTCCGTCGACGACGACAGCGACGGCGCGACGCGCGACGCGGTCGACGCGCTGCCGGGCAATGCCAACGCCGAGCCCGAGGCGCAGGCGCAAACGCGCGAACTCGGCGCGCAACTGCAGGCGGCGCTGCGCGCGCTGCCGCCCGAGCAGCGCGATGCGTTCCTGCTGCAGTACGAAGCCGGACTGTCGCTCGCGGAAATCGCGGAACTCACCGGCGTCGGACTCGAGACCGTCAAGAGCCGGCTGCGGTATGCGACGGCGAAGCTGCGCGGGTCCTTGAGCGGACTGCGCGAGGAATGGTCATGAGCGGCCCCGAGATGCCGGAACGCGATCCCGCGCTCGAACGCGCATGGCGCGCGCAGGCGCCGGAAGCGCCGCCGCCGGCGCTCGACCGCGCGATCCTCGCCGCCGCGCATCGCGCGGTGGGCAGCCGACCGCAGGACGCGGCCGCGCCGGCGAAAGCCACGCGGCCGCAGCGCTGGTGGATGCCGCTCGCCGCCGCGGCGACGATCGGCGCCGTCGTCATCGGCATCATGCAGACGACGCCGCAGGATCAGATGGGGCTCACGCCGCACGAGCCCATCGTGACGGACCATCCGCGTCCCGGCGCGCAAATGCCCGCCAGCCCGCCACCGACACCAGCCGCGCCGGCGCCGGCAACGTCCGCGGCGAGCGGTGCCGCGGACGCAATCAAGGAACTTGACGCGGCGCCGGAGATGAAGCGCAACGACGAGGCCGCGCCGAAGAAGAAGCAGGCAGCCGCGGTGACGATGGCGGTACCCGCGCCGCGCGGCGGCGCCTGCGCCGGAATCGCGGCGGTCGCCGCCACCTGCACGACCCGTCGCGTCCGAAGTGGCCAAGCCCAGCAGCAAGCTCGACGCGGCCCGCGCGCCCGAGCCCTTCCCCGCCGCGCCCCGCGGTGCGGCGGCGACCGACCAGGCAAGCCCGCCGCGCAAGGCCGAAGCGGCGGAGATGGCGCGCGCCGCGCCCGGCGGCGGCATCGTCGCGCAAGCGCCCGCTGTCGCGACGGATGCCCGCAAGGACGCCGCCGGCGAACGGCAGCAACTCGCAGCGGCGGCGCCGCCCGCGCCTTCCGCACCCGTACCTACCACTCCCGCTCCAGCGAATTCGGCAACCGCACCGGACCCCGCGCGCGCGCCGACATCGGCGTTGGGGTTCGCACCCGCACCTGCTGCCGCGCCGGCGCCGGCGCGCGCCACGGCGACGCCATCGTCTGCGGCAGAGGCGAGGCGATCGACGGCACCCCAACCATTCGCGGAGTCAGTCCCTGCAACACCGGCGCCGGCGCCGGCAATGCGTTCGAACGAAGCGCCGGCGAAGTCGATCGCACCGGCACCGCCGGCGTCATCATCGCCTGCCGCTTCGCGCGCGCGCGAAGCGACGACGATGCGCGACGAAGCCTCCGCCGGGGCCGGCGGCGGCACGGGCGCGCTCGCGAAGAGTGTCACGCCGGAGGAATTGCGCGCGAAGGCGCGCGATCCCGACGCGTGGATCGTGGCCATCCGCAAGCTGCGCGACGACGGCAACACGGCGCAGGCGCTGCGCGAGCTGCGCGACTTCCGGAGCGTCGTTCCCGACGCCGAGCGGCGCCTGCCCGCCGACCTGCGCGATTGGGCCGACGCGGCCAGGCCGTGAACGCCTTGTTCGAGCCCGTGCCACCGCGGCCGGTGCCACCGCGGCCGGACGAATGCTGCGGCTCGGGTTGCACGCGCTGCGTCTACGAGGTCTACGACGAAGCGGTGACCGAGTGGAAGAGGTCGGTCGCGCAACGTGACGCGCAGGCCGGATCGCCGCCGCCCTAACGCGTCAGCCGAGCGAACGCACCAGTTTCTTGATCGGCGCGGGCAACGCCGCGGCATGGGCGTCGCCCGGCGCGAGCCACAGCGTGCCGGGTGCCTCGGCCCGCGCCGGCCAGCGCAGCGCGGCCAGCCGCTGCGGATGCAGCGTCAACGCGAAGTGCGTGAAGCCGTGCGCGATCGGCGGAAGCGCGTCGCGCACTTCGACCTGCGCGCCGAAACGCGCGCGCACGATCGCCGTCACATCGTCGTCGAGCGCGCACTCCGGCAGGCTCCACAACCCGCCCCAGATGCCGAGCGGCGGACGTTTCTCGAAGAGGATTTCGCCGGCGCGCTCGATCACCAGCACGCGCAATGCGCGTTGCGGCAGCGGCTTGCGCGGGCGCGGCGACGGCAATTCGTCGACGCGCACCTCCTGGCGCGCGATGCAGTCGGTGGCCACCGGGCATTCGCCGCACCGCGGTTGCGAACGCGTGCACAGCGTGGCGCCCAGGTCCATCAGCCCCTGCGTGTAGGCCTCGATGTCGCGGTCCGGACGCAAGGCCACCGCGATGTCCCACAGCGCCGCCTCGACGCGGGGCGCGCCCGGCCAGCCTTCCACGGCGCGATGCCGCGCGAGCACGCGCTTCACGTTGCCGTCGAGGATCGCCTCGCGCGCGCCGAACGCGAACGCCGCGATGGCCGCCGCCGTCGAGCGGCCGATGCCCGGCAACGTGGCCAGCGCGGTTGCATCGCGCGGGAACTCCCCGCCATGCGCGGCGACGATCGCGCGCGCCGCATCATGCAGGTGATGCGCGCGCCGGTAATAGCCCAAGCCGCTCCACTGCGCGAGCACGCGCATCGAGCGGCGCACGGGCCAATGCCGCAACGTCCGGAAACGCGACGAGAAACCGCTCGTAGTAAGGAAGCGCCGTGCCCACCTGCGTCTGCTGCAGCATGATCTCGGACAGCCAGATGCGGTACGGATCGCGCGTGTTCTGCCACGGCAGGTCGTGCCGCCCGTGCGTGCGCTGCCAGGCAATCACGCGGGACGATAGCGAAGGACGGGTCACGCCTCTGCCTGATGGGGATATGCGTATTTGGGAGTCTGAGCGATGGTCTTAGGGTCGGCTCTTAGGGGTCAGAGCGATAACTGCCGGCCAGTTAGGGGTCCGGCCAGGGTCAGAGCGATAACTGCCGGCCTTAGGGGTCAGAGCGATAACTGTCGGCCGGCGACGACGACTGCCGTCGGCACGGGCCGACAGTTATCGCTCTGACCCCTAAGGCCGACAGTTATCGCTCTGACCCCTAAGGCCGACAGTTATCGCTCTGACCCCTAAGGCCGGCAGTTATCGCTCTGACCCCTAACGGTCCCGACTAGCGCATGCCGAGGCGCTGCTTCGCCTTGGCGGCGGATTCCGATTGCGGGTACTTGGTCATCAGCTCTTCGAGCGTGCGGCGTGCGGCGACGTTGTCGCCCAGCTCCGATTGCGCCGACGCGATATTGAGCAGCGCGTCGGGCACCTTCGCGCTGTCCGGCCACAACTGGAGCAGCTGCCGCTGCGACGCGATCGCGGCGCGATAGTCCTTGCGCGCGAACTGCGCGTTGCCGACCCAGTACTGCGCCGACGATGCGAGCGGGCTGCGCGGGTACGTCTTCACGAACGACTGGAAGCCGGCGATCGCGCCGGGATAGTCGCCGCGCTTGAACTGGTCGAGCGCGCCGTCGTACGCCCGCTGCTCGTTGGCGGCGGCAGGCAGCGTGGGCGCGGCGACTGGCGCCGGCGGCGACGTGCCCGGCGTGCCGGACACCGGCGCGGACGGCACGGGTGCGGCGGGATCCGTGACCGGCGGCGCCACCGCCGCGCCCGGTCCGGCCTCGAGCTTGCGCATCCGCGAATCGAGGTCGACGTAGAGGTCGCGCTGGCGCTTCTGCGCTTCCGTCAGTTCGTAGGTCAGCACTTCGATCTGGCCGCGGATCCGCGCGACGTCGGCTTTCAGCGCCTCGAGTTCGCGAAAGAGGTCGAGGCCCTGGTTCTTGACCTGCTGCTCCAGCGTGGCGAGCCGCGCGTCGAGGCTCTTCTGCAGCTCGTCGAGGCGAAGGTTGGTCGTCGCGATGCGCTTGCGCGCCTCCTCGTCGTCGAACAGCGCGCCGTGGGCGGTGTGCGCGAACGCGAACAGCGCCAGTGCGGCGAAGCTGGTGCGGATGGCCGCCCTGGCCGCCGCCGCCCTCACCCCGGCCCTCTCCCGCGAGCGGGAGAGGGAGGATTCAAGTCCGCGCTCGTGCAATTGCGCGGCGGCGCGCGTCGAATCGGACGGCGCGATGGCGCGCGTCGAATCGGACCGTGCAATGGCGCGCGTCGAATCGGACCGTGCGATGGCGCGCGTCGAATCGGACCGTGCAATGGCGCGCGTCATCTCGGAATGCGCAATGGCGCGCATCGTCGGCCGCACGGGGATTTACTCGCCGGCGTAGATGATGTCGACGCGGCGGTTCTCCGCCCACGAGCCTTCGTCGTGACCCATGTTCCGCGGCTTTTCCTCGCCGAAGCTGACCGTCTCGACGATCGTCTCCTGCACGCCCAGCAGCGTCATCATCCGCTTGACGGCATCGGCGCGCTTCTGGCCCAGCGCGATGTTGTACTCGCGCGATCCGCGCTCGTCCGCATGGCCCTGCAGCGCGACCTTGGCGTTGCGGTTGGCTGCGAGGTAACGCGCGTGGGCTTCGATGATGGGCTTGTACTGCGCGTCGACGACGAAGCTGTCGAATTCGAAGAACACGCTGCGCTTGGACAGTATGTTGTTCGGATCCTTCAGCGGATTCACGCCGGTGGTCGCGCCGCTGACGCCGGCGGTCGACGTGCCGCTGGTCGAGGCGCCCGTGGACGGGGTGCCCGTCGTCGCTCCTGCCGTGGCCGACTTGTCGTCGATCGGGGCTTCGGTCGGCGTCGTCGAACAGCCGGCCACGAACGCCGCCACGACGACTGCGAATAGGATGTTTTTCATGGAGCCTCCTGCTTGGAAGAAAAGCGCGGGCGCCTGCGGAGCGCAGGCGCAACGAACCGACAAGGGATGGGAAACTGCCGCGCCCGCGCGTATGCGGCTAATGCGCATACGGACCCCAGGCGGGCTCGCGCACATCGGTGGCTGCCGCGACGAGGCGCTGCTTGACGCGGCCGTCGCTCGAGACCGCGGCCAATATACCACGCCCCCCCACCTCGTTCGCGTAGAGGATCAGCTTGCCGTTGGGAGCGAAACTCGGGCTCTCGTCGCCGGGACCCGACGTCAGCACCTGCACCTGCCGCGTGGCGAAATCCTGCGTCGCGATCTGGAAGCGACCGCCGTCGCGACGCACGAACGCGAAGCCCTTGCCGTCCGGGAACGGGCGCGCCGACACGTTGTAGCTGCCGTCGAACGTCAGCCGCTCGACGGCGCCGCTGCCGAGCGTCAGCCGGTAGATCTGCGGGCTGCCGCCGCGATCCGACGTGAACAGGATCGAATTGCCATCGGGCGTGAAGTGCGCCTCGGTGTCGATGGCGCCCGACGACATCACACGCTGCGCGTTGCCGCCGTCGGCGTTCATGAGGTAGAGCTGCGAGCCGCCGTCCTTGGTCAGCGTGACGGCGAGCCGGCGCCCGTCCGGCGACCACGCCGGCGAGCTGTTGCTGCCGCGGAAGTTGGCGACGGCCTGCCGCCCGCCGGTGGCCAGGTTCTGCACGTAGACGACCGGTTTCTTCGCCTCGAACGAGACGTAGGCGATGCGGCTGCCGTCCGGCGACCAGCGCGGCGACAAGAGCGGCTCGTTGGACGTGACGATCGTCTGCGGATCGCTACCGTCGGCGTCGGCGACGAGCAACTGGTAGCGCGTGCCTGCCTTGGTGATGTAGGCGATGCGCGTCGAGAACACGCCCGGATCGCCCGTCAGCTTTTCGTAGATCACGTCGGCGATCTTGTGCGCGGTGGCGCGGAACTGCGCCGGTGCGACCGTGTAATTCATCGCGGCGAGCGTCGTCTTCTTGACCACGTCGACCAGCGCGAAGCGCACGTCCACCCGGCCGTCGGCGAGCGGCTGCATCGAGCCGACCACCACGGCGTCGGCGCCGCGGCCGCGCCAGGCATCGGCCTGGACCTCCTCGGCGCGCGTGGGCCGCGGATTCATGTTGTCGGCGCCGATCAGCTTGAACATGCCCGAGCGGCCCAGGTCCGCGGCGACGATGCCGGAGATGCCGAGCGGGAATGCCGATTCGCCGCCGAAGGGGGCGATGGCGATCGGAATGGCCGTGCCCGCGCCGCCGACGATCTCGATGGTCAGCTGCGCGCGGGCGGCAACGAACGGAAGGAGGGTGAGCGCGAGAAAGGTGACGACGAGACGGAGCGAGCGGTGCATGCCTGACTTTTGTTGGTGTGGGCGGGTCGGGCCGCTCGCGCGTGATCCTCACGACCTCGCGCATGCCGCGACGACCCGCGAATTATAACGAACGAGTCACGCCAACCGGGTTGACCGCGGTCACGCGCGCGAGTTCCGCGCAATGTTCAATGAGGCGCCACCGCCGTCGCGATGCCGAACGCGCTGCTGATGCGGTCGGCGACCCGCCGGGCCTCGTCGCGCTCGGCGTAGGGCCCGACGTAGACGCGGTAGAGCCCGTTGGCCTCGCGCACCTTGGGCTCCACCTGCGCGGAGGCGAGCTGCGCCTGCACGTGCGCCAGGAACGTCTGCGCATTGACGTAGTTCTGGAATGCACCGAGTTGCACCGCGAAGCCGCCGGCGGTGTCGCGACTGATCGGCGCGGCCGCCGCCACGGTCCCGGACCCAGGTGTGGCCGCGGGCGTCACCGGCGGCAGCGGCGCAATGGCGGCCAGCGTCGGGCTGTCGGCGGGCAGGATGGCCTCCACGACGACCTCGCCGCTGCCCTTGCCGGCGATCCCCACCTTGGTGGCCGCCGCAAACGAAAGGTCGATGATGCGGCCGTGGAGAAACGGCCCGCGGTCGTTGATCCGCACCACGACGCTCCTGCCCGTGGCGACATTGGTGACGCGCGCATAGGACGGCAGCGGCAGCGTCGGATGCGCCGCCGTCATCCCGTACATGTCGTAAGTCTCGCCGATCGCCGTCTTCTGGCCGTGGAACTTGCGGCCGTACCACGACGCGACCCCCCGCTCCTTGTAGTTGCGCAGCGACGTCGCCGGCACGAAATCCTGCCCGAGCACCGTATACGGACGGTTCGCGAAGCGATGCAGCGGCTCCAAGCGAGGGGTGGCATCCGGGATCTGGTCCAGGTTGGGCGGCGGGGCGTCGCCGGGGCCGTCGTCCTTGTAGTACTTCGATGACACCGTGGGCGGCGCGGCGGTGGGCGCCGGCGGCGCGCCGGGCTTGGGCGATGGCGTGCCGCACGCGGCGGCGAGCAACGCGCACCCCGCGAGGGCCGCGCATTGCCGGAGTAGGAGTGGACGAGGCATGCTGGAGGCACAATCTACCATCGCTGCCGCCGGCACGACACCGTGGCCACCTATCTCTTCGCCTGGAACCCCGCCCTGTGGGAGTGGCCCGAGCTGCCCGCCGACATCCGTCGGCTCGGCCGCCGCGGACACGTCGACACCGAATGGAGCGCCGGCCGGACGCGCTCCATCGAAATCGGCAGCCGCGCGTTTCTGGTGCGCGTCGGCGTGCCGCCGAAGGGCATCTTCGGCGCCGGCTATACGCTGACCGAACCCGCATCCGCGCCGCATTGGCGCCCCGAAAAAGCCGCGGCGGGCGCGGTGACGCAATACCTGCACCTGCGCCTCGAATCGCTGCACCCGCTGCCGCCCCTCACGTACGACGACCTCGCCGTGCCGCCTTTCGCGCGCTTTCGCTGGGGCGTGCGGGCGTCGGGCGTGCGCGTGCCGTCCGCGCTGGCCGATGCGCTCGAGGATCTGTGGGAGGCACGGCTTGGGCGCGCTGGTCAAAGGCGGTCGAGGGGGCTCACCACGCCGCGGCCGCCGCGGTTGAGGACGTGCGTGTAGATCATCGTCGTGCTGACGTTCGAGTGCCCGAGCAGTTCCTGCACCGTGCGGATGTCATAGCCCGATTCGAGCAGGTGCGTGGCGAACGAATGGCGCAGCGTGTGGGGCGTCGCCGGTTTGCGGATGTCCGCGTCGCGCACCGCCTGGCGCATCGCGCGCTGGAAGGCCTGGTCCCGAGGTGGTGCCGACGAACGATGCCGCTCCGCGGGTCGAGCGAGCGGAAAGGCGCGGGAAAACGTACTGCCACGCCGCTTCGAGCGACGCACCCACATACTTGCGGGCCAGGGCGTGCGGCAGCCAGACCCGGCCATGGCCCGCCGCAACATCCTGGGCATGCATCGCCAGCGCCGACGCGACCTGGTCGCGCAGCGGCCGCAGCAGGCTGTTCGGCAGCATCGATATCCGATCCTTGTGCCCTTTGCCGTCACGGA
>CAWGLS010000006.1:0-100408 GCA_963823475.1 uncultured beta proteobacterium
AACCGTCACCTCCCGGAATCGTACCGTCCGGTCCTTGACCGCTGCTGCGCATGGAAAAGCCCGGGCCGACAGCGCCCGGGCTTTGCTTGCTGCGGATCGCGCGATTACTTCACCGAGCTGGACTTCACACGGCTCGCGACGCGATTCAATTCCTGCGCGATGCGATCGGCCTCGGCATTGCGGACCTTGCCGGCGATCACGATGTCGGTCGGCGTCACCGGCTTGCCGAAGTACGCCGAGTTCCAGTCGTTGTTGACGGCGATCACGCTGCCTTCGAGATTCAAGCCCCCGTAGACGCCCTGCGAGCGGCTGAACGCGACGAAGTCCGTGGTGATGTCGCTGGCCGCGCCGGCGCCGACCGGACCCGCCGCGATGCTCGCGTCGCCACCCAGCTTGATCGACGGCGCCATCAGCGAATTCACGCCCTTGTCGGTCATCACCAGCGTCAGGGTTTCCGAGACCGAGATGCCGGCCTGGAAGCCCACCGTGGCCGCGCCGACGTTGTAGAACGCCGGGCCATCCCACTTGCCGCTCGCGTTGCGGACGAACAGGACCGCGCGTCCGCCCGAGCCGCCGAAAATGTAGCCGGCCTTGACGATCTGCGGCGCGACGAGAACGGCCTTCGCGTCGCCGATATGGCGCTGCAGCCAGTCCATGTCCGGATCGCGCATGAAGTTGCCGATCGTGGCTTCCGCCGAATTGACGAGCTCCTGCTGCTCCGTGTGGGCGACAGGGGCCTGTTGCATGCGGGGTTGCGGCACCGGAGCGGTGGTCGTTTGCGCAGCGGCATAGCCGCCGAAGGCGAGTAGCGATGCCATCGCCGCGACGCTGATCATGCGGCGCTTGCCGGGGAAGATATCGAGGTCATTGTGCATGTGTGAATCCTTTCTTCAAGTTGCGGCTCTTCGTGGTGCCAACATCGGCAACCAGCCGTAACGACAGCATCGCGGAACCGGCATGTCGGCGATGCCGGAACCCTCCGAAACGGGCGTAGTCCCCTCGGTGAAAGGGCGTAGGAGTCCCACCCCCCCGCCACTGGAATCGGGTGAGCATTCCCTGGAAGGTATCCGCACTCCGGGCTTCGACTCCACGGTCCGCGACGGCATGGCGCGCTTCGGTCTTTCGTCCGACCGTGCGCTGGGCACATCGATGGCCGACATGAAGGCGCTGGCGAAGCAACTCGGCGTCGACCACGAACTCGCCGCCGCACTCTCGGCGACGGGCGTTTACGAAGCGCGGATCGTGGCCGAGCATGCAGTTCACCGGGCTCGCATTCCTGCACACGGAACCCGACGTCAAGCTGCCGACGGTGGTCGGCGACACCATCCACGTGCGCGGCGAAGTGATCGAGAACCGCCCGGCGTCCTCCGGCAATCGCGGCCTCGTGCGCACGCGCAACGAGGTCGTCAACCAGCGCGGCGAAGTGGTGCTCGTCTACACGCCATTGCGCCTCGTCAAGGGCAGCCCGGCGAACGCCGCGCGCTAGCGGCGACCCCGTCCCCGGCGCCATGGCCACCCGCCGCGCTGCCAGGCGCCCCCCGCACCGTCGAACACCGGACGCCGCGCAAGGAGGAGATCCTCGGCACGATCGTCGTCACGACGATCCGCGGTCTCAACGCGCACATCGAAAAGGCGATCGCCCCGGTGACGGCGCCCAAGGCACGGCGGATCGCCTTCCTCGAGGCACCGGCGGATTTCTTCGAGGCACACCAGCGTGGCTTCCAGGTACTGCTGACGCGCTTTTCCAATCTCACCGAGCCGCGGCCGCCGCTCGCGGCGCAGGACACGCCGTCGCCGCCCGACTGACGCCCGCGGCGCGCGCTGCTACGCCGGCACGCAGCCGATGACGCCGAGCGCGCCCGCGCCCTCCGCGATCCAGCCCTGCGCGAGCATGTCCGCCCGCGTGGTGGCGTTCGTCGTGTAGCGATGGTTGGGTGCGCCGCCCTGCCCGTCGTTGTACAGGCGAAAGAGCGCCAGCAGGCCCGTCCCGCAATTGCCGCCGCCGTCCGGCAGGCCGATGGCGAACACGTCCCCTTCGAACTGCCAGTCGGGATTGGCCTTGACGTCCGCGCACTCGCTGGCGAACGGCGTGTAGAAGTGCGAACTCTTCGGCGCGAAGCTCACGCTGAAGAACCGGCAGACGTTGGCGGCGCCCGCGGTATCGAGCGGACGCACCTTGAACGACTGGCCCGTGCGCGCCCAGCCGGCGAACACGCCCGCATCGAGCTTGGCGATCTCGTCCTCGCTGGCGGTGACGAAATAGTGGTTCCACTCCGCGTGCCAGTATTCGATCGCCGGCGAATCGACGAGCCGCAGGCTGGCGGTCATCCTGGCGACGAACGCGTCGCCGCCGCCGCCGGCCGCCGGCTGCGCCGCGCCCGCGGTCAGCGGAAAATTGGCCGACGCGGTTCCGCCGGCGAGCAGCACGCCGCCACGCAGGTCCATTGCGATCGCGAACGCCTGGTCGGGACCGCTGCCGCCGACATACGTGGCCTGCTGCAATGTCGCGAGTCCCGGGTCGACGCGCGCGACGAATGCATCGCCATTGCCCGCCGCAAGCGACTGGGCGCCGTTGGCAGTGCCGGGAAAATTGGTGGACCGCGTGTAGCCGGCCACCAACACCGCCGCGGTCCCGTCGAGCGCCAGCGCCGTGGCGAGATCGTCGCCGCCGCCGCCGAGATAGGTCGCCTGCGCCAGCGCCGTCAGTTCCGCCGACAGGCGGGCGACGAAGGCGTCGCTGCCGCCGTTCTTCGTCGGCTGCGCGCCCCCGGTCGTCCGCGGAAAATTCGACGATGACGTATCGCCGGCCACGAAGACGCGGCCGCTGCCATCCACCGCCAGCGCATACGCGAGATCGCTTCCGCTCCCGCCGAGAAAGGTCGCTTGCCGAAATCGCGTCAGGCCATCGTCGAGGCGCGCGATGAAGCCGTCGCCGCCACCGCCGGGAAGCGGCTGCGCGCCGCCTGCGGTGGCCGGAAAGTTGTTGGACCCGGTGTTGCCCGCGACGTAGATATCGCCGCCCGGCGCCGGCGCCAGCGCCAGCGCATACGCGACCTCCGATCCGGTGCCGCCGACATACGTCGCCTGCGTCAATGCCGTGAGGTCGCTGTTCAGGCGGCCGACGAACGCGTCGGCCGGGCCCGATCGCGCCGGCTGGGCGGCGCCGGCCGTGCCCGGAAAACCGAGCGACGCCGTGCTGCCCGCGACGAACACCTGGCCCGTCGCACCGATCGCCAGCGCCCACGCCTGGTCGAAGCCGTTGCCGCCCAGATACGTTGCCCGCGTGAGCCGCGTCAGACCGGCGTCGAGTTTGGCGACGAAGGCATCGCCGCCGCCGCCGGCGCTCGCCTGCGCGCCGGACGCGGTTCCCGGAAAATTGAAGGAGTTCGTGCTGCCGGCCACGTACACCGCACCTTGCGCATCGAGCGCGAGCGCCTGGGCCGCGTCCGCGCCGTTGCCGCCGATGTAGGTCGCCTGCAGCAGCGTCGTGAGGCCGCGATCGAACCTGGCGACGAACGCGTCGCCGCCGCCGCCTGCTGCGGATTGCGCGCCGGCGCCCGTGCCGGGAAAGTTCGCCGAGGCCGTGGTGCCCGCGACATACACGCTGCCGTTGGCGTCGACCGCGACCGCATACGCGACGTCGCTGCCGTTGCCGCCGGCGTAGCTGGACTGCAGCAGCGGATCGATGACGACCGGATGCGCACGGTCGTGCGCACCGAGGACGAAACCGTAGCGATTGCCGGCGACGCGATACGCCACCGCCACCGGCTGCCGCGCGTCGCCGATGTCCTGCCAGGCCACCGGCGCGCTGAATCGCAGCGGACCGGCACCGGTGTGCGCGACGAGCGTTCCGTCCCGGTCGTGCGCGAGCCGCATGGCGCCGCCGACGCGAACGGCGATGCGCGCCGCGTCGGCGCCCGGCGCCACGGTGAAGATCTTCTCGATGCCGGCGCCGCGCGCCGCGAGGTCGACGGCGATGCCCGGCCATGCGTCGCCGAGCGACACGCGCGCGAACGTCGGCGCGTCATGTTTCCAAGCGGCGGGATCGTTGCCGACGAACCGGCTGACGCGCGCGAGCGCGGCCGGACCGCTGCGCGGCACCGGATGCGCGCCAACCAGCGTTTCGGTCAGCACCCAGCCGCCAACGCGCGACCGCGCGGCGCCGCCACGTATGGGAACGCTGTAAACCAGTTGCCCGGCGCGGGTCACGAACAGCGTGCCGGCGACCGTGCGGGCGTGGAACGCCACGCGCGGATCGCCATCCTCCGAGCCCGCGATGAACGGCACGTGCAGCGCAGGGATGTCGCGCTCGAGGCGCACCGGTCGAACCGGCGCCGATGTGCGATCGACGACGGCCGCACCCGCCATGCCGTGCGCCAGCAAGGCGACGGCCAGCCATGCCAGCGTCCCGCTGCCGCGCCGCATCGTCGTGCGCGACGACGCCAGGGCTGCGACGAACGCCGACATCGGCAGCATTCGGAAGCAGGTTCGCGCGTCATGGCGGCGGATGTTCATGTTGCGCATCATACCGGTATGCTCCGACACGGTTAACGACTACATTTCGTCGATCACAACTCGCGCCACGGCTTCACCCAGGCGGTGCCGGGACGCGGGCCTCGTTGTTGGCCGGCCTTTCACGGCGACGCATTTCGCCTCGACGTGCACCGGCGCCCAGGTCGCGTCGTCGTTCAAGTCGCGCACGCCGCGCGGACTGCACATGGCGAGCTTAAGGGCGCCTGATGTCGACGCCATTTTTCCTTCCGGCCGAAGCGCGGTGCCTGGCGCATGATCGGCCGACATTGACCGTGGATGGCATAGGCGCTTAATCTTCGAACCCGAGGTGCCTGCAGCGCGATTCTCCGGGAGTGCATTCGTCGCCATGCGCGTCCTCTCGCCCGACCCGCGGCACAACGGACACTTGCGACGTGCGCTGACGACAGCGCAGCACGCGCTCGACCAGAACAACTTTCCACCGTGCAGTCGCCGTAGAGGCCACTCACGATTTCGAGCACGCGATCGAGACGCGACGGGAGACCCTTGATGACGAATGACCGAGTGCGAAGACTGGCGGCGGCTGCCTTGTTCACTTCAGTCGCGGCCGGCCTCGCGCACGCGCAGGGGGCGCCCGCCTCGGCGGCATTCGCCGACGGACGCGGATCGGTGAGCGTCGAGGCCCTGTTCGCGTGGTTCAAGGCGAGCCCGACGCCGGTGCCGATCATCACCGACAACTACTCGACGCGCCCGGCGATCAACGTCCTGCTGGGCGGCGGCTCGGTCGACACCAATCCCAATGCCGGCTTCCGGATCACCGGCGCCTACCGCTCGACGGCCGGATCGGGTCTCGAAGCCAACGGCTTCTACGTGTCCGTCGCGCACGACCTCGCGCGGCGTCAGCTCCACCGGCACAGCCGGGTCGATCGACCTGATGCTGCCGTTCTTCGACGTCCGGCGCAACTCGGAGAACGTCACCGAGATCTCGTACTGCGCCCGAGTATCGCGGCAGCGCGCAGGCAATCGCTGTCGAACAACCTGGGCGGCGGCGAGCTCAACGTGACGTGGGCGATGCCGCCGCGAGGACGCGTGGCGCATCGACGCTGCTCGGCGGCTTCCGCTACCTGCAGCTGCGCGAGTACGTACACGATCACCACCAGCAGTCCCTACATTCCGCCCAACCCGGCCGACATCTGGAATACCACCGACGCGTTCGACGCGCGCAACCGCTTCTACGGCCTCCAGTTCGGCGCGCGCGCGCGTACGACCGACGGCCCGTGGGTCGGCAGCGTGCTTCGGGAAGGTGGCGCTCGGCACGATGCAGCAGCGCGTGTCGGTCAACGGCTTCCTCGAGACGAACGACTACAACGATTACGGGCCGACGCAGACCTTTCCCGGCGGCTACTTCGCGCTGCCGTCGAACATCGGCGATCTACTCGCGCAACACGTTCGCGGTCGTGCCGGAGGTCGCGATCTCAATCTGGGCTACCGGCTCACGCCGCAGGCCACCGTCTACGTCGGCTATTCGTTTCTCTACGCGAGCGACGTGGCGCGGCCGGGCGAGCAGGTCAACCGCAACATCAATCCGACGCAGACGGTGTCCTACGGCAACGATCCGCCGGTCATCCGCGGGGGCCGGCGCAGCCGACCTTCAGCTTCAGTACGACCGATTTCTGGGCGCAGACCCTGACGATTGGCTTCAACTACCGATTCTAGCGAGCCCTCCATGACCACTCGTTTGCGTACTTCCGCTGCCCTCCTCCTTGCGGTGTCCGCCCTCTTCGCGGCCACTGCCGACGTGCACGCGGCGAAGAAGGACATCGCCGTCGACTGCCCGGATGCCAACAGGTCGCCGCTGCGCAAGGGCGACATCGGCAAGGACCTCAACGTCATCGGCAACTGCACGGTCGAAGGCGGCGACTACAAGTACGGCGACGTCACGATTGCCAACAACGGGACGCTCACCTTCAACAACGCGAAGATCGACTTCACCGCGAAGTCGTTCATCATCCAGAAAGGCGGCGCCCTGCTCGCCGGGTCGGACACCGACCCGATCGGCAAAGGCGCCATCGGGAACAAGGTCGTGATCCGCCTGGACGGCGACCGGCCTTCGGTCCCGATGGACCATTCGTCCCATGCCGACGACTGCAGCATGGTGGACAAGGGCATCGGCGTGATGGACGGCGGCACGCTGCGACTGGTCGGCGCCCGCGGCGTGCCCACCCGCGGCGGCGTCAGCTGGACGCACCTGAGCAAGCCCGCGGGCCCCGCGTTGTACGAGTCGGACAAACAGGCCGAGAAGGTCGTCAAGGACGGCCTTCTGGGACGCAGGATCGCCGTCGCCCGTGACGTCGCCACCGGTCCGAACGCGTGGCAGCCGGACGACTGGATCGTCGTGGCCACCACCAGCTTCAGCCCGTTCGAGTCGGAGTTCGTGCAGATCGAGAGGATGGACCCGGACGGCCCCACGGGCACCCTCATCACGCTGAAGACGGCGCTCAAGCACTATCACTTCGGCGGTCCCGATCCGGGTCCCGCCGTCGACCCCGCGCAACCGTACGGCGCCGGCACCGCGTCGACCAGCTTCAAGGCGGGCAAGGACCTGAACTACGGCGTCGACGAGCGCGCCGAGGTCGGTCTCATCTCGCGCAACATCAAGCTCACGGCGACGACGGTCGACGCCTACGCCAGTCCGAAGGATCCCGGCCGCAACTGGGGCGGCGAGATCAAGGTCTGCAAGGGTTTCGCCGAGGCCACGATCGAGGGCGTCGAGATCGAGAAGTTCGGCAAGGAAGCGCTCGGCAGCTACCCGATCCACTTCCACATGGTCGGCGCGTTCACCGGCAAGCAGCGCGTCAACGCGAACAGCGTGCACCACAGTTACAACAAGTGCGTGACGATCCATTCGAGTACCAACCTCGCGTTCGAGAACAACGTCTGCGCGCGGATCACCGGGCACGGGTTCTACCAGGAGATCGGCGACGAGGTCGGCACGCGGATCGTGGGGAACCTGGTCGTCGGCGTCATGAACAACAACTTCGGCCTGCCCACGGGCTCGAATCCGGAATCGACCACCGGCTGGTGGGAGGGCGACAACCTCGCCCGGTCCGCTGGGATATACCGGGCTCGACATCCGCAACCACGACGGCCAGCTCAATCCGGTCCACGGGTCGTGCTACCTGGCCGATGCCAACAATGGCTTGCTGTACGCGAAGCGCAATCCCAAGCCCAACGAGCAGCCGGCGAAACCGTGCGACCAGACGATCGCGGCGAACCCCGAGTACTACTTCGAGCCGCCGACGGGCTTCTGGATCATCAACCCGAGCGCCGTGCTGGAAGGCAACTCGATTGCCGGGTGCCAGGGCTTGGGCCGCGGCTACTGGTACCTGCCGCCGGCCAACTACCAGCCGCCGGCCGTCTCCGGCCCACTGCCGCCGGCGATCCAGTACACCTACAAGTTCCAGCAGGTCGGCCGTTTCCGCAACAATCGCGTGCATGGCTGTTACGACGGGATCTTCGGCGAGCCGGAGGAGCCGGTCGAATCGTCCGATCAGCTGTTCCCGAAGGTCGCCGGGAATCCGGACGGCTACAACCTGATCGCGCGCTTCGAGGGCTTCACCGCGTCGCGCATCCGCAACCGCGCGATCTGGATGCGGCCGATGTGGTTCGCGTTCGAGAACGCGCGCATCGCGACCAGTCGCGAGGGCGTATCGCTGGTCACGTCGGGCGGGCTCGACGGCAACGCCCCGGGCGCATGGGGACTGCTGAAGCACGCGGTGGTCGTCGGCGCTGTCGACGAACAACGTCGATCGCTGGGGGCCTTGCGCCAACAAGGCGGGCAACGCGCAGGAATTCCCCGGCTGCGTCGACCGCAACCCCAACGCGAAGGACCTCTACATCAAGGGCTATCCGAGCCCGGCGTGGAACTTCGCCGGCTTCTACATCTACGACGGCCCGGTGCGCATCCACGACACGCGCTTCGTCCGCTTCCGCAAGAGCCTCCTGCTGCCGACGCCGCTCTTGACCGATCCCGACCAGACGGTGCTGGCGGGGTTCAACAACTATTACGGGGTCTACAAGACGTACGAGGGCGACGCCGCGCTCGGCTGGTTCCAGAACAACCAGAGCGCGTACCCGACGGCCACCGAGGTCCTGCGCCTCACGTTCGAGGAAACCGACCTGCGGCACCAGGTCTTCACCGAAAAGGTGAACTTCGGCAACTTCGACGACGGCGACAAGAACACGGCGGTCATCGATCGCGACGGCTCGCTCACCGGATTCCGGGTGATGGACAAGGACGGCAACCTGAACACGGGCCACCATCCGATATCCCTCAACAACCTGCCGTTCAACGCGTACTCGAACGCCGTCGACGAATGTCACGCCGAAGGCGCGCAGGACACGCTGGCCGAGGGGCGGGCGACATCGCTGATCTCGGCGGGCAACATGGCCACGCTGGAATTCGGCGCGCTGGCGGGTCCGGACGGCCTGACGCGCGGCGTAAACGATCCCAAGACCGGCTACCACCTGACGCAGTTCATGACGTTCACCAAGGACTCGGTCGACTACCCGAGCACCGGCGAGCACCAGTCGATGACGCTGCACAGCCGCAACAACCTGGCGATCTGGGAGCCCAAGGTGGCGAGCGGCCTGGGCTACACGGCCACGGTTTCCGACTCGAGCGCCAAGTATCCGAGCGTTACGCGCGATCCGCTCGGCATCCCGAAATACATCAACGTCGGCCTCACCGACGCGGTGAAGCCGGACATGGACAAGGATCCGTTCTTCGTCCGGCTGGGGGTCTGCTACACGAACAAGGACAAGAGCCATCCGCAGACGCCCAAGTTCAAGATCCACCGCGGCTACAAGTCGTGGGGCGGCAACGGCACCACCTACGACGATCCGCTGATGCGCAAGTACTTCAACAAGCTCAACAACCTGTGGGACGGCCAGACCTGCGACAACCTCGACTACCAGGTGATCGACAACACGCGCCGCAACGACTTAGGCTGCCCCGCCGACGGCGTGGTGATCCAGCCGGACTCCAGAACCTGTCCGCCGGGCTCGGTTGCCGGGAGCAAGAATGACGAGCGCAACCAGGAAGTCTGCATCTTCGAGACCCAGACGCTGACCGAGGAGAAGGACTTCACGAAGCTCGCCAAAGCCGACGGCACACCGTTCGATCCACCCGAAGTACTACTACGACGCCACGACCGGCATGCTGTACTTCTACGTGATGCAGAAGGAAAAGAACGTGCAGGGGTCGTCGCCGATCGGGAGTTGCGTCAACGGCAGCGACTCCGCGTGTCCGGACCCGACGGAGAGCCTGTTCGCGTGTCCCGCGCAGGGCTGCATCACCTACACGGTGGAGATCGACGACCCGTCGTACGATCCGGGCGCGTCGTTCTGCGCCGGCTCGGCGTCCCCCGGCGAGATCTACAAGGTGCAGAACGGCAAGTACGTGCTGCCGGAACCCGCGAAAACCAACAAGCTGGTGTACGCGCCCCCGTATCCGCCGGGCATCACCGAGAAGTCGGAAGTCCAGTACGACGCGAAGACGACCGCGCAGGGCTTCCTGCACCGGGTCGCGAAGACGTCGCCGACCTGCACCGGCACGCCCTGACGACGGGCGCCGACTGCGGCGCCCCTCGCGTTGGGCCTCCTCTCCCTGCTCGCGGGGAGAGGAGCCGGCACCTGCGGTCCCGCGAACGGCTGCGCGGATCAGCGCGTGGCCACCACACCGGCCAGTTCCGAGAACATTTCCTGCGCGAGATTCAGGTCGTGCCGCCCGCCGCTCGGCGTGGCGTTGATGGAAACGGCGATCGTCGCGCCGCTGCGCGGATCGTAGAAGGCCGCGGCCTGCCACCCGACGCCGCTGCCGGTGTGGCCCCACCAGCCGTGGAGGAGGCCGATGCCGAGACCGTAGCGTTCGTACTCGGGCCCGTTGGTCACGACGCGCGAGCGTTCGATCCGTTCGTGCTGCAGTTCGGGACCGATCAGGCGGCCGTCGCCCAGCGCCAGCGCCCACGTCGACAGATCGTCGAGCGTGGACACCATCGCCCCGGCACCGGCGAGCGCCGTCGGACTGATCAATGGCTGCTCGTCCGTCACGCCGGTGACGATGTTGACGTCGTAGGGCGTCGCATGCGGCAGCGGCAACGGCACGACATACGGATAGGTGGTGGCGGAGAGCCCGAGCGGCGCGAAGATCCGCGTCCGCAATACCTGGTCGAGCGGCAGTCCGGTGACCTTTTCGACCACCATGCCGAGCAGCACGGTGTTGGTATTGCTGTACTCGTATTGCGCGCCGGGCGCAAAGACCGGCGAGGCCGGAATGGCGAAGTCGACGAGTTCCTGCTCGGTGAATGCGCGCGCGGGATCGGCGCCGAACTCCGCCCCGAACTCCCCGCTGGTGCTGTAGTCCGCGATACCGCTCTGCATGCCGGCCAAATCCGCCAGCGAGACAAGATGCCCGTTCGGAATGCCCGGGATCCACTGGTCGAGCTTGTCGTCGAGCGTCAACGCGTGTTCGCGCACGAGCTGCAGCAGCACCGTCACCGTGTACGACTTGGTGATGCTGCGGATCGAGAAGTGGCCGCGCGGATCGATCGGCGTGCCCTCCTCCACGTCACCCACGCCCAGCGCCGCCTTCCATTCGCTCTCGCCCGGCACGCGCACGCTGATCAGCGCGCCCGGAATGTGATACCGCTGCATGATGCGGTCTGCCGCCGTGCGGTAGCGCGTCGCGACCGGCGTCGTGTCGTCGCTCAGGCAGGACAGGAGCGGGACCACCAGCGCCAGCACCGCCAGCCATCGCCAGCGATCACTCCTCCAGTCGTTCGTTCGCATCGATCCCATCCTTTCGGTTCAACGGACTGCGGGCGCGTCGCGCAGCAACGCACGGGAATGTTCCATAGATGGCATCGGCGCCGGACGGCGAGGTACCCGGCGCGATCACGACGGGCGGCAGCCACCGATGCCGCGGCGTGCCGTCGACGTGGAACAGTTCCCCGGTGGGCAGCGCGACGCGGGCGCCGGTACGCGCGAGCGTAAACGTTTCGGTCGCGCCCGCCAACTGCGCCATCGCGCTGCCGACGACCGTCGCGCGGCGCATGCCGTCGAGTCCGACGGCCATGCCCTCGCCCATGCTGCCCGTCCAGTGGCCGACCAGCACGACGACCGGTGCACATCAGTCCCTCGGTGCCGCGGAGTTGCGCAGGCGCGGCATCGAAGGCCGCCCCCTTACGCCAGCGCCTCCCCTTGGCCCGCACCGACTAAAGCCCCGTGCGCAGCGCGGCCAGTGCTTCGCCGACGCGATCCACGGTCACGATCTTGACGCCATCGACGCCGTGCTTCGGCTTGTTGGCGGATGGGAATGAGGACGGTCTTGAAGCCGAGCTTGGCGGCCTCGCGGATCCGTTCCTGGCCGCGCTGCACCGGGCGGATTTCCCCCGCCAGACCGACTTCACCAAACACCAGAGATTTGGCCGGTAATGGCCTGTTTTTAAGCGATGAATCGATGGCAAGCAGCACGGCGAGGTCGACCGCCGGTTCCTGGATACGCACACCCCCGACGGCATTGACGAAGACGTCGTAGCCGCCGGTGTCCACGCCGCCGTGGCGGTGCAGGACCGCCAGCAGCAGCGCCAGCCGCTGGTGCGTCGAGCCCGACCGCCAGCCGCCGCGGCATGCCGCCCTGGACGGGGTCGACCAGTGCCTGGATTTCCACCAGCAGCGGCCGCGAGCCTTCCAGCGTGGCGACGATCGCCGAACCCGGCGACCGCCTCCGCGTGCTGCGACAGGAAGAGCGCCGACGGGTTGGCGACGCCCTTCAGCCCGCGCTCGGTCATCGCGAACACGCCCAGTTCGTTGGCCGCGCCGAACCGGTTCTTGATCGCCCGGACCAGCCGGAAGCTCGAATGCGGGTCGCCCTCGAAGTAGAGGACGGCGTCGACGATGTGCTCGAGCACGCGCGGACCGGCGATGGCGCCCTCCTTCGTCACGTGGCCGACGAAGATCACGACGACGCCGCGCTGCTTGGCGAGCCGCGTCAACTGCGCCGCGCATTCGCGGACCTGCGCCACGCTGCCGGGCGCCGACTGCAGCGCCTCGGTGTAGACCGTCTGGATCGAATCGATGACGACGACCTCGGGTGCCCGACGCGTTGATCGCGCCGACGATCGCCTCGAGCTGCACTTCGGCGAGCAACTCGACCTGCGCGTTGACGAGTCCCAGCCGCTGCGCGCGCAGCGCGACCTGCTCGACCGATTCCTCGCCGGTGACGTACAGCGTGCGGTGCGCGGCGCCCAGCGCGGCGCGACGCCTGCAGCAGCAGCGTCGACTTGCCGATGCCCGGATCGCCGCCGATCAGCACGACGCCGCCCGGCACGAGACCGCCGCCCAGCACGCGGTCGAATTCCTCGAGCCCGGTGGGGATGCGCGTCGTGTGCGCGCGCCTTCGACCGGCGACAGCGCGACAATCGTCGAACGCGTGCCGGAGACGTCGCGAAGCGCACGGCCGCGGGTCGTCGCGACCGTTTCCACGAGCGTGTTCCAGGCACCGCACTGCGGGCATTGCCCCTGCCACTTGGGCGAGGCGCCGCCGCATTCGGTGCAGGTGTAGACGGTCTTGGCCTTGGCCACTTCAGGCCAGTTCGTGCGGCTGCACGACGGCCGTGCCGAGCTTGCCGACGACGACGCCGGCCGCCTCGTTCGCGATGCGCACCGCGTCCGGCAGCGAAGCGCCCGGCCGCCAGCAGCACGCCCAGCGTGGCGATGACCGTGTCGCCGGCGCCGGACACGTCGAACACCTCGCGCGCCTGCGCCGGAATCGTCAGCGCGCCCGCCGCCGTGTAGAGGCTCATGCCCTCCTCCGACCGCGTGACCAGCAGCGCGTCCAGCGCGAGATCGCGCCGCAACGCCTGCGCCTTGGCGGTCATTTCGGCCTCGTCCTTCCAGCGGCCGACCACCTGCCGGAACTCGCTGCGGTTGGGCGTCAGCATCGTCGCGCCGCGATAGCGCGCGAAGTCCTCGCCCTTGGGATCGACCAGCACGCGCTTGCCCGCCGCGCGCGCGCGCTCGATCATCGTCGCGATGTGCGTCGAGGCCGCCCTTGCCGTAGTCGGACAGGATCACGAGGTCGGCGTCGCCCAGCAGCCGCTCGTAGTCGGCGAGCTTGGCGGCGAGCACCTCGTGCGACGGCGTCGTTTCGAAGTCGATGCGCAGCAGCTGCTGCTGGCGGCCGATCACGCGCAGCTTGACGGTGGTCGGCAGCGACGGGTCGCGCAGGAACGACGTGTGCACACGCTCGCCCTCGAGCAGGCGCTCGAGCGCCGCGCCGGCTTCGTCGTCGCCGATGACCGACAAGCAGCGTCGCCTGCGCGCCCAGCGCCGCGGCGTTGCGCGCGACGTTGGCCGCGCCGCCGGGCCGCTCCTCGGTGCGCGCGATCTTGACCACCGGCACCGGCGCCTCCGGCGAGATGCGCTCGACGTCGCCGAACCAGTAGCGATCGAGCATGACGTCGCCGACGACCAGCAGCCGGGCGCGGCGTGGCGCGAACGCGATAGGTGGAAAAGTTGGCGTCGGTCATCGCGCGGTGGCGGTCGTCTAGCGCCGGCCGATGCCGAAGTATTCGAACCCGGCGGCGCGCACCTCGCCGGGTCGGTAGAGGTTGCGGCCGTCGAAGACCAGCGGCGTGACGAGGCGGTTCTTCAGCTCGTCGAAATCGGCGCTCCGGAATTCCTTCCATTCGGTGACGACGACCAGCGCATCGGCGCCGTCGCACGCGGCCAGCGGCGACGCGGAATACGCGAGGTCCGGCGAGCGTCGCCGAACACGCGGCGGGCCTCGTCCATCGCGATCGGATCGTAGGCGACGATGCGTCGCGCCACGCTGCGCCAGCGCGGCGACGATCACGCGCGACGGCGCCTCGCGCATGTCGTCGGTGTTGGGCTTGAACGCGAGTCCCCACAGCGCGATCGTCCGCCCGGCGAGGTCGTCTCCCAGACGCGCGACGATCTTGTCGACCAGCACGCGCTTCTGCGCGTCGTTGACCCGCTCGACGGCGGCGAGCAGTTGCAGCGGGTGCCCGTGCTGCGTGGCCGTGTACTGCAGCGCCTTCACGTCCTTCGGAAAGCAGCTGCCGCCATAGCCGACGCCCGGGATACAGGAAGTGGTAGCCGATGCGCGGATCGGAGCCGATGCCCTGGCGCACCATCTCGATGTCGGCGCCCAGCTGGTCGGCGAGATTCGCCACTTCGTTCATGAACGAGATGCGCGTCGCGAGCATCGCGTTGGCGGCGTACTTGGTGAGCTCGGCCGAGCGCACGTCCATCACCAGGAACCGCTCGTGGTTGCGCATGAACGGGGCGTAGACGGCGCGCAGCGCGGCGATGGCGCGCTCGTCGCTGGCGCCGACGACGACGCGATCCGGCTTCATGAAATCCTCGACCGCCGCCCCCTCCTTCAGGAACTCCGGATTGGAGGCCACCGCGAACGGCAGGTCGACGCCGCGCGCGGCCAGCTCCTCGCCGATCGCCGCATGCACGCGGTCGGCGGTGCCGACCGGCACCGTCGACTTGTCGACGACGATCTTCGGCCCCTGCATCCGCTGCCCGATGTTGCGCGCCGCCTGGATCACGTACTGCATGTCGGCGCTGCCGTCCTCGTCGGGCGGCGTGCCGACGGCGATGAACTGCAGCGCGCCGTGCGCGACCGACGCGTCGATGTCCGTCGTGAAACGCAGCCGTCCGGCGGCGACGTTGCGCTCACCATCGCCTCGAGGCCGGGCTCGTGGATCGGCACGCCGCCGCCGTTCAGGATCGCGATCTTGCGCGCATCGACGTCGAGGCACAGCACGTCGTTGCCGACCTCGGCGAAGCAGGTGCCGGTCACCAGGCCGACATAGCCGGTGCCGATCATCGTGATCTTCACGCGTTGCTCCTCGTCGCGGCGGCGAGCGCGGCGTTGATGCCCGCCAGCGTCGCGAGCGGATCGGCGGACTGCGTGATCGGGCGCCCGATCACGAGATAGTCGGCGCCGCCGCGCACCGCCGCCTCCGGCGTGACGATGCGCGCCTGGTCGTCCTTCGCGGCATCGGCCAGGCGGATGCCGGGCGTGACCAGCTTGAAGCCCGGGCCGCAGCGCCGCGCGCAGCGTCGCGCGCCTCGTGCGCGGAACAGACGACGCCGTCGAGACCGCAGTCGCGCGGTCAGTCGCGCCAGTCTGCAGCCGCCTCGGACTGCGGCCGTGCCGGACATGCCCGACTTCGCGCAAGTCGGCATCGGCGAGGCTCGTCAGCACGGTGACGCCGATCAGCAGCGGCGGCGTGCGGCCCGTTGCGCGCGCCGTCGCTGTCCACCGCTCGCGCGCGCCGCGCGCAGCATCGCGCGGCCGCCGCTCGCGTGCACGTTGAGCATCCAGACGCCGAGCCGGGTCGCCGCCGCGCAGGCGCTGCGCCACCGTGTTCGGAATGTCGTGGAACTTGAGATCGAGGAACACGTTGAAGCCGCGCTCGACCATCCAGCGCACCGGCTCGGGTCCGGCGATGACGAACAGTTCCTTGCCGACCTTGAGCGCCGCACTGCGCGCGGGTCGAGCCGGTCCGCCAGCGCCAGCGCGTGCATCGGGTTGGCGAAGTCGAGTGCGACGAACACTTTCGGATGCAGTCGGATTCCCGTGACCTTTCTGATTCCTGATACCTGACGTCTGATCCCTGATCACGCATACCCGTCCGGCGTCTCGGTGCGCCGCGGCGAATACGTCTCCCACTTGAGGCAGCCGGGGCAGCGCCAGTAGTACTGCTTGGCGCGAAAGCCGCAGTGGTCGCACTTGTACATGCCGAGCCGCTTGATGTGCTGCGCCACCAGTCCCTTCACGAGCTCGAGGTCGTGCCGGCGTTCGGCGGGCGCCGCCGAGCAGCTGCGCCTCGAGCAGCCGGTCGAGCCCGAGCAGCGTCGGATTGCGCGCCAGCTCGTCCTTGATCAGCGTGGCCGCCGCGTCCGGCCCGTCGTGTTCGAGCACCAGCGTGAACAGCGCGTTCAGCAGGTCGAGCGACGGATACTGCGCGTGATAGCTGCGCAGCACGCGGATGCCCTGCGCCGTGTCGCCCGACTTGCGGTACGCGTCGGCAAAACGCTCGGCGGCGAGCGCCAGGAACGGCGGATTCTGCGACTCGATCTTCTGCCAGGCGGCGATCGCCGCAGCGACGCGGCCCTGCTGGGCTTCGGCGTCGCCCGCCAGCAGCGTGGCGCGGGCGCAGCCGCGATACGTGGCGAACGCTTGGTCGAGCTCCGCCGCGGCGGTCGTGTAGTCGGCCTTCACCAGCGCCGCCTGCGCGAGCTCGCAGTGGTACTGCGCGATCTCCTTGAAATAGGGCTGCTTCGCGAGCTCCTCCATCCGCCGCGTGGCGGTGATCGCCTTCGCCCAGTCCTTCTCGGTCTCGTAGATCGAGATCAGGTGCGACAGCGCCGAATGCTCGAACACCGTGCCGTCGAGCTTGGTGAACAGCTCCTCGGCGCGGTCGAGCAGGCCCGCGCGGTGGAAATCCTGCGCCAGCTCGTGCGTGGCGATGACGCGCTTGTCGGCCGGCAGGTCCGAGCGGTCGAGCAGGTTCTGGTGCATGCGGATCGCGCGGTCGATCTCGCCCTGGCGGCGGAACAGCGACCCCAGCGCGAAGTGGAGGTCGATCGTCTGCGGATCGACCTTGACGACCTCGATGAACGACTCGATCGCCTTGTCCGGCTGCTCGTTCAGCAGGAAATTCAGGCCACGGAAGTACGACAGCGGCAGCGCGCGCGATTCGCGCAGCAGATGCTTGATGTCGATGCGCGCGGCGATCCAGCCCATGGCAAAGAACACCGCCGGGATCGGCAGCAGCCACCACAGATCGAAATCCATGCGGGAGTTCGGTCAGGCTGCGGCGGACGTCACAGCCCGTCCGGCACGCGGTCGTTGCGCGGTGAACCCCGGACCCGACGCGGGCGCCGTCCCCGGCGCCGCGCCGGCGGCCAGCGTGCTGCCGGTACCTTCGTTGACCCGCTGCTCGCGGCGCAGGCGGCTCACCTGCCGCTTCAACCGCGATGCGCGCAGCGCGCCGGCCAGCAGCCCCGCCGCGACGCCGGTGGCGAACGCGACGAACACGACGAGCACGATCGGCGCCTGCCAGCTGGCGAGATGGAAGAAGCGCAGCGTGACCGTCTCGGCGTTCTGCAGCGACAGGAACAGGAGCGCGATGAAGACAGCGGCGGCGACGATCCAGCGTACGGTCTGCATCATCGAATTATGCCACCTCGCGGGAAGCTTGATTTCACAATGAGACGCAGAGGCGCAGAGAAGGCGACTTCGGTCCGGGACCTCGCCATCCATGCAATCAAAGCAAAAAAAACCGAGACGCGAAGGAATGACAATCCTCGGCGCCTCGGCGTCTCCTGTGACCGCTTGCAGGTGCTTACTTGGGCGCCTCGTCCGGAAAATCGACGCGCTCCCGCAGTTCCTTGCCCGCCTTGAAATGCGGGACGAATTTCTGCGGCACCTGCACCTTCTCGCCGGACTTCGGGTTGCGCCCGGTGCGCGGCGGACGATAGTTCAAGCCAAAGCTGCCGAACCCGCGGATCTCGATGCGCTCGCCCTTCGCGAGGGACTCGCCCATCGCGTCGAGGATCATCTTCACCGCCAGTTCGGCGTCCTTGGCAACCAGTTGCGGAAACTGCGCCGCCAGGCGGTCGATCAGCTCCGATTTGGTCATTGCGCCGACTCTCGCTCGAGTCAGCCGTTGGTCTTGGTGTCGGAAAGCTTGGCCTTGAGCAGCGCGCCCAGGTTGGTGGTGCCCGTGTTGGCGCCCTGGTTCTCCGCGCTCATCCGCTGCATCGCCTCGCCTTCCTCGGCGTTGTCCTTCGCCTTGATCGACAGGTTGATGCTGCGGTTCTTGCGATCGACGTTGATGATCATCGCGTTGACGGCGTCGCCTTCCTTCAGGTGCGTCCGCATGTCTTCCACGCGGTCGCGCGACAGCTCGGACGCGCGCAGGTAGCCCTCGATGTCGCCCGACAGCGTGATGACCGCGCCCTTGCCGTCCAGCGACTTCACGGTGCCGTCGACGATGCTGCCCTTGTCGTGCATCGCGACGAAGTTGGTGAACGGGTCGCCTTCGAGCTGCTTGATGCCGAGCGAGATGCGCTCGCGCTCGACGTCGATCGCCAGCACCACGGCTTCGACTTCCTGGCCCTTCTTGTAGTCGCGCACGGCGGCTTCGCCGGTCGCCGACCACGAGAGGTCGGACAGGTGGACCAGGCCGTCGATGCCGCCCGGCAGGCCGACGAAGACGCCGAAGTCGGTGATCGACTTGATCATCCCCTTCACCTTGTCGCCCTTCTTGTGGTTCATCGAGAAGTCGTCCCACGGGTTCGGCATGCACTGCTTCATGCCGAGCGAGATGCGGCGGCGCTCTTCGTCGATCTCGAGGATCATCACCTCGACTTCGTCGCCGAGCTGCACGACCTTGGTCGGATGGATGTTCTTGTTCGTCCAGTCCATTTCGGACACGTGGACGAGGCCCTCGATGCCCGATTCGATCTCCACGAACGCGCCGTAGTCGGTGATGTTCGTGACCTTGCCGAAGAGGCGCGTGCCCTGCGGGTAGCGGCGCGAGAGGCCGACCCACGGGTCCTCGCCCAGCTGCTTCATGCCGAGCGAGACGCGGTTCTTTTCCTGGTCGAACTTCAGGACCTTGGCGGTGACTTCGTCGCCGACGGCGAGCACTTCCGACGGATGCTTGACGCGACGCCAGGCGAGGTCGGTGATGTGCAGCAGGCCGTCGATGCCGCCCAGGTCGACGAACGCGCCGTAATCCGTGATGTTCTTGACGATGCCCTTGACGATCGCGCCTTCCGACAGCGTCGACAGCAGCTTCTCGCGCACTTCGCCCTGGCTCTCCTCGAGCACGGCGCGGCGCGACACGACGACGTTGTTGCGCTTGCGGTCGAGCTTGATGACCTTGAAGTCGAGCGCCTTGTTCTCGAACGGCGACGTGTCCTTGACCGGACGGATGTCGACGAGCGAACCGGGCAGGAACGCGCGGATGCCGTTGATCATGACCGTCAGGCCGCCCTTGACCTTGCTGGTGACGAGACCCTGCACGACGAGACCCTGCTCCATCGCGGCTTCGAGGTCGTGCCAGGCCTTCAGGCGCTTGGCCTTGTCGCGCGACAGCCGCGTTTCGCCGTAGCCGTCTTCGAGCGCTTCGATGGCGACGGTGACGAAGTCGCCGGCCTTCACTTCGATTTCGCCCTTGTCGTCCTTGAATTCCTCGATGGGAATGAACGACTCGGATTTGAGTCCCGCGTTGACGACGACGACGTTGAACTCGACGCGTACGACTTCGGCGGTGATCAGTTCGCCCTGCCGCATTTCCTGGCGCGACAGCGACTCCTCGAACATCGCGGCGAAGTCTTCCATCGGCGGATTGACAGCGGCAGGCGTGGTGGACATTTGAGTGGCAGTAGCCATGGGGTTTGGTTCCTTTGCAAATCGAGAACCGCCAGTCGCGAGAACCCTATTTCTCGCAAGCGGCGGGCTGGTTGGTCAATCCGCGCGGCGCGCACCGGCTAAAGCGCGCGTCCTGCGGTCCTTCTGCGTTGGTTAAGCCCTTGGATCTTCGACGTTTGTTCCGCCGCGGGCCGCGCGGTACAGCGCGAGCACGCGGGCGATGGCTTCGTCGATCGTCAGGTCGGTCGTATCGAGGAGCACGGCGTCGGCAGCGGGCTTGAGCGGTGCTGCTGCCCGGCCCGCGTCGCGCGCGTCGCGCTCTCGGATATCGCGCAAAAGACTGTCCATTGTAATGGAGATTCCTTTTGCGATCAACTGCTTATGGCGCCGCCGCGCACGTTCCTCCGCCGTGGCCGTCACAAAGACCTTGGTGCGGGCATCGGGAAACACCACCGTCCCCATGTCGCGGCCGTCGGCGACCAGGCCCGGCGCCCGCCGGAAGGCCCGTTGCCGCTCGATCAGCGCCTGGCGGACCGTCGGATGGACGGCGACCATCGACGCCCCGGCGGAGACGTCCTCGGCGCGGATGGCGGCGGTGACGTCCTCGCCGTCCAGCCACAGCGATGCCGTCGCCGAAGCGGACGTCCAGCGCGGCCGCGAGCCGCGCCAGCGCCGGTTCGTCGTCGAAGGGCGTCCCGGTTCGTAGCGCCTTCAGCGCCACGACCCGGTACAGCGACCCGCTGTCCAGGTAATGGAAGCCGAGCGCGCGGGCCACGGCCGCGGCGATCGTGCCCTTGCCGGAGGCCGCCGGGCCGTCGACGGCGATCACCCAGGGTGCCGCCGTCGTCACGACAGGATGCGGCCGAGTTCGCCGAAGAAGTCGGGAAACGTCTTGCGCACGCAGCCCGGGTCGTCGATGGTCACCGGGACGCCCGCCAGCGCGACCAGCGCGAAGCACATCGCCATCCGGTGGTCGTCGTAGGTGGCGATCGTCGCCGGCGTGAAGCGGACGGGCGGCGTGACGCGCAGCCAATCGGGGCCTTCCTCGGCCGTCGCGCCCAGCTTGCGCAATTCGGTGGCCATCGCCGCCATCCGGTCGGTTTCCTTGACGCGCCAGCTGCCGATGTTGACGAGCGTCGTCGGGGCGTCGGCGAACAGCGCCGTGATGGCCAGCGTCATCGCGGCATCGGGAATGGCCACGCAATCGATCGTGCCGCCGCGCAAGGGCCGCGCCCGCCCGGGTTTCGATCCAGTCGGCGCCGAAACGCACGTCGGCGCCGCGCCGGGCCAGTTCGTCGGCAAACGCGACGTCGCCCTGGATCGAGTCGCGGCCGACGCCGGTCACGCGCACCGGGCCGCCGCCGAGCGCGCCGGCCGCGAGGAAATACGACGCGCCCGACGCGTCGCCTTCGACGGCCAGCGTGCCGGGACTCGCGTAGCCGGCGCCGGCGGGCACGCGGAACGCGGAGGCGCCGACGCGCGCGACGTCGACGCCGAACCGTTGCATCAGGTTGAGCGTGATCTCGACGTACGGCCGCGAGATGAGCTCGCCGTCGACCGTCACCGTCACCTCGGCGCGCAGCAGCGGCAGCGCCTGCAGCAGGCCGGTCAGGAACTGGCTCGACACGTCGCCGCGGATGCGCACCGGCCCCGCGGCCGGATGCCCGGGCCCGATCAGCAGCGGCGGGAAACCCTCGGCCAGTTCGTAGCGGATGTCGGCGCCGAGCGGCCGCAGCGCGTCGACCAGGTCGCCGATCGGCCGTTCGCGCATCCGCGGCACGCCGTCGGCGCGGTAGTTGCCGCCGGACAACGCGAGCGCCGCGGCCAGCGTGCGCATCGACAGCCCCGACATTGCCGAGGTGCAGGTCCGCGTGCTTGCCCGGAAACGCGCCGCCGGCGCCCACGACTTCGTAGCGATGGCCGCCGCGGTCGCGCCAGTCGACGCCGAGCGCACGCAAGCGCGTCGAGCATCACGCGCGTGTCGTCGGACTCGAGCAGGCCGGTCAGCGTCGTCGTGCCGCGCGCCAGCGCCGCCAGCAGCAGCGTGCGGTTGGAAATGCTCTTCGAGCCCGGCAGCGCCACGACGCCTTCCGCGTGCGCTGCGGGCGCGAGCGTGAGCTGCGGCGGAAACGGTCTGCGTTCGTCATGGATCTTCGTCCGCTACGTCGGCTTCGAGGACGTTGCCGTCACGTGCAGGCGACGCCGGGTGCGGTCTTCAGCCCTTGTCCTCGACCACCGGCCGCGTGCGTCGCGCTTCCCACTCGCGGCGCGCCGTGCTCGCCTGCGCGAACAGCGTGGCCAGCGCTTCGCCGTCGCCCTCGGCGATCATCGCGCGCGCCGCCTGCAGCGCGTCGCGCGTAGACGTCGATCTCGGCCAGCAGCGCGTCGCGATTGGCGAGCGCGATGTCGCGCCACATCTCGGGCGAGCCGGCGGCGATCCGCGTGAAGTCGCGAAAGCCGCTGGCGGCGTGATCGAAATACGCGGCGGCGTCGGGCCGCGCGGCAAGTTCGGCCACCAGCGCGAACGCCAGCACGTGCGGCAGGTGCGATACCGCCGCGAAGATCGCGTCGTGGCGGTCGGCGGCGAGCGTGGTCACGCGCGCGCCGCACGCTGCCACAGCGCCGCGACCGCGCCGTCGCGGCCGGCGCCGTCTCGGGCAGCGGCGTCAGGATCACGTTGCGGCCGTCGAACAGCGACGCAAACGCCGCGGCCGCGCCGGTGTGCTCGGTGCCGGCGATCGGATGCCCGGGTACGAAGCGCGCCAGCCGCGCGCCGAACGCCGCGCGGGCGGCGCGATCACGTCCTGCTTGGTGCTGCCGGCGTCGGTGACCACCGTGTGCGGACCGATACGCGGCGCCAGCGTCGCGAACAGCGCGGGAAATTGCGCGACGGGCGCCGCGACCAGCACGACGTCGGCATCGAGCGCCTCCGCCGCCCAGTCGTCGTCGAGACGCCACGCGCGGTCGATGACCGAGCGCGCGAGCGCCGTCGTCGAGATTGGGTCGCGTGCGGCCGACGCCGACCACTTCGCCGACGGCGCCGGCGCGCTTCAACGCCAGCGCGCACGAGCCGCCGATGAGGCCGACGCCGACGATGACGAGCTTGTCGATGCGCCGATGGACGTGCCTCGCAGGACCGCGCCTTGGCAGCGGCGGCGCGTCAGCGGCTTCAGCAGCGCCGAGGCGAGCGCGGCCAGGAAGCGTTCGTTCTCCGCCGGCAGGCCGACGGAGATGCGCAGCCATTCGGGCAGGCCGTAGTTCGCGACCGGGCGCACGATCACGCCCTGCGCAGCAGCGCTGGTTGATCGCGCGCCGCGTCGCCGACCTTGACCAGCACGAAATTGCCGTGCGACGGCACGTACGGGATCGCCGAGCGCGTCGAACCCCGCATACAGCTGCGCGAGACCCTGCCGGTTGAGCGCGCGGCTGGCGTCGACGTAGGCCGTGTCCGCCAGCGCGGCGACCGCCGCCGCCTGCGCCAGCGCATTGACGTTGAACGGCTGGCGCACGCGGTTGAACATGTCGGCGACGTCCGCGCTCATGACGCCGTAGCCGATGCGCAGCGCCGCGAGGCCGTAGGCCTTCGAGAACGACCGCGACACCGCGAGATGCGGATAGCGCGCGATCCAGCCGACGCTGTCGGCGCGGTCGGCGGGTTCCAGGTACTCGTTGTAGGCTTCGTCGAGCACCACCAGCACGTCGCGCGGCACGGAGTCGATGAACGCTTCGAGCGCCGCCGGCGCGATCCACGTGCCCGTCGGATTGTTGGGATTGGCGACGAACACGATCCGCGTCTTCGGCGTGATCGCCGCGCGCATCGCTTGCAGGTCGTGCCCGAGATCGCGCGCCGGCACCTCGATGCCTTCCGCGCCGCGGGCGAGCGTGGCCAGCGGATACACGGCGAACGCGTGCTGCGAGTAGACGGCGGCGTCATCCGGCCGCAGGTAGGCCATCGTCGCCAGTTCGAGGATGTCGTTCGAGCCGTTGCCGAGGACGATCTGCGCCGGATCCACGGCGAGCCGCCGCGGCGAGCGCGTCCTTCAGGTGATAGCCGTAGCCGTCCGGATAGCGCGTGACGTCCGCCGCGGCGGCGGCGATGGCGGCCAGCACCGCGGGGCTCGGTCCGCGCGGATTCTCGTTCGACGCGAGCTTGACGATCGATCGCCGGGTCGAGATGGAGTTCGCGCGCGACGTCCTCGATCGGCCTGCCGGGGACATAGGGCGCGATGCGCGCGACGTATTCGAGTGCGACGGGGGAGCTTCTGGTCATGGGCGAAGCGATAGCCTTGTTCAATCGAGCGCCGCCGGGTACGACCCCAGCAGCTTGAGGAACGGTGCCTTGCGCGCGAGTTCGTCGAGCGCCTGCGCGAGGCGGGGGTCGTCGCGATGGCCGACGACGTCGACGAAGAACAGGTATTCCCACAGGCCGGTGCGCGCCGGGCGCGATTCGAAGCGCGACATCGACACGCCGTGGCGCGCGAGCGGCTCGAGCAGTTCGTACACGGCGCCGGGACGGTTGGGACACGACATCACGAGCGACGTCTCGTCCTTGCCCGACGGCGCCGGCTGCTGGCGCCCGAGCACCCAGAACCGCGTCGTGTTGTTCGGCTCGTCCTCGATGTGCGGCGCGAGCGTCGCCAGGCCGTAGATGGCGCCGGCGTTTTCGCCGGCGATCGCCGCCGCGCCCGGTTCGGCGGCAGCGAGCCGCGCCGCTTCGGCGTTGCTCGCGACGGCGATCCGCGGCACGCCCGGCAGGTGCTGCGCCAGCCACTGCACGCATTGCGCCAGCGACTGGCCGTGCGAATAGACGCGCGTGACGGCGGCGACGCCGCCCGCGTTGGACAGCAGGTTCTGCGCGACGCGCAGCTTGACCTCGCCGCAGATCGACAGGTCGGTCGTGCACATGAGATCGAGCGTGCGGCCGACCGCGCCTTCGGTGGAATTCTCGACCGGCACCACGGCGTAGTCCGTCTGCCCGCTGCTCACGGCGCGGAAGATGTCGTCGAACGTCGGGAACGGCACCGCGTCGACCATCGTGCCGAAATGCTTCGCGACCGCCGCATGGCTGAACGTGCCGGCGCGGACCGAGATAGGCGATGCGCAGCGTCTGCTCGAGCGCGCGGCAGGCCGACATGATCTCGCGGAAGACGGCGGTGACCGCCGCGTTCGGCAGCGGGCCGGCGTTGCGCGCATGCAGCGCCGGTGATCACCTGCGTCTCGCGTTCGGGCCGATAGGCGCCGGCGCCGCCCTTCAACGCGCCGATGGCCTGCGCGTGCCGGGCCCGCGCGGACAGCCGCTCGAGGATTTCGCGGTCGAGCGCATCGATGGCCGCGCGGTGCGTGGTCAGGTCGCCGGCCGGCGGTGGCGTCTCGTCGTCGGCCATCGGAACGCCGCCCGCGTCAGGCGCCGCCACCGGGTTCGCCACCGAGGTCGCCGTTGACGTCGTCCGTCTCGACGACGCGCTCGAGGCCGGCGAGCTTCTCGCCCTCGTCGAGGTTGATCAGCGTGACGCCCTGCGTGGAGCGGCTCATTTCGCGGATCGCCTTGACCGGCGTGCGGATCAGCACGCCGCCGGTGGAGATCAGCATCACCTCGTCGTCGGGCAGCACCAGCGCCGCCGCCACCACCTGGCCGTTGCGCTCCGACTGCTGGATCGCGATCATGCCCTTGGTGCCGCGGCCGTGCCGCGTGTATTCGACGATCGGCGTGCGCTTGCCGTAGCCGTTTTCCGTGGCCGTCAGCACCGATTGCGCTTCGTCCTCGGCGACCAGCATCGAGATCACGCGCTGCTTCTTCTCGAGCATCATGCCGCGCACGCCGTGGGCGTTGCGGCCCATCGGCCGCACGTCGTTCTCGTCGAAGCGCACGGCCTTGCCGCCGGAGCTGAACAGCATCACGTCGTGCGTGCCGTCGGTCAGCGCGACGCCGATCAGCGAGTCGCCGTCGTCCAGGTCCACCGCGATGATCCCCGACGGACGCGGGCGCGAGAAGTCCGACAGCGGCGTCTTCTTGACCGTGCCCTTCGCCGTCGCCATGAACACGTACTGGTTCTCGGTGAATTCCTTCACCGGGAGGATCGCGGTGATCTTCTCGTTGTCGACGAGCGGCACCAGGTTGACGATCGGCTTGCCGCGCGAGTTGCGCGAACCCTGCGGCACGTTGTAGACCTTGAGCCAGTACACGCGGCCGCGGTTGGAGAAGCACAGGATGTAGTCGTGCGTGTTGGCGATGAACATCCGGTCGACGAAGTCGTCTTCCTTCGTGGCGGTCGCCTGCTTGCCGCGGCCGCCGCGCTTCTGCGCGCGGTACTCGTCGACCGGCTGCGCCTTCATGTAGCCGCCGTGCGACAGCGTCACCACCATGTCCTCGGGCGCGATCAGGTCCTCGATCGACAGGTCGACGCCCTGCGCGACGATTTCGGAGCGCCGCGCGTCGCCGAACTGGTCGCGGATCGCCTTCAGCTCGTCGCCGATGATCGTCGTGACGCGCGCCGGCTTGGCGAGGATGTCGAGCAGGTCGACGATCTGCGCCATCACGTCGCGGTACTCGGCCGTGATCTTGTCCTGCTCGAGGCCGGTCAGCCGCTGCAGCCGCAGCTCGAGGATCGCCTGCGCCTGCGCGTCGGACAGCTTGTAGCCGCCCATTTGCGGGCCCTGCTGCCAGCCGAACTCGAGCGGCAGGCCTTCCGGCCGCGCGGCGTCGGCGGCCGCGCGCTGCAGCATTTCCTCGACGACGGTCGAGCGCCAGACCTTGGCCATCAGCGCGACCTTCGCCTCGGGCGGCGTCGGCGATGCCTTGATCAGCGCGATGATCTCGTCGACGTTCGACAGCGCGACGGCCAGGCCCTCGAGAATGTGCCCGCGCTCGCGCGCCTTGCGCAGCTCGAACACCGTGCGCCGCGTGATGACCTCGCGACGGTGGATGAGGAAATACTCGAGGAACTGCTTCAGGTTCAGCAGGCGCGGCTGGCCGTCGACCAGCGCGACCATGTTCATGCCGAAGCTGTCCTGCAGCTGCGTCAGCTTGTACAGGTTGTTGAGGATGATCTCCGGCACTTCGCCGCGCTTCAACTCGATGACGACGCGCATGCCGGTGCGGTCGGACTCGTCGCGCAGGTCGGAGATGCCTTCGAGCTTCTTCTCGCGCACCAGCTCGCCGATCCGCACGAGCAGGTTGGCCTTGTTCACCTGGAACGGGATCTCATCGATGATGATCGCCTGCCGCTCGCCGCGGCCGATGTCCTCGATGTGCGTGCGGGCGCGGATCACGACGCGGCCGCGGCCGGTCCGGTAGCCCTCGCGGACCCCTTCCAGGCCGTAGATGATCCCGGCGGTCGGGAAATCGGGCGCCGGGATGATCTCCATCAGCTCGTCGACCGTGATGTCCGGGTTGCCGAGGACGGCCAGGCAGCCGCCGACGGTCTCGGTCAGGTTGTGCGGCGGGATATTGGTCGCCATGCCGACGGCGATACCGGACGACCCGTTGATCAGCAGGTTCGGCAGGCGGGACGGCAGGACCGTCGGCTCCAGCTCCTTGCCGTCGTAATTGGGTGCAAAGTCGACCGTCTCGCGGTCCAGGTCCGCCAGCATCTCGGCGGTGATCTTCTGCAGCCGGCACTCGGTGTACCGCATCGCCGCGGCGTTGTCGCCGTCGACCGAGCCGAAGTTCCCCTGCCCGTCGACGAGCGGGTAGCGCAGCGAGAAGTCCTGCGCCATCCGCACCAGCGTGTCGTAGATCGACAGGTCGCCGTGCGGGTGGTACTTGCCCATCACGTCGCCGACCACCCGTGCACACTTTACGTGCGGGCGGTTCCAGGCGATGTTGGCGTCGTGCATGGCGAACAGCACGCGCCGGTGCACCGGCTTCAAGCCGTCGCGGACGTCGGGCAGCGCCCGGCCGACGATGACGCTCATCGCGTAGTCGAGGTAGCTGTGCCGCATCTCGGCTTCGAGGCTGACCGGGAGGGTTTCTTTGGCGAACTGCTCCATGAGGTGCTTTTTTCCGGAAGTGTTGGGCGAAAGGAGGTTCAGGGCGCCGTTGGCCGGGAAAAACCGACGGAGCTCGCGCTTTTCCGACCGACGCCGCGTCGCGCGGTCCGTTTAGCGGCGCGCGAGTCCGTGGCCGACCGCTCGGAGGCCCTTGAAATCACGTAATTTTATCACGGCGTTGTATTGCCGCGACAGTCCAATCGCCACCCGCGCGGATGCCGGTGTTTTCTTTGCGGCGCCAAAACCCCTGTGCTATATTTGCCGGGGAGATATCGCATTTGACGCCTGAGCCAACGTGCTTGGCGCCCAAAACCGCAAGTTCTTAAGAATTTGTTCAAAACCAAAGCCAAAGGGGTGAAACAATGACTCGACGTCTCGTCTCCGGTGCAGTTGCCGGCCTGTTCGCCGCGGCGATCGCCGGCGGTGCGGTTGCGCAGACCAAAGGGTACGTTCCAGGTACCGCGCCGTGTGCAGCCAACGAGCGGCTACGTTTGCAACGCCTACCCGACGCCGACCGACGGCGTGGTGAAGAGCGGCGTTTACAACAGCTCCGCAGGCCTTTCCGGCAACCTCTGCTATCGCACCGGTTACTGGACCCCCGCCATGGCCACGATGCAGTGCGACCCGGACCTCGTGCCGAAGCCCGCGCCCGCCCCGGCGCCGGTTGCCGCACCCGCCCCGGCACCCGCCCCGGCACCGCGTCCGGCCCCGGCACCCGCCCCGGCCCCGCAAGTGCAGAAGATCACGCTGGCGTCCAAGGCGCTGTTCGACTTCGACAAGGCGGTCCTGAAGCCGGAAGGCAAGGCCGCGATCGACTCGGAAATCATCTCCAAGCTGAGCCAGGTCCAGAAGCTCGAACTGGTGCTCGTCACCGGCCATACCGATCCGATCGGCACGCAGCAGTACAACCAGAAGCTGTCGGAGCGTCGCGCCGATGCGGTCCGCGACTACCTCGTCAGCAAGGGCGTACCGAAGGACAAGATCGAGACGCTCGGCATGGGCAAGACGCAGCCGATCCCGGGTCTGGTCTGCAAGCAGAAGAACATGAAGGAACTGATCGCCTGCTTGGCACCGGATCGTCGCGTCGAAGTCGAAGTGAAGGGCGAGGCAATCAAGCGGTAAGATTCCTCCCGCTCGAAGAAAGCCCCGCCTCGCGCGGGGCTTTTTTTTGTGGGAGGCCGCCCGCGCCGATCGGGCGCGGCCCTGGGACCCCTGCCGCACCGTCGGGACCGCAAGGCGGCGACCCCGGCGCGGCACCCCCGAACCACGATTCCTGCAGGCACGCGATGAATGTTCCGACAACAGTCGACCTGCGCATCGACGCGCAATGGATCGTTCCGGTCGAACCGGCCGGAACGCTGACGGGTCACGCGCTGATCGTCGACGACGGGCGCGTCCAGGCCCTGCTCCCGGCCGCGGCGGCGGACGCCGCCTACGCGCCGCGGGAAACCGTGACGCTCGATTCGCACGTGCTGCTGCCCGGGCTCGTCAACGCGCACGCGCATTCGGCCATGTCGCTGTTGCGCGGCATCGCCGACGACGTGCCGCTCAAACCGTGGCTCGAGGAGCACATCTGGCCGCGCGAAGGCCGCTTCGTGTCGCCGGAGTTCGTGTTCGACGGGACGCTGCTCGCGGCGGCGGAAATGCTGCGCGGCGGCATCACGTGCTGCAACGACATGTACTTCCATCCGGACGCCGCGGCGCGCGCGTACGAGAGCGCGGGCATGCGCGCGCTGATCGGCGCACCGGTGCTCGAGTTTCCGACGCCGTACGCGGCGGACGCCGATGCCTACCTGACGCGCGGACTCGAGGCGCGCGACGCCTTCAAGCACGTGCCCCAGCTGACGTTCGCGCTCGCCCCGCACGCGCCGTACACGGTCAGCGACGCGACATGGGCGAAGATCGTGATGTTCGCCCGGCAACTCGACATGCCCATCGAGACGCACCTCGCCGAAACGCAGGACGAGGTCGACGCCGCGCTGGCGGGCACCGGCATGACGCCGCTGGCGCGCCTCGACCGGCTGGGCGCCACCGGGCCCGCCTTCATCGCCATCCATGCGGTCCACGTCGGAGCCGCCGATATCGCGGCGCTCGCGGCGCAAGGCTGCCATGTCGTGCACTGCCCGGCGTCGAACATGAAGCTCGCGAGCGGCATCGCGCCGGTCGTCGGCGCTGCTCCGCGCCGGCGTGAACGTCGCACTCGGGACCGACGGCGCGGCGTCGAACAACCGTCTCGACCTCTTTTCCGAAATGCGCCTCGCGAGCCTGCTGGCAAAGGTCGCGACAGCGGACGCGGCAGCGCTGCCGGCGACGACGGCGCTGCGGATGGCGACGCTGAACGGTGCCCGCGCGCTGGGGCTGGAGCAGGTCGCAGGTTCGCTGCTGCCGGGCAAGTTCGCCGACGTGATCGCCGTCGATCTCGCGGGTGTGGCCACGCAGCCGGTGTTCGACCCGGTGTCGCACCTCGTGAACGTGGCCGGGCCCGGTTGCGTCACCGACGTGTGGATGGGCGGCGTTAGAATGGTGGCGGAGCGCCGGCTGCTAACCGTCGACGAACCGGCGCTGCTGGCGCGCGTGCGCGCGTGGCAGCACAAGTTGGCCACCACACCGCATTGACACCCATGACCTCCACTGCATCGCCGCCCCCCGCCAACGTCGACCCGGGCGAACTCGCGAAGTTTTCCGACGTCGCGCACCGCTGGTGGGATCCGACGAGCGAGTTCCGGCCGCTGCACGAGATCAACCCGATCCGCCTCGGCTGGATCCAGCAGGTGACCGGTGGTCTGGCCGGCAAGGACGTGCTGGACGTGGGCTGCGGCGGCGGCATCCTGACCGAGTCGATGGCCACGGCCGGCGCCAACGTCACCGGCATCGACCTCTCGGGGAAGGCGCTGGGCGTCGCGCAGCTGCACCGGCTCGAATCCGGCGTCGTCGTGGAGTACCGGCTGATCGCCGCCGAGGCGCTCGCTGCCGAGGCGCCGGGGCGCTACGACGTCGTGACCTGCATGGAACTGCTCGAGCATGTGCCCGATCCGGCCGCGATCGTGGCCGCGTGCGCGGCGCTGGCGAAGCCCGGCGGCATCGTCGTGTTCGCGACGCTCAATCGCAACCCCAAGTCGTACCTGTTCGCGATCCTCGGCGCGGAATACGCGCTCAAGCTGCTGCCGCGCGGCACGCACGACTGGACCAAGTTCATCCGGCCCGCCGAGCTCGCGGCATTCGCGCGGCGTGCCGGCCTCGACATCGAAACGCTGGCCGGCATGACGTACAACCCGCTGACCCGCGTGTTCCGCATCGAGCCCGACACCGCTGTCAATTATCTCGCCGCCTATCGCAAGCCCGCGCATGCCCGCTAGTTCCGCGGCGCGGCTGCTGCCGGTGTCGACGGTGCTCTTCGATCTCGACGGCACGCTCGCCGATTCCGCGGGCGACCTGGCCATCGCGCTCAACCGCGTGCGCGCCGATCGCGACCTGCCGCCGGTGCCGGTGGCCGGGCTGCGCGCGCACGCGTCATCGGGCGCGCGCGGACTGCTGGACGCGGGCATGGGTGTCACGCCCGAGCACGCGGACTATGCGGCGCTGCGCGAGGCGTTTCTCGCGCATTACAGCGCATGCCTCGCGGAGACGACGCGGCTGTTCGCCGGCGTCGACGCCATGTTGGCGGCCATCGAGGACCGCGGACTGAAGTGGGGCATCGTCACCAACAAGCACGCGCGCTTCACCGTGCCGGTCGTCGCGGCGCTCAAGCTCGCGCAGCGCGCGGCGGTGGTCGTCTCCGGCGATTCGACGCCGCACCCGAAGCCGCATCCGGCGCCGCTCCTGCATGCGGCCGATGCGTTGCGCGTGCCGCCCTCCGCCTGCGTCTACGTCGGCGACGACCTGCGCGACATCGAAGCGGGGGTGGCCGCCGGCATGCCGACGATCGTCGCGTGCTACGGATACATGGGCACGACGGGCAATCCGGAACGGTGGCCCGCCACCGGGTGGATCGCCGCGCCGCTGGATCTTCTGCGCTGGCTTCCCGGGCCCTAGCAGTTCGTTGAAAAACGCGGCGAGGACAGCTTCCGCGCGTTTTTCAACGAGGACGACCAATGCAAGATATGAGCGGCGACTTCGGGCGGCCGCGCGCCGCCGCTTTGAAGCGCCGCGAAATTGAGGGCCACGAAAGAACGAGCGGCGTGCCGGCAACGAGCGAATTTCAATATACTGCTAGTTCGGACAGCTGCCGGCGTTCAGCAGCAGCCACTCGCGCGGCGCGCCGTCGCGCGTGCCGATGACCCGCACCGGCTGCTGCGCCGCCAGCGGCTGCAGCACCGCACGCACGACGTCGTCGGGCACCGCCAGCGCGACACCGTTCGCCTGCTCGAGGCGGTCGCCCTTTTTCATCGCGAGCATTGTCACGAAGCCGCTCTGGTCGCGCACGGCGAGCGCGCCGCGATCGGCGACGACGAGCGCCGTCCAGCTCTCCGGCTTGGCGATGATCCCCTGGAAGAGTTCGGCGTTGAGGCGCAGCACACTGCCCTTGAATCCGGCGGGCGGGACGCACGCGGGATTGCGCGCGCCCTTCGCCGCGGTGACCGGCATCGCCTTCTGCTTGGCGACCGGCTCGCCGCGCAACGCGATCCGGCGTTCGCCGCCGGCCTCGCGCACGGTGATGCCGTCCGGACGCACGTCGACCAGGTGCGCACCCTGCGCGATCTCCTGCCCCGCGGCGACGAGCTTCGGTCCCGTCGGCAGGCGGAAGAGCGCCCACCCGTGGCCGTCGCGTTCGGCGAAGATGCCGAGGAGCCGCGTATCGCCGGTCGCGAGCGCGGCCGTTTCCGCCGCGGGCGCGGGTGCCGGCGTCGCGGGTCCCGCGCCGGCCAGCAGGCCCGAGGCAAGGATCGTCGCGGCGGGATCGGCGGGCGTTGCCGGCACGATGCGCACCGGCGGCGGACCGAATGCCTGCCAGGCCCACCAGGCGACGACGACCGCCAGCAGCGTCAGCGCGAACAGCGTGGCGACGCCGGCGCCGACGCGGGCGGCGACGTCCCTCATGTCCGGTCGCCGCCGTGGCGCGCGCCGCTATAATCGTCGCTCTTCTGCACGGACTCTCCGCGTGAATCCCAGGCTCGCCTTGCTGCAACCGTATCCGTTCGAGAAGCTGCGCGCGCTCTTCGCCGGCGTCGAGCCCGATCCCGCGAAGCGGGCCATCAGCCTGTCGTTGGGGGAACCCCGGCATCCGACGCCGCGCCTCATCGTCGACGCGCTCGTCGCCGGGGCCGGCGCTTTCGCGAATTATCCCACGACGATCGGACCCGCCGCATTGCGCGAGGCCGTCGCGGACTGGCTCGTGCGCCGCCATGGCTTAGCCGCGCTCGACCCGGGCACGCAGGTGTTGCCGATCCTCGGCAGCCGCGAGGCACTGTTCGCGTTCGGGCAGACGGTCATCGACGGCAGCAAGTCGGGAGCGACGGTCGTCGTGCCCAATCCCTTCTACCAGATCTACGAAGGCGCCGCGTTGCTGGCGGGCGCGCAGACGTATTGCGTCAACGCCGATCCGGGCGCGGGATGGGCGCATGCGTGGAGCACGGTGCCGGCCGAGGTCTGGTCGCGCACGCAGTTGCTGTATGTCTGCACACCCGACAATCCGACGGGCCGCGTGCTCGATCTCGCCGGCTGGAAGGAACTCTTCGCGCTGTCGGACCGCCACGGTTTCGTCATCGCGTCCGACGAGTGCTACTCGGAAATCTATTTCGACGAAGCCCGCCCGCCGCTCGGCGCACTGGCGGCCGCGCAGGCGCTCGGCCGCACCGGCTATCCGCGGCTCGCCGTGTTCGGCAGCCTGTCGAAACGCTCGAACGCGCCGGGACTGCGGTCGGGTTACATCGCCGGCGATGCCGCGCTGATGAAGGCGTTCCTGTTGTACCGGACGTACCATGGCAGCGCGATGTCGGGACCGGTGGCCGCGGCCAGCATCGCCGCCTGGAACGACGAGCTTCATGTCGTGGCCAACCGCGCCGAATACGCGGCGAAGTTCGCGCGGCTGCAGCCGCAGGTCGCGTCCGTCCTGCCATGCACGATGCCGGATGCCGCGTTCTACCTGTGGGCGCAGACGCCGATCGACGACGCCGAGTTCGCGCGGCGCCTGCTGGCCGAGGAGAACGTCGCCGTCCTGCCCGGCAGCTACGTCGCCCGCGCCGCGCACGGGCAGAACCCGGGGCGGCGCCGCATTCGCCTTGCGCTCGTCGCCACGCAGGCGGAATGCGCGGAAGCCGTGGGCCGTCTGGTCGAGTTCACGCGGCGATTGACGGAATCCGCGGTGGCGGTCCGCTAGATTTCGCCTCGCGCCCCGTCACGACACTTCGGCCGCGCCGGGGGCGGCTGTCGCGGGGATGCCCGCTCGCGCCGCCGCCTGCCTAGAATATGCGTCCATGGTCGCTCCGCCCGCCCGCCGCCCGCCGCTGCCGATAATCGCCACGCTCGCCCGCGGCTTTCACGTCAACTGGCAGACGGTGCTGCTGCTGGCCGCCATCAACACGGGCATCGCCGCCGTGCTATGGGTCGAGGACACGCGGCCGTTCTGGCAGCCGCTGCTGACCGTGCAGCTCTACGGCTTCGCGATCGCGTACTGCGTCAACGCGGCCTCGCCGTGGGAGAAGACGCATCCGATTCCGCGGCTCATGCTGGCGGTGGCGATCGGCACGCTGCTCGGCGTCGGGCTGACGATCCTGATCAAGGGTTATTCGCTCGACTACGTCGGCGAACGCTGGCGGCTTTTCGGCTGGAACGTCGTCACCGGCTTCTTGAACGGGCTGTTCGTCAGCCTGTTCTTCTACGTGAAGCACCGCGAGAAGAAGGCCGCGGCGGCGCTGCACAAGGCCGAGGCCGAGCGGCATCTCTTGTCCAAGCAGGCGATCGAGGCGGAATTGAAGCTGATGCAGGCGCAGGTCGAGCCGCATTCCTGTTCAACACGCTGGCGTCGGTCCAATACCTGACCGAAACCGATCCGCCCGAGGCCAATCGCCTGCTGGGTCACCTGATCGACTACCTGCGCGCCGCGCTGCCGCAATTGCGCGCGAGTTCCACCACGCTGGGCAAGGAGGTGGGCCTGGCCGAGGCGTACCTCAACATCCTGCGGACACGGCGTGGGCCTGGCCAATGTCCGCGAGCGCCTCGCCGCGCTGTACGGCACGCAGGGCCGGTTCGCGCTCGAGGCGGCGGCACCCACGGGCGCCCGCGCGACGCTGGCCATCCCCTATCGCGGCGAGGCGGAGAGCCCCGACGCGGTCACCGACGACTACCGCGCGCGCGCCGACCGGGCGCCGCATCCATAGGACGCCGCGATGCCGACCGCGATCATCGCCGAGGACGAACCGCTGCTGCGCGCGAGTTGAAAGCGCGGCTGGCCGAAAGCTGGCCGCAGTTGCGGATCGTCGCCGAAGCGGGCAACGGCGTCGAGGCGCTCGATCTCATCGGCGCGCATGATCCCGACGTCGTGTTCCTGGACATCCGGATGCCGGTGATGTCCGGCCTCGAGGTGGCCCGCGCGCTCGGCGGTCGCTGCCACGTGGTATTCGTCACCGCCTACGACGAGTATGCGGTCGCGGCCTTCGAGGAGGGCGCGATCGACTACGTGCTGAAGCCCCCCACGGCCGGATCGGCTGGCCAAAGTGGCGGCGCGCCTCGCGGCGCGGCTGAGCGACACCGCCGCCGGACTTGAGCGCGCTGCTGGCGCGACTGGCCGAACGCGAGTCCGGCGGCGCGCTGAAATGGATCCGCGCGTCGCTGGGCGCGGCGATGAAGCTGATCCCGGTCGAGGACGTCCTCTACTTCCAGGCGGAGGACAAGTACACGAAGGTGGTCACCGCGGAGGCCGACGCCGCGCGCACGCCGGCACCCGCGGCGTCGCTTGGCGCATCGCGGATCCCCCGGCAATGACCGTGGAGCGCTACGCCGGAGGGGTGTTGTCGGCGCGCTATAATTCTCGTTTTGCCCAGCACTCCATGTCCAATCTAGCCGCCACCATCGACGCCGCGTGGGAAGAGCGCGCGGAGCTTTCGCCGGCGTCCGCGCCGGCGGCAATCCGCGACGCCGTCGCGCATGTCATCGCCGAACTCGACACCGGCACGTTGCGCGTGGCCGACAGGCACGGCGGACACTGGGTCACCCACCAGTGGATCAAGAAGGCCGTGCTGCTGTCGTTCCGGCTCGTCGACAACGCCGGTATCGGCCTTTCCGGACCCGACGTGCCGTTCCGCTTCTACGACAAGGTGTCGACGAAGTTCGCGCACTACACCGACGCCGACTTCGCCGCCTCCGGCGTGCGCGTCGTGCCGCCGGCCGTGGCCCGCCGCGGCGCTTACGTCGCGCGCAACGTCGTGCTGATGCCGTCGTTCGTCAACATCGGCGCCTACGTCGACGAAGGCACGATGGTCGACACCTGGTCGACGGTCGGGTCGTGCGCGCAGATCGGCAAGAACGTACACCTGTCCGGCGGCGTCGGCATCGGCGGCGTGCTCGAGCCGCTGCAGGCGAATCCGACGATCATCGAGGACAACTGTTTCATCGGCGCCCGCTCCGAAGTCGTCGAGGGCGTGCTCGTCGAGGAGAATTCCGTGCTCGGCATGGGTGTGTTCCTGGGCCAGAGCACGAAGATCTACAACCGCGCCACCGGCGGCATCACGTATGGCCGCGTGCCGGCCGGCTCCGTAGTCGTCGCCGGCAGCCTGCCGTCGGGCGGCGGCGAAGGCTGCCACCTCTATTGCGCGGTGATCGTGAAGCAGGTCGACGCGAAGACCCGCTCGAAGACCAGCATCAACGAACTGCTGCGCGCCTGACGGTCACCGCGATGTCCGTCAATCTGAAGACACCGGAGGAGATCGCCGGCATGCGCGTGGCCGGTCGCCTGGCGTCGGAGCTGCTCGACTACCTGACGCCGCACGTGAAGACCGGCGTCACCACCGGGCACATCAACGACCTTGCGCACGAATACATGGTCGACGTGCAGAACACGATTCCGGCGACGCTCAACTATGCGCCGCCGGGTCACTCGCCGTATCCGGCATCGCTGTGCACGTCGGTCAACCATGTCGTCTGCCACGGCATCCCGGGCGACAGGAAACTGAAGGACGGCGACATCGTCAACATCGACGTCACCGTCATCAAGGACGGCTTTCACGGCGATACGAGCCGGATGTTCGCGGCGGGCAAGCCGTCGATCCAGGCCAAGCGCCTGGCCGAGCTGACGTACGAGGCGATGTGGCTCGGCATCCGCGAGGTGAAGCCCGGCGCGCATCTGGGTGACATCGGTGCCACGATCCAGCGCTTCGCCGAGCGCCACGGTTTCTCGGTGGTCCGCGAGTTCTGCGGCCACGGCATCGGCCGCCAGTTCCACGAGGAGCCGCAGGTGCTGCACTACGGCCGGCCCGGTACCGGCCTCAAGCTGCAGCCGGGCATGATCTTCACGATCGAGCCGATGATCAACGTCGGTCGCCCGGGCATCCGCTGCCTGGCCGACGGCTGGACGATCGTCACCGCCGACCATTCGCTGTCGGCGCAATGGGAGCACACCGTTCTCGTCACCCCCGACGGCTTCGAAGTGCTGACGGTCTCCGCCGGATCGCCCCCGCCGCCGGCGATCGCCGCCTGACGCCCAAGCCTTCGATGGCGGCCCCATTTCCGACGGCGGAGGTCGCGACGCCGGTCGCGGCGCCGGTGACCGAACCGCGCCTAGCGTACTGGCGCGCGTATCTGCGCGAGCACCGCGACGCGCAGCGCAGCCGGTTCCTCGCGAAGCCCGACACGCCGCTCCTGTTGCGCGAGCACGCGCGTCTCGTCGATTGCGTGATCCGCGGGATCTGGGACGAATGCGCGATGCCGGAAGGGCTGGCGGCGCTCGCGGTGGGCGGATACGGACGCGGGCAGCTCTACCCGCATTCGGACGTCGACGTGCTGGTGCTGCTCGCCAGCGCGGACGCGCCGCCGGCCGCCGCGATCGAGCGCTTCTTCGCCGCGCTGTGGGACATCGGCATCGAGCTGTCGCACGCGGTGCGCACCGTCGACGAATGCATGGAGGAGATGAAGGCGGACGTCACCATCCAGACGAGTCTCCTCGAGAACCGGTTCCTGTGCGGGACGCGCCGGCTGCTGCGGCAGTTCCGGCGCCTGTACGCGGAACAGATGGACATCCGCGTGTTCTACGACGCGAAGGCGCTCGAACAGCAGCAGCGGCACCTGAAGTACCAGGACGCGATCTACAACCTCGAGCCCAACGTCAAGGAAAGTCCGGGCGGCCTGCGCGACCTGGCATCCGTACTGTGGATCGCCCGCGCCGCGGGCTTCGGCCACACGTGGCGCGAACTCGCGCGCAACGACCTGATGACGATCGCCGAGGCGCGCGCCGTGTCGCGCCAGGAGCGCTTCATCGGCGCGATGCGCGTGCGGCTGCATTACCTGCTCGGACGCCGCGAGGACCGCCTGGTGTTCGACGCGCAGAGTGAATTGGCGAGGCAGCTCTGCCTCGTCGACACCCGCGCCAAGCGCGCGAGCGAGCAGCTGATGCAGCGCTACTACCGCGCCGCGAAACTCGTGCGGCAGGTCAACACCGTGCTGTTGCAGAACCTGCACGCGCGCATCTATCCGGCGGCGGCGGAGCCGGTGCCCATCGACGCCGACTTCCAGCAGGTCGACGAGTTGCTCGACATCCGCGACGATGACCTGTTCGTCACGCGGCCGGGGGCGATGCTCGACGCGTTCCTCGCGCTGCAGCGGCACCGGGAGCTGAAGGGCATGACCGCCCGCACGCTGCGCGCGCTCTGGCGCGACCGGCACCGGATCGACGGCGCCTTCCGCCGCGACCCCGCCAACCGCGCGCGGTTCGCCGCCATGTTCCGCGCCGAGCGCGGCCTGCTGCACGAGCTGCGGCGGATGAATCTCTACGGAATCCTCGGCCAGTACCTGCCGGTGTTCGGCCGCATCGTCGGCCAGATGCAGCACGACCTCTTCCACGTCTACACGGTGGACGAGCACATCCTGATGGTCATCCGCAACCTGCGCCGCTTCACCGAGGCGCAGCACGCGCACGAGTACCCGCTGTGCTCGCGGCTCATCGCCGACTTCGAGCGGCGGGAGGTGCTCTACTTGGCCGGCCTCTTCCACGACATCGCGAAGGGCCGCGGCGGCGACCACTCCGCGCTCGGCGCCCGCGACGCGCGGCGCTTCTGCCGCGACCATGGACTGTCGCAGGACGACACCGAGCTCGTCGCCTGGCTGGTGGCCGATCACCTCGTCATGTCGTCGACGGCGCAGAAACAGGACCTGTCCGATCCCGACGTCGTCGCCGCGTTCGCGCGCAAGATGGGCACCGAGCGCCGGTTGACCGCGCTATACCTGCTGACGGTGGCCGATATTCGCGGCACCAGCCCCAAGGTGTGGAATGCATGGAAGGGCAAGCTGCTCGAAGACCTGTTCCACGCGACGCGCTCGGTCCTCGCGGGCGCCACGCCGACGCGGACGGTCACGGACAGCATCGAAGCGCGGCGGCTCGAAGCGCACCGGCTGCTGCGCCTCTATGCCGTGCCCGACGATGCCGAGCAGAAGCTGTGGAAGTTCCTCGACACCACCTATTTCCAGCGCCACACCGCCGACGAGATCGCCTGGCATGCGCGCCACCTGTACTGGCGCGTCGAGCGCACGGAACCGGTCGTCAAGGCGCGGCTGGCGCGCGACGGCGCCGGCATGCAGGTGCTCGTGTACCTGCCGGACCAGAAGGAGCTGTTCGCGCGGCTTTGCGGATTCTTCGGGCGGATGGGGCTGTCGATCCTGGAGGCGAAGATCCACACGACGCGCAGCGGCTATGCGCTGGACACGTTCGCCGTCCACGATCCCGCGCAACCGGGGACGGCGTACCGCGATACGCTGCAGATGGTCGAGTTCGAGCTCACGCTGTTGCTGGCGGAACAGCCGCCGCTGCCCGCCCCCGCCGAGGGCCGCATCCCGCGGCAACTCAAGCATTTCCCGCTGACGCCCGAAGTGCAGATCTTCCCCGACGACAAGGGGACGCACTACATCCTCGAGGTGGTGGCCGGCGACCGGCCGGGCCTGCTGGCGCGGATCGCCTACACGCTGGCGAAGGCGAACATCAACGTCGTCAGCGCCAAGATCAGCACGCTGGGCGACCGCGCCGAGGACGTGTTCCTGATCGACGGCGCGCGCCTGCACGACGAGCAGGCGCTGCTGCGGCTGGAGACGGCGCTGTACGAGCAGCTGAAGACGTAGCGCGGCGGAAAGACAAAGGCGGCGCCGTCAGTCGTCGGCGGCGTGTTCTTCGTCCGGAAACAGCGCGTCGGTGAACCCGAACTTGCGCATGTCGCGGATGCGCTGCGGGTACAGGATGCCATCCAGGTGATCGCACTCGTGCTGGACGACGCGGGCGTGGAAGCCGTCGACCTCGCGCTCGATCGGCCGGCCATCGGGATCGAAGCCCGTGTAGCGCAGCCGCGTGAAGCGCGGCACGACGCCGCGGAAGCCGGGGACCGACAGGCAGCCTTCCCAGCCGTCCTCCTCTTCGGCGGACAGCGGCGTCAGCACCGGATTGACGAGCTCCGTATACGGCACGGGTTCGGCGTCGGGATAGCGCGGATTGCGCTCGACGCCGAAGATGACGACGCGCAGCGGTACGCCGATCTGCGGGGCGGCCAGTCCCGCGCCGTCGGCCGCGTGCATCGTGTCGCGCATGTCGGCCAACAGCGCCTTGAGCTCCGGACTGCCGATGCGCTCGACCTCGCCCGCGCGCTCGAGGAGGCGCGGATCGCCGATGCGAAGTATGTCCCTGATCATGTCGTGACTCCCGATTGCAGTGTCAGACGCGGGGGGCGACGTGATCGAGCAGCAGGCGCACCTTGTCCATCGCCGTCTCGAGCACCTGGGAGATGCCTTGCATCGACACCTCCCGCGCGCTGTCACCGCGGCCCGCCGCGTGGTTGACGACCACGCAGATCGCCGCATAGTCCAGGCCCGCCTCGCGCGCCAGCGACGCTTCGGGCATGCCCGTCATGCCGACCATGGTCGCGCCGTCGCGCTCCAGCCGGTCGATCTCCGCAGCGGTCTCGAGGCGCGGCCCGTTGACGGCGCCGTAGACACCGCCGTCGCGCAACGGGATGCCGGCGACGCGCGCCGCATGCAGGCACCGCTCGCGCAAAGCCGCCGTGTACGGCTGCGTGAAGTCCACGTGGACGACGTTGCCTTCGCCGCCGTCGAAGAACGTCATTTCGCGGCCGGACGTGTAGTCGATCAGCTGGTGCGGCAGCACGAGGTCGCCGGCGTTGCAATCGCGGATGCCGCCGACGGAGGCGACGGCAACGACGGACCGGGCGCCCTTCTCCCGCAGCGCCCACAGGTTGGCGCGGTAGTTGACGCGGTGCGGCGGGATCGTGTGCCCGTGCCCGTGCCGGGCCAGGAACATCGCGTCGCGGCCGCCGATCTGCCCGAACAGCAGCGTCGACGACGGGTCGCCGTACGGCGTGCGAACGACCTCCCGATGGGCGACCGCCAGCGTCGACAGCCGGGTCAGCCCACTACCTCCGATAATTGCGAGCATGAAACTTGCTTGTTCCGTTTGGTCGAATCGAGGAAAACGCGGGGCGACCGCAGGCGCAACAGATCGCGCAACCGGGGGCCGTCCCCAAGCAGGCATACGGTGGAAACCACCGAGTTTTCATGACATTATCATGCAAAGCACCGATATTCCGTTAATCTAGCCCGCAACGACCGTATTGTAGCGACCGCCGCCGGCCGGCAGGGCCGAAGGCGACGGTGCGCGTTGCCAACGAGCAAGGGGCCCGCATGTATCTCGATCGATTGTTCAAGCTGATGGCCGAAAAACAGGCGTCCGACCTGTTCATCTCCTGCGGCGCGCCGATCAACATCAAGGTCAACGGCATCGTGCAACCGGTGTCCACGCAGCCGATGGACATCGACACGGTCCGCCGCATCGCCTACGAGCTCATGAACAAGGAGCAGGCGCGCGAGTTCGAGAACACGATGGAGATGAACCTCTCCCATCTCGACCGCAGCGTCGGCAACTTCCGCGTCAACATCTTCCGCCAGCGCGGGACGATCTCGCTGGTCATCCGGTACGTGCGCAGCAACGTGCCGCCGTTCGAGCAGCTGAAGCTCCCGTCGGTGCTGCTCGACCTCGTCAAGGAAAAGCGCGGCCTCGTGCTGGTCGCCGGCGCCACCGGCTCCGGCAAGTCGACGACGCTGGCGGCGATGATCGACCACCGGAACTCGACGAAGTCCGGCCACATCCTCACGATCGAGGACCCGATCGAGTACCTGTTCGAGCACAAGCAAAGCATCGTCAACCAGCGCGAGATCGGCGTCGACACCACGACCTACAATGCCGCGCTGCAGAACGCGCTGCGCGAGGCGCCCGACCTCATCATGGTCGGCGAGGTCCGCGACAAGGAGACGATGCAGTCGGCGCTGCTGCACACGCTGACGGGCCACCTGTGCCTGACGACGATCCACGCCAACAACAGCTATCACGCGCTGTCGCGGATCATCAACCTCTTCCCCTACGACGCGCGCTCCGCCGTGCTGTCCGACCTGTCGATCGGCCTGCGGGCGATCATCTGCCAGCGGCTGATCCGCAACCGCGACGGCGAGCAGCAGCCGGCGGTCGAGATCCTGCTCAACACGGCGCTCATCGGCGAACTGATCAAGAACGGCGAGTTCCCGCAGATCAAGGAAGCGATGGAGCAATCGCTCTACCCGGGATCGCAGACGTTCGAGCAGGCGCTGTGCCGCCTCTACCTGGACGGCGTCATCTCCTACGAGGAGGCGATGATCGGTTCCGATTCGCCGACCAATCTCGCGTGGCAGATCAACCAGAGCAGTCCGACGTCGCGCGTGTCGGCGATGGAATCGGAGCGCGACAGCAAGGACGAACGCCGTCCGGGCGCCGATTTCACCGCGATGACCATCAACACGGAGTTGCTCGACCGCGCGCATTGACCGGCGTCGGAGACGACTTGCCGTCGACGTGCGTCGCACTGCCGCGAGGCCACGAGCCGTCGCCGACCCCGCTTTTGTTACCATCGGCGGCATGGACAGGGCCGCCAGACCCACGCTCACCCTCGCCCGCGAACTGATCGCGTTGCGCTCGCCGACGCCGGAGGACGGCGGCTGCCAGGCCTTGCTGCAAACCCGGCTGGCCCCGCTCGGATTCGCGTGCGAGACGCTCGTTTCCAACGGTGTCACCAACCTGTGGGCACGGCGCGGCACGGCGCGGCCGCTCATCTGTTTCGCCGGGCACACCGACGTCGTACCCACCGGTCCGCGTGACGGCTGGGACTCGGATCCCTTCGTGCCCACCGAGCGGGACGGCTACCTGTACGGTCGCGGCGCCGCCGACATGAAAGGCTCGCTGGCCGCGTTCGTGACGGCGATCGAGGCCTTTGTCGGCGAGCATCCCGGCGCGCCGGGCTCGATCGCGCTGCTGATCACGTCCGACGAGGAAGGCCCGTCCACCGACGGCACCGTCAGGATCGTCGAACGGATGGCGGCGCGCGGCGAGCGGATGGACTACTGCATCGTCGGCGAGCCGTCGTCCGTCGATACGCTCGGCGACATGATCAAGAACGGCCGCCGCGGCACGCTGTCCGGCACGCTGACCGTCAAGGGCGTGCAGGGCCACATCGCCTATCCGCATCTCGCGCGCAATCCGATCCACCTCGTGGCGCCGTTGCTGGCGGAACTCGCCGCCACCGTGTGGGACCAGGGCAACGCGTATTTCCCGCCGACGGCCTGGCAGTGCTCGAACATCCACGCCGGTACCGGGGCGACGAACGTCATCCCGGGCACGCTCGAGCTGATGTTCAACTTCCGCCATGCGCCGGAGAGCCCGCGCGAGGCATTGCAGCAGCGGTTCGAGGCGATCGTGCGGCGGCACGGCCTCGACTACGAACTGCGCTGGACCGGCTGGGGCAAGCCGTTCCTGACGCCGCGCGGCGCCCTGGTCGACATTGCGATCGACGCCGTGCGCGCCGTCACCGGCGTCACGCCGGCGCTGTCGTGCACCGGCGGCACGTCCGACGGGCGCTTCATCGCCGACGTCTGCGACGAGATCGTGGAACTCGGGCCCGTCAACGCGACGATCCACCAGTTGAACGAGCGCGTGCGCATCACGGACCTGGAGCCGCTGTCCGCCATCTACCGCGGCATCCTCGAACGGCTGCTGGTCGCGGGGGCACGTCGATGAGCCCCATTCCCGCCGGCGAACTCGAGACGCTGCGCGACTGGCTGCGCTTCATCGTCTCGCGCTTCGGCGAATCGAAGCTCGCGTTCGGCCACGGCAGCACGGAGGCGTACGACGAAGCCGCCTACCTGCTGCTGCATGCGCTGCACCTGCCGCTGGACCGGCTGGAGCCGTTCCTCGACGCGCGGCTGACGCAGGGCGAACGGCAAGTGCTGGCGCAGCTCTTTTCGCGGCGCATCGACGACCGCGTGCCGGCCGCGTACCTGACGCACGAAGCATGGCTCGGCGAATTCCGCTTTTACGTCGACGAACGCGTGATCATCCCGCGGTCGTTCATCGCCGAACTGTTGCCCGGCGGACTGGAAAGCTACGTCGGTCCGGCCGCGGACGTGAAGACCGCGCTCGACATGTGCACCGGGTCGGGATGCCTGGCCATCCTGCTGGCGCATTCCTACGCCGACGCCGACATCGATGCGGTCGACATCTCGTCGGAGGCGCTGGCCGTCGCGCAGCGCAATGTGAGCGACTACAGCCTCGCCGACCGCATCAACCTGATCCGCTCCGATCTCTTCGCGAACCTGCCGGAGAAAAGTTACGATCTCATCATCAGCAATCCGCCATACGTCACCGCCAGCGCGATGGATGCGCTGCCGGCGGAGTACCGGCACGAGCCGCGGCTCGCGCTCGCGGGCGGCGAGGACGGCTTAGACGCCGTGCGCACGCTGATCAAGGACGCGCCACGCTTTCTCAATACCGGCGGCACGCTGGTCGTCGAGGTCGGCCACAACCGGGAGGCGACCGAATCCGCCTTTCCGCGGCTGCCGATGGTCTGGCTGACCACTGCCGCCGCCGCCGACGGCGTCTTCCTGGTCAAGCGCGAAGACCTGATCGCGGGACGGTAGGATCCCTCCTCCATGCCCGATCGCACCGGCGGCGAGATTCTCGTCGCGAGCGCGCTGACGCAGGGCGTCACGCTGGCGTTCGGCGTCCCCGGCGAAAGCTTTCTGGCGGTGCTCGATGCGCTGCACGACGTGCGGGAGCGGCTGCAGTTCGTCATCTGCCGGCAGATGTACGGCAGCGTCGCCAAGTGGGCCACGCAGATCGATCGCGCCGAACGCATTCCGGAGTACGTCGCGCACGCGTACCGGCTCGCGATGTCCGGACGCCCGGGACCCGTGGTGCTCGCGCTGCCCGTCGATCTCTGGCAGGTCGTGCTGTGGCAACGGCATGTACGGCACCATCCGCATGCACCAGGAACGCCACTATCCGGCCCGCGTGTCGGGCACCGACCTCGTCAATCCGGACTTCGCGGCGCTGGCGCGGGCGTATGGCGCGCACGAAGAGGGGCCATGATCGTTCGCGCAGTACGAACTGGACCCTATCGATCGCGCCGATCTCGTGTCACCCGCAAAGACCGACGGAGCTCCGCATGTAAGCCGCCGCCTGGCCGCCGTGGCGTTTGCCGACGTGGCGGGATGCAGTCGCCTCATGGAACGCGACGATGTGGGGACGATGGCCCGGTGGAAATCCATCCGGACCGACATTGTCGAACCGAAGATCGCCGAGCATCGGGGTCGGCTGATCCGGGTCATCGGCGACGGACTCTTCATCGCGGATTCCCGAACGGATGTCGCGTGCAATTCGACATGGTCGGCCGCGCGGCGGTGCCGCGCTGCTGCACTCGGTCGACGCGCGCTCCGGCCAAGAGCGATGCAAAGCAGTTCAAGGTCGCCGCGAAAAAGCTGGGGCTCCGCCTGATCGGACCCGGGACCTGCTTGCTGCTGCAGGGCGATGACATGCAAGCGGCGGTGGCGAAGGTCCTCGCCGACCTGGCCGGAAAGGACACGATGTCGTGGCGATGAACGCCGTGATTGCAGGCAGCAAACGCTACGGCATGATGCTCTGGGTCGCACCCGACGCCGTCCGCAGGGCGGCCACGATCCTGCGCCCAAAATGACGACATACCCGAGTACGGGCGACGCGACGGCGATCGCGGCTGAAGCATTGCCGTGACTGTCGCGGCGGCGACCGCCAAGGACCGGGCGACGCCGCCGACGCCTGATGCTCAGGATGGAACGGTCACCTCTCCCGCCCGCATCGCCCGCCCGAGGATGATCCGCCAGACGCCGCCGGAAATCATGCAGACGCCGACGAGTATCCCGACGAAGCCGATCGAGTTCTGCGGCCAGCCCATCGCGATCAGGACCGCGATGGCGATCGACAGCGCGCCGTCGAACAGCACCCAGCCCCGGCCCGGCCTGGCTTTCAGCTTCAGCGCCAGCATGACGCTCGACACGCCGCTCGCCAGCATGAACCCGCCGATCACCAACGCGAGCGTGGCGATGCTGGCGATCGGATAGAGCAGCATCACGACCCCCAGCGCCAGCGTCGCGAGACCGGAGGCGATCTTCCACCCGTAGCCGTCGTGCGCGCGCTGCTGCCATGCATAGACGAGTTGCACGACGCCGGCGAACACGAACAGCCACGCAAGCAGCAGCGTGAACGCCACGGCGGCCGGCGCCGGCACGACGATTGCGACCATCCCGGCCACGATCAGCAGCACCCCCCAGACGATCACCCAGCCGCCTGCCCTGCGCACGTCTGTTGCGGTTGCCTCGGCCATCGTTGCCTCCCTGTTTGGTGAACGGTCGATCGTAGTACCGGAACCCCGCGTCGTCCAATGCTCTATCATCCCCGCTTTGCCGATCGTCGCAATCCGCGCGACGGCGGCACAGCGAAGGGAATGCCAGATGGGCGTACGCGATCTGCTCGACCTCTCCGGCAAGGTGGCGCTGGTGACCGGCGGCTCGCGCGGCATCGGGCTGCAAATGGCGGAGGCGCTGGGCGAGATGGGCGCGCGCGTCGCGATCACCGCCCGCAAGCAGGACGAACTCGACCACGCCGTCGCGCATTTGAGCGCCGCAGCGTCCTCGAGCTGACGCCGCTCGGACGCCTGGGCGGCGACGAGGACCTGAAGGGTGCCGTCGTCTACTTCGCCTCCGAGGCGTCGCGCCACGTCACCGGCCAGGTGCTGGCCGTCGACGGAGGCTGCACCGTTGTCTGACGGCGCGGCGGCGAATCCCGGCGCGACGCTCGTCGCGCCCGTGCATCCGATCGATCCCGCGCGCCTCGCCGCGTTCCTGCGGGCCCATGTGGGTTCGTTTTCCGGCGACGTCGCGATCCGGCAATACCAGGGCGGGCAATCGAATCCGACGTACCGCGTCACTGCCGGCGACCGCCAGTACGTGCTGCGGCGCAAGCCACCGGGCACGCTGTTGCCCTCGGCGCATGCCGTCGATCGCGAGTATCGCGTCATGAAGGCGCTGGCCGCCACCGATGTCCCGGTGCCGCGAATGCTCGCGCTCTGCACGGACGAGTCGGTGCTGGGCACGGCGTTCTATCTGATGGAGTACGTGCGGGGGCGCGTGCTGTGGGACCCGGCGCTGCCGGGGATGACGCCGGCCGCACGTGCCGCCCACTATGACGAGCTCAACCGCGTGATCGCCGCATTGCACAGCGTCGATTTCGCGGCAGTGGGTCTCGCCGACTACGGCCGCCACGGCCAATACATCGAGCGCCAGGTCGCCCGCTGGTCGAAGCAATACATCGCCGCCGGCGTCGAGCGCATCCCGGCGATGGACCGGCTGCTCGAATGGCTCCCCGGGCATGTCCCGCCGGGCGACGAGACGAGCATCGTCCATGGCGACTACCGGCTCGACAACGTGATCTTCCATCCGACGCAGCCGCGCGTGCTGGCGGTGCTCGACTGGGAGTTGTCCACGCTCGGGCATCCGCTGTCCGACTTCGCGTATCAGGTCATGGCGTGGCGGCTGACGCCGGACGAGTTCCGCGGCCTGCGCGGCTGCGACCTCGACGCGCTGGGGATTCCCTCGGAGGCCGAGTATGTCGCCGCGTATTGCCGGCGCACGGGCCGCGAGGCGATCCCGCATTTCGACGTCTATTTGATCTTCAACATGTTCCGCATCGCCGCGATCCTGCATGGTGTGCTGGTGCGGGCGCTGCAGGGCAATGCCGCCAGCCAGGACGCGGTCGCCACCGGCAGCCGCGCGCGGCTGGTCGCCGACGTCGCCTGGACGATGGCTCAACGTATGTAGGAGTCGGACCCCACGACACTCGTGGCCTGGCTCGTTTTCCGGGGAAGAGCATGGACTTCAGTCATTCGGACCGGGTGCGCGACCTGATGGACCGGGTCGCGCGCTTCATGGACGAGCATGTCTATCCGGCCGAGGCGGTGTTTGCGGCGGAGGTCGCCGCGAACCGCGCCAGCGGCAATGCGTGGCGGCCGACGGCGGTGATGGAGGCATTGAAGGCGAAGGCGCGCGCCGCGGCGCTGTGGAACCTGTTTCTTCCGGACTCCGACCTGGGCGCGGGCCTCGCGAACGTCGAGTACGCGCCGCTGGCGGAGATCATGGGCCGGTCGTGGATCGGACCGGAGGCGTTCAACTGCAACGCGCCCGATACCGGCAACATGGAAGTGCTCGTCCGCTACGGCACGCCCGAGCAGAAGGCGCGCTGGCTCACCCCGTTGCTGGCGGGCGAAATCCGGTCGGCATTCGCGATGACCGAGCCCGCCGTCGCGTCGAGCGACGCCACCAATATCGAGGCATCCATCGTGCGCGACGGTGATGCGTACGTCGTCAACGGTCGCAAGTGGTGGACGACGGGCGGCCCGGACCCGCGCTGCCAGATCCTGATCTTCATGGGCAAGACGGACCCCGCCCACCCGGATCGCCATCGCCAGCAGTCGATGATCCTCATCCCGGTCGCCACACCCGGTGTGCGCCTCGTGCGCGTGCTGCCGGTGTTCGGCTACGACGATGCGCCGCATGGCCACGCGGAATACGACTTCGAGAACGTGCGCGTGCCGGCGTCGAGCATCCTGCTCGGCGAAGGGCGCGGCTTCGAGATCGCCCAGGGGCGCCTGGGACCCGGCCGCATCCATCACTGCATGCGGCTGATCGGCCAGGCCGAGCGTGCGCTCGAACTGATGTGCGAGCGCGCGTCGCGCCGTGTCGCGTTCGGCCGCGCCGTCGCCGACCAGACGGTGACGCAGGAGCGCATCGCGAACGCGCGGATCATGATCGACCAGACGCGCCTGCTCGTCCTGCACGCCGCCTGGAAGATGGACCGCGTCGGCAACAAGGCCGCGCGCAAGGAGATCGCGATGATCAAGGTGGCGGCGCCGACGATGGCCTGCCAGGTCATCGAATGGGCGATGCAGGTGCACGGCGCCGCCGGCGTCAGCGACGACTTCCCGCTCGCGTTCTTCTACGCGCAGGCGCGTTCGCTGCGCTTCGCCGACGGCCCCGACGAAGTGCATCGCAACCAGATCGCCCGCGTGGAACTCGCCGGCTACCGCCGCCCCGCCTGAAACGGCGCGCAGCGAAATCAGTGCGCGGGAGGCGGCGCCGGCGGCGTGGCTTGCCGATCGGTGAAGGCGTCCTTGATCCGCTGGCAGCGCGCGACGATGTCGACCAGCACGCTGCCCGACCAGCCGAACGTGAAGAGCCCCGAGATCGCGATGATGGGCGCCAGCATCTCCCAACCCGCCGGCAGCACGAAATTGCCGTAGCCAACGGTCGTATACGTGTTGCCGGCGAAGAATCCGGCGGCGCGCCAGCTCGGCACCAGTCCGCTGTAGACGAGCGACGTCGCCCAGATGACGACTTCGAACAGGTGCAGCGCGAGCAGCAGCAGCACCGACAGCGCCATCAGCACGTCCGCGCGCCAGATCGTCGGCCGCAGCGTGGCGACGCGCAGCCGGCGCGCGACGTGGCTGGTGACCCAGCGCACGCCGGTCGCGTGCACGACGACGATCAGCATCAGCATGGCGCCGCCGAATGCCACGTCGGCGGCCGGCATCACTTCGGCCAGATGCTGGAGGAACGGCAACGCCTCGATATCGCCCGGCACGCGGGTCAATCCCATCGCATCCTGCGTCAGCGTGCCGGAAAGCGACGAAGGCGGCGCGGGTGCCTTGTCCGCGGCCTGGGCGAGCAGATACGGTTCAAGCATGCGAAAGCGTCGACCGCCTCGTTGTCGAAAGGTGCATCATCGCCCGCCGCCGCGCACCTTCGCAATCAATAACTGATGTTGAACTGCGTGCCGACGATCCACCACGGCTGTGCGCTGCCGCCGCTCGCCGAATAGAGTTGCCTGTAGCCGGCGCCGGGCGTGGCGTAGCCGGCGAACACGTTGATGTTCACCTGCTTGCTGAACGTGTACGTGTAGACGGCATCGATCTCCGTCGCCAGCGACTTGGCGGGCACGCCGCCGCCGGTCGTGCACGGGCTGGCCGGCGGCGGGAATGTCGAGCGGCGAATTGGCTTGCGCCGCGGCGAAATGCAGGAAGACGAACTGCACGATGCTGCGGGCGTCCGGCGCAAGCGACAACGACGCCGCCACCGAGTCGAGGTTGGTGTTGTTGACGAGCGTCGACATGAGCTTGCCCTGGTACCAGTCGGGATTGCTGCCGCCGAAGTACAGCGGATCGAATCCCTCCCACGTCGCGGTGCCGGGGCGGTCGCCGGAGAACGACGCATAGCGCAGCGTCACCAGCGGCCGCCACTTGGCATTCGCCGCATGGTACGAACCTTCGACGTACCAGCCGTCGGCGGCCACACCGTCCTTGCGCTCCCACGCGTATTCGGCCCGCAGCGTCCAGCCGCTGTCGGCGCCCCCCGGCTTGACGGTGGCGCGCACGTCGTACACGTCGAGACTGTCGCGGGTGACGATGGCCGAATGCGGCGCGCGCAAGTACATGAACGCGAGTTGCAGCGGACCGCCACCGCCCCACTGTGCGTTCACGCCGGCGAGCCGCGTCCCGGTCGCGGCCGACGGCGCGTCGTTGGGCTTCAGCCAGAAGCCCTGCACGGTCAAGTCGCGCCACGTTGCCTTGAGCAACGCCGCGTTCGCCCAGGCCGAGCGCGGACCCATGTAGTCGGCGCCGAGCTGTGCGCCATTGCTGGCGCCCGACGCCAGCAGCAGGTTGTTGCCGACGGCGAAATCCTGCTGGCCATAGGACGCGTCGAACGCGAGTTGCCGGGCCGCGTCCTGCCAGCGGATGCCCGCGTACAGGAGTTCGGGCGCGCCATGCCAGGTGTTGCCCACCGCGTTGTAATCGGTGCCGCGCGTGCCGGTTTCCATGTACGAGGCGCCGCCGTACAGCTTCGTTGCCGCGTTGAGCGCGTAGCTCGCCGTCAAACCCGGCTCGAGGAAGAACTCGGCCCAACCCGGATCGTTCTCAAGCGATGCCGGATTGAGGGACGCGGGCAGCCCGAAGGCGTTGTTCCACATCCTGAACATGCCGAGCGTGCCGGTCAGCGTGCCCGAGATCAGCAGGTCGTCATTGCGCCAAAGCCGCGGCCACGATGACCGGTCGCCGGTCTGCAGCACGCCCTCGTCCGTGGCGTTGGCGCTGACGGACTCGCGATCGGCCATGCGCTTGGCACCCTGCAGGATGCGCGGCGAGGCATTCTGGAACACCGGATGGGCAGGGGCGGCCTCCGGCAGGCCCGACTGGGCGGCCGCGGCGCCTGCCCACGCGAAGACCGCCAGCGCGCGTGCGGCGATTCGTCGGCAAACGATCGTGGAGGCGGCATTTGCCACAGCGGCGGAGTATGCACGTGATCCGGCGCGCGCTCCACCGGGCAACGGCGGCGGCGCGTGCCGACGGTTTCGCGTTGTCGCGCGGGCGGTTCGCTCACCCGCCGTCGAGCGGCGACCAGGCGCGCCGCAGGATGGCGTCGCAATCGGCGGCCGGCGCCAGCGTGCCGAAGACGCCGCCGGCGTACGCCTGCGGCGCCATCCGCGACGCGCAGAACGCATCGGCGACGTAGTCGGGCGCGAATTGCACGAGCAACGCTCCCTGCATCGCCACCGCGATCCGCTGCGCCAGCAGGCGCGCGGCGGATTGCGAAAGCGCCGGACCGCGCAAGTCCCGCTCCAATAGAGCGACGTAGGCGTCGAGATGGTCGTTGCGCCCCCGTGCCGGCGCGAACTCGGCGGCGAGCGCCTCCGCGCAGCGCGAGTCCTTGTCGAGCGCCCGCATGACGTCGAGGCACATCACGTTGCCCGAGCCTTCCCATATCGAGTTGAGCGGCATCTGGCGATAGTTCCGCGCCAGCGGGCCTTCCTCGACGTAGCCGTTGCCGCCCAGCACCTCCATCGCTTCCGCCGCCACGGCGGGACCGCGCTTGCAGATCCAGAACTTGGCCGCCGGCGTCAGCACGCGACGCAACAGCCCCGCCGCCTCGTCGTCGCCGGCGTCGAACGCGCGCGCCAGCCGCAGCGCCAGCGCGGTCGCCGCCTCGGCCTCGAGCGCCAGGTCGGCGAGCACGTTGCGCATCAGCGGCGCCTCGACCAGCGGATGCCCGAACGCGTGCCGATGCTGCGCGTGATGCAGCGCCTGCGCCACCGCAGCCTCGCGTCAGGCCCGCGCTGCCGAGTGCGCAGTCCAGCCGGCAGTACGTGCCCATTTCGAGGATCGTCGCGACACCGCGCCCTTCGTCGCCGACGAGTTCGGCATGCGCGCCCCAGAACTCGACCTCGGAACTCGCATTGGATCGGTCGCCCAGCTTGTCCTTCAGCCGCTGGATGCGGATGTCGTTGACGTCGCCGTCCGGCGTGAACCGGGGCAGCAGGAAGCACGACAACCCGCCGGGGCCGTGCGCGAGAACGAGGAACGCGTCGCACATCGGCGCGGAGAAGAACCACTTGTGGCCGGTGATCCGGTAGTGGCGGCCGCCGGCGGGCTCGGCGCGCGTCGTGTTGGCGCGGACGTCGGAGCCGCCCTGCTTCTCCGTCATGCCCATGCCGATCGTCACGCCGCGCTTGTCGCGCGCCGGCACGAAGCGCGGGTCATACTCGGGTGCGCAGATGCGCGGCACCCATTGCGCCGCCAGCGCGCCGTCGCGCGCGAGCGGCGGCACGCTGGCATACGTCATCGTCGCCGGGCACAGCGTGCCGTCTTCGAGCTGCGCATACATGACGTAGAGCGCGGCGCGCCGCACATGCGCGCCCGGGCGGGGATCGGCCCAGGGACCCGCCGCGGCGCCATGCCGCTTGAGGTAGGCCATCAGCGCGTGGTACGCCGGATGGAACTCGACCTCGTCGCGCCGACGCCCGCTGGCGTCGAACGCCTTCAGCACCGGAACGACGCGGTTGGCCTCGGCGGCCAGCACCTGCATCTCCGCCGAACCGAGTTCGGCGCCGCGTTCCATGAGCCATGACGCGGCGTCGCCGGCGCCCTCGCGCAGCGCCGCTTCCCGCAACGCGGCATCGGACGCGAACAGGTTGTGCCCGGCAAGCGGCGGAACCTGGTTGAACACTTCGTGCGTCGCGGTCGGCGACGGCAACGATACAGTCACGGCGGCCTCACGTTTTCCTCGCGCGCGCTTGCGGAGTCGCCCTCCGCCGGCGCGCGACATTTGCGATGGCGATCCCTGCGTAGTTTAGCGTACGGTAAAATGAACCGATTGCTGCGGAGGATTCGATGTCACGCAAGGTCGTCGTCGCCGGGGTCGGCATGATCCCCTTCACCAAGCCCGGTGCGAGCCTGCCGTACCCGGAAATGGCAGCCACCGCGACGCGTGCGGCGCTGGCCGACGCCGGCATCGATTACGCGGCGATCCAGCAGGCATACGCCGGCTACGTGTACGGCGACTCGACGTCCGGGCAACGCGCGCTGTACGACGTCGGAATGACCGGCATCCCGATCGTCAACGTCAACAACAATTGCTCGACCGGCTCCACCGCGCTGTTTCTCGCGCGGCAGGCGGTCGCGTCCGGCAGCGTCGACTGCGTGCTCGCGCTGGGCTTCGAGCAGATGGAGCAAGGGGCGCTGGTCGCGAAGTTCCAGGATCGTCCCACGCCGTTCGAGCGCTTCGACGCCGAAACGGACGCGCTGGTCGGCCTCCCCGACGTCCCGCTGGCGCTGCGCTATTTCGGCGGCGCCGGCCTCGCCCACATGCGCAAGTACGGAACCAGGATGGAGACGTTCGCGAAGATCCGCGCCAAGGCGAGCCGCCACGCCGTTCACAATCCGCTCGCGCTCTTCCGCAAGGAAGTCACGGTCGACGACGTCATGGCATCGCCGACGCTGATTCCCGGCGTGATGACGCGGCTGATGGCGTGTCCGCCCACCTGCGGCGCAGCCGCCGCCGTGCTGATGTCCGAGGAATTCGCCGCGCGCCATGGCATCGCGCCCGCGGTGTGGATCGCCGCGCAGGCGATGACCACCGATACGCCGTCGACGTTCGCGGCGCACGACATGATGCAGCTCGTCGGCTACGACATGGCGCGCGCCGCCGCGCGGCAGACGTACGAGCAGGCGGGCATCGGGCCGGACGACGTCGACGTCGTCGAGCTGCACGATTGCTTCGCGCACAACGAGCTGCTGAGCTACGAGGCGCTCGGCCTGTGTCCGGAAGGCGGCGGCGAGCGTTTCGTCGACGACGGCGACAACACCTACGGCGGCCGCGTCGTCACCAATCCGTCCGGCGGCCTGCTGTCCAAAGGGCATCCGCTGGGCGCCACCGGATTGGCGCAGTGCTTCGAGCTCACGCAGCAGCTGCGCGGCAACGCGGGCGCGCGGCAGGTCGCGGGCGCGCGCGTCGCGCTCCAGCACAACCTGGGCCTGGGCGGCGCCTGCGTGACGACTCTCTACCGCGCCGGATGAACCAAGGCCGGCGCCCCTTCGCTCGCACCAAGGCCACCATGCACAATCATCGCCGATCCATGCAGCGTGCGCTCGTTCGCGCATTCGTGGGTGCTGTCGCGCCGTTCGTCGCCGCCACAGCGCATGCCGGCGGCATCATGCTCTATGAAGTCGGCACGGAGGACGTGGGACTCGCGTCCGCCGGCTACACGGCGCGCGCGCAGGATGCGTCGACCGTATTCACCAATCCCGCGGGCATGACGCGCCTGGACGGCAACCAGCTGACGCTGGGGAGCCAGATGCTCTACGCCGACCTGGGATTCGGGATCGGCGGCGGTACTTCGCCGGGCCTCGGCCGCAATGACGGCGGCAATCCCGTCGGCTGGTTCCCCGGCGGCGGCTTCTTCTACTCGTACAGCGTGTCGCGCGACTTGAAACTCGGCATGGCGATGTCCGGAAACTTCGGATTGGTCGAAGCGTACGACGCCGGCTGGGTCGGCCGCTACTACGGACTCGAGTCGACCTTGCTCGGCGTGTCGTTCCTGCCGTCGGTCGCCTATCGCCTGAACGACCGGCTTTCGCTCGGCGTGAGCCTCAACGCGATGTACGGCAAATTCAAGAACATTGTGGCCGTCAACAACATCGTCGGCCCCGATGGGCAGCTGGAACTCGATGCGGACAAGTGGGGCTTCGGCGCGAATATCGGCCTGCTCTACGAGGTCAACCCGGGGACGCGCTTCGGCATCACCTACAACTCCGCGGTCAAGCTCGACTTCTCGGCGCCCGCGCAATTCACGGGCATCGCGCCGGGCGTCGAGACGCTGCTGCGCGCGCGCGGGCTTCTCGACGCGAACGTCGACCTCGGGATGACGGTGCCGCAAGGCATCAACGCAAGCGTCTATACGCAGATCGATCCACGCTGGGCGCTCCTCGGCAGCATCGGCTGGCAGCAATGGTCGAAATTCGGCAAGCTCGACGTGGGCGTCGCGTCCAACGATCCCGTATCGCTGACGACCGCACTCGACTACAAGGACACGTGGCATATCGCCGCCGGCGCGCAGTACCGGTTCAGCGAGCCGTGGCGGCTCGACTTCGGCATCGCCTACGATTCCGCGTTCCAGGACAGCGGCAACATCGCCGTTCTGTTGCCCGCCAACTCAGCATGGCGCTTCGGCATCGGTGCCCAGAAGCAGCAGAGCAGCACGTTTGCGTGGGGCGCCGCGTTCGAGTATGCCTACGGCGGCACGCTCGACGTGAATGCGCGCAGCGGTGTCCCGGTGGTCGCCGGAGGGCGCGGGGACCTGTCCGGGTCGCTCCCCGACAGCGGCAGCTTCTTTTTTGCCGCCAACTTCAACTGGAAACTCTGACCACAAGGCGCGACCCGGCGGCACCGCCCTCGCGAGCACATTCCATGATCCTCCAATGCGTTTTTCGCTTCCGCGCGCTGCTTGGCCGCGACTGTTCGTCGCCATCGCCGCGGCGGCGGCCGCGCAGACCCCGCCGGCCGGAACGCCCCCGCCCGATCCCTGGCCGCGCGTCGTCGACCTCACGACCGGACAGGTGCTCGTCTACCAGCCGCAGATCAACAAGTGGACGGACAACCAGCTCGATTTCCGCGCGGCGATGGCGTTCAAGAAGGACGGCTCCAAGGAGCAGGCGTTCGGCGTCGTCTTCGCCACCACGCGGACGCAGGTCGACAAGACGCTGCGTACGGTCGTGTTCGAGGACTTGAAGATCTCGAAGATCGATTTCCCGACGCTGCCCGATCGCGGCGCCGCCTTCGGCCCCGAGCTCACGAAGGAGTTCGCGGCGAAGATCCGCACCATGTCGCTCGACAAGCTGCAGGCATCGCTGGCCGCGGTCGGCATCAAGCCGCAAGCCGTCGCCGTCAACAACGCGCCGCCGCAGGTGCTCGTCAGCTATTCGCCGGCGATCCTGGTGCCGATCGACGGAGCGCCGGTCATCAAGCCGGTCGCCAGCCGCTCCGCGCTTCAACCGCGTGATCAACACGCGCGCGCTGATCCTGCAGGGCGGCATCGAGCAGAGCTTCTACATCCACGTCTACGACGGCTGGCTGTCGGCCAGCACGATCAACGGCCCGTGGACGCAATCGTTCCGGCAGCCGTTCGGCATGGACGACGTCGCGGCACAGCTCGCGAAGAGCAATACGGTGGACCTCCTCGACGGCGGACCGAAGGCGAATCCGAAGCCGTCGCTCGCCAATGGCGTCCCGACGATCTACACGAGCCAGGTGCCCACCGAGCTCATCGTGTTCAAGGGCCAGGCCGACTTCGTGCCGATCGTCGGCACGCAGCTGCTGTGGGCGTCGAACACGACGAGCGACGTGCTGATCGACACCGCCAACAGCAACTACTACGCGCTGCTCGCCGGACGCTGGTTCCGCGCGGCCGCCATCACCGGTCCCTGGCAGTTCGTCGGGAGCGATGCGCTGCCGGCCGATTTCGCGCGGATTCCGGCGACGTCCACGGCCGGCGCCGTGCTGCCGACGGTGGCCGGCACGCCGCAGGCACAGGCGGCCGTCATCGAGAACTCGATCCCGCAGACGGCGACGGTGCCGCTCGACGGGCGGTCCCACGTTCACGCCGAACTTCGACGGGCCGCCGCAATATGCGCCCGTCCCCGGCACGACGCTCTCGTACGTCGTGAACTCGTCGGAGCCGGTGATCCAGGTGGCGCCCAACGCGTATTACGCGGTCACCGCCGGCGTCTGGTTCACGGCGCCGCAGATCACCGGGCCGTGGACGGTGGCCACGTCGGTGCCGAACGTCATCTACACGATTCCGCCGTCGTCGCCGATCTACTACGTGACGTACGTGCGCATCTATGGCACGACGCCGCAGTACGTGTACGTCGGCTATACGCCCGGCTACCTAGGCACCGTGGTGTCGCCGTACGGCACCGTCGTCTACGGCACCGGCTACGCGTACTCGCCGTGGATCGGCAGCGTCTGGTACCCGCCGCCGTACACGTATGCCGTCGCCGCCACGCCCATCTACAACCCGTATGTGGGATTCACGTTCGGCTTCGCGATGGGGCTTGCGACCGCCGCGTGGACGGAACCGTACTGGGGCGGCGCCTACTACCATCCCGGCTACTGGGGCGGCTATCCGTGCTGCGCGTCGGCGAGCGCCAACGTCTACGGGCATTGGGGCGCCACGACGTACTCCGGCACGCGCACGTGGTACGGCGGCGGTGGCGTCGCCGGCACCACGGCCAGCGGCAGCTACTACAACAGCCGCACCGGCACGTCGGGCAGCTACAACGCCGGCCGCCAGTACAACGCGTATACGGGCAACGCGACGCGCGGCTACGACCGCACGGCGAACACCGCCGCCGGCGGCTCGGCCGACGTCGCGCGCGCGTCCAACTACAACACGTACTCCGGGCAACGCTCCACCGGATCGAGCGTGTCGGCCACCGGCGCCGGGGGCAGCAGCTACCAGCGCTCGGGCGCCACGACCGCGGGTCCGGAAGGCTATGCGCACGCCGGCGAAGGGTCGACGTACAACGCGAAGACCGGCAACACCAACTCGTGGGACACGGCGAGTGTCGGTAACAATCACTACGCCGACGTCAACGGCAACGTCTACAAGAACACCGGTGACGGCTGGCAGCAACACTCGTCGAGCGGCTGGGGAGGCGCGTCGGGCGACACGTCGTGGGCGAACCGCGAGTCGCAGGCACGCAGCGGCGGCGACAGCTTCGGCGGCGGCGGCCGATCGTTCGGCGGCGGCGCGGCTTCGGCGGCGGCGACCGGTTCGGCGGCGGTGGTGGCGGCGGCTGGGGCGGCCGCTTCGGCGGCGGTTTCGGCGGCGGCGGATTCCGCGGCGGCGGCCGGCGCTGATCGGCGGCGGGTCAAGGCGTCCTTACACCTGCTCGCTCTCGCGTTGCGGGAGCGGAAGCCGCATTGCGAAGGACGGCTCTTGGAGGACAGGGAACCGACGTGACGCCGGCGTGACTGCCTGCCCGACCAGCGCTAACTCCGCCCAAGGCAGCATGGCCCGAAGCGCCAAAAGTTGCGGCGTTGCCATTACCGAGGGCACCGGTGCCCGCCGCATCCGTTCCAATGAAATTGCCGATGATCCGCAGTCCCGATCCTCCACCGGACCGTATGCCATACAGACTGTTTCCGGAGATTACATTGCGCTGTCCCGCGCTTGCACCACCGATCGAGCAATCCGCACAGAACTGCCGCCCAAGCACGGCTCTCGATTCCGCGATTGGTGCCGTTCATCTGGATGCCCTCCTTGCAACCGACTCGGGACGACTGGGCCTCTCGGTCCGCTCAATGGGTGATGACGACCAGAACGCTGCAGTGCGCGTGCTCGATCAACGCCGGAGACATGGCGCCGCGCCACCACCGCGCCGCCCATCCCTCCAGGTGCTTGTGGCCGACGACGATCAGGTCCGCGTCGATCCTGCGCGCGTACTGGGTGATCTCGCGGACCGAATCCCCGACCAGCAATTCGCCGCGCGCGACTTGGCGGGACTCCGCGAACTCGGTGCAGGCCGTCGTCGAGGATCTTCTGGTAGGTCGCCCGCAACTGGGCGTCGGAGGCCGCGGCGTAGAATTCGCCGTCGACGGCAAGGTGCGCCGTGAGCGACGGCATGACGGCGACGAGGTGGAGCTCCGCGTGGCTCCACTGCGCGATGTCGTGGCCGTCGAGCAACGCCATCTGCCCGGACTCGGAGCCGTCGTACGCCAGCAATATGCGCTTGTACATCGCGCCCCCTGCAGGTCTTCCGGGTGGCGGCCCGGTCCCCGCGACCACCGCAGGGCAATGCAGGCCGACCTCGACTCGCCGCGCGTCGGTATCGTCCGTCGCCGGCGGCACGCCGTGCAGCGGCTTGAACGCGCTCCGGTGGCACGTCGCGCGGACCGCCGAAACGTCATTCATGGCGAATGCGCCGGCGGACGCGGCGCAGCGCCATCGCGACGAGCGCGGCGACGACCGGGATCGCGACGCCTATCGCGATGTCCGGATCGACGTGGACGCCGGACGCCTTGAGTGCCTTCGCCGCGTAGCCGACGAGGCCGACGACGTAGTACGTGATGGCCGCGATCGACAGTCCTTCGACCGTCTGCTGCAGCCGCAGCTGCAGCTTCGCGCGCCGGTCCATCGAACCCAGCAGCGCCTGGTTCTGCCTTTCGCGCGCGATCTCGACGCGCGTGGACAGGAGCCCGCTCGCCTGCGCGACGCGCTCCGACATCTCGTGCAGGCGATGCGCGACCGATTCGCACGTCGCCATCGCGGGCGAGAGCCGGCGCGACATGAACTCGTCGATCGTCTGCATGCCCGGCAGCCGCCGCTCGCGCAGCTCGGCGATGCGCGCACGGACGAGGTCGTGGTAGGCGCGGCTCGCGCCGAACCGGAACTGGGTCGCGACCAGCGCGCGCTCGACGTCCGCCGCGAGCCGCGTCAGGTCGGACAGCAGCGCCTCGTCGGCGCCGTCGTCGCGCGCGATCTTCTCGGTCAGCGCAGCCAGCGCCCGCTCGACGCCCGCGATGCGCGCGCCCTCCACCCGCGCGATCGGCAGCGCGAGGAGCGCCAGCATCCGGTACGCCTCGATCTCGAACAGCCGCTGCAGCATCCGGCCCGCCTGCCGCGGCGACAGGCTGCGGTCGACGACGACGAAGCGCGAACAGCCGTCGACGTAGATGCGGAAGTCCGTGAACGCGACCCCGGCGCCGTCGCCGATCTCGGCGCCGACCACGATGTTGCCGTCGAAATGGTCGGCGAGCCATCCCGCGTCGGGCGTTCCGTCCGGCCCGCGGACCAGCTCCGCATGCGCGGCGACGATGGTCCGCCCGGGAATCGCGGCCAGCCAGCCGTCCGGCAGCAGGCGCTCCGGCGGCTCGCCGAACGGTCGCGCGCTCGTGCCCGGGACGAAGAACGTGTACCCCGAGAACTCGGTGTGCCGCTCCCACTTGACGCGGACGGCGCCGACGCGTTCGTTGAAGTGGGTGGCGCCGGCGGCAGGCGGCGCGACGTCGTCCCGCACGCACAGCGCCGCCAGGTGCTCGCGTTCGCGCTCGCGGTCGGCCGCGTCGATCAGGACGGCCACGTAGGTGGCCCGCTCCGGCGTCGCGAGCGTCGCGTACGGACGCGCGTGCACTTCGTCGGCCAGCGAAAGGCGATCGGCGTGGTCGGCGGGCAGGCGGGACATTGTCTGCCGATGATACGCCCGCGCGTCGCCCGGGCGTGATGGCGCGGCAGCGCGAAATGCGGCACGTTCTGGCATACTCCCGCTGTCGTCGGCGAACATCCGCCGCACACGAGAGCCCATGAACGAAACCGCCCCCATGGACCGGCTGGGACGCTACCAGATTCGCGAGATCATCGGCGAAGGCGCGATGGCCTGCGTCTACAAGGCGTTCGACCCCGAGATCAACCGCGCGCTCGCCATCAAGCTCCTGAAGGCGCAGCTGCGCCTCGACGGCGAGTACCGCGGCCGCTTCCTGCGCGAGGCCAAGGGGGCCGGCGTGCTGTCGCACCCGAACATCGTCACGGTGTTCGACGTCGGCGAGGACCAGGGCCATCCGTACATCGCGATGGAACTGGTCGAGGGGCAGACGCTCGCGGAGGAGTTGAAGTCCAAGAAGCCGCTGTCGACGCGCGACATCGTGGAGATCGGCATCCAGCTCGCCCGCGCGCTCGACTACGCGCATAAGAAAGGCATCATCCATCGCGACGTGAAGCCGGGCAACATCATGCGGCTGACCGACACCAACACGATCAAGGTGGCCGACTTCGGCATCTGCCGCATCGACGGCAGCGAGGGTGACGCCACGCAGACGCAAATCGGCAACGTGCTCGGCACGCCGCACTACATGTCGCCGGAACAGGTGGTCGGCGAGAAGGTGGATTCGCGTTCGGACCTCTTCTCCGCCGGCGTGGTGCTGTACCAGCTGCTGACCGGGCACCTGCCGTTCGAGGGCGATACGCTGATCAGCGTCGCCTACAAGATCACCAAGACCGACCCGCCGTCGCTCGACAAGGTGCGCGCGGACCTGCCGCTGTCGCTGCGCAGGATCATCGAGCGCGCGCTGAAGAAACAGCCGGACAAGCGTTTCCAGAGCGGCGAGGAATTCGCGCAGGCGCTGATCGGCGTTTCCCGCGAGCTGGCCGACGAAGGCCAGAAGCAGGGTCGCGCGCGCGGGATACCGATGGCCGTGCGCTGGGCGCTGACGATGGCGACCGTCGTCGCCGTCACGATGACGCTGACCGCCACGGTGCTCTACAAGCAGCAGTACGCCGCGATGATGGACCAGGTCAAGGACTATGGCGGCTCGCTCGCCAAGTTCACCGCCACGCAGAACGCGGTGCCGCTCCTGTCGGAGGACTGGGCGGCGATGGATGTGTTCGTGCAGGAGGCGCTCGGCCGCCAGGAGAATTTCAGCTACATGAACGTCGTCGACCACCAGGGCATCGTGCGGGCGAGCAACGTCGCGACCGAGGTCAACGCCCAATACGTGGCGCCCGAGTCCACACCCGTCACGTCGAAGGACCCCGGCGTCACGGTCGTCAGCCGCCGCATCGACGACGGACGCCAGGTGCTCGACTTCTCGGCGCCGGTGCTGTTCCAGGGCAAGACGATCGGCACGGTGCATCTCGGCATCTTCGAAGCCCCGCTGACGGCGGTGGCCAACCTGGTGCTGGTGCTGCTCGCGATCCTGACGTTCGTCACCGTCGCCGCCGTGGCCGGCGGCACCTACCTGCTCGCGCAACGCCTTGCCGTGCCGATCCGCGTGCTGCGCAACTCGCTGCAGGAGCTCGCCAACGGCCGCTACGACTACCGGATCGCGGATACGCGCAAGGACGAATTCGGCGAGCTGTACGCGGAGTTCGACAAGACCGCCACCGCGCTCGAGAAGCGGCACGAGGCGCCGCCCGTCGCCGGCGATCACCCGACCGATGGGCATTGACCGCAGGGCAGCCGTAGCGGCGCTGATCGCGGCGGTGCTCGCCGGCTGCGCGACGCCGCCCCCGGCGCCGCCGGCAGCGGAGCCGAGCGTCGTCGTGCCGGTGGCCGCAGGGCCGGTGCTCGCGCGCGACGACGATTTCGTCATCGTGACCGCGCAGGCCGGCGAGTCGCTGGGTTCGCTCGCGCAGCGCTATCTGGGCGACTTCAACCGCGCGTGGTGGATCGCGCAGTTCAACAACATCACCACGGTGCGCGCCGGCCAGATCGTCACGATCCCGCTGCGCGTGCGCAATCCGCTCGGCGTCTACGTCAATGGCTACCAGACGGTCCCGATCCTCTGCTACCACCGCTTCGGGACGCGCGCCACCAAGCTGAACGTGACGCCGGCCGCCTTCGAAGCCCAGATGGACTACCTGGCGCGCAACGGCTATACGGTGGTGTCGATGAAGCGCCTCGCGCGCTTTCTCGAAGGTAAGGAAGCGCTGCCAGCCAGGTCGGTGGCGATCACGATCGACGACGGCTACCGCTCGACATTCGAGATCGCCTATCCGATCCTGCGCAGGTTCGGCTTCGCGGCCACGGTGTTCCTGTACACGGACTTCGTGGGCGCCTCCGACGCGATGACGTGGGCGCAGATGAAGGAGATGATGGCCTCCGGCGTGGTCGAGATCGAGCCGCATTCGAAGTCGCATGCGAACCTGACGCTGCGGCTGCCCGGCGAGACCGACGCCCGATACAAGGAACGCATCCGGCGCGAAGTCGACGCCCCCGTCGCCGTGCTGCGCGAGCGCCTGGCCGACGCGAGCTTCACGTTCGCGTATCCGTATGGCGACGTCAACGAGTACGTCGTCGAGCTGCTGCAGAAGCAGAGCGTCAGCCAGGGCGTCACCGTCACCCCGGGCGGGAATCCGTTCTACGCGTACCCGTACATGCTCCGGCGCAGCATGGTGTTCGGCAACGAAGACCTGGACAGCTTCAAGGCCAAACTGGTGACGTTCGTTCGCACGGCTTCGCGCTGACCGTGACTCGTCGCGATTTCCGCTGTATTGGCGTAGTGACGCTCGCCGTGCTTGCCGGTTGCGCGCAGGTACCCGTCGATCGCGCGCCGCCTCCGGTCGGGGCGCCGGCACCGTCCGCGCCCTCGGTCGGCGGACCCGTCGCCGACGAGATCGCGCGCCACCGCAAGCTCGCCGACACCGCGCGGCAGTCGGGCGATCTTGCCGCAGCCGCGACGCAGTGGCAGATACTGACGCTGCTCGCGCCGGACGACGACGCGTTCCGGCGTGAACTGGCAACAACGCGCGCGGCCATCGCGCGGGAAGTCCGGGACCAGCTCGCCGGCGGATCCGCGGCGATGAGCGCCGGCGACCTCGACCGCGCCAACCTGGCGATGCTGCACGTGCTCGCGCTCGATCCGACGCAGCAGGAGGCCGCGAAGACATTGCGCGAGATCGATCGCCGCCGCTTCACCCGCATCCAGGCCGACCGCGCGGCGAAGGTCCGCGGCGACGACATGGCGGCCGTCCGCGGAACGCCGCGCACTTCCTCGCCCGCCGCCGAGAGCGCGGACGGATTCGACATCGAGCAGGCGATCGAGATGTTTCGTGCCGGCGACGCCGCGGGCGGCATGCGCGACATGAAGTCCTTCGTCGACGCCAACCCGGGAAGCCGCGCGGTGCGCCAGCGCATCGGCACCGTCGTCGCCGAGCGCGGCCGCGAACTCGAGAACCAGGGCGCGCGCGAACAGGCGCTCGTCCTCTACGAACAGGCGAGCGCGCTGCGCGGCGACGGCAACGGCGCCTGGGTCGCGCGCATCGCGCCGCTCAAGAAGGCGCTGTCGCAGGACTATCTCGACAAGGGCTCGCGGATGTTCCGGACCAACACTGCGCAGGCGATCACGTTGTTCGAGACGAGCCTCCGCTACGACCCGACCAATGCGCAGGCGTCGATCAAGCTCCGCGAAGCGCGCGCCGTGCGCGAGAAGCTCGACAAGATAAAGTGACGGCAGTCAGTGGGAAAAGCTCCGGGCGGCCGAGCGCTTTCCGAGCTGACTGCAGTCCGTTTACTTTGCGCCGAATTTCTCGGCCAGCTTCTTCCGCAGGTCGATGGCCCGCTCGCGTTCGAGCTTCGCCTTCTGGTTGCCCGGCTCCAGCGCCAGCACGCGGTCCCACTTGCCGATGGCCTCGTCCAGGTTCTGCCGCTGGAACGCCTGCGTGGCTTCCCGCTCGTAGCGGCGGACGAGTTGCTGCCGCATCGCGTCGCGCTGCAGCGCCGCGTCGCGGTTGGCGGGATCGCGCAGTGACGCCTCGCGAAACGCGTCGTAGGCGCCCTCGATGTTGCCGCCCTTCTGCATGTCGACGCCCTGCTGCATCAGCGTCATCGACGCGCTGCGCGGCGTGGCGGCCTCGATCGCCGCCGCCTTGGTCGCCTCGTCGGGCACTTCCGCCACCGGCGGTGCGGGACGCGGAGGCGCGGTACCCGGCGGCGGCGCGCGGCCCGGCACCTTGATGACCTGTCCGGCCGCGAGGCGGCTCGGATTGGCGATGTCGTTGTACTTGGCGAGGATGTGGAACTTGAAGCGGTCGCCCATGAACTGCTGGGCGATCTTGGACAGCGAATCGTCGCGCTGCACGGTGTACCGGAAAAAGACGGTGCCGAGTTCCTTCTGCGGGTCCGCCTTGATCTGGTCCATCAGCTTTTTCGCGAGATCATTCGCCGGGTCGAGCGTCAGCGCCTGCTCGAGAAGGCGCGACGCGCCCGGCTCGTCGCCATTCTGCAGCAGCGTGATCGAGTCGAGCGTGAGCTTCTGCGCCTGCGCCTTGGCCTGCGCGGGACTGATCTCCGGCACCGGAGGCGGCGCGGGCTTCGGTGGCTCCGGCGCCACGACCACCGGCGGCGGCGCGGGCGCCGGGTCAGGCGCCGGCGGCGGAGTGGCGCAACCGGCGAACACAAGCGCACAGGTGGCCAACAGGCCACGGGCGCGGCAGGACATGCACGGCAGCGCTTTTTTCATCGGATCCATCGCGAACGATCGGTTGTCCATCCTACCCAAGGTCATCGTGGCGCGAAAGGTGAATATTGCACACGGTTGCCGCCAAGATCAACATTTCTCGGTGCGCGCCGGGTCGCGCCTCATTTCCGGGCACGGTTGACGGGCAAACCATGCGGAGGCGAGCTCATTTCCCCATTCCGGGGCACCGACCGGCCGCGGTCCGGGGATCAGGCAACCTTGGGCGGCGCGGCCTCGCTGCACCATACGGCGAGGGCGGAGAAATTGTCCTGCTCGCGTCCACCATGCAGGACGACGTCCTGCTCCATGTCGCGCAGCCATTCGGCGGCGGAATGGGCGCGCTCCAGCGCGGCCACCATCGCCGCCTCGTCGATGTATTCCCAGAAGCCGTCGCTGCACAGGAGGAACATGTCGCCGTCGACAATCGCGAACGGCGTGGTCTCCACCGTAGCGATGAAATCCTCGTCATGGCCGAGCGCGGCGAAGAGCCGGCTGCGCTGCAGCGATTCGCGCAATGCGTTCGGCGCCAGGTACCCCGCGTCCACCAGTTTCTGGACCACGCTGTGGTCCTTCGTCTGGGCGACGACGCGGCCGCCGCGAAAGCAATAGAGCCGAGTGTCGCCGACGTGGCCCCACACCGCCGTGTGGTGGATCGTATCGATGGCGAGCACCGTCGCGGTTGCGCGCATCGCGGCCAGCGAATCCTTCGACGTCTGCTGCGCGACGATGGCCCGGTGCGCCGCCTGCAGCGCGGCATCGATCGCCTCGCCCGTGCAGGCCGGCGCCTCCTGGAACGTGTTGAGGATCATCCGCACGGCGAGCTTCGACGCGACATCGCCGCCGCCGTGGCCGCCCGCGCCATCGCTCACCACGCAGAAGCAGCCCCCGTCGGCCGTCCAGAATCCGCACGCGTCCTCGTTGCGCTCGCGCCCACCGGGGTTCGACAGTACGGAGACTTCGAGTTGCATGGCGTGGGGACGGCGCCCGCTACGGCGCGTCGTGCGTCTGGCCGCGCGGCAGCTGCGGGCGCGCCTTGGCCTGGTAGGCGCGGAGGAATTCCTCGCCAAACAGGAAGTGGAAATCGGTCTCGGCCTCGCGCGCGATCTCGCCGTAGAGCTCCTCGTAGAGATTCCACAGCTTGGCCTTGTGGGTCATCGGCAGCAGCGAGCCGCCTGCCGCGCTGTCGGTGAGCCGCTGCTCGAGCTTCGCGGGATCGAACCGCGCGAGCACGGCCGCCAGCGCGGCGCGCATACCGGCAACGAAGCCCTCCTGGTGCGACCGCAGGCTCTCCCGCGCGTCGGCGAGGCTGCGCAGCGGCGACATGAAGCCCTTGCCCGCCGGCATCAGCAGGTGCGCGATCGCGGCGTCGAGATCGGGCGCGAACTTGAGCGGATTGTTGTCGTGCGCGACGATGATCGTCGCGTCGGCGCGCACTTCGCGCTTGGCGTGCGCGCGCGCCTTCAGCAGGTCCAGGAGCCCGTGCAGCGTCTCGCGCATGACGGCGCCCACCTCCTCCATGAACTGCGGGGTCAGCCCGCCGGGAACCGTCAGGTCGCGCACGCCGGCGCCGTGCAGCAGTGCGGCGAGCAGCAGGTCGGCGCTTTGGGCGTCGGCAGGCGCGGAAACCGGCGGCGCCGCGGGGACGGCGTTCGCCACCGCGGCGGGTGCCGGCGCCGGCGCGGCCGATACGGGCGCCTCGTGCACCGGCGAAGGGACGATCACCGTTGCGATCCGGTTCTGAGGCACCGCGCGGCCGTCCTCCGACCACGACAGCATCGTGCCCTCGCGCAGTATCGTCGTCGTGTCGTCCTCGGAAATGTCCTGGTCGGCGGACGCGGGCCCGGTGGCGCTCACCGCGAGCGTGTAGCCGCCGATGCGCAGTTCGTCCCCCTGGGCCAGCGGATGGTCCTGCCCGCGGCCGGCCGCGCGCCCGTTGACCAGCAGCGCCACAGTCGTGCCCTGGTCGCGCACCCAGTAGCGCCCGTCGCGAAAGGCGATGACGGCGTGCGTGCGCGAGATGATGCGGTCCGGATCGGGCAGCAGCAGCGTCGATTCGGGCGAACGCCCGATCGTGCCGCCGGCCTCGCCGAACTCGCCGACGATGACCGGGTCGACGGCGGTATCTTTGTAGCGGAGGACTTTGATCGTGAGCATGAACGGCTTGGGCGGGGAAGGCATTCCGGCGAAGGACGGCCGCGCACGGCGGTGCGCGGCGGCTCGCGATGTTCGTGCCCGGCAGAGAATGGCGTGCGAGCCATGCGCTCGTCAAGTGCCGCTCTGGCAAAATGCGGCGGATGAACCCACGAGCGATCCGGAACCCCCACGATGAGTGACCACGGCGCGCCCGCCACCGCTGCACCGCGAGGGCTGGGAGAATTTGCACGGGAGGCCGGTGCGGGTGCCTCGGCGGCGTTCGTGCTGGTGGCGATGATGCTGCCGCTCGGGCTCATCGCGTTCGCGCCGCTCGGCGAATACGGCGTCGAAGCGGGCCTCTCCGCCGCGCTGGCGGCCGCCATCTTCGGCAACCTCACCGCGATCTTCCTGAGCGGCGCGCTGCTGCCGAACGAGGTGCCGCGGGCGTCCTCGGTGTTCCTGTTCGCGGCGTTCATCCTGCGCGTTTCCGGTGATGCCCAGCTGCGTGCGTCCGCGACGCAGGGCGTGGCCGAAATCCTCTTCCTGGCGGCGCTGTGCCTCGCGCTGACCGGCATCATCCAGGTGGCCTTCGGCGCATTGCGCCTCGGCAACATCGCGCGCTTCGTGCCCTACCCCGTCGTGGCCGGCCTGATGACCGGGCTTGCGATCTCGCTCGTCATCTACGAACTACCGGAAGTGCTGGGCACGCATGGCGGCGGCGGCGGCGACCACGGCGCCGGCGACGGCGGCGGACACGGCGGCATCAACGGCTGGACGCTGCTCGTCGGCGTGGTGACGATCGTCGGGTTCGTCATGGTGCGGCGACGCTGGCCGTCGCTGCCGTCGAAGCTGATCGGACTCGCCGCGGGCACCGCGGCGGCGGTCGTCATTACCACGCTCGTTCATGGTGACGTCGGACCGCGCGTGCCTTTCCTGGGCAAGATCCCGCTGCCCGATGCCTTGTTGGACGCGCTCACCGCCGACGGCATATCCCTCGCGCTGCGGTTCGGCTATGACCTGGTGCTCACGGCGCTCGCCATCGCGGTGGTCGGCTCGCTCGACAGCCTGTTGGCGGCGGTGGGCGAGGCCGACGGCCCGCTCGACACCGCACACCATCCCAACCGCCTGCTGGTGGCGCTGGGCTGCGGCAACCTCGTATCCTCGTTGTTCGGCGGCGTCCCGGTGGCGTACTCGTCGCATCACGCGCTCGGCACCCATCACGGCGGCGAACGCAAGCTCGTGTCGAGTATCGCGACGACGGTCACGCTCGTGCTGCTGCTCCTCTACGGGGCGCCGCTCCTGCAGCTCATTCCCGTCGCGGCGTTGTCCGCGATGATGCTGGTGATCGCCGTCGGCCTGATCGACCGCTGGGCGGGCTCCACGATCGACCGGGTCCGCCGCGGCCAGTACGACAGCGAGCTCATCGTCAACATCGCGCTGGTGGTGCTGGTGGCCGGCGTGACGATCGCCTTCGGCCTCGTCGCGGCGGTGCTGACGGGCCTCATCCTGTCGATGGGCCTGTTCCTCGCCGTGATGAACCGGTCGCTGATCCGTTCGGTGCGCACCGGCACCACGCGCGGCTCGCGCCGCGTGTATCCGCCGGAGCACGCGAGCCTGTTGCGCGCCGAAGGGCACCGCATCAAGCTGCTGGAGCTCGACGGCGCCATCTTCTTCGGCACCGCCGACCGCCTCGCGTTCGAAGCGATGCGCGCCGCCGAGGGCGCGCAATTCCTGATCATCGACCTGCGGCGGGTGACGATGATCGACGCCTCGGGCGCGCTGATGCTGCAGAAACTGACGCGGCTGCTGCGGGAACAGAAGGTCAAGCTGCTGCTGGCGCACATCAGCGCGACCAGCCGGCTCGGACGTGCCGTGCAGGGCGCCGGCGTGTTCACCCAGCGCCATCACTCCGACTGGTTCGACGACGCCGACCGCGCGCTCGAGTGGGCGGAGCGGCAGCTGCTCGACGACGCGCGCATCGGCGCGAGCGACCACGAGCTCGAGATCGGCGAGTTCGCGATCATGCAGGGGCTGTCCGCCGCCGAGCTCGACTTCATGAAGCCGTATCTCGACCGCCAGCTCTTTCCCGCCCGCGCCGCGCTGTATCACGAAGGCCAGCTGGGCGACCGCGTCTACCTGCTGGCACGCGGCGCCGTCAGCATCGTCGCCGAGGATCCGGAGGCGAAGGGCAAGCATCGGCGAGTCATGACGCTCGCGCCGGGCGTCATTTTCGGCGAGTCGGCGATCATCGAGGGGGGCACCCGTTCGGTCACCGCCATCGCCGAGGACGAAGTGGTGACGTACAGCATGTCGCGCAGCAATCTCGAGGCCATCTACGCGCGCAACCCGGACCTCTACCGGCGCATCGTGCTCAACATGCTGGGCCACCTGTCCGGCCTGCTGCGGATGGCCAGCGCCATCCTGCGCGACACCAGCGAGTCGGTGGAGTGACGGCGGCAGCGCGGCGCGCGCGGGCCGCCGGCCGGCGCGCTGCCTTAAGTCTTGTCGGCGGCGGTACTGCCGGTCGAGTAGGCGCGCCGGAACTCGCGTTCGAACACCGACCAGAAATCGTCCTGCGCCTCCTTGGCGATGTCCTCGTAGAGATCGAGCAGCAGATCCCACTGCCGGGCTTTGCGATTGGCGGGAAGGAAGCGATCGAGCGCGCCCTTGGCTTCGAGCCGCTGGTCGAACTCAGCGGGCGCGAAGCGCTTGAGCAGGCTCTGCAGCGCCGCCTCGATGCCCGCCGCGAGGCCGCGGTCGTGCGCGCGCAGGTCGTCGTACGCATCGGTGACGGCGCGGACCGGACCCATGAGGTCGGTGCGCTCGGGCGCCAGCAGGTGGCGCAGCGCCACGTCGACGTCCCACGCCGCCTTCAGCGGGTTCACCGCGCGCGGTCCGATGATCGTCATCTCGGCGTGGATGCTGCTCTTGGCCTGCGAACGCAGCCGCAGCATGTCGACGGTGCCGGCCGTCATTTCGCGCAGCAGCTTGCCCAACTCCGCCATTGTCTGCGCGTTCATCCCGTCGGGCAGATGCAATTGCGGCACCCCGAGCCCTCGCAGGAGCGCCGCCTGCAGCTCGGCGAGCCGGGCCGGATCGTCGCCGGCCGCCGCGGAGGCGCCGGAAACGCCTGCCGATGACTCGGAAGATGGAGGGGGCGTGGGGCTCGACATGGGGCAAACGATGAAAGTTCTCGCCACTGAATCGCGCTTTTGCGGCGCGGCTGTGAAGTCTACTGCAACTTTCCGTTCGCCGGAACCGCATGCGCCGCTGCGGCGCGCGCAGACGATGGCACTATAGCGAGTGACGCGATGCGCGCGCGGGCCTGCAGGGCCCGGAACCCATCGCCGCCCATCTTCCTGGACCCGATCATGACCACGCAAACCGCAACTACCGCCATCCCCGCCACGCTTGTTCCGGGCGACGGCATCGGTCCCGAGATCACCGACGCCGTCGTCACGATTCTGGACGCCCTGGGCTCGCCGTTCGCCTGGGATTTGCAGCAAGGTGGAATGGCCGCCATCGAAGCGACCGGCGATCCGCTGCCGGCGCCGCTGCTCGACAGCATCCGGCGCACGCGGCTGGCGCTGAAGGGGCCGCTGACGACGCCGGTCGGCGGCGGGTTCCGCTCGGTCAACGTGCGCCTGCGCGAGGAATTCAAGCTGTATGCGAATGTCCGGCCGGCGCGCACGCTGATCCCCGGCGGCCGCTACGACAACATCGACCTCGTGATGATCCGCGAGAACCTGGAGGGCCTCTACGTCGGCTTCGAGCACTACATTCCGATCGACGGCGACCCCCATGCCGCGGCGATCTCGTCGGGCATCAATACCCGCGCGGGCTCGCGCCGCATCGCCGAATTCGCCTTCGAGTACGCGGTGAAGAACGGCCGCAAGAAAGTGACGATCGTGCACAAGGCCAACGTGCTGAAGGCGCTTACCGGCATCTTCCTCGAGACGGCCAAGGACGTGGCCAGGCGCTACGAGGGCCGCGTCGCTGCCGACGAACGCATCGTCGACGCCTGCGCGATGCAGCTCGTGCTGAACCCCTGGCAGTTCGACATGATCGTCACCACCAATCTCTTCGGCGACATACTGTCCGACGAGATCGCCGGACTGGTCGGTGGCCTGGGGATGGCGCCCGGCGCCAACATCGGCGAAGGCGCCGCCATTTTCGAAGCCGTCCACGGCTCGGCGCCGGACATCGCGGGCCGCGGCATCGCCAATCCCCTCGCGCTGCTGCTCGCCGCGGCGATGATGCTCGATCACGTCGGCAAGCTCGACCTCGCGATCCGCCTGCGCCGCGCGATCGACGCCGCGCTTTGCGAAGACGGCGTGCGCACCGGCGATCTGGGGGGCAAGGCGACGACGAAGGAACTCACGGCGGCCATCGTGAAACGGCTCGGTTGAATGGGCGACGCGGGATTCGCCGCGCGCATTCCTCCCTCGACGATACCGGCCGCGGCACGTTCAACCGCACCGACTTCCGCGGCGAGCGTATGATCATCGCCGGTCGCGAATGGCAGCCGTCAGGCGCGTGGACAGAACGCGCCGGCGTACCGATAATGGCCGCCACCCGCGGCCGCCCATGGAAACGACGTCGCGTCGCCGCACCAACCGGTCACAGACCCGGTGCGGGCGAACGGGCGGTGCCGGATGCGGCAACATGCAACGAAGTCATCGGGGGAGCGCTTCATGTTGGTCGGCACGAACGGGTTCGGTGTGATCGGCCGTGCATCGGCTGCATTCGCGACGGCACGCTCGGCGTTCCCCAAAGGCGCACCGGCGGTCGCTGACGGCGTGTCCGCGGTCGCCGTTAACGCGCCTTCAACTCCAATTTTCCATACGACATGACATTTTCCGATCCGACCTTCTGGGTCGCGCTGCTGCAGATCATCGGCGTCAACATCGTCCTCTCCGGGGACAACGCCGTCGTCATCGCGCTCGCCGCGCGCTCGCTGCCGCCCAAGCAACAGAAGCGGGCGGTACTCTGGGGCAGCGGCGCCGCCGTGGCGATGCGGATCGCGCTGACGATCGTCGCGGTCGAGCTCCTGCGGTTGCCCTACTTGAAGCTGATCGGCGCGGCACTGCTGCTGTGGATCGGCATCCAGCTGCTGCTGCCGGAGAAGGAGGACGGAGAAGGCGGCGCCAGCGCCAACACCGGCATGATCTCGGCGATCCGCACGATCCTCATTGCCGACCTGGTGATGAGCCTCGACAACGTGATCGCCGTGGCGGCGGCCGCCAAGGGCGACCTGATGCTGCTGGTCCTGGGCCTGCTGATCAGCATTCCCATGGTGATCTTCGGCAGCACGCTGCTGATGAAATTCATGGAACGCTGGCCGATCATCATCACGATCGGCGCCGCGCTGCTCGGCTGGGTCGCCGGCGAAATGGCCGTCGGCGATCCGTCGGTCAAGGAGTGGGTCGACACCAACGCGGGCTGGCTCCACTACGCGGCACCGGCGCTGGGCGCCGTGCTCGTCGTCCTGATCGGGCGCTGGCTCGCGTCGCGCTCGGTCGAGGAAGAGGTGCACCGGCCGGTGGTCGTCGACCTCGCGTCCGCCGCCGATCAGCATGCGGCGCCGGCGACCGCCGTTCGCCCGCGGGTGCTGCTGGCCGCCGACGACACGCCCCCGTCGCTGCGCGCCGTGGGCCGCTTCATCGAGCAGTTGCGCTGGTATCGCGAGCCGGTGGCGGTCGACCTCGTCAACGTGCAATCGCCGGTGCACCGCGACGTCAGCACATTCATCGACGAGGACGCGATCAAGGATCTGCATCACGACGAGGGCATGAAGGCGCTGCAGCCGGCGCGGGAGATGCTCGAGCGGGCCGGGGTGCCGTGCGTCGTCCATATCGGCGTCGGCGAGTTCGCCCACATCGTCGCCCACTACGCGTCGACGCTCGGTTCGCGCCAGATCTTCATCGCCGACAACGCGCGGACCGAAGGCAACGCGCTCGGCACGGCCCTGGCCGACCTCTGCGAGCATGCGCAGGTGCCGGTGAGCGTCGTCCGCTAGCGGTGGCGCGGGTTCGCGGCGCTGCCGTCGGGGGAAGGATTCGCTGATGAAGATACGCGCCGCCGTACTGAACGCCATCGGCGCCCGGGCGCCCTTTGCCGGGTCGAAGCCGCTTTCCATCGAGGAGATCGATCTCGACGGCCCCGGCCACGGCGAGGTGCTGGTGAAGATCGCCGCCGCCGGCCTCTGTCATTCGGACCTGTCGGTCATCAACGGCGATCGGCCGCGCCCGATGCCGATGGCGCTGGGGCACGAGGCCGCGGGGGTCGTCGAAGCGGTCGGCGACGGTGTGGACGACCTCCAGCGCGGCGATCACGTCGTCATGGTGTTCGTCCCGAGTTGCGGGCATTGCCCCCCCTGCGCCGAAGGCCGGCCGGCGCTGTGCGAGCCGGGCGCCGCGGCCAACGGCGCCGGCACGCTGCTCTCCGGCGCGCGCCGGCTGTCGCGCCACGGCGTGCCGATCAATCATCACCTCGGCTGCTCGGCATTCGCCGAATACGCGACCGTGTCCCGCCGTTCGCTGGTGCGGATCGACGACGACCTGCCGCTCGACGAGGCGGCGCTTTTCGGCTGCGCCGTGCTGACGGGTGTCGGCGCCGTCGTCAATACGGCGCAGGTGCGCGCCGGCGCGACGACCGCCGTCGTCGGACTGGGCGGCGTCGGCCTGGCCTCGGTGCTCGGCGCGCGTGCCGCCGGCGCGCGGCACATCATCGCCGTCGACCTCGCCGACGCCAAGCTGGAACTCGCCCGCTCGCTCGGCGCGACGCACACGTTCAATGCCTCCGATCCGTCGTGCCCGGAGGAGATTCGCGAAGCGACGCGCGGCGGCGTCGAATACGCGTTCGAACTCGCGGGCTCGGTCCGCGCGCTGGAACTCGCGTATCGGATCACTCGCCGCGGTGGCATGACGGTGACCGCCGGCCTGCCGCCGCCGACCGCCACGATGGCGCTGTCGCCCGTCAATCTCGTCGCCGAGGAGCGCACGCTGAAGGGCAGCTACATCGGCACCTGCGTGCCGTCGCGCGACATCCCGCGCTTCGTCGACCTGTACCGGCAGGGCCGGCTCGCCGTCGACCGGCTGCTGACCGGAACGCTCGCGCTCGACGACATCAATCGCGGCTTCGACCTGCTGCACGAAGGCAAGGCTGTGCGCCAGGTCGTCGTGTTCTAGAAGGGCCTGTAGCGCGCGGTGCACGCCAGCGCCGACATCGTGATCACCCACAAGGTGCCGATGCTCGCGTTGCGCCGGAGCATCGGCGCCTATCGGCAATCGGTGGCCGACGGCACGTGGCAGCGGTTAGGACAGTTCTGCCATTTCGACTTTCCGATCCACGACCTCGCGGGCTCGGCGTCGCGACGGCCGAGCCGCCGCCGGCGGATCATCCGTTCATGGGGCTCATGGCCCTGCCCAACTTCATCCTGACGCCGCATGTCGCGTGGGCGAGCCACGAAGCGATCCAGGGGCTCGCCGACCAGCTGGTCGAGAACATCGAGCGGTTCCGGCGCGGCACGCCGCGCCACGCGGTGACGCCCTGACGCCCGCCGTCAGATCAACAGTTTCTTCAGCGTGTCGGGATTCTTGATGACGGCCTTCTGGCGCACCGCCGGCGCGCCGTAGAGCGCCGCGGGCGGATTGGTTTCGAGCTTCGAAATCACGGCGGCATCGCTGCACTTCGCGTCGAACACCACGCCGACCTCGTCGCCGGCGACCGCGCCCACCGAGAAGCACGGCTGTCCGAGCTTGGCGTTCAGCGGCTTCAAGATGCCCGCCGCGACGAGATCCGTCGCCGGCCCGCTGCCCGCGAGCTGGATCTCGAACGTGTGCGCCCGCGCCGGCGGCAGCACGTTGATCACCGACGGCATCGCCGTCAATTCGCGGCGCAGCGCGTCGTCGCTCACCGACGCCGGCAGGCCGTCGACCTTCAGCACCACCTTGCGGCCGCTGACATACACGTGCTGCAGGAAGAAATCGCGCGAGAACTCGCTGGCGATCGTGGTGCCGATCGCCTTCAGCGCCTCCTCCTCGCTGTTCCAGCTGCCCTCGCCCGCCGGCAGCTTCGTGTTGTAGTAGATCTCCTCGCCGGTGGCACGATCGATGCACTTGATCGTCCAGCCGTTGAGCGCGTACTTGGTGACGACGACGCCGGACGCGGCGAGCCGCATCGACAGCCGCTTGATCTTCGCCTCGCCCTCGACGATGAAATCGGGCCCGGCCTTGGGATCGTTCGCGCGGGCCGCGTCCTCCGACCACGTGCGGAAGCCGAACGACTTGATGCGCTCCTTCAGGATGTTCTCGGCGGCGAGCGACGGCTGCGGCGGCGCATCGGGCGCATCGGCGTCGCGCGTGACGATGCGCACGGCGACCCGCGGATCGCCGCCGGCGCGGATGAAATCGACGCGCTCGTTGCGCGACATCTCGTTCAGCGATTTCTGCACGGCCTTCACGTTGACGACGGCCTCGGTCGTGATCGACACCAGGCCGTCCTTGCTGGTCTGCGGCGCGCTTTCGCGCATGACCGTCGTCACGTAGTCGCCGCTCTTCGACAGCAGCTTGTCGCGCAGCAGGTCGTAGTTCTTCGCGACCGAACCGGATTCCACCAGCAGCCCCACGGCCTTTTCGACGAGCTGGCTGCGTGAATCGGCGCGCAGGTCGCTTTGCAGCAGCGCCTGGTCGGCCTGGTAGCGCGGCTGGTTCGGATCGACCAACCCGACCGCGGAAATGACGAGTGCGCCGGGGTCGGCCTTCGGCGCCGGGCCGGCGGGTGGCGCGACCGGCGCGGCGACCGGCGCCGCAGCCGCTGCCGGCGCATCCGCCGTCGCGGGGGCGGCGGCAGTCGGCGTGGCGGGCGGCGTGGCGGCCGTCTGCAGGGTCTTCTGGCCGGCGCCGTCGCCGCCACCCTGCATTGCGAACCAGACGCCGGCCGCCAACGCGATCACCACCACGGCGCCGACGACGGCGACGGCGGCGCCCTGCGATTTGCGTTGCGGCGGAGCGGTCGTGCCGGCGGCGCCGGTGAACCCGACCGGCCGCGAAGCGGTGGAGGGCATTCCCGTCGTCGTCGCCCGGTTGCCGGCGGGCGGCGGAACCAGCGTGGTTTCGCCCGTCGCCGCGCGTTCCGCATGGGCGGCCGCGTTCAGGGCATCCGCGAATTCCTCGGCCGACTGGAAGCGCTCGTCGGGTTTCTTCGCCAGCGCGCGGCGCACCACGACGTCCATCGCGCCCGGAATCTGCACGTTGAAGCGCGACGGCGGCAGCGGATCTTCCTCCAGTACCTTGCGCATGGTGATCGTCGCGTTGCCGGTGAACGGCCGCTCGCCGGTCAGGAACTGGTACAGCATCACGCCGACGGAAAAGAGATCCGAGCGTCCGTCGACCGGCAAGCCCAGGATCTGCTCCGGCGACATGTACGCGGGCGTGCCGAGCACCGTGCCCACCTGCGTCAGGTCCGACGATTCGAGGTGCGCGATGCCGAAGTCGGCGACCTTGGCCGTGCCGTTGTCGAGAATGAAGATGTTCGAGGGCTTGATGTCGCGATGAACGACGCCCAGCTTGTGCGAATAGCCGAGCGCGGCGAGGATCTGCGACAGGATGCGGACGGTGTCGGCAGTCGCGAAACGCTCGTTCGACTCGAAGTAATCCTTGAGCTCGCGGCCCTTGACGAGCTCCATCGCGATGTACCAGACGCCGGCGTCCTCGCCGAATTCGTAGATCGCCACGATGTTGGGATGCGTGAGCCGCCCCGCTGCCTGCGCCTCGCGGCGGAAGCGCTCGAGGATCTCCGTTGCGTGCGCGCCGGCGAGCGCTTCGGGACGGATGGTCTTCAGCGCGACGACGCGCTGAATCATCGGGTCGTACCCCTCGTAGACGACGCCCATGGCGCCGCGTCCCAGCTCGCGCCGGACTTCGTACTTCCCGAGTTTGGTGAATTCCGCCATCCGGCAACTCCAGTCAGCAACTCAAGAACGTTCGGCCTGGCCCGGACAAGCGGCGCAGGGCGCAACATTCATCGCAGGCTGTCAGTACGCAAACGCGCGCTACCGAACGACTCGCGCAGCGCGCTCATGATCGGCGCGCTTCGTAGCTCTTGCTACGCGGAAAGCGCGTGGCCGCCCGAACCTCTCCGCGCTGACTTTCTTCGGGGGAAATGAGGGTCGGGGCGAAATGAGGGGCGAAATGAGGGTCGGACTCGCATTCCGGTGAAGATTGCGGCCAGACCCTCATTTCACGTTACTTGTATTTGCTGTCGATTTCCCAGACGGACTTCTGCACGAGGCGCTGCACCATCGTATCGAGGCCGGCGCCGCCCTGCTGCGAATTGGAAACGCCGAGCGCCGAGCTCGACGTCGCGCCGACTTCCATCTTCTCCTCCGTGTACCCCTGCGCCAGCTGTTCGGTGGTCTCGGCGTTGATGATCTTGTAGCGCATGCCGATCACCCAGACGCTCGTCGCTTCGCCGGAACGCACCGAGCCGATGGCCGTGCCGCCCACGGCGCCGGCCGTGGCGCCGCCGCGCGAACCGGAAAACGCGCCCAGCAGCCCGGCCATCTGGCCGATCGTGCCGCCGTCGAAACCCGACTGCGCCGCCGCCACCTGCTCCGTCTTCAGGATGTCGAACTTGACGATGTACTTCGTCGTCTTGAGCTTGCCCATGCCCAGGTACTTGCGCGCCGCCTGCGGGTCGCCCAGGTTGTACGCCAGCTCGAACTCCTTCAGCACCGGGCCGAGGTTCGAGCGCTCGAGCACCTGGAAGTTGGCGTTCGACAGCTCGAGTTCGCCGAAATCCGCGATGTTGTTGGCGGTGAATTTCTGCAGGAACGTCGCGTTGCTGCTCTTGATCTCGCCCGGGATGACGACCAGCGCGGGACCCTTCTTGTTCTTGTTCTGGTACTCGATCGCCTGGTAGACGGTCTTGTCGGCGGTCTGGTTCGCCTGCTGCGACGTCTTGCCGCCGGCGGTCGGCGACGCGCTTTCGTACCTGGGCTGTGCCAGCGCCAACGAGGCCGCGGCGGCGAGCACCACGCCCAACACGACAGGCAGCGAAGCGGAATCACGGAAAGTGCGCATGGGGTGTCTCCTACTGTCGATTACAGGTTACGTTGTGGCGGACATCGTCAGCGTTTGGCCTTCGGCGGCGGCGAGCCGAGCCCGGCATTGCGGCAGTAATCGCCGTAGAGCTTCGCCACCACCTCGTCGGCCTGCTCGTTGACGAGCGTCAGCGCCATCTGCGCAATATCCGCGCCCGCGTACGACGCCGAGTTCGCATTGACGTCGGAAATGATGCGGCCATTGCTGCCGGTCAGCGTGAAGCCCATGCTCACGGCGACCTGGTTCACGGCGATGATCGGGTTCATTCCGGCTTCAGCCGTGATGAGCCCGCGCAGCACGAAACTCGCACCCAGCCGCTTGGCCGCCGACAGCGCGGCATCGGGGTTGTTCTTGAAGTACGCATCGATCTCGGCCTGGGCGATCTGCGCGCGGATCTCCTCGGGCGTGAACGTCCGCAGCCCGAGCGAACGCAGGCGCGCATTGATCGTCCGGAAGTGCGGGCCGTAGTTCTGCTGCTGGGCGTTGATGTAGCCGTTGGACTGCTGCTCGCCGATCACTACCATGATCTTCTTGCCCTTGAGATCGGCGCGGCACGGCGTGGACAACTCGTAGGCGATCCGGTCTTCGCGCGCCGCCTGCTCGGCCTGCTGCGAGTTGTCGGGATCGCTGAATTTGAAGCCCTGCGCGCCCGCGACGCCGATGGCCAGCGGGGCGAGGAGCAGCAGGAGGGCCGGGATGCGCGGTAGTTCCATGAGCGAACGGATGAGCGAACCGATCGTGGCAAGACGGGTGTCGCACCCGCCGGAAGTGGCGAGATTATGCCACCGTCACCCAAAAATCCACTTGAAATATCGGCTTGCCGCAGCGTGCGCACCGCGACCGGCGCCAGCCGCGGACGAGTCGGACAGCAGCGGCCGCCGCCCGATCGCCGTCGAACGCGGGTGCCGCAGCCCCACGACGGCGGGCGTCGCGCGCGTTCCGCGCCTTGAAGCGTCAGGCCGGCGGCGCCGCAGGCAGGTCGAACGCCTGCGCGAGCAGCTCGTACGACCGGTGGCGAGGCGCGGGATCGTACGTCCACGTGACGATGACGAGCTCGTCGAGTGCCAGGCGCGCGGCCAACTCCCGCAACTGTGTCGCGACCTGGTCGGCCGTGCCGACGATGGCTTTGCGGCGCAGCGCCTCGACGGTCGCGCGCTCCGCCGCCGTGTAAGCATGGGCGGCCGCCGCGTCGGGCGGCAGCAGCGGATGGCGCAGCCCCTGCTCGAAGGCGACGCGCCAATGCTCGCGCGTGTGCAGCTGCCGGCGGGCTTCGGCTTCGCTGTCGGCGGCCAGCGCCCAAACGCAAATGGTCGCCTTGGGCGTCGGATGCGCGGCGCTGCCCCGATAGTTGGAACGATAGAGCCGCAGCGCCTCCTCGACGCCGCGGCCGTCGCTGAAAAAATAGGCGAACGCATACGGCAGGCCGAAATGCGCGGCAAGTTGCGCGCCGTAGTCGGAGCTGCCGAGAATCCACATCTCCGGCTGCGTCGGACCCGTCGGATGCGCGGCGATCGCGCGAAACGGATGCCCGTCGGCGAGCGGCGTGCCGGCGAGCCAGGCGGAAAGGTCGCGCACCTGTTGCGGAAACTCGTCGGCGGCATTCGCGTGCGGGTTGAGCGCGAACGCGGTCAGGCGATCCGATCCGGGCGCGCGCCCGACGCCCAGGTCGATCCGTCCGGGCGCAATGGCTTCGAGCACGCGAAACTGCTCGGCGACTTTCAGCGCCGAATAGTGCGGCAGCATGACGCCGGCGCTGCCGACGCGAATGCGCGACGTGGTCGCGGCGATCGCCGCCATCAGCACTTCCGGCGCGGTGCCGACGATGCTGTCGCTGTTGTGATGCTCGGACACCCAGAAGCGGCGGTAGCCGAGCGCATCGCAGTGCCGGGCGAACGCCAGCGTCTCGCGAATGGCCTCGTCCTGCCCGCGTCCTTGTGCGGCGGTGGACTGGTCGAGGACGGAAAGGTGGAGTCCGGGCATCGGGGGTCGGCCTTTCTTTTAGCGCAGCACGAGCACGGGCAGCGTCGTATGGGTCAGGACCTTCTGCGTTTCGCTGCCGAGCAGCACGCCGGTCAGGCCGTGGCGCCCGTGCGAGGCCATGCAGATGGCGTCGCACTTCTTCCGGCGCGCTGCGGCGATGATCGCGCGCCAGACATCGTTGGTTTGCGTCGTCATCGTGTCGACGGCGACTCCCGCCGCCAGCGCCATCTCGCGCGCCGCGGCGAACAGTTCCTCGGCGTGCGTTTTCGCCCCCTGCTCGTACCCATCGGCCAGCACTTCCTTCGCCATCTCGAACGTGCCATAGGCGCCGGCGTAGAACGGCGGATAGGCGTGGAACGCGACGATGCTGCCATCGGTGATGGCCGCCAGTTCGATCGCCGCCTTCACCGCCCGGGTCGAAAGCTTCGACCCGTCGGTCGGCACCAGAATCCTCTTGAACATTCGTGCTCCATGAAAGGCGGGCGGCCGCGCGCCACCCTGGTCAGCCGTGATGCCCCGCCCTCGCGGGGCGAACACGACCCGTTCGGGGATCGCGCGGTCGCCCGCATGCGCGTCCGCCGGTCGATGCGGCGGGACTTGAAAGAGGGTGTCGCGAAAAAGAGGGTGTCGCGACCCCCGCGGACGCGCGAATCCATGCGCCGTCTCCGCATGATAGCGCGCTTCGCTTCCGTGCTGTGGCGCGCTGTGCAGCCGAAGCGGACGCCGAGAGCGGTGAAATGAAAATGGCGGCGGGGCCGGAAACCCCGCCGCCACCTCGGCCATGCCGCGCCCGCTGGTTAGCGCGCGCGGCGGCCGCAAGCCCTCGTAATCTGTACGCGCCCCAGGTCAGCGGCGAGCACATGCCGATGCCGTGACGCGCTTCACGTATTCCTCGTGCGTGCCGGAGCGCTCCTCCAGCGACAGCCGCGAGTCGCCGGTCCCGGCGACCGGCGTTCCCGCAACGCTCCGGGGCTCCGACGCGTACCGCGCCGCCGCTACCCGAGGTCGAACTCCTGCAGATATTCCGGCACCTCGACCGCCCAGCCCAGCGTCGCGGCGATCCTTTCGCGCAGCGCTTCGGCGGCCGCGGCTTCGCCGTGGGTGACGAATGTCCGTCGTGGCGGATGCTCGAAGCGGCCGAGCCACGCCATGATTTCGTCGCCATCGGCATGCGCGGACAGGCCGTCGAGTTGCGCAATCTCGGCGCGGATCGGAACCATCTGGCCCAGCATCTTGACTTCGGGCGCGCCGCCGACGATCGACGCGCCGCGCGTGCCCGCGGCCTGGTAGCCGGAAAACAGGATGGTGTTGCGCGGATCGCCCGCCAGCGCGCGCAGGTGATGCAGCACGCGGCCGCCGGTGGCCATGCCGCTCGCCGAGATGATGACCATCGGCATCGCCGCTTCGTCGAGCCGGCGCGAATCGGCGGGCGTCTCCGCGATCTGCGCGACGCCGCACATCGCGGCGCATGCTTCCGGCGACAGCCGATGCTGGCGCCGAAAGCGGCGATAGAGCGCCGTGACGTCGGTGGCCATCGGACTGTCGAGATGGACGGGAACGAGCGACGACACGGTGCCCGCCGTCCGCAGCAGGTGGATGCAGTACAGCAATTCCTGCGCGCGGCCGACGGCGAACGACGGCACGATGACCTTGCCGCCCCGGGCGACGGTCCGGTTGATCACCTCGCCCAGTTCCACCATCGGATGCTCGGCAGCATGGCGCCGGTCGCCGTACGTCGACTCCACGACCAGGTAGTCGGCCAGGGCGATGGCCGCCGGCGGCTTCATGATGAGGTCGTGCGGACGGCCGAGGTCGCCCGAAAACACGATTCGCGTACCGCCGACGTCGAGGGTGACGATCGACGCCCCGAGGATGTGCCCGGCCGGCGAGAGCCGCATCCGCATGCCGCCCGGCAGCATGACGTCCTTGTCGAACGCCACCGGCGTGAATTGCCGCAGGCAGCGCGTCGCGTCGTCGCGCGTGTACAGCGGCAACGCGGGCGAGTGCTTGCTGTAGCCGTGACGGTTGGCATAGGCCGCCTCCTCCTCCTGCAGTCGGCCGCTGTCGGTCAGCAGGATGCGGCACAGCTGGTAAGTCGCCTCGCTGCAATGGATGCGGCCCTTGTAGCCCTGGCGAACCAGCAGCGGCACGAAGCCGGAATGATCGATGTGCGCGTGCGTGAGGACGACCGCCGCAAGCGAGGCCGGCGCCAGCGGCAGCGCCTGCCAGTTGCGCAGGCGCAGCGCCTTCTCGCCCTGGAAGAGTCCGCAGTCCACGAGGACCGCGTGGCTGCCATCGTCGACGACATACTTGGAGCCGGTGACCGTGCGGGTGGCGCCGAGGAACGTGATCTGCATGAGGTTGGGGCGAACGCTGCTGCGCGGACGGATTCGCTGGATGTCAAAGCCGATGCTAACCCAACACACGCAGCCCAAGCGTGCCGGGCCGCGCAAGCAGGATCGGGCGCCGGCGGCCGCGCGCCGTATTGACATGTGTCAACCATGTGCCGGTGCGATGCGGTTCACAATGTCCGAATGGTCGAGCATGCCCTCAGGATGACGGTGTTCGTGGCGGCGGCGCTGCTGGCCGGGGACGCTTTCGCCGCCGACGCCACCGCGTTGCTGCAGCAGTACCGCTGCACGATCTGTCATGCGGACCGCGAAGTGCTCGCCGGTCCGCCGTGGTTGGACATCGCGCAACGCTATCGCAGCCAGCGACAGGCCGAAGTGATCGTCAGCGCGAAGATCCGTGCGGGCGCCCGCGGCATCGGCCTCTGGAACATGCCGCCGCATCCGGAGGTGTCGAAGGCCGATGCCGCCGCGATGGCGAAATACATCCTGACGTTCCGCAACTAGCCCTCGGTGGCAATGGCCTGCCGCGGGCCGGTACTGCGCAGCAGCTCCACCACCTCGGCGTCGGAGACCTGCGGGAAGTCCCGATAGAACTGCCCGACCGCATAGAATTCGGCGGCGACGTGCGGGCATACGACCTCGTCCGCGCCCGCGGCAACCCGATGCACGGCGTCCGGGGATGCCACCGGCACCGCGCAGACGAGATGCGCCGGATGCTGCGCGCGCAACGCGTGCAGTGCGGCGATCATCGTCGCGCCCGTTGCCAGCCCGTCGTCCACGACGATCACGACGCGTCCGGCAGCGCTTGTCGGCGCCCGGCCCGGCGTGTACTCCGCGCGCCGCCGGCGGATCGTCGCCATCGCTTCCGCCACCCGTTGCGCGAGGTACTCGCGGGTCGCGCCCACCGCGTCCGCGAAGTCGGCGACGAACGTCCAGCCGGACTCGTCGACCGCGCCGACCGCCAGTTCCGGATTGCCGGGCGCCGGGAGCTTGCGCGTGAGGACGACATCGAGGTCGCCGTCCAGCCGCTGCGCGATGACCTTGCCCATCGGCACTGCGCCGCGTGGAATGGCGACGACCAGCGGGCGCCGTCCGCGCCATTTCGCCAGCGCCTCGGCGAGCTTCTCGGCGGCTTCGATGCGATCGCGATAGATCATCGCGTCCTCTTCGGTGCGTCGATGCGCACATCGGTCATCGCGGTTCCCCCGTGGACGGACGCCCTGCGAGCAGACCGTTTGACCAAGGTCAACGCGCCACGAATCACGACGCGCATATTGAATGAGCGGCATCCGCCGCGGGTCGACGGGCCGTGGAGGGGCGGACGGGCATCATGGAGGGCAACCTGATGAGCATCGGCTAATTCTGCGTCCGCGACGTCATCTGCGTCCGGCAGATGACGGTGAATGGCGTGCGCCGCATGCCCGTCGTCGACCGCACCGGCGAACTGGTGGGCATCATCTCCGTCGATGAGATGCTGCGCCAGTTGGCGGTGCCGCTCGCAGCGCTCGCGGAGCTTCCGGCGCGCGGCCGGCATCTGGAAGTGCGCACGCGCAAGTAGGCCAGCGGCGTGGTGGCCGCGTTCTCGTGGCCGGACGCCGCAGGTCACGCTAGACGCTGGTGTCGATCATGTGCTTCAGTTGCGGCGTGTCGAGCAGCTTGATCACGCGGCCCTGGACCAGGATCAATCCGTCGCGATGCATGCGCGACAGCAGCCGGCTCACCGTTTCGAGCTTGAGCCCCAGGTAGCTGCCGATTTCGTCCCGCGTCATCCGCAGCACGAACTCGGAGCCCGAATAGCCGCGGGCATGGTAGCGCTCGGCCAGGTCGAGCAGGAACGCCGCCAGCCGCTGGTCGGCGCGCATGGTGCCCAGCATCAGCATCACGTGCCGCTCGCGGGAGATCTCGCGCGCCAGCAGGCGGTGCATGTTCTGCGTCACGCGCGGGCTGGAATGGGCGAGTTCCTCGATCCGTGCGAACGGCAGCGCGCAGACCTCCATGTCCTCCAGCGCGATCGCCTGGCAATCGTGCGTTTCGGTGCCGATGCCGTCGGTGCCGATGATATCGCCCGCCATGTGGTAGCCCGAGACCTGGTCGCGGCCGTCCTCGGACAGCAGCACCGTCTTGCAGGAACCGAGGCGGATCGCGTAGAGCGCCGAAAAGTGCTCGCCTGGGCGAAAGAGCGTGTCGCCCTTGCGCAGGCGCAGGCGCTTGCCGATCAGCCGGTCGAACAGGTGCATGATGTCGGGCTCGAAACCCAGCGGCAGGCACAGCCGTTGCAGGCTGCAGCTCGCGCAGTGCGGCCCCGTGTCCTTGATCTCGTGCAGCACCGGACGGCGGGCGGTGAAAGGCGTGTCGTCGCAACGTTTCTGGGGCTTACTGTCGGCAAACGCTAGCATGTTGGACTCCGTCGGATGCGGCAGGCTGTACATGGAAGTCAATGTGGCGCAGCTTCGAGTCCGGCGATCACGTCCTTGATGCTACCGAATTCGGTGGATTTGTCGAGGAAGAAGCGGGCGCCGGCATCGAGGCACGCCTCCCGGTAAGGTGCCCACGCATGATTGGTCAGCACGACGAATGCGATGTCCGCGGCCAGCGGATGCACGGCACGCAGGACGTCGAGGCCGGTACCGCCTTCGAGCTGGTAGTCGAGGAGCACGCACTCCGGATGCGTCCGCGTGATGCCGGCGATGGCGTCCGCCGGGGTGCCGGCTTCGCCGACGACGTCGATGCCGCCGATGTCCTCCAGCAGTTCAACGAGCCGCGCGCGCATCGACGGCGAGTCGTCGACGATGAACACTGTGTGGTGGGAAGCCATGGCCCGAGTATGGGCGCCCGGCCGCGCATCGCGCATAGGCGAAGGCTGAATGCGCCCATCGGGCGAATCCGGTTCGGGGGCTCGGCGCCCACCGAGCCCGGGTAGGATTCGCCCTACCCCCTTGCAAAGGACGGTCAGCGCGGCGAATTGGGGTCGTCGGACAGGCCGTGCTTGTCGGCGTAGCGAACAAGGTCCGCCGGATTGTCGATCCCCAGCTTTTCCATCAGCCGCGCCTTGTGGGTGCTGACGGTCTTCGTCGACAGGTTGAGCTGCGCGGCGATCTGCGTGACGGCCGCGCCGGCGACGAGCAGCCGAAACACCTGGTACTCGCGATCGGACAGCGTCGTGTGCGGCGGACCCTCGGCGTGCGGCATCGCGGACAGCGCAAGCTGCTCCGCCACCTCGGCGCTGATGAACGCGCCGCCGCCCGCCACCTTGCGGATGGCCGTCACCAGCAGCGCCGATGCGCTTTCCTTCGTCAGGTAGCCCGAAGCCCCGGCGCGGATGGCGCGGACCGCGTACTGATGCTCCTCGTGCATCGACAGCACCAGGATGCGCAGCTTCGGCCGCTCCGCCTTCACCTGCTTGATGAGTTCCATTCCGCTCTTGCCGGGCATCGACATGTCGAGCAGCAGGACATCGAACTCGCGCGACCGCACCTCGCGCAGCACGTCGTGGCCGTTGCCCGCCTCGCCCACAACGCTCAAGTCATCGGCCGCCTCTAGCAGCTGCTTCAATCCTTCGCGAAGGATCGTGTGGTCGTCGGCGATCACGACGCGAATCATGCGGGCCTCTCCTCGCCGGCCGCCGGCAGCCGCACCTCGATCGTCGTGCCGCCACCGATCGCGGTGGCGATCGTCGCCCGGCCGTTCAGCATGGCGGCGCGCTCGCGCAGGCCGACCAAGCCGAACGAATTGGGCTTGCGCGGATCCTGTACGGCGAACCCGGTCCCATTGTCGCGCACGCGCACGACGAGCCCATCGTCGTCGTCGCGCGCGATCGTCACGTCCACCTGCGTCGCGGCGGCATGCTTGGCGACATTCGTCAGCGACTCCTGGATGATGCGGAATACGGCATTGGAGCGCGCGCTGTCGAGCGCCACCTCCCTCCTCTCGATCAGGAGCGCGCAGGGGACGCCCGTCCGCTGCGTGAAATTCTCGACCAGCCATTCGACGGCGGGCACGAGCCCCAGGTCGTCGAGCATCAGCGGTCGCAGATCGGCCGCGATGCGGCGCGTGGCGGCGACGGTGGACTTCAGCAGCTTTTCCATCCGCTCGAGCTTGACCATGCCGTCGGCGTGCCCGCCGGCAAGCTTCGCCTTGCACCAGGCGACGTCCATCTGCAGCATCGTCAGTCCCTGTGCCAGCTCGTCGTGCAGTTCGCGCGCGATCCGGCTTTTTTCCTGCTCGCGCGCGATATGCGCGGTGGACCCCAGTTCCTGCAGCTCGTCCTTGGAACGCTGCAGGTCCTCCGCCGCCCGCACGCGCTCGGAGATATCGCGCAGGATCACGGTGAAGTAGCGGGCCTCGCCGTCGCGCAGCTGCGAAATGGACGCGTCGATCGGAAACTCCTCGCCGTTGCGGCGCAGGCCGGTCACGATGCGCGCGCCGCCCATCCGCCGCGATTGGGTACCCGCTTCGCCGAATTCACGCACATGCGCGCCGTGCGCCACGCGGTAACGCTCCGGAAGGAACCACGCGAGCGGCGCGCCGACAGCCTCGTCGCGCGGGCACTGGAACATCACTTCAGCCGCGGTGTTGAACATCGCGACGTGCTGCGTTTCGTCGATGGTGATGATCGCGTCCATCGCCGAATCGAGGATGCCGCGCAACCGCCCTTCGCTGCGCGACAAGCAGGGTTTCCGCGCGCACCCGCTCGCTGACGTCGCGCAGGATCACCGTGAACAGCGTGCGGCGACGCTCGACATGCTGCGAGATCGATGCCTCGATCGGGAACTCGACACCATCCGCGCGCAATCCCGTCAACACGCGCTGCGCCCCCATCCGGCGCGAGGTCGTGCCGGTTTCGCCGAAGTGCCGGATATGGGCACGATGATCGGCGCGATAGCGTTCGGGCAGCAACATGTCGAGCGGCTGTCCTTCCACCGCGGCGCGCGGCCAGCGAAACGCGGCTTCCGCCGCCGAATTGAACATCTCGATGCGCTGGTGCTCGTCGACGACGATGATCGGGTCCATCGCCGACTCGATGATCTCGGAGAGCTTGGCTTCCGCGTCCTGCAATTCGAGCGTCGCGTCCTGCCGACTTCGGACCTGCCGGAAGATCTGCAGGACGGCGATCGCCGCCGCGATGACGGCGGTGACCTGCGCCGCGATCAGCAGCCGCGGACTCGCCGGCGCGTCGACGGCTGCCCACAGCAGCAGCACCACCGTCAGCGCGAGCAACGCGAGAATGGGCGCCAGCGCCAGCACGAGGCGTCCCGCCGGTCGCGGACGCCAGCGCTGGCGTCGGCGAAGGGCGGCGCTGCGGCCCCGCGGCGCCGGCGCCGCGCGAATTCCACTACGGGAAAGCGATTCGGCGGCTGCGCGCATCCAGTTCCCGGAGTGAACGTGCATTTTCGTGGAGGTCCCCGCCGGACCCGACTGCCAACGTCCGCGGTGGTCGACCAGCGCTTGTTGTGCAGCGATTATAGCGTCGCGGGCGGGCGCCCGGCGCGTTGTCCGACACGCTCCTAGGGCCGGCGCGCAGCCCAGCTCTTCAGCGCGCCGAGCATCTTCTCCACGTGCTTGGTGGGATTCAAGCTCATGTAGTGGAAGACGATCGCGCCGTCGGGCGCGCGCTCGCCGATGTCGAGCGCCGCGCGGACGGACCCGGCGAGCGTAAGGCCAGCGACCAGTGCAACGACCAGGCGCATCATGGCGCACCGTCGCGCAGATTATCCGGCCATTCTATCCCCGCCGCCGATCGACATCCTGGGCTACGGTCCGATCAGCGGGGATCTGGACGCCGGGCGCCTCGGCCTGCATTGGGGGCGGGCGACGGCGTTCGCCGATCCGCCGGACAAGCTCGCGAAGGAGGTCCTCCGCGTCATGCACATCAAACAGGAGCTGTAGGCGGCCCGCCGTCAAGCCGCCGCGAAGGCGGCGTCCAGCGCCGCGATCCACCGCTGCTTCCGCGCGGCGTCGGCGAAGCTCGCCGTAAAGCTGTTGTGCGCCAGCGTGTAGGCGTCGCGCGCATCGAGCGGCAACGCCGCGAAGGCTTCCGTGTAGTTGCGGTCCACGTAGCCGCCGAAGTACGCGGGGTCGTCGGAATTGACGGTCGCCCGGATACCCGCGTCCAGCAACGCCTTCAACGGATGCCGCCCGAGGTCCGGAAATACGCACAGCTTGACGTTCGACAGCGGACATACGGTCAGCGGCACGCCGTCGCGGGCGAGGCGGGCAACGAGCGCGGAATCCTCGAGGCAGCGCACGCCGTGGTCGATCCGCTCGACGTGCAGCACGTCGAGCGCGGACACGATGTAGGCCGGCGGGCCCTCCTCGCCGGCATGCGCGACGAGGTGCAGCCCGAGCGCGCGGCAGCGCGCGAACACGCGGGCGAATTTTTCGGGCGGGTTGCCCCGCTCGCCGCTGTCCAGGCCCACACCGACGAAGCGGTCGCGAAACGGCAGCGCCTGCTCGAGCGTGGCGAACGCGGCCTCCTCGGACAGGTGGCGCAGGAAGCACAGGATCAGCGACGCATCGATGCCGTGGACCACCTGCGCCTGCGCGCACGCCCGCGACAGCCCGTTGATGACCGTCGCGAACGCGATGCCGCGGTCGGTGTGCGTCTGCGGGTCGAAGAACAGCTCGGCGTGGACGACGTGGTCGGCGGCGGCGCGCGCGAAATACGCCATTGCCATGTCGAAGAAATCCTCCTCCTCGATGAGCACGCTCGCGCCCGCGTAGTAGATGTCGAGGAAGCTCTGCAGGTCGGTGAACGCGTAGGCGGCGCGCAGCGCCTCGATGCTCGCGTACGGCAGCGCGACGCCGTTGCGCCGCGCCAGCGCGAAAATGAGTTCGGGCTCGAGCGAACCCTCGATGTGGATGTGCAGCTCGGCCTTGGGCATCGTCCGCAGCAGCGCAGGCAACCGCTCGCGCGGGATGGCGGCGAAGTCCATCATCGCGGGTCGCTAGCCGCAACGCTTCGTTGGAATGCGGCTACACATGGCCACGGGTCTCCATTTTCCGGTGTCGTCCCCGCGCAGGCGGGGACCCAGCGACGTTGCTTCACTGCTTGACGGGCGTCGTCCGGCTACGACACTGGGTCCCCGCCTGCGCGGGGACGACAGCGGCTCTGGCAATGACGCCTTCAATTGACCCGGCTACGCTTCCGGTGCGGCGCTGGGCGCGGACTCCGCCTTGGCCGCGCCGAACATCAGCGTGTTGAGCCGCCGCACGAAGCCCGCGGGGTCGGGCAGCTGCGCGCCCTCGGCCAGCATCGCCTCGTCGAACAGCAGCTGCGCCCAATCGGGGAGTCGCTCGTCGGGCTCGCCGTCCATCCGCTTGACCAGCGCATGGCGCGGATTGATCTCGAGCACGGGCACCGCCGCCGGCGCCTTCTGGCCGGCGGAGCGCAACAGGCGCTCGAGGTTGCCCGACAGCTCGCCCTCGCCCACCACCAGGCAGGCGGGCGAATCGGTCAGGCGGTGCGTGACGCGCACTTCCTTCACGCGCTCGCCCAACGCCTTCTGCAGCCGCAGGACCAGCGGCGCCAGCGCCGTGGCTTCCTGTTCCTGCGCCGCTTTCTCCCCGGCGTCGGCCAGGTCGCCCAGGTCGAGCGCGCCCTTGGCGACCGAGCGCAGCTCCTTCCCGTCGAATTCGGTCAGCGACGTCGTCACCCATTCGTCGATGCGGTCCGCCAGCAGCAGCACTTCGATGCCTTTCTTGCGGAAGATCTCGAGGTGCGGGCTGTGCGCGGCGGCCGCGTAGGTGTCGCCGGTGACGTAGTAGATCGCCTGCTGGCCTTCCTTCATCCGCCCCACGTAGTCGGCAAGCGCCACGTCCTGCACGTCGGTGCCGCTGACCGTCGACGCGAAGCGCGCGAGCTTCGAAAGCTCGCTCGCGTTGCGCGTAGTCGTCGACGAAGCCCTCCTTCAGCACCGTGCCGAACGTCCGCCAGAACGTCGCGTACTTTTCCTTGTCGTTCTCGGCCAGGTCGGCCAGCAGGTCGAGCACGCGCTTGACGCAGCCGCCGCGGATCGCCTCGACGTCGCGCGACTGCTGCAGCAGCTCCCGCGAGACGTTGAGCGGGAGATCGTTGGAGTCGACGACGCCGCGGACGAAGCGCAGGTACGGCGGCAGCAGCTGGTCGGCGTCGTCCATGATGAACACGCGCCGCACGTAAAGCTTCACGCCATGCCGGTGCTCGCGGTCCCACAGATCGAACGGCGCCGCCGCCGGGATGTACAGCAGCAGCGTGTACTCGGTGCGGCCCTCGACGCGCGCGTGGACGTAGGCGAGCGGCGCCTGCCCGTCGTGCGCGACGTGCTTGTAGAACTCGTCGTACTGCTCGGGCGTGATGTCGGCCTTCCCCCGCGCCCACAGCGCGGAGGCCTGGTTGACCGTCTCGTTCTCGTCGGTGATCCGGTATTCCTGCTTGTCCGCGTCCCACACCTCGCGGCGCATCAGGATCGGCAGCGCGATGTGGTCGGAATACTTGCGGACGATCGCCGCCAGGCGGCCGCGTGCCAGCAGGTCGTCCTGGTCCGGCCGCAGGTGCAGCGTGACCTCGGTGCCGCGTTCGGGACGCTCGATGCGCTCGATCGTGTAGTCACCCTCCCCGGCCGACTCCCAGCGGACGCCCTCGCTTGCCGGCAGGCCGGCGCGGCGCGTCAGCAGCGTCACCCGGTCGGCGACGATGAACGACGAGTAGAAACCGACGCCGAACTGGCCGATCAGCCGCGCGTCCTTCGCCTGGTCGCCGGACAGCGACGCGAAGAACTCGCGCGTGCCCGACTTGGCGATCGTCCCGATGTGCGCGATCACCTCGTCGCGCGACATCCCGATGCCGTTGTCGCTGACGGTAATCGTGCGCGCCGCGCGGTCGTAGGTGACGGTGATCGAAAGGTCCGGGTCGTCCTCGTAGTACGCCGGGTGGTCGAGCGCCTCGAAGCGCAGCTTGTCCGCCGCGTCGGACGCATTGGAGATGAGCTCGCGCAGGAAGATCTCGGGATGGCTGTACAGCGAATGGATCATCAGCTGCAGCAGTTGCTTCACCTCGGCCTGGAAGCCGTGGGTTTGCGGAGTGTCGGCGGTGGCTGTGGAGGTCGTGTCGTCGTTCATGGCGAAGTCCGGGAAGTAATGTTCGTGGCGCGGGCGATCCGTGCAAGAATCCGAAGCCGCGGAGGACCGCGGCGGCATGGATATGGGAGCGGTTCCTGCCGATTCAACCTTGAATGATAAGACATCCGCTGCGCCTCCCCGGCGACGGCGCTTTCGCCCCGGACGCGACCGGGCGCCGGTGCCCCCCCGTAACCCCGCCAGGAGGAACCGCATGTCGATCGATACGTTCATGGCCGGCTACAAGCGCGCGTGGGAAGGCAGCGACGAGCACCTGCTGGCGTCGCTCTTTGCCCCGGACGGCGTCTACCGCAACACGCCGTTCGCCGAGCAGCGGGGCCACGACGCGAGCCGGAGGTGCACAATAACGCCTCCGCACTCCTGGACGACCCGCAATGACCGACCTGTTCGACAATCCGATGGGGCTTAATGGCTTCGAGTTCGTCGAGTTCGCCTCGCCCACGCCCAACGTGCTGGAGCCGGTGTTCGAACTGCTCGGCTTCAGCCGCGTGGCCACGCACCGCTCGAAGGATGTCGCGCTGTACCGCCAGGGCGACATCAACTTCATCGTCAACAACGAGGTGCCGAGTGTGGCGTCGTATTTCGCCGTCGAGCACGGGCCGTCCGCGTGCGGGATGGCGTTCCGCGTCCGCGATTCGCACAAGGCGTTCCAGTACGCGCTGGCGCAGGGCGCGCAACCGGTCGACCTGCCGCCGGGTCCGATGGAATTGAAGCTGCCGGCGATCAAGGGCATCGGCGGCGCACCGCTGTACCTGATCGACCGCTTCGGCGACGGCGAATCGATCTACGACATCGACTTCAGGTTCATCGACGGCGTCGACCGGCATCCCAAGGGCCACGGCTTCACGATCATCGACCACCTGACGCACAACGTCTATCGCGGCCGCATGGCGTACTGGGCGGCGTTCTACGAGCGCATCTTCAACTTCCGCGAAATCCGCTATTTCGACATCAAGGGCGAGTACACCGGACTGACGTCGAAGGCGATGACGGCACCCGACGGCAAGATCCGCATACCGCTGAACGAAGAGGCGTCGAAAAGCACGGGGCAGATCGAGGAATTCCTGATGAAGTACAACGGCGAGGGCATCCAGCATATCGCGCTGCTCTCCGAGGACCTCTTCGCCAGCATCGACAGCCTGCGCCGCGCAGGTGTCCCGCTGATGACAGCGCCGTCCGCCTCCTACTACGAAATGCTCGCCGCGCGCCTGCCCGGCCACGGCGAGCGCGTGGACGCGCTGCAGGCGCGCGGCATCCTGCTCGACGGCACGACCGAAGGCGGCCAGCAGCGGCTGCTGCTGCAGATCTTTTCGCAGACGATGCTCGGGCCTGTATTCTTCGAGTTCATCCAGCGCAAGGGCGACGACGGCTTCGGCGAAGGCAACTTCAAGGCGCTGTTCGAGTCCCTGGAGCGCGACCAGCTGCGCCGCGGCGTGATCGAGGCGGCATGAGCCCGCCGGGCCGTCCCAAGGGCGAATACCGGAGTGCGCAGCGCGCAGGTCGTCCATTGAGCCCGCCGGGCCGTCCCAAGGGCGAATACCGGAGTGCGCAGCACGAAGGTCGTCCGGTGAGCGCGGACGTTGCCATGAGGGCTCCCTCGTGACCGTGCCACTGGACGACACGCACGACCCGGCGCTGTCCTGCTGGGTCGATTCCGCCAACGACCCGGCCACCGACTTTCCGATCCAGAACCTGCCGTTCGGACGGTTCCGGCGGGCGGGCGAAGCGCGCTTTCGCATCGGCGTCGCGATCGGCGACCAGATCGTCGACGTCGAGCATGCGCGCCTGCTCGCCACCGACGACATGAACGACTTCATGCGCGCGGGCGCGCCCGCGCGGACGACGCTGCGCCGGACGCTGTCGCATCGGCTGCGCGAAGGCAGCGCCCAGCAAAGCGCCACCCAGGCGAGCCTCGTGCCGATGTCGGCCGTCGAGATGGGCCTGCCCTGCCATATCGGCGACTACACCGATTTCTACACGAGCATCCACCACGCCACCGCGGTCGGACGCCAGTTCCGCCCGGACAATCCGCTGCTGCCCAACTACAAGTGGGTGCCGATCGGCTATCACGGGCGCGCGTCGTCGATCGGCGTCAGCGGTGAGTCCATCCTCCGGCCGCGCGGCCAGACGAAGGGCCCCGACGACGATGCGCCGCGCGTCGGACCGAGCCGACGTCTCGACTACGAGCTCGAACTCGGCATTTTCGTCGGCGCGCCGAACGTGCGGGGCGAGGCGATCCCGGTCGCCGATGCCGAAGCGCACCTGTTCGGCCTTGCGCTGTTCAACGACTGGACCGCGCGCGACATCCAGGCGTGGGAATACCAGCCACTGGGGCCTTTCCTGTCCAAGAATTTCGCGTCGACGCTCTCGCCGTGGATCGTGACGATGGACGCGCTGGCGCCCTTCCGGGCGCCGTTCGACCGCGCGGAAGGCGAACCCGCCCCGCTGCCGTATCTCGATTCCGCCGCCAACCGCGCGGGTGGCGCCCTCGACATCACGCTCGAGGTTCTGCTGCAGACGGCGGCGATGCGCCTCGCCGGCGCGCCGCCGCACCGGCTGATGCAGTCGAATTTCCGCGACAGCTACTGGACGCTCGCGCAGCTCGTCGCCCATCACACGGTCAACGGCTGCAACCTGCAGCCGGGCGATCTCCTGGGATCCGGAACGCAGTCAGGCCCCGAACCCGGCCAGGGCGGGTCGATGCTCGAGCTGTCGGCGGGCGGCAGGCAGCCGCTGCAGCTGCCCAATGGCGAGAAGCGCGGTTTCCTGGAAGACGGCGACACGGTGATCCTGCGCGGCCACTGCGCTCGCCCCGGGTTCCGGCGCATCGGCTTCGGCGACTGCACCGGGACGATCGTTTCCTGACCCCCGCCAGCGAGGCGTCCACGATGCGTATCGACACCGTCATCATCACCGGCGCCAGCGGCAACCTGGGTCGCGCGGTGGCCGCGGCGTTCGCCGGGCACGGCGCCAACCTCGTGCTGCTCGACCGCCAGCGCGAGCGCCTCGACACCGTCTACGGCAACGAGGACGCGCGGCGGCTGCACGTCGCCGCGGACCTGCTGGACGCGGCGCAGGTCGAGGCGGCCGCACAGGCGGCGATCGACCGCTTCGGCCGCATCGATGTCCTGTGCAACCTCGCGGGCGGCTTCCGGATGGGGCCGCCGGTGCACGCCACACCCGATGCGGACCTGACCTTTCTCATGGATTTGAACGCGCGCTCACTGCTGCATGCGGCGCGCGCCGTGGTACCGCGGATGCTGGCCGGCGGCGGCGGCAGGATCGTGAATGTCGGCGCTTTTTCAGCGCAAAGGGGCGCGGCGAACATGGGCGCCTACGTTGCCGCCAAGAGCGCCGTGATCCGGTTGACGGAGTCGATGGCGGCGGAACTGCGCGAGAAGAACCTCAACGTCAACTGCGTGCTCCCGACGATCATCGACACGCCGGAGAACCGCAAGGCGATGCCGGACGCCGATCCGCGACGGTGGGTCGCCCCCGAGGACCTGGCCAGCGTGATCGTCTTCCTCGCCTCCCCGGCCGCGCGCGCGATCCACGGCGCCGCGCTGCCGGTCACCGGGCTTTCATAGCGGCGCGCGTGCCTTGCGCCGGCGCCGCGGCGTCGCGCAGGTGTTCGACGAGCAGGCGGGCCGACGCCGACAGCGCGGGCTCGGCGCGCACGCAGGCGACCTGGCGCGCGTGTTCGAAGCGGCCGGCCTGCCGTTCGCGCCGATCCCGTCGCTGCCGTTCGATCCGATCAACGACATCACGCCCACCTCGCCGCCGAGATGTTCATGGACGAGGCCGGCGCCAAGGTCACGCACGTGCCGTACAAGAGTGTCGGGCCGATGCTGTCCGACCTGATCGGCGGCCAGATCGGCATGGGGACGCTGGCGCTGCCGTCCGTCCAGCAGCATCTGAAAAGCGGTGCGCTGCGGGCCATCGGCGTCGGCGCGGCGCAGCGGGTGCCGGCGGCGCCGGACCTTCCGACGATGGTGGAACAGGGGATGCCCAATTACCTGGTCGAAGGCTGGTTCGCCGTCATCGGCCCGGCCAAGATGTCGGCGGCCGCGGTCAAGCGCGTCAACTCGGCGTTCGCGGAAGCCTAGTCGATGCGCTCCAGCTCTGTCTGGTACGCCTCGCGGCGATTGACGTACGTCGCGGCGGCCGCGTGCACCATCGCCACGTCCGCGTCGGTCAGTTCGCGGACGACCCGGGCCGGCGCACCCATGATCAGCGTGCGGTCGGGGAACGACTTGCCTTCCGTCACGATGGCCCCGGCGGCGACGAGGCAGTCGCGGCCGATGACGGCGTGATTGAGCACGATGGCCTGGATGCCGATCAGCGAGCCGTCGCCGATCGTGCAGCCATGCAGCATCGCCTGGTGCCCGACGGTGACGTTGCAGCCGATCGTCATCGGCACGCCGGGATCGACGTGCAGCACCGCGTTGTCCTGGATGTTGCTGCCGTCGCCGACGACGATGGGCTCCGCTTCGGCGCGCAGCACCGCGCCCGGCCACACGCTGGTCCGTTCGCCGAGAATGACGTGGCCGATCAGCGTCGCGGTATCCGCGACGAACGCCGACGGCGCGACCTGCGGCGCGTTGCCGCGAAAAAAAGGGCTTTTTGGATCGCGCGGAATGCAATCATCTACAGATGGCGGCGTCGAAACCGAATGATGAGCGGTTCGGCGCGGTCGAGCCGAGTGACATCCCGCAACCGGTGTTGGACCTGATAACGAACAGCATCGCGGACAGTACCCGCCGGGCGTATCGATCAGACCTCGACGACTTCTTAGCGTGGGGAGGCAGCATCCCCGCGTCGCCGAACACGGTGGCGGCGTACCTGGCTGCACATGCGGGAACGCTCAGCGTTGCGACCTTGGTGGGTCGCGTAGCTACGATTTCCAAGGCTCGTGAAGTTAAAGGACTATCTTCTCCTACCATCACGGCCTTCGTCAAATCGACCATGCGGGGCATTAAGCGGACCCAAGGCACCTCCCAGCGCCAATCCAAACCCCTGCTGCGCGAGGACCTATTCCTCGTCCTCGACAGGATGAAAGACCGACCGAAAGACCTACGGGACCGCGCTCTGCTGCTAATCGGGTTCGCGGGAGGCTTCCGGAGGTCTGAACTGGTCGGTCTCGACCGGGCCGACATCGAAACCGTGCGCGAGGGCCTGATCGTCACTCTCCGGCGTTCCAAGACCGACCAGGAGGCGGCGGGCGAAAAATCGGCATCCCTTACGGCCGGACCCGAAACTGCCCCGTCGCAGCCCTGGAAGCTTGGCTGGCCCTAACCGGGGTGACGAGCGGCCCCATTTTCAGGCACGTCGATCGGCACGGTCGTATCCATCCCGAACGTCTGTCCGGCGAGGCGGTCTCGCTCGTGATCAGGGAACGTGCTCGCCACCGCCGGTATCGACCCGACGGGCTCTGGCCATAGCTTGCGGGCCGGTTTCGCAACCAGCGCCGCGCAGGCCGGGGTATCCACGACCAAAATACGGGCTCAGACGGGCCACGCTTCGGACGCCATGCTTGGCCGTTACATCCGGGGATGGAGAGCTTTCATCGGCAACGCCGCTGGAGCGTTACTCTGAGTTGGGCTTTACATCATTGCTTTCGTTGTCGTCGTTTGAGAGGATTTCGTCACTGCCGACCATTGCAAAACCGCCAGTTTGACGGAAAAATTGGTGGGGTGTCTATCCAAATCAATCAGCCGCAGTCTCGATACGAACACGCAAAACTCGGCCGATAGCAGAGGCAATCCTGTGACGAAACGGCAGCTGCGGCTCAGGCAATTCCTGCTTCAAGAAATCGAAATATTGAAAGAGAATGAGACCAACGATGAGGAGCTGCTTGGGGTTTTGTCTGAGGCAGTCAGAGGGCTCGAAAACTTCGAGAATACGGACAAATTGATGCGATTTTTGCTTTTGGAAGGAAAGGATTGCACGGTTTGCGCCCAGGGACCGCAAGGCGATATCAAGCTCATGCTGTCGGCACCGTTTTTGCGTTGCAGAAACGAGGCTCAAGGTAGCTGACGCTGACGAGGAGGTCGCGAAGGCGTATGACATCTCGCCCGAGGTTTTGCGAGCAGTGGAAGAAAACACTGAACAAAACTAAAGACGAGGTCCTTCTCGATATTTTGGCCGTCTACCAAAAACCCACGGTGAATGTTTCCACTGATACCAGCCCAATATTGGCTGAAATTAAGCGCAAGGGTGAGATATTCAAAAAAGCCTGGGCACCAAAAAAGGGAAAAAAAACGAAGTAGTTCTTCCCTAGCATTCGGAACATTCATTGCGGAAAAGTCGCCGCCATGGGTCGTCGAAAATCTCTAATCAGGCAGAGCGAGGTCGCCCGGGCCACGCGGGGGCTTTTGGCTGCTGCGGCTGCTGCCGGAGTAACGGGCGACGTCGAAGTGTACCTTGAGGCAGGGGTAATTGAATCTCCATCCCACGGGGAAGGTAGGGACAGCTTCCTCGACAGTCGAGGATCGAAGCTAACGAATGGAACACCGTTCTATGAAAATGCCGAAATACACGCAGGCGTTCATTGACCGTCACGGCACCGCGCGTTTCTATTTCCGCAAGGCCGGGAGCAAGCGAGTACCGCTCCCGGGGTTGCCGTGGTCGCCGCAGTTCATGGCGGCATATGAGGTGGCGCTTGGAGGGCCAATCACCGCGCATCGAGATCGGCGCATCGCGTACCAAGCCGGGGACTATCAACGCGCTGGTGGTGTCCTATTTCAATTCGATGGCGTTTCAGGCGTTCGCCCCGGAGACGCGGCGGACCCGTCGCAATATTCTTGAACGCTTCCGCGCCGAGCACGGCGACAAGCGATCCGCACTGCTCAAGCGGGAGCATGTCAACGTGATGTTCGCCAAGAAGGCAGCGACCCGTTTCGCAGCCCGTAATTGGCTCAAGACGGTGACGGGCGCTGATGCAATTCGCTGTCGCCGAGGGTGTGCTGGCCGCTGATCCGACCGCAGGCATCAAGAACTTGTCGGGTAAGACGGACGGCTTCCGCACTTGGAATGAGGATGACATTGCCGCTTTCGAGGCGCGTCACCCGATCGGCACGCGGGAGCGGCTGGCACTGGCGTTGCTACTCAATACGGCGCAACGGCGCGGTGACGTGGTGCGGATGGGTCGCCAGCACATTCGCAACGGTGCAATCGAAGTGAAGCAGCAAAAGACCGGGACCAAGCTGGCGATCCCGATCCATCCCGATCTGCAAGCGGTGCTGGATGCCACTCCGTCCGACCACCTGACCTTCCTCACCACCTCATTCGGCAAGCCGTTCGCGGCGGCGGGCTTCACCAATTGGTTTCGTGAGGCGTGTAATGCTGCGGGCCTGCCGCGCGGAACATCAGCCCACGGACCTTCGCAAGGCCGCCTGTCGGCGTCTGGCGGAGGCCGGATGCAGCGCCAATGTCATCGCCGCGATCTCCGGCCACAAAAGCCTCACCGAAGTGGAGCGATACACCATCGCCGCCAACCAAGAGCGGATGGCCCGCATGGGCGTCGAGACGCTGATCGCGGAAACCAAAGGAGCGAACAGGAAGTGTCAACCCTGAGCATCGGTTTGACAAAAAGGCGAAATAACGTTGAGAAAACAGGAGGCGAAAATGGACATGGTGAGCGCGGAGGGACTCGAACCCTCGACCCCATGATTAAAAGTCACGTGCTCTACCACCTGAGCTACGCGCTCACTTGCCGCGCTGTGTAGGGGGCGGTTTGGTGCGGGTCAATAGCGGGACGGGGCGCCAATGTCGCCTTGGGGACGGCGCGGATTTCCCAGGCAATACCGGCTGTTAGCGGCAATTCCTCACCCTCGCGGGAGTTGAAAAAGCCGCTTCGCGGTCAACTGGCCTCGCGACGAACCTCC
>CAWGLS010000007.1:0-273630 GCA_963823475.1 uncultured beta proteobacterium
GCGACGCCGCGCTGCGCCATCGTCGCGCGGGCGACGGGATCATCGAGCATCGCCCTGATGCGTTCGGCGGTGTCGTTGACGTCGTCGGGTTCGAGCGTGCGGCCGGCGTCCCCCATGACTTCCGGCAGCGATGCGCGGTTGGAGGCGAGGACCGGGACGCCGGACGCCATCGCCTCCAGCGGCGGCATCCGAAGCCCTCGTACAGCGACGGAAAGACGAACGATGCCGCGCCCGCATACAGGTGCGGCAGCGCGGCGTCGCCGACGTGGCCGAGGAAACGGATCTGCCCGAGGTCTGCGAGCCGCCGCAACCGTCCGACGATTTCCGTTGCGCGCCAGCCGCGCGCCCCGGCGATCACCAGCGGAAAGCGCTCGCGGATGGCCGCGGGAATCTGCGCGAAAGCCTCGAGCACGTGGCCGACGTTCTTGCGGGGCTCGATCGTGCCCACCGTCAGCAGGTACTGCCCATGCTGCAGGCCGAGCGGCTGCAGCGTCTCCGCGGTCTCCGCCGCCGAACGCTGCCGGTAGATCTTCGGAGACGCCGAGGTGCGCCGTGTGGACACGCTCGGGCGCCACGCCGAATTCCTTGATGACCTCGGCCCGGACGAAGTGCGAATCGACGATGATGGCCTGCGCGCGCTCGAGGGCCCGCGGCATGCCGCGCATCAGCCAGCGGACGCGATCCGCCGGGTGCGTTTCGGGGTAATGCAGCCACGACAGGTCATGGATCGTGATGACGACCGGCACGTCGTAGCGCAGCGGGACGTAGTTCGGCTCGTGGTAGAGGTCGATGCGATGCTCGCGCAGCCCCCGCGAAAATCCCATCTGCTGCGCCGCGACCCGCAGCATGCCGCGGAACGGGAGCCACGGCTTGATCCGCTGGACCGCCGCCGCCGTCAGCGGAAAATGGGGAGGTGGCGGTTGCGGCGGCTCGTGCCGCCATCGATAGCGGTAGAACGAGTACGCATCGACTTCGCCGGTGGCCGCCAGAGCGGCGCCCAGTTCGACAATGTAGTTGCCGATGCCCGTCAGCGGCGACAGCAGCGGGGTTGCATTGAACGCAACGCGCAGGGTCATGGAGCCAGCAATGAACGGCGAGGTGAACGATGCACGGACGGGCCTGTGCGCAAAGGAACCGTTCGTATTGTACATTACAGAAGAGCGGTGCCCTCGACCACCAGCGACGCCCGCGCAACCGCGGGCGGGGCAACCTGTTCCCCACAACATCACGATATTCCCCGGGGAAGGTCAGGGGCAATACGTAATAACCGCAATAGGGGGGCGCCCTCATCCGCGGCGCCTGCAACGTGCCGGGGCCGCGGGCGGCCGCCCGCGGCCCGCCCGGAAGTCGCGCGACGAGCGTCCCGACGGGAAGGCCCCGTCAGGCGGTGCCGCCGACCGTCAGGCCGTCGATCTTGAGCGTCGGCTGGCCGACGCCGACCGGAACGCTCTGGCCGTCCTTGCCGCAGGTGCCCACGCCCGAGTCGAGCGCCAGGTCGTTGCCGATCATCGACACCTTGGTCAGGGCGTCGGGGCCGTTGCCGATCAGCGTGGCGCCCTTCACCGGATAGGTGAGCTTGCCGTCCTCGATCATCCACGCTTCGGCCGCGGAGAACACGAACTTGCCGCTGGTGATGTCGACCTGGCCACCGCCGAAGTTGGCGGCGTAGAGCCCCTACTTCACCGACGCGATGATCTCCGCGGGATCGCGGTCGCCGGCCAGCATGATCGTGTTGGTCATCCGCGGCATCGGCAGGTGCGCGAACGATTCGCGGCGGCCGTTGCCGGTCGGCGCGACCTTCATCAGGCCGGCGTTGAGCCGGTCCTGCATGTAGCCCTGCAGCATGCCGTCCTCGATCAGCACCGTGCGCCGCGTCGGGTTGCCTTCGTCGTCGATGTTGAGCGAGCCGCGGCGACGCTCCATCGTGCCGTCGTCGACGACGGTGACGCCCTTGGCGGCGACGCGCTTGCCGACACGGCCGGAGAAGGCGCTCGTGCCCTTGCGGTTGAAGTCGCCTTCGAGACCGTGCCCGATGGCCTCGTGCAGCAGGATGCCCGGCCAGCCGTTGCCGAGCACCACGGTCATGTTGCCCGCGGGCGCGTCGCGCGCCGCGAGGTTCAGCACCGCCTGCGCCACCGCCTCGTTCGCGTAGCGGTGCAGCACTTCGTCGGTGAAGTACGCGTAGTCGAAGCGCCCGCCGCCGCCGGAGTGGCCCTGCTCGCGCCGGCCGTTCTCCTCGACGATGACGGTGATCGACATCCGCACCAGCGGCCGCACGTCGGCGACGACCAGCCCGTCGCTGCGCGCGATGAGGATCGTCTCGTGCTCGCCGGCCAGCGACGCCATCACGTGCGTGACGCGGGGATCGCGCGCGCGCGCGATGCGCTCGAGGCGCTCGAGCAGCGCGACCTTGTCGGCCTCGCCCAGGCTCGCGACGGGATCGGCGATCGTGTACAGCGCGTGCGCGTTGCCGCGCGTCCCGAGCGGCGCGACGGCGGACTGCCCCTGCCGCGCGATCGCGCGCACGGCGTGCGCGGCTTCGGTCAGCGCCGGCAGCGAGATGTCGTCCGAGTAGGCATAGGCCTGCTTGTCGCCGCTGACGGCGCGCACGCCGACGCCGCGGTCGATGTTGAACGTGCCCGACTTGACGATGCCTTCCTCGAGGCTCCAGCCTTCGAACCGCGCATGCTGGAAATAGAGATCGGCGAACTCGATGTCGTGCGTGTGGATGTCGGCCAGCACGCTCGACAACGCGGACTGGTCGAAAGTCCCGACGGCGCGAGCAGCAGGTGTTCGGCATCGGCCAGCAGCGCGGCGGATACGGGGGGAACGGAGAGGTCGGTCACCAATAGCCCTTCGAATTGTGGGGTCTCGTCCGGCCTGCGACGCGATCCGATACCGTTATTCTGGGGCCGTTCGACCCCCGATTCAATTGCCGGCGGCGGCGGCCGCGGCCTGCCCGAGGTAGGTCGCGGCCACGCGCGGGTTCGCCGCGAGTTCCGCGCTCGGTCCCTCCATCACGCATTCGCCGGTCTCGAGCACGTAGCCGTAGTCGGCGACCTGCAGCGCCGCGCGCGCGTTCTGCTCGACGAGCAGGATCGACACGCCGGTGGCCTTCAGCGCGGCGACGATGCTGAAGATCTCGCGGACGATCAGCGGCGCCAGTCCGAGCGACGGCTCGTCCAGCATCAGCAGCTTCGGCTTCGCCATCAGCGCGCGGCCGAGCGCCAGCATCTGCCGCTCGCCGCCGGACAGCGTGCCCGCCTCCTGCCCGCGCCGCTCGCGCAGCCGCGGAAAGCGCGCATACACGTCGTCGAGCGTGCGCAAGGCGTCGCGGTCGCCCTGGCGCAGCCGCGCGAACGCGCCGAGCTCGAGGTTGTCGGAGACCTTCATCGATCCGAAGAGCTCGCGCTTCTCGGGCACCAGCACCAGCCCGGCGCCCACCCGGTGCTCCACCGACATCGGGTTGATGCGCTCGCCGCGATACGCGATGTCGCCCTGCGCGGGCAGCGTGCCCATGATCGCCCCCAGCAGCGTCGTCTTGCCGGCACCGTTGGGACCGATGACGGTGACGATGCTGCCTTCGTCGACCTTGAGCGAGACGCGATGGACGCCTCCACCTTGCCGTAGGCCACGGATACGTCGCGGACGTCGAGGAGCGTGGTCATGGTCGATTCGGTTGCTTCGCTGCCAGCGGCTTCACACGACGCCGCCGAGATAGGCTTCCAGCACCGCCGGATTGCTCTGGATGTCCGCCGGCGCGCCTTCGGCCAGCTTTTCGCCGAAGTCCATGACGACCAGGCGATCGGTCAGGCCCATCACGAAGTCCATGTCGTGCTCGACCAGCAGGATCGTCATGCCCTCCGCCTTCAGCGCCCGCAGCAGCTGCGCGAGTTCCTGCTTTTCGAGAAAGCGCAGGCCGGCCGCCGGCTCGTCGAGCAGCAGCAGCGCCGGGTCCGCGGCGAGCGCGCGCGCGATCTCGACGATGCGCTGCTTGCCGAGCGGCAGGCTGCCCGCCGCGTCGAACATCTGCGGGCCGAGGCCCACGCGCGCGATCGCGCGCGCGGCTTCGGCCTTGGTGCGCGCCTCCTCCGCGCGATCGAGCTTCAGCGCCGCCTTCACGACGCCCGAACTGCCGCGCAGATACGCGCCGAGCGCGACGTTGTCGAGCACGCTCATCTGCGCGATCAGCTTGACGTGCTGGAACGTGCGGCCGAGGCCGCGGCGCGCGATTTCGTACGGCGGACGCCGGCCGATCGGCTCGCCGCGCAACAGCACTTCGCCGGACGTCAGCGGCAGCGCGCCGGAAATCAGCGCGAACGTCGTGCTCTTGCCCGCGCCGTTGGGACCGATGAGGCCGAGGATCTCGCCCGGCCGGATCTCGAAGGAGAGATCGTTGACGGCGATCAGCCCGCCGAACTGCTTGCGCGCACGGCGCACGGCGAGCAGCGCGCCGTCGGGCACGCTGTGATCGCGCGCCGGCAGCGGCGCGGCGTCGCGCAGCGGTGGCGGACGGCGCCGGGGCAGGAGCCGCTCGATCCATGGCCACAGGCCGTCGCGCGCGAACTGCAGCAGCAGCACCATCAGGATGCCGAAGACGACCAGCTCGAAATTGCCGGTGCGGCCGAGCAGCCCCGGCAGGATGTCCTGCAGCACCTCCTTCAGCAGCGTGATCAGCGTGGCGCCGAGCACCGCGCCCCAGACGCTGCCCGCGCCGCCGACCACCGCCATGAACAGGTACTCGATGCCCTGGTTGATGCCGAACGGCGTCGGATTCACGAAGCGCTGCAGGTGCGCGTACAGCCAGCCGGAAATGCACGCCAGCAGCGCCGCGTAGACGAACACGACGATCTTCAGCCGCGCGCCGTCGACGCCGAACGCCTCGGCCATTTCCAGGCCGCCCTTCAGCGCGCGGATCGCGCGTCCGGGCCGCGAGTCGAGCAGGTTGTGCGTCGCCCACAGCGCCGCCAGCGCGATCGCCCAGATCAGGAAGAAATAGCGCCGCTCGTCCTTCAGCTCGAAGCCGGCGATCGCCAGCGCGGGGATGCCGGTCATGCCGGTATGGCCGCCCAGCATCTCGAGGTTGCCGAACACGTAGTAGAGGCTGATGCCCCAGGCGATCGTCGCCAGCGGCAGGTAGTGCCCCTTCATCCGCAGCGTGATGAAGCCGAGGAACAGCGCGAGCGCGGCGGTGAACACGAGGCCGATGGCCAGCGTGAACCACGGCGACGTGCCGTATTGCGTCGTCAGGTACGCCGTCGTGTACGCGCCGATGCCGACGAACGCCGCCTGCCCGAACGACGTCTGTCCGGCGACGCCGGTCAGCAGCACGAGGCCGAGCGCCACGATGCTGTAGAGGCCGATGTAGTTGCCGAGCGTCACCCAGAACTGCGGCGCCGCGGCGGGAACGGCGACGAGCAGCGCGACGAACACGCCGACGGCGAAGCGGGGCCAGTGCCGGTGCATCGCCGTCTACTCCTCGTCCTCGTGGTGATGCGTGGTGAGGCTTCGCCACAGCAGCACCGGAATGATCAGCGTGAAGACGATCACTTCCTTGAAGGCGCTCGCCCAGAACGACGAGAACGACTCGATCAGGCCGACGAGCAGCGCGCCCGCGGCGGCGATCGGATAGCTCGCCATGCCGCCGATGATGGCGCCGACGAAGCCCTTGAGGCTGATCAGGAAGCCCGAGTCGTAGTAGATCGTCGTGATCGGGCCGATCAGCACGCCGCAGAACGCGCACAGCAGCGCGCCGAGCGCGAACGTCAGCGCGCCCGCGAACTCCGGCGAGATGCCGCACAGGCGCGCGCCGGCGCGATTGACCGCCGTCGCGCGCAGCGCCTTGCCGTAGAGCGTGCGGCCGAAAAAGAGCGCGAGCGCGCCGATCAGCGCGACGCTGGTGCCGACGACCAGCAGGCTCTGCACGCTGATGTTGACGCCGCCCACGACGAACGACGTCGTCGAGAACGCCGGCGTGCGCGAGCCTTCGGCGCCGAAGAACCAGAGGCCGAAGCCGAGCATCGCGAAGTGCAGCGCCACCGACACGATCAGCAGCACGAGCACGCTCGCCTCGGCCAGCGGCTGGTAGGCGACGCGGTAGAGCAACGGCCCCAGCGTCGTCACGGCGGCCAGCGTCAGCAGCACCTGCAACGGCAGCGGCAGCTGCATCGGCGCGAGCCACCACAGCAGCGCGGCGACGGCCAGCGGCGCGCCGCACCAGAACGCCAGCGCGCGCGGCAGCCGGCGCGCCTCGCCGGCGCGCAGGCAGCGCCAGGCTTCCATCGCGCCGGCGATGATCGCCATGCCGACGAGCAGGCCGACGATGCCGGGCGCATGGCCGAGCTGCAGGCCGGCGAGCGTCAGCGTGCCCCAGGCGACGAACTCGCCGGAGGGCACCCATACGATGCGCGTCACCGTGAACACGAGCACGAGCGCCAGCGCCAGCAACGCATAGATCGCGCCATTGGTGATGCCGTCTTGCGTCAGCAGCGCGGCGATCGTCAGATCCACGGCCCGGTCCTTCCCTGCGATAACAAAAAGCCGCCGGGGCGGACCCGGCGGCTTCGCGGCAACCGGGTCTTCACGCCCGGTGTGCCGGCCTCGTCACTTCTGCAGCTTCCACTTGCCGTCGTCGATCGTCACCATCACGCGGGCGCGATTGTCGAGGCCGTTGTGGTCGTTGGCGGACATCACGAACACGCCGTGAACGCCGACGACATTCGACGTCTCGAGCGCGTCGCGCAGCGCGGCACGGAACTGCGGCGTGCCCGCCTTCGCCTTCTTCTGCGCTTCGGGTATCGCCTTGGCGAGCAGCATGTAGGCGTCCCACAGGTGGCCGCCGAACGTCGTCCGCGTGCCGAACTTCTGCTCGTACTTCGTCACGTACTCGGCCGACGTCTTCTTCGCCGGGTTGCTGTCGGGCAGCTGCTCGTAGACGAGCATCGGGCCTACCGGCAGCAACGTGCCGTTGCCGTCCTTGCCGACGACGCGCAGGAAGTCGGGATTGCCGACGCCGTGCGTCTGGAAGATCTTGCCCTTGTAGCCGCGCGCGACCAGTTCCTTCTGCGGCGTGGCGCCGGGCGTGCCGGCGGCGCCGATCAGGATCGCGTCGGGATTGGCGGCCATCAGCTTCAGCACCTGCCCCGTGACCGACGGGTCGTTGCGGTTGTACTTCTCCTCCGCCACGATCTTCAGTCCGGCCGTCTGCGCCGACCGCTTCATCTCGGCCAGCCAGCCGTCGCCGTACGCATCGGCGAATCCGATGTAGCCCATCGTCTTGGCGCCGGCGGCCTTCATGCGCGATCGCCACCGCGTCGGCCATCAGCGCGTCGTTCTGCGGCGTCTTGAAGATCCACTTCGTCTTGGGATCGGACGGATTGATGATCGCCGCCGACGCCGCGAGCGAGATCATCGGCGTGCCGGTGTCCGCGGCCACTTCGCGCATCGCCAGCGAATTGGGCGTCGTCGACGAGCCGATGATCACGTCGACCTTGTCCTCGGTGACGAGCTTCCTGGTGTTGGTGACGGCCTTGGTCGTGTCCGACGCGTCGTCGAGCACGACCCAGTTGATCTTCTCGCCGCCGATGGACGTCGGCAGCAGCTCGATCGTGTTCTTCTGCGGAATGCCCAGCGAGGCGGCGGGCCCGGTCGCGGACACCGTCACGCCGATCGTGACGTCGGCAACGGCGGGGACGGCCAGCGCAAGGGTGACCGCCGCGGACAGCGCGGACAGGGTTCTGACGAATTTCATGTGCTTCCTCCGGATGACGTGGCTTGCAGGCGAACGCTTTCCGCGTCGGGGCTTCTTGAGGGCGTGCACCCCGTCGGCGGCAAGAGGCTGATTCTGTCAAAGGCGCCCGGGCGGGTCAATGACGCGTCCGGCACTCGATTTCCGGTTTCGACCCCCTATTTCGCGCAGAACGCGACGCCCTCGCCGGTCCAGCCCGCCGCGCGCATCGCCGCATAGGTGGCGCCGTCGGCCGTGAAGCGATGATTGACCTGCGGGAGCGTCGGCGGATTGTTGTACAGCCGATAGACGGGCCGCGTGGGCGGCGGACAGGCGTCCGCGGTCGGCAGGCGCATCCGGAAGCCGATCGCCTCGAACATCCACAAAGGACTGGCGCGGAGCGCCGCGCATTCGGGTGCGAACCCCGTGTAGAAGTGCGTATTGGGACCGACGCCGGGCACGCCGAACAAGCGGCAGACGTCGACGGCATCGGCGTCGTCCCCGTGCCACACCTCGAAGGCGAAGCCCGTGCGCTTCCACGCGCCCGCGAGCGCGCCGGCGTCGAGCGCGGCCGCTTCCTCGGGAAACGCCGTCAGGAAGTAGTGGTCCAGCGTGGCGTTGAAATACTCGATCGCCAGCGGCGCCGCGGGATCGGCCGTCAGCCGGTGGATATGGCCATCGCGCAGGTCCGACCAGTAGATCTCGCCGTCGCCGTCCTCGCCGATCGTGCCGATCTGGTGCCCGGTGGCCAGGACCAGCTCGGTCCGCCAGCGGCCCTCGCCGTCACGCGCCGCCGCCATCAGCGATCCCGAGCAGAAGTCGCCGTAGAGATAGCGTCCGTACAGCACCGGCACGCGGCGCCCGCGATAGACGACGCCGCCCGTCACCGAGCACCCCGCCGAGTGATCGTACGTGATGACCGGCGCGACGAATGTCGGGCGATGGACACGCCACGCCGGACGACAGCCCGGTGCAGCGCGTGCCCTCCACCACGCGCCAGCCGAAGTTCGCGCCCGCGCCCGCCGGCGCGGCACGAAATCGATCTCCTCCTGCGCATCCTGCCCGACGTCGCCGATCTAGAGGTCGCCGGTGACCGCGGTCGAAGCTGAAGCGCCACGGATTGCGCAGGCCGATCGCCCAGATCTCCGGGCGGCCCGCGCCCGCCTGCGCGAACATGTTGCCCGGCGGAATCGCGTACGGCGCGGCGCCGTCGACATCGATGCGCAGCATCTTGCCGAGCAGCTGCTGCGGGTCCTGCGCGCGATTGCCCGGATCGTTGCCGCTGCCGCCGTCGCCCATGCCGATGTAGAGGTAGCCGTCCGGACCGAAGCGCAGCGCGCCGCCGTTGTGGTTGGCGTACGGCTGCGCGATCGTCAGCAGCTCGATGCGCGACGCCGGATCGGCGCGGTCGCGGTCGCGTCGCGCTGACGCGGTAGCGACGCGATCACGGTGGCGCCGTCGCGCGTGCGCGTGTAGTTGACGAAGAAGCGGCCGTTCGTCGCGTAGTGCGGATGGAACGCGAGGCCCAGCAGTCCCCGCTCGCCGCCCGCGGCGACCAGCGCGACGGATGTCGAGGAACGGCGTTGCCCGCCAGCGCGCCATCGCGGAGGATGCGGATGCGCCCCGGTGCTCCACGACGAAGAGTTGGGCGGACCCGTCGCCCGCGTGGACGATGTCCACCGGCGACGTCGCGCCCGCGACGACGACAACTGCGGCGACGCGTACGGGACAGCGCCGCCATGCTCGCGCATGCGGCGACAGCCAGCGACGGCGCCAGGCGAGCGCCGTGCGCAGGCAGCGCGCGGTGCCGCTAACCTGCTAGCGCTTGAGCAGATCGCGGATCTCGCGCAGCAGCACCACGTCCTCGGGCGTGGCGGCGGCGGGCAGCGGGCGTGGCGTCCAGCCTGCGCCTTGGTCGACGTTGAGCTTCTTCACCATCCAGAAGATCACGAAGGCGAGGATGATGAAGTTGATGACGATCGTGATGAAGTTGCCGTAGGCGAGCAGCGGCACCCCGGCCTTGGTCAGCGCCTCGTAGGTCATCGGCCCGTTGTAGCCCGCCGGCGGCGTGCCCAGCATGATGTAGTAGTTGGAGAAATCGAGGCCGCCGAAGATCCTGCCGATGATCGGCATGATGATGTCCTTGACCAGCGAGTCGACGATCTTGCCGAACGCGGCGCCGATGATCACGGCGACCGCGAGATCGATGACGTTGCCCTTGACCGCGAAGTCGCGGAACTCGCTCAGCATCGACATGTGTGTCTCCGGTTGTGGGTAACCGTGGCCGTCAGACCGCCGCTTCGCCGGACTCGCCGGTGCGGATGCGGATCACCTGCTCGACCGACGTGACGAAGATCTTGCCGTCGCCGATCTTGCCGGTCCGCGCGGCCTTGACGATCGACTCGATCGCGCGCTCGACCATCGCGTCGGCGATGACGACCTCGACCTTGACCTTGGGCAGGAAGTCCACGACGTATTCGGCGCCGCGGTAGAGCTCGGTATGACCCTTCTGCCGGCCGAAGCCCTTGACCTCGGTGACCGTCAGCCCGGTCACGCCGAGTTCGGACAGTGCCTCGCGGACCTCGTCGAGCTTGAAGGGCTTGACGATCGCTTCGATTTTCTTCATGTTCGCAGCTCCGACAAGCGCCGGGCCATCAGCGCGCCCCGTGCGGTCAAGCTTACACGATGCGAGCGGCACGTATCCTAGCTGCGCGTGCCCGCTGCCGGCAGCGAATTCCAGTCGTTCCAGGCCGACGTGATCGGATAGCGCCAGTCCTTGCCGAATCCGCGCGGCGTGATGCGGATGCCGACGGCCGACTGCCGTCGCTTGTACTCGCTGACCTTGATGAGCCGCACGACCTTCGCCACGGCGTCCTCGGGAAAGCCGACCGCCACGATGTCGGCGGGGCTGCGGTTCGTGCTCGACGTACGCCTCGAGGATGCCGTCGAGGACGTCGTACGGCGGCAGCGAGTCCTGGTCCGTCTGGTCCGGCCGCAGTTCCGCCGACGGCGGGCGGGTGATGATCCGCTCGGGAATGACGCGCCCCAGGCGGTTGCGGTAGTGGCACAGCCGGTAGACGAGCGTCTTCGGCAGGTCCTTCAGCACGGCGAAACCGCCCGCCATGTCGCCGTAGAGCGTGGCGTAGCCGACCGCCATCTCGGACTTGTTGCCGGTGGTCAGCACGATGGCGCCGTGCTTGTTCGACAGCGCCATCAGCAGCGTGCCGCGGATGCGCGCCTGGATGTTCTCCTCGGTCGCGTCGACGGCAAGGCCGCGAAACTCCGGCGCCAGCGTGGCGAGGAACGCGTCGAACACGGGCCCGATGGGAATCTCGTCATAGCGGACGCCGACGATGGTCGCCATCTCGCGCGCGTCGGCCAGGCTGATCGCCGCGTTGTACTGCGACGGCAGCATCAGCGCCCGCACGCGGTCGCGCGCCGAGGGCGTCGACGGCCACCGCCAGCGTCAGCGCGGAATCCACACCGCCGGAAAGGCCGAGCAGCACGCCCGGAAACCGGTTCTTCCCCACGTAGTCGCGCACGCCCATGACCAGCGCGTCGTAGACGTGCGGCAGGACATCGCGGATCGAGGCTGCCGCGCACGTGCCGCGGCGCCGCGCCGTCGAATTGGACGAGCGCGACCGTTTCGTGCCACGCGGGCACCTGCTGCGCCAGCGCGCCGTCGGCGTCGAGCACGAACGACGCGCCGTCGAACACCAGCTCGTCCTGTCCGCCGACGCGGTTGACGTAGACGATCGGCAGCCCGCATTCGCGCGCGCGGGCCTCCACCTGCGCGCGGCGCAGCGCCTGCTGCCGCGTGTGATACGGGCGAGCCGTTGGGCACGACGAGCAGCTGCGCGCCGGCGGCCTTCGCGCCAGCGGCAGGCCCGGCAAACCAGACGTCCTCGCAAATGATGAGCCCGATGCGCACGCCGTCGATGTCGAACACGCAAGGCGCGTCGCCGGGCGCGAAGTAGCGCTCCTCGTCGAAGACCGTGTAGTTGGGCAGGTTCTGCTTGCGGTAGACCTGCGCCACGCGCGCCGTCACGCACGACGGCCATCGCGTTGTGGCAACGCGCGCCGGCACGCTCGGGAAAGCCGACCAGGACCGTCGTGTCCCTGACTTGCGCGGCCAGCGCCGCCAACTCGGTGGCGCAGGCGTCGATGAACGCCGGACGCAGCAGCAGGTCTTCCGGCGGGTAGCCGCACAGCGAGAGTTCCGGCGTCACGACGAGCGCCGCACCGGCGCGCCGCCCCTGCCCCGGCCGCCGCCAGGATGTCGCGCGCGTTCGCCGCGAGATCGCCGACCCGCTGGTTGAGCTGCGCAATGGCGATCTTCATCGGGGAATCTTAGCATCGCGCGCGGGTCGAACCGGCCGTGTGCATGGACAGCGCTTGGCCGCGCTTGAGTGTCGTGCCCGATCACGCCAGAATGGACTCAACCGATGCGCGCGCCCGTTCCCTTCGTTCCCCCGCCGATGCCCGTTGTCGCCGCGCCGTTGATCCGCGACGACGTCGCGCTGCGCGAGATCGCGCCCGCGGACTGGAACGCGCTCACCGGCGGGCAGCCGTTCCTCTCGCACGCGTTCCTGACGGCGCTGGGCACGACGGGCTGCGCGGTGCCGCGCACCGGGTGGTCGCCGCACTTCCTGACCGCGTGGCGCGGCGAGTCGCTGGTCGGCGCGCTGCCGCTGTACGCGAAGGCGCACAGCTACGGCGAATACGTGTTCGACTGGGGCTGGGCCGAGGCCTATCGCCGGCACGGCCGCCGCTACTATCCGAAGCTGGTGGCCGCGATACCGTTCACGCCGGTGCCGGGGCCGCGCGTGCTGTCCGCGGAAGCGGGCGTGCGCCGCGCATTGCTCGAGCAGGCGCTCGAGTTCGTTCGCCGTGGCGATTACTCGTCGCTGCATCTGCTGTTTCCGCCGGACGCCGAAGCCGCCGAGGGCGAGGCGCTGGGCATGATCCCGCGGCAGGGCGTGCAGTTCCACTGGACCAATCCGGGCTATCGCGACTTCGCGGACTTCCTGGCCGCGTTCTCGCACGACAAGCGCAAGAAGGTGAAGCAGGAGCGGCGCCGGCTGGCGGAAGCCGGCGTCACGTTCGAGCGCAAGCTCGGGCGCGACGTCACCGCCGCCGAGTGGGCGTTCTTCTTCCGGTGCTACGAGGGCACGTACGTCGCGCATCACTCGACGCCCTACCTCACGCCCGAGTTCTTCGCGGAGATCGGCCGCACGCTGGCCGACCACGTGCTGCTCGTCATCGGCTCGCGCGACGGCCGGCGGCTGTGCGCGGCGCTCGACGTCCTCGATGCAGACACGCTGTGGGGCCGCTACTGGGGGACCACCGAATACATCTCCGGACTGCACTTCGAGGCGTGCTACTACCAGGCGATCGAGTTCTGCATCGAACAGCGGATCGAACGCTTCGAGGGCGGCGCGCAGGGGCTGCACAAGCTGGCGCGCGGCCTGCGGCCCGTCGCCACCCACTCGCTGCACGCGGTCGGCGACCGCGCGTTCGCCGCGGCCATCGCCGACTTCTGCGAGCGCGAGCGCCTGGACGTCGCGCATTCGCTCCATGAGCTCGAGTCGTCGTCGCCGTTTCGCGACGGCGCGGGCCCGGACCCGGTCGCCTGAACGATTCGCGATGCGGATCTACTACACCGACCACTTCGTGCTGCCGCTGCCGCCGGGCCACCGCTTCCCGATGCGCAAGTACGCGGCGCTGCGCGAGAAGCGCATCGGCTTTCCGTGGTCGCCGGCGATGATCGAGCGCTCGCGGCGTGCCGAAGCGCGCTCGCCTCCGGCTGCGGCGTCAACCTGGCCGGCGGCACGCACCATGCCCACCGCGCGCATGGCGAGGGCTTCTGCGTGTTCAACGATGCGGCGGTCGCCGCGCGCGCGATGCAGGCGGAAGCGCTGGCCGCGCGCGTGCTAGACTTTTCTTCCCCGTTACAGGTCCCGCCACTGCCATGTCATCGCCGGTCCTCCTCGTCCGCGACGGCCCGGTCGCCACGCTCACGCTCAATCGACCCGAGGCGCTGAACGCGCTCGATTTCGCGCTGATGGACGCGCTGATCGACGCCGCCGCCGATGTCGCCGCCGACGACCGCCTGCACGTCGTCGTCATCCGCGGCGCCGGCAAGCACTTCATGGCGGGCGGCGACCTGCGGACGTTCGCCGGCGAGCTCGCCAAGCCGGCCGCGCAGCGCGCCGCGGATTTCCGCCGGATGATCGCGCGCCTCCACTCGGCGATCGAGGCGTTCCAGCGGATGCCGCACCCGGTCGTCGGCGGAGTGCAGGGCGCGGTGGCGGGCTTCGGACTGTCGCTGATGAACGCATGCGACCTGGTCGTCGCGGCCGACACCACCTATTTCGCCTCCGCGTACCGCAACATCGCGCTGACGCCGGACGGCGGCGGCTCGTGGGCGCTGCCACGCATCGTCGGCATGCGGCGCGCGATGGAGATCATGCTGCTCGGCGAGCGGTTCGACGCGCCAGCAGGCGCTCGCGTGGGGCCTCGTCAATCGCGTCGTCCCCGCCGCCGGCCTCGACGCGGCCGTGGCCGCCATCGTGCAGTCGCTGGCGCAGGGCCCGGTGCTCGCGCTGCGCAACACCAAGCGCCTGCTGCGCGAATCGCTCGCGCGCTCGCTGTCCGAACAGCTCGACGCCGAAGCGACGAGCTTCGGCGCCTGCGCCGGCACGGCCGACTTCGCCGAGGGCCTCAACGCCTTCTTCGAAAAGCGCCCGGCGCAATTCGGAAAGAGCGAGGCGTGAGCGCCGCTGGGCCGCCCCAAGGCGCTCGCCCCCTTGGGGGGAGGCGCGCGAAGCGCGCTTCGGGGGGAGACCAGTCTTGCCGACATGGACGCGCGCCGGTTTGCGCCGCATGTCGCGTACACGATGGCCAAAAACGGCATGAGCATGTGCGTGCTCGGGATGGCCGGGGAATTCCGCGACGCGGGCATCGCCGTCAACGCGCTGTGGCCGCGCACGGTCATCGCGACGGCGCCGATGCGATCGAAGTACCGATCTACGCGGCGGCGCGCCGGCTGCTCGATTCGCTGGCGACGGCTGACGCGTCGAGCGAAATCGGCGTTAGCGGAACTGCGCGAAGAGGTCGCCGTCGGGCCACGCGCGCACCTGCCGGATGAACTGGATCACCTTCGGCTTGACGAGGGCGAGCGCGCCGGTGTCGCCCTGCTGGCGCGGCGCGCTGTTGAAGAGCAGCACGTAGTTGACGCCGATGGCCAAGTGCTCGACGTAGGTCTGGATGCCGCCCAGGCCGCCGTCCTTGCCCCAGAGGTAGCGCTTGGTACCCGGGTTGCCGGGATCGGGAAACGCTTCGACCAGGTCCCAGCCGAGCCCCATCCAGTGCTCGGGCGACGGCCGCTCGATCCCGGTCGGCCGGTTCCACCATCGCCTGCAACATCGGCGGCGCAAGAAACGGCGTGCCGGTGCGCGAGCCGTCGATCGCCGTCATCACGCGCGCCATGTCCACGCAGTTCGCCTGCCAGCCGCCGGACGCCATCACCATTCGCGGGTTGCCGCCGGGCAGCGGCTGCTCGGCGCCGGCGGTGTAGCGGCGCGCCTCGCCCGGGTTGTAGCGCGGCGGCTCGGCGTCGAGCCGTATGCCGGTCGCCCCCATCGGCTGCAGCGCAATCTGCCGGATGGCTTCGGGGTACGGCCGCTGGGTGAGGTGGGCGATGATGCCGCCGAGCAGCACGAAACCGAAGTTCGAGTAGACCTGCCGCGTGCCGGGCGTGAAGTCGAGCGGCACCCCCTTCATGTAGCGGATCATCTCGAACGGCAACGGCGGATGATCGAGCCGCAGCGCGCGCGCGATCCGCGGCCCCCATCCGGATGGGTCGCCACTGGTCTTGCGGTCCCAGCCACCGGTGTGATGCAGGCACATCTCGATGGTGATGTCCGCGAGGCGCGGATCGGGTCGCATGCCGGGCGGCGGCTCCAGGTCGCGGAAAAACGAGAACGCGCGATCGGACAGCCGCAGTTGCCCGACCTCGACCAGCTTCAGGATCGTCTGGGCGGTGAGGACCTTGCTGACGCTCGCCAGCGCGACGAACGTCTCCGGTCGCATCGGCGTGCGCGACTGCAGGTCCGCATAGCCATAGCCCCGCGCCATCTTGAGCGCGCCGCCGTGCGCGATGGCGAGCGCGCCGCCGGGAATCCCATGCGCGCTCATGATCGACGTGACGACGCCGTCGAGCGCGTCGAGCCCCGGCAATGCGGACCCGGTGACCGGCAGGCTGACCGGCGCCGCCTGCGCGCGCGCGGACCGCGAGGCGGGCACGAGCGGTGCCAGCGCCGCTCCGCCGAGCAGCTCCAGAACGCGCCGGCGCGACCGCCGTTGCATGTCAGCCCTTGATGCGGACCGGGGCGCCGCGGTCATTCTTCGTCGGTGCGCGGCTGCGCGGGCCTCGGGGGCGCCACGTTGCCGTCCCGATCCGCGGCGCGATTGGTGTCGCCGCCGCGCGGCGCGCGATTGCCGTCGACCTCGCGCGGCGCGCGGCTGCCCTCCGCGTCGCGCGGCGCGCGGTTGCCTTCGTCGTCGCGCGGAATGCGATTGGCCTCCGGTTGCCGCGGCGCGCGATTGCCATCCGCCTCGCGCGGCGCGCGATTGCCATCCGTCTCGCGCGGCGCGCGATTGCCATCCGCCTCGCGCGGCGCGCGGTTGCCATCCGCCTCCCGCGGCGCGCGATTGCCGTCGACTTCGCGCGACGCCACGTTGCCGCCGGCACCAAGGCGGCGCGCGTTGCCCTGCGGCGGCCGCGGCGAACCCTGCGCGCCCTTGCCGCGGAACTGCGTCGTTCCTTTATGGCCACCTCCGGTGCCCGCACCGCCGGCCGGGCGACCACGCGGTCCGCTGCGATTGCCGCGCGCCGCAAAGCCGCCACCGGCGCCGCGCCCGCCGCCCGGCGTCGATGCGAACGGCGATGCATTGGCATTGCTGGCCGGCTGGATTTCGTCGAAATCCACCCGCGGACCGTGCGCGCGGGGCGGACCGCCCTTGCCCTGCCCGCCGAAGCCCGCGCCGCGCCGCGGACCCTTGCCCGGCGGCCGCAAGCCGATCGCATTCGCGTTGCTTTGCGGCTGTGTCGTCTCGAAATCCACGCGCGGCGGTTGCTGCCGCGGGCCGCCGCCCTGCGGCGCGCCACGGGGTCCGCCCTTGCCGTGCGGGCGCTGCCCCGGCTTGCCCTGCGGACGCGGCCCCTGGCCACCCGGGGGACGCGCACCGTCGCCCTGGCGCGGCTGCCCGCCCGGCGCGCCGTGGCGCCGCTGCTGCTGTCCGCCGCCCGGCGGACGCGCGCCCTGCGGAGGACGTTCACCGCCCTTGAGTCCGGCCGCCTCCATCACCGCCGTGACTTCGGGCGGCTCCAGTTCGAGCAGATCGCTGCGCTTCAGCAGCGACGGCATCGCGAGCGTGCCGTAGCGCGTGCGGATCAGCCGCGATACCGGCAGGTTCAGCGCTTCGAACAGCCGCCGCACTTCACGGTTGCGCCCCTCCTTCAGCACGACGTGATACCAGTGGTTGGCGCCATCCTCCTCGCCGCCGCCGTCGTCGACCCGCTCGCACTTCGCCACACCGTCCTCGAGCTCGACGCCCGTCACCAGCGCCTGCATCTGCTCGTCGGTCATTCGGCCCATGATGCGGACCGCATATTCGCGCTCGACCTCGTAGCGCGGATGCATCAGCCGGTTGGCGAGCTCGCCCGAGTTGGTGAACAGCAAGAGCCCTTCCGTGTTGTAGTCGAGGCGCCCGACGTTGATCCACTTGCCGTTGCCGATGTTCGGCAGCTTGGCGAACACGGTCGGCCGGCCTTCCGGATCGTCGCGCGTGACGATCTCGCCCGCCGGCTTGTGATACATGAGCACGCGCGGGCGCGGCTCCGTGAAGCGCACCTTCACGAGCTCGCCGTTGATCCGCACCTCGTCGCCGGGGCTGACCTTTTGCCCGACGTCCGCCGGCAGCCGGTTCACCGTGATGCGCCCGGCAACGATCATCTCCTCCATCGCGCGACGCGAGCCGAAGCCGCACGAGGCCAAGACCTTGTGCAGCCGCTGCGGCTCGTTGAAGACCTCGTCAGTGGAGCGTTTGTGCTTCGGCGGCGGGAGGCTCTCTTGAATCGCGTTCAGCGCCAGGTTCGGCTGCTGGGTCGGTTCCGAGGAGCGGGCTCGCGAGGGCGAGTGCCGTCTCGGCGGCCTTGGTGGGGGCATCAGGCATCTCCAGGAGGTGGGAGGAATCGAGCTCGGCGAGTGGGGGCAGTTCCGCCAGCGAGCGGAGGCCGAGGTCATCGAGGAAGGCTTTCGTCGTCGCGTAGAGCGCCGGTCGACCCGGCGTCTCGCGGTGACCGACAACCTCCACCCATTGCCGGTCCTCGAGCGTCTTGACGACGTTCGTGGACACGGCCACGCCGCGGATGGCTTCGATGTCGCCGCGGGTGACGGGTTGCTGGTAGGCGATGATCGCCAGGGTTTCCATGACGGCGCGCGAATAGCGCGGCGGCTTTTCCGGCGACAGCCGGGCGAGATAGGACTGCACGACGGGGATGCCCTGGAAGCGCCAGCCGCTCGCCACCTGCACGAGCTCGACCTTGCGTCCGGTCCAGTCCTGCTTCAGCTCGTCCAGCAGCTTGCGGATGGTGTCCGGCTCGAGCGGCGGCTCGAACAGCCGCGACAGTTGCGCGACCTGCACGGGCTCGCCCGCGACGAGCAGCGCCGCTTCGAGGATGCTCTTGATCTCCGCCAGCGTGCCCGCGTCCTGCGTTTCGGCCGCCGGCGGCGCGAGGGGTTCGAGTTCGTCGTTCATCGGTCGAGGGCCTATTCGTCGCCGGCCAGCGCAAAGGCGGGCGCGCCGGTCAGCGTGACGTGAATGGGGGCGTACGGCGCGGTCTGCGCGATGTCGACCAGCTGCTCGCGCGCCAGTTCGAGCATCGCCAGGAACGTGACCACCAGGTGCGCGATGTCGGCGTGCGCGGCGAAGAGCATCGTGAATTCCATGTAGCGCGCCGGCTCGAGCATCTTCAGCATGCGGCTCATTTCGCTGCGGACGGACAACTGCTCGCGCGTCACGAGATGATGGCGATTGACGCGCGCGCGCTGGATCAGCCCCGCCCACGCCGCCTTCAGGTCGTCCGGATGCACGTCCGGCATGCGCGCCGCCGCGACGTGGTCGAACCAGATGCGGACGGTGGCGAAGTCGCGCTCGGCCAGCGGATGGTCGTCGATCGCGCGCGCCGCCTGTTTCATCCGCTCGTATTCCAGCAGCCGGCGCACGAGTTCCGCGCGCGGGTCCTCGGGCTCGGCGCCCGGCTGCGCCGGCGGCTTGGGCAGCAGCAAACGCGACTTGATCTCGATCAGCACCGCCGCCATCAGCAGATATTCGGCGGCGAGCTCGAGATGCGTGCGGCGCATCATCTCGACGTAGCCCAGGTACTGCTTCGTCAGATCCGCCATCGGGATGTCGAGCACGTTGATGTTCTGCTTGCGGATGAGGTAGAGCAGCAGGTCGAGCGGCCCCTCGAACGATTCGAGGAAGACTTCCAGCGCCTCCGGCGGGATGTAGAGGTCGTGCGGCAGGACGTTGTACGCCTCGCCGTAGACGCGCGCGAGCGGCTTCGGATCCGGCGACGGATGCGCGAGGTCGATCTCGGCGTCAGTCATATGCGAGTCCCATCGCCAAGCGCACGTCGCGCATCGTTTCCTCGGCGAGCTTGCGCGCGCGTTCGCAGCCGTCGGCGACGATGTTGCGCACCAGCGCCGGGTCGTCCAAGTACCTCTGCGCGCGCTCGTGCAGCGGCTGCTGCTCCTTGATGATCGCGTCGATCACCGGCTGCTTGCATTCGAGGCACCCGATGCCGGCCGTCGTGCAGCCCTTGACCACCCAGTCCTGCGTGGCCTGGTTCGAATAGATGCGGTGCAGCGGCCATACCGGGCAGTTCTCCGGATTGCCGGGATCGGTGCGGCGCACGCGCGCCGGGTCCGTCTGCATCGTGCGGATCTTCTTCGTGACTTCCGCCGGGTCCTCGCGCATCAGGATCGCGTTGCCGTACGACTTGGACATCTTCTGGCCGTCGAGCCCCGGCACCTTGGCGTTGACGGTCAGCAGCGCCTCGGGCTCCGGCAGGATCATCCGGCGCGAGCCTTCGAGATAACCGAACAGGCGCTCGCGGTCGCCCATCGCGAGGTTCTGCGTTTCGTTCAGCAGTTCCTGCGCGGCCTCCAGCGCCTGCGCGTCGCCCTTCTCCTGGAAGGCCGTCCGCAACTCGCCGTAGCGGCGCGCCTTCTTCGAACCGAGCTTCTTGATGGCCGCCTTCGCCTTGTCGTCGAAGCCCGGCTCGCGGCCGTAGATATGGTTGAACCGGCGCGCCATTTCGCGGACGAGCTCGACGTGCGACACCTGGTCCTCGCCCACCGGCACCATGTTGGCGCGATAGATGAGGATGTCCGCGCCCTGCATCACCGGATAGCCCAGGAAGCCGTAGGTCGAGAGGTCGCGATCGGACAGCCGCTGCTGCTGGTCCTTGTACGTCGGCACCCGCTCGAGCCAGCCGATGGGCGTCATCATGCCGAGCAGCAGCGTCAGCTCGGCGTGCTCCATCACCCGCGACTGGATGAACAGCGTCGACCGCGTGGGATCGAGTCCCGCGGCCAGCCAGTCGACCATCATTTCCCAGACGGAGGCCGCGATATTCTCCGGCTCCTCGTAGTGCGTCGTCAGCGCATGCCAGTCGGCCGCGAAGAACAGGCACTCGTACTCCTCCTGGAGGCGCACCCAGTTCCTGATGGCGCCATGATAGTGGCCAATATGCATGCGGCCCGTCGGGCGCATGCCCGACAACACACGGTCAGCGAACATGAGATGTTTTCGTTTTTCGTGCCGTCCGACCGCCAGACGTGGCGGTTACAGTCCGGTCAACGCGTAGAGCAAGAACGTTACGACCCGCAAAATGGGTCGCATCAGGTCACCCAGCAACCCGGTGGCCAGCAATACAAGAATCACGATGAAACCATACGGCTCGAGCCGGGCCAGCGCGCCCGCCGCGGCATTCGGCAACAATCCCACGGCGATCCGGCCGCCATCCAGCGGCGGAATCGGCAACAGGTTCAGCACCATCAGGACCAGGTTGATCGAGATGCCGATCTGCGCCATCCGGTAGAGGCCGTCGCTGTCCAGCATGCCGGACGGCGCCGCCGCCTGCGCCAGGAATGCCCACAGCAGCGCCATCGCGAAGTTCGCCAGCGGTCCCGCCCCCGCCACCCAGATCATGTCGCGCTTCGGGTTGCGCAGGTTGCCGAAATTCACCGGCACCGGTTTCGCCCAGCCGAAAAGAAACGGCGCCCCCGTCAGCAACAGCAGGCCGGGGACGGCGATCGTCCCGATCGGGTCGACGTGCTTCAGCGGGTTCAGCGTCACGCGACCGAGCATCCACGCGGTCTGGTCGCCGAAGATTCGCGCCACGTATCCGTGTGCGGCCTCGTGCAGGGCAATCGCCAGAACGACCGGTATTACCGCAAGCGCAACGGTCTCGAGCGAAAAATCCATTCAGCCGGCATTTTACCTGAAGTCCGCTGCGGGCCGTCGCCGGTCGCGCGCGCCGTTCGTCCGCTTCACGAAAGACCGATGCGCGCGGGATCGCCGCCGCCCAGCCGGATGATGGTGCCGGGTTCGGTCGCCAGGTCGACGACGGTCGTCGGCACGTCGGCACACGGCCCGGCATCGATCACGAGGTCGATCGCCGACTCCAGGCGATCGCGGATCGCATCGGCGTCGTTGAGCGGGGTCGTTGCGTCCGGCAGGATCAGCGTCGTCGACAGGATCGGCTCGCCGAGTTCGGTCAGCAGCGCGCGCACCACGGGATGCTCGGGTACGCGGATGCCCACGGTGTCGCGCTTCGGGTGCTGCAGCCGGCGCGGCACCTCGCGGGTGGCCGGCAGCAGGAACGTATAGGCGCCGGGGATCCCCTGGCGCACGATGCGGAACTGCCAGTTGGCCAGGCGTACGTAACGGCCCGCGTCGGCGAGATCGCGGCAGACGAACGTCAGGAAGTGCGCATCGCCCAAGCCCCGGATCTGCCGGATCCGGCGCGCGGCCGTGCTGTCGCCGAGCGAGCAGCCGAGCGCGTAGCTCGAGTCGGTCGGATAGGCGATGACGCCGCCGTCACGCACGATCTGCGCCGCCTGGCGGATGAGGCGTGGCTGGGGGTCCTTGGGGTGGACGTTGAAGAACTGGGCCATCGTTAAGGAAATCTACAAGTTGGATATATAATTGTCGCAGATATTCACATTCTGGTTATAAGTCTTGAACCTGCAGCAACTGAAATACCTCTGCGCCGTCGTGGACCACGGGCTCAACGTCTCCGCCGCGGCCGAAGCGCTGTTCACGTCGCAGCCCGGGATCAGCAAGCAGATCCGGCAGCTGGAGGACGAGCTCGGCCTGACGGTGTTCGTCCGCCAGGGCAAGCGACTCGCGTCGCTGACCCCTGCAGGGGAAATTGTCGTCGCCACGGCGCGCCGCGCACTGCGCGAGATCAACAACCTGAAACGCGTCGCCGACGAGTTTCGCGGCGAGGACACCGGCACGCTGGCCATCGCCACCACGCATACGCAGGCCCGGTACGTGCTGCCGAAGGTGCTGCGCGAGTTCGCGACGCGCTATCCGAAGGTCAGGGTCGTGCTGCACCAGGGCAACCCGATGCAGGTGGCGGAGCAGACCGCCCGCGGCGAGGTGGACATCGGCATCGCGACCGAGGCGCTGGCCGATTTCCATGAACTCGTGACGCTGCCCTGCTACGAGTGGAACCGCGTCGTGATCGTGCCCAAGCGGCACCCGCTGGCGAAGGTGCAGCCGTTGACGCTGGAGGCGCTCGCGAAGTTCCCGATCGTCACCTACGACTTCAGCTTCACCGGCCGGTCGGCGATCAATGCCGCGTTCTCGGCCAAGGGACTCGAGCCCAACGTCGTGCTGACCGCGCTGGACTCCGATGTCATCAAGACCTACGTCGAGCTCGGCATGGGCGTCGGCATCATCGCGCAGATGGCGTACGACCCGGTCCGCGACACCGCGTTCGATAAGCTCGATGCCGACCATCTCTTCGCGTCGTCGACGACGCGGCTCGGGCTGAAGCACGGCGTGTTCCTGCGCGGCTATGTGTATGCGTTCATCGCCCTGTTCGCGCCCCAGTACCAGCGCGCCGCGATCGACGCGGCGCTCGAGGGCCGCACCCGGCGATGACGCCGTCGCACGATCCGGCGCCGCAGGGGCACACTCGCTCCTGGGGCTTCGCCGCCCTGCTCGCGTCGCTCGCCATGCTCGGGCCGTTCGCCGTCGACATGTACCTGCCGGCGTTCCCGGCGATCGGCGCCGACTTCGGCGCGTCGCAGATCGCGCTGCAGCAGACGCTGTCGGTCTACATGTTCGCCTATGCGTTCATGATGCTGTGGCACGGCGCGATGTCCGATGCGCTGGGCCGGCGCCCCATCGTCCTGGGCGGCCTCGCGGTCTTCGCGGTGGGCACCCTCGGCTGCGCGATCTCCGGCAACATCCAGTCGCTGTGGCTGTTCCGCGTGCTGCAGGGGTTGTCGGCCGGCGCGGGACTGGTCGTCGGGCGCGCGATCATCCGCGACCGTTTCAACGGCGCGGAGGCGCAGCGGATGATGTCGCAGATGACGCTCGTGTTCGGGATCGGGCCCGCCATCGCGCCGATCATCGGCGGCGCACTGCTGAACCTGCTCGGATGGCGGTCGATCTTCTGGGCGTTGCTGGCGTGGACACTGGTGATGCTGGTGCTGGCCGCGCGGGCATTGCCCGAGACCTTGCCGCCGGCGCACCGTCACGCATTGCGTCCGGGGGCGCTGTGGCGCAACTATCGCGCCGTGCTCGGACAGCCGAAATTCGCATTGCTGGCGCTCGTTCCAGCGCTCAATTTCTGCGGGTTCTTCATCTACATCGCCGCGGCGCCGGCCTTCCTGGTCGACCTGCTGGGGGTGTCGACGTGGGGCTTCGCGTGGCTCTTCGTGCCGATGATCGCCGGCATCATGATCGGTGCCCTGATTTCCGGCCGGCTGGCCGGCAGGGTGTCGCCCAAGAGGACCGTACGCGCCGGCCACCTGCTGCTGGCGGGCGGCAGCATGGTCAATCTGCTGGTCAGCACGTTCCTGCCGCCGATGGTCGCCTGGAACGTGCTGCCCATCATGATCTACACGATCGGCTCGAGCCTCATCATGCCAAGCGTCACGCTGCTGCTGCTCGACCTCTTCCCGACGATGCGCGGCATGACGTCGTCGCTGCAGGGATTCGTGCAGTTCGCGCTCGGGGGAATAATTGCGGGTACGATTGCGCCGCTGCTCGCGCGGTCGCTGCCGCTGCTGGCGTGGGGCATGGCCGGATTCACCGTGGCCAGCTTCGCGCTCTGGCTCACGTACCAGCGCCGGGCACGCACCACGTTGAAGGAATGGACCCCATGATCAGCAGCCTGTGCCGCACGCTCGCGGCCGCGTCGACGATTTTCGCCATGAGCGCCGCGGCCGCCGACCTCCCCACGACCCCGCTGACGATCGGCAGTCACAAGCTGATCGCCGAAGTCGCGGTCAGCCCTGAACAACGCGCGCTCGGTCTCATGAACCGCTTCAGCCTGAAGCCCGACCACGGCATGCTGTTCGTGTTCGAGCGCGTCGAGCCGCTGGCGTTCTGGATGAAGAACACGTTCATCCCGCTGTCGATCGCCTTCATCGCTCCCGATGGCCGCATTGTCAACATCGAGGACATGAAGCCGCAGACCGAGGAGTCGCACTGGTCGAAGGGCCCGGCGCTCTACGCGCTCGAGATGCGCAAGGGCTGGTTCCTCGAGAAGGGGATCGGTCCGGGGGCGGTGGTGAAGGGGTTGCCGGCGGGGAAGCCATAGGCAGGCCCTTCCGGACACGCCAGGTTTGGGCAATGTCCTCATCCTGGTCGCTGCAACGCGCGGCCCCGGCCGCAGGCGGGTAGTACGATGTCATCGGCCGCACTGACGGGATTGGCTGGTCGCGCCTATTGACGTATGGTTCCCGAGCAGCGCGAATTACCGGGGGCAAACCATGCTGGAACCGCTACGTCCGGGCAAGGTCAGTCTGCGCGAGGACCAATACGTCCCGCCGTTCCTCGCCGCGCTGGTCGGCGCTGCGGCGCAAGGTGGCGACCTGCTGCCGTTTGTCGAAGCGATCACGCGGCATCTCGGATTCGAGAGCTTCATGTACGCGGCCTCCGCCATGCCAAAGCCGGCCCACGAAGAAAAGGCATATGTCTACACGACGCTGCCGCTCGCATGGGTCGGACGCTATGATCAGATGGCGTACGTCGAGGTCGATCCACGCATCTTTCTCACGTGGGACAGCGCGGTGCCACTGGTATGGGACCAGCGGAATGTCCGCGGATACAGCGCGAAGTCAGACGCGTTCCTCGACGACGCGATGCTGCACGGCATTGCCAGCGGCGTCTGTTTCATGTTCCACGGCCCCCACGACAGTCATGTCATCGTCGCGCTCAACTCGGCAATTCCACGCAACGATGCACTTCGCCTCCAGGCCATCACGCGCAATCTTCCGGACATCCTCATGTTCGGACATTATTTCCATGAGATTTTCATGCGCTCGGTCATCGCGCTGGGGATGGCGCCGCGTGCGGCCGGTGCGCCGCTCTCGAAGCGGGAACGCGAATGCCTCGGCCTGGCCGCACGCGGACTGACGACGGACGACATTGCAGCCAAGCTCGAGATAAGTCCACGGACGGTGCAGTTTCATTTCGACAGCATCCGCAGCAAACTCAATGCCGCCAATCGCCAGGAGGCCATCGCGATCGGCGTACAAGCGGGCATCGTACGGACGGGGTAACGGTCGGCCAGGCGCATGGCGCGCGCACCTGTAGAAAGCACCTGTACAAAACTACAGGTCGTGCGCGGACGGCCATTTCCGGGAAATCGCCGGCTTTCATGAAGTTGCCGCCGCCTGTTCATGCGCCGGCGCGGCTTCGGCGCGTCCGGATCTCCGCAACAACTCCAGTGGCGTTCTGCGCGGAACGCACATAGCCTGCGGACATCCGGTACAGCAGAACGCGACCGGACAATGTCCAGCAGGGGAGGCGCATGGCGCAACTGCAAGCATGGCCGCCGTCAGCAGCGGACTATCCCGGATTGCCGGAAGTGCTGCACGGCGCGCTCCACGCGTGCCGGCGTTCGCGAAGCGTTGTCGACAGCTTCTTCGCTCTCGCGTCCTGGTACGGATTCGACGGCCTGACCTACATCGTTCTCGGCGACGTGTCGGCAGCGCCCTCCCTGGTCCGTCATTGGACCACGGCAGGTGCGGCCTGGAGCGCGCGCTATACCGCGCGCGGGTACCAAAGACTCGACCCACGCGTGGCTATCACGTACGGCCGGAGCGTTCCGATCCTCTGGGACGCGGCGCATTTGGAGACAAGGCGCGAGTACGCGGCGTTCCTGGCCGACGCATCCCGATTTGGAATCCGCAGCGGTGTCGCCATTGCGCTCACCGGAGCGCCCGCGGGACGTGTGGTGGTCGGGTGGGACTCCTTCGCGAGCGCTGTCGATACGACGCGCACGTCAGCAATCCGCGCCGCGCTTGCTCACCTCACGCTGGTCGCGGGATTCCTGCACGAATCGATGTTCGCGCACCGCTGCTCCGGCGAACGGAAATTGAAGGCCGTGCATCTGAGTCCCCGCGAGCGGGAGTGCCTGGCTTTTGCCGCCCGAGGCATGACAAGTTGCGACATTGGACTCAAGCTCGCGATTACCGAGCGCACGGTGAACTTTCACTTTGGCAACATCCTCGCCAAACTGGGCGTGCTCAATCGCGGCGAAGCCATCGCGCGTGCCATGGCCACGCATCTCGTCACCCTCGACTACTAGCGGCCGTCGCCGACGTCGACGGGATCTCACCCGTTCTCCCCCAACCACCCCCGCATCTCGGCGATCGACTGCACGGTCGCCAGCGGGCGCAACCGGGCGAGTCCGGCCGACGAGTGCGCGCCGTATGCCACCGCCAGTCCTGCCGCCCCGGCATTGCGGGCGAGTTCGAGGTCGTGCGTCGTATCCCCGATCATCAGCGTTTCGTGCGGCTGAACGCCCAGGCGATCCATCAGGTGCAGCAACATGTCCGGATGCGGCTTCGGATGGCCTTCGTCGCCGCAGCGCGTCGCATGGAACCGAGTCGTCAATGCGTTCTGCGCCAGCACGCGATCGAGCCCGGAGCGCGACTTGCCGGTGGCCACCGCCAGGAAATAGCCGGCCGCCTCGAGGTCGCCCAGCAGTTCTACCGCGCCGCCGAACAGCGGAATGTCGTCCTCGCATGCGATGTAGTGCTTGCGGTAATGCGCGGCGAGTTCGGCGTGACGCTGGACCGGCAGCGCCGGCGCGACGGTTCGCAGCGCGTCCGCCAGTCCCAATCCGATCACATAGCGCGCGGCGTCGTCGTCCGGCACCGGCTCGCCCATGTCGCGCAGCGCGTGCTGGATCGCCCGCGCGATGATCGCCGTCGAATCGGAGAGCGTGCCGTCCCAGTCGAACACGAGCAGCCGGTACCGACGGTCGGCGGCGTCACGCATCGTCCGCCTTGCGTGCCGGCGCATCCAGCCGCGCGAGGAAATCGGCAAGCTCGCGCGGCAGCGGCGCCTCGAATGCCATCGGTTCACCGCTGACGGGATGCGCGAACGCCAGCCGATGCGCATGCAGGAACATTCGCTTCAGGCCCTCCTTGGCGAGCAGCCTGTTCCACGCGAAGTCGCCGTACTTGTCGTCACCGGCCAGCGGAAAGCCAAGGTGCGTCAGGTGGACGCGAATCTGATGCGTGCGGCCGGTCTTCAACTCCGCCTCGAGCAACGCGAGCGGCGGGTCATGGTCGGGCCACGTGGCGCGCCGGCGAAAGATCGTCTCGGCCTCCCGGCCGTCATCGTCGTCCACCCGTACGCGGCGCTCGCCTTCTTTCGTCGAGAACTTGTGCAGCGCGAGCTGCACGCGCCGCTTTTCGTCGCGCCAGCGGCCGCGCACCAGCACAAGGTAACGCTTGTCGAAGCCGTCCTCGCGCAATTGCGCATGCAGCGCCACGAGCGCCGCGCGCTTTTTGGCAAGCAGCATCACGCCGGACGTCTCGCGGTCGAGCCGGTGCACCAGTTCCAGGAACCTGGCGTCCGGGCGGGCCGCGCGCATCTGCTCGATCAGGCCGGCGGCGATGCCGCTGCCGCCGTGCACGGCGAGTCCGGAGGGCTTGTCGACGACAATCAGCGCGTCGTCCTCGAAAAGGATCGGCACCTTGAGGCCGTCACGCGCATGCCGTGGCGATGGTCTGGTCTCGACGGGCGTTGCGGTGCGCACCGGCGGTACCCGGACGACATCGCCGACCGCGAGCCGCGCGTCCGGCCCGACGCGACCTTTGTTGACCCGCACCTCGCCGCTGCGGAGTATCCGGTAGATGTGACTTTTGGGAACGCCCTTTAGGACCTTGGTCAGAAAATTGTCCACCCGCTGGCCGGCACCATCGTCGGCAACGGTAAGCCAGCTCACGGAATCCTTGCTTAACTCGTTCATTCGATTATAATTGTCCCCGAACCGTGCATGGTAAGCGCTACAGGCGCAAGATGGCCCCAACGGGCCCGACCGCCTTGATTTGGTTGCGCTTTGCGCGGTCCCGCGCAGAATGGAATGCGCGGGAAAAAGCCGGCTTCAGTCGCTCGCCGGGCGGGGTTTCCCCGAACAAGTAGCGATGGTAAAGGATGAGCGCAGTCTCCGCACCCGGCAACGGCCGGTTCGAAGCGGCGCATTGCGCGGCGCCCAAAGCGAGATCTTCTGTACCCGGCGGCCCCTCGGTGGTGCCAGTCAAGCGACTGGCGATCGACCGGCAGCCGGACGACGTTCCACCGCTTGTTCGCACAACGAAGACAGAAAAGCACGACGAGAGCCCTCCTTCCCCGCCATCAACGGGGTCTGAACCTACATGCCGATCGCCCTACCGCCCTCGCGCACTGCTCTCGCCCGCAGGCACTTCACCGTGCCTGCGCCCTACGTCCTCGTCGCGGCCGCCGTCAGCTAGCGCCTTGCCGCCGCGGAATTCGCGGCGCGTCTTGCTTCGCCTCCGTTTGCCCGCGGCGCACTGCGCCGGGGAAAGCCCATGAAACGCATGCTGTTCAATGCCACCCAGGCGGAGGAACTCCGGGTGGCGATCGTCGACGGTCAGAAGCTCGTCGACCTCGACATCGAGTCCGCGGCCAAGGAACAACGCAAGAGCAACATCTACAAGGCGGTCGTCACCCGCGTCGAGCCCTCGCTCGAAGCGTGCTTCGTCGAATACGGCACCGATCGCCACGGTTTCCTGCCGTTCAAGGAAATCTCCCGCGAGTATTTCCGCGATCGTGACGCGGATCCCGGCAAGGCCCGGATCCAGGACCAGCTGAAGGAAGGCCAGGAGCTGATCGTCCAGGTCGACAAGGACGAGCGCGGCAACAAGGGCGCCGCGCTGACCACCTACATTTCGCTGGCGGGACGCTACCTGGTCCTGATGCCGAACAATCCGCGCGGCGGCGGCGTGTCGCGCCGCGTCGAAGGCGAGGAGCGCAACGAGTTGCGCGACGCGATCAACGGTCTCGACGTGCCGCAGGGCATGAGCGTCATCGCCCGCACCGCCGGCATCGGCCGCACCACCGAGGAACTGCAGTGGGACCTGAACTACCTGATGCAGCTGTGGCGCGCCGTCGAGGACGCCGCCAAGATGCAATCGGGCGCCTACCTGATCTACCAGGAGTCGAGCCTCGTCATCCGCGCGATCCGCGACTATTTCCATCCGGACATCGGCGAGTTGCTGATCGACACCGAGGCGATCTTCGAGCAGGCGCAGCAGTTCATGGGCCACGTGATGCCGGCCAACGTGAACCGCGTCAAGCTGTACAAGGACGACGTCCCGCTGTTCTCGCGCTTCCAGATCGAGCACCAGATCGAGACGGCCTACGCGCGGCAGGTGCCGCTGCCGTCGGGCGGTGCCATCGTCATCGACCACACGGAGGCCCTGGTCTCCGTCGACGTCAACTCGGCGCGCGCCACCAAGGGCGCCGATATCGAGACCACCGCGTTCAACACCAACTGCGAAGCCGCCGACGAGATCGCGCGGCAGCTGCGTCTGCGCGACCTGGGCGGCCTCATCGTGATCGATTTCATCGACATGGAGAGCACCAAGAACCAGCGCGAAGTGGAAACGCGGCTGCGCGACGCGCTGAAATACGACCGCGCCCGCGTCCAGCTCGGCAAGATCTCGCGCTTCGGGCTGATGGAACTGTCGCGCCAGCGGCTGCGTCCCGCGCTCGCGGAAGCGGCGCACATCCCCTGCCCGCGCTGCCATGGCATCGGCCACATCCGCGGCACGGAATCGACCGCGCTGCACATCCTGCGCATCGTCCAGGAAGAGGCGATGAAGGACAACACGGCGCAGGTCGTCGCGCAGGTCCCGGTGGACGTCGCGACGTTCCTGCTGAACGAAAAGCGCAACGACGTGCTGACGATCGAAACGCGCTTCAAGGTCAACGTGCTGCTGGTGCCGAACCGCCATCTCGAAACGCCGAACTACAGCATCGAGCGGCTGCGGCACGACGACCTGAACCAGAGCGAACCGCTGCCCCTGTCGTTCGACATGGTGCAGCAGCCGGAACAGGTCGATACCGCCAAGCAGATCAAGGAAGAGGCGACGGCGCCACGGCAGGAAGCGATGGTCAAGGGCATCACGCCGGCGCAACCGGCACCGATTCCCGTCGAGAAGCCGGCGCCGGAAATCGCGGCGCGCGCGCAACCTGCCGCCGAGCATTCCTGGCTTGATCGTGTGCTCGGCTGGTTCCGCACCAAGCCCGCGGCTGCCCCCGCGGCCGAAACGCGCGCCGCGCGTGACGAGCGCTCGTCGGAACGCAAGGGCGACGGCCGGCGCGACGCGCGCCGCGGCGACGACCGCGATCGCAACCGTGGCGACGGACGTCGCGGCGGCGAACAGAAGCGCGACGAAGCGCGCGACGGCCGCCGTGGCGGCGAGCAGAAGCGCGACCACCGCGGCGAAGGCCGCGACGCGCGCGGTGAAGGCGCACGCGGCGCATCGCAGAGTCGCGGCGCACAGCCGGCCGCCGGACAACCGCGGCGCGAGGAGCGCCGCGACGGCAATCGCGGACCGCAGCGCGAACCGCAGCGTCCGCGCGAACCGCGCGAGCCGCGCGCCGAAAGCGCATTGGTCGCCGATGACCATGCCCTGCTGGCGGGGTCCATGCCGCCGCCGGCGGGTCCGGCCGGCGAAGCCAAGGACGGCAGCCGCCGCCGGCGTGGCCGTCGCGGCCGCGGCAGCGATCGTGCCGATCGTCCCGCCAATGGCGATGCCTCCGGCGCGAACGACGCGAGCCTTACCGGTGGCAGCGTTGCCGACGTCGTGGAAATGGTGTCGGACGCAGCACCGGTCGGCGAAGCCCCGCCGATCCGCGAACCGCGTCCGCCGAAGGCCCCGCGCGAACCGCGCGAGCCCCGCGAACCGCGTGGCAATCGCGAAACGCGCGAGCCGCGCGAGCCGAGAGAACCGCGTGAAGCCCGCGAACGCCGCGAGGCCCCCGCGCTGCCGCTGTTCGACGGCGCAGAAGCGTCCACGAACGCTCCGGCGATGACGGACGCGACACCACCCGCCGCGGAATACCACGCGCCGCCGCAGGTCGAGCACCTCGCGCCGGCGGCCGTCGACCCCCCCGCAGCGCAAGCGTTCCAGGCACCGTTCGAGGCGCCGGTCACGCCCGTCGCGAAGCCCCGGTCACCGGCCCCGCCGGTGGCAGCGCAGCCGCCCACGCCGCGTCCGGTGGTGCCGGAGTTGCCGCCGATCGCGTTGACGCTGCCGCCGGAGTCGAACCTGGTGCTCGTGGAAACGAGCCATCATGCTCCGGCAAGCGTTAGCGATGAACCCGCGGTGCCGCGTCCGAAGCGGGTGCGCCCGCCGCGCGTCGAGATCGCGAGCGAGCCGCTCGAGTTCGTCGAGACGCGGAAGGAGCCGTCGCCGCCGGCCGGCTGATGCTCACGCAATTGCGGTTGAGCAAGGGGTGGACGGTCAGCGTCCGCCCCTTTTTCGTGGCGCGTGTACAGGCGCCTGCAATGAAGACAGCTGCTGATCGTCTGGCATTCGCAGTTCGGAGGCACCGCGCAGATGGCCGCCGCCGCGCGCGACGGCGCCGCGACGGTCCCGGACATCGACGTCGTCTATCGCCACGCGCAGGACGCCGCTGTCGACGACCTGCTGCGCTGCGACGCGCTGCTTGTCGCCACGTCGGAGAACTTCGGGTCGCTCGCCGGGATGACGAAGGATTTTTTCGAGCGCGTGTTCTATCCGTGCGAGCACCGCGTCGAAGGCAGGCCGTACAGCGTCCTCGTCTGCGCCGGCAGCGATGGCAGCGGCGCGATGTTCCAGACCGACCGCATCGCGACCGGATTGCGGATGCGCAAGGTGCTGCCCGGGTTGGTCCACGTCAGCGGCACTCACCGCGCAGACCGCAGACCGTTCCTCCGGCCGTGCTCGCGCAGTGCGCCGAAGTCGGCGCCACGCTCGCCGCGGGCCTCGCGGCCGGCATCTACTGACGGCGTTGCTCGTGTTCCGATCCGCGCCTTGGGCGCCGCCCCTTTACTTATTGTAATGCGAATCGTTATCATTCGTAAATGCAGGATCGATCACGCAATCCCGAAACCGCCCGACGAAGCCGCGCCCGGCCAGGACAAGGCCAAGCCTGCACCGCGCCGGCATCGCGCAGCAGCGGAGCTGTTCGCCGGCGCGCGCGAGATCGTCATCGACCACGACGGACGCCTGTACCAGTTGCGGATCACGCAGAACGGAAAGCTGATCCTGACGGCGTGACCTTCAGGCAGCGGTCACCCCGCCGCACCCCGCCCAGCCAGCCTCGCCAGCGTGCAGCCAGCTCAGCGGATTCGACCGGCAAGAGCCATGGCATTTGCACCTGTCGACACATCGGCGCCGGAAGCGATGCCGCGGCGCATCGGCATCGCAGTCGCGATCGTGCTGCACGCTGGTCGCGCTCGCCGCGCTGCTGTGCCTACGCGCCCGTCGCGGCGCGCGGTGCTCGCGGCGGCGCCGGTCATGGTGAGCTACCTCGTCACGCCCGCCTCGGCCGAGCACCCGACCGCAGCCGCCGAAGCCGCTGCCGGTGAAGCCCGTGGCGAAGCCCGCGCCGCCGCGTCCCGTCGACGCCGGCACCGCTGCTGGCGATCGACGCGCGCAGTCGTCGACCGCGCTGCCGAGACGCCGGCCGCGAAGCGCGTGCAGCCGCTGCCGCCGATCCAGGAATCGGCACCTGCGCGCCGCCGACGCCCGCGCCCCGCCGCGCGCCGATCACGCCGCCCAGCTTCGACGCGGCCTACCTCGACAACCCGCCGCCGCCGTATCCCGCGCTCGCCCGCCGCACCGGCGAACAGGGCCGCGTGCTGCTGCGCGTCCTGGTCGACTGCGGCCGGACGCGCCGAGACCGTCGACGTGCGCACGAGCAGCGGCTCGCCGCGCCTCGACAACGCCGCGCTCGAAACCGTGCGGCGCTGGCGCTTCGTGCCCGCGCGCCAGGGCGACCACGCCGTGGCGGCGTGGGTGCTCGTCCCGATCAACTTCACGCTGGAGAACTAGAAACCATGGAACCCGTACAAGGCAGCGACGCTCGCCACCTTTCTCGCGCAGACCGATGCCGTCGGCAAGACCATCCTCGTCGTGCTGGTCGCGATGTCGCTCGTCACCTGGTACCTGATCGTGACCAAGACGATGCAGGCGTGGACGATCGGCAGGCGCACCGCCGGCGTTCCTGGCAGTCGTTCTGGAATGCGCCGTCGATGCACGCCGTGGCGCTGCGGCTGGAGGAGCGCAGCCCCGACGAGCCGTTCTCGCGGCTGTCGCAGCAGCGCGATCGCCGCCGGCGCGGCATCACCAGCGGCACGGCGCGCACCGGCTCGACGAAGCGGGCACGCGCGTCGGAGTTCCTGCTGCGCGCGATGCGCCGCGTGATCGACGAGGAGACCGCGCGCCTCGAAGTCCGGCCTGACGATCGCTCGCCTCGATCGGCAGCACGGCGCCCTTCGTCGGCCTGTTCGGCACCGTGTGGGGCGTCTATCACGCGCTCGCCGCCATCGGCTCTGAGCGGACAGGGCACGCTCGACAAGGTGGCCGGCCCGGTCGGCGAAGCGCTGATCATGACGGCCGCCGGTCTCGCCGTGGCGATCCCCGCGGTGCTCGCCTACAACGCGCTGGTGCGCAGCAATCGCGTGGTGCTGGCCGAAGCTCGACGCGTTCGCGCACGACCTGTTCGCGTTCCTCACCACCGGCTCGCACGTGCGCGAGCCGGCGGCCGGCGACCGCGCGCCAGCCCGCGCCCGTCGCCAAGGGAGGCCTGACGATGGCCTTCGGCAACTTCGACCGCAAGGGCGGCTCGCGCGCCGATGGCGGAGATCAACATGATCCCGCTGATCGACGTGATGCTCGTGCTGCTGGTGATCTTCATCATCACGGCGCCGCTGCTCACGCACGCGGTGAAGATCGACCTGCCGAAGGCGTCGCAGCACGCCCAACCTCACGCAGCCCGATCACATCGCGGTCGCGATCGACGCGCACGGCACGCTGTTCTGGAACGGCGACGTCGTGTCGATCGCGCGAACTCGCGCAGCGCCTCGACGCCGCCGGCAGGCACTCGAGCCCGCAACCGGAACTGCACCTGCGCGCCGACCGCACCACGCAGTACCAGGCGTCGCCGAAGTCATGGCGGCCGGGGCGCGCGCCGGCATCCAGCGGATCGGCTTCGTGTCGGATCCGGCGGACCGCCGCTGACCGCGGCGCGCCGACCGTGCCCATCCGGCATTCCCTTTCCCTGCCAGCCACGATGTGCCGCATGCACAAGAGCCAGCGATTTCTCCACAACTCCAAAGAATGCGAGATCGCATGGACATCCCGTTTCGTCGCCGTCCCGTCGCCCGTTGCCTCAGCATGCTCGAATGCCGCCGCGTCGCGCGCTCCACGACGCTGCATCCACCGACGTCCCGCCGTCGCCACCGTCCCGAACCGCGCCGGCGCCGCGCGCTCGGTACGCTGCTGCCGCTCGGCGCGATCGTCGCCGGGCATGGCGATGACGCCGGAGGCCGCGCTCGCGCAGGACGCCAAGGAACCCGACAAGTGACGCAGTCCGGACCGCGCCGCCCGTGACCAACCCGCACCGGCAGCGCACCACCGCCATCGCGCCGCACCGGAAGTGACGCTGCCCGCCGTTCCGGTGAAGGACGTGCGCGAACGCAAGGACACCGGCTACCAGGCCGACGATCACCAACGTCGGCAAGATCCCGCAGACTGCCGCGCGACATTCCGCAGTCGCTGTCGATCATCACCGAGCAGCTGATCCAGGATCGCAACGCGGCCACCGTCGCCGAGGCGCTGCGCAACGTGCCGGGCGTCACGTTCAACGCGGGCGAAGGCGGCCGCAACGGCGACAACATCACGATCCGCGGCTACTCGGCCGTCGGCGACCTGTACCTCGACACGATCCGCGACGTCGCGCAGTACAACCGCGACACGTTCAACTTGAGCGAGATCGACGTGCTGCGCGGCTCGGCGTCGATGCTGTTCGGCCGCGGCTCCACCGGCGGCGTCGTCAACCAGGTGAGCAAGGTGCCGTTCCTGATGAACCAGAGCCAGGCGTCGATCACCGTCGGCAGCTTCGACTACGTGCGCGCGCTGGCCGACGTCAACACGGTGGTCGGCGAGAACGCGGCGCTGCGCATCAACGCGATGGGCACCGACACCGAGAGCTTCCGCGACGGGCCGCACTACCGGCGCTGGGGCGTGGCGCCGTCGGTGACCTGGGGACTCGGCACGCGCGACGAACTCAACCTCGCGTTCTTCTACCTCGACGAGAACAACATTCCCGACTATCGGCGTGCCGTTCTACCAGGGCCGCCCGCTGCCGGTGCCGGTCGACGCGTCGTTCTACGGCCTCACCAACGCCGACTACGAGAAGTACCAGACCGCGATCGCGACGGCGACCTACATCCATCGCTTCACGCCGGCCACGCAGATCAAGAACGTGCTGCGCTACGGCGACTACCAGCGCGACCTGTGGCCCACCGCGCCGCGCCTGCAGGGCAATCCGAATCCGCTGCTGCCGACCTCGGTCATCACGCGCGGCCGCCCCGGCCGCGCAGGGCGACGACAAGGACTGGACCAACCAGACCGACTTCACGACCAAGTTCGCCACCGGCAGCATCAAGCACTACGTGCTGGTCGGGCATGGAGCTCGCGAGCGAGGACTCGTGGACGCAGCGCTGGGGCCAGCTGCCCGGCGTGACGATCCCGTCGACGACGGTCGGGAACCCGAACGACAGTCCGCCGCTGCCGCCGAACTTCTTCGTCGCGCAACGTCACGCAGCGAAACGCAGCTTCGACGCGAAGACCGTCGGCCTCTACGCGCAGGACTTCCTGCGAGTTCAACGCCGTCTGGAAGCTGCTGGCCGGCGTGCGCTACGACTACTTCGACGCCGACTACGAGCGCATCGGCCCGCTCACCGACTACGCGCGCACCGACCGCGTCTGGAGCTTCCGCACCGGCCTCATGTTCCAGCCCGACGACGATCCAGTCGTACTACGCTGTCGTACGGCAGCTCGTTCAACCCGTCGGGCGAGCTGTACGCGCTCGACCCGCGCGGCGCCAACACGCCGACCCGGAGAAGAACTACAACTACGAGCTCGGCGCCAAGTGGGAGCTCTTCGACGGCAACCTGTCGCTGCAGGCGGTGCTCTACCGCTCCGAGAAGACCAACGAGCGCAACACCGATCCGCTGCTCGCCGACGTGTTCCTGCTCTCCGGCAGGCGCCACACCGACGGCATCGAGCTCGAGGCCGCCGGCCGCATCACGCCGCAACTGGGAGGTGTTCGGCGGCGTCGCGTTCATGCGCGCGCGAGATCGACGAGTCGATCAATCCGAACGACGTCGGCAAGACGCCGATCAACACGCCGCCCTACACGGCCAGCCTGTGGACCACGTACCGCTTCCCGCCCAACTGGCGCGCCGGCCTCGGCTGGGAGGCCGTCGGCAAGCGCTACACGTCGCTCGCCAACACGACGCAGCTGCCCGCCTACGACAAGTGGGACGCGATGCTCGCGTACGAGCAGGCCGACTACGCGGTACGGCTCAACCTCTTCAACCTGTTCGACGAGACGTACTACACCGGGCTCTACACCGGGCACGCCATTCCCGGCGTCACCCGCTCGGCGCAGCTCACGCTCGACGTCAAGTTCTAGGACACCGATGCTGCTCCACGTCCGCAACGTGCTCGACGCCCGATGCGCTGGCGCGCTGCCGCGCGATCCTCGCGGCAGCGCCGACTGGGCCGACGGCCGCATCACCGCCGGCACGCCAGTCGGCGCAGGTCAAGAACAACCTGCAGCTGCCCGACAACGCGCCGGCGAGCGTCGCGGCGCGCGCGATCGTGCTGCAGAGCCTGGACGCGCAGCGCGCTGTTCTTCGCCGCCGCGTTGCCGCGAGCGGATCTTTCCGCCGCTGTTCAACCGCTACGAAGGCGCGGCGAACGCGTTCGGCAACCACATCGACAACGCGGTGCGCACGTTCGGCGCGACCGGGCAGCGCGTGCGCACCGACCTGTCGGCCACGCTGTTCCTGTCCGATCCCGCGGAATACGACGGCGGCGAGCTGGTGATCGAGGACACCTTCGGGCCCGCGCAGCGTGAAGCTCGCGGCCGGCGACCTGGTGCTCTACCCGGCGACGCAGCGTGCATCGCGTCGAGCCGGTGACGCGCGGCGCGCGCCTCGCCTCGTTCTTCTGGATCGAGAGCATGGTGCGCGACGACGGCGCAGCGCCGCCTGCTGTACGACCTCGACATGGCGATCCTCGAGCTGCGGCAGTCCTACGGCGAGATCGCGCCGGCGGTGCGCCTCACCGGCACCTACCACAACCTGCTGCGGCGCTGGGCCGATGTCTAGCGCTCCCGGCGAACGGCAGCGCCGGTCAGCGCGAAAGCGCGCGCGTCAACCTCGCGGCGAGCGGCCTGGGCCGCCGCCTCGGACAGGTCGAGCACGCGCGCGAACCCTTCGCGCGCCGCATCGTCCACCAGTACGCGCATGCCGGCATCTCCATCGCGCGATCCGGTCGAAGCGCGCGAAGTCCGCGGCTCGAGCTGCGCGTCGCAGCGACGCGATGTCGTAGCCGCGCGCTCGCGCGGCCAGCGTCGCGCGGCGATCCGGCGGCTCGCCCGCGTGATAGCCGTGCGTGCCGGCCGAGTCGATGCTGCAGGCGGTCGAGCAATCCCGGCCTGCCGTGCGGCGACGCGAAACACACCTTCGGCCGTCGGCGACCGGCAGATGTTGCCCATGCAGACGAACAGCACGCCGACTCCGATCCGTCGTCGTTGCCTAGCATGGCCACGGCCTCTACTGCATGTGCCAGCCGTGGCTCGCCACCAGCGATTGACCGGTGAGCGCATTGGTGGGAAACGCCGCGAAGAACAACGCAACCTCGGCGATGTCGTCGAGGCTGGTGAACTCGCCGTCCACGGTGTCCTTCAGCATGATCTTCCTGATCACGTCCTCTTCGGAGATCCCGAACTCCTTCGCCTGCTCGGGGATCTGCTTGTCGACGAGGGGCGTGCGCACGAAGCCGGGGCAGATCACGTTCGCGCGGACGCCGTGCGCCCGCGCCTTCCTTCGCGACGACCCGCGCGAGCCCCATCAGCCCGTGCTTGGCGGTCACGTACGGCGCCTTGAGCGGCGACGCCAGGTGCGAGTGCACCGAACCCATGTAGATGATGCTGCCGCCGCGGTCGTCCTTGTACATGTGCGGCAGGCACGCACGGGTCGTGAGGAACGCGCCGTCCAGGTGGATCGCCAGCATCTTCTTCCATTCCGCGTACGTGAATTCCTCGAGCGGGTGGACGATCTGGATCCCGGCGTTGCTGACGAGGATGTCGACGCCGCCGAAGGCGGCCACTGTTGCGGTGACGCCGTTGTTGACGTCGTCCTCGCTGGTCACGTCCATCGCGATGCCTAGCGCGCGGCCGCCGGCCGCCACGATCTCGCCGGCGACGACGTCCGCCGCCTGCTTGTTCAGGTCGGCGATCGCCACCTTGGCGCCTTCGCTTGCGTAGCGGATCGCGATGGCACGGCCAAGACCGCTGGCCGCCCCGGTGACGATCGCGACCTTGTCGTTGAGCTTCATCGTGGATACTCCTGTCATGGATTCAAGATGCCGATGCGGCCGGCGTGTTGGCACGATGTCGAGCGCATGGAGCCCGTGCCGCGCCGCGCAGGTCCGCGGCGCGCCGTCGCGCGCGGGCACATGCGGCTCACCTACGTCTCGACCGGCAGCGCGACGCCGAACATCTGCTGCTTCAACTGCGCCAGCCGGTCGCGCAGCTCGGCGGCCTTCTCGAACTCGAGGTTCCGCGCCGCGTCGAGCATCTGCTTCTCGAGCTGCTTCAGCTCGCGCTCCATGTCCTTTTCGGGCATCGCCTCGTACTTGGCCTTCGCCTGGGCCGCGCGCTGTTCCTTCTTCGCCTCGTCCGGGTCGTACACGCCTTCGATCAGGTCCTTGATGCGCTTCTGGACGCCCATCGGCGTGATGCCCATCTTCTCGTTCCACGCGAGCTGGCGCGCGCGCCGGCGCTCGGTTTCGCCGATCGCGGCATTCATCGAGTCGGTGACCCGGTCACCGTAGAGGATCGCCATCCCGTTGATATGGCGCGCCGCGCGGCCGATCGTCTGGATCAGCGAGCGTTCGGCGCGCAGGAAGCCTTCCTTGTCGGCGTCGAGGATCGCCACCAGCGATACCTCGGGAATGTCCAGGCCCTCGCGCAGCAGGTTGATGCCGACCAGCACGTCGAACTCGCCCAGCCGCAGGTCGCGGATGATCTCCACCCGCTCCACGGTATCGATGTCGGAGTGCAGGTAACGTACCTTGACGCCGTTCTCGGCGATGTAGTCGGTCAGATCCTCCGCCATCCGCTTGGTCAGCGTGGTGACGAGCACGCGCTCGTTGCGTTCGACGCGCAGGCGGATTTCCGACAGCAGGTCGTCGACCTGCGTCTGCGCGGGCCGCACCGACAACAGCGGGTCGACGAGGCCCGTCGGCCGCACCAGCTGCTCGACCACCTGTCCGGCGTGCGTGTTCTCGTAGACCGAGGGCGTGGCCGACACGAAGATCGTCTGCGGCAAGAGCCGCTCGAACTCGTCGAAGCGCAGCGGCCGGTTGTCCAGCGCGGAGGGCAACCGGAAGCCGTAGTTGACGAGGTTTTCCTTGCGCGCGCGGTCGCCCTTGTACATGCCGCCGACCTGCGGAATGGTCACGTGCGACTCGTCGACGAACATCAGCGAGTTCGACGGCAGGTAGTCGATCAGCGTCGGCGGCGGCTCGCCCGGCCCGCGCCCCGACAGGTAGCGCGAGTAGTTCTCGATGCCCTTGCAGTAGCCGATCTCCGTCATCATCTCGAGGTCGAAGCGCGTCCGCTGCTCGATGCGCTGCGCCTCGATCAGCTTCATCTGGCCGACGAAGAACTCCTTCTGCGCGTGCAGCTCGACCTTGATCTGGTCGATCGCCGACAGCACCTTCTGGCGCCCCGTCACGTAGTGCGACGACGGGAACACCGTGTAGCGCGCGAGCTTCTGCTTCAAGTGCCCCGTCAGCGGGTCGAACAGCTGCAGCGACTCGACCTCGTCGTCGAACAGCGAAAGCCGGATCGCGTTCTCCGCGTTCTCCGCCGGGAAGATGTCGAGCACCTCGCCGCGCACGCGGAAGACGCCGCGCTTGAAATCGACGTCGTTGCGCGTGTACTGCATCTCGGTCAGCCGCTTGATGGCGTCGCGCTGCGACAGCCGATCCCCCTGCTTCAGGTGCAGGATCATGCTGTGGTACTCGGACGGATCGCCGATGCCGTAGATCGCCGACACCGTGGCGACGATCACGCAATCCGGCCGCTCGAGAATCGCCTTGGTCGCCGACAGCCGCATCTGCTCGATGTGCTCGTTGATCGCGCTGTCCTTCTCGATGTACAGGTCGCGCGACGGGACGTAGGCCTCGGGCTGGTAGTAGTCGTAATACGAGACGAAATATTCGACCGCATTGTTCGGAAAGAACTCGCGGAACTCGGAATAGAGCTGCGCGGCCAGCGTCTTGTTCGGCGCGATGACCATCGCCGGGCGGCCGGTCTGCGCGATGACGTTGGCCATCGTGAACGTCTTGCCCGAGCCCGTCACGCCGAGCAGCGTCTGGAACGACAGTCCGTCGCTCAGGCCCTCCACCAGCTTGGCGATGGCGTTCGGCTGGTCGCCGGCCGGCAGGAACGGCTGATGCAACTCGTAGGGACTTCCGGGATAGGTGACGGGCATGGCTCGCGATGCGATCGAGGGGCAACCGGATATTGTACTGCCGCCCGCATGCCCGACGCGAGAATCCTTGTCGCTCCGGGTGGCAAGTGATCGCGGCAACGCCGGCGGCAGACGGCTCGCCACGCCCTTTCGACCGCAGGACGTCAGCGGGCGGCGATGTCCGGCAACGCGGGCGTATCCGCGACGATTTCGCCCGTGGCGGCGTCGCGCGCGGCGCCGAACTGCAGCGCCGCCAGCCGCGCGTACAGCGGATTGGAGCGCGTCAACTCGTCGTGAGTTCCGGTGGCGATGATCCGTCCCCGCTCCATCACGGCGATGCGATCCGCATGGCGAATCGTGGCCAGGCGGTGGGCGATGATCAGCACCGTGCGCCCCGTCATCAGGCGCTCCAGCGCCAACTGGACCATCCGCTCGCTCTCGGCGTCGAGCGCGCTGGTCGCCTCGTCGAGCAGCAGGATCGGCCGGTCCGCCAGGATGGCGCGCGCGATGGCCAGGCGCTGCCGCTGGCCGCCCGACAGCCGCACGCCGCGTTCGCCGAGGTAGCTTTGGAACTGGTCGGGCAGCCGCTCGATGAATTCCGTCGCGTACGCCGCCTCGCAGGCCGCGCGCACTTCCAGCGTCGGTGGCCCCCGGGCGGCCGTAGCGGACGTTGTCCTGCACGCTGGCGGCGAAGATCACCGGATCCTGCGGGACCAGCGCCAGCCGCGCGCGCACCTCGGCCGGATCGGCGGACCTGATGTCGACGCCGTCGATGGCGACGAGGCCGCGCTCGGGGTCGTAGAAACGCAGCAGCAAGCTGGAACACCGTCGTCTTGCCGGCGCCGGAAGGCCCGACCAGCGCCACCTTCTCGCCCGCGCGCACGGCGAGGGAAAAGTCGTCCAGCGCCGGCGCATCGGGGCGCGACGGATAGTGGAACGTCAGCTGCTCGAATGTCACCGTGCCCCGCGCCGGCGCCGGCAGCGGCACGCGGATGCGCGGGCGCGCGGATCGCCGGCTCGATCGACAGCAGCTCGAACAGCCGCTCGGTGGCGCCGGCGGCGCGCTGCAGGTCGCCGATCACCTCGCTGATCGTCCCGGCGGCTCCCGCGACGATCACCGCGTAGAACACGAACGCCGACAACTGGCCGGCGCTGATCCGGCCCGCGACCACGTCGTGGCCGCCGATCCACAGGATGACGCCGACGGCGCCGAACACGAGATGATGACGGTCGCGACGAGCAGCGCGCGCTGGCGGACACGCAGCACGGCAGTGCCGAACGCATCCTCCACCCGGGCGCCGAACTGCCGGCGGTCCTCTCCTTCGTGGCCGTAGGCCTGGACGGTGCGGATCTCGTGCAGCGCCTCGTCGACGTAGGCGCCGACGTCGCCGACGCGGTCCTGCGTCGCCCGCGCCAGCTTGCGCACGCGGCGGCCGAACAAGATGATCGGCACCAGCACCAGCGGCACGCCGACGAGCACGAGCAGCGTCAGCTTGCCGCTGGTCAGCGCGAGCATCGCCAGGCCGCCGATCATCAGCAGCGCGTTGCGGATCGCCATCGACGCGCTGGAACCGATCACCGTCTCCAGCATCGTCGTGTCGTTGGTCAGCCGCGAGATCACCTCGCCGGTGCGCATCAGCTCGAAATAGCCGGGCGGCAGCGACAGCAGGTGGTCGAAGACCGCGCGCCGCAGGTCGGCGGTCACCCGCTCGCCCAGCCACGACACGAAATAGAAGCGGGCATAGGTCGCCAGCGCCATCACGACGACCACGCCGAGCATGAACGCGAGCGCTCGATCGAGTTCCGTCGCGCTGCCGGCGGCGAAGCCGCGATCGATGACGAACTTCAATCCCTGGCCGATCGTCAGCACCGAAGCCGCGGCGAAGACGAGGGCGATCGCGGCGAAGACCACCTGCCGCCGGTACGGCCGCAGGAAGCTGCCGATGCGGGCGAGCGTGCGCACCGCCGTCAGCGGCGGCAGCTTCGGGGCATCGAGGGGGATGGGGGCGTAGCCGCGGGCCATGGAGTATCGTGCGGTGAACGGCGCGACAAGCGCGCCGGGGCGTGGCCTTACGTTAACCTTGCCGGCGCCCGAAGTCGACTGGGCATGCCCCGATTCCAGGAGACCGCAATGCCCCTCGCCCTGCCCGCACTGATGACGCTGCTCGCCGTCCTCTGGTACGTCGTCACCGGTATTCAGGTGGGGCGCGCCCGCGGCAAATACAAGGTGGCCGCACCCGCGATGACGGGCGACCCCGCGTTCGAGCGCGCGCTGCGCGTGCAGATGAACGAGCTCGAGCAACTGGTCGCCTTCCTGCCGGCGATGTGGATCTACGCGTGGTTCGGCAATCCGCGATTCGCGGCGATCGCGTGCGGCGTCTACATCGCGGGCCGCATCATCTACGCGGTCGGCTACTGGTCCGCAGCGAACAGGCGCAGCCTGGGCTTCACGATCGCGTCGTTCGCCTCGTCCATCACGTGGGTCGCCGCTCTGGTCAGCGTCGTCCGCTGGCTCGGCTTCGCCTGACGACGCACCCCCGGAATGGGGTACGTCGAGGTAGCGTAAAATGCTCCCTTTTCAAGCCCCCGACGCCCCGCCATGAACGCTCCGCTGCCCTCGCTGCTGTCCGCCGTCGAACTGGCGCCACGCGACCCGATCCTCGGCGTCACCGAAGCCTTCGTCGCCGACAAGAATCCGCGAAAGGTGAACCTGGGCGTCGGCGTCTACAACAACGACGAGGGCAAGCTGCCGGTGCTCGACTGCGTGAAGCGCGCCGAGCACCTGATGGCCGACAAGAGCGCGCCGCGCGGCTACCTGCCGATCGACGGCATCGCCGCCTACGATATGGCGGTGCAGAAGCTCCTGTTCGGCGCCGACAGCGAAATCGTGGCGTCGGGCCGCGGCCTGACCGTGCAGGCGCTGGGCGGCACCGGGGCCCTGAAGGTCGGCGCGGATTTCCTGCGCCGATTCGCGCCGGGCGCGCAGGTCTGGATCAGCGACCCGAGCTGGGAGAACCATCGCGCGCTGTTCGAAGGCGCCGGGTTCACCGTCAACCACTACGCGTATTACGACAGTTCCGCCCGCGGCCTCGACTTCGCGGCGATGATCGACTCCATCGAGCGGATTCCGCAGGGCGGCATCATCGTGCTGCATGCGTGCTGCCACAACCCCACCGGCGCCGATCCCGACGCCGCGCAGTGGACGCGCATCATCGACGTCGTCCGCGCGCGCAACCTGGTGCCGTACCTCGACATCGCATACCAGGGATTCGCCGACGGCATCGAGGCCGACGGCGAAGTCGTGCGCCGCTTCGCCGCCACCCCCGGCCCGCTCTTCGTGGCCAGTTCGTTTTCCAAGTCGTTCTCGCTGTACGGCGAGCGCATCGGCGCGCTGTCGATCGTCGCCACCGACCGTGACGAGGCCGCGCGCGTGCTGTCGCAGGTCAAGCGCGTCGTCCGCACCAACTACTCGAACCCGCCGACGCATGGCGGGGAGATCGTCGCGCAGGTGTTGGGCACGCCGGAATTGCGCGCGCTGTGGGAGGCCGAACTCGCGATGATGCGCAACCGCATCAAGCTGATGCGCGCGGAATTGGTCGAGCGCCTGCACGAACGCCTTCCCGGGCGCGATTTCACGTACATGCTGCGGCAACGCGGCATGTTTTCGTATTCCGGGCTGACCAAGCCGCAGGTGCAGCGGCTGCGCGAGGAATACGGGATCTATGCGGTCGACACCGGACGCATCTGCGTGGCGGCGCTCAACTCCCGCAACGTGGGTTACGTGGCCAATGCCATCGCGGCGATCCTGCGCTGAGGGGACCGCCCGCGCCCCCGGACACTGCGGCCATTTCATCCCCTTTCGGACACTATTTTGACGGCCGTGGATTTTCGGCTATAATTTAGGGCTTAGCGACGCGGGAATAGCTCAGTTGGTAGAGCGCAACCTTGCCAAGGTTGAGGTCGGGAGTTCGAGACTCCTTTCCCGCTCCATATTTTGAAAGGGAGAGCTGCTAATCCAGGCTCTCCCTTTTGGTTTGAAGCGCCCGCCGCAACGGCCGGCGCGATGTACCCCGGGCGGGGTGGCAGAGTGGTCATGCAGCGGCCTGCAAAGCCGTCTACGCCGGTTCGATTCCGACCTCCGCCTCCATTGCCACTTCGCGTTTGCATGCGGTTCCAAGGCTCTAGCGTTGAAGTGGCCGAGCTCAGCGACCGCGACCGTCGTCAAGCAGCCTCGCGCCTGCGCGCTTGCAACCCGAACGGCTCGCAGCCCGATTGCGGGCCTTGCACTACACGAGTCTCCTTCGACATTCAGGAGATCCGCATGGCGCTATTCATCCGCCCGCGCAGCAACGTCGTTTTTTCGAGGTGGACGTCAAGCACTTACTCCAGCGCAAAATCCTGCCAGAAAAGTCCAGTTCACGCTGACTACCGACCCGGGGTTGAGCTTTCGCAGAAAGGAACCAGACCCATCGCGGACTTGATGCCTTGCGTCACGTGACGCTTGAACTCCGGCTGGCCCGGGAAGCCGGAACCGTCTTCGAACTGTTGACGGTCGTGGCCCAGCGTCGTCACCCAAGAACGACCGCCGTCGTAGTATTGGCACCAGGACACGGGGTGGAAGCTGCCGTGGCCCGGATGCGTGGTGGTCGGGTTGGCCAACGAGGCCTCATCTACGGTAAGCAGGAACTTGACGTTCGTCGGGTACGGCAACAGGTTGTACCACTCGTCGATGGTCGAGAAGGTCGCCGGCAGTCCGGCCGTCGACGAGTCGGCCGAGCCGACGACACGCGCCAAGCCGATCTGGTTGGCACCGTGGTCATAGTAGTTGGCGTTGCCCAGCAGGCCTTCGTACCACGGCCAGTTGTACTCGGTGCCGAAGGCATTGTGAATGGCGACGAAGCCGCCGCCGGCGCGGATGTACTGGCGCAGTGCGACTTTGGCCTGGTCGAGATATGCGCTCGTCGTCGTGTTGACGGCCACGCTCGGGTTGATGGCCGTGCCATGCTCCCACATCACATCGCGCGATGTGCTCACGAAGATCACGGCCTTGTACTGGTTCAGGCTAGTCAGCTGGTTCACGTCCTCGGTGATGTCAACCATGATGCCTTCTGCGTTCAGCCAGGCCCGCAGCCCGGCCTGGGCGCTGTTGTTGGCATTGAGTGCCGGGCAACTCGCCGAAGGCGTGCAGATCACACCGGCGGCGTCCTGGGTTTGCTTGCCGGCAGTGAGCGCCGTTCCCAGGTTTGCGTGGCGCGGGCCGCCGGTGCGCGAATACACCAGCACGCGGTTCTGGCGATTCGCCACCCAGTTGCGGTAGCACTTGGGATCAACGCCGCGGCAGACGTTGTAGGTCGGATCCCAGCTCGACGGCAGCGCGCCAGGCGGCAGGTTGCTGTTGATCGGGGCCTGTGCGCTCGCGCCGCCCCCACCCAGGAGAGCCAAGGCAACCACTGCCGCCATCGCGTACCGCGAACCAGGTGCGGTTGTCGTCCTGTCTTCCATGGAGTGCCTTTCGGGGATGAATGGGTGAGCCGCCGGAATTTCGGAGTTGATGATCGTCGTTCCCGACAGTGAAGTCGAGGGGATTGTCAAGCCGCAGAGCGCAATGGGTTACGGCGCCGACGGGCTCCCGCGAGATCGAGCAGGGCCGAGTGCCACCGAGGCGGGGACATTCGGTTCCGGGACTGAGGACACCGCCGCTGCCCCCACCAAATCCGAAAGAACGAAGTGGTGGGTTTGGCCCGCGGCCAATGCCCGAGCGAACGTCAAGACCTGGCCGACGATCATTCGGCCAGCGCCTCGGACGGCGCGGTCGACACCGAGCCGTGGCCGTTCGTGACGTACAGGCTTGAACCGGCGTCGGCAATTGATCCGGTAATCGGCGAGATCAGTCGAGCGGCGCCAAGGTCCGAACGATCACATGTCGTAGTGCATGAACGCGGCCTTCAAGCCCGAAACGCCGGTGCGATTCTCGACCTCCGCATCCTGGAACTTGAAGCCGCGGCCGATTCCGATGTTGCACAAGTGTTGGAAGTTTGTGACCTTGCAGGTCAGATGATGCCGGGTCGCCCTACCCCACTGCCGGCTCAGACCGGCCGCGGCGCGGGCGGTGCGGCCGCGGGCGAGAACGCGTCGAAGAAGCAAAGATCCTCGCCCAGTCCATGTCCGATGAACGCCGGCACCGCCGCCTCGACCATTTTCACCGAACCGCACACGTAGACCTCGAAGCCACTCATGTCGGGAAAATCCGCGAGCATCGCTTCGTGGACCAGGCCGCTCCGGCCCGTCCAGGCGTCGGCCGGCTCGGCGTGCGACAGCACGGGCACGAAATGGAAGTTGTCGTGCTCTCGCTGCCAGCGTGCGGCGAGATCGGCCAGGTAGAGATCCTGGCGCCGACGCACACCCCAGTACAGCCACATCGGCCGCCGCAGCCCGCGGTGGAACGCGTCTTCGACAATGCTCTTCACGGGCGCGAAGCCGGTCGCCCCGGCCACGAACAGGATCGGCCGCTCGCTTTCCCGCAGCGTGAATCCGCCCAGCGGCCCTTCGAAGCGCAGCGCATCGCCGACCTTCATCTCGGTGAACACATGGCCGGTGAAGCGGCCGTCCGGAATGCGCCGCACATGCAATTCGATGCGCTCGTTGTCGTGCGGTGCATTCGCGAACGAGTATGCGCGCCGCTGACCATCGGCGAGGACGATGTTCATGTACTGGCCCGCGGCGAAGTCGACGCGCTGACCGCCGGGCAGCGAGACCGCAAGCCGGATCACATCCTCGGTGAGCGGCTCGAGGGCATCGATGCGGCCGACATAGGCGTTGATCGGGGCTGGCGCCGCGCCGACCTCGCCCACCACCGCGATCTCGAGGTCCGACAGCGGCGTCGCGCAGCACATCAAGGCCTCGCCCCGTGCGCGCAGCGCATCCGGCAATGCGCTGCGCTGATACACGCCATGGTCGACGCTGCCGTGCAGCACCGTGCAGCGGCAGACGCCGCAGGCGCCGTTGCGGCATTCGTACGGCAATGCGAGACCCTGGCGCAGGCCGGCATCGAGCAGCGTCTCGCCCGCGCGCACCAGCACGGGTTGCGGGATGTCGGAAACCGTCATGCGGAATTCGAAGGCCTTGCTCCGCTTGAAGCTCGGCGGCAGCCACGGCAGCGCCATGCCCACCGCGGTGGCCACACCCAGTGCGGCCCAGACCTGCGCCAGCGGCCACAGGTAGAGGAGCGGGAAGATGGCAAGGTAGTACCAATCGAGGTCCAGGCTGACCGGAGAGACGTCGAGGCTGGCCGCGCCACCCTGGCTCAGCACGGGCTTGACCAGCGACAGGACGACCAGCGTGAGCGCCACACTCAGCATGAGCCGCCGCGGCGGGTTGGTCCTTGCCTTCGGCACCCGTTGCACGTGGATCCACATCAGGAGCAGCACGACCAGCGGTATGCCGATGTGCATGAACGACAGCAGCGAGAAGAACCGGTCGTTCACGCTGTGCGGATAGATGAAGTTGCGGCTCAGGGTGCCGCCGAAACCCGGGAGCCAGTCGAGCCACTCGAAGGAGGCGACGATGACGAATTGCGCCAGCTTGTCCCATGGCAGCATGTAGCCCGTGACGCCCGACACGTAGACGCCCCAGATCAGGCCCACGCCGCTGACCCACGAGAACCAGCGGAATCCGCGCAGGCGATCGAACGCGAAGTAGCGCAGCATGTGTAGCAGCATCGTCAGCACCATCGCATCGGAGGCGTAGCGATGCACGCTGCGCATGATGCCGCCGGCGTACCACTGCCGGTGAGTCAGCGCGTCGACCGACGCATAAGCGCCGGCGACGCCGGTCTCGAAGAACGCATAGAGGTAGAGCCCGCTGCCGGCGACGAGCCAGAACAGGAAAAAGGTGATCGAGCCCAGGTGGTACAGCGGATTGAGACGATCACCGAAGGCGGCGTTGAACAGCGCCTCCACGCGCATGAACACCCAGCGGAGCATGTTCTGCAGACGCGAAATCACGCCGGGTCATGGCGCATGGCGCCGGCCATCAGCACGACGAACAGCAATCCGCCGGCAATCGCCACCAGGCCACCGAGTCCCATCAAGCCCATGCCCGCGATTTCGCCGCCGCTGCGCAGCACCTGCTCGGCGCCCGCCACCTTGCGTTGCACGCCATAGCCGCCGGACCAGACGAGCCCTGTGATATGCATCAGCTGGCCCGTCCCATACAGCGCCGGCTGCAGCGCCGCCAGCCGCCTGTTCGGTGCGGCGTAACCGAGCTGGGGCAGCAAGTGGTAGGCGAGGCCCATCAGTGCCAGCGTCACGCCGACGATGCAGCCGTGGTAATGCGCCGGGATGCGCACGTCGGCGCCGTTGATGAACACGCCGATGAGCCCACCCGACACGAACAGCACCATCGACCAGACCAGCGCTGCCCGCAACGCGCGCGTATCCGCGGCACCGCGCCGCAGCGATGACAGCGCCAGCAGCACGGCGAGCGCGATGGGTGCAATCGCCACGCCGCCCCCCAGTCGCATCGCCCAGGTGAGCAGGTTGCGATGCTCGACCGAAGCCACCGGATGCGCGACGTAGGCGTACGGCGTCACGAACACGCTGGCCAGCGCCAGCGCGAACATCAGCAACGTGACGCGCGGGCTCAGCCGCAGGCGCGCGCCGCAGGCATGGGCCAGCCAGAGCCAGGCCACCAGCATCAGCAGCGTCCAGGTGAATTGGAGTGCGTGGCCCCCGCCCCAGAACAACACCTCGTAGTACATCTTGCCGGCCAGCGTCGCCGGCACTGCGACGTACGACCAACCGAACGCCAGCAACGCGACCGCCGCGGAAACAACCGAGGCGTTGAGCCCGAAGCGCAGCACGCCCTCGCCGTCGAACGCGAGGCCGAGTTTCGGCGCCACGCACAGGCTGCGCAGCACGAGCACCGTCGCGCCCGCGGCGAAGGTCAGCAGCCCGGCCATGAACAGCGGCCGTTCGAGCACCGGGATGTAGTTGGCCATGACCGGTTCGCCCTGCCCGACGAACGCCGACACCGACATCAGCATTGCGCCGGTCGCGCAGAGACCCAATGCCGCCCAGCCCCAAACCAGTCCGCGCGACGATCCATTGAGACTCCACAGCAAGCCGGCGAACGCGGCGAACCAGACCAATACCGACAGATCGACATGCACCACGAGCGCCACGCGAAAGAAATCGACCCCCGGCAGCCATTGGTTGATCATCGGCGTGCGCGACAGCACCAGCAGCAGCGAAAACAGCCCCGACCCGATCAGCGCGAATAGTCCGAGCCACAACCAGCCACGCGCGAGTTGGCGCTGCGCGCCGACAGGTACGGCGAGCGAATAGCGATTGCCGTCCGAGAGCACCGGCGGCAACGCGCCGATGGAACGACCGGACCCGGATTCACCGGGTGTCTTCACGGCCGCATCCGCCGCGACGCCGCGCGTGCGCGATGCGCGCCCACGGGGGGCGGTAGATGGAGGGAGTGTGGGAGTCGTTCATTGGAGTGTGATCCCGCCTTTGCCCCGATCGAAGTCGATCACCAGGATCTGCGCCGGCGCGAGCGTGACGGTGGCCTCGCGCACGAATTCGAAGCCCGGGCTTCGCACGTCGTCCTTGAACCGGACCACCAGGCGATGCGTGCCGGCCGCGACCTGCATCCGGTGGTAGAACGCCGACGCACCGTCGCGCGACAACCCTGACGGTTGTGCGACATGACGGACCTCGGTGACACCGTCCAGGTCGAGTTCGACCGCGATCGGCGAGCGTTCGCGCGGACAAATCTCGGGCGCGCGCATGTTGGGCGGCAGTTTCGCCAACTCCTGCGGCGTCGCGCTCCGGCAATCCGACACGGGTTTCCCCTGGTGGCTGAAGCTCAGCTTGATCAGCGCCTGGCCGGGCGGCAGGTGGCGGTAGGGAGGCCAGCTGGAGAACACCCCGATGAGCAGCGCGAACACGCCATACAGCAACGCCTGGCCAATCCACGCGACCGGTGCGGATTTGCCGGCGTCAGCCATGGGCCGCTGTCGAAGTGCCGGAAGTTGTCCCGGCCGCGGCGGTGAGCCGCTCGCGGAGGGCGTGCAGCGCCTGCCGCACGGCGGGCTCGTCACCGGCGCCGGCCCATGCCAACGCGAGTCGCTCGCGTGGCACCGACGCGCGCAGGTGCGGCTCGCGCGTTCCCTGCAGGCGCTCCGCGGTCCATCGCTGACCGAGGCGGTATTCGCAACTGCCTTCGGCGCATGCGGTCACCAGCACGCCGGCGGCGCCATCGCGCAATGCGTATTCGACGAACGATGGCGGCAATTGCGCGGTACACATCAGGCTGAAGGCCACCACATCGCGGCCGGCCAGCGGCCGGACATCGACGCCGTGGTCGCAGCCGAACACGGCGATCCGGCATGGTTGATCGCCAAGCGCGGCCAAGCCTTGCACGAGTCGGCGGCGCAACAGGCCGATCGGGGCCGACGGCATGTCGATGCCGGTCGCGAGCTCGACCGCACTCCGAAAGGGCGACGATGACGGGCAGGCGCCGGCACAGATGCCGCAACTCGCGCACAGGTCGGCGTCCACCTGCGCGAGTTCGCGCATGCCTCGCGTCGGGTGCGGCACCATGGTCACGGCGGCGTAGGGGCAGTCGTCGAAGCAGCGGCGGCAGCCATTGCAGTTTTCGGCGTCGACCACCGCGATCGGTGCGGGCGCGGGCTGCGGCATGACGGGGAGCGCGAACAGCGCCAGCAGCGCGCCCGCCAACGCGAGCCAGACGAATGCGGGGGATGTGGAGTAAGTCAGCGGATGCACGAATAGCAGCAGCCAGTCGTACGCCAGGGCGGTCGGCGCCACGGCGAGATTGGCCGGCCCCTGGCTCGCCACCGGCGCGGCCAACGACAACGCCAACAGGGTGAGCGCCGTGCCAATGGCCAGCCGTCGCGGCGGGAATACCGAGGCGCGCGCGACGCGCTGAACGTGAAACCACAGGGCGAATACCAGCAACAGCGGCACGCCGATGTGCACGAACACGAACAGCGAGAACAACCGGTCGCTTACGGCGTCCCCATCGAGGAAGTTGCGCGTCAACGGCGACCCGAACAGCGGCAGCCAGTCCAGCCATTCCGCGGTCGCCAGCGCGGAGAATTGGCCGAGTTGGTCCCAGTTGAGCCAGAAGCCGCCGATCGCATTCACGTAGGCCAGCAGCAGCAACGGAATGCCGGTCAGCCACGAGAAGCGGCGGAAGCCACGGTAGCGACCGTACAGCCCTCCGCGCAGCAAGTGGGCGAGCATGACGACGATGAACCCGTCCGCCGCGTAGCGATGCAGGCTGCGCATCAGGCCGCCCGGTTGCCACGGCTCGCGCGATAGCTGGTCGATCGATCGATAGGCACCTTCGGCCGAGGTGTCGAGCACCACGTACAGGTAGATGCCGCTGACGGCCAGCAGCCAGAACAGCATGAAGCCCAGCGCGCCGAGGTGGCGTAACGGGTTCAGGCCGGCACCGAACGACGAGTCGAATACCCACTCGAGCCGGCGGAAACCAGCCAGCGCGTTAAGGCGGAGGGCGCGCAGCGGCTGCATGGCGCCTCAGCGCTGCGCGTCGGCCAGCGGGGCGGCGACCGGCCGGGCGTTACGACGCATCTGCCGTCGGGTGCGCCATTCGAGAAGGAAGAACCAGGCCATGGCCACGGCGAACGTCACGCCGCCGGCGATCTCGAGGATCAGCCCATAGTTGTAGCGATACTCGCCGGTCTGCGGGTCGTACACTGTGCACAGAATGCGGACGCGCTGAACCAATTCCGCCAGCGGATGCGCCGGGTGCAGGGGTGCCTCCTTCAGCAATCGGCGCAGCGGCTCGCCAAGCTGGTCGCGCGACAGACGCTCGCCGTAGACCTGTGCGTAGATGCGACCTTGCGGCGTCGAGCACCGACACCGTCAGGACATGGTCGATACCGGCGGGGGTCGCGACATAGCGGAAGCCGAAATCGCTCAACAATGCCTCGACCGCGCCCGGCGTCGGGCTGAGGAAGTCCCAGTTCGATGCTTCGATGCCCATCTGCGCGGCAAATGCCCGCATCGCGGTCGGCGAATCGAAGGGTTGGTTGAAGCCGACGCTGACGACGTTGAACCTGTCGGCGCCGAACAGCTCGGCCAACTGTTCCACCGCGACGGACAGTGATTGGGTCGTGGTGGGGCAGACCTTGAAGCAGCCGGTGTAGATGAAGCTCACCAGCAAAGGCTTGCCGCGATAGTCCGGTCAACCGCACCGGCTGCGTCGCGGCGATCCAGCAGCGGATGCTCGCCCACGGCGCGACCGATCGCGGCCTGGCTGTCGCGCAGCGCAATTGCGGGATCGAGGCCGGACTGGTGTGGCCACGCCCTCCTGCGCTGCCGCGATCGGCGCGGCGAGCATGGCACACAGCAGCGCCAGCCCGGCCCTGCGGTTCATCGCAACAAGCTGTCGATCGTAGCGGCAGCGAGTACCAGGCTCAATTGCATGAGCGACGCGAAGAACGATGCCATGGCCGTCTTGCGGCTCGGCGCCCGCGACAGTCTCCAGGACTTGTAAATGAAGTGCGCGCCACCCAACGCCGCCCCGACCAGGTAGATCGGCCCGGCACCGAAGAACGCGGGCAGCAGCGATGCAGCGACCAGCGCCACGGTGTTGGCCAGTACGATGTGCGCCGCGCGTTGCGGGCCGACCACCACCGGCAGCATCGGCACGCCGGCAGCAGCATAGTCGGCCTGATTGGCAATCGCGAGGCTCCAGAAGTGCGGCGGCGTCCAAAGAAACAGCACCAGAGCCAATAGCAGTGGCAGCGGACCGATCTGCGGATCGACTGCGGCCGCGCCCGCCAGCACGGCAAAACTGCCGGCGAGGCCGCCGACCACGATGTTGAGCCAGCTGCGCCGTTTCAACCACAACGTGTACACGACGCCATAGAAGAACGCGCCGAGGAACGTGTACAGCGCCGCCACCGCGTTCAGTCCCACCCACGCCGACCCGACCGCTGCAGCCAGCAACAGCGCGATCAGCACCAGCCAGACCCGCGAGTGCGGCAGCGCGCCGGTGACGAAGGCGCGACCGCGTGTGCGCGCCATGAGCCGGTCGGTGTCGACCTCGACGTACTGGTTGAACGCGCCCGCGGCTGCTGCCGACGCCAGCACAGCCAGCGCCAGCACGATCACCTGCGCGACGCCGAGTGCCGGGCCCGGCGCGACGGCAAGTCCGACCAGCGCAGTGATCATGATCATCACGCCGATGCGCAGCTTGAACAGCCCCAGGACCGTGCGGGCAAGGCCGCCAACCGCTCGGGGTGCGGAGGATGCCGCTGCCGCGGAGGTGGCAAGTCGGCGCGCGCTCACGTCAGCTCAGGCCCCAAACCTGGGACAGATACTTCCAGTTGATAAAGTAGTACAGCACGAACGCCGCGAGGAACACCATCGCCAGCGCGAAGGTACCGGGAGCCGCGAAACCGATCGAACCGTAGCCTTGCACGGCAGTCGTCGGCGCGGCAGGCGGGATCGGCGTGAATATCTTGCTTTGCGCACCGGTATCCAGGCGCTTTCCCCATAGCAGCGAGCCGACGGTGACGTAGACGTAGATCGCCCCGCCGACAATGGCCGCGATGCCGGCGATGCCGACCAGCCCCATCATCAGGTAGGCCGCGCCCGGCCACTCGTAGGCCAATGCCGCGCCATTGAAGGCCATGTCCCAGTGGCGGCGCGAGACGCCCAGTGTGCCGGCGCCCATCATCACCAGGCAGAAGAAGTACATCGACAGGCCGAAGAGATAGGGCTGCCACTTCGCCAGGCCCGGGGCGATCATCTCGCGCCTGAACAGTACCGGAATCAGGAAGTAGGTCAATGCCATGAACGACAGCGTCGTGCCTATCACGACCGTGGCGTGGAAATGCCCTGGCACGTAGATCGTATTGTGGATGAGCATGTTCAGCTGCTCGGTACCCATCATCACACCGGAGATGCCGCCGAGAAAGCCGAAGCCAATGATCGAGATGAACACCCCCGAGAACACCGGGTTGCCCCACGGCGCCTTGCGCAGCCACTCGAAAAGGCCCTTGTTGAACCCCTTCTCGCGCTGCGCCACTTCCATCGCGCCGGGAATCGTCAGGCCGTGGATCATCGAGGCCAATACCGCGAAGTACATGAAGTAGCTGGTGTTGACGACCTTCCAGCTGGTCGAAAGTCCAGGGTCGGCCAGCAGGTGATGCGCGCTCGCAAGCTGCAGGAACAGGATGTACAGCAGGAACGCGCCGCGGCTCACGCGTTCGGACATCGGCTTGGCCCCGAACGCAATGGCCGCCACGGCGTACCAGATGGAGATGTGCGCAGCCACGTTGATCTGCTGCGACGAGTGGCCGAAGGCCCACCAGATCGTCCGGTAGACGAGGGGATCGACCGCCTTGACCACGCCCACCGACAACAGGAAGGTGGGAATCAGGATGATTGCGCCCGACGCGATCGTGAACACCGCGATGATGCAGGCTGTCGTGGCACCGAACGTCACCAGCGGCACCGAGCCGGTGTAGGTCTTGTCGCGTTTGGCGATGACCAGCGTGCCCAGGAACACGAAGCAGCCGATCAGCGCACCCACCGCGAACAGGATCAACCCGAGATAGAACGACGGTGCGGCCATCATCGGCACGTACGATGTCATCATCACGCTGGAGCTGCCCTGGTAGACGGCCACATTGTTCATGACCGCCCCAAGCAGCATCAGCGCGAAGGCTGCCCAGGCCGCCTTGGGAGTGGCGAGCCGGCACCGCAGCAGCGTCGAGGAGCAGAAGTAGAGCACTGCGATCTCGAAGAAGATGATCCAGAAGATCAGCATGTCGATGCCGTGCGCCGTGAGCACCTGATAGAAGGTGTCGGCCTCGAGCCAGTGGATCGCCGGCCAGCGGGTCAACACGATCCCGACCGCCAGGATGCCCCCGACGAGCAGGAACACCACGCCCGCGACCGCATTGACGATCATCAGCTTCTCGGCCTGCGCCTCGAACTGCAGGCCCGAACGGGGGCAGGTGCGATACGTCGTGGTACCGGACATGGAGGCCTCCGCCTTACTTGACGTAGATGCGGCCGACCATCGTGTGATGGTTGATGCCGCAATATTCGTTGCACACCACCGAGTAGGTCCCGGCACGGTTGGGCGTAACGGTCACCACGTGCTCGTATCCCGGAACAATCTGGATGTTGATGTTCGCGGGTTGTAGGGAGAACCCGTGGTTGTAATCCATCGCAGTGAGGTGCAGCCGATAGGTCTTATCCTTCTCGAGCTCGAGGATCGGCCAGAAGCTCCACAGTCGCGCGACCATGTAGACATCGCTACCCGGAGGGGGCGCGACCACGGGCGTCTTGCTGTCCGTTTCGGTGCGCACGGTGTACTTGTCGACAAAGGCCTGGGCCTTGGCGGTGAACTGTTCCGGCGTGGTCCGGTACGTCTCGGTCGAGAGATTCTGCTTTCCGTAGACGTGCCAGCCGACCATCATGGCGAACATGATCAGGCACCAGATCAGCGCGATCACGATCCAGGCGCCTTCGACACGGTCCAGCGGATGCTTCCACCAAAGTCGGTCTGCGGGGGGCAGGATGGCGCTCATGTTCCGGATCCTCGCCCGGTTACCGTGCCAGCGGCACGGTGAGAATGTCGATCACGCCCCACAGCGTGTAGACGATCGTCGGAATCATGACCGCCCAGGAACAGGAGCAGAAATGGATTGTCGAGGAGCTGCTGCATCATGGGCACCTTCTCCTCGATTTGCGGCATGTCGCTCATGGCATCTCCGTTGGGCAGTGGACCGGACCGTGAGAGAGTCTGTGACCAGCGCGAAACGATTTACTTGAACCAGGATAAGAAATCGCGATCTCGCGAGTGCACGGATTCGGGCGCGCCTGCTACGCTCCGCCCCCAAGCCCGCTCATCCAGGCCCCGAAATGAACCTCTCGCAGCGACGCCATGCGTGGCTGCGCCGCCTGGCGTTGATCGCTGCGGCGCTCATACTCGCCATCACGTCCCTCAGCGCGTTTATCCGCCTCTCGAATGCCGGCCTTGGCTGCAGCGAATGGCCGCAGTGCTACGGAAGTCGGCTGCGTGCGGTGCAACAAAATCGTGAGCCCCCTGTCGCAGACAGCGACGCCGTCACCGTCGCGCGATTGGCGCATCGGCTGGTCGCCGTATTGGCGCTGCTGGCGATAACAACAATGGCGATAGTGTGTTTTGGCAACCGGCCGTGGCTGCTGCGCGAAGGCGCGCTGGCGCTGGCGATGCTGACGCTGGCGATAGGCTTGGCTGTGCTCGGACGGTGGACCGCCGGTGCGCGAATGCCCGCGGTGGCGATCGGGAATCTGCTGGGCGGCCTGCTGATGCTGGCTCTTAGCTGGCGCCTGGCTGCCGGGGTTACCGCGCCTGTCCGGCCGATGCTGCGGATGTGGGCATGGGTGGGCGCGGCGGTGCTGCTCGCCCAGGTGGCGCTCGGCGCACTGGTGAGCGCATCCTATTCGGGCCTGAGCTGCGCTGCTCACGGCGATTGTTTGCGCGCCGCCGAGGCAGCTGGCTGGCCTTGGCAAATCGCTGAACCCGTGGCGCGAGCCGGTGTTCGGCGCCACGCCAATGCCGCTCAACCCGAGCGGCGGCGCTCGCGCAGGTTGTGCATCGCGGCGGAGCGCTGCTGGCACTGCTTGTACTGTTACCGCTCGGTGCGGCAGCGCTACGTGGCCAGAGGCGGCGCGACGGCGCCGCACTGCTGTTGCTGCTGGTGCTGCAGCTCGGTTTGGGATGGCTGATGGTGGCGACCGGTGCTGCCACTTCCACTGGCGCTGGCTCACAACGTCGTTGCCGGGCTGCTACTGGCAACAGTAGTGCGCCTGGCCTGAGTCGGAACCGCTCGCGAAGCTCACTTTGTACGGCAAAGCGCATCCCGCTTCGTGGGACCCGCCTCCGGCTGTCCTGCGGCCTTCGGCCTTGTGTTCAACTCCCCGCGAGGGAGCCAGCGCTCCCTCGGGGCGGCCCGGCGGGAGGGCCGAGACGAGCCTCGCCGCCTCTATCCCGGTACAATCCGACCGCCCACCTTAAGTAGAGGCGGTTATGGAGGCACGCGCGTTCGATGTACCGAAATACCTCGCGTTGCTGCCGCTTTTCAACGCGTTGAGCCCCGATGAACTGCGTGACGTGGCTGCGGGTTCGACGTTGCGGCGGCTGACGCGCGGGGAAATTGTGTTTCGGGCAGGTGACCCTTGCAACGAGTTCTTTGTCATCGTCACGGGCCAGGTCAAGCTGTTCATGCTGGCGCCAAGCGGGCAGGAGAAGGTCGTCGAGGTGATGGGCGCCGGTCAGAGTTTCGGCGAGGCGATCATGTTCACCGATCGGCCCTACTTCCTGAACTCGCAGGCACTCGCCGATAGCCTGCTGCTGAGCGTTTCCAAGCAGGCCGTCATTGCCGAAATCGTGCGCGACCACCGCTTCGCGCTGCGAATGCTTGGCGGCATGTCGCGCAAGATGCACGGACTGGTGCGCGATGTCGAGACGTACGCGCTGCACTCGGGACGGCAACGCGTCATCCGTTATCTGCTGCGCGATCAGGTCCTCGACGACCGTGACGCCGCCGCGTTGCGTACCGTATCGCTGCCAGCCAGCAAGGCCACGATCTCGTCCCGGCTGTCGCTGACCCCTGAGTATTTTTCGCGAGTGCTGCACGAACTCGAGACGCAGGGGCTGATCGAGATCGATGGGCGCAACATTCGCATCCTCGACGCAAGGCGGCTGGCGGACTATGAAGTACAGGCGCAGGGGAGCGCATTCAACGCGGGCCTCGCGGCCGGCGCAGGCGTCGATGCCGAGAGGCCTCTTGCCCAAAGGATTTCGATCTGCCGCGCCAGCGCCACCCAGGACTCGTGATTCGAACGGTGTAGGGTCATGCGCGGACGAGGGCGACACGACGGGACCGCATCCCGTGGGAGCGGACTCGCCCGCTGCACGAGGGGAAAATGGCAAAGGCGGTCGCGTATCGAAATGACGGCCTTCCGGGTTCCATCGTGTCCGAAATGACAGAGGAGATTGCAGATGGCTATGAGTTCGCGCGTCAGGACCACCAACGGACGGGGTCGTCTTTTCGACAGCGTGCTGGACACGGTGGGCGACACGCCGTGCATCCGGGTCAACAATCTCGGGCCGGATCACGTCCGCATCTACGTCAAGGCCGAGGCGTTCAATCCGGCCTCGTCGGTCAAGGACCGGTTGGCGCTCAACATCATCGAAGCCGCGGAGCGCAGCGGCACGCTGAAGCCCGGCCAGACGGTGGTCGAGGCCACCAGTGGCAACACGGGGATCGGCCTGGCCATGGTGTGCGCGCAGAAGGGATACCCGCTGGTGGTGACGATGGCCGACAGTTTTTCGATCGAACGCCGCAAGCTGATGCGGATGTTCGGCGCGAAGGTCGTGCTGACGCCGCGCGCCCAGAAGGGCCTGGGGATGTACCTGCAAAGCCGTCGAACTGGCGCAGGCGAACGGCTGGTTTCTCGCGCGTCAGTTCGAGACGGAGGCCAATGCCGACATCCACGAGTCCACCACGGCGCGCGAGATCATCGGCGACTTCAAAGGCGAGCGCCTCGACTATTTCGTCAGCGGCTACGGCACCGGGGGCACGGTGACCGGTGTCGCGCGAGTGCTCCGCCGGGAACGCCCCGAGACCAGGATCATCCTCAGCGAACCGGTGAATGCCGCGCTCGTTGGCAGCGGCCGCGCCCAGGAGCGCGCCGTCGACGGATCGCCCGCTGTCACCCATCCGGCCTTCGAGCCGCACCCGATCCAGGGCTGGACGCCGGATTTCATTCCGCTCGTGCTGCAGGAAGCCGTCGACAACAAATACTATGACCAGCTCGTGCCGGTCTCCGGCGCGGACGGCATCAAATGGGCGCGCGCACTGGCCCGCAAGGAAGGGATCTTCACCGGGATCTCCGGCGGTGCGACGTTCGCCGTCTCGCTGCAGATCGCCGAGACGGCCCCGAAAGACGCGGTGATCCTGTGCATGTTGCCCGACACGGGCGAGCGCTACCTGACGACGCCGCTCTTCGAAGGGATCGTGGAGGACATGGACGAGGAAGAGCTCGCGATTTCGCGATCGACACCGGGTTATCAGATCGCGTAGGCACCGCGCAGGGGCCCTGCCCGCCCGTCGGCGGCGACGGTGACGACGATCAGCGATCACGCCCCCTGCAACGCGCCTGTGAGCTGGCGCGCGCGTTGCCCACGCGGCGTCAGGACGCCGAGCGCAGCGCCGTCGTCCGCGAAGCGCTGCGGCCGGGGGACGTGTTCGCCTCCGCGCCGTGCGTCGCCGACCTTGCCCGCAGCCAGCGCACCACGCGCCCCAGTGTCAGCGCCTGCACGAGGATGCTGAAGATGACGATCGCGTAGGTCGACCCCAGCACGATCTCGCGACCGGCGAATTGCGGCAGCGACAGCGCGAGCGCGACCGACAGCCCGCCGCGCAGGCCGCCCCACGTGAGGATCGTCACCGTGTGCTCCTCGTACGAACGGAACCGCCGCATCACGGCGAGCGGCGCCCCGACGCTCAGCCACCGCGCGACGAGCGCGACCGGGACCGCCGACGCGCAGACGAAGAACTGCACCCACGACGGCTGCATCGCGATGACCTGGATGCCCAGCAGGCCGAACAGGATGAGGTTCAGCAGCTGGTCGGTCAGCTCCCAGAACTCGAACACGTGCTCCTGGGTGTCCGGGTCCATCGCGTTGTATTGGCGTCCGAAGTTGCCGACGAGCAGCCCCGTGACGATGACCGTGATGAGCGGCGACACGTTGAGGTACTCGCCGAGCGCATACCCGGCCGTCGCCAACGCGAGCGTGATGAAGATGCAGATGCTGTGGCTCGCGCGCACGCCCGACAGCAACGCGATGCCGCCCACGCCGAGCAGGATGCCCAGCGCCACGCCGCCCAGCGCCTGCTGCGTCAGCAGCAGCAGCACGCCCTCGGCGCTCGCACCCTGCTCGCCCGCCATGAGCGCCAGCACCGTCAGCACGGCGACGACGCCGGTGCCGTCGTTGAAGAGGCTTTCGCCGGCGATCTGCATTTCCATGCTCGGCGTCATGCCGACGCGCCGCAGGATGCCGATGACGGCCACCGGGTCGGTCGGGGACACGACCGCGCCCAGCAGCAGGCAGTGAATGAGCTGCAGCGGATAACCCAGCAGTCCGGTCATCCAGTACACGCCGTACCCGACGACCACCGTGGAGATCACGACGCCCACGGTCGCCAGCACGAGGATCGTGCCCTTCTCCTTCGCCATGGTCTTGAGCTCGAGCGTCAGGCTGCCCGCGAAGAGGAGCAGTCCCAGCACGCCGTGGAACACGACTTCCGAGAAGTTGATGCTTGCCAGCGCGTTCCGCGCCCAGTCCGCGCCGCCTGGATTGGCGAGGCCGTAGCCGGTGATCCCCATGGACAGGACGAGCGCCAGCGCCGTGATGCCGATCGTCTCCGGCAGCTTGAGAAAGCGGTGGTTGAGGTAGCCGAGGACGGCGATGAGGGTGATGACGAGCCCGAAGAGCTGGAACAGGGTCATTGCGGGTGGTAGGCCGATATGCTGCAGTGCAGCAGAACGCCATTTATAGCACTAATCGGGGCGCGACTGGGGTCCGTCGTTTGCGCTGCAACAAGGTGGATTCGAACGCTGCGTGCGACTGACGAACGGCGGACGTCGCGGGATACTGGCCGAGCAGACGATCGGGCCTCCGGTGCGGGCCGGATCCCGGCGACGGCGCAGGCGGGGTCTGCCTACCGTGCCAGGCAGCGATGCTTTGTCCACACCCCCAAGACTTCGCCAGCCTTACCATCAGTGCGCGGCACCGCGGCCTCGATTAATCTATTTTATGAAATGTATGCAATAATATTATGATTAATAAACAACATGGATCACACAAGTGGCTGGCTGCAACTGCGTCTGGTACGCGGCGACGCCCCTCCCGCCACCAGCAAGGCCACGACGATGAGCCGCACGCGCGGCGCCTGCCGGGGCCGCGCCCAGAGTCGCCGTGATCGCCACGGGCGCCTTTAGCCGCCGGGCGTCCCGCCCGCGTTGTCGACGTCCCGGCTCGTGGCCCGGCCGGTGGACTCGCCCGGCCGGCGAACCACCACCGAAGGGCTCCGCGCGCGTTCGCCGGGCTTGGGCGCGCAGGCGCCGCAACTGTCGCAGCTACCGCAGCCGCTCGCAGTGAGGTGGCGCGCGAGGTCCGCGGCCGCGTCGTCGGAGAGCCGGCCATTGCGGCGCCCCCAGCCGATGATCGCCTGCGCACCGCGTGCGCGCCAGGCGCGGGGCATCAGCTTCCACGCCGAATAGATCGCGGCGAGCGTCACCATCACGACGACGGCGATGGTCTGCATCATAAGCGTCAGCCGCCCCCGGTGAAGAACAGCGTCACGCGATAAGTCACGAAGGCCGCGAAGTACGCCAGTGCGAACAGGTAACCGGCCATGATCAGCGGATACCGCCACGAATTGGTCTCGCGCCGCGTGATCGCGAGCGTGGATATGCACTGGGGGGCGAAGACGTACCAGGCGAGAAGCGAGAATGCGGTCGCGAGCGGCCAGCCATTCGCGATCATGGGCGAAAGCTGCTCGGCCAGCTCGTTGTCGACGCTCGACAACGCATAGACGGTGCCGAGCGCGCCGACGGCGACTTCGCGCGCCGCCAGCCCCGGCACGAGTGCGATCGAGATCTGCCAGTTGAAGCCGATGGGTGCGAACACGTATTCGAGCGCATGGCCGAGCCTGCCCGCGAAGCTGTACTGGATCGCCGGGCCGGGGGCGTCCGGCGGCGGCGCCGGGAACGTCGACAGGAACCACAGCACGATCATCAGCGCGAGAATGATGGTCCCCACGCGCTCGAGGAAGATGCGGGCGCGCTCCCACAGGCCGATCGCCAGATTGCGCGGGTTGGGCCAGCGGTAGGACGGGAGTTCCATCAGCAGCGGATGGTGCGTGCGCGATCCCGTGAAGCGCTGCATCACGTAGGCGACCGCCATCGCGCCGGCGATACCGGCGATGTACAGCACCAGCAACACGAGGCCCTGCAGATTGAATATCTGGCCGACCGTGCGCTGCGGCACGAAGGCGCCGATGATCAGGGCATACACGGGCAGCCGCGCCGAGCAGGTCATCAGCGGCGCGATCATGATCGTCGTCAGGCGGTCGCGCGCGCTGCTGATCGTGCGGGCCGCCATGATGCCCGGCATCGCGCATGCGAAGCTGGACAGCAACGGAATGAACGAGCGCCCGGAGAGTCCGACGGTGCCCATCACCCGGTCGAGCAGGAACGCCGCGCGCGGCAGGTAACCCGAATCCTCGAGAAACAGCAGGAACAGGAACAGGATCAGGATCTGCGGCAGGAATACGAGGACGCTGCCGACGCCCGCGACGATGCCGTCGACCAGCAGACTGCGCAGCAGGCCGTCGGCCATGTGCGCCTTCAGGAACTCGCCGACAGCGCCGACTGCAGTCCTTGATCGCGTCCATCGGCAGGCCCGCCCAGCTGAACACCGCCTGGAAGATGAGAAACAGCGTGGCGACGAGGATCAACGATCCCCAGAGCGGATGCAGCAGCACACGGTCGAGCCGATCGTCGACGCTTGCCTTCACCGCCGGCTGGCGTACGCACACGGCGAGGATGCGGCGCACCTCCCGATACGTCGCCGCGATTTCGGCGCCATCGGGCGCGTGCCATTGCAAAGCCGTCGCCGATCGCATCGGGACACGCGCGAGTTGCGCGATCAGGCTGTCGGCGCCGCCCCGCCGCACGGCCACGGTCTCCACGACCGGCGCGCCGAGTTCGCGCGCGAGCGCCGCGGTGTCGATCACGATGCCACGCCGCCGCGCCACGTCGGTCATGTTGAGTGCGAGCACGATCGGCACGCCGAAGCGCCGCACCTCGACGACCATGCGCAGGTTGAGCGTCAGGTTCGTCGCATCGGTCACGCAGACGATCAGATCCGGCTTCGACTCGCCGGCGAGCGCGCCCAGCACGACGTCGCGCGTGATGGCCTCGTCCGCGCTGGTCGGATTGAGGCTGTAGGCACCGGGCAGGTCGAGGATCGTCACGAGTCGACCGTCCGCAATGCGCAGTTGCCCTTCCTTGCGCTCGACGGTGACGCCGGCAAAATTCGCGACCTTCTGGCGGCTTCCGGTCAGCAGATTGAACAGCGCCGTCTTGCCGCAGTTGGGGTTGCCGAGCAACGCGACGCGCAGGGCGAGGGCAGCGCTCATTGGCTGGTGTCCGCGGGGTCCGCGGCGTCCACCGCGACCAGCACCTGTTCGGCCTCGAACCGGCGCAAGGCGAAGGTCGTTCCGCCGACGCGGACGGCGACCGGCTCGCGTCCCGGATGGCCCAGCGCGATGACCCGCACCCGTTCGCCGTCCATGAAGCCGATCTCGAGCAGGCGCAACGCGAGTTCGCGCGACTCCCGTGTCGCGCCGGGGGACCGCACTGCCACCACGCGGGCCGGCACGTTCAACGGCAGTTCGGCAAGTGTCAGCGAACGCGTCACTGGCGAAGCAGACCGCGCCGTTGGCGGGGTCGCGGTGGGTCCAGGGAGGTCGTCGGGCATGGCGGCGGTTCGGCGGTCGAACCCAGGGGGACGCGGAGGTCAGGAGGTCTGGCGCTCAATGCGAATGATTCGCATTATATACCACTTTCGGGAATTGGCGATATCGCGGCTCCCCGGCATCCAATGTCGGGTAGCGCGCCGACGGCGAAGCGAGCCGGTTCCACGACGGACGTCATCAGAAACGGACGACGCTGCGAATCGATTCGCCCGAGTGCATGAGGTCGAACGCGTCGTTGATCCGGTCGAGCGGCATCACGTGCGTGATCAGGTCGTCGATGTTGATCCTGCCTTCCATGTACCAGTCGACGATCTTCGGCACGTCGGTGCGACCGCGGGCGCCGCCGAAGGCCGTGCCTTTCCAGACGCGGCCGGTGACGAGCCGGCATTCCGGCGTGTAGAGCGGAATCACGTGATCGCCGCGGCGCAGCGTCGTGACCCCGGGCCCGACATCGACGACGACGCCGGCGCCCTCGTGTCCGAGGATCGCCGGGAACAGGCCCTCGGGATCCGCGCCCGACCGCGTGAATTCATCGGTGTGGCAGACGCCGGTGGCCATGATTTCGACGAGCACCTCGCCGGCCTTCGGCCCGTCGAGCTCGACGGTTTCGATCGTCAACGGACGCGCCGGCGGCATGCGCCACTGCTGCACGAACTTGCATTCCCGCACCCCTGTCGAAAAGGCGATTGAAGACCGCTACGTTACCTCAATCGCCACCGGCGCCGCGCTGCCGACGCACGTTCCGAAGGATGCGCGACGTCGTCAGCCGGGCTTGCCGTCGAGGCGGCCGCGCGACAGCACGGGCCAGTACCGGATCGCATAGAGCGCGAAGGCCGCGGACCAGCAGATTCCGGACACGACCACCGACGCCATATACGCGTCGGCCGCGAGGAGGCCGCCGAAGACGCGGACGACCGCCGCGCCGAGCACGAGGACATAGCACGCCACTTCGAATCCGATCGGCCTCGAGCGGGCGTCCGGTGTGGCCGCGCGCGGTGCGCGTCATCATGCCGATCGTCATCATGCCGATGACGCCGATCGTCAGCGCGTGCGCGGCCAGCGTCGCGGGCACGACGTCGAACGCCGCCAGTGCGCGCAGCGCGAGATACACGACGATCCACGCGTACGCCGCGTGCAGCACCCATACGAGCGGCGTGCGCAGCGTGCGCCACGGCTGCCACAGGTACAGGCGCACGGCATGCGCCAGCGCGGCGATCGCCGCCACGGTCGCCACCAGCATCGGCGGCGCCTGCAGCAGGTCCGCGGCCAGCAGCGCCAGCAGGCTGCCGAGCGCCAGCCGTTCGACGATGGGTCGGCGCGTCGCCTGCGTGCCCGGCACGCCATTGTTGGTGAACATCGGGATGACGCGGCCGCCCATGACGGCGATGAGGAACAGCACGACGTCGAGCCCGACCTGCAGGCTCGCCCGGGCGGGCCACGCGAGGACGTCGAGGCTCCCAAGGTGCAGCGCGAGCTGGAGCCCGCCCAGCCCCAGCAGCAATGCGACGAAGAAGTAGTTGCGCCGGTTGCGGCTCTGCGCCAGCGGGATGCCGATGCCGATCGCGACCGCGATGGGAAAGGCGGCGTTGACCACCGCGGCGGCGGTCGGAAACGGCAACAGGACGAGAATGCGGCCGGCGAGCCACAGCCCGGCAAAGGCGGCGAGCAGCATGCCGGTGGGCGTGGGCTTGCCGGCCCAGTTGCGCACGGCGGTGAACAGGAATCCGGTGACGACGGCCAGCGTATAGCCGAAGAGCATCTCGTGCGCGTGCCAGACCGGACTGCGCACGTACGCGACCGGGATGATGCCGGCGTACTGGCCGATCCACAGCGGAATCGACAGCGCGGCGAAAACGCTGGCCAGCAGATAGAACGGACGAAAGCCCAAGTCCCAGAGCGCGAAGCGGCGGGTGTCGGATTGTTGCGGGCGATCGGGTTCGTCAAGCGCGAGCAGGCTTGCCATGGGAGGGCCTATGCAGATTGCGGCGGGGTGGAGGAATGGACGGGCAGCAGCGCATGGCCGGCAGTTCGCGCGGCATCGATGACTTCGCGCAGCGCGGTCGCCGCCATGGCTATGCCTGGCGGGCGGTGGGCGCACGGCGGGGCGCACGTTGCGCACCCGCACGTTCCGGGGACCGGGTGACGAGGATCGAGGCGATCGCTTGGCGATTGACCATCAGGTCGGCGAGCGTGTAACGGTCGAGGTATTCGTAGAGCGCGTCGAAGGCACCCTTCAGCACGCGCGTCAGCTTGCAGGCCGGTGCGATGCGGCACCCGCCCGGCTTGCCGGACAGGCATTCGACGATGGGCGCGTCGCCTTCGGCCGCGCGCACGACCGCGCCGATGCGGATCGCCTCCGGCGCGTGCGCGAGGCGCAGCCCGCCGCCCTTGCCGCGCACCGACTCGATGACGCCGCCGCGCGCGAGCTGGTGCACGACCTTCATCAGGTGGTTCTGCGAGATCCCGTAGGCGGCCGAAATCTCGGGAATCGTGGCGAGCCGGCTGCGGTCGAGCGCGAGGTACATCAGCACCCGCAGCGAGTAGTCGGAGAAGGTCGTCAGGCGCACGATTTGAAGATGGAGTGGGAATATTGCTTCATCGCCGGGATGGTGCTAGCATGAACATGTATCAAATTATACCTCTTATAAATCGTGCTGGCTACCGCATCGCTTCGCTCCCCTGCCGCCTACGAGGCGCCGCATCTCGAGTTCATCTGCACGCTCGTTCCCGGCGGCGAATTCTCCGCCGCGCTCGATTCGAGCCGCGCCGGCGATCCGGTCGAGATCGCCACGGCGAGCTTCGGCTTCCTCACGGCGGATGCGCTCGCGCCGGGCACGGACCTCTGGCTGCTGGCGACCGGAACCGGACTCGCGCCCTTCCTGTCGATGCTCCGCGACCCGGGCCTGTGGGCGCGCTTCGAGCGCATCGCCGTCGTGCACAGCGTGCGGCTGGCGGCCGAACTCTGCTACGCGGACAGGTTGCGCGAATTCGCTCGCCATCCGCCGCATCCGGACGCGCGCGCGCGGCTGCAGTACGCGCCCGTCGTCACGCGCGAACCCGGTGCGACCGTGCTGTCGGCGCGCATTCCGGAACTCTTAGCCGATGGCCGCCTCGCGCACGCGGTCGGCATCACGCCCGACGTCGCCCACTCGCGCTTCATGGTGTGCGGCAATCCGGCGATGGGCGGTGAGCTGCGCCAGTGGCTCACCGCCCGCGGCTACCGGTCGCGCCGCCGCGGCGTGCCGGGCCAGATGGCCTTCGAAAATTACTGGTAAGGGATCGCCGATGACTTTCGTCGTCACCGAATCGTGCATTCGCTGCGGACGAGTGGGCGGCGGTCGCCGACAAGCGGAAGCTCTCCGGCAGCGCGATGAGCGTCACGCCGCGGCGAGCCCGGGAATGGCGTCCGACTCGACGACGAACCGGCCCGGCTCGCTGCTGCGCGAGGCGGCGAGCAGCGCCTGCGCGACGACGCGCGCATCGATGGGCCGGTAGCGGGCGGGAAGAAGCGCCGACAACGGCCGCAATGCCGCCAGCGCGAGGCGCTCGCCGGCCCGGAACTCCGCGCGCTCGCCGGCGAGCAGCGACGGCCGCAGCGCGACGACCGTGCGGAAGGGAAGGCGCGCGAGCTGTGCCTCGAGTTCGCCTTTGGTCCGGTTGTAGAACACGCGCGACGTGGCATCGGCACCCATGGCCGACACGAAGTAGCAACGCGTCGCCCCGGCGGCCAGTGCCATGTGCGCGATGGCGACCGGATAGACGAGATCGACTTCGCGAAACGCCTCGCGCGACCCGGCTTGCCGGATCGTCGTGCCGAGGCAGCAGAAATAGTCGTCGACGGGCGGCGATGCGAAGTCCTCGAGGTGCGCGAAATCGACGAGCGCCTCGGTGAGCTGCGGATGCGGGATGGCGAGCGGACGCCGCGTCAGCGCGACGACGTTGACGATGTCGGGGTCGTCGAGCAGCAGCTGCAGCAGGTGCGCGGCCGACGAGCCCCGTGGCTCCGGCGATGAGTACGCGGCGGTGCATGGCATCATTATCGCCCGGCGCGGAGGTTCATGCCCGCTCAAGCCGCCCACCGCTCACGATGACGTTCGCCGCCGACTTCGACGATCCGCGCTACGGACCGTGGAATCCGGGAATCGATTCGCAGATCCCGGCGGAGCTCATGCACCTGGCGACGATCTTTCGTCCGGAGATCGCCCGCAACCCGCTGGCCGACGTCCAGGAGCTGCACGACCTCACCGGATTGCCGCTTTCCGAAATCGCGGCGTTTCGCCCCGAGCGGCTTGCGCTGCACGAGGTGCTGGTCCGGGTGACCGCCAACATCTCGGTGCCCGACGGCAACCGCATCGAGGACCTGGGCATCAGCTTCCGGCAGATCACCCGCACGCTGCTCGACCGCCACGTCGAGCCGCAGATGGCGACGATCCGGTCGGCCTACGATGCCACGCGCCGCGCGCTGGGCGATGTCATCGACCGCGAGCTCGAGCGCATCTTCGCCGATCCAGGCGCCGAGGACGTCCGCGCCGGCGCGCAGGGGCTGGTGGCGAAGCTCGCGGTCGGCAGGCGGTCACGGCGCGTGCCGCGAGCCAGCCACCGGAGCACGCCCGCGCTGGTCGTCGAGTGGGAAGCCGCGCGCAGGCGGGCCGCGGATCGCGTCGAACGGGCCGCGGCGCGGGCGCTGGCGCGGACGGTCTCGGCTGCTGCTCGTCAAGCACGGCGACGTGTGGGGCGAGCGCGTCGATGATCGCCCGCGTGGCCACCGACCTCGCGGCCAATGCGCTCGGCAGCGACGTCATCGGCGAGATGATCGAGCCGTTGGTGGCCGCCGGCGCCGCGCAGGAAGGCTTCCGCCTGCTGTCGCGGCAGGCCCATCCGGTCGTCATGAATACGAAGGGGCCGTCGGCGGCCGGCAAGAGCACGATGCGACTGCTGCAAAAAGGCGCTCGCCGGCCGCATCGGCGTCGACTGGAGCGAGTTCGCGCTGATCAGCCCGGACATCTGGCGCAAGCAGCTTCTCGACTACGCGAGCCTGGGCGCGGCGTACAAGTATGCGGGCGCGTTCACCGGCGAGGAGCTGTACATCGTCGACCAGAAGCTCGACCGCTACATGGCGCGCAAGGCGCAGCGCGGAGGCATGTCGCACCTGCTGATCGATCGCTTCCGCTTCGACAGTTTCGCGCCGGACTCGGACGAGGCCGGCAGCAACCTGCTGACGCGGTTCGGCCAGATCGTCTACATGTTCTTCCTGGTCACGCCGCCGCACCTGCTGGTCGATCGCGCGTGGAACCGCGGCCGCGACGTCGGCCGCTACAAGGCGGTGGACGATACGCTCGCGCACGCCGTCGAAGCCTATTCCGGTATGCCCGAGCTGTTCTTCACGTGGGTACGCCGCACCGACAAGCGCGTCCATTTCGAGTTTCTCGACAATACGGTCGCCCGCGGCGAGCCGCCGCGCACGGCGGCGTTCGGCTGGAACGATCGGCTGCACATCCTCGACGTCCGCTGCCTGATCGATATCGAGCGCTACCGCAAGCTCGATATCGATGCGCAAGCGCCGGACGCGCTGTACGAACGCGGCGACTCCTTCGCGGCGGCCCGCAATTGCACGTTCCTGCGGCGTTGCATCGCCGAGTTTCGCGAAGTGCTGTTCGTCGAGCAGGCGAGCGGCCGCATGTACCTGGTCGTCGAGGCGGGCCAGCCCGTCTTCAGCGACGCGACGTTGCTGCGGCCAATGCTCGCCGATGACGATGTCCGCGCCGGGCTCCTTTCGGCGCTGCCGGCGCTGGAGAACCTTTCCGGCGCGGAGCCTCCATCGCCCCGGTGGGTCGACGCCGGCGAGCACGTGCATACCGTTGGCGCATGGGGACCGCGGACGTAAGGGAGATCGAGGACTCGCGTGCGCCGCTCCGCCAATGGTGGCACGGGTACGGCGCGGGTTGCCGGGGGCGCGCAGCGAAAGGCACGATACGCCGGGCATCGGACACCGTGCCGAAAAACCGTGCGAATTTGCGCGCATCCCGATTGACGCGCGAAGGACTCGCACGCCACACTTGCCGCACCCGGGACCATAGCCTGCGCTTTGCGGTTCGCGGCAACGCGATCGCGGACAAGCGGGCGGTACCCTCACACTGGAGGATTCGATGAGCAAATTCACCCACTGGGGCGCGGCGATGGCGTTCGCCATCGGCGTCGTCGCCACGGCGCCGCCCACGCGCAGGACACGCTGAAGATCGCCGCCGGGCAGCGCGGCAACTGGGACACGACGATCGCCGAGGTCGGCCAGCGCGCCGGCATCTTCAAGAAGCACGGCATCGTGCTCGAGATCCTGTGGACGCAGGGCGGCGGCGAGACGCAGCAGGCGGTGATTTCCGGCAGCGTGGACATCGGCGTCGCGCCCGGCATCATGGGCGTGCTGTCCGCGTTCTCGAAGGGCGCGCCGGTGCGCATCATCGGCGCCGAGACGACCGGCGCCTCCGACCTCTACTGGTACGTGCCCGCCAACTCGCCGATCAAGTCGCTGAAGGACACCGACGGCAAGACGATCGCCTACTCGACCAACGGCTCGTCGACGCACGGCATCGTGACGGCGTTCATGAAGCAGTACGACCTGAAGGCCAAGCCGACCGCCACCGGCGGCCCGGCGCCGACGCTGACGCAGGTGATGTCCGGCCAGATCGACGTCGGCTGGTCGGCGCCGCCGTTCGGCCTGCAGCAACTGGACGAGGGCAAGATCCGCATCATCGCCAGCGGCAACGACGCGACGGTGTTCAAGGGCCAGACGGTGCGGCTGCTGATCACGAACACGCAGACGCTGACCAGCCGCAAGCCGGTCATCGACCGCTTCATGAAGGCGTACCGCGAGACGATCGACTGGCTGTATTCGAGCGATCCCGCGGCGCTCAAGACCTACGCCGATTTCGTCGGCATCCCGGTGGCGATGGCCAAGCGCACGCGCGACGACTTCTTCCCGCGGGCGGCGGTCGATCCGGACAGGATCGTCGGACTCGACACCATCGTCCCCGACGCCGTCACGCTCAAGTTCACCGCGGCGCCGCTGACCAAGGAGCAGCTCGACGGAACTGATCCAGATCCCGCCGCGCTGATGCTGCGGTTCGCGAGGCAACGGCGGTGACCGTGGCGGAGAACTCCGCAGCCCACGCGGCTGCGGGGCGGGCGCTGCTCGCCGTCGAGCACATCACCAAGCGCTTCGCGACGAACGACGGCGAGATCCTCGCCGTCGACGACGTCTCGCTCGATGTCGCGCCGGGCGAGTTCGTGTCGATCATCGGGCCGTCGGGCTGCGGCAAGTCGACGCTGTTCAACGTCATCGGCGGCCTGGTCGGCGACTACGACGGAAGCGTGACCGTCGCCGGCGAGGTCATCTCCGGCACGCATCCGGCGATCGGCATGGTGTTCCAGGAGGAGTCGACGTTTCCGTGGCGGACGGTTATCGAGAACGTCGCGTTTCCGCTCGAGATCGCGGGCATGGCCAGGCAGGCGCGCCTCGACCGCGCCGCGCATTTCGTGTCGCTGGTCGGCCTGCGCGGCTTCGAGCGCCGCTATCCGGCGGAGCTTGTCGGGCGGCATGCGGCAACGCGTGGCGATCGCGCGCACGCTCGCCTCGGAGCCGCGAATCCTGCTGATGGACGAGCCGTTCGCGGCGCTCGACGAGCAGACGCGCGTGCTGCTCGGCGACAAGGTGCTGCAGATCCAGCAGGCGTTGCAGCAGACCACGCTGCTCATCACGCACAACCTCACCGAGGCGGTGCAGCTGTCCGACCGCGTGCTGGTGATGACGTACCGGCCGGGGCGCCTGAAGCGCATCGTCGACATCGACCTGCCGCATCCGCGCGACGCCGACGTCGTGGAGAGCGACGCCTTCGGCCACTACGTCGCGCGAGATCTGGCACGACCTGCGCGAGGAGGCGAGCCGCGGCATCGCCGACGACGAGTCGCGCGTGCTGCACAAGGGCGACGGCGATGAGCCTGCCGGAAATGGCTGCGCTCGCGCAACGGCGCGCGCACCTGCGGCGTCGTCACGCTGCTCGCCGTCATCGTCGTCGTCGAGGCGCTGATCCGCGTCGGCGTGATCAACCGGTTCATCGTGCCGCTGCCGTCGCAGATCCTCGCGGCGCTACCGCGCATCATCGCCGAGGAGCACGTGCTGCAACGCTTCGGGCAGACGTCGCTCGAAGTGCTGTGGGCGAGCGTGCTGCTCGTGGTCGGTCGGCATTCCGCTGGGCGTGCTGCTCTACCGCGTCCGCCTCGTGCGCCTGGCGTGCGAGACGTGGGTCGGCGCGCTGGCCGCCGCGCCGATCGTCCTCATGTATCCGCTGTTCCTCGTGATCTTCGGCCGCAGCACGACGACGATCGTGATGATCGGCTTCGCCGCCGGCCTGGCGCCGGTCATCCTGAAGACGCTCGAAGGCCTGGCGGGCACGCGCGAGGTGCTGCTCGACGTCGGGCCGCAGCTTCAAGCTGACGCCGTCGCAGCAGTTCTGGAAGATCCTGCTGCCGGCGGCGCTGCCGACGGTGTTCGTCGGCTTCAGGCTCGGGCTCATCTTCGCGATGATCAACATCGTCGGCGTCGAGTTCCTGATCAACTTCGGCGGCTTGGGCCAGCTGATCAACGAACTCGCCGAGCGCTACGACCTGCCGGGCACCTACGGGGCGATCTGCTTCGTCGTCGCGGCAAGTGTCGTGTTCTTCGATGTCACCCAGCGGGTCGAGCGATGGCTGCAGCCGACCGCGTAGCGCATGGCGCCGCGGCGATACCCACTGCGCGGCGCGTGCTGCGTGCTGCGCATCGCGATCATCGTCACCGTGCTCGCGGCGTGGGAGGCGCTCGCCGCTTCCGGATGGCTGTTCCGCGACGTCGTGCCGTCGCTCACCGCCATCGGTGCCGCCGCTCGTCCGCACGCTGACCAGCGCCGACTTCTACGCCAACCTCGGCGTCACGCTGTGGGAGATCGGCGTCGCGCTGGCCATCGGCGGACTGGCGGGCCTGTCGTCGGGGATCCTGCTCGGCGCCAACCGCTTCCTGTCGCAGGCGTACGAAGCCGCTCATCTACTACCTCGGTCCGACGCCGAAGATCATCTTCTTTCCGGTGATGATCATGTGGTTCGGCGTGGGCAGCGGCTCGAAGATCGCGATGGGCGTGCTGTCGTGCTTTTTTCCGATCGTCATCAGCACGGCCGCCGGCATGCGCCAGATCGATTCGCGTCGCTGATCCGCGTCGGCCGGAGCTTCCGCGCGTCGGCGTGGCAGATGGCGACGAAGATCTACTTGCCGGCGATGCGCGAGCCGATCGTCAACGGCGTGCGGCTCGGCCTGGCGTCGCGATCATCGGCACGCTGCTGGCGGAGACGAAGCTGTCGAACCGCGGCATCGGCTACCTGATCATCCAGGCGTACTCGACGTTCGACATGCCGCGGATGTACGCGCTGCTGATCGTGCTGTTCGTGCTGGCGATCGGGGCGAATGCGGTGATCGGGCGGCTGGCGCGTCGGGTACTCGGGACGCGCCTGACGCCGACCGTTCGCGTAAGATTCGGGCCGCCTGCCCGGGTGGTGAAACTGGTAGACACAAGGGACTTAAAATCCCTCGACCGCAAGGTCATGCCGGTTCGATTCCGGCCCCGGGCACCAAGCATCGACCGGTATGTACCGGCGTACGTACGAGTGGCCACTGCGCCTGCCAATGGCGCCTTGGGCAAGGATTCCCCGCCTGCACGAACGCAGTGAAAGTCGCCCTATGCGACAGTCGGAGCCGTGCATTCGTCGTCCGCCATGCCGGATGAAGCTGTCGACGGTACACTGACGGGATAATTTCACGCAGATCCCCAGTCCGATCAACCCATTAGAAGCTGGCAGGGTTCGTGCGTGGCTTGTACGATTCGACCCATCGCGCATACGGGAGACCACATGAAGTTCTGCAGGCAATGGCGCCTAGCCGTCGCGGCCCTCTCCATGGCCATCGTTGTAAATGTCGCCAGCGCAGACCGCGTGTCCTACGGATTCACGGTGGTACTCGGGCCCGGCCCGTTGCCGGGCGCGACCTTCTCCGGTGAATTGACGTTCGATAGCGCGTTGATCCCGCCGGGTGGCGGCGACGTAACGGGTCCCAACCTGCTGACCGACCTGAACTTCCAATGGATCGGCGGTGCGTACGACGAAACCACTGCGAATACCGGGTCGTTGAGCTTTGCTGCCAACGGAAACCTACTTTCCGCCAATTTCGGAATCAACTGTTTTTTCACCAATACATGTGGAAGCGCTGTCAGCAACTGGTTCGTCGCCGGCTCGCAATTTCTCTACTCCGTCCAGAATTCGTCGGTCATCTATACAGGCGAGGTGACCTATACGCCGCGCCACGGGTCCCAGCCGGAACGCTGTCGCTTGGGCCTCGGGCTTGCCACGCCCCTCGCGGCGCAACGTCGTGCCCGCAAAGCGGTTCCTGCGCCCGCTCCCACCCGCGCCGAACTCCGCTGGCCAATGCTGCCGCACGCACGCGGTTAGCGTGAGTGCAGCAGGCCCATCGATGATGGGTGTCGGGCGCCCTTAACCAACGGCCGACGAAGTAAGCAGGCATCTACCGCCATTGCCTGCTTAATCATGTCATGCGATTCCGCTGCGCCTGCGGATCGCGTGAGCGCCCCGCGAACACGCTGCGGCGGCCGACGCGGCAGGTGGAATTGCCCGTCGCCGCTGCCGGAACCCCAACCTGCGCAAGGGGCGCACGCAACTCGGCTCGTTCACTACCACTTCCGACATACCCCGTACGACGGCCACGCGCGCCGCGTTTACGCCGTCCGCTGAATGGACCGCGGACCTGCGCTGCGGAGAATCGGTCCTGCATTCCGCAGGAACGCGAACTCATCACAGGGAGAATGTCATGAAGACGCGATTCGACCTCGATCAGGAAGGTGCCAAGGGCGCGAATTCGGTTCGCGCGGTGGTGGCGACGATCTGCGTGCTTGGCCTTGCGAGCTTCATGTGGCTGCACAGCGGCGGCGCGGGTGGTTCAACGACGAGTCGGCGCGATCGCCGACGCCGGCCGCCTGGGATCGACCGCGCCGCTCCCCGGTTCCCTCCACGCGCCGACAAGCGACCCGTCGCTGCCGAGCCTGGAAGCCACCTTTTCCCGGAAGGACTTCCCGGTCGCCGACGATACGCCGGCGCCGACGTTCTGAAGGTGACCGCGTGACTTCCCGGTGTTGGCGGCAGGCGATCCTTGCCGGCGCGTCTTTCTCCTTCCTCTGCGGCGTCGCCTCCGCGACGCCGCAGGTGGTCGGCGACGAGGCGTGCGAGCGCTTCGAGGTGGACATCGCGTCGTTCGCGTCGTGCGCCGACGGCAAGGTCGTGCGGCCCGCGGCGGACACGATCGTGGTGGCCGCAGGCCCCGTCGCGGAGCGGGAGACGCCGCCGTACGCAGGCAATTTCGCGCCCGACGCGCGGCATCGCGCTGCGTTCATGCTGGCGGCGGTCATGCTCGGCACCGCGCCCGTGCACGGCGCGAACGCGTCCGTACCAGGGCGTTCGGGTTGCGACGACGCCGGTCGAAAACGACGGCGACGGCTGCTCAGGCGCGGTAACTGCGTGCCGCGATGACGGCGGCCGTGCGATTGCGCACGTTCAGCGCACGGAACACGGCGAGCAGGTGCACCTTTACCGTGCCTTCGGTGATGCCGAGTTCGCGCGCGATCAGCTTGTTGGACAGGCCCTGGCCGAGCAGGCGCAACACGTCGAGCTGGCGCGCGGTCAGGCCGAGGCGTGCGCCGTTGGTGACGTAGTCGAGCCGCTGCGCGCTCGCCGCGTCGACGAGGCGAGGCGGCACGTAGGTGCCGCCGGCGAGGATCAGCCGCACGGCGCTGACGATCACGCTGGCCGAATCGGACTTGGGAATGAAGCCGCAGACGCCCATCCGCAGCAGTTCGGACACGGTGCCCGTGTCCTCGTCGGCCGAAACCACCGCCAGCGGCAGTTGCGGCACGCGTTCGCGGATCGCGCGCACGGTGGCCGTGCCGTCGGCCCCCGGCATGTGCAGGTCCATCAGCAGCAGATCGATGCCCGACTGCCGCTCGACCATCGCGAGCGCCGACGCGGCGTCGCTGGCCTCGACGAAACGCGTGCCGCTCGCCGAGTCCGAAGAGTGCCGCCTTCAACGCGGCGCGCACGATCGGGTGATCGTCGGCAAGCGCGATCACCGGTCCGTCGATGGCAGCGGTATTCACGGCTCCCTGTTCGAGCTTCATTGAGCGGGCGCCCGATTATAGGCAGAATGACTCGCCCGGTGCCCAGCGGATTATTCCCATGCCCGATGCGTTCCGGTACGCCACGACCCCGCCCAGTTCGCCGTCATGATCCTTTCGAGACTCGTGCGCTGCGCTGTGATGGCGGCGTGGACGCTCATGCTGGCCTCCCCCGCGCCGGCATGGACCGCCGATCCGCGGGTGGCGACGCTGACGCACGGGTACTTCGTGCTGTCGGAGGCGCCGACTCCGCCGTCCCTCGACAACGCGCAGCCGGTCACCCTCCCCGACGACTGGGCCGTCGCGCGGCCGTCCGCGATCGGATCCGGCTGGTACGTTCTGGAATGGACGCCGCCCGCCAATCGCGCGCGCATCTGCGCCGTCTACCTGACGACGACCACGATGCCGGTGGAGGTCTACGTCAACGGGCACCTGATCGGCGCCACCGGCGCGCTGACCGGACCACGACCGCGCAGCTGGCAGCAGGCGCAACTCTTCGTCGATCCCGGCGCAGATCATGCGGACGGGCGCCAACAGCATCGAGCTGCGGGTGCACGAGAAAATGCCCGGCGCCGGAGGACTGGGGCCTGTGCTGGCCGGACCGGAGCCGGACCTGCGCGAGCGCGCGTTTCGCGACCTCCTGCTGCATACGCTGGGGCCGATGGTGGTCGCGGTGACGATCATCGTGCTCGGCATCTTCATCATCGTGCTGTGGCTGCGGCGGCGCGACCCCTCGTACGGGCTGTTCGGATTCGCGGCCATCCTGTGGGGCCTGCATACCGGGATTCTCGCTGCTGCCGGCGCCGCTGTTTCCCAATCCGCATTGGGGCATCTGGTGGACGACGCTCTACCTGCTGTTCGTCGGGCTCTTCTGTCTGTTCTTCCTGCGCTTCGCCGAGGTCCGCTGGTTCGGTTTCAGGCGTTTCATCATCGGCTTCATGATCGCGGTGCCGATCATTCTCTACATCGCCTTGGCCTTCGGCGTTGTCTTCCAGGCCGCCGACCTCGTGCGCCTCGCCGCCATCGCGATCGTGCTGGTGGCGCTGTCGGCGGTGGCCCGCTATGCGTTGCGCAAGCGGGACTCGGAAAGCATGCTGCTGCTGCTGGCCGGCGCGATCTCGGCCGCGTTCGCCGTGCACGACTGGACCGTCGCGCAGAGCACAGCGGAGATCCGGCCGCTGATGCTCGTGCCCTATGCCGGACTCGCCTTCCTCATGCTGATCGGCTGGATCCTGACCGACCGCTTCGTCCGCGCGCTGAACGAATTCGAGTCGCTCGCTGCGAGCCTCGAGCAGCGCGTCGTCGAGAAGAGCGAGGCGCTCAAGGAACAGCTTGCCCAAACCCGTGTCGCGCGTGACGCCGCGGAAACGGCCAACCGCGCGAAGACGCGCTTCCTCGCCGCCGCGAGCCATGACCTGCGGCAGCCGCTGCATGCGCTCGGACTCTTCGCGGAGCGGCTGCGCGACCGGACGCGCGATACGGAGGATGCGACGCTGGTACACCGGATATTGACGTCGGTCGCGTCCCTCGAGTCGCTCTTTTCCGCATTGCTCGACATCTCCAAGCTCGAAGCCGGCGTCGTCGTTGCCGAAGCGCGGCCGATCCTGCTCGATCCGCTGTTCGACCGCCTCGCCAACGACTTCGCGCCGGAAGCGCTGGAGAAAGACCTCAAGTTCGCCGTGCTGCCGACGGCGCGCGCCGTCCGCTCGGACCCGGTGCTGCTCGAGCGCATCCTGCGCAACCTGCTGTCGAACGCGCTGCGTTACACGAACCGGGGCGGCGTCGTCATGGGCGCGCGACCGCGCGGCCGCCACGTCGCCATCGAGATTTGGGATAGCGGCCCCGGCATCGCGACCGAGAACCTGGACCGGGTGTTCGAGGAGTTCTACCAGATCGGCAATCCGGAGCGCGACCGCGCGCGCGGCTTGGGACTGGGCCTTGCGATCGTCCGCCGGCTGGCGCGTCTGCTCGGTCACGACGTCCGCGTGGCATCGCGTCCCGGCCACGGTACGCGTATTCCGCATTCTGCTCGACGCCGTGCCCACCGGGACGGTCATGCCGGAGACGTCCGTGACCGCGGGCTCGGCCGATCCGCTGCATGCACTCCGCGTGCTGGTCATCGACGACGACGAGCCGGTGCGCGAGGGCATGCTGCAGACGCTGGCGGCGTGGGGCTGCACGGCGCTGGTCGCCGCCGATGCCGATGCGGCAATCGCGCTGTGCGCCGGAGCCCCGCGTCCCGACGCGCTGATCGCGGATTTCCGCCTGCCGGAGGGTCGCGACGGCATCGACGCGATCAACCGCGTGCGCCAGGCGCTCGCGCACGACATTCCCGCGATCGTGGTGTCGGGCGAAAGCTCGTCGGAAGAACTCGCGCGGATCACGGCAGCCGGGTTCCTGCTGCTGCACAAGCCGGTCGCACCGGCGAGGCTGAGGGCCGCGTTGTCACATCTTCTGCGAACGTGACAAAGACACGGGAAGAGGTCGTTCCCGTGTTCCAGTCACCGCGCAATGGAACGGGGGAGGCAACGACGCCCCCCGTACTTTTTCCGAAAACCACGCAACGCGCGGCGTTATGCAACCGCCGCCAAGGCCATCGTCCGGCGCTTGTTCAGCGTTTCATTCCCGGCATGAACTTCGCGAAGTCGCCCATGACGCGCTGCATGGATTCGAACGCATTGCCGCCCGAGGACACCACGCCCTGCATCGCCTGGATGACGTTCTGCGCCTGCCGCAGGTCCGGCATCATCGACATCGCCGCCTTGGCTTCCTTGACGCCGGGCACGCCCGCCATCTGGTCTTCCATCATCACGAACAGGCGCTTCTGCATCTCGACGATCATCTCGAACATCTGGCCCCAGTAGCGCATTGCGTGTTCCATCGCTTCCTGCGACGTCGACTGCCCGGCGGCCATCATCTCGTTCGGACTGCCGGCCTCGGCGGCGCGCATCGCGGCCTTGCGGCCCATCGCCCGCGCCTGCTCCTCGCCTTCGAACTGCAGGCGGCGCAGCCTGGTGGTGTTCTCGATCGCGGCGTTGATGACGTCGAGCGCGAGCTTGGCGTTGGCCCTGTACATGTCCATCGCCTGCGCCGGCGTCAGCATCTTGGCCATCTTCGACATGTCGCCCATCTGGCCCATCTGGGCCATCATCGCGGGATCGAAGGTCGGGAACGGGGCGGATCGGGCGGCCGGCCGGGGTGCGGGCTTCGGTGCCGCCTTTTTCGCGGCCGGCTTTTTCGCGGTGGATTTTCTGGCCGATTTTTTCGCGACGGGTCTTGCGGCCGGTGCAGCAGCTGCTTTCCTTGCCATGATGCGCTCCTTCGTCACATGAACCGAACCAGATACGATAAGACTCCCATTCATGGGCGCTCGTCAAGCACGCGCCGCGGCTTTCGGCCCCACGTCCCGGCCGCTGCGAGCGTGCTAGCATTTCGGACTTTGCCGACAGGACGTTGGACACCGATGGAACACTTTGCGCTGTGGGTCGAGTTCGACTTGAGGCCGGGCATGCTGCCCGCGTTCCTCGACGCCGCGCGACTGGACGCCGAGGGCTCGGTGCGCAACGAGCCCGGCTGTTACCGCTTCGACATCCTGCAGGACCCGGCGCTCCCGAATCGCGTCTGCTTCTACGAGGTCTACCAGGACGACGCCGCGTTTGCCGTGCATCGCGAAATGCCGCATTTCAAGACGTATCTCGCGACGACCGAACCGATGATCATCGCCAAGAAGGCGACGCGCCTGAACGTCGCGCAGCGCGGCAAGGATTAGGCAACGGCGCCGCTCGGGCGGCGCGCGACCATCACACCTTGGGGGGAACGGCAAATGTCAGGATTGCGGGAGCGTTTCGGCCGGCCGCTGCGGCTCGGCATCATCGGCGGCGGTCCGGACGCGTGGATCGGCCGCGCGCATCGCGGCGCGGCGGAGATGGATGGCTGGTGGCGCTGCACGGCGGGCGTGTTTTCCAGCGATGCGGCCCGCTCCCGCGCTGCCGGCGTCGCGCTGGGCTTCGCCGCCGAGCGCAGCTACGGCACCGTCCAGCAGATGCTCGCGCAGGAGAAGCTGCGCCCCGACGGCATCGACGCCGTCGCGATCATGACGCCGAACGACACGCACTATCCGTTCGCGGCGGCGGCGCTCGACGCAGGACTCGACGTCGTCGGCGACAAGCCGGTGACGCACGACTTCGCGCAGGCGTGCGACCTCGTGGCGCGGACGCGGGCCGGCGGCCGCCTGTTCGCCATCGCCCACGGCTACACCGCCTATCCGATGACGCGCCACGCGCGCCAGCTCGTGCACGACGGCGCGCTCGGCCCGCTGCGGCTCGTCCAGGTCGAGTATATCCAGGCCGGCATGGCCACGAAGGTCGAGGACGGACCGCAGAACAATCGCTTCCGCTGGATTCTCGATCCGCAGCGCAGCGGGCTGGCGCTGGTGATGAGCGCCATCGGCAATCACGCGCAGCATCTGGCGTCGTTCACCACGGGGCTCGACGTCGCGCGGGTCGTCGCGGACGTCGGCGCGCTGGTGCCCGGCCGCACGGTCGTCGACTACGTCTCGGCACTGATGGAAATGGACGGCGGCGTGCGCGGGACGTTCACCGTCACGCAGGCCGCGGCCGGCGGCGAGAACGACATCCGCCTGCGGATCTATGGCGAAAAAGGCATGCTCGAATGGTGGCATCGCGATCCGTCGTACCTGCGGCTCGCGCTGCAGGGCGAACCGGCGCGCGTGATCGGCCGCGGCGACCCGTACCTGCCGCCGGAGATCACGGCGCTCGGCCGCTCGCCGCGCGGCCATCCCGAAGGGTTGCGCGAAGCGTTCGCCAACATCTACGCGGAAGTCGCCCAGGAGCGCATGGCGCGCGCGCTGGGCGATCCGGTGCCCGCCCTCCTCTATCCGCGCATCGAGGAAGGCGCGCACACGATGGCCTTCGTCGAGGCCTGCCTGCGCTCACAGGCGAGCGGCCGCTGGGAGACCGTCGCCAAAGTGCCAGGTTGAGTCTCCCGCTGGCGCCGAAGCGATTCGGCATGCGATACGCAGCGCGCCCGCGCGCGCGATCGATACGCAGCGGCCCGCGCGCGAGTTCGCGGCCGGAACCGCACCCTCGTCCCAAGCAGCGGTGCACCAATCAATCGGGCGACATGACTACGCCGCCTGTGCGGCTGGTCTGGACGCGCGTTGATCCATGTCAAGACCGCTCCCGGGACCCCATGTCAGCATGCTCGCGCCCTATCGCGCCAGCGAATATCGCCGATCGGGCGGCCTTCATCGGCACGTCAATTCACGCGCATCGCACGGAAGCCCCATGATCCTCGCCCGCCCGCTTGCAGCCATTTGCGCGTTGCTGGCCTCCGTTCTCGTCGCCGCGCAGCCCGCCCCGAAGGCTGCCGCCGCGCCGGTTCCGGGCCCCAACGAAACGTGCCTGATGTGCCACGGCGACAAGGACGCCAAGGGCGCCGCCGGCCAATCCATCGCCGTCGATGCCGCGCTGTTCGCATCGTCGGTCCACGGCGGGCTCGCGCTGAAGTGCACCGATTGCCACAGCGACGTCTCGGCGCAGAAGCTCCCGCATGCGGAGAAGCTCAAGCCCGTCAACTGCGGGACGTGCCACGACAAGGCGGTCGCCGAGTACGCCGGCACCGTCCACGGCCTGGCGCGCAAGGGCGGCAACACCGTCGCCGCCTCGTGCACCGACTGCCACGGCAAGCATGACATCAAGCGCGCGAAGGACGCGGATTCACGCACCAACCACGCGAACATCGAGGCGACGTGCTCCACCTGTCACGGCAGCGACAAGGTGGTCGCGCAGGGCAACCTCCCGGGCGGCAACGTCGGCACCAAGTTCCACGACAGCATCCACGGCAAGGCGCTGAAGGGCGCGGCACAGGGTTCGGCGCCGACGTGCACCAATTGCCATGGCGCGCACAGCATCCGTGCCAAGGGCGAAGCGGCGAGCCGCACCAGCCGCGCCAACATTCCGGAAACCTGCGGCAGTTGCCACAAGCCCGAGAGCGTCGCGTTCCTCAAGGGCCAGCACGGCAAGCTCCGGCAGGACGGCAACATGGCCGCCCCCGGTTGCACGGATTGCCACTCGGCGCACGGCATCCAGCAGCACGATTCGGCCAAGTTCCAGATCGCGGTGATCGAGGAGTGCGGGACCTGCCACCAGGACTACCTGTCCACCTACCGCGACACGTTCCACGGGCAGGTGACGGCGCTGGGCTACGCGCGCATGGCGACCTGCGCGTCCTGCCACGGCGCCCACGACGTCCTGCCGGCCTCGAACCCGTTGTCGAAGGTCTCGGCGCAGAACCGCGTGAAGACCTGCCAGACCTGTCATGCGGGGGCGTCGGAGAATTTCGCGAGCTTCGATCCGCACGCGAACCGCCACGACAAGGCACGCAATCCGCTCTACTACTATGCCGCGCTGTTCATGGAGCTCCTGCTCTTCGGCGTGTTCGCGTTCTTCGGCATCCACACGGTCTTCTGGTTCTACCGCGAAGTGCGCGAGAAATTCGGTCGCGGCAAGGGCACAGGCGGAACCGGCAACGGCAGGGAGAAACACTGATGGCGATCGCCTTGAACCACGAGGCGCCGGCGGCCGGCAGCGGCGCGGCACAGCGTTACTACCGCCGCTTCACGCCGATCGAGCGGGTGCTGCACGCGCTGCTGATGCTGAGCTTCGTCGGCTGCGCGCTGTCCGGATTGCCGTTGATCTTCGCCGACAAGCCGTGGGCGGCCGCACTCGCCCGCATCCTCGGCGGCTTCGAGGGCGCCGGGCTCATCCATCGGATATGCGCGTTCGTGATGGTCGTCGTGTTCGTCACCCACGTGGCGCTGGTGTTCGGACGGGCGCTGTCCCGGGGCCGGATCATGGCCGTGCTGTGGGGTCCCGATTCGATGGTGCCGCAGCCGCAGGACATCATCGACATCTACCGCAACTTCAAGTGGTTCGTCGGCGTCGGCCCGCGCCCGCAGTTCGACCGCTGGACGTACTGGGAGAAGTTCGACTACTGGGCGGTGTTCTGGGGGATGCTCATCATCGGCGGCTCGGGGTTCCTGCTCTGGTTCCCGGTGTTCTTCGCGAAGTTCCTGCCCGGCTGGATATTCAACATCGCGGCGCTCGTGCACGGCGAGGAGGCGCTGCTCGCCGTCGGCTTCATCTTCACGTTCCACTTCTTCAACGGCCACCTGCGGCCCGCCAAGTTCCCGATGGATACCGTCGTGTTCACCGGACGGATCTCCGAGCACGAGCTGAAGGACGAGCGTCGCGTCCAATTCGACCGCCTGACGCGCGAAGGCCGCCTGGCGTCGGACGAGACGACGGCGCCGTCGGAAGAGTCCAAGTGGTTCGGCTGGGTCATCGGCGGGACGGCGCTGGCGCTCGGCATCGTCGCCATCGTGCTGATCGTCTCCAGCCTCTTCTAGTGGCCGCCGCGGAATCCTCCGTGGACCGCGTGCCCTGCGCACGCCAGACGGTGCCCCTCCGGTGCGGGGCCGGAAATTCCTCCCGGGTTGACGCCAATACCTGTCGTCGCGTACGGTTACCGGCGGGGACATCCATGCAATCCATCAGGAATCGGCCATGAGGATCACGCTGGGACGGCGCACGTACATGGTGGGCGCGGCGATGTTGCTCGTTCTCGGCGGCATCGGCCTGGCGATCCTGGGCGCCGGCGGCATCGTCGCCTGGGAGTACAGCAACAGCAACGCGTTCTGCACCAACAACTGCCACGCGGTCCACCCCGAGGAGCCGCGCGCGTACGCGGCGTATTCGCACGCGCGCGTCCAGTGCGTCGAGTGCCACATGGGACGGTTGCCGACGCTGCAGCTGATGACGCTGAAGGCCGCGCACTATCACGAGCTGCTCGGCATGTTCACCGGCTACGAGCGGCCGCTCGCGGCCACCACGCTGCGTCCGGCGCGCGATTCGTGCGAAGGCTGCCATTGGCCCGCCGTCAACCATGACGACAAGGTGCGGACGAAGGTCCACTACGAAGCCGACGAGAAGAACACCGAGACGCGCACGCGGCTCATCGTGCATACGGGCGGCGGCGAGGCGCGCGACAAGGCGACGCGCGGCATCCACTGGCACGTCGAGCAGAACGTCGAATACGTGTCCGACGACGTGCAGAAGCGGACGATCCCCTGGGTGCGGATCACCGACAAGGACGGCAAGCAGACGACGTATTTCGACGCGTCGAGCAAGGTCGGCCGCGCCGAAATGGACCAGAAGGCGAAGCGCCGGATGGACTGCACCGACTGCCACAACGCCGCCGGGCATCCGTTCACGAACCCCGCGGATCGCGTGGACCACGCGATGTCGCAAGGGCTCATCAGCACGGCGATTCCGTCGATCAAGGCGCGCTCGGTGGCGATCATCGAAAAGGCCTCCTCCCTGCACGGCCCGATGGAGGAGCAGGTGCCGACGTTCAAGAAGATCATCGCCGACGCGGCCCCCAAGGGCGAACTGAAGCCGGAGCAGAAGGCCGCCGAGGCGCAGTATGCCCAGGCGATGCTGGCGATCCTCGAGCTCTCCGAATTCGAGGCCAAGGACCTGTCGTGGAAGTCGTTCCCGAATCACGTCGGGCACAAGGACTTCCCGGGCTGCTTCCGTTGCCACGACGGCAAGCACTTCAACGAAAAGGGCGAGGCGATCAGGCTGCAATGCACGTTGTGTCACGACATCCCGCAGGTGACGATCGACGGCACGAAGAAGACGGTGGTCTCGACGGTCGCGCCGGGCCTGACGCCGCCGGACAGCCACAACGCGCCGAACTTCATGCATGACCACCGCGCGAAGGTGGACCAGTCGTGCACGATGTGCCACGGTCCCATCAAGTGGGGCACGGAAGGCGGCAGCTTCTGCAGCAACCCCGCGTGCCACGGACGCAAGTGGCCGGAAATGAGCCTCGACGCGAAGCGCTGACAAGGCGTGGCCGGCGGCGACGCCGCTGCCGGCCCCCAAAGCGTTCAGGTCGGCCAGCAGGTCATCGGCGGCAGCCGGCTTCGTCAGGTAATCGACGGCGCCGAGTTCGACGATCGGATAGACGGCGCGGCGACGGGTGCGGCGAGGCTGCCCGGACGCCGCGTCCCGGCGCCAAGCGGACGGCACCGGGACGCGGCGGCGGCCAACGGCTACATCACAGCGAAAGCACCCACTTGACGATGCCCTTCAGGTCGTCGCCCTTGGCCTTGACTTCCGGGTGGCCCTTGGCCGTCGACAGCTTCGTCACCAGCATGCCTTCGGCATCCGCCTTGCCCTTGTACTTGGCGGCGACTTCCTTGAACGCCGGGCCTATCTTCTTGGCGCTCACGTCGTGGCAGACCATGCATCCGCTGCTTTTCGCGAGCGCTTCCTGTGCTTGCGCCGTGCCGGCCGCGGCAATGCAGGCCGCCGCCATGACGGCAATTGCAATCGTCTTCATCGTATTCTCTCCTCTTTAGGTGCTATGGGTACCCGGGCGCACCGGCAGGCGCGGTTCCCCGCCCCCATGCGTCAGGCGGCATCGTAACGCAATCGCCGCCGTTGCGGCGGCGATTGCGACATTGCCCCTACGGGGATGGCGCATCGGCAACCGGCGCCATCCCGACTACATCGCAAGGATCCACTTCACGAGCGTCGTCGTATCGGCGTCGGAGGTCTTCACCGCCGGATGGCCCTTGCCGGCCTTGAGGTTGGCCACGATGGTCGCCTCGGAGCCGGCCTTGCCCTTGTACTTGGCGGCGATGTCCTTGAAGGACGGTCCCATCTTCTTCGTCGCCGTGGCGTGGCAGGTGAGGCAGCCGCTGCTCTTGGCCAGGTCCTCGGACGCAACTGCGGCGCCGGCCGCCGCCAGTCCGGCGGCGAGTACTGCGGTCAACACGATTGCCTTCATCTTGAACTCCTCGATCAGTGGATGCCCGTCACGCGGGCGGGTTGGGATCTTTAGGGTTTGCCGCACGTGCATTCCATTCCTGCCGACGCTTCTAACGCATGAGCCCCGCCGGCGTTGACGCCGGATCGACAATACCGGGCGGCCGCGGCACTTTGTCGCAGCCGCCGTGGGGCGCCAACGCGCATGGGGGACTTCCGTCCGCTGCGGCATGCCGTGCGCGATGCCGCGCCAGATGGAGCGGCGTGCGCGACCGCGGCACCTTGGCGACGAAGTGATGGCGGGCGACGTGGTAGCTCGGGTCGAAGCCGAAGAAATTCTGCCGCATCCGGTCGAGTTCCTCGGCGCGATAGGCGGACAGCGGGCGGCAGGCCTCGTCGGCGGCGCGGCGCGCGACCTTCGCCGCGAGTTGCGCGGCGAAGCCCTCGTCGGCGGCGAGCGCATGGGCGCGCGCGCGCGCCTCGCGCACGAAGTCGTCCACGCTGCCGCCGAAGTGCGCATCGATCAGCCCGCGCTTCGCGGCCTCGGGCGCCGCTAGCGGCAGCCGCTGCTGCGTCAGCGTGCGCGCGGCGTCCGCGCCGACGCGGCGCGGCAGCAGGTAGGTCCAGTACTCCGAGCCGTAGAGGTTGCCCATGCCCTTGTAATGCGGGTTGAGGATCACGCCGTCGCGCGCCCAGACGCGGTCGGCCGCGAGCGCCAGGAACGCACCGCCGGCGCCGGCATTGCCCTGCATCGCGGCGATCGTTAGCTGGCGCTCGGTGACGACGATCTCGCGCACGAGGTCGTTCATCGCGTTGATGTTGCGCCACGATTCCTCGGCCGGATGCGCGGCGGCCTCGATCAGGTTGAGATCGATGCCGTTCGACCAGAAGTCGGGGCCGCCCATCAGCACGATCACGCGTGTCGGCCGCGCCTTGGCCGCCATGTACGCGGACCGCAGCGCGTCGCACCGTTCGGTCCACATCGCACCGTTGTAGAACGGAAAATGCAGGTAGCCGACCGCGCCCTCCTCCTCGTATCGATCGGCCGCCAGGTCGGATGGTCGACGACCGCCTCCGGCGGCAGCGCAATCTCCGGCACACCGGCCAGGCGCCCGCGAGCACCATCGCCGCCGGCAGCTTGAACGCGGGCTCGTCGCCCTCGACGTGCCAGACGTGCGTGATCCAGACGGCGCCGTCGAGCGTCGCGACGCAGCACGGCGCCGTCGCGCTGCGCGATCACGGTACCGGGCGCGGCGTCGGCAAAACGGGCGCGCAGGCGCCCTTCCCGATGCGCGTCGAACAGGTGGACAGGGTCGCCGCGCAACTCGTCGGCCACGCCCGGCGAGCCGTCCGCCGCGCGAATCTTGCGCAGGACGGTGGCCGTATCGTCGCGGCGCCAGTCGAGCGCGCGATCGCGCTGCCGCATCAGCGGCCGCGCACGGCCACGCGCGGAATCCTCGAGCTGCGCGAGAGGGCGTGGCGCTTCTCCGCGCGCGAGGCGTTCGAGCGTTGCGTGCAGCGCGACGACCGCGGCTTCCGTCACTTCGTTGCGATAGAGGCTGCTCTTGCTCGCGTCGCGCATCGGGAATTCGACGCTCGCCCAGACGTCGCCGGCGTCCATGTCGGCGTTCGCCTCGAGGGCGGTGACGCCCCAGCGGGTCTCGCCGTCGACGATCGCCCAGTCGAGCGCCGACGGGCCGCGATCGCCGACGATGCCCGGATGCATGACGATGCAGCGATGATGGCGCCAGACGGACTCCGGGATGCGCCGCTTCAGGAACGGCGCGATGATCAGGTCCGGCCGGGCGAGCGCGACGGCTTCCTCCGTCACGCTGTCGTTGATGTCGAACTCGATGGTGACGTCGTGACCGTCTGCCGTCAGCTCGCACGTACAGACGCTGCGCCAGGCTGTTGAACGCGTGGGTGAGGAACAGGATGCGCATCAGCAGATCCGCGGCAGCTGCTCGCCGGTCAGCCAGTCGACGACGCGGCGGCCGCCGAAGCTCGTGTCCATCTGCACGAAATGGTGCGGGTCGTCGATGACTTCGCCGATGATGCGGCGTCGCGGCCCAGCGGATGCGCGCGCATCGCCGCCAGCAGCGCGTCGGCATCGTCGGCCGCGCAGATCGCGACGAGCTTGCCTTCGTTGGCGACGTAGAGCGGGTCCAGCCCCAGGAACTCGCAGGCCGCGTTCACCTCGCCGTTGACCGGGATGCGCTTTTCGGCGATCACCATGCCGCAGCCGGACTGGCGCGCGAGTTCGTTCAGCGTCGTCGCCAGCCCGCCGCGCGTCGGATCGCGCAGGCAATGGATGCGGGGCACCGCGGCGACCATCGCGGCGACGAGGCCGTGCAGCGCGGCCGTGTCGGAGCGGATCGTCGTCTCGAACGTCAGATTCTCGCGCAGCGACATGATCGCCACGCCGTGGTCGCCCATCGTTCCGCTGACGAGGATGCGGTCGCCGGGCCGCGCGCGGTCGCCGCTGACGTGCATGCCCGCCGGCACGATACCGACGCCGGTGGTGGTGATGAACACGCCGTCGCCCTTGCCCTGTTCGACGACCTTGGTGTCGCCGGTGACCACCGGCACGCCCGCGTCGCGGGCCGCGGCCGCCATCGAGTCGACGATCCGCTTCAGGTCCGCCAGCGGAAAGCCTTCCTCGAGGATGAAGCCGGCCGCCAGGTAGAGCGGCACGGCGCCGGACATCGCGACGTCGTTGATCGTGCCGTGCACCGACAGGCAGCCGATGTCGCCGCCGGGAAAGAACAGCGGCGACACGACGTGGCTGTCGGTGGCCATCACCATGCGGCCCGGCGGCACGGCGAACGCCGCCTGGTCGTTGGCCTGGCGCAGCCATTCGTTGTCGAACGCGCGGACGAAGAGCTCGTCGATCAGTTGCGCCATCGCGCGGCCGCCGCCGCCGTGCGTCATGTCGACGCGCCCGTGCTGGAAGTCCACGGGCGGATGTAGTCGTCGCGCATGGCCGGTCAGTCCGCCGCCGCCGGCATGGCCACGATCGCCGCATCCTTGAAGCGGCCGTACGTGTAGTGCGCGGCGCACGCGCCTTCCGTCGAGACCATGCACGAGCCGATCGGGTGGTCCGGCGTGCAGACGGTGCCGAAGACCTTGCATTGCGCGGGCTTCTTCACGCCGCGCAGGATCGCGCCGCATTCGCAGGCCTTGTTGTCGGGCACCGACCGGTAGACGATGCCGTAGCGCGCCTCGGCGTCGAACGTCGCGGTACTGCTCGCGAATCCGCAGCGCGCTGTACGGCACCTCGCCCAAGCCCCGCCATTCGAACGAGTTGCGCAGCTCGAAGACGTCGGCGACCAGCGCCTTGGCCTTGGCGTTGCCGTCGCGGGTGACGGCGCGCGTGAATTCGTTCTCGACCTCCGCGCGGCCCTCGTTCAACTGCCGCACGAGCATCAGGATCGCCTGCATGACGTCGAGCGGCTCGAAGCCCGCGATGACGACCGGGCGCTCGTACTCCTCCGCGAAGTACTCGTACGGCTGGCTGCCGATGACCGTCGACACGTGCGCGGGACCGATGAAGCCGTCGAGCGGCACCGTGCCCAGTTCGCGCACTTCCTTCGATTCGAGGATGTTGCTGATGGCGGCGGGCGTCAGCACGTGATTGCAGAACACGCTGAAGTTGGCGAGGCCTCGCCGCCTGCGCCGCCTTGATCGCCACCGCCGTCGGCGGCGTCGTCGTCTCGAAGCCGATGGCGAAGAACACGACGTCGCGGTCCGGATTCTCGCGCGCGATGCGCACGGCGTCGGCGCTCGAATACACCATCCGGATATCGCCGCCGCGCGCCTTGGCCTGCAGCAGCGACAGGCCCTTCGACGCCGGCACGCGCATCGTGTCGGCGTACGTGCACAGGATGAGCCCCGGCCGCTGCGCCAGCGCGATCGCGTTGTCGATGCGGCCGACCGGCAGCACGCAGACCGGGCAGCCCGGGCCGTGGATCATCCGCACGTTGGCCGGCAGCAGGTCGGACAGGCCGTAGCGCGAGATCGCGTGCGTGTGGCCGCCGCAGAACTCCATCAGGTGATAGCGCCGGTCCGCGCGCGCCTCGCGGGCGATGGCCGCCGACAGCTCGCGGGCGCGCGCGCCGTCGCGGTATTCGTCGATGTATTTCATGGCGCCGGCGCCGGCATGAGGCCCGCCTGCGCGAACGTCTCGAGCGTGCGTTGCGCCTCGAGCGGATCGAGCCGCGCGAGCGCATAGCCGACGTGGACGATCACGTAGTCGCCGCAGGCGATGCCGTCGACGAGCGCGAGCGATATCCGCTTGCGCACGCCGCCGACGTCGACCAGCGCCGTCTCGGCGTCGGGCATCTCGACCACGCGCGCGGGGATGGCGAGGCACATGGTCAGCCGGCCTCGCGCAGATGATCGAGGCCGATCCACGCCTGCCCGAGCGCCAGTCCGCCGTCGTTGCGGCGGCACCGCCTGCGCTTCGAGCAGCGGCAGGCCATGCCGCGCGAGTGCCGTGCGCAGGCCCGCGGACAGGATCGCATTGAGGAAGCAGCCGCCGCCGCCGGCGACCGTCGTCAATCCATGCGCGGCCGCGGCGCGCGTCGTCCAGTCGGCGAGCGCCGCCACCAGCGTCGCATGGAAGAGCGCCGCGCCGAAGCCCGCATCGGGCGTGTCGGCGAGACGGGACAAGAGCGCGGTGAGATCCAGTTCGTTGCCGGCGTTGATCGTGTAGAGCGCGGTATCCGCCGGCACGGGTCCGTGCAGTTGCGCGAGGCCCTCGAGCTGCATGGCGGCCTGGCCTTCGAAGGCCATGTAGCGACTGACGCCGAGCAGGCCGGCCGCGGCGTCGAACCACCGTCCCATGCTGGACGTCTCCGGCGCGCGTACGCCCTTCGCGAGCATTTCCGCGACCGGCTGCGCGCCCGGTTCCGTCGCGAAGCGCCGGGCGATCTCGTCGCCGCGTCCGGCACGGGCCAGTGCTGCCGCCGCCATGCGCCAGGGCTCGCGCGCGGCACGGTCGCCGCCCGGCAGCCGCAACGGCGCCAGGCGACCGATGCGGTCGCAGCGGGCGCCATCGACGACAAGCAGCTCGCCGCCCCACGCACCGCCGTCGGTGCCGAGGCCCACGCCGTCGAGCGCGATGCCCAGCGCGGGGCCCTCGCACCGGTGTTCGGCCAGCACGGCGGCGATGTGCGCATGATGGTGCTGGACCGCATGCAGCGGGACGCCGTACTGCGCCGCCAGGCGCGCCGCATGGCGCGTGCTGTGGAAATCCGGATGCAGGTCGTGCACGATGAGTTCCGGCACGACATCGAGGATCGACAGCAGGTGCGCGATCGTGCTCTCCAGCGCCTGGCAGGTCGGCGCGTTGTCGAGGTCGCCGACATGCTGCGCCACGAACGCTTCGTCGCCGCGCGTCACGCAGACGGTGTTCTTGAAGTAGCCGCCGACCGCCAGCACCGGCGGACCCGCCAGCGCGAGGCGGATCGCCTGCGGCGTGTAGCCGCGCGCGCGGCGGACGAACTGGAAGCCACGGTCGTCGCTGCCCGGCAGCGCGCGCACGACGCTGTCGTCGCAGCCGACGACGATGTCGCGATCGTGGACGACGTAACCGTCGGCGATGCCGGCCAGCCGCCTTAGCGCTTCGTCGTTGTCGGTGACCAGCGGCTCGCCGCCGGGGTTGGCGCTCGTCATCACCAGCACCAGCGCCTGCGGTTCGTCGAGCCAGCCGGTATCGGCCGGCCGGCCGGCGGCCTCGTGGAACAGCAGGTAGTGCAGCGGCGTGTACGGCAGCATGACGCCAAGCCACGCGAGGCCCGGCGCCACGCCGGTCAGCATGCCGTCGACGCCCGTGCGCTTGCGCAGCAGCACCACCGGCCGCTCGGGCGAAACCAGCAGTGCATGCTCGGCCGCCGACGACAGCGCGAACGGCAGCACCGACGCCACGTTGGCCATCATCACGGCGAACGGCTTTTCCTCGCGCGACTTGCGGCGGCGCAGCCGCGCGACGACGTCGGCGTTGCGCGCGTCGCAGGCCAGGTGGAAGCCGCCCAGACCCTTGATCGCGACGATCTCGCCGCGCGCGATGCGCGCGACGGCTTCGGCCACCGGATCGACGCCGCGCACGGCCGCGCCCGTCGCGTCGAGGAACGCGAGTCGCGGGCCGCAGTCCGGGCACGCATTGGGCTCGGCATGAAAGCGGCGGTCGAGCGGATACCGGTACTCGGCCAGGCAACCCGGGCATTGCGCGAATGCCGCCATGCTCGTCATCGCGCGGTCGTAGGGCAGTTGCCGGGTGATCGTATAGCGTGGTCCGCAATGCGTGCAATTGATGAATGCGTACCGGTACCGGCGATCGGCGGGCGTCATGAGCTCGGCGAGACAGTCGTCGCAGATCGCGGTGTCGGGACCGATCGACGTCGCGGCGCGGCCATGGCCGCTGTCGAGGATCACGAACCCGGGGCCGTCGTCCAATGGCAGGCACTCGTGCGTCGTCACGCGATCGACGCGCGCGCGCGGCGGCGCCTCCTCGCGCACGCGGCGGGCCAGCCGCTCGATGCGCGCGGGCTCGCCCTGCACCTCGATCGTCACGCCCGACGGGTCGTTGCGCACCCAGCCGGCCAGGGCGAGATCGTGCGCGAGCCGGTAGACGAACGGCCGGAAGCCGACGCCTTGCACGATCCCGTGCACTTCGAGGCGACGGCGCACGACGTCGGCGGTGACGGCGGCGTTCATGCAGGCGCCGGTCACGCCCCGACCGCCGCGGCCGCGAGCCGCGCTTCGAGCTCGAGCACCTTGCGGCGCAGGCCGGCGACGTCGTGGTCGCGCGCATCGCGCGCCTTGGCGCACCCCTGCTCCACCCAGGCGAGCCAGCCGGCAAAGCCTTCGCCGGTGGTGGCCGACACGCACAGCACCGGCAGGTCCGGGCGGATCGTGCGCGCGCGCGCGATGGCCGCGTCGACATCGAACTGCACGTACGGCAGCAGGTCGACCTTGTTGACGAGCATCAGGTCCGCCGCGCGGAACATGTCCGGGTACTTCAGTGGCTTGTCGTCGCCTTCGGTCACCGACAGGATGACGACCTTGTGCGCCTCGCCCAGGTCGAACGCGGCCGGGCAGACGAGGTTGCCGACGTTCTCGATCAGCACGAGGCTGTCGGCGGCGGGCGCCAGCGAGGCCAGCGCGTCGCCGACCATCTGCGCGTCGAGGTGGCAGCCACGGCCCGTGTTGATCTGCACGGCCGGCGCGCCGGTCGCGCGGATACGGTCCGCGTCCAGCGACGTCTGCTGGTCGCCCTCGACGACGGCAATCGCCAGGCGTTCCTTCAGCGCATCGATCGTCCGCACCAGCAGCGTCGTCTTGCCGGAGCCCGGACTCGAGACGAGATTGAGCGCGAAAATGCCGCGGTCGTGCAGCGTCTGCCGGTTGCGCTGCGCGAAAGCGTCATTGCGCGCGAGGATGTCCTCTTCGATGGCCACGATGCGCTCGACCGGCAGCGTGGCATCGTGCACGGCGGAGAGCGGCCCGGCGCGGTTGGCGCCATGCAGGTGGCCATGCCAGCTGCCGTCGGCGTGGCGATGCAACGGCAGCGCATCGTGTTCCGCGTGCCGGAACCCCGATGGCGATGGCGCCTGCCCCGTGGACGAGGGCACGCCGTCGATGCGCGTGTCACCGTGACTGCAACCGCAGGTCGTGCACATGTCGATCGATCCTTTCTGCCCCGCGCGCCTTTAAGCGGCGTTCCGAGGTCATCCGATGCCGATTTCCTTCACCCGCATTTCCTCGCCGCCGACGACCTGCAACTGATGGCTGCCGCAGCGCGGACAGGCGTCCCCCAGACGTGCCAGCGCCACGCGCTCGCCGCAGGGCATGCACCACGCCTGGCCCGGCAGCGTCGCGATCTCGAGCGCCGCGCCGGAGGCGACACTGCCGCGCGTGACGGCGTCGAAGCAGAACCGCAGCGCGTGCGGCTCGACGTGCGCGAGCGCGCCGATTTCGAGCCACACCGTGTGGACGCGCGCCGCGTGATGCTGTTGGGCGGCCTTCAGCACGATGCCCAGCACGCCTTCGGCGAGCGCCACTTCATGCATGGCTGACCTCGATCCGCCAGCCGACGCAGGGGTCGAGCGCGTGGACGGCAATTCGAGCGCGGCGCAGCAGCGCGGTTTCGTCGGTTTCCGCAGTCCCGGCGAGCGCAGATCGCCAGCGCGCCGTCCCGGTGAAAATTCCATTCGGTCGGCGCGACGATCTGGTAATCGACGACGCGCTCGCCGTCGAGCAGGACGCGATGCAGCAGCAGTCCGCGCGCCGTTTCGACGACGCCCAGGCCGTCGCCCGCCGCGAGCGCCACGCTCCGCGCGCGCGGCGTCGCGGCGGCCGGTGGCGGATCGCCCGCCAGTTCGCCGAGCGACCGCGCCAGGTCGACCATCCGCGCGACCAGCCGTGTCGCCGGCGCATGACCGTATTCGCGCACGCACGCGGCCACGAGTGGATGAGTGTGGACCCGCGCGAGGGCGCCCGTCTCCGCCGGCGCGCCGGCCCATGTCGGCGCGCGCGCGAATGCCGGGTCGTCGCGCATGGCCGGCACCAGCACCTGCCGGACGCGGTCGGCGTCCAGCGGCGGCAGCAGCTGCATGGCGCCCGCCGCGGGCGACGGCGGCTCGCCGAGCAGCGACTGCAGGATCCGCGCGGGGACGGTCGCGCCGCGCGCCGCCCAGTCCGCCAGCGCCGCGACATCGGGCAGCGCCGCGAACGCCGCGGGCGGCAGCGCGAACAGCGACCGCTGCGCGACGCCGCCCAAAGCCGCCGCGAGCACGCGCATCGCGGCCGCGTCGGGCAGCAGATCGGTACCGTCGGCGGCAACGATCGACGTCGCAATCAGGTGCCGCGCGACCGCCACCGCGGTGACGTCGGGATCGCCTCCCACCGCATTCGGCCAGCCGATCAGCAGATGCCAGAAACCCTCCTGCAGTGCTTCGACGAGGACGCCCGCGGCGCGCGAGGGCGAGCCGGCGGCGAAACCGGCCGCGCCGGCGCCGGCGAGCGCGCAGGCGGCGGCCGCGCGCTGCGCGCCACCGCAGACGCTGAAGAGCAGCGGCACCGTGGCCGCGGCGTCGGCGGCGGAGCGGCCGGCGAGCACGCGCGCGGCGACGTGCGGCCGCGTCGAGCGGATGCCCGTGCGCCGCACCCGCTGTCCGTCCCACGCGAGCGTCACGACCAGTTCACCTTCGAGGTTCATCGTCGGCACCGGCGAACCGGCCGCGGAGCAGGTCGCGCCGCGACATCGGCGCCGCGAGCCGGGCGTCGAGCCTGGCCAGCGGACCCGGCGCCGCAGGGGTCAGATTGGCCTCCGGCATTTCGGGCCGCTCCGCATTGTCATCGTCGAACAGCGCTTCCCGCGCGAGCTGCGCGACGAGGCGCGCGCTGTCCATGTCCGCGAATTCCTGCACGGGCGAGAACAGCGAACACATCTGGTATGCGCCGACCGCGGCGTCGTGCCCACCGATGAATTCGAACTCGCCGGCCGGGAACGCAAGGCGCCGTGTCGCCCCCGGGGCCAGCGGGGTCCACTGCGCCGGATCGCGCGGCGTCAGCACGAGGTTCATGAACCACGGGGTGAGCAGGACGCCCAGCCAGTGCCCTCCCCACGGGGCGAAGCCGATCGCCTCCACGGCAAGCGCCGGATTGACCAGCCCCAGGCCTTCCATGCGCGCGGCGGCCGCGCGAAAGGACGCGACGAGCAGCGGCGACGGATCAGGGTTCATCGGGCAGGTCCAGGAACTGGTCGAGCGTGGCGGCGCAGTTGGGGCAGGTCCAGTGCGCGGGCAGGTCGGCGAACGCCGTGCCCGGCGGAATCTGCCACACCGAATCGCCTTCGGCCGGATCGTAGACGTGCCAGCAGATCTTGCATTCGCGGCGACGCATCGCCGTCCGCGTCGCGTCGTCCGCCGGCCGCTCGCTGCCGTGCATCGCGTCAATGCTCCGTCGTATCCGCACAGCACTCGCCCATCCAGTCGATCAGCTCGGTCAGCCGTTGCCGGCTCTCGACCAGGTCCTCCGGGGCGGCCAGCGCCACCGCGGGCACGTCGACCACCTCGACGGTGTTGAGGATCAGCGTCTTCATGCTGTTGAAGTACTGGACGCGCCAGACGTCGCGCAGCCGCGTCGACGTGATGTGGCAGTTGCCGAAGCCGCGCGAGATCATGGCGACCGGACCCACCGGCAGCGCCTGCTCCAGCACGCGGTGATCGTCGGGCGTCAGCGGGAACAGCGTGAGATTGATCACGTGCGCGGCCGCCTCGACGTTGCGCGCCGCGAAGCGGCTTGCCACGCGGCTCGCCATCTGGCTGCCGATCTCGGCGAGCAGCGCCGGCGAGTTCATCGCGCCGGCGGGCACGTCGACGAGCGGTGGCGCCGTACTCGCCGCCGCCCGCGCCGCCTCGCCAACGAGCGGCGGCAGCGCACCGGCCTCGATCCAGTCCGCCAGCAGGCGGCCGCTGCCGTCGAGCATGCAAACGCGCCAGACACCGGTGAACACGCTTTCCTGGATACGGAACGGGCGCTCGCCGTCGACGCGCACTGCGACCTCGCCCTCGCCGAGCATGTCGTCCACGATGGCCAGCACCGGCGCCGAAAGCCCGCGCAGATCGACATCGGGACCGCGGCCGGGGCTGGCGGGATCCCAGTCGGACATGCGCGCCAGGAAACCGGCCAGCACGTCGCGCGCACCGCGCAATGCACCGGCATCGGCGTCCTCCGGGACGCGCGGCATCTCGAACGTGTTCATCTCCCGCGGCATCGCCAGGAACTGCAGCTCGTCATCCTCGTCCGGTTGCGAACCGGCCCCGAACGCGCGCACCGGAAGCGGAAAGTCCTTCATTGCATCTCCCAACGATTGATGTCATGCATGGCAGCCGCCCGCCGGAGCGGCGCCGCCGCTGACGGCAATGCCGACCGACGGGGGCCGCGAGGGCGCCGCCGCAAGCAGCGATCCCATCTCGCCCAGGTATTCGTCCCAGTCGCGCAGGCCATCGATGGCGCCGACGTACTTGCCGTCCTGCAGCAGCACCAGGGCCGGCCAGCGGCGGAAGCCGTAGCGGACCGCCTCGCGCCGCGCGCTCTCGGGCAACAGCACGCCGACGGCGAAGCGCCCGGGAAACGCCCGCGCCAGCTGGGGCGCGATCACCGCGAGATCCAGCGTCTCGCGATAGCGGATCGGGTCCTCGAGAAAGAGCAGCAGCGAATGGCCGCTGCGCTCGGTGAAGGCGGCGAAATCGTCGCTGCCGACCGGCGTGAAGCCATGCTTCGTGAACAGCTGCGCGATCAGCGGATAGGCCAGCGGATCGGCGTCGACGGCAAGCGGCATCGGTAGCGTCATTCGGCAACTCCCCGCAAATGTGGCGGCAACTCGGGCTCGCGTCCGGTGAGATCCGCGAAGCACTCCTCCGACAGCGACTGGCCGGCGAGGACGGCGGCGAGCGCGTCGAGGGCGCCATTGGCCTGCTTGGCCTCCAGCGGCGTCATCAGGCGCATCGCGGCGCCGCGGAACGACAGCACCCACGCGCCGGGCTCCGGCACCCCGATCAGCGCGCAATCCAGTTCGCAGCGTTCGCCACGGCCTACGCAGACGGCGCGACCGGAGGCGACGGCGATCACCTGCATCGGGATGCCGATGCACATGTCAGCGCCCCGCCATCGGCGTCAGCGCGAACACCCGCGGATCGCCGCTGCGCAAAGCGTCCGCGTCGGATGGCCGTCCACTTTCGTAGTCGGCCAGCGCCAGCGCGGTGGCGTTCAGCGGCTCGTAACGGGCGCCTGGCGCGCGCGGCATTCCGGGGAAGCCCCAGCGATCCAACTCGCGCGCCGCGAGCGCCACGGCCTGCGCAATGCGCTTCCTGACCGCCTCGGTGAGGCTGCCGCCGAAGTCGTCGAGCCGCAGGGGCTGGACGCCGATCGCCGTCACGGATTCGGGCATGCGGCCGTTGAGCTGCGCCAGCGCAAGCACGTCGTTGAAGCCGACCTGATGCGGCGACAATCGCATGCGCCCCCAGGCCGGCACCGCCTCGTCGCGGAGCACGCGCAGCGTGCCCGGCGCCAGACCGAAGTCGATGGCATCGAGGACCAGCACCCGCCGCGCCGACGCGACGGCGTCGTAGAGGTTCAAGCCCAGCGTGCCACCGTCCTGCAGCGCGACCGCGGGCGGAAACTCGAACGCCGCATGCAGCGCCTCCACCGCGCGCACGCCGAAACCTTCGTCCGCCCAGAGCAGATTGCCGATGCCCACGACCACCACTTCGCCACGCTCGTCCACGACTTCCCCTGTTACCCGCCGAGTTACTACAGGGGAAGGCTAACGCTGCTGCGCTGCGGCGTATTGTGTTAGGTCAAGGGCGTTGCGCGGGGAAAGCCGGTGCCGGGTCAAGCGGCGCGCAAAACGCTATTTTCCCCGGCGCATCGCGGCGAACTGGCGCATCGCGACATGCACGTCCCAGGCCACCTGCAGGTGCATCCAGAACATCGCGTCGTTGCCGAAGTAGAAGGCCAGTCGCACCGCCGTGTCGGGCGTGATCGCGCGCCGGCCGTTGATGAGTTCGTTGACGCGCCGGCGCGAGATACCGAGCGCGTGCGCCAGCTCGGTCTGATTGATCGACAGCGGCTTCATGTACCGCGTGGCGAGGAACTCGCCCGGCAGCGGAGGACGCCGCGGCGACAGCGACAGGACGTTGGCGCGCCGGCGCGCCGCCGGCGGTCGCGCTGCCGAGCGACCGCCGCTTGCGGCGGCGAACTCCGCGCGCGCAATCACGGCCTGGGCTCGCGCTTCCACATCCGGATGCCGCTGATCATCGTGCCGACCACCGATTCGCCGCTCATGATGTCCTCGCGGAACACCATGTACACGTGGGCCAGCGCGAAAAGGACGAGGTACCACATCGCCAGATGATGCAGCGTGCGGACCATCTGCGGATCGCCGAACAGCACGAACACCCAGCCCATCAGGTCCATCGGCAGCGTGCCCCAGCCCCATTGTTCGGCGTAGAGCGCGAAGCCGGTGACGATGATGAATACCGTGCCAAGCGTGTACATCGCGAACATCGCGATCTGCGCCAGCGGGTTGTGGCCGACCCACAGTTCCGATTCCTTCCTCAGGAACAGGTAGTAGCCCATCTGGCCGAACAGGCCCTTCCACCAGCTGCCGTTCCATACGGGCGGGATGAAGATCGCCCGCGACGAGTGATTGCCGACGAACGCCCAGTAGACGCGCACGAGGAAGGCCACGGCGAAGATCATCGCCGCGATGAAATGGATCATCCGGATGTAGCCGAACATGTAGTGGAACGTCGCCTCGCCGCCGATCGCCGGCGGCGGGCTGCCGATCAGGTACCCGGTCACCGCGAGGACCAGCATCGCGACCATCATCACCCAGTGCCACAGGCGAACCGGCGCCTCGTACACGTACACCGGCTCGAGGGGACCGGCCAGGACCTGGCCGGAGACGGGATTGACTCGCATCGCGTGCTCCTTCTCGTGATCAGCGGACCTTGACCGCGACCAACTCCTCGCCTTCCGGCGACATGACGTGCGTCGCGCAGGCGAGACACGGATCGAAGCTGTGGATCGTCCGCAGGATTTCCAGCGGCTGCTGCGGATTCACCATCGGCGTGTTCAGCAGCGCGGCCTCGTACGCGCCGATCTGGCCCCTGGCATCGCGCGGACCGGCGTTCCAGGTCGTCGGCACCACGCACTGGTAGCTGTCGATCCGGGTGTTCTTGATCTTCACCCAGTGGGCGAGCGCGCCGCGGGGCGCTTCGACCCCGGCCACGCCCTTCGCCTCCGCCGGCCACGTCGACGGTTCCCACTTGTCGACATTGGCGCAAGCCAAGTCGCCGGACTTGAGGTTGGTCATCAACTGGTCGTAGAAATACTTCATCTTGTGCGCCGCCCACGAGCCCTCGAGGCCGCGCGCGGCCGTGCGGCCGAGCGTGCTGAACAGCGCCGTCACCGGCACGTCGAGCGTCTTCAGGACGAAGTTCACCTGCTCGGTGATCTCCTTGTCGCCACGGGCGAACGCCACGATGTAGCGCGCCAGCGGACCGACCTCGACGGCGTTGCCCTTCCAGCGCGGCGACTTCACCCACGAGTACTTCGCGTTCTCGTCGAGATTCTCGATATTGGTCCGCGTGCCCTTGGTGGCCGCGCCGAGCACGAAGTTCGGGTCGGTGACGCCGTCGAACGGATGCAGGCCCTTCTGCTCGTCGCCCTGCTTGTACCAGGAGTGCGTGACCCACTCCTGCACCTGGTCGGGCGCCTTCAGGTCGACGTCCATGACCTTCTTCAGGTCGCCGCCGAGGATCACGCCCGCCGGCATCAGCAGGCTCTTGGCCGAGTAGTCGTTGGCAATGTCGGGAAACTCGCCGTACGACATCACGTTCTGGCCGGAGAGCCCGCCGCCGATCTTCGACCAGTCCTTGTAGAACGAGGCGATCGCCAGCAGGTCGGGTATGTAGACCTGGTCGATGAATTCGATCGTGCGATCGACGATGTCGCCGATCATGTTCAGCTGCGTCATGTTGATCGCGCCCACCGCTCCCGTGCTGTCGAGATTGATCGAGCACGGCATGCCGCCGACCAGCCAGTTCGGATGCGGGTTCTTGCCGCCGAAGATCGTCTGGATCTTGACGATCTCCTTCTGGAAATCGAGCGCTTCCAGATAATGCGTGACCGCCATCAGGTTGGCCTCGGGCGGGAGCTTGTAGGCGGCGCTGCCCCAGTAGCCGTTGGCGAAGATGCCGAGCTGCCCGCCTTCGACGAATTTCTTCAGCCGGTTCTGCACTTCGCGAAAATACCCGGGCGAGCTGTTCGGCCACGGCGAGATGCTCTGCGCCAGCTCGGAGGTCCGCTTCGGGTCGGCCTTGAGCGCCGACACCACGTCGACCCAGTCGAGCGCGTGCAGATGGTAGAAATGCACGAGGTGATCCTGCGCGAATAGCGTCGCGTGCATCAGGTTGCGGATGATGTTCGCGTTCTTCGGGATCTTGATCGCGAGCGCGTCCTCGACCGAACGCACCGAGGCGAGCGCATGCACGCCGGTGCAGACGCCGCAGATGCGCTCGACGAACGCCCAGGCGTCGCGCGGGTCGCGGCCCTTCAGGATGACCTCGAGGCCGCGCCACATCGTGCCCGTCGATACCGCGTTGCGGATGACGTTGCCGTTGTCGACGTTGACCTCGATCCGCAGGTGGCCTTCGATGCGGGTGATGGGGTCGACGACGATGCGCTGACCGCTGTTGTCGAGCGTGAAACCTTGCGTCTGTAGGATGGCCATGATTATTTCTCCACGTCGGAGACGCGGTCGTTGCGGGATTTGCTGCGCGCCTGCTTGATCGCGCTCACCGCGGCGTGCGCGGCGATGGCCGCGCCGGCCACGCCGACCGCGATCAGACCGACCTGATCCGCCGTACCTTCGATGCCGGAAACGCCCGGTGCGCGAATCGTCGTCAGGTGATCGTAGAACGAGCCCTTGTCCCAGAAGTCGTCCTCCGAGCAGCCGATGCAGCCGTGGCCGGACTGGATGGGGAACGACGTGCCTTCGTTCCAGCGTACCGTCGAGCACGCGTTGTACGTGACCGGGCCCTTGCAGCCCACCTTGTACAGGCAGTAGCCCATCCGCGCGCCGGCGTCGTCGAACTGCTCGACGAACTGGCCGGCGTCGAAGTGCGGCCGGCGATAGCACTTGTCGTGGATGCGCTGGCTGTAGAACATCTTCGGGCGCCCCTGCGCGTCCATGTCCGGCAGGCGATCGAAGGTCAGGATGTAGGTGACGACGCCGGTCATCACCTCGGCGATCGGCGGGCAGCCCGGCACCTTGATGATCGGCTTATCGGTGATCACCTTGTGCACCGGTGTCGCCCGCGTCGGGTTCGGCTTCGCCGCCTGCACGCAGCCCCACGACGCGCACGAGCCCCACGAGATGATCGCCTTGGCGTCCTTCGCCACGTGGCGGAGCTTGTCGACGAACGGCTTGCCGCCCGGGATGCAGTACACGCCGTCGTCGGCGAGCGGCGGATTGCCCTCCACCGCGAGGATGTAGTTGCCCTTGTACTTCTTGATCGTCTCCTCGAGCTGCTGCTCGGCCTGGTGGCCGGCCGCGGCCATCAGCGTGTCGTCGTAGTCGAGCGAAATCATCGACAGCACGACGTCCTTCGCCAGCGGATGCGCCGAGCGGATGAACGACTCGCTGCAGCACGTGCATTCGAGTCCGTGCAGCCAGATCACCGGCGTGCGCGGCTTGGTCTGCATCGCCTGCGCGATCTGCTGCGCGCCGGCGTCGCCCAGTCCCAGTGAAGCCGCCGTCAGGCTGCAGAATTTGAGGAAGCTCCGCCGCGAGATTCCCTGCCGGCGCATCAATTGGTAATAGGTTTCGGTCATCGCATTCTCCGTCGAGCCGGCACGCACTCCGCCGCCATGCACTTGGTTGTACGCACACTTGAGGCAACGACGACATTTAGAGCGCGTTCGCGACCGCGATGGTTGATGAAGGTCAAAGGATGCGAAGGGACGGCGCGCTAGCGTTGCAGCGACGTGCACGAACGCAATTTTTCACCCGGCGCGCACGCGACGCGTGTAACGCAGATGGTGGCAGCTCGCGGCGGCGCTTCGCGGCGGCGCGCCGCGCGATTTTCAGGAGAACGAGCAATGAACATCCGGCAACAGTTGGGGACGGTGGCAGCATTGGTGGCGGCGCTCGCGTCGCCGTGGGCGATCGCCCACGGCGTGCACGAGAGCACGGGCGGTTTCGGCGCCGGTCTGGCGCATCCGTTCCTGGGGCTCGATCATGTGCTCGCGATGCTCACCGTCGGCCTGTGGGCCGCGCAGACGGGCGGCCGCGCGCTATGGGCGGTCCCCGCGACGTTCGTGGCGACGATGGCCGCGGGCAGCGCGCTCGCGCTGTCGGGATTCGCGTTGCCAGAGGTCGAGATCGTCGTCGCGCTGTCGGTGCTGACGCTCGGGCTTCTCGTCGCGTTCGCCGTGCGGATGCCGTTGCCGGTCGGCGTGGCGCTCACCGGCGCGTTCGCACTCTTTCACGGATACGCGCACGGCAGCGAACTGCCGGCGCTGGCGTCGCCCGTCACCTATGCGGTCGGCTTCCTGCTCGCCACCGCGCTGCTGCACGTGAGCGGCGTTGCCTCCGGGCTCGCGCTCGACCGCGTGCATGTCCGGCGGCTGCGGCTGGCGGGTGCGTGCGTGTCGGCCGCTGGCGTGATGCTGGTGACGAACCTCTGACGGCGGGAAGCCGTGGCCGATGCGCACGTTGGCGCGAAGGCGACGCCGTCCGCGGCAGCAGCCATCGCAGGGCGGCGTGCTGCCGATGCCGCCGGCCGGCATCGCCGGTACGCTGGCTTTTCTCGTCGCTGACCAGGCCGCCGCCAGTAATAATAAGGCCCCCCCGACGCTCGCTTTGCTCGCCTCCCCAAGGGGCCGCGACCTCGGGGCGGCCCTTCGGTCGCCGCCCCCCCGACGCTCGCTTTGCTCGCCTCCCCCAAGGGGCCGGCGACCTCGGGGCGGCCCTTCGGTCGCGGTCGGCACCGCGATGGGTGCTCGCGCCGAGCGGGTCGCGCTGCGGGTGCGCGCACGCCTATAATCGCCGCGAGGAGGATCTGCCCCATGCCCCCGGCCGAACCCACGCTCGCCGCGCTGCCGAATCCGCTGCTGCGGTATTTTCTCGCCACCCGGCCGCCGTTCCTCGCCGTCACGCTGGTGGCCGCGCTGCTCGGCCTCGCCACCGCGTACTGCGACGCGCTCCCGATGCACGCGGCGACCGCCATCGTCACCGTCGCGTTCGCGCTGGTCGCGCACGCCGGCATCAACGTTCTGAACGACTACTACGACGCGTGCAACGGCACGGATGCGATCAACATCGAGCGCGTGTTTCCCTTTACCGGCGGCAGCCGCTTCATCCAGAACGGCGTGCTGAGTCTCAAGGAAACGGCCGTGTTCGGCACCGCGTTGCTGTTGCTGGTCGTGCTGGCCGGGTTGTGGCTGACGGCGGTGTCGGCGCCCGGGCTTGTCTACATCGGCGCCGCGGGCCTTTTCGTCGGCTGGGCGTACTCCGCGCCGCCGGCGAAGCTCAACAGCCGCGGCTTGGGCGAGCTCTGCGTATGGGCGGGCTTCGCGCTGATCGCCGTGGGCGCCGACTTCGTGCAGCGCGGCAGCTTTTCCCCGCTGCCGCTGTGCGCGGCCACCGGCTACGCGCTGCTCGTTACCAACATCCTCTACATCAACCAGTTTCCCGATCGCCGTGCCGACGAAACCGCGGGCAAGCACCACTGGGTCGTCCGCCTGGGGCCGCAGCGGGCGAGCTGGGGCTATGCGGTGATCGCCATCGCCGCGTACGGGTTTGTCCTGTACGCGACAGTCACCGGAATCCTGCCGTGGCTGGCCCTGGTTGCGCTCCTGCCGGCGGCGATGTCCGCGCGCGCGGCCCGCGACGTCGTCCGCTACGCCGAAGTGCCGGGGCGACTCGCGCCGGCGATCCAGTTGACGATCGGCGCGGCCACGCTGCACGGACTGCTGCTCGCCGCGGCCGTCGTCGCCGCCCGCCTGCTCGCCTGACGCGCGCCGCCATCAAGCGCCGGCACTGACCCGGATCAACGAGGCGCCTCCCGCCACGAGGCAGGATGGGAGCGTCGGCGCGTGCGAGACGCGCGCCGGTTCCGCTGCGCACAGCGCCTTCGGGGTACCCGGTGTCGCGAACCCATGCTCCCCCGCCGTCCCAGGTCGCCGTCGAGGCCGCGATCGCCCGCGTCCTCGCGGCCGAATCCGGCGCGCGCGTCGCGGTCCAGGAGGCCCGCGATGCGGCCGCGGCGCGGGCCGAAGCGGCGCGCGCCGCGACCCGCTCGATCGGGCAACGCACGCTGTCGCGCATCGCCACCGTGCGGACGGAGTTCGACCGTCGCATCGCAGCCGAAGTCGCGGAACTGAACGCCGAGGCGGAGGCGCTCGCCGGCGCCCCCACGCTGTCGCCGGCGGAGCTGGCGGCGCTCGAGCGCGCGCTCGCGGCGCTGGCGGCCGAGATCACGGGCAAGCCACGATGATCGACGCCGGCAGCCTCGAATACGCGTACGCGCGCATCAGCGCGCGCCTTTCCGACCGTCCGGACGAAGCATCGTGGCGGCGCATCGAAGTCGTCCGCGATTTCGCCACCGTCCTCGACATCGTCCGCGCGTCGTCGCTCGCGCCGTGGGCGATCGGCGTCGGGCCGGACGCCGACGTGCATGCGATCGAAGCCGCGGCGCGGCGGCACTGGCGGACGCTGGTCGCCGAAGTCGCCGCGTGGATGCCCGCCGAATGGCAGGACAGCGTGCGCTGGTGCGCGGCGCTCGCCGATCTGCCGGCGCTGCAGCACCTCGGACAGTCCGGAGCGCGGCCGGGCTGGCTGCGCGAGGATGCCGTGCTGGGGCACCTGGACGATGTCGCGCGCGACGCGGCCGACGGCGCGCGCCAGGCGCTGGTCGTCGAGAGCGCGGGCGATGCCACGCGCATGGCCGCCGGCTGGCGCGCGCACTGGCGGCACCTCCTGCCGCGGCCGCTTGCGCAATGGCCGCAGCTCGCGCAACTCGTGCGTACGATCGACGACCACTTGCGGCGCTTTGCCGGCGCGCATCCGGCCGATGGCTGGCCGTTGCGGCGTGCGCTGCATGCGCGCCTCGTGCTGCTGTTGCGGCGTGCGCCCGTCGATCCGGCCGCCCCGTTCATCTTTCTCGCGCTGGCGGCGCTCGACTACGAGCGGCTGCGCGCGGAACTCGTCCGCCGGCGCGCCTTTCCGCGCCGGACGCTCGCCGCATGATTCGCCCGCAACCGGCACGCTGGTTCGCGATCCTCTCGGCGCGCGACGATGCCGCCGCCGCGCTCGAGGCGCTGGCCCGCACCGGCGCCGTCGAACTCGAGGCGACGCCCGACAGTGGATTGCCCGCGAGCCTGGCCGAGTTGCGGCCGCGGCTGTCGCAGTTCGCCGAACTGTCGCTGCGCTATCACGCGTACTGGCCCGGCGACCGCCTAGCCCCTCGGCATTTCCGGAGCCGCCGGCGCAGACGCTGGACCGGTGCTTGGAACAGGTGCGCGCGTGGGCGCAGGAGGCCGAGCCGCTGATCCGGCAACTGCAGGCGGGCGCCGTCGAGCGCGCGGAGCTCGAACGCTGGCGCCGCGTGTTCCGCGCGCTGGCGGAAAGCTCGATCGACCTCGCCCGCACGGCGATGGCGGGCCCGCTGGTGCGCGTGCGGCTGTTCGTGTTCCCGGCCGACACCGAGCCGATCGTGCCGCCGCGCCTGCTGCTGCGGCAATTCGTCGAGGACGGCGAGCTGCATACGCTCGCCGTCGGCACCGTCGACGAGCTGACGCAGCTCGCGCAGCAGGCGACGGCGCTCAAGGGCCACGTCCACGACATGCCGACGTGGCTGCAGACGGACATGGCGCATAACGACGCGTACATCGCGGCGCGGCTCGCGGCGCTGGCGGACGAGTCGACGGCGCAGCGCGCGCAGCTCGCCGTGCTGCATGAGCGGCATCGGATGCGCGAAGCGCTGGGCAACGCGTGGCGGCTGCAATGGGTGCTGCAGAACGTGCATGCGCTCGAAGCCGGCGACCTCTTCTGCTGGATCACCGGCTGGACGAGCGAGCGGGAGGAAGGCGTGCTCGCGACGGCCATCGACCAGTCGGGCGCGCGCGCGCTCGTCCACTATCCGCCGCCACCGCCGGGTACCAAGCCGCCGCTCCTGCTGGCCAATCCCCCGTGGGCGCGGCCGTTCGAGGTGTTCAGCCGCCTGCTCGGCATGCCGTCGCGCAACGAGGCGGACCCGAGCATCGTGCTCGCCATCGCCGTGCCGCTGATGTTCGGCTACATGTTCGGCGACGTCGGCCAGGGCCTCGTCATCGCGGCCGCCGGCGTCGTGCTGCGCAACCGCTTCGCCCTCGCGCGGCTCTTCATCGTCGGCGGCCTGGCGGCCGCGGTCTTCGGTCTCATGTTCGGCAGCGTGTTCAGCCTGCATGTCCTGCAGCCGCTGTGGATCGCGCCGCTCGACGATCCGCTGCGGATCCTCTGGGTGCCGCTGATCGGCGGCGGCGCGCTGATGACGATCGGCCTCGGACTGCGCGCGATCGAGGCGCACTGGCGCGGCGATTTCGTCGTCTGGCTCGCCACCGACGCGGGCCTGATCGCCGTCTACCTGGGCCTGCTCGTCTGCCTGCTGAGGCCGGAGGGCTTCATCGTCGCCGGCGTCGGCGCGGCCCTGTATTGCGGCGGCCACGCATGGCATGCGCGGCGCTGGCTGGCGGCGCTGCCGGCGCTGGGCGAGCTCGTCGAGCGCACGCTGCAGATCCTCATCAACACGCTGTCGTTCGCGCGCGTCGGCGCGTTCGCGCTGGCGCACGCGGGACTCTCGTCGGCCATCGCCGCGCTGGTCGCCGCCAGCACGAGCACGATCGTCGCGGTGGTGATCGTCATCGTCGGCAACATCGTCGTCATCGTGCTCGAGGGCCTCGTGGTGTCGATCCAGACCACGCGCCTCGTGCTGTTCGAATTCTTCACGCGCTTCCTGGTGGCGGAAGGCCGGGTATTCCGGCCGCTGCCGCCGCCTCCCACCCACCTGCAGGAGAACTAGCATGAAGCCGTCGTACAAATTCGGAGCGGCGATGGCCGCGGTGGCGCTGGTCATGGCGCTCGGCGCGACGGCACTCCTCATCGCCGCGCCGCAGGCGCTGGCGGCGGACGCCCCACGCGCCAGCGCCGTGCCGGGGGATGCATGGGCGCTGGGTCTCATGGCCGCCGCGCTGTCGACGGCGCTCGCGGCGCTGGGGGCCGGCTTCGCCGTGGCCAAGGTCGGCACGGCGGCGATCGGCGCGCTCGCCGAAAAGCCCGAGCTTTTCGGACGACTGCTGATCTTCGTCGGCCTGGCCGAGGGAATCGCGATCTACGGCCTCATCGTGTCCATCCTCATCCTCAACCGGTTGCTCTGATGGCCGCACCGGTGTTCATCGGCGACGAGCTCTCCGCGGCGGGCTACCGGCTGGCCGGCGTCCGCGTCCGGGTCCCCGCCGCCGGCGAGGAGACCGAAGCACTCGCCGAGGCGCGGAGTACCGCGCCGCTGGTGCTCGTGTGCGCCGCCGCGGCGGCGCGCATCGACCTGGCGGCGCTGCGCACCGCGCTCGTCGCGGTATCGCCGCTGGTGGTGATCGTGCCCGATGCGCAGGGCGACGTCGCGGTGCCCGATCTCGCCGCGCGGCTGCGCACGCAGCTGGGACTGGAAGCATGACGTTGGAACGGCGCACGCAGGCGCTCCTCGAACTCGTCGAAGCGGACCGGCACGCGCGCTGTTCCGCCATCGCCGACGACGCGCACGAGCGCGCGACGACGCTCGTGCGGCAAGCCCACGCCGAGGCGCGCACGCAAATGCGCGACGCCTTCACCGAGGAACGCTCCCGCGCGGCGCAGCGGCTGGCCGCTGCGCGTGCCCACCTGGCGACGCGCCGCCGCCACGCCGAGCAGCAACGCGCGGCCGCGCTGCTGGCCGTCGGCCTCGCGCGCCTGCCGGACGAATTGCGCCGCCAGTGGGCCATGGCGGATACTCGCGCGCGCTGGATCGACGCCGCGCTGGACAGCGCGCTCGCCGTGCTGCCGCGCACGCCGTGGCGCATCGAGCATCCCGACGACTTCGGCCACGACGAACGCGAGGCCATCACCGCGCGCCTCGTGTCGGCGCAACACGCAGCGCCGGGATTCGCCGCCGAGGCGCGACTCGCGGCCGGCCTGCGCATCGCCGCCAACGGCATCGTCGTCGATGGCTCGCTCACCGGCGTGATCGCCGACCGCAGCGCCATCGGCGCGCGCCTGCTGGGACTGCTCGAGGCGGTCCGATGAGCCGGGCGACGATCCACTGGATCAGCGGACCGGTGCTGCGTGCCCGTGCCCGCGGTCCCTTCACGCTGCGCGAAGCGGTGCGCATCGGCCCGCAGGCGCTGCTAGGCGAAGTGGTGCGCTTGAATGCCGACGAGATCGTCGTCCAGGTGTACGAGGACACGACCGGCCTGCGCCCGGGCATGGAGGTTCTGGGCGACGGACTGCCGCTGTCGATCCGCCTGGGGCCCGGCCTCCTCGGCAACATCTTCGACGGCCTGATGCGGCCGCTGTCCGGCACCGGCTCCGATCATGTCGCGCCCGGCATGCGCCACGCCGCCGTCGGCATGTTCGACTTCGTGCCCGCCGTGCAGGTGGGCGCCGTCGTCACCGGCGGCGCGGTGTTCGGCCAGGTCGAAGGCGCCGCTGAGCGCGTGCAGCGGTGCATCGCGCCGCCCACCGCCGCCGGGACCGTGCTGACGATCGCCGCCGCGGGCCGCTATGCGGAGGACGAGACCCTCTGCACGCTCGATACCGGCAATGGCGCCACACTCGCGCTGACGATGGGCCACCCGTGGCCGGTGCGCGTGCCCCGCCCGGTACGCCAACGGCTGCCGGCGACCGCGCCGCTGGTGACCGGCCAGCGGATCCTCGACAGCCTCTTCCCCGTCGCCAAGGGCGGCAAGGCGGCGATCCCCGGCGGCTTCGGTACCGGCAAGACCGTGCTGCTCGAAGCGCTGGCCAAGGGCTGCGATGCCGACGTCATCGTCTACTTGGGCTGTGGCGAGCGCGGCAACGAGCTCGCCGGCGTGCTGGAGGAATTTCCGCTCCTCACCGACCCCGCGACGGGCCGGCCGCTGATGGAGCGCACCGTCATCATCGCCAACACGTCGAACATGCCGGTCGCCGCGCGCGAGGCATCGATCTACAGCGCCGTCACCGTCGCCGAGTATTTCCGCGACCAGGGACTGGCGGTCGCGCTGATGGCCGACTCGACGAGCCGCTGGGCCGAGGCGCTGCGCGAAGTGTCCGGCCGCTTCGGCGAGCTGCCGGGCGAAGGCGGCTATCCGGCCTACCTGTCGTCGCGCCTCGCCGACTTCTACGAACGCGCCGCCATCGTCGACACGCTGGGTGCTGGCATTGGCTCGGTCACCGTCATCGGCGCCATCAGCCCGCCGTCGGGCGATTTCTCGGAGCCGGTCACGAGTCACACGAAACGCTATGTGAAGGCGTTCTGGATGCTCGACGTCAAGCGCGCGCAGGCGCGGTTCTATCCGGCCGTGCATCCGCTGCAGTCGTATGCGGAGGACGCGCTGACGTTCGTCCCGTGGTGGGCGGCGCACGGCAATGGCGAATGGTGGAAGCTGCGCCGCCGGCTGCTGACGCTGCTCGACGAACAGGCGCATCTCGAGCGGATGGCGCGGATCATCGGCAAGGATGCGCTGCCGGTACGCCAGCAGATGACGCTGTTCTGCGCGGACCTCGTCAACGACGCGTTCCTGCGGCAATCGGCATTCTCCGAGATCGACCGCGTCTGCTCGCCCGCACGGCAGGCGCTGATGATGCGGCTGCTCGCCAAGTTCGTCGGGCAGGCGGAGGCCGCGGTGGCCGCCGGCATCCATCCGGACCAGCTGCGCGCGCTGCCGTCGCTGCGCCCGCTGATCCGCATGGGCGAGGAAATCGGCGACGACGAACTCGCCCGGTTCGCCGACCTCGAGGCGCGGCTCGACCGCGACATGGCAGGGCTCTTGCACGCGACGGAGGCCAGCGATGCGGCTGACCGTTGAAGGCGCCGCGGCGCGACTCGAGGGCCCGCTGCTGTTCCTGCGCCGCACGCTGGACGTCGGCCTGTACGACGCCGTGGAAGTCGACGGCGGCGACGGGCACGTGCGGCTGGGACGGGTCGCCGCCATCGACGACGAGTTCATGACGATCGAGGTGCTGGAATCGACGTCGGGCCTGGGGCTCGCCAACACCGTCGTGCGCTTCTTAGGCGAGCCGCTGGCCTTCGGGCTCTCGCCCGGCATCCTCGGCCGCGTGTTCAATGGCGTGGGCCAGGTGATCGACGGCGGCCCGCCGATCGCCGTGCGCGAAACGCACCGGATCGAGGGCCTGCCGATCAATCCGCAGGCGCGCGCCGGGCCGCGCGACTTCATCGAGACCGGCGTCACGGCGCTCGACCTGATGAACAGCCTGGTCCGCGGCCAGAAATTGCCGATCTTTTCCGGCGGCGGCCTGCCGCACGACCGGCTCGCCGTGGAGATCGCGAGTTACGCCCGCCTGCGGCAGCGCACGGCCGGCGACGATTTCGCGATCGTGTTCGCCGGCATCGGCGTGCCCTACGACAGCGCCGAATTCTTTCGCCGCAGCTTAGAGCAAGGCGGCGCGCTGGAGCGCACGGCGCTGTTCCTGAACCTCGCCAGCGACTCTTCCACCCAGCGGCTGCTGACGCCGCGGTTCGCGCTCACCGCCGCCGAATACCTGGCGTTCGTCGAAGGCAAGCACGTGCTGGCGATCCTGACCGACATGACGAACTATGCGGAAGCGCTGCGCGAAGTCAGTTCGTCGAAGGGCGAAATCCCGAGCCGCAAGGGCTTCCCCGGCTACCTGTACTCGGATCTCGCGAGCCTGTTCGAACGCGCGGGCTGCATTCGCGGCCGCCCCGGCACGCTCACGCAGCTGTCGATCCTCACGATGCCCGCCGACGACATCGGCCACCCGATCCCCGACCTGACCGGCTACATCACCGAAGGGCAGATCGTGCTGTCGCGCGATCTCGACCGCCGCGCCGTCTATCCGCCGATCGACGTGCTGCCGTCGCTGTCGCGGCTGATGAAGGACGGCACGGGTGGCCAGTACACGCATCCCGATCACCCGGCGCTGTCGAGCCAGCTCTACGCGGCCTACGCGCGCGCCGTGCAGTCGCGGGTACTGGCGAGCGTGGTCGGCGAGGAAGGCCTGGCGGCCACCGACCGGCAATACCTGGCGTTCGGCGCGGCGTTCGAGGAGCAGCTCGTCAGCCAGCCCGCGCCGCGCACGCTGGAGCAGAGCATGGACGAAGGCTGGCGACTTCTGGCCAGCCTGCCGGTCGCCGAGCTGACGCGGCTGTCCGACGCCCAGATCGCGCTTCACCTCGGAGGCCCGGGGTGAGCGCGGCAACTGCCTTCACAAAGAGACGCCGAGACGCGGAGAACTGCGAAATCGCCTTCTCGGCGTCTCGGCGTCTCTTGTGTGAAAAAATCGGCCCCATGAGCGACGCTTCCCCCACCCGCGCCGTCGCGCTCGAACTGAAGGACGAGCGCCGCGCGATGCGCGAGGGCTACACGTTCCTCGACGAGAAGTGCCTGCTGCTGGCCGGCGAGATCCTGCGCGAGCTCGGCCGCTACGGCACGCTCGCGCGGGGGCTGGCCGCCGCCCACGAGGAGGCCGTGGCCGCGCTGCAGGCGGCCGTGGCCCGGCACGGCCTCGAGGGGCTCACCGTCTATCCGCCCGGGGTCCAGGCGCAGGCCACGCTCGCGGTGACGCCGCGTTCGGTCATGGGCGTGCGCCTGCAGGATGTCGGCTGGCGGCCCGATCCGGCGCCGGCGCCCGCGGCCGTCCATCCGTCGCCGGAGGCGGACGCTTGCCGGCGCGCGTTCGTCGCCGTGGTGGTCGCGGCCGCGCCGCTGGCCGCCGTCACCGGCAATCTCGAACGGCTGTCGCTCGAGTACCGCCGCGCGGTGCGCCGGGCGCGCGCGCTGCAGGACGTGCTGCTGCCCGAACTCGACCGCACGCTGTGGGAAGTCGAGACGCGTCTCGAGGAAATGGAGCAGGAAGAGGCCATTTCGATGCGGCCTCGTGCTTGAATAGCGTTTCGGCCGAGAATCCCATGGACATCCACAAGACCGCGCTGGTCGGCCACTCGGCCGAAAACATGTTCGACCTGATCGAGCAGGCCGAGCATTACCCGGCGTTCCTGCCGTGGTGCGCGAGCGCGGCGATCCTCGAGCGCAGCGACGACGTGGTCAGGGCCAAGATCGTCGTCAACTACCATGGCGTCAAACTCGAATTCATCACCCGCAATCCCAAGCGCCGGCCCGAGTGGATGGCCATTGATCTCGAACAAGGCCCGTTCCGGCGATTCGCCGGAGACTGGCATGTGCAGCCGCTCGACGCGATCGGCTGCAAGGTGGAGTTCAATCTCCACTATGATTTCGCCAGTGCCGTGATGGCGCGGCTGGCCGGGCCGATGTTCGATCGCATCGCCGACACGCTGCGTCGATGCGTTCGTTGCGCGCGCCGCCGTCGCCTTCGGCAGCGGCGCCGGATTCACAGGCTTCCCGCCCGGCGGGCACGAGCCATTCCAGGGTACCCGATGACCGACCTCGACAAGATCGAAGCTTTGCGTTCCTCCAAGCTGGGCGTGGAACTCACGCCCGACCAGTGCCGCGTGCTGGCCGACCGCATCCGCTTTCGCGAACTCGCCGACGGCGACGTGCTGGTGCGCGAGGGCACGCGCGACAATCACCTGTACGTGCTCGTCAGCGGCAACCTGCGCGTCGTGCGCAACGCCTTCCAGCCGGACGAGGTCAACCTGTTCACGCTGACGGCGGGCGACTTGGTCGGCGAGCTGTCGTTCATCGACGGCACCGAGCACTATGCGTCGCTGGTGTCGCGCGGCGCCACGCGGGTGTTCGGCATCGAGCGCGAGCAGCTCGAAAGCATGCTGGAGACGCATGCGGACGCCGTCTATCGCGTGATGCGGGCGATCATCCGCACCGTCCACATGATCCAGCGCCGCCTGTCGATGCAGCAGGTCGAGTTGACCAACTACATCTACAAGCAGCACGGGAAATACTGATGGACGCGCCCACGCAACCTGGGCCGGCGCTGAACGCCACGGGTGACAACGTCGGCGCCTGGATGACCGCGCTGCTCGCGGCCGTCGATGCCAAGGACACGCCGCGTTTCCTGTCGTTCCTCACGGGGGACGCGAGCTTCCGCTTCGCGAACTCGCCCGCCGTGGCCGGCCAGGCCGCCGTCGGCGCCATGGTCGGCGGCTTTCTCGGGAGCATCAAGGCGGTCCGCCATGACATCGGCGCGACGTGGGCGCCGCCGGGGCGCGCGATCTGCGAAGGTGTCGTCACCTATACGCGCCACGACGGCGGCACGCTGACGGCGCCGTTCGTCAACGTGTTCGTCCTCCGCGACGGCCTGATCGCCGACTATCGGATCTACGTCGACGCTTCGGCGCTCTACGCCACGGCGTAGCGACACCCGATGCTTCGGACCGGCGCCGCCGACCGCGTGCTGCTGGCGCAACGCGTCGCCGCCGGCGATCGCATCGCCATCGCGCTCTGCGCGCATTGGTGCACGACCTGTCGCGAGTTCCAGCCGGCGTTCGCGCGTCTGGCGATCGCGCGGCCGGACTGGTGCCTGCTGTGGGTCGATATCGAGGACGATGCGGCGCTCGTCGGCGACCTCGACGTGGACACGTTTCCCACCCTCGCGGTGTTCACGGGCGCAACACTCCGGCACTTCGGCCCGGTGCTGCCGAACCCGGCGCTCGTCGGGCGCCTGCTCGCCGACGCCCATTCCCTGCCCGCCCGCGACGCGCCCGAGGCCATCGGCGCGCTCATCCGCGCGCTGCTGCGCGGTGAATTCGCGGGGCCCATGGTGATGCGCGCCGCCCCGACTTGACGTCGATCATGGCCGCCCGCACGGGCCGGCGGCACGATGTGCGCATGCCCGTTCCCGAGCCCGTGAGTTCGACGCCCCCGACCCGCCACTTGCACGACGCCGCGCGGCACCCGCGCCGCGCGCGCGAGTTGCGCACGATCCGCGCGATGGTGCGAATTTATTGCCGCGACCTGCACGGCGGCAACGATGCCTTGTGCGCGGATTGCACGGCGCTCATGGGCTACGCGACGCGGCGGCTCGACCGGTGCGTGTTCGGCGATGCCAAGCCGACGTGCGCGAACTGCACCGTTCACTGCTACAGCGCGGCAATGCGCGAGCAGGTGCGCGTGGTGATGCGCCATGCGGGGCCGCGCATGTTGCTGCGCCACCCGCTGCAGGCCATCGCGCACCTGCTCGACGGGCGACGGCCTGCGCCCGCACTGCCGGCTCCCCGCCCGCGCCCCGATCGCCCGCCCCGGTAGCGCAGTACCCCGCGCGTCGCCTCGCGGCGAAAATCCCTGTGTCATTCCAGGGGAGACAGATTCTTCATGCAGGTGCGAACGGCGCTGACGATGGCGGAGCACGGGGTGGTTCCGGAGGACATCCCCCGCTTTTGCCCCAAGCCGACGAGTGCGGACCGCAATTCCGCTGCCGCCGGAGCCCTTGAAATGGAGGAGCCCCTCGCGGCTTGATGCCGGAGGGGCTCGATTTGGCTAGCTACCCGAAAGGACCATCCGAAATCCGGAACGGCTTGGCGCGCTTTGCAGGGTGTGGCGCTGCGCCGCTTACTTCGTCGCCTCGCCCTTGACCTCCACGTCGACCCGACGGTTCGGCTGCAGGCATTCGATCAGCGCCTTCAGGTTCTTCTGGTCGCACTGCACGAGGGGCTGCTTCTCGCCCAGGCCTACCGTCTCGATCTTCGCCTTGTCGACTCCCTTGCTGACCAGGTACTCGCGCACGGCGTCGGCGCGCCGCTCGGAAAGCTTCTGGTTGTAGGCGTCGGTGCCGAGGCGATCGGTATGGCCGCTCACCAGGATCACGTCGAGCCTTTGCACCTGCGGCAACTTGCCGACGACCTGACTGTCGATGGCGGCCTTGCCGTCAGCTTTCAAAACCGCCTTGTCGAAGTCGAACAGCACCTTCGAGTCGAGCGTGATCTTTTGCACCTGCGGCGCCGGAGCCGGAGCCGGCCGCGGAGCGGGCGCCGGAGCCGGCGCTTGCGCCACTACCGGAGCCGGCCGCGGCGCTTCCGCCATCTTCACCGGCGCGATCGGCAGCGGCGGCGCGTCGAACTTGTACGTCACCATCAGCCAGAAGATGTTCTGGTGGCCGTCGGTGAACGCGTCGTAGCCGTTCAGGTAGCTGAGCGAGGCATTGGTCGGAACTGCGCTCGATCCCACATACGGCAGCGCGTACTGGTAGCCATCGGTGGCGATGTCGTCGTGGGTGTACTTCTGGTACGAGTAGCCGCCCGTGAACGACCATTGCTTGTTGTACGCGTAGATCGCCCTCAGCGTGAAGTACTGCTGCTTCGAGTTGTCGAAATTGCCGATGTTGAGCGGGTTGCCGATGTTGTCCTGCGACGAGAACGTCGCGTCGCCATCGTTCTGCACGTACAGGTACGACCCCTTCAGCATCAGCGCCGGGGTGGCCGCCCAATCCGCGCCCACGCCGATCATGTACGTCTGGTCCTTGGTCTGCGAGTTCCAGTTGTACGAACCGGAGTTCGGCGCGCTGGTGGGGCTGTAGCAGTTCGGGTTCGCCAGTGTGCAGTATCCCGGCGGCGGCGTGGGGCCACCCGCGACCGTTCCGATGTAGCGGTGGTTCGACGGGTACTTCGTTTCCTCCCAGCTGCCGAAGGCGTTCAGCATCACCTTGTCCGCCGCGCCCCAGTTGCCGCTCAGGAAGTAGCCCTGGCGGTCGGAACTCGTGCGGCCATACGTGACGTCGTCGTAGTCCTGCTTCGACCACCTGCCTTCGAACGACAGGCCCAGCATCGCCATCGGGTTCCAGTCGAGGTTCAGCTTGATCTCGTTGGTCGTGCTGGACTGCAGGTCGAACGCCGACGTGTAGGCAAGCAGGTAGTTCGGGTCGTTCGCCGTCAGGCCCTCGGTCGTCCAGTTGAGCGTCGAGTCGCGCTTCAGGTACTGGTACTTGAGGCGGCCGCTCACGTTGTCGAGCATCGTGTTCTTGTACTCGACCCACAGCTTGTTCGTATGCGACTTGTCGTAGTCCGGCCGCACCTGGTCGAGGTTGGTGTAGTCATACCCGAAGCCCAGCCGCTGGCCCCTGGTGAAGCGCCACCACACGTCGAATCCGACGTTGTTCTTCGTGTACTCGTAGAGCTCGTTGTCGCAGTTGCCGACGATCTGCGTCAGGCCGACCGTGCCGCAGCCAAGGCCGCTGGCCAGCGGGTTCGTCGGCGCGTCGCCGTACTCGATCAGGTCCGACTTGTTCGTCAGCTTCGTCCAGTAGTAGTAGACGCGCGAGTCGACGTTCGTCACCGGGGCGGCCGTCCACGACAGTGCCAACGACTGGTTGATCTTCTCGCCGTTGAAGTTGTCCTCGTGCGGCAGCGTCGGCCGGTAGACGGCTCCGGTGTTGAGCGCGAACTGGTCCAGCGCCACGTTGCTCTCGGTCTTCGCCCACGTATAGCGCGCGGAAACCACCGATCTCCACGGCAGGTCGCGATAGTTGCCGGTCAGCGTGAACTTGTTGAACGTGTTGTCCGGCGCCAGCGACATCGTGTCGAGCAGGTTCTGGCCGAAGTACGGGTTCGTCAAGTGCAGCTGCTCGTTGGAGTTGTCGAACTTGCTGTAGTCCCAGCGCAGCGCGAAGGTCGCCTTGCTCGTCTGGTAGCCGCCTTCCACGCCAAAGTTGCTCGTCTTGGTCTCGTTCGGGAACGCGAGGTCGACGTACCCGTTGCCGGGGCTCGTGCCGGTCGCCGCGGCGCCGACCTTGGTGCCGCTGAACGTGACCTGGTTGCCGTCGGCGCGGAAATACCATGGGCTGTTCCTCTGCCACTCGAAGTAGCCGCCGGCATCCCGGCGATCCATCCCCAGCGTGAAGTTGTTCCAGTTGCCAGGCGGATTCGCGGACCAGCGGGAACGTCGCGGTCAGCAGGTTGCCGCCGGCGCCGTTGTAGGGCGAGTACGCGCTGGACGAGAAAGTTGTGCGGCATGTCGTTCAGGTACGCGCCGGCCTTGAAGATGTCGTACATGCCGCCGCGCAGGAACATGTACTGGTCGGTGCGGCCGAAGTTCTCGCCGTAGCCGTCGAACCACGTCGTGCTGTTGCGGCCCTGGACGCCGACGTTGGACAGCACGCCGTTGCCGAGGTCCTGGTACTCCTCGAGCTTCGCCGTGTCCCTCGCGCTCGGTCGTTGTAGATGCCGCCGATGGTCGCCGTGCCCTCGACGCGCATCGGGTCGTCACTCTGGGCGAGCGCCGGCGCGGCTGCGAACAGGCTGGCGATGAGGGTGGAAAGCAGCTTCTTGCTCATGATTTTCTCCTGACCTTATCGCGTGAAGAACTTGCCGCGGTTACCCGGCGCATTCGAGCCGTGGACCGCGTTGTGGCAGTTCAGGCAGGCACGGGAGACCAGCCGGTTGCTCACAGCCGAGTTGGGCTGTCCGGTCTTCCCGGCGCAGGCCGCCGACGTGTCGCCAGGTGCGCAGTTCCAGCCACCCGCGGCGCCATACACCGTGCCGGGGTGCCGCGACCAGTCGTGGCAGTCCTGGCAGAGGTTCGGCGCCGATTCGTTCAGCAGCTTGGCGTGGACCGAGCCGTGCGGGTTGTGGCAGGTCGCGCAGTTCTCTTCGACCGGCGGGTGGTTGAACACGTACGGGCCGCGCTTGTCGGCATGGCACGAGTAGCACTGGTCGTTGATCGTCGGCTGCTTGAGCATCGCCGGCGTGATCGCGCCGTGCGGGTTGTGGCAGTCGCTGCACTTGACCTTGCCTTCGATGATCGGGTGGTGCGACGGCTTGAAGGTCGCCGCGCGGATCGGCTGGTGGCAGGTGCCGCAGCTGTCGGCCTGGTTCGGCAGGAACGTCGTGACGAACTTGTTGATCGACGGGGCGAGCGACTTGCCGTGGATGCTGTGGCAGTTGCTGCACGTCACTTCGTTCAACTGGTGCTTGCCGGACGTCCAGAACGCGAGGTTGCGGTTGCCCGAGTGGCAGGTCAGGCAGACCGCCGTCCGCTGGTCGGCCGTGCCGCCCTTGCCGAACGGGTTGGCGGGCTTCGCCTTCGTCGGGTCCTTCATGTGCTCTGCCGCGTTACCGTGGCAGGACTGGCACATGCTGCCCTCGGCATCGTTCTTGGCGCCGTGCGCCGACAGGTCGATGGAGGTCCACTGGGCCTCATGGCAGCTCGCGCATACGGGAGCCACCTGGGCCGTCCACGGCTTTGGCTGCGCCTGTGCCGGAAAGGCCATTATCGCCAATGCGGTCGCCACGGCGCCGGTCATCGCGATGAAGGATTTGATTCGCATGGATACCCCTTTTCTGTGCATTGTCGTCGGCCTGCTGCTTGTTGCCTCGCCACGTTCGGCGCGGTTGCTCACCTTACCTTCGGGGCGCTTCCGGCACCAATACCGACGTACCGTTCGCTCGCTGCTCCCGGAGTCGTCTTTCGGCTGTTTTCCAGCCAATGTCGCACTGCAATAAACCCCGTCTACCTAATGGTTTTTACGCGGGCGCGCATGCGGGAATCTTGATCTCGATCAAGGCGGACATCATGCGGCCCAATCCGCGCGGAACCGTTGCATAAACCACAGTGTCGCGGCGTGCCGATCGCCGTTCTGTAACGGAGGACGTCACGGTCATCGAGCCTTGCCATGCGCTCGCTCATGATCTTGTTGGATGCGCGGGGTCACTTTTGCTGGTCTGTCGTTGCGTTAGTGGGCCGCCGCATGCTTTGAACCGTCGCGAGGCGAACGCTCGCCGCTGGATTTGTCCGTCGGGCTTTCTAGTGTTTTTTTACGCGCAGACCAACGCACGAGCGTTGACGTCGGTCAACTGCCAGCCGAATCGCGTCGCGTCCCGCGGAACCGTTGCGTGAAGATCATGCCCGCGTGAGTCGAAGTGCCGCACTTGCCGACCGCAAATGCCGAAGTTCGTACAAGATGTTCGGTGCGCGGAAGCACCTTTTCGATGCCGACGCTGGCGATGTAGAGCTTGGGCAGGTGCGCCGAGAGATCGGCGTTACCTTCGTCCCCCAGCATGACGAGCACCGAATCGCTGATCGCCTGGCCGGACAGGCTCGTGCCGGCCGCGCGGAACGTCAGCGGTGCCGACAGTCGCGCGCAGAGCTCGAGCAGTCGCACCAGTTCGCTCTCGCTGGCGACGACGACGACGATCTTGGGAATGAGCCGGTAGAAGCTCGCGTCGGTGCCCCAGGTCAGCAAGCGCAGCGGATCGGTGACGAGGCGCGCCACGGGGATGAAGGTTGCCGCCTCCGCATGCAGCCGGTCGTACGGCGGCGGCAGGCCGCGGGTGCCGCGACCGTCGTCGAAGGGTGGTGCCCTCAGGCGTCCCGGCGGGAGTCGCCGGAACCCGCGGGGCGCGGCCGATTCGGACAATCGGCGCACGAAAGACTTCGTTCGCCTGGCGTCCGCGCCTCCGGGCCGCCGCACGACCCGCGCAGGCACGGCCGGCGGAAGATCACGCCGACGGCCATCGCCAGCACGCCCGCGCCGATCAGCGCCAGCGCCAGCAGGAACGTCGTCAGCATCGCCATCGGCCTGGGTCCGTCAACCGGCGGCCGCGCGGCCGCCCAGCGCGGCGAACGCCGGCGTCGCGCGCTCGGTGAGGCCGCCATCGGCCTCGCGGACGATGAACAGCGCCGCCAGGTCGCGCTGCACCGCCAGCGCGTGTCCCCGCTCGGGGCCGAGCACGATGAGGGCGGTCGCGAGCGCGTCCGCCTCGCCGCAGTCGGCCGCCACGACGGTGACCGACGCCAGGCCATGGCGGATCGGGCGGCCGGTGGCCGGATCGATCTCGTGGCAATAGCGTTGCCCCCCCTGCTCGAAGTAGATGCGGTAGTCGCCCGACGTGGCCATCGCCTGCCCGGACAGCGGCACGATCACGCTGCGCACGCTGTGGGACGGCATCGGGCCGCTCGATCGCGATCTGCCACGGTGCGCGACTGGCGTTGCGTCCGCGCGTGCGGACCTCGCCGCCGGCCTCGACCATGTAGTCGCCGAAGCCGAGCGCCTCCAGCGCGCGCGCGGCGCGTTCGACCGCATAGCCCTTGGCGATGCCGGAAAGATCGGCCGTCACGTCGGGCCGCCGCTTCGCCACCGACGCCGTCGCCGCGTCGAGCGCCAGCATCCGCCATCCGACGCGCGACTCCAGCCGCAGCAGCCGTTCGTCGCCGACGACGCCCTGCGCACCCGCGGGACCGAAGCCCCACGCATCGACCAGCGGCGCCACCGTGATGTCGAAAGCGCCGTCGGCCAGGGCGCTCACCTGCTGCGCCTGCCGGAACACGGCGAAGGTCGAAGGCGAGAGCGCGAACGGCGTGTCGGCGCGGTGGCGGTTGAAGCGCGTCAGCTCGGACGTCTCGCGGTACGCCGACATCCGCGCGTCGACGTCGGCGAGCGCCGACTCGACGGCGAGGCGCGCCGCGTCCTGCGCGGCGGGCGACAGGCGCGCACCGGCGATCTTCACCGAGTACGTCGAGCCCATCGTCGGGCCGCCGAACCGATACGCCGCGGCCGGGGAACCCTTGCCGGACCGGGGATCGCCACAGCCCGCCACCAGCGCGGCCGCGGAAAGGCCTTGCAGCAGCTGGCGGCGGCGGGAAGACAACAGGGTATCCATCATCGCTCTCCAGGAATCGGGCGGCGCGCCCACGCGCGCGGAATGTTCATGCGGCGGTACCGGCGGCGCCGCGCACCGCGGCCTCGAAGCGGCCTTCGCCGCGGCGCACCAGATGGAAGACCAGGTCGCGCATCGAAATGAGGCCATGGACGCGGGGCCCGTCGATCACCAGCAGGTGCCGGAATCCGAGCACGTGCATCAGCGCGAGCGCGGCTTCCGTCGTGGTCCCCGGCGACACGAAGCGCACGTCGCGCGTCATCACCAGCGACAGCGGCGTCGTCGCCGGATCGCGCGCCGGATGCACGACCCGGACCAGCAGGTCGCGCTCCGAGAAGATGCCGGCGACGAGCCGGTCCTCGGTCATCACCAGCACCGCGCCGACGTCGTGCCCGGCCATCACCGCCACCGCCTCCGCGACGCTGGCCGACGCCGGCACCGAGATCAGCTCGTCGCTGCGCCGGTGGGCGACGATGTCCGCGACCGTCTGTTCCGCCATGTCCTCTCCTTCAGCCGAAGTCGTCGAGCATGATGTTCTCGCGCTCGACACCCAGGTCCAGCAGCATGTCGATCACCGCCTTGTTCATCACGCCCGGTCCGCACATGTAGTACTCGACGTCCTCGGGCGCATTATGGGCGCCGAGGTAGCGTTCGCGCAGTACGTTGTGGATGAAGCCGACCGGCCCGGTCCAGTTGTCCTCGGCCAAAGGCTCCGACAGCGCGAGATGCCATTCGAAATTCGGGTGCTCGCGCGCGAGCTTCTCGAATTCCTCCACGTAGAACGCCTCGCGCAGGCTGCGCGCGCCGTACCAGAACGTGATGCGGCGCCGCGTGCCGATCCGCAGCAGCTGGTCGAAGATATGCGAACGCATCGGCGCCATGCCGGCACCGCCGCCGATGAAGCACATTTCCTTGTCGGTCTCGCGCGCGAAGAACTCGCCGTAGGGGCCGGACACGGTCACCGCATCGCCGGGCTTCAGGTTGAACACCCACGAGCTCATGATTCCCGGCGGAATGTCCGTACGGTACTCGGGCGGGAACGCGATGCGGATCGTGAACAGCAGCTGGCCCTTCTCGTTCGGGTAGTTGGCCATCGAATAGGCGCGCTCGACGGGGGCGTCCACCACCGATTTGAAGCGCCAGAGGTCGAAGCGGTCCCACGCGTCGCGATACTGCTCGTCGATGTCGAACGTGCGGAAATGGAGCGCATGCGGCGGGCATTCGATCTGCACGTAGCCACCGGCGCGGAACGGCACGTCCTCGCCCGCCGGCAGCGCGAGCTTCAGTTCCTTGATGAAGGTGGCGACATTGCGGTTGCTCACCACCTGGCACTTCCATTTGCGCACGGCGAACACTTCGGGCGCGATCTCGATCTTCATGTCGCGCTTGACCTTGACCTGGCACGCCAGCCGATGGCCGCGCCGCGCCTCGCCGCGCGTGATGTAGCCGGTCTCGGTCGGCAGCAGGTCGCCCCCGCCCTCGCGCACGACGACGTCGCAGACGCCGCAGGCGCCCTTGCCGCCACACGCGGACGGGATGAATATCTTTTGCCCGGCGAGCGTGCCGAGCAGCGTGCCGCCCGCGGGGACGTGCAGCGCCTTGGCCGGGTCGTCGTTGATGACGATGGTGACGTCGCCACTCGCCACCAGCTTCCGCTTGGCGGCAAGCAGCAGCGTGACGACCAGCAGGATGACGCCGGTGAACATGGCCACGCCGAGGAGGATTTCGCCCATCGCGGTTCCGCCTAGAGCTGGATCCCGGAGAACACCATGAACGCGAGCGACATGAGGCCCGCGGTGACGAAGGTGATGCCGAGTCCCTTCAGGCCGTCCGGCACGTTCGAGTAACGCATCTTTTCGCGCACGGCCGCCATCGCGACGATGGCGATCGCCCAGCCCAGTCCCGACCCGGCGCCGTAGACGACGCTTTCCGCGAACGTGTAGTCCCGTTCCTGCATGAACAGCGATCCGGCGAGGATGACGCAGTTGACGGCGATCAGCGGCAGGAACACGCCGAGCGTCGCATACAGCGCGGGCGCGAAGCGTTCCACCGCCATTTCGACCACCTGGGTCGCCGCGGCGATCGTGCTGATGAACAGGATGAACGCGAGGAACGTGAGGTCGATGCCGGCGAGCGACGGCGAGATCCACGCCAGCGCACCCTCGGCGAGCAGGTAGCGGAGGATCAGGTTGTTGAGCGGTACGGTCAGCACCTGCACGAACACGACCGCAACACCCAGGCCGAGCGCCGTGTCCACCTTTTTCGAGCAGGCAAGGAACGAGCACATGCCGAGGAAGAACGCGAGCGCCATGTTCTCGAGGAACACGGAGCGGACGAAGAGATTCGCGTAGTGCTCCATCTCGCTAGTCCTTTTCCTGCAGCTCGGGCTTCCATGTCCGCAGCAGCCAGATCAGCAGCGCGACGATGAACAGCGCCGACGGCGCCAGCAGCATGAGCCCGTTGCCGACGTACCAGCCGCCATCGCTCGCCAGCGGCAGCACCGTGAAGCCGAACACCTTGCCGGCACCCGTCAGCTCGCGGATGAACGCGACCAGCAGCAGTACCAGCGCGTAGCCCAGCCCGTTGCCGATGCCGTCGAGGAACGACGCGAGCGGCGGGTTCTGCATCGCGAACCCTTCGGCGCGGCCCATGACGATGCAGTTGGTGATGATGAGCCCGACGAACACCGACAGCTCGAGCGAGAGCTCGTACAGGTAGGCTTTCAGGAACTGGTCGACCATGATCACCAGCGACGCGATGATCGCGAGCTGGACGATGATCCGGATGCTGCTGGGCGTGTAGTTGCGCACCAGGCTCACGGCGAGATTCGCGCAGGCGGCGACCAGCGTCACGCCGATACCCATGACGACCGCCTTGTCCACGCGCGTGGTCACCGCCAGCGCCGAGCAGATGCCGAGCACCTGGACGGCGATCGGATTGTTGATGATGATCGGCGTCAGCAACGTGCGGCGCGCACGTGGTCCGAATACGGCGTCGAATGCGCTCAACTCCCGCTCCCTTCGCGAAATCGTTGCAGATAGCGGCCGTAACCGTCCCGCGACAGCCAGAACCCGACAAGACGCGACACCCCGTTGCTGGTGATCGTGGCACCCGAAATGGCGTCCACGCGGTGCCGATCCTGCTCCGGCGGCCCGGCGGCGCCCTTGATGACGGCGATCTTCGGCTCCCAGTTCGCGTCGTACGCGTGGCGGCCGACCCAGAGCGCCTGCCAGCGTGGATTGGCGATCTCCCCGCCCAGGCCCGGCGTTTCCTTCTGGTCGTAGAACGTGATGCCGCGGATCGTCTTGCCGTCGCGGTCGAGCGCCATGAAGCCGTACAGCGTGCCCCACATGCCGATCCCCTCGATCGGCAGCACCACCTGCTCGACGGCCGCGTCCTTGCCGCCGGCACCGACTAGGTAGACGGCGCCGTACGTCGGCAGCCGCGCGACCTTCGCCGCATTCGGCGGCGCGGCGCGGGAGAGTGCGGGATCGTTGCGCGCGCGCCGCTGGTCGTAGGTATCGGGGTCGAGCTTGCCGTCGGCCATATAGGCGCCGCTCGCCAGGTCGACGAGACGCACGCGGATGCTGCGATCGAAGATCGCGCGGACCTCGCGCTCGGACAGCGTCTCGTCCGGCTTGACGAGGCCGGCGGCGAGCAGCACGTTCTTCTGCCGGAACGCGCGCTGGTTGGCCTCCTGCTGCGAGCGCAGGCCCACAGCCGACGCCGCGACGACGAGCGCGCAGACGACGCAGACCGCCGTCGCGAACAGGATCGTGTAGCGCGTGGACTCAGTGTTCGGCACGGCGGCGCGTCCTGCGCTTGATGTTGGCGCGGACCAGCGGATAGTCGATCAGCGGCGCCAGCACGTTCATGAACAGGATCACCAGCATCATCGATTCCGGATACGCCGGGTTGACGATGCGGATCAGCACGACGAGCGCGCCGATCATGACGCCGTAGATCCACTTGCCGCGCTCGGTGAACGGCGACGTCACCGGGTCGGTGGCCATGAACACCGTGCCGAACGCCCAGCCGCCGAGCACCATGTGCCACCAGAACGGCACGCCGAAGTAGGGGTTCGTCGCCGAGCCGATCAGGTTGAACGTCGTCGCCATCGCGATGGTGCCGACCGCCACCCCCGCCATCGTCCGCCACGAGCCGATGCCGGTGACGATCAGCAGCGCCGCGCCGAGCAGGCACGCGAGCGCGGAGGTCTCGCCCATCGAGCCCGGCTCCAGCCCGATGAACGCGTTCCACCACGACCACTGGAGATTCGCGAAGGGCTCGGTCGCCTGCCGCAACTGCGCGAGCAGCGTCGCGCCGCTGTACGCCGTCGACCGCGTTTGCGCGGTCGACTGCCGTCCACACGGTGTCGCCGGACATCTGCGCCGGATAGGCGAAGAACACGAACGCCCGCGCCGCCAGCGCCGGATTGACGAAGTTCATCCCGGTGCCGCCGAAGACCTCCTTGGCCAGCACCACGCCGAAGCTGATGCCGAGCGCCGCCTGCCACAGCGGCGTCGTCGGCGGCAGGATCAGCGGGAACAGGATGCCGGTGACGAAGAAACCTTCGTTGATCTCGACGCGGCGAACGATCGCGAACAGCACCTCCCACGACAGCCCGACCACCATCGTCACCACATAGAGCGGCAGGAAGTACAGCGCGCCGTGGACCGTGCAGGCGAGCGATGCTCTGCGCCGAATAGCCGACGCCCAGCATCCGCAGCACGTCGTGGCGCCAGCCGGCGAGCGTCGGCGGCCTTGGCCGGCGCCGAGCGCGAGATTGGCCTGGAGCCCGGTGTTGTACATCGCCATGAACACGCACGGCAGCGTGGCGATGACGACCAGCATCATCATCCGCTTCAGGTCGAGCGCGTCGCGCACGTGCGCGCCGCCGGCCGTCACCGACGCCGGCGTGTAGAAGAACGTGTCGGCCGCCTCCCACAGCGGATACAGGCGCTCGAGCCGTCCGCCCTTCTCGAAGTGGTGGCCGGCCCGGTCCAGCAGCGCGCGCAACGCCCGCATCAGCCGGATTCCTTTTCGATGCGCTCGAGCGCGCGCCGCAGCAGCGGTCCGTACTCGAACTTGCCGGGACAGACGAACGTGCACAACGCGAGGTCTTCCTCGTCGAGTTCGAGCGCGCCCAGCTCCTCGGCGCGCTCGATGTCGCCCGGTGATCAGCGCGCGCAGCAGGAACGTCGGCATCACGTCGAGCGGCATCACGCGCTCGTAGCTGCCGATCGGCACCATCGCCCGCGGGCCGCCGTTGGTCGTCGTCGTCAGCGGCAATGCCCGGCGGCCCCACGCGCCGAGCACGACGCCCAGCAGCGAGAACTTGTCGCGTCCCGGGGCGATGTAGCCGAACAGTTCCCGCTCGCGCCCTTCGGGCACGATCGCCACCTGCAGGTGATAGCGCCCGAGATAGCCGTCGCGGTCGGTCTCGGCGCGGCGGCCGTCGAGCACCGAGCCCGCGATCACGCGCTGCGCGCCAGCCCGCAGTTCACCGCGCGTCAGGTCGGCCAGCGCCGCACCGAGTCGCGTGCGGAGCAGCCGCGGCCGCGCCGCGCCCGGTCCCGCCAGCGACACGACGCGCTCGAGGTCGACTTGCCCGGTCGTCGCCAGCCGGCCCATCGCGATCACGTCCTGGTAACCGACATGCCACGCCGTCCTGCCGGCGCCGATCGGATCGAGGACGCCGATGTGCAGCCCCGCCGTCCCCGCCGGATGCGGACCGGCGAAGCGCTCGACGGCGACGCGCTCCAGCGCGGGGACCTCGATCCGCGAATCGGCCGCGACGCAGACGTACGTCGTGCCGGGGCAGAGCGTGGCGACCAGCGCGAGGCCCGCGTGGAAGTCGGCAATGCGCGCGGCGATGACGCGCATCGACATCGGGCGCATGCGGCCGCGTGTCGATGGCGGTGACGAACAGCGCATGCGGGCTGGCATCGGCGGCCGGCACCTTCGAGTACGGCCGCGTGCGCAGCGCCGTCCACAGGCCGGAGTCGAGGAGCAGCGCGCGGGCGCCGACGGCGTCGAGCGCCGCGCGCGGCGCGTTCGCCCACGCCGTCTGCGGAAGGGAGTCGGCGGCGGGATCCACCGCAATGACGATGGATTCCAGCCGGCGTCTCTCGCCGCGATGGATGGCCGCGACGGTGCCGCCGGCGGCCGCCAGATGGCGGACGCCCGGATTGCCCTTGTCCTCGACGAGCGGCGTCCCCCGCCGCACGCGGTCGCCGACCGCGACCAGCACGGCGGCTTTCAGCCCCGGAAAGTCCGCCGCGACCCAGCCGACGGACGCCGGGGCCGGCGCGGTGTGGACGGCATCCTGCGCGGGCGCCCCCGCCAACGGAATGTCGAGTCCCCTGGAGATTCGATGGACCGACACCGCATGGGCTCCTTGTCGTCCGACCGTATCCGCGCCGCGTCGCGCGGCAGGCGCCGCCGGCGGTGTTCTGCGGCGGCAGATTCGCAGCGCAGCTTAGCGGTCCGGCCGCCGAACATAGTTGATCGAGGGCAAACCCGGCGCATCCGCCGCCGCGAAGCGCGCGTCGCCCCTTAAGCCGGGTGGGCCGCCGGCGCGCGCAGCATCGCTTGCGCGACCAGCTCCGCGATGTCGCGCGTCTCGATGCTTTCGACCTGGTCGAGCGCCGAGATGCCATCGGCGATCATCACCGCGCAATACGGACAGGCGGTGGCGATCGTCGACGGCGACAGCGGCAGCGCCTGCTGCACGCGCAGGACGTTGATCCGCGTGCCGATCGACTCCTCGAGCCACATGCGGCCGCCGCCGGCGCCGCAGCACATCGCCTTCTCGCGGTTCAGCGGAAACTCGAGCGGCGTATCCCGGCTGAGCGCCCGCAGCAGCGCGCGTGGCGCCTCGTACTCGCCGTTGTGGCGGCCGAGGTAACAAGGTTCGTGGTAGGCGACGCGCTCGAAGCTCGGTGCCAGAACGACGCGACCCTCCTCCACCAGGCGTGCGATGAGTTGCGTGTGATGCAGCACCTCGAAATGGCCGCCGAACTCCGGATACTCGTTCTTCAGCGAATTGAAGGCGTGCGGATCGGTGGTGACGATGCGGGTGACGGCGAGCTCGTTCAACGTATCGGCGAGCCGGCGCGCCATGTCCTGGAACAATAGCTCGTTGCCCAGCCGGCGCACGCATTCGCCCGTCGATCCCTCGCGCTCGCCCAGGATGCCGAAACGCACGCCGGCCTGCTTCAGGATCGCCACCAGCGCGCGCGCGATCCGCTGGCCGCGCGGGTCGAACGCCGCCGCCGACCCCACGTAGTAGAGGTAGTCCAGGCCTTCGACGTCGGCGGCGCTCCGTACGCGGACGACATCGAGGCCGTCCGCCCAGTCGCCGCGCGTGTCGGCCGCGAAGCCCCACGGATTGCCCTGGGTCTCGTAGGCGCCGAAGATCGGCTTCAGCTCGTGCGGAAACTCGCCGTCCATCAGCACGCGATGCTGGCGCATCCGGTAGAACTTCGGCAGGTGCTCGAGCTCGATCGGGCACGCGGCTTCGCAATAGCCGCAGGTCGTGCAGGCCCACAGCGTGTCCTCGCCGATGACGTCCGGCACGAGGGGCGGCAGCGGATCGTCGCCGCCGACGATGCGGTCGCGCTGCGCGAGCAGGTGCCGCTTGACGCTGTCGTTCACCCATTTGAGCGACAGCGGCTTGCCCGTCAGGTAGGTCGGGCATGCGTCCTTGCAGCGGCCGCACTCCGTGCAGGTGAACGCGTCCAGGCCCTCCTTCCACGTGAGGTCGCGCGCCGTGTGCGCGCCGATGCGCATCGTCTCGGGGTCGGCGTCGTCGGCATACACGGCGGCCAGGTCGACCGCGGGCACGGCGTTCGCCGGCCGACCGCGATGAAAGTACAGCGCCGGCAGCGCCGTCACGATATGGAAGTGCTCGCCGACGGGCAGCAGCACGAGGAAAGCGAAGACCACGACGAGCTGCGTCCAGTAGGTGATCTGGTAACCGGCATGCAGCGCGGCCGGCGACAGCCCGGCGAACGCCGCGGCGATCGCCTGCCCCGCGAACGCATGATCGCGCTCGTGCGCAATGCCCGCGTCGCTGCCGGCGAAGAGCGCGAAGCGGAAACCGTCGAACGCGAGGTCGGTGATCATGATGGCGAGGATCAGCGACAGGATCAGCAGCGCCTCGCGGTTGGGTTCCAGTCGCGCGGGACGCACGACGAAGCGCCGCCAGAACGCATAGGCGAGCGCCGCCAGCACCGCCAGCTCGATGACGTCCTTGCCCGCCGCGAACCAGCCGCCGAGCACCCCCGGATACGTGAACGGTTCGTGGTAGCCGATGACGATCAGCTGCACCTTGCGCGCGAGCAGCCCGAGAAAGCCCAGGAAGATCGCCGCGTGCATGAGGCCGGGCTTCCAGTCGCGCGCGATCATCCGCCGCTGCAGGAAGCCGTTGACGACGACGGCCCGCAGGCGATCCCAGGGACGATCGAACCGGTTTTCGGGCGCGAGGCGGGCGACAATGGCGAGCTTGCGCCAGGCCAGCCAGAAGAACCCGCCGAACGCCGCGAGCATCAGCAGCGTGATTGCGATGGGACTCATCAAGGGCTCCGCGGCTGTGGGGCCCGTCCGGCCGCCGCGCCCGCCATGCGTCGCCGGCGGCGCGCGTCCGGCCGGCGACGCGCCCAGGCCAGTCGCGCAAAGTTTGCGCTAGCGCAGGAAGCGCTGCCGCGCGCACAGTACACTTTTCCAACCACCGCGCGCGCGCGGCTTTGAGGAACGCGACCATGCCCATGGAAAAGCTGCTGGACGTGCTGAGCAAGCACCCCTTCGTCGAGGAGTTCCAGCCCGAGCACATCGACCGGCTCCGGCTGCTCGCCAAGCAGGTTCATTTCGACCGCGACCAGGTCGTCTTCCACGAAGGCGACGAATGCCACGATTTCTACCTGATCGTGCACGGACGGGTGGCGCTGGAAATCGAGGCGCCCGGCCACACGCTGCGCGTGCAGACGCTCACCGCGGGCGACGAACTCGGCTGGTCGGCGCTGCTGATGGGCCGCGGCAAGCACTTCCAGGCACGCGCGCTGGAACCGGTCGAGGCCCTTGCGTTGAACGGCGAGCGAGGTGCTCGCCGCCTGCCGCGACGACAAGGCGTTCGGCTACGCGCTGATGTACCGGATGCTCGGCGTCGTGTCGGAGCGCCTGCAGGCAACTCGGCTGCAGCTGCTCGACATGTACTCGCCCATCGCCAAGCGGGCCGGCAACTGAGGCCATCGCCGCGCGGGGCGCTAGCACGGGCCCGATGAACCAGCCGGGAAACACGGCGACGAGCACGGCCGGGATCAGGCAGACGAGACAGGTCCCGATCGCGGCGCCGCGTGAGATACGCGCTTGCCCGCCGGTCGCCGCGGGCGTCATGAACATGTAGCTGGATGACCCGCAGGTAGAAATAGATGCCGACGTAGCTGCCGACGAGGCCCAGCACCGCATACGTCGTGTAGCCGGCCGCCATCACGTTCTTGAAGATCAGGAACTTGGCGATGAAACCCGGTAGCGGCGGAATGCCGGCCAGCGACAGCATCGCGATGGCGATCATCGACGCGCCGAACGGATTGCGGTGCAACAGCCCCTTCGAGGTGGTCCAGGCGGTCGCGCGCGGCGTCGTCGCCGTCGCGCGGCAGGCCGGCGAACGCCAGCAGGTTCATCAAGCCGTACACCAGCACGTAGAAGACGACCGCCTGATAGCGGCCGGGGCCGTCGCCCAGGAACGCGTAGAACAGGTAGCCCGCGTGCGCGATCGACGAGTACGCGATCATCCGGCGGAAACTGTGTCTGCCGCATCGCCGCCAGGTTGCCCCAGACGATCGATACCAGCGGCAGGATCGCGAACAGGTCGACGGCGGTCCCGGTCAGCGGCGCGGCGCCGACGATCCGCAGCACGGCGAGCAGGATCGCCGCCTTGACGATCGTCGCCATGTAGGCGGTGACCGGCACGCTGGCGCCCTCGTAGGCGTCCGGCGCCCACGCATGGAACGGCACGATGGCGGCCTTGAGGAAGAACGCGATCAGCACCAGCACCACCGCCGCGATGGCCATCGGATCGGGGATGTAGAGCGCGACGGCGAACGACCGACAGCGACAGCGAACCGCTGCCGCCGTACAGCAGCGAGACGCCCATCAGGAACGTGGCCGTCGCGGCCCCGCCGAGCACGAGGTACTTGAGCGCCGCCTCGAGGCTGCCCGAGCGCGCGTGAACGCCATCAGCACCAGCACGTAGACCGGCAGCGACATGCATCTCGAGCCCGAGGAACAGCGTCAGGAAGCTGTCGGACGACAGCAGCAGGCAGGCGCCGTACAGCGACGACAGCAGCAGGATGTGAAACGAGCCGTCGCCTTCGAAGTCGTCGCGCGACAGCAACAGCACCGGCAGCGCCAGCGCCAGCACGACGACCTTGGCCAGCGAGCTCTGCCGGATCGGTCGAGAACTCGCCGGGGAAGGGCTCGGCCGCGTAGCCCGTCGCATAGAGCCACGCCGCGGCCACGGCCGCCGCCCGCCACGAAGACGACCGACAACGTGGTCGCGCCGCGCGGCTTGCGCGCGCACGATCTCGACCAGCAGCAGGGCGACGATCCCCAGCAGCAGGATGTTCTCCGGCGCGAGGGCGGTGGCGACGGTGAGCCAGTTCATGGCTTGACCTCCGGCAGGCGCGACGTCGTGACGAGCGAGCGGAATTCCTTCGCCGCCAGCTCCGTCTTGCGCATCGGCCCGTCGGGAAAGAGGCCGAGCGCGAACACCGCCGCGACGATCGCCGCCAGGATGAGCTTTTCGCGCCAGACGAGATCGGCGACCGGCGCATGCGGCACCTTCGCGGCGCCGAACAGGAAGCTCTGCGCGAAACGCAGCATGTACAGCGCACCCAGCACGACGCCGCCCACGGCCACGATGCTCATCGCCAGCGGCAGCGCGTCACCTGCCTGATACTGATGCCAGCCCGACGTGCCGGCGCCCAGCAGCACCAGGAATTCGCCGGTGAAGCCGCTGACGTCGTCGGCAGGCCGATCGACGCGAGCGTCAGCACCATGAAGAACACCGAGTACACGGGCAGCAGCTTCGCCAGCCCGCCGTACGCGGCGAGTTCGCGCGTATGGCAGCGCTCGTAGATCATCCCGACCATCAGGAAGAGCCCGGCCGCCGTCAGGCCGTGGCTGACCATCTGGATCACCGCGCCCTGGATGCCGATGAGGTCGAGGCTCGACGAGGCCCAGCATCACGTAGCCCAGGTGGCTGATCGACGAATACGCGATGATCTTCTTGATGTCGTTCTGCACGAGCGCCAGGCAGGCGCCGTAGACGATGCTGATGACCGCCAGCGACAGCAACAGCGGCATCAGGTAGCGCGTGGCGTCCGGGAAGAGCGGAAAGCCGAGCTTCATGAAGCCGTACGTTCCCATCTTCAGCAGCACGCCGGCCAGGATCACCGAGCCGGCCGTCGGCGCCTCGACGTGGGCATCGGGCAGCCACGTGTGCAGCGGCACGATCGGCACCTTGATCGCGAACGACAGCCCGAACGCGGACAGCAGCACGATCTGGACGGACAGCGGCAGCCGCGCCCGGTAGAGGTCGGCGAACGCGAACGACAGCTCGCCGGTCGGCGACTGCAGCGAATAGACGAGGTAGATGACGGCCGCCAGCATCAGGATGCTGCCGAACGCCGTGTACAGCACGAACTTGATCGTCGCGTAGATGCGCCGCTCGCCGCCCCAGATGCCGATGATGAGGAACATCGGGATCATCATCGCTTCCCAGAACAGGTAGAACACGAAGAGGTCCTGCGCGAGGAACGCCCCCAGCATCGCGAACTGCATCAGCAGCACCGTGATGTAGAAGAGCTTCACGTCCTTCTGGATCGCGCTGAACGCGCCGGCGACGACCAGCGGCCCCAGGAACGCCGTCAGCAGCACCAGCAGCACGTTGTAGCCGTCGAGTCCGATCTCGTAGTACACGCCCCACGCCGGGATCCATGGCACGCGCGTGGCGAACTGCACGCCGGACACCGTGGCGTCGAAGCCGCATGTACAGGAAAACGGCGATGACGAACTGGGCGAGCGTCACGACCAGCGTCAGCGCGCGGATGGCGTCGCCGCGCACCGACGGCATCGCCAGCAGCAGCGCGCAGCCCGCCACCGGCAGGTAGAGCAGGACGTTGAGCCAGCAGCGCGTCAGCCACGGCCGAAGCTCCACACCAGGCAGGCCGCGCTGCCGGCCAGCACGAAGAACACGTAGCGGTGCAGGCTGCCGTTCTGCACGCGGCGACAGCATGCCGGCCGTCCGCTGCGCGAACGCCGCGAGGCCGTTCAGCGTGCCGTCGAGCAGCAGGCGATCGCCCAGGCGCAGGAAGACGACGTCGGAGATCCACGTCAGCGGCCGGCCGAGCACGCGGTCGTAGAGCTCGTCGATGAAGTACTTGCCGGCGAGCACGCGATGCAGCCCGGAAAGGCGCGCGCCGGCGGCCCGCGCGCGCTGCGCGTCGCCGCCGAAGAACCAGGCCGCGAGCGCCAGGCCGCCGAAGGCGATCGCCACCGACACGTACAGGAGCGGCTTCTCGAAGTGATGCAGCGCGTCCGGCACCGCGGGCAGCGGCAGCAGCGGCTCGAGGATAGTGCGGCAGCGCGATGAAGCCGCCGACCGCCGACAGCACGGCCAGCACGATCAGCACGCCCGTCATCGACCACGGCGACTCGTGCACGTGATGCTCGACCTCCGGCGTCATCCGCGACGCGCCGAAGAACGTGAGCCACAACAGCCGGAACATGTAGAACGCCGTCAGCAGCGCGGTGGCCGCCGCCACCCCCCACAAGAGCGGCGAGCCGCCGCGGCTGCTGGCGAAGGCGAACCAGAGGATCTCGTCCTTGGAGAAGAATCCGGCCAGCGGCGGGATGCCGGCGATGGCCGCCGTCGCCACGGCGAACGTCACGAACGTCACCGGGATGCGGCGGGCGAGCCCACCCATCCGGCGCACATCCTGCTCGCCGCCCAGCGCGTGGATGACGCTGCCCGCGCCGAGGAACAGGCAGGCCTTGAAGAACGCGTGCGTCATCACGTGGAAGATCGCGACGCCGTAGGCGCCGACGCCCAGCGCCACGAACATGAGGCCGAGCTGCGAGATCGTCGAGTACGCGAGCACCTTCTTGATGTCGTACTGGGCGATGGCGATGGTGGCGGCGAAGAACGCCGTCAGCACGCCGACGACGGCGATCACCTGCGATGCCGCCTCCGCGTGCATGTAGATGCCCGACATCCGCGCGACGAGATACACGCCCGCCGTCACCATCGTCGCCGCGTGGATCAGCGCCGATACCGGCGTCGGCCCCGCCATCGCGTCCGGCAGCCAGACATGCAGCGGAATCTGCGCCGACTTGCCGGTGGCCCCGATGAACAGCAGGATGCCGATGACGCTCGCCGACACCGCCGGCGGCGGCCCGGCCATGAACGCGGCGTTGATGCGGTCCATGTCGAGCGTGCCGAGCGCGAAGTAGATCGCGAACATGCCGAGCAGGAAGCCCGCGTCGCCGATGCGGTTGGTGACGAACGCCTTCTTCCCGGCGCGCGCCTTGTCGGCGTCCTCGAACCAGAACCCGATCAGCAGGTACGACGCGAGACCCACGCCTTCCCAGCCGACGAACAGCACCAGCAGCGAACGCCCGAGCACCAGCAGCAGCATGAAGAACAGGAACAGGTTGAGGTAGGCGAAGTACCGCGCGTAGCTCTTGTCCTCCTTCATGTAGCCCGTCGAGTACACGTGGATCAGCGATCCGACGCCGGTCACGATCAGCGTCATCACGGCGCTCAAGGCGTCGAAATAGAACGCCACGTCGAAGGTCCTGCCGCTGAAATCCGCCCACGTATACACGGTGGTCACGAGCGGCACGCGGCCGCCGGCCGTCAGGTCGAGGAAGCATTCGATCGCCAGCCCGAACGCCGCGATCGGCAGCCCGCAGCCGACGATCGTCACGAAGCGATGGCCGAAGCGGTCGCCGGCCAGGCCGTTGGCGAGGAAGCCCAGCAGCGGCAGGACGACGATCCATGTGAGGAGCGGCGCCACGATCAGCCTTTCAGCTCGGCATACGCGTCGGCATCGAGCGTACGGCGGCGGCGAACCAGCAGGAGGACGATGGGGATGGCGATGGCGATCTCCGCCGCGGCCACGACGAACACCAGGAACACGAGGACGGCGCCGGCCGTCGTGTCGGTCTGCCGCGCGAGCGTCACGAGGCTCAAGTTCGCGGCATTGAGCATGAGTTCCATGCACATCAGCATGACGAGGATGTTGCGGCGGATGATCACGCCGGCGAGGCCGATCGCAAAGAGCGCCAGCGCGAGGACGAGCAGCAGCGAGAATTTATCCATGGTCGGTCCGGTCGAGGCGGACGACGACGATGGCCGCCACCACGGCGGCGACCAGCAGCACCGACGTGACTTCGAACTGCAGCCAGTACCGCGTCAGGAAGTCGATGGCGAACTGACCGATGCCGAACAGCGCGGCGCCGGGGCGGAGCGCGCCGGTGTCGCGCCAGACGGCAGCGGCCAGCGCGACGAAGAACACCAGCGCCGCCGCGGCCGCGGCGACGGCCAGCGGCGTGAAGCGGCGGGTGAACGAGAGGTCGCGGACGTCGAGCAGCATGATGACGTAGACGATGAACACCATGACGGCGCTGACGTAGATCAGCACCTGGAACGCGGCGATGAAATGCACGCCGAGCAGCCCGTAGATGCCGCCGAGCGAGATCATCGTGCCGATCAGCGCCATCGCGACGCGCATCGGATGCTGGAGCACCAGCATCGCGATGGCGCCGGCCAGCGCGAACAGGCCGAACAGGACCAGCATCGCGGTATCGGTGTGCTGGAGCAGCGCGTTCATGGGCGCCCTGCTCCGGGTGCCGCGGCGACGCCCTTCGGCGGATACGGCTTGGCCACGTCGCTCGCCGGGTTCCACGTCAGCAGTTCCGGCATCGAGATCCACATGTGGCCGCGATCGCTGCCGGGGAAGTCCGGCACGAACTTGACCATGCGGATCGCGTCCTCCGGGCACGCCTCGACGCAGAAGCCGCAGAACACGCACCGCGAGTAGTCGATCTCGAAGCGCGACGGCGACTTCGGATGCGCGGGATCGTCCATGTCGAGCGCGGCGTCGATCTCCATGCACTGCGCCGGGCATACGGTCGCGCACATGTTGCAGGCGATGCACTGCGGCCGCCCGTCGGGACGCTGCGTCAGGATGTGCTTGCCGCGGTTGCCGGCCGCATAGTCGGAGCGCGTCTCCTCCGGGTAATACGTCGTCAGCGCGCCCTTGCGGAACGTCATCCATCGCCACATGTTGCGGACGAACACGCCGCCGGTGATCGACAGGCCGCGCAGGATCTCGGGCAGGTAGACGCGCTCCCACCACGACATCGTCGGCGCGTTCCAGTACTGCTTGCGCACGTACGGCCGTCTCGTCATGGCTGCAGCATCCAGACGGCGACCGCGGTCACGACGAGGTTGGCGAGGCACAGCGGCAGCATGAATTTCCACGCGAACATCAGCACCTGGTCGAAGCGGAAGCGCGGCAGCGACCAGCGGATCAGGATCTGGAAGCTCGAGATCGCGAGCACCTTGACGAGGAACGTGACGAGCTGGAGCGCCACCACCAGGCCGTGGCTCAGCGGCACGAAATGGCCGCCCGGGAACGCGAACCCGGCGTCGCTCATGTACGGGAGGTTGTAGCCGCCGAGGAACAGTGTCGTGAACAGCGCGGCGATGATCGCGATCTCGATGAACTCCGCGAACATGAAGAGACCCATCTTCATCGCGCTGTACTCGGTGTAGAAGCCGGCGATCAGCTCGGATTCCGCCTCGGGCAGGTCGAACGGGATCCGCTTGTTCTCGGCGATGGCCGCCGCCATGAACAGCGTCGCGGCGAACGGCTGGTAGACGACGCCCCATGCGGGCAGGAACCCGAGCACGACGCCCGACTGCTGCTGGACGATGGCCGTCAGGTCGAGCGTGCCGTAGACGAGGATCAGCCCCAGCACCGTCAGCCCCATGACGAGTTCGTAGGAGATCATCTGCGCGCCGGCGCGCAGCGCGCCCAGCATCGAGAACTTGTTCGACGACGACCAGCCGGCGAGCATCGCGCCGATCACCGACAGGCCGCCGAACGCGAACACGATCAGCAGGCCCGCGTCCAGCCGGGCGATCTGCATCGCATAGGTGCGGTCGCCGAACCACGCCGCCGCGGCCGGGATCGCCGCCAGCAGCTTGCCCGGGTCGAGCGTGCCGCCGAACGGGATGACGCCGAAGACGAGCAGCACCGGCGTGAACACGACCCACGGCGCGATCATGTACGCGAAGCGGTCGTAGGCCTGCGGCTTCCAGTCCTCCTTCAGCAGCATCTTCAGGCCATCGGCCATGCCGTGGAACAGACCCCACCAGACGAGCTTGATCTGCGTGAACGGGATGCGCAGGTACGCGCGGTTGGCGCCGATGCGGTCCGACATCACGGCCGCCTGCTTGCGCTCGACCCACGTGAGGACGGTGCCGAACAGCAGCAGCACCGTCAGCGCGTAGCCGATGTAGACGACGGCGATGACGAGGTCCTGGATCATGCGGCGGGCACCAGGACGGCGGCGAGTGCGGGAAAGACGTACAGCGGCGTCCACCACCGTCGGCGCCTTCGCGACGCCGGGCGCGAACGGCCGCACCGTTCCCTCGAAGTTCGTGTAGTGGCCGGCGCGCTCGGTCATGATGCTGACGGGCAGGAAGACGTCGGCGTGCCCGTTCTCAGGCGCAAGGTACGAATTCAGGTAGACGATCTTGGCGCGCGGCGGCAGGTGCGCGAAGTTGCAGCCTTCGCCCCAGACGAGCACGACGTCGGTCTCGGCGGCGAAGACCGCGTCGCGGTCGCTCGCCGCGCCGAACACCGCGCGCGCGCCGGCGACGTTCGGGTTCTTGTCGGCGCGGATGAGGAAATCGTCCTCGATCGTCTCGCCGGGCACCGGCTGGTGATCGCGCTTGACGAACACGGTGAAGCGGTCGCCGAAGGCGCTGCGGAACGCGTCGAGTTCCTCGTTGGACGCCCAGCTCGACACCAGCGCCACCGGATGACGGGCGGCCGCGATGAGTCCGCGCGCCGTCGCCAGCGCCTCGTCCAGCGTGGCCGGCGTGCCCTTGCGCATCGGCTGCAGCGCGCGCGGGCGTTCGAAGATCTGGCCCAGGTCGCGCCCCTTGTTGCAGATCCACGGACCGTCCGGCCCCGGCGCGCCGTGCGGCGTCACCCGCGCAAGGCGCGTGTTCTGCGCGGCGTCGAGCGCCTTCAGCTGCCATTCCGGCTTGCGGTACCAGAGGTCGACCGCGCAGCCGCGCGCGCAGCCCGGGCACACGGACTGCACGGGCTTCAGGTACCAGACGCGCGCCTTGTAGAGGAACGACCGCGACAGCAGTGCGCCCACCGGGCAGATGTCGATGATGTTGTCGGAGTACGGGTCGGCGTCCAGCGGGTGATCGTCGGCGGCGCGCAGCAGCGATTCATCGCCGCGCTTCTTGACGCCGAGCGCGTTCGACTTCGAGATTTCGCGCGTGAAGCGGACGCACCGCGTGCAGAGGATGCAGCGCTCGTTGTCGAGCAGGATTCGCTCGGACAACGGGTGGAACTTGGTCGCCGTGACCTTGGGCTCCAGCGAGATCGACGGCCGCCCGTTGTACGCGACGTGGTAGTCCTGCAGCGTGCATTCGCCCGCCTTGTCGCAGATGCCGCAGTCGACCGGATGGTTGAGCGTGACGAACTGCATCGTCGCGCGCCGCTGCTCGCGGACGATGTCGGAGTCGGTCAGGATGCGCAGGCCTTCGGTGACCGGCATGTTGCACGCGATCTCGGCCCAGCTGCGGCCCTCGACCTGCACGACGCAGATCCGGCAGTTGCCGGCGATCGACAGCGCCGGATGCCAGCAGAAGTACGGGATGAAAAAGCCGTTCGCCTGCGCCGCCTGCATGACGGTCTGGTCGGTATCCGCCTGCACCGAATGGCCGTTGATGAAGATCTCAGGCATGGGCGGGAACCTCCAGATTGCCGGCAAGACGCGAGCGCTTGTGCTCGATCCAGTAGTCGAATTCGTCGCGGAACTTGGCGAGGATGCCGATCGTCGCGTAGCCGGCGGCGTCACCCATCCCGCAGATCGTCGTGCCGTCGTTGCGCTTCGAGATCTCGATCAGCTGGTCCAGGTCCGCCGGCCGGCCCTGGCCCGCGACGATGCGGTCGATGATCCGGTGCATCCAGCCCGTGCCCTCGCGACACGGCGTGCACTGGCCGCACGATTCGTGGTGATAGAAGCGCAGCATCACCTGCAGCAGCCGCACCATGCAGGTGCCCTCGGCGATGGCGATCATGCCGCCCGAGCCCACCGACGACCCCGCCGCCGTCAGCGACTGGTGGTCGAACGTGACGCCCTTGACTTCCGCGCCGGTCAGGACCTTGGTCGAGATGCCGCCCGGGACCAGCGCCTTCAGCGCCTTGCCGCCGGCCATCCCGCCGCAGTCCTCGTACAGGAATTTTTCGAGCGAATAGCCGTACTCGACCTCGTAGACGCCGGGCCGCGCGATGTGCCCCGAGATCGACACCAGCTGCGTGCCCGGGCACTTGGCCGTGCCGAACGTCCGGTACCACGCCGCGCCGTTGGCGACGATGCCCGCGACGTTGGCGAGCGTCTCCACGTTGTTGACGACCGTCGGCTTCCGGTAGAGGCCCTGCACCGTCAGCCGCGGCGGCCGGTTGCGCGGATAGCCGCGCTTGCCTTCGAGTGACGACAGGAGGCCGGACGCCTCGCCGCATACGTAGGAGCCCGCGCCGCGATAGGCGACGATGTCGCAGCCGAAGTCGCTGCCCAGGATCCGCTCGCCGAAGTAGCCGGCGGCGTACGCCTCCTCGATGGCGCCGGCCAGGCGCCGGTACGGCAGGTCGAACTCGCCGCGGATGTAGACGAACGCGTGGCGCACCTGCAGCGCGTAGGCGGCGATCAGCATCGACTCGAGCAGCAGGTGCGGCGCGTTCTCGAGGATCCAGCGGTCCTTGAACGTGCCCGGCTCGCCCTCGTCCGCATTGGCGCACAGGTAATGCGGCTGGCCGTCGTTCAGGTGGACGACCGACCACTTGCGCCCGGCGGAAAACGCCGCACCGCCGTGCCCGAGCAGTCCGGCGGTCGTCACCTCCTTGGTGATGTCCTCCGGCTTCAGCTGCGACAGCGCGCGGGCCAGCGTCGCGTAGCCGCCGCGCGCCCGGTAGTCCGCCAGCGTATGCGACGTCGCGGTGACGGGAAACGTCATCAGCAGCTGCTTGCCGGGCATGTCAGCCGAGCTCCTTCAGCAGCGCGTCGAGCTTCTCGACCGTCATCGACTCGTGATAGGTATCGTTCACCATCACGACCGGCGCCGTGCCGCACGACCCCAGGCACTCCACCGTCGAGTAGGTGATGCGGCCGTCGGCCGTCGTCTCGCCGGGACCGACGCCCAGGTGCTCGCGCAGGTGCGCCATCAGCCGCTCGGCGCCGCACATCGAGCAGCTGACGTTGCGGCACGTCTGCAGATGCCAGCGGCCGATCGGCGCGCGGCGGAACTGCGTGTAGTACGACAGCACTTCCTCGATCTGGATGCGCGGCACGCCCAGGTAGTCGACGAGGCCGTCGATGTCGCTGTCGGCGACGAAGCCGCGCTCCTCCTGGATGCGCCGCACGCACGGCAGCACCAGCGAGGATTCGCAGCCCGCGGGGAAGCGGGCCTTCAGCCGGTCGAATTCGGGGATCAGGTGTTTCATCGCGTCAATGGGCAACGATGCTTCCTGTCGTCGTCCCCGCGAAGGCGGGGAACCAGTGGCTCTCGCGCAAACGACGCTGGGTTCCCGCTTGCGCGGGAACGACGGCTGCGGGTGGTCGCACGAGCTGCTCATCGATCGCACTCGCCGCCGATCATGTTGATCGAGCCGAACGTCGGCACCACGTCGGCGAGCTGGTAGCCCTCGAGCATCTTGTGGACGCCGCCCATGTGGACGAAGCTCGGCGCCCGCGCGTGCACCTTGTACGGGATGCCGCCGCCGGTGCTGACCAGGTAGAAGCCCAGCTCGCCGTTGGGCGACTCGTGCGCGACGTAGATTTCCCCCGCCGGCACCGGCGGCCCGTCCATCACCAGCTTGAAGTGGTTGATCAGCGATTCGATCTCGGAGTAGACGAGGTGCTTCTCCGGGAACGTGCAGCGGTGATCGTCGACGTTGATCGGTCCTCCGGGCAGCATGTCCGCCAGCTGCCGCATCATGTGCACCGACTCGTCCATTTCGCGCATCCGGACGTAGTAGCGGTCGTAGTTGTCGCCCTTGATGCCGACCGGCACCTCGAAGTCCAGCTCGGCATAGGCGAGATACGGCGTGTCCTTGCGCAGGTCGATCGCGGCGCCGGTGGAGCGCAGGATCGGGCCGGTGTAGCCCCAGTTGAGCGCATCCGCCGTCGAGATGACGCCGACGTCGCGCATGCGGTCGATGAAGATGCGGTTGCGGTCCATCAGGCCGTGCACGCGGCCGACGAACATCTCGTACTGGTCGAGGATCGTCGCGAGCCGTGCGAGCCAGCCGTCGGGCAGGTCGCGGGCCAGCCCGCCGATGCGCCCGTAGCTGTACGTCACGCGCGCGCCGGTGAGATCCGCCAGATGCTCGTACATGTAGTCGCGGACCATCACGAGGTAGAGGAACGCCGTCATCGCCCCGAGTTCCATCAGTCCGGCGGCGAGGCAGGTCAGGTGGTCGACCAGGCGCGAATACTCCGACAGCAGCGTCCGCAGGTAGCGGCAGCGCGGCGTGATCGTGACGCCCATCAGCTGCTCGACGGCGTCGCAGTACGCGAAGTCGTTGATCAGCGCCGACACGTAGTTCAGCCGGTCGACATAGGGAATGAGGTTGTGCCAGGTGTGCGCCTCGCATTCCTTCTCGAAGCCGCGGTGCAGGTAGCCGCAGTGGACGTCGGTGCGCACGACCCGTTCGCCGTCGAGCGCCGCGATGATCTGCACGGTGCCGTGCGTCGCCGGGTGCGACGGCCCGATGTTGACGATGACGGGGCCGCCCTCCTCCTCGGCCGCGAAGGCCGACCGGACGGGGTTGGGCAGCGTGTCGAGCGGCGGCAGCGTCATGGCGTGCGATAGGGGACGAGCGGCTGCTCCTGCCCCTTCGGATAGTCCTTGCGCAACGGATGCCCGACGAAGCCTTCGTAGAGCAGGATCGGCCGCAGGTCGGCATTGCCCGCGAACACGATGCCGTACATGTCGTGCGTCTCGCGCTCCATGAATCCCGCCGAGCCGTACAGCGTCGTCAGCGTGGCGACGGCGGGCTCGCTTTCGGGCACCGTGCACTTGACGCGCACGCGGACCCGGTGCTGCGTCGAATAGAAATGCCAGACGACGTCGAAACGCGGCGACCGCTGCGGCCAGTCGATGGCGGTGATGTCGAGCAGCACGTCGAAATGCAGCTCGGACTTGAGCCGCAGCGCGATCTCCGGCACGACCGCCGCCGTCACGTCGACGACCAGCAGGCCATGGTCGATGCGCGCTGCCGTGCCGTCGCGGCCGATCAGCAGCGCCAGTTGCTCGAGGTTGGCCGGCATCATCCTTTAGAACCTTGCGTTGACGATCGGATGCTTCCCGCGGGCGATCATGTCCTGCAGCCGCATGATGCCGTCGATGACCATCTCGGGCCGCGGCGGGCAGCCGGGCACGTAGATGTCCACCGGGATGATGCGGTCGATGCCCTGCACGGCCGCGTAGTTCTGGTAGAAGCCGCCGGACGTCGCGCAGACGCCGAACGCCATCACCCATTTGGGCTCGCACATCTGCTCGTAGACCCGGCGCAGCACCGGCGCCTGCTTGTGGGTGACGGTGCCGACCACCATCAGCAGGTCCGCCTGCCGCGGCGAAAAGCGCGGCAGCGCCGCGCCGAAGCGGTCGGTGTCGTAGGGCGACGAGCTCACCGCCATGAACTCCATCGCGCAGCACGCGGTGACGAACGGATACGGAAACAGCGAGAACTTGCGCGCCCACCCGACCAACTCGTCCTTCTTCGTCGTCAGGTACTCGAACGCGGCCGAGCGACCGCCGGCGTCGACGATGGGAATCGGCGTGCGGGCGGGCGTCATCGGGTCACCGCCTCGAGCAGGCGCGCCCGGTAGACATAGAGCAGGATGAGGATCAGCAGGAACAGGAAGATGCCGAACGTCGCCAGCATGAACCCCGTCAACGGCTGGGCGGCGAGCGCCCAGATGAAGAGGAACACCGTCTCCAGGTCGAACAGGATGAACACGATGGCGATCGCGTAGTACTTGATCGGAACCGCCTTCACATTGCGGGTGTCCACGGGCGTCGCGCCGCATTCGAATGGCTCGAGCTTGATGGCGGTCGCCGCCGGCTTGGGTCCGAGCAGGCGATTCATGAGCAGCGTGACAGCCACGAAGCCCAGGATGGACAACGCGTACAGGAGAAAGATCGCGTACGGGCTCATGATTTTCCGGTACGCCCGCACCGCATCGCGGCGCCGTCAGGCGTAGCCGTAGCGTGAGTTGCCCGGCGCCGGACCCTGTTGACGTAGATCAACGGCACGCGCCGCCGGATGTCCAATCCCACGATCAACTGACGTAGGTCGAGTAACGCGGCTCGTACATCGCGTCGCGCATCGCCGCCAGGACGTCGGGCGGCTTCCCGGCGTTCGCCAGGCCATCGCGGTAGGCGACGCCGGCGACGGCGGCAGCGATGTGCGCCGAGACGTCGCGGATCGCGGACAGCGGCGGATACAGGCTGCCCTGCGCCAGATCCTCGGCCGTCACCTGGTCCGCCAGCGTCTGCGCCGCGCGCAGGAACATCTCGTCGGTGACCCGGCGCGTGCGGCTGACGATCGCGCCCAGTCCCACGCCGGGAAAGATGTACGAGTTGTTGCCCTGCCGCGGCACGAAGGCCGCTTCGCCCAGGCGCACCGGCGCGAAGGGACTGCCGGACGCGAACAGCGCGCGGCCGTCCGACCATTCGTACGCCTGCGCCGCCGTGCATTCGGACTTCGACGTGGGGTTGGACAGCGCGAAGACGATCGGCCGCTCGTTGATCGCCGCCATCGCATGGACGACTTCGCGCGTGAACGCCCCGCCAACCGCGGCGACGCCGATGATCGCCGTCGGCTCGAGCTGCCGCACGGCGGTGAGCAGGTCGCCCACCGGCGGATGCTCGTGCGCATAGCGCAGCTTGTGCTCGACGAGCCCGACGCGGCTGCGCACGACCAGTCCCTTCGAATCGAACAGCCAGCAGCGCGCGCGCGCCGCATCGACGTCCATTCCCTGCGCCACCATCGCGGCGACGGCAAGGTCCGCGATGCCCGTGGCGGCCTCGCCGGCACCCTGGAACAGGATCTTCTGGTCGGCGAGCGTGCCGCCGGTGATGCGCAGCGCGCTCAGGATGCCCGCCAGCGCGACCGCCGCCGTGCCCTGGATATCGTCGTTGAACGACGGGACGCGTTTGCGATAGCGTTCGAGCAGCCGGAATGCGTTGTGATTGGCGAAATCCTCGAACTGGACGACAACGCCGGGAAACACGACCTGGGTGGCGGTGACGAACTCCTCGACCAAGGCGTCGTATTCGGGACCGGTCATCCGCGGACGGTCGAGTCCCAGGTACAGCGGATCGCGGCGCAGCGCCTCGTTGTTGGTGCCGACGTCGAGCAGCACCGGCAGGCAATGGTTCGGGTGGACGCCGGCGCCCGCCGTGTACAGCGACAGCTTGCCCACCGGAATGCCCATGCCGTTGGCGCCCAGGTCGCCCAGGCCCAGGATGCGCTCGCCGTCGGTCACGACGATGATGGCGACGTCGCGATGCGGCCAGTTGCGGAGGATGCTCTCGACGTGGCCGCGGTCGTTGGCGCTGATGAAGAGTCCGCGCGGCCGCTGGAAGATGTGCCCGAACTGCTGGCACGCCAGGCCGACGGTCGGCGTGTAGATGATCGGCATCATCTCGTCGGGATTGTCGACGACCAGCCGGTAGAACAGCGTCTCGTTGCGATCGTGCAGCGCCGCGAGATTGATGTAGCGTTCGAGGTCGTTCGGCTTGCGCCGGAAGTTCTCCAGCACGCGCGCGAGCTGCGCGTCCTGCGTGTTGACGTGCGGCGGCAGGAGTCCGCGCAGGCCGAGCGCGTCGCGCTCGACGGCGGTGAACGCCGTCCCCTTGTTGCGCGTCGGGTCCTGCAGCAGCGTCACCCCCCGCGGGAACGCCTGCGGCAACGGCACCGGCGCGGCGCTCGCGCCTACATTGGGCATTTCCACTCCTCCAGATGTTAGATGTCGCGCACGGCGTCGCGCCGTCGCGTCAGATCGTTTCCGGCACCATCTTGATCGCCCCGCACGGGCATTCCGACACGCAGATGCCGCAGCCCTTGCAGTAGTCGTAGTTGAACTCGAAGCGCTTGCCGGGGCCGAGCTTGATCACCGCGTTGTCCGGGCACACGCCGTAGCAGTTGTCGCACTCGAAGCAGTTGCCGCACGACAGGCAGCGGCGCGCCTCGAACAGCGCATTGGTCTCGTTCAGGCCGCTCACCACCTCGTCGAACGTCGACGTGCGGCGCGCGAGATCGAGCATCGGCCGCACCGTCTTCGGGGCGTCCGCGTAATACCAGGGGTTCAGGTTCTGGAACGCCGCGATCTCGTGCTTGACCGGCGCGTCGTAACGGGTGCCGCGCAGCCAGGCGTCGATGTGCCGCGCCGCCTTCTTGCCGTGGCCCACGGCGACGGTGACGGTGCGCTCCGACGGCACCATGTCGCCGCCGGCGAAGAGGCCGGCGAATCCCGTCATCATGTTGGGGCCGACGCGGACAACACCGTCCTTGATCTCGAGTCCCGGCACGTTCTCGAGCAGCGACAGGTCGACGTCCTGGCCCAGCGCCAGCACCAGCGAATCGGCCTCGAGCGTCTCGAGCTCGCCCGTCGGCTGCGGAAAGCCCTTGTCGTCCAGCGCCATCTTCTCGACGGTGAGCGTGCCCTCGTCGGCCATGTTCTTGATCGTCGACAGCCACTTGATCAGCACGCCCTCCTGCAGCGCCTCCTCGACCTCGAAGTCGTGGGCGGGCATCTTCTCGCGCGTGCGCCGGTACACGATGATCGACTCGGTGGCGCCCAGCCGCTTGGCGGTCCGCGCGACGTCGAGCGCCGTGTTGCCGCCGCCGTAGACGACGACGCGGCGGCCCAGCATCGGCTTTTCCTCGTCCTCCATTCCGCGCAGCACCGACACCGCGTCGAGCATGCGGGCCGCCTCGCCGGCCGGGATGTACGCGCGCTTGGCGATGTGCGCGCCGACGGCCAGGAACGCGGCCGCGCATCCCTCGTCCTGCATCGTCGCGCGGATGTCGGCGACCTTGCGGTTCAGTTCGAGGTCCACGCCCAGGTCGAGGATGCGCTTGACCTCCCCGTCCAGCACGTCGCGCGGCAGCCGGTACTTCGGAATGCCGAAGCGCATCATGCCGCCGGCGAACGGGCCGGCCTCGACGATCTTGACCGCATGGCCCAGCCGGCGCAGATGGTAGGCGGCGGACAGCCCCGACGGACCCGCGCCGACCACCAGCACCTTCTTGCCGCTGGCCGGGGGTGGCTGGTCGAACTTCCAGCCGCGCCGAAGCGCCTCGTCACCCAGGAATCGTTCGACGGAATTGATGCCGACGGCCTCGTCCACCTGCCCGCGGTTGCAGGCGCCTTCGCACGGGTGGTAGCAGACGCGTCCCATGATCGCCGGCAGCGGATTGTCGACGACGAGCGCGCGCCAGGCCGCCTCGTAGTCGCCCGATTCGGCGTGGTACAGCCAGCCCTGGATGTCCTCGCCGGCGGGGCATGCGTGGTTGCACGGCGGCAGGCGGTCGACGTAGAGCGGCCGGCTGGTGCGCCACGACCCCGTCTTGTTGGCGAGGCTCGAACCTACGTCCAGCGTGATCGCGAACGGCTTATCCACGCGTGGCATCCTCCTCGAGCAGCCCGAATTCCTCGATGTTGCGGTCGGCCATGGCCTGGATCAGCGCCACGCGCTCGCGGCCCGCGGCATTGGCGAACAGGTGCGCGAAGCGCTTCTGCAGCTTCAGGTATTCGTCGACGGCGACGCGGCGGCGGATCGGCGTGCGCGCCGTCACGTGGCCGTCGTGCGCCTCGAACAGCGGGAAGAGGCCGGTCTCGACGGCAAGCCGCGCGATGCGGATGGTGTCGGCGGGCAGCGAGCCCCAGCCGAGCGGGCACGGCACGTGGATGTGAATGTAGCGGGCGCCGTGGAACTCCATCGCCGTCGTCACTTTCTGTTCGAGGTCGCGCAGGTTGGCGACGCTGGCGGTGGCCACGTAGGGAATCCGGTGCGCCATCGCGATCAGCGGCACGTTCTTCCCGGTGCCGAACACGTTGCCCGGCTGCCGCCCCATCGCGGGCGTCGTCGCGGTGCGGGCGCCCGGCGGCGTGGCGCTCGAGCGCTGCACGCCGGTGTTCATGTACGCCTCGTTGTCGTAGCAGATGTACAGCACGTCGTCGTTGCGTTCGAACATCCCCGACAGGCAGCCGAAGCCGATGTCGGTGGTGCCGCCGTCGCCGCCCTGCGCCACCACCCGCACGCCGCGGCGCCCCTTGACCCGTTGCGCCGCCGCGACGCCGGAGGCCACCGCCGCGGCATTGCCGAACAGCGAATGGATCCACGGAATCTGCCAGGACGTCTCGGGGTACGGCGTCGAAAAGACCTCGAGGCAGCCGGTCGCGTTCACCGCGACGAGCTGGTTGTCGGTCGCGCGCATCGCCGCGTCGATCGCATAGCGGGCGCCGAGCGCCTCGCCGCAGCCCTGGCAGGCGCGATGGCCCGAGTTGAGCGAGTTCGTCCGCCGCATGTCGGCCTGCACGGAACGCACGTTCTCCGGCAGCAACCGGTTGCCCACGGTGAACGTTCCCGTCTGGTAGAACTTCACCGGCTGCCGTTGCGTGGGCCGCTCGCCCAGCTTTTCGATTTTGCTCACTGTCGGTCGCCCTTTGCGCTTCCGGCCGGCGCCTTCAAGGCGGGCGGCCCCATGTCGGTGAATGCGGAAAACTCCAGCCGTGGCCTATCCGATGCCGGACGCCACCGTGCCCAGCCGGCGCAGGATCGCCTCCGCGGTCGGACCGGAGCGGCGCAGCAGCGTCTCGCGTTCGAGTTCGCCCGCGACGATGTCGGCGTTCAAGTCGAGGAACGTCACCTGCTCGAGTTCGTCGGCGCGCGCGTCGTCGAAGAGCTGCCGCAGCGAAGTGCGCGTGATCGCGCGGCCGCCCAGTCCGGCGATCACCGTGTAGCCTTTGAGCATGATGCCGGACAGCGCCTTGCGCACGCCGTCGGACACGATGCCGCCCAGTCCGACCGCCAGGCACTTTTCCAGCACGACGACGCGTTTCGCGCGCTCGAGCGCCTCGCGCAGCACCGCGAGCGGGAACGGGCGGAACGAGCAGATCGAAACGCCGCCGATGGCGATGCCGTCGGCGCGCATCTCGTCGATGACTTCCTTCACCGTGCCCATCACCGACCCCAGCGCCACGACGATCGTCTCCGCGTCTTCGCAGCGATACGTGCGGATCAGGCCGCCCGAATCACGCCCGAACCGGGTGGCGAACTCGTGGGACAGGTGCGGGATCAGCGCGAGCGCGCGCAGCTGCTTGTGATGGGCGAGGTAGCGGACCTCGGTGAACGCTTCCGGGCCGACCATCGCGCCGATCGTCACCGGCTCCGCGGGATCGAGCACCTGCCGCGGCTCGAACGGCGGCAGGTAGGCATCGACCTGCGTCTGTGACGGAATGTCGACGCGGTCGTACGCGTGCGTGAGGATGAAGCCGTCCATGCACACCATCACCGGACACGACAGTTCCTCGGCCAGCCGGAACGCCTGGATGTGCAGGTCGAGCGCCTCCTGGTTCGTCTCCGCGAACAGCTGGATCCACCCGGCGTCGCGCATCGACATGCTGTCCGAATGGTCGTTCCAGATGTTGATCGGCGCGCCGATCGCGCGATTGCCGATCGTCATCACGATCGGCAGCCCCAATCCCGAGGCGTTGTAGACCGCCTCCGCCATGAACAGCAGGCCCTGGCTCGAAGTCGCCGTGTATGTGCGGGCGCCGGCGGCCGACGCGCCGATCGCCACCGACAGGGCGGCGAACTCGGATTCGACGTTGATGAACTCGCAGTTGGCGAGTTCCCCCGTCTTCACCATTTCCCCCACGGCCTCGACGATGTGCGTCTGGGGAGTGATCGGATACGCGCAGATCACCTCGGGCCGGCACAGCGCGACCGCCTCGGCCACCGCGCGCGAACCTTCCGTCTGCTTAAGCATGGGTCGTCACCTCCGCGCCCTTCACCAGCGCGTACGCCTCCTCCGCCGCGGCGACGTTGGGCTCGGCGATCGCCCGCGGGAATTTTTCGCGGATGGCCGCGATGACGGACGCCAGCTTGATCTGGCGGCTGATGGCCGCGAAGCCGCCGAGCAGCGCCGCGTTCGGCAGCGGCCGGCCGATGTGCTTCATCGCGACCTCGGTCGCCGGCACCGTGCAGCGCCGGTGGGCCTTGCCGTCGCGCAGGAGTTCCGCGAGACCCAGCTCGACGAAGCTGCGCGTCGAATTGATGAGGATGTAGCCGCCCGCGGAGAGGCCGTTGAACAGGTCCACCTGGTGCAGCAGCGTCGGGTCCTGGATGATGAGCGCATCCGGCGCGAGCACCGGCTCGCGCAACCGGATCTCCCGATCGTCGATGCGGCAGAACGCCATCACCGGCGCGCCCATCCGCTCGGAGCCGAAGCTCGGGAACGCCTGCGCGAAGCGACCCTCGCGAAAGGCGGCGACCGAGAGCATCTCGGCGCCGGAAACCACGCCTTGACCGCCTCGGCCGTGAATGCGGATCTGGAACATGCTGGCACCCGGTTGTCGCGTTCCCGGACATTGGCGCGGCGCTTGGCCGTCGCCCCCCGAGATCGACGCCTATCGTGCACTTGCTGTCGAAATCGCAGTTGACCTATATCAATGGGCGCGTGCGGGTGGCGCATTAGCGTAAGCACCATTCACGCCAGTGCGCGCAAGGCGCGACGCGAACGCGGTCAATCCCCGATGTCACGGCATGCGCCGATACGGCCGCGCGCCGCGCCACAACCTCGGGCCACGGACGAACCCGGAGCCTCGAATGCGATGGATGCCAGCGAAACGATAGTGACCCATCCGGGCGGCTCGAGCGCGCGGCGCAAGAGCCGGTTGCCGGCGCGGCTGGATTTCCTGCAGAGCGCGACGGGTTTCCTGCTCGCGCTCTTCATGTGGGGCCACATGTTCTTCGTGTCGTCGATCCTGCTCGGCAAGGACGCGATGTGGACGATCACCAAGATGTTCGAGGGCTACTTCCTGTTCGGGAAGTCGTATCCCGGCATCGTCTCGGTCGTCGTCGCGTGCATCATCGCGTTGCTGGTCGTGCACGCGGCGCTCGCCGTGCGCAAGTTCCCCATCAACTACCGCCAGTACCGGACGTACCGCGACCACATGAAGCTGATGCGGCACGAGGACACGACGCTGTGGTACTGGCAGGTCGTCACCGGCTTCGCGTTGTTCTTCCTCGCGGCGCCGCACCTGTTCCAGATGCTGACGCAGCCCGGCCTGATCGGCCCGTTCGAATCGGCCGACCGGGTCTGGAGCCATCGCTGGTGGCCGCTGTACATCGTGCTGCTGCTCGCCGTCGAGATCCACGGCGGCGTCGGGCTCTACCGGCTCGCCGTCAAGTGGGGCTGGTTTGCCGGCGCGCATCCCGACGCGACGCGCAAGCGCTTGAAGGCGCTCAAGTGGGCGCTGACGGCGTTCTTCCTGGTGCTGGGCTTCGCCACGCTCGCCGCGTACATCAAGATCGGCATCGAGCATGCGGACAAGGTCGGCGAACGCTACGTGCCGGCGTCCGTCCAGCAGCGCGCGGCGCAACCGGGAGTTGCCCAATGAAGGTCGTCTATACCGACGTGCTGGTGATCGGCGGCGGACTCGCCGGCCTGCGGATGGCCATCGCCGCGAAGCGGCGGGGATACGACGCGACGATCCTGTCGCTGGTGCCGCCCAAGCGCTCGCACAGCAAGGCGGCGCAAGGCGGCATGCAGGCATCGCTCGGCAACGTGATCAAGGGCCAGGGCGACAACGAGGACATCCATTTCGAGGACACCGTGCGCGGCTCCGACTGGGGTGCGGACCAGGCCGTCGTGCGCATGTTCGTCAACACCGCCCCCAAGGCCGTGCGCGAGCTGGCCGCCTGGGGCGTGCCGTGGAGCCGCGTGCGCCGCGGCGACCGCACGGTGATCATCAACGGCCAGAAGGTCACGATCACCGAGCGCGACGAGGCGCACGGCACGGTCGCGCAGCGCGATTTCGGCGGCACCAAGAAGTGGCGCACCTGCTACGTCTCCGACGGCACCGGCCACGCGATGCTGCAGGCGGTCGGCGACCAGGCGATCGGCAACGGCATTCCCGTCCACGAGCGCGCCGAGGCGCTGGCGCTGATCCACGACGGCGGGCGGTGCTACGGCGCCGTCGTACGCGACTTGATCGACGGGGAATTGATCGCCTACGTGGCCAAGGCCACGGCGATCGCCACCGGGGGCGCGGGCCGGCTTTACCGCGTGACGACCAACGCCGTGATCTGCGAAGGCATCGGGCACGCGCTGGCGCTCGAGACCGGCGTCGCCGCGCTCGGCAATATGGAGGCCGTGCAGTTCCACCCCACCGGCATCTTCCCCGCCGGCATCCTGGTGACCGAGGGTTGCCGCGGCGACGGCGGGCTCTTGAAGGATGCCGACGGGCACCGCTTCATGCCCGACTACGAGCCCGAGAAAAAGGAGCTCGCGTCGCGCGACGTCGTCTCGCGGCGGATGGAGGAGCACATCCGCAAGGGCAAGGGCGCGAAGAGCCGCTTCGGCGACCACCTGTGGCTCGACATCACGCTGCTGGGCGAAAAGCACATCAAGAGCAACCTGCGGGAGGTCTTCGAGATCTGCCACCACTTCCTCGGCGTCGACCCGACGAAGGACCTGATCGCCGTGCGCCCGGCGCAGCATTACACGATGGGCGGCGTACGCACGCGCCACACCGGCGAGAGCCCGACGTTGCAGGGCCTCTTCGCCGCCGGCGAGGCCGCGTGCTGGGACATGCACGGCTTCAACCGGCTGGGCGGGAATTCGGTCGCGGAAACCGTGGTCGCCGGCATGATCGTCGGCGAGTACATCGCCGATTTCTGCGACGATCCGCGCAACGAGTTCAACCTGCCGACCGGCGTCATCCGCGAGTTCGTCGAGCGCGAGCAGGGCAAGCTCGACGCGCTGGTCGCCAGTCGCGGCACCGAGGATGCCGGCGCGCTCAAGGCCCGCATGCAGGAGATCATGACGGCCAAGGTGGGCATCTTCCGCACCGGGAAAGACCTGGAGGAGGCGGTCGCCGAACTGCAGCAGCTGCTGCTGCGGAGCCGCCACATCGGCTTGCGCACCACGTCGCCCGGCGCCAATCCCGAACTCGTGACGGCTTATCGCTTGCAGAAGATGCTGAAGCTCGCGCTGACGGTGGCCTATGGCGCGCTGGTCCGCACCGAAAGCCGCGGCGCGCACTATCGCGAGGACTTTCCGCGCCGCAACGACGCCGAGTGGCTGAAGCGCACGCTCGCGACGTGGAAGGACGGCGAGACGCTGCCCACGCTCGGCTACGAGCCGCTCGACGTGGCGAGGATGGAGCTGCCGCCGGGCTGGCGCGGCTACGGCGCGAAGGACTACGTCGACCATCCCGACACGCCGCGGCGGCAGGCCGAGGTCGAAGCGCTGAAGACCATGCACGCGGGCGACCGGCACGCGCTGCAACGCGCGCTGCTGCCCTACGACGACCTGCTGCCCGCGCGGCTGCGCGGGCGCAACGAACGCTTGGACGAGCCGCTCCCCGCCACGGGGACCACCGGGAGCGCATCATGACCAAGGTCGCCCACAGTAGCGTGCCCGGACGGATCATCCCGGTGGTGCCGGCGGGCAGCGCGGGCGCCGGCCCGGCGACCGGCAGCACGATCCGCATCCATGCGATGCGCTACAACCCGCGCGATCCGTCGAGCGTGCCGCACCAGCAGACCTACGAGCTCGAGCAGGCCGAGGGGATGACGCTGTTCATCGCGTTGTCCGAGATCCGGGAGAAGCTGGACCCGTCGCTGCAGTTCGACTTCGTCTGCCGCGCGGGGATCTGCGGCAGCTGCGCGATGGTGATCAACGGCCGCCCGGGGCTCGCGTGCCGCACGCTGACGAAGAACGTCGGGCCGGACATCACCTTGCTGCCGCTGCCGGGATTCGAGCTGATCGGGGATCTTTCCGTGAACACCGGCAAGTGGATGCGCGCGATGAGCGAGGACCTCGAAGCCTGGGTGCACCTGAAGGAGGAGGAGCTCGACCTGTCGCGGATCGAGGCGCGGATGGAGCCGGAACTCGCCGAGCAGATCTACGAGCTCGACCGCTGCATCGAGTGCGGCTGCTGCGTGTCCGGCTGCGGCACGGCGCAGATGCGCGAGAGGTTCGTCGGCGCCGTGGGCCTGAACAAGGTCGGGCGCTTCCGCCTCGACCCGCGCGACCTGCGGACCGACGACGACTACTATGATCTCATCGGCGACGACGACGGCATCTTCGGCTGCATGTCGCTATTGGGTTGCCACGACGTGTGTCCGAAGCAGCTGCCGCTCGCGACCCAGCTCGCGTTCCTGCGCCGGAAGCTGATGGCCATCGGGTTCAAGTCCTAGGCGCTCGGCCGGTACCACGCCGGCACGGCGCCTCCCGCCGCGAACGCGGGGTCGAGCGGCGGCACGCGATACTCGGCGCGCATTTCGGCCAGCGGCCGCGCGGCCGCCTGCCACAGGCTCCACGCGTCGCCGAACACGTCGACGGCGACCTGCGACCCGCGTTCCCACGCGTTCCAGAATTTCGCCGGGTCGAGTTGCCCCTTGACCTCGCCGGGCAGCTTCGCGAGTTCCAGCCCCAGGTGCCAGCTCAGGATCACCGGCAGGATATGGCCCGACATCGGCTCGCGCGGGTGCATGCCGGCCGTGAACGTGGACACCAGCAGCTCGCCCTGAGGCGACGTGTCGTAGCCGGACAGGATGTGCGTCGAATCGTGCGGCGCCGCGAAGCGCTGGTTGAGTCCCGTCGGCTCGCCGGCGAACGCAAAGCCGTTATCGCGGTAGAAGTCGAAGAACGTGCGGCCGAGCGTCCCCGCGGGAAGGCTCGCGAACGCGCGATAGCGTGCGGCGAGCGCCGGATCGGCGTGCGCGCCGCGGTACGGCAGGATCCATTCGTCGATCGACTCATGGAGGTCGAGGCCGGTGATCGAGCGCAGGTTCTGCCGCGCGACGTCGGCGCGCACCCACGCCAGGTGGCCGCGGCCCACTTCGGCGAGCTGCCGCACGGCATCCTCGCGCACGCCCATCGCCGCGCGAACACGGCGACCTGCGCGATCTTCGCCGTGTCGACGGTGCCGTCGACCAGCGGCACCTGCGCGGCGGAGAGCGCGATCGGCATGGCGGGTCGTCAGCGCCGTCAGGTCGTCGGGATCCGGTCCTTGTTCGCCGCGGCCCACGCGGCGAACGATTGCAGCGCCGGGTTGAGCGCGCGCGCCTCGTCCAGGTTGCGCGCGCCGACGAAGTAGTCCGCGAAGTCGTGATAGAACTGGAACATGTTGCCGAGATCGTCGGCCCCCGGGAAACCGAAGCCCCGATAAACGGCCGGCGTCACCGCGTTGTAACGGACCTCGCGACCGAGTACACGGGAAAGTGTGGCCGCCATCTGCGCGCCGGTCTGGTGATCGCCGGCGATGCCGACGTGCTTGCCGATCATCGCCCCACCCTTCTTGAAGACGCCGTACGCGCAGCGGCCGATGTCCTCGGCGGCGATGCCGGACAACCTGGCGTTCCCCATCGGCATCGTGAACAGCAGCGTGCCGTCGGGACCCGGCTTCGGGTTCATGCCGAAATAGACGAGGTTCTCCCAGTAGAACGACGTCAGCAGGAACGTCGTCGGCACCCCCGCGTCGGTGAACTCCCGATCCGCTTCGCCCTTGGCGTCGAAATGCGGAACCTTGTACTTGCCCTGCAGCGTCGGCATCCGGTCGTCGGTCAGCGGCACGAAGCGGCGCGTGTCCTCGAGCGTCGACCAGATCGCGTGGCGCACGCCGGCGGCCTTGGCGGCGCGGGCCATGAGCTTCGCCTCCGCCTTCTCCTTGTCCGGCGAAAAATGGTCCCAGAAGAACGTGACGAAGTAGGCGCCGTACGCCCCCTCGAGCGCGCGCTCGATGCTCGCCTCGTCGTCGACGTCGGCCGCAACCACTTCCGCACCCAGTTGCGCGAGCGCGCGCGCCTTGTCGGAGTTGACGTCGCGCGTGATCGCCCGCGCGGCAAAGCCGCCGCGGGGATCGGCGAGGATCGCCCGCACCAGCCCGCCGCCCTGCGCGCCCGTCGCACCGACGACCGCGATGATCTTCCTGTCCGCCATCTGCCGCTCCTTTGCCGGAAGACGCGTCGCCGCCGCCGGCGCCGACGCGAAAGCGGAATGATAGACGAAGCCGGCATGCGCGATGCGCCGGGCGCGGCGACGCGCCCGTGACTTGCGGGCGCCGACGCGTCCGCGCGAAAGGATTGCGGGCCGGCGCGACCGGCGTCTGCAATAATCGCGACGCGGGCGGCGACGCCCGGCAACCGCCATAATGGCGTCACCGGCCCCCACGCCCTAAGGTTTCGACGATGAAATACAAGGACTACTACGCGATTCTCGGGGTGGCCCGCGACGCGGACGCGGACGCGATCAAGACCGCGTATCGCCGCCTCGCGCGCAAGTTCCATCCCGACGTCTCCAAGGAAAAGAACGCGGAGGAGAAGTTCAAGGAAATGGCGGAGGCGTACGAGACGCTCAAGGATCCCGAAAAGCGCGCCGCCTACGACCAGCTCGGCCGGCACGACCCGGGACAGGAATTCCGGCCGCCGCCCGAATGGGGCCAGCATTTCGCCCAGGGTCAGGGCCAGGGCGGCTTCGACGACATCGATCTCTCCGACCTCTTCGCCGGCCTCGCCGGGCGCCAGGGACGCGGCGGCGGACGCCGGTCGGACCGCGCGCTGGCCGGCAGCGACTACGAGGCCGTCGTGCGGTTGTCATTCGACCAGGCGTTCCGCGGCACCGAGATCGACCTCGAACTGTCGGCGCTCGAATGGGCGCCGGACGGCGGCATGCGCCGCGTCCCGCATCGCGTGAAGACGCGCATTCCGCGCGGCGTCACCAGCGGCGAAAAGCTGCGCGTTCCCGGCAAGGGCGGCAAGGGCGCGAACGGCGGCCCCGACGGCGACCTCTATCTCGACATCGAAGTGCAGGCGCATCCGCTGTACCGCGTCGACGGGCAGGATCTCTATGTCGACCTGCCGCTCGCGCCATGGGAAGCGGTGCTCGGCACCAGCGTCAACCTGCCGACCCCCGGCGGCGCCGTCGCGCTGCGGGTGCCTGCCGGCACGCGCGCCGGACAGCAGTTGCGCTTGACGGGTCGCGGCATGACGCGCGGCGGCGGCAGCGGCAACCTGTACGCGCAGGTGCGCATCGAAGTGCCCACCATCGTCGATGACCGGCAGCGCGCGCTGTACACGGAGCTCTCCCTGCTGTCGAACTTCAATCCCCGCGCCCAACTCGACCAGGAGGCCGCCCAATGAGCGCTCCGACCGACGACGCCGTACCGCTCGACGCGCTGCACGAGATCACGTGGACGCAACTGCTGACCGCGTCCGGATTGCCGGAGATCGAGCTGCGCGAGCTCGTGGCCTACGGCGCGCTGGTGCCGCGCGATCCCGCCGCCCCGACGTGGACGTTCGAGGCCCGCTGGCTCGTCGTCGCCCGCACGGCGTCGAAGCTGCGCCACGACTACGAGCTCGACCCCCACGCCGTCAGCGTCGTGCTGTCGTACGTCGAGCGGATCGAGACGCTCGAGGCCGAGTTGCGAAAACTGCGCGCGCGCCTGGGCTGAAAGCGGGCGTCAAGGGCCCCGCATGCGCCTGCTTCGCTTCCGGCGCCGGGCCACGCGCGAGGCCTTGGGCCTCTCCGCGCGCGAATTCGCCACGCTGTCGCGGCTCGCCACCCCGCCGCGGATCCAGGCGTTCGTCAACGCGCTGCCCGCCAATCACGAATTGACCGGCGAGACCGTGCACTCGGTGCGCGCCGTGCTTCGCCAGCGCGAGGCGCACTGCATCGAAGGCGCGCTGGTCGCCGCCTGCGCGTTGTGGATCCACGGCGATCCGCCGCTGGTCATGCATCTCGATTGCGATACGAGCGACTATCCGCATGTCGTCGCGCTGTTCCGCCGCGGCGGCGCGTGGGGTGCGATTTCCAAGAGCAACGGCACCTGGCTGCGGTATCGCGATCCGGTCTATCGGTCGCTGCGCGAGCTCGCGATGTCCTATTTCCACGAGTACTTCGACCAACGCGGCCGCAAGACATTGCGCAGCCATTCGGGTGCGTACGACCTGCGGCGTATCGACCCCGCGCTGTGGGTCGCCAACGACGATGAGTGCTGGATCGTCCACGACCGGCTCGCGGCGCTGCGCCACTTCCCGCTCATCTCCGCCGCGCAGGCGCGCGACTTGAGCGCACGCGATGCGTTCGAGCGGCGCTGTGCGCGGCTGGTCGAGTACCCTCGCCGTATCGTGCTGCGACTGGCGGACGAAAAACACCTGGCGCTTGAGCCCGATCGTCGCGCGGGCTTCGATCAGGCGCGCGACTTGCCGCAGTTGCAGGCCGATGTCGTTGTTCTGGCCGTTGAACAGGGCAGTCGATGGGGCGTATTGCTGATCGCCCAGGATCGGATTGACGACAGGTGGACGACTGCAGGCTCTGCTTGGCCAGCGTCTGCGCGGCGCTGTTCGTAGAGATTGGTGCGCGATTCGTCGAGCATCTGCAGTAGCGCCGCGTCGCGCAGTCCGGTCGACCTGCACGTTGCCGCTCTGCAGGATGCGCGAAGAAATCGCTCGTCGGGACGGCAAGCGGAATCGACGTATTGCCATTGATGAACGGTCGCGCATCGCCGAGCGTGGTCAGCGCCGGGAAAAGGGTTGCCGGCGTTGAATGTCGAAAGCCGATCGGCGATGCGCCCGCCCCACCCGGTCTGCAGCAAGTCGGTCGCATCGGCGGTCTGCACCTCCCGCACCTGGTCGGCATGCGAAAACAGCTGCGATGGCCGCGGATCCGTGTCGGCCTGCAGCCCGGCGCGGGTGACTGGGCGCTGCACCACGCCGACGTTGGCGATCACCGCCAGCCTCTTCTGGTCGAACAGCGACTGCATGGCGGCGCATGCCGGATGCCAAGCCGTACGGCGCGGCCTGGCTCGGTCGGCTGGATCGGCAACAGCGCGCTCTGCGCGATGTTGATGCCGGAGGCCACGGTACGCACCGACGGCGTATTGCTGGTAGCCCGCGCTGTCGTAACGGATCAGCGTGTTCTCGCCGTCGCTGCCGCCTTCGAGCAGCACGCACACCAGTGCGCGGTAGTCGCTGGCCTGTGCGGTCGCGAATCGCTGGCCAGAGAAACGCGCCACCGACACCGGCGCCGAACATGCGCAGCAATCGGCGACGCGCGGCAAAGCGGGCATTGGTCATCAATCGTCTCCGCTATTTCTGGATCAGGTAGTCGAGCGACGTGAGCGACAGGTACGCGCCCATCTTGGCGCGCGTCAGCGGATCGCTCGCCGGGATCGCCGCCACGGCGTTGGTGATCGTCTTCTGCGACGCCGTGGACATCGTGCCGTGGAAGAACAGACGGTTCAGGCGCGCGACATAGGCGGCGGGATCGGCGGTGCTGGCGAGAAACGCGGCCATGGTGGGGAACGGCGTTCCGATGGCGTTGGGGACGACCGCCTGGGGCATTGCCTCGCCGCCGCTGTGAAAGAAGATGAAACGATCGACGATGTTGGTGCGCGTCACATAGGCCGAGGTGCCGTAGATTCCGAACTCGGCCGCCGGCAGCGTGCCGTTGTTGATGCGGTAGTCGGCCGGAAAGTAGCTGAAGACCGTCGGGGCCCCGAACAGCGGCATGTTGGCGTCGCCGCCCATCAGCACCGGCACGTAGCCATCCGTCTGGATGTCCAGCGCGCGCATGATCGACGTGAAGAACAGCGCGGGCTCGCGCATGCGGCCGTACGTCGGATCGGTCTTGCGCGCGCCGCGCGCTTCCGGGTCCAGCAGGATCGCGCGCAGCTACCGCCTTCAAGTCGCCGCGCACGCCGCCGCCGTTGTCCTTGAACACGTTCACCACGCGCTGCACGTATTGCGGATCCGGTGCGCTGGTCACCAAACGCTGGATCAGTTGCTGGCAGATGAAGGGTGGAGTGCTGCTGTCCGCCACCAGCGCGCGGATCGCACCGCGGACGTCCGCGTCCGCGCCTTGACCCGCGGGCAACTGGACGGCGCCGCCGAACAGGCTCTTTGCACCCTGGTCATGATGCTCATCGAGCGGCACCATCGGCCCGATCGAATAGCTCAAACCGTTGCCGATGAACGGCGGGTACGGCGATCCCGGGAACGGCCGGGTAGGTGAATCCCGTGAACACCCGGGCCATCGCCGTGACATCGGCTTGCGAGTACGCGGGCACCGGGCTGCCCGCATTGTCCTGCTGCTGCGATCCATCCTCGTGGAGTCGATAGACGCCGGTCGTCAGAAGCTGCAGGATTTCTCGCGCATAGTTCTCGTTGGGCTTGATGCCATCGTGCTCGGGAACGTTGTTCGCCCAGCCCTGAAAAAGACCCAGTTGCGGCGATATCGAGTACTGGTACAACGCCTCTTCGTACGTGCCGAACGCGAAGTCGCGTATCCGCTGCTGGAAGTCGCCGATCGCGTAGGTTTCCGACGGCCCCCCCTGCCCCATGGCGAACAGCTGGTGCAGCACATAGGCGAAGCGCTGCCGCACCTGATCGCGTCCGCTGATCGCCTGCCGGTAGAACTCCCAGATGACCGGGTCCGGGGCGATCGTGCGGATGCGGCAGAACGGGTCGGCGAGGCACGCGTCGCGCTCCGCCATCGACGTCGAAACGTAGGCTGGCCATGCCGTATAGCGCGACTCGTAGAGCCCGAGCTGCTCGTCCAGCCACGCCTCGATGCCCTTCTGCTTCACTTCGGCGATCAGCGCCTCGGTGGCGCCCATCGTCGATTGGTCGAGCAGCCGGACGATATCGGCCTCGATGTCGGCGTTGGTGATCACCGGCGCGCACATCACGACGAGGTCCGGCCCGTCGCCTTCGGCGAGCCAGTTCTTCGCCAACATCTGGTCGCGCACCGACTTGTCGACCATGTACCGGTGGTTGGCGTCGGGCCGGTTGCTGAACACGCGATAGACCTGCGCGGTGCCGGCCGGGCAGCTGCCGGCGACGGGCACGTACATCTGCATGAAATCGGACGACTCGAGCACGAAGCTCGGGTTCTTGGCGCCGGTGTTGTTGCATTCGGTGACGCCCCGCCCGAAAAAATGCGAGTCCCCCAGCGCCGGCGGAATATAGAAGCGGCACACCGGCGACGTGCCGGCCTGCGGGGCCGTGTGCGTCTGGAAGGTCTGCCCGGTGCGCGCCCACCCCTTGGTCTTGCCGCTGTCGAGGTTGGCGATCTCGGCGGGGACCCAGGTGATGAAGTAGTGATCGAGCGACGGGTTGTAGTACTCGACTACGTCGGCGGCGAACGCCGGAACGACGACGGCCACGATCCAACCCAGCAATGCGGAGGCACGAAGCAACTGCCCGATCCGGCGTTTGCACATTGCAGCACCTTGTCGTGCTGCCAGTCGACGCCGGCAGTCAGGATTGTCGCACTCGATGTCAGGTCAGCCCGAGCCTTGACGGGTGCGCCAGCATACACGCGCCAAGTCCATCGCAGGCGCCGCGAACCATGGCGCGCGGCCGCAACGGACGAACGGTCGGATCCAATATCGGCGGGACACGCGAACCGCGGGTCGGCACCGGGCATTCCGTGACGCGCGGCGCGATATCGACGCCGCCGGGGGCGTGCGTAACGCTCCCCCATCGCGACCCGTGCGACGGACGACGCGCGTCGGACGCGGGGCGTCCGCGGACGTCAGACGTCCCAGGAATCGCCGATGTCGAATCCCGAATCGGCATCGCCGCCGATATCGATGTCGTCGGCGACGCGACCGACTGCGCATGCTCGGCGCCCGCGCCGATGGCCACATCGTCGTTCCAGTGCGCCGGCGGATTCGCCGGCGTCGTCGCGGTGTCGCCGAACAGCCCGGCACCGCCGGAATGGCTGCCGAAGAACTGCTGGGCGATCACGCTGCCGAGCACCGCGCCGGCCATGCTGGAGACGAAGCTGCCCGCGAACAGGCTGCCCATGCCCGGGCCGGCGTTGGCTGCGGCACCCGGCGCGCCGCCGAAGATCCGTTCCAGCGCACCCGGTTGCCGGATTTCCGCGCGCGTCGCCGTGCGCGCGAGCGCGCCGGGGCTGTCGCCGGCTCGCATGACCGACGCGCGCTCGGCCGCGGGCGCGGCGTCCGCGAGCTCGTCGAGCACGCGCCGGCGCTGCTCGGGTGTCAGTTGCGCGAATGCTTCCGCGTGCGCCTGCTCGATCGTTTCGGGCGGCGCGGTCTTCAGCAGGTAGCGATAGCGCGCGATCGCCTTGTCGTCGGCGGCGGCGATGTATTGCTCGGCGGCCTGCGGACGCTGCACGCCCAGGCCGTCACGAATGCGATCGAAGAGTCCCATGCTGATCCTCCTTCAACGGGCGAAGAGCCCACCTCGAATGTGGGGCGAATCGCGGCGGTGCGCAAGCGCTCGAACCGACGATTCAGCGCCTCGAACCGGTCGTTCGTCGCAAGCCCAATGAGGGTCGGACTCGAAATTCCGGAGGCCGCGTGTGGTGCCGCTGCCCGGAGAAATGAGGGTCGGACTCGAATTTCCGGAGGCCGCGTGAGATACCGCCGTCGAGCAAGGAAATTCGAGTCCGACCCTCATTTCGCTCGTCACATTATTCGTCCAAACCACAGCATCGACAGTGCCGCCGCCATCACCGCCAGCAGCGCCGCCGCCGCCGCGAACAGCGCCGTGATCTCCGACTGCCGCTCCTCGAACACGAGCTTCGACGACAGCGACTCGTAGACCTTCTTCAGGTCGTTCGCCGTGCCCGCATAGAAATACTCGCCCTGCGTGACGTTGGCGATCTGCTTCAGCGACGCTTCGTCGAGCCGCACGCGCATCGACCATCCTTCCGCGCCGATCATCTCGCCCTTCTCGGTGCCGATGCCGACGGTGAACACGCGGACGCCGCGCTCGGCCGCCATCCGCGCGGCTTCGATCGGATCGGGACCGGTCGTCGTCTGGCCGTCGGTCAGCAGGATGATCGCCGCCGACGTGAACGAGCCGGCCGGCACCGCCTTGACCGCCGGCTTGTCGGCCTTCGCCTCGCCTTGTCGAGCGGCGTCGATTTCGCCTCGCCCCCGCGGATTCCACGACCGCAGGTCGAACTCGGCGTCGGGGAAGATCGTCTTCAGCGACACGAGGATGCCGCTGCCCACGGCGGTGCCGCGCTGCAGCTGGAAGCGGTCGATCGCCGCGATGATGTCCTCGCGGTTTTTCGTCGGCGGCTGCACGACGGCGGCGGTGCCCGCGAAGGAGACGATGCCGACGCGCGTGTGCTGCGGCTGGTCGTTGACGAACGCCCGCGCGGCGTTCTGCGCGGCGACCAGCCGGTTGGGCTCGACGTCGGCGGCGCGCATGCTGCCCGACACGTCCATCGCGAGGATGATCGTCTCGTGCTGCGACGGCAGCGTGACGAGCGCCTGCGGCCGCGCGATGGCGACGATCATCAGCGTCAGCGCCAGCAGGAACAATACCGGCGGCACATGGCGGCGCAAACGCGGGCCCGCGCCGATCGCCTCCTTGACCATCGCGAGGCTCGCGTAGCGGACGGCGAGCTTCTTCTTCCGCCGCAGGAGCCACCAGTAGGCGAGCACCAGCAGCGGCACCACCGCCAGCAGCCACAGCAGGTCCGGCCACAGGAATGTCATGTCACGCGGCCCCGATGTGCTGCGGCACGCCGCCGCCGGTGGCGAGCTGGCTGCGCCGCTTGCGCAGGTCGGCGAAGCGCATGATGCCGTCGACCAGGTCGTCGTCGGTCGCCAGTTCCAGCGCGTCGACGCCCGCCTGCCGGAACGCCGTGCGCAGCTCTTCCTCGCGCTTGGCCGCGAGCTCCGCGAAGCGCTTGCGGAAGCCGCGGTCGTGCGTGTCGACGAACACCTGTTCGCCGGTTTCCGAATCCTGCGATGACCAGCAGGCCGAGGTCCGGCATTTCCATTTCCAGCGGATCGTAGAGCCGCACGGCGATGACCTCGTGCCGCAGCGCGAGGTTGGCCAGCGTTTCGGCCCAGCCGGGCCGGCTGATGAAGTCCGACACGACGAACACCAGCGAGCGCCGCGGATCACGTCGTGCGCCGTGCGCAGAAGCACGTTCAGATCGGTGGCGGCGGACTGCCCGACCTCCGGCCGCGCGAGCATCGCGTGCAGCATGTGCAGCACATGCCGGCGTCCGCTGCGCGTGGGGATCACGGCGTCCACCTCGTTGCCGTAGAGGATCGCGCCGACGCGGTTGCCGTGGCGCGTCAGCATCCGCGCCAGCACGGTGACGAACTCGCTCGACAGCGCGCGCTTCTTGACCGTCTCCGAGCCGAAGTCGACGGAGGGGCTCAGGTCGAGCAGGAACCACGCGGCGACTTCGCGCTCCTCGTTGAACTCGCGGACGTACGGCGTCTGCAGCCGCGCCGTGACGTTCCAGTCGATGTGGCGGACGTCGTCGTGGTACTGGTACTCGCGCAGGTCGGCCAGGTCGAGGCCGTAGCCGCGAAACAGCGTGCGGTAGTCGCCGTGCAGCAGGCCGTCCAGACGGCGGATCACCGTCCACTCGAGCCGCCGCAGGATCGCCTCAGGCGTTGGCGACGACGGACATGGGTTTCGAGCGGCTTGTCCGGCGCGCGCACATGCTGCATCACCTTGCGGATCAGCATGTCGGCCGACTGGCCGTCGGCCAGCGCTTCGTAGGAGAGCACCAGCCGGTGCCGCATCACGTCGGGCACGATGTCGGTCACGTCCTCCGGCAGCACGTACGTGCGGCCGCGCAGGAACGCCAGCGCCTTCGCGCCCTCGATCATGTGGATCGTCGCGCGCGGGCTCGCGCCGAACGTCAGGTAGCGCGCGAAGTCCTTGATGCCGAAGCGGTCGGGATCGCGCGTGGCGGCGACGAGCTTCACCGCGTACGTGATGAGGTCGGGATCGACGTAGATCTTGCGGCACTCGCGCTGCAGCGTCGGCGAGCTGGTCGGTGGTGGCGACCGGCGTCACGTCGACCGGCTCGCCGGTCACGCGCTCGACGATGACGAACTCCTCCTCCTCGTTCGGGTAGCCGACCAGCACCTTCATCATGAAGCGGTCGACCTGCGCCTCGGGCAGCGGGTACGTGCCTTCGGTCTCGATCGGGTTCTGCGTGGCCATCACCAGGAACGGCGTCGGGCACCAGGTGCGTCTCGCCGGCGATCGTCACCTGGTACTCCTGCATCACTTCGAGCAGCGCGCTCTGCACCTTGGCCGGCGCGCGGTTGATTTCGTCGGCGAGCAGCAGGTGCGTGAACACCGGCCCGAGCGACGTCGCGAACTCGCCGGTCTTCTGGTTGTAGATGCGCGTGCCGACCAGGTCGGCCGGCACGAGGTCCGGCGTGAACTGGATGCGCTTGAACGTGCCGCGCACCGTGCGCGCCAGCGTCTTCACCGTCAGCGTCTTGGCGAGGCCGGGCACGCCCTCGACCAGCAGGTGGCCCTGCGCGAGGATCGCCACCAGCACGCGCTCGAGGAAGTGATCCTGGCCGACGACGACCTTCTTCACCTCGTAGAGGATGCGCTCCATCAGCGTGGCGATCTCGCCGCTGCTCGTGTCCCGGTTTTCCATGCGTGCTGGTCTCGTGGTCGTGGGTTAGAACGGCGACATGCCGACGGCCGCCGCGGCGTTCTCGATCGGCACCGCGAAGCCGATGCCGATGAACACGCGCTGGCTGGTCGGGTTCAGGATGCCGGTGACGATGCCGACCACTTCGCCGTCCGCGGTGACGAGCGGACCGCCCGAGTTGCCCGGATTGGCGGCGGCATCGAACTGGATCAGGTTGGTCAGGATCCGCTTGCCTTCGGGCGACTGGTATTCGCGCTTCAGGCCCGACACGACGCCGGCCGATGCCGACGGCCCGATGCCGAACGGAAAGCCCACCGCCACGACCTGGTCGCCCACCTGCAGGTCGGCGGTCGAGCGCAGCGTCGCCGACACGAGGTCGTCGGGCACCGTCTTCGCCTGCAGCACGGCGAGGTCGTGCTCGGGCCGCATGCCGATCACCGTGGCCTCGGCCTCCATGCCGTCGAAGAAGCGGACCTTGATCCGGTCGGCGCCGAGGACGACGTGGAGGTTGGTGAGAATGATGCCCTTGTCGACGATCACGACACCCGTGCCGACGCCGGTGCTCTTGTGCTTGTCGGCCTGGTCGTCCTTGCCGCCGGGCACCTTGAACTGCCCCTTGCCGGCATCGGCGGACTTGTCGCTCGGCTTGTCCTTGCCGGCATCGTTGCGCGCGAGCCTGTCCTTGTCCTTGGCATTGGCAGGGGCTTTGCCCTTGTCCTTGCCGGAACCCTGCGCCTGGTCGGTGCCGCCCTTGTCCGCGTCCTTGCCCTTGTCGTCGTCGTCGCCTTCCGGTCCGTAGCCCATCACGCGGACGATGGACGGCTCGATGGCGGCGAAGGCCTTCGCGGCCATCGACGGCAGCTGCGCGTTCTCCAGCGTGTGGAGCACCGCGGCGTCGATATCCTTTTGCGTGATTTCCTGCGCGGCGGGACGCGTGCGCGCATAGGTGACGACCAGCGCCACGGCAAAGAGCGCGCCGGCCGCCAGCAGGATCGGGCGTTCGTAGCGGCCGTAAAACCGGCGCAGCCGTCCCGGCGGGGGCGGGGGCGCGGGTGCCGCCGCGGCGTCGGCCGCGGGCGGCGGGTCTTCCGTGGCGCCGACTGCGGCGCCCTTCCGCGACCGGCTGGACTTGCTGTACAGCGCCACCTTTTTCATCGCATGCACCGTCCCGGCCGACGAACCGCGTGGAAAACTTCCGGCAACGTTATCACGAGGGCGGCGCCGCCGCACATTGCACGACGCCGCCGCCCGCACGCCGCCCGTTGTAGGCAGCGATTCACGCCCGCGAGTTCCCGAATTCCAGCCTTGTCAATGCTCGTCGGGCCGGCGATTGCGCGGATGGTTCGCCGCGGCGCGCTCGTTGCCGCGCTTGTAGTTGCCGGTGACGCGCGCCATCGCGAGCTGCACCGCGTCGGCCCGTCCACCGGCGACTTCCGGCCCGAAATTCGCGCGCGGCGGCACCGCGCAGCACCGTCACGACGCGGCCGGCGCGCCGGATGGCGATCTCGCCCGCCTTGCGTCGCGCGAACGCAAAGCCCAGGTCCGTCGCCGTCGGCGTCGATGGCCATGGTCGGTCGCGCGCGACGTTCCGAATGGACATATGGTCGTCGAACGCATAACGTATCGCAAGTCGACGCGGCCCCGTACTGCATCGACCTCCGCCGCCGCCTCGGGCAGCGCTGGGTCAAGATCACGTTCTTCCGCAACCTCGACCTGCTGCACACGCCGCAGGCGCGCTTCCCGACCGAACTCGTCGGCGAGCTGATCCGCGCGCACCGCCGCGCGCATTCCGCGCGGCGTCGACTACGAGCTCGCGTTCACCGACCGCCGCGGCAGCGACCTCGCGATCCCGCTGACGGCGCGCATGTCGTCGCGCAATCTCGACACCAACCGCTGGCGCGGCGAGATGCTGCGCGACGAGTCCCGGCGCGTACGTCCACTACCTGCCGACGCACGGCCCCAACCTGTATGAACCGGGGCCGATGCTCGACGACCCGACGCAGCACCACAGCGTCAACGTCGCCGGCACGATCTACCCGCAATGGGCGGTGGGTTTCGACAAGCCGTTCGCCGAGCGCATCGGCGTGCGCTTCGAGCACAATGCCGTCGTCGACGTCACCGGCTCGTCGCCGGACGCCGTGCATCCTGCCGAACGGCGACGCCAATAGCCATCGTGGAGCTCCGATGATTACAGCGCTGACCCCTATTGCGCCGCGAATTCGATCCGCGTCGTCTTCACGTCGAGCAGCGGTCCCAGCTCGTAGACGTTGCGATAGCCGTAGTCGTAGAGCGCCGTCCACGTCGCGAGGTTGAGCGACGCGCTGGGAAGCTTGGTCGGAAACGGCCCCGGCGCGTCGGCGAAGTTGTTGTTGCAGTAGATGAGGATGCGCGTGCGCTTGTCGGGCAGCAGCTGCGCGAGGCTGTCGAGCGCAATGTCGGGAAAGGGAAGATTGATCGCGCCGCGGATGTGCAGCTCGTCGTACTTCGCGCGGCTGCGCGCGTCGAGGATCACCGTGCCGGGCAGGCGGGAGAGCGCGATGAACTCGTCTTCCGTCAGCCGGCGCGCCGCGCGATAGTCCGTCACCCGCCGGACCGCCTGGACGTAGCGGGCGCTGTCGATCGCGGGATTGGCCAGCGCCTCCGGCATGGCGGACGGCGCGGCGATCGCCGGCACCGCTGCGCCCAGCGCGAGGCCGATGATGACGGCGACGGGCGGCAACCGGCGGCAAGCCCGCCGGGCCGCCCCAAGGGCCTCATTGCCCAATGCGCCGGAGTGCGCGGCGACGAGAGGCTGAGTCCAGCAACGACGCTCGTGCATGACGGTGACGGCTGCAATCGGCGGCAAGCCCGCGGGACGCCCCGATGCGAACCTTCACAACGCCTAGGCCATCCGGATAGTTGACGGCACCCCTTGACGTCGCTCCACCACCAATTATAATGACGGTACCGCATATCCATACGGTATCCGCATGCCACCTCGCGCTCCCCGCCCGTTCGCCCGCGCCATCGCCGCCGATGCCACGGAGCCGCCGCGCCTCACGGCGCGCCAGCAGCAGATCCTCGACTGGATCCGCGGCCACATGGAGGCCACCGGCATGCCGCCCACGCGCGCCGAAATCGCCACCGGCCTGGGCTTCTCCACCGCCAGCTCGGCGGAGGACCACCTGCAGGCGCTGGCGAAAAAAGGCGCGCTCGAACTGACGCCCGGCGCCGCGCGCGGCCTGCGCTTGCGCGACATTCCCGGCGTGCCGATCCAGGGCTTGCTGCCGCTGGTGGGCCGCGTCGCGGCGGGCAGCCCCGTGCTCGCCGCCGAGCACATCGAGGCGCAATACCGCATCGACGCCGCGCTGTTCACGCCGCACGCCGACTACCTGCTGCGCGTGCAGGGCACGAGCATGCAGGATGCCGGCATCCTCGACGGCGATCTCCTCGTCGTGCACAAGACGGACGACGCGCGCAGCGGCCAGATCGTCGTCGCGCGGCTGGGCGAGGAAGTCACCGTCAAACGGCTGAAACGTCGCGGGCGTGAAATCACGCTGGTCGCCGAGAATGCCGCGTTCGCGCCGATCGTCGTCGATCCGAAGAAAACCGCCTTCGCGATCGAAGGCGTGGCCGTCGGCCTGATCCGGCCGAGCCGATCGCTGTAATCACCGTTCGCCGGAGGCCCGCGTGACCAAGACCGTCCGCCGCGACAGCACCGCGCTGACCGACCTGCCGAACGTCGGCCGCGCCGTCGCCGCCGATTTCCACCGCATCGGCGTGCGCACGCCGCAGGATCTGCGCGGCCGCGATCCGTACGCGCTGTACGACGCGCTGAACCGCGCCACCGGCACGCGCCACGATCCGTGCGTGCTCGACACCTTCATCGCGGCCGTCCGTTATGTCGAGGGCGCGCCCGCGCGCCCCTGGTGGAAGTACACGGCGGAGCGCAAGCGCACGCTGGCGGCGAAGCGCCAATGAACGCCGCCTTTTCGTTTTCCGGATTCGCGTTTCCCAACTCCGTCTAAAGTCTTCTCCGGCCCTTCGCGACCGCTCGCGGTGGCGAAGGGCCGGACTTTTTTCACCCGGGTCCGGGAACCTCGCGTGAGCCCGCCGGGCCGTCCCAAGGGCGCAATGCCGGAGTGCGCAGCACGAAGGAAGTCCCGTGAGCACGTCCCCCCAACCTTTAAGGAGCCCCCATGGCCGTTGCCCCGATTCCCGCCGGTTACCATTCCGTCACGCCCTACCTCGTGCTGCGCGATGCCGCCGCCGCGATGGAGTTCTACAAGAAAGCCTTCGGCGCCACCGAGCTCTATCGCCTGACCGGACCAGACGGCAAGGTCGCGCACGGCGAAGTGAAGATCGGCGATTCGCCGGTGATGCTCGGCGAGGAAATGGACGGCTATCGCGGCCCGCAGGCGATGGGCGGCACGCCGGTCAGCCTCATGATCTACGTGCCCGATGTCGACCGCGTGTTCGCGCAGGCGCTCGCGGCGGGCGCCAAGGAGCAGCAGCCGGTCGCCGACCAGTTCTACGGCGACCGCACCGGCACGCTCGTCGATCCGTTCGGCCACATGTGGTCGATCGCCACGCACGTGGAAGACGTGGCGCCCCAGGAGATGGGACGCCGCTTCGCGAAAATGACGCAAGGGGGCTAAAGCGCCATCCGGGTTCCGCTCATGCACGCCTCGTCCGCCGCCCTGGCCACGCTGCTCGAGCATCCGGCGATCTGGCGCGGCGACGATGTCGCGCCCGAGCCCGCCGCCGTGCCGTCGGGCTACGCCACGCTCGACGCGGCGCTGCCCGGACGCGGCTGGCCGCAGGGCGCGCTGACCGAGCTGCTGGTGGAACGCGAAGGCATCGGCGAGATCCGCCTGACGCTGCCGGGGCTCGCGCATGTGCAGGCGCGCGGCCGCGACGTCGTGTGGATCGCGCCGCCGTACCGGCCGTACGCGCCGGCGCTCACGGCCAGCGGCATCGACCTGGCGCGCCTCGTCATCGTCGCCTGCAGGACGCCGCAGGACGCGCTGTGGGCGTTCGAGCAGGCGTTGCGCGCGCCCGAATGCGGCGCCGCATTCGCGTGGCTGTCCACGCACGACGAGCGCGCGCTGCGCCGGCTGCAGGTCGCCGCGCGCGAAGGCCGCACGTGGGGCGCGCTGTGGCGGCGCCCGGGCCAGCGCGGCAGCGCCACCGCCGCGCCGCTGCGTTTGGCACTCGCGCCGCAGGACGGCATGCTGGCCGTGCGCGTGCTGAAACGGCGCGGCGCCGAGTTGCCGCAGCCGGTGCTGATCGACGTGGGAAACGGGCGCGCGGAACCGCCGGTCGGCTCGCTCGGCGCGGCCTGGGGTCAGAGGGGTAATTGGCGGCTCGCTCCAGCGAGCGACATTCCCTGCGCCGTCCCGCCCGCCAATTATCGCTCTGACCCCAACGTCCAATGAATACCGTGCGCCTGTGGATCGCCATGGGGAAAACCGGGCGAGCGGCGAATCCGGCGAACGTCAGCGCCGGTCCGATCGGATCGCCCCGCTTGCGCTGCTCGCCGCGCGCCATCCACCGTTTTCCCCGACTCCCCTTCCCACCGGAAAGGTCTCCGCGATGTCCCCTCTCGCGCATCACTTCTACACGATGGCCTGCAACAACGCGTGGGCGAACCACCGGCTGCTCACCGCCTGCGCGCGCCTGTCGCAGGAGGATTTCGGCGCGGCGCGCACGAGCTTCTTCCCGTCGCTGCCGGGCACGCTCAATCACAACCTGCTGGTCGACTGGTTTTACGTCGGTGCGCTCGAGCGCTCGGTGCGCGGGCAGCCGCTCGACACGACGCCGCGCCGCTGGGACGATCCGTTCGCGACGTGCGCCGAAATCCTCGCCGCGCAGCATGCGGTCGACCGCCGGCTGGTCGACCTGTGCGCGGGACTGTCCGACGCGCAGCTCGCGATGACCGTCGCCGTCCCGCGGCCCCATCGCGTGCAATACGAAAATCTCACGCGGCTGCTCGCGCACCTGTTCGAGCACCAGATCCACCATCGCGGCCAGGCGCACGCGATGCTCGCGGGCACGGCGGTCAAGCCGCCGCAGCTCGACGAGTTCTTCTGCGTGGGCGACGCGGAGCTGCGCGCCGCGGAACTGGCCGAGATCGGATTGTCGGAGGAGACGATCTGGGCGAAATGAAAGGCGAACTGAGGGTCGGACTCGAATTTCCGCGCTTGGGGTCAGAGCTGTAATTATCGGCCAGGTGGGCGCGGGGAATGCCCATCATAGGGCGCGCCGATAATTACAGCTCTGACCCCAAAGAATCATGCTCTGGACCTGCCTCCTCTTTCCCTCGCTGCCGCTCGACGTGTTCATGCGCGCGCAGCCGCCGGACGCCGCCGCGCGTCCGTTCGCCGTCAGCAGCGGCGGCCACTACCCGCGCGTCGTCGCGGCCGGCGCCGCGGCGCGCGCGGCCGGCATCCGCGACGGCCAGCTGATCTCCGCGGCGCTGGCGCTCGCGCCGGACCTCATGCTGCGCGACCGCGACACCGAGGCCGAACGCCACGCGCTCGCGCAGCTCGCCACGTGGACGCTGACGTTCACGCCGATGGCCTGCCTCGCGCCGCCCGACGGCATCGTCGCCGAGATCGGCGGCAGCCTGCGCCTCTTCGACGGACTGCCGCGGCTCGTGGCGCGCCTGGTCGGCGGCACCCACGCGCTCGGCTATGCGGCCCGCCTGGGCATCGCCCCCACTCCCGGCGCCGCGCTGCTGCTCGCCCGCGCCGGCCGCACGCAGCCCGTCCTCGACCGCGCGCAGCTGCCCGCCGTGCTGGCGCCGATTCCGCTCGCGCTCCTGGACCTGCCCGACGCCGCGCGCGCGACGCTGCGCGAAGCCGGCGTCACGACGTTCGGCGATGCCGCCGCGTTGCCGCGCGACGGCCTTGCCCGCCGCTTCGGTGCGGCGCTCGTCGACAGCCTCGACCACGCGCTGGGGCGCACGCCCGATCCGCGCGCGGCCTTCGTGCCACCGCCGCATTTCACGAGCAAGCTCGACCTGCCCGCGCCGGTGCACGACGCCGAGGCGCTCGGCTTCGGCGTGCAGCGGCTCGTGCAGGAATTCGCCGGCTGGCTGACGGCGCGCGGCTTGGGCGTCGTGCGCCTGACGCTGACGCTCGCGCACGAGCGCCATCTGCGGCAGCGCGGCATGCCGGCCACCGTCGTGCCGTTCGCGCTGGGCGCGCCCGCGCGCCTGCCCGCGCACCTGCTCGGCGTGCTGCGCGAACGCTTGGCGCGCGTGGCGCTGCCCGCCACCGTGGAGTCGATCACGCTCGCGAGCGACGAGACGGCGCCGCTTGCCGGCCGCAACCTGGGCCTGCTGCCGGGCGACGACGCCGATGCCGTGGCAGTGCCGCTGACGGACCGGCTGCGCGCGCGGCTGGGCGAGGACGCGCTGCTGCGGCTCGCCCCGCATGCCGAGCACCGGCCGGAACTCGCGCTGCGCAACGTGCCGCTCGCCGCCGGCGCATCCGCCCGCCACGGCCCCGCGCCGCCGCAGGCGCGCGCCCGCGCCAGGCAATCAGCGGCGCAGCGGTGGGCGAACGATCCGCTGCGGATGACGATCGACGCGCCGCGCCCGCTGTGGCTGCTGCCGGAACCGCAACCGCTCGCGCACCTGCTGGCGACGCAGCCGTGGGCGCTGCGCGACGGCCCCGAGCGCATCGAGTCGGGCTGGTGGGACGGCAACGACGTGCGCCGCGACTACTTCGTCGCCACCACGCCCGCCGGCGAAACGATGTGGATCTACCGCGATCACCGCTACGGCATCGACGACGGCGAGTGGTTCCTGCACGGGATCTTCGCGTAAGGCAGCGCGCCGTTGCCCGCGTCCGCCGCCTCATCGCGACGCGCGGCTTCGCCCGCATCAGAGGGCTTTAGCCTTTGACCTCCTCCGCATCAGATCCGGACGTCGGCGGCGATTCGCTGCTGCTGCAATGATCGGGCGTACGCGTGCCGTGCCCGCAGACGGGGATCGCGAACGATGCCGGCGACGGTGCCCACCACCGCGCTCACCACGCCCGCCAGCGGCAGCGCGAGCACCAGCCCGGGCACGCCGGCGACGGCGCCGCCGATGAAGACCATCAGCACCGTGGGCATCGGATGCATCCGGATGCTGCGGCCCACCGTCAGCGGAATGAAGAAGAAGTTGTCGAGCAGGCGCGCGAACGCGAAGACCCCGATGGTCGCGTAGACCATCCATGGATTGGTTGGAAATTCGGTGGCGGCCACCAGGACGACGAGCACGCAGCCGACCGCCGAACCGACGACGGGAATCCACTGGAACACTGCGGCGACCGCGGCGAGGATGAACGGGTTCGGCACGCCGACGATCCACAGGCCCGGTCGAGGCACACGGTATCGACGCGGTGAGCTTGAGCAGGCCCTGGAAGTAGTTGCGCGCGATGGCGTCGACGCGGTCGAACATGTAGATCGTGCGCTCGAAGAACGCGTTGGGCACTTCGCTGGCGAGCAGCTTCGCGAAGAGCCCGCCGTCGCGCAGCATGAAGAACGCGAAGAACGGCGCGAGCAGCAGCGACGGCAGCCACGCCGCCGCCGCGAACAGCGTGTCGCCGACCTTCTTCTGCAACGTGGTGTCGCCGAACTCGGCGGCCATCTTGCCCATCTCGGCGTGGAAGTTCATCCGCCGCAGGAACCCGAACTGATGCTCCAGCGCCGCGAGCGTACGGTCGACGAGCAGCGCGTCCGCCTTCGAGGTAGCGGTTGAGCGTCACTTCGCCGGTGACCGACTGTGCGGCCAGCCACGGCAGCAGCGGGATCATGACGGCGACCACGACCAGCGTGACGCCGGCGACGACCAGCGCCGTGGCCATGGCGGCTGACCCCCGCCAGCACCAGGCGGCGCACCACCGGGTACAGCAGGTAGTAGAGGATGATCGCGAGCAGGAACGGCACTACGAGCCAGAGCGCCTTGGCGGACGCGACGAGCAGCAGCGTGGTGACGGCGATGGTGACGATCCAGACCAGCGGGCCGGACGCGCAGGTCGGGAAGTCCTTCACAGCGGCTCGCGATTCGCAGCGCCAGGTAGCGCGCGGTGAGCTTCTGCCCGAGGTCGCGGGCGAGCTGCAGCGCGATCTTCGTGGCGATCGCCGCATGCGTCTCGATCAGCGTTTCGAAGTCGGCGCGGGACAATGCGGCCAGCACGCAATCCTCGCCCGCCCGCACCTGCGCCGAGCGCGGCAATCCCCACAGCAACGCAAGCTCTCCGAACAGCGAACCGGTGGGTATTTCCGCGATCGGCAGCGAGGCCCGCGTCGCCGCGCTTGCAGATCAGCGCCCTTCCGCTCAGCACGACGTAGAGGGCCTGGCCCTCTTCCCCTTCGTCGAAGACGATCTCGCCCTCGAGGTAGCGGCGCTCGTAGAGCAGGCCGTCGATGACCCGCAATTCCTTCGGCCGCAACGTGGCGAACAGTCCGATCTGGCGGATCTGCGCCATCCGGGGATGCTCTGGTCGCCGCAGGAGAAAACCGAACATCGAACACCCACCTCGTTGTGGAACGCGCAGGCGAGTGGCCGGATCATGTCGCAGTCCGCGACCGCCCGCAACACGCCGGCAGCCGAATCGGCCATAGGCGGGCGAAAAAACGGGCCTGCTGCGGGGCACAACGACAGGGGATTCGGCTTGCCATAGAATCGCGCATGGGCCGCGCACGTAACCCCGATGGTGCCACGGACGCCACACCTGCAACGCCCGTTCGGAAGGGTGCCGGAGTGGATGTCGTATTGCCCGTGCAGGTGCTGCGCCTCCATCGTCGACGGCGACGGCCATGCCGCTGCCACCCCTCGGATCGCCCGCAACGTCGAGCCCGCCGATGAACAGGCGCGTGGACGCCAAGCGGTTCGAGATGCTGTGGGGCCGGTATGCGGCACCCGGCGCAGCGGTCACGCCGGAGCAGGTGCATCGGGACCTGTGCCGACGCTTGAGCGGCCCCGATCGGCGCTTTCACAATCTTGATCACATCGAGGACTGCCTGCATCGGTTCGACGAAGTCGCATCGTTGCTTGCGGATCCCGACGCCGTGGAAATCGCGATCTGGTTCCACGATGCCGTCTATGTCCCGAGCGACGCGGAGAACGAGCGGCTGAGCGCGGAATTGTTTCTCGCACAGTCCACCGACGCCGAACCTGCGTTCCGCCGGCGCGTGTGCGGTCTCATCCTGAGCACGCGCCACCGGCGTCCTGCGCGCAGCCACGACCGGCGTTTCATCGAAGACATCGACCTCGCGGGGTTTGGCGCGTCGTGGGAGGAGTTCATGCGCCACGGCGCGCTATTGCGCGAAGAGTTCGCCGCGCAAAGCGACGAGGTGTATCAGGCCGGACAGCAGACTTTCCTCCGGCGGCTCGCGCGGCGGCGATGGTTCTTCTCGACCGATTACTACCGCGCGCGGCACGAGACGCGGGCGCGGGAGAACCTGGATCGGCTGCTGGGGATGCTGGCGACGAATCGTTAGGCGCGGCAAAGTCCGCCGCGGCATCGCCGCCGCCGCTCATGGCCCGCGGGGCAAGGGGCACGGGACATCCGGCGCGAACGGCGGCCGGCATGGCGCAGCCGTCAGATCCCCGCCCACCACTGGTAGCCCTGGTCCTCCCAGTAGCCGCCCTTGCCGCCCGCGATGCGCGCGAAGCTGTCGACCGAACTCGATCGCCGTGATGTACTTGGCGTGCTTGTAGCCCAGCTGCCGCTCGACGCGCAGCCGCAGCGGCGCGCCGTTGGGCACCGGCAGCGGCGCGTCGTTCATGTCGTAGGCCAGGATCGTCTGCGGATGCCGCGCGTCGTCCAGGTCGATGCTCTCGTAGTAGAGATCGGAGCCGTCCTCGCTCATCGGGTCGGCGCAGTAGAACATCACGTAGCGCGCGTCCGGCTTCGGCTTCACGAGTCATCAGGATCGCCGCCAGCGGCACGCCCTTCCACTTGGCGATGGCGCTCCAGCCCTCGACGCAGTCGTGGCGCGTGATCTGCGTGCGCGCCGGCAACGCCCGCAGTTCGGCGAGCGAAAACTGCCGCGGCGCCGCGACCAGCCCGCCGACGGCCAGCCGGTAGTCGGCGAAGTGCGTGACGCCACCCAGCGCGTTGTACTCGGCGGTGCCGGGATCGGCCGTGCCGTTGCTGCGAAACGTCGGCGACAGGTCGGCTTCCGCGAACTCCTGCGCCATCGCGTTGCGGCCCGACGGCCTTGGCGACGCCCTCGTTCAGCGGCTCGACCGCGTTCAGCACCTTCGGCAGCCATTCGGTGCGCGACAGGTGGTCGCACCCGGCGAGCCAGGCGCGCGGACGCGACGGCCGTCGCGCGCGCGAGGAAGCGCCGCCGCGGCGGGCGTCGTTGCAGCCTAGTCATGGGCGGACTCCTCCGGAATGCGGTAGCGGCCGGTGATCATCGAGCGCAGGTTGTTCCACAGGCCGGTCACGATCACCTGGAACACGTGGATGGCGACGAAGGCCACCAGCAGCCACGCGACGATGAAGTGGATCGAGCGCGCCGACTGCCGGCCGCCGACGAATCGACCCAGCCGGCCAGCAGCGCATTGAGCCACGGCGACAGCGCGAATCCCATCAGGATCGCCAGCGGCAGCAGGCCGAAGATCACGACGAGGTAGGCGAGCTTCTGCAGCACGTTGTAGCGCGTCGCCGCCTCGCCCGCCGGATGGCGGAAGCGCAGGTGATCGCGGATCGATGCGCCGAGGCCGCGCCAGTCGGCGCGATCGGGCGCCAGGTCGCGCGCGAGGTGCCGACTCGCGATCGCATAGACGACGAACGCGAGGCCGTTCAGCAGGAACACCCACGCGAAGAAGAAGTGCCACGAGCGCGCCATCGCCAGCCACTGATCGCCGGGCAGCATCATCCACGGCGGAAACGTGGACGGCCACCGGTTCGCCGCCGGGGCCGGACACGAGGCCAAGATAGCCGGTGGTGTCGAACTCCGCGCCGAACACGCGGGTGACGCCCGATCACGGTCGTCGGCGTGCTCCTTGCGCCGATCTCGAGCGCATGCGGCGTGCCGTCGTACGACGACTTGCCGAAGTGCAGCACCGGGTACGCGTTGAAGATCTGCAGGCCGCTCATGAACAGCACGGTGAGCGCGATCACGTTGATCCAGTGCATGATCCGCACCGGCAGCGTGTGCCGGTAGTAGAGGTAGCTGCCGGCGTTCCGGAGTGGCACGCCGCGGTCATCGATCCGTTCCATTCGCGTCGCCTGGCGTCGCGCGAGCCTCGCATCCTCGCGAAGCGCGCGCGGAACGCAAGCGCCGCCGCGCACTGCTGCCGAGTCGGCGCGCCGCGCGAATTCCTTACACGGCCGCGGCGCGCGATCCGTACAATCGGACCGATGTCCGCCACCGCGCCCTACGCCACGCTGACGCCGGACCGCATCCTCGATGCGCTCGACAGCATCGGCATCGCGCGGCGACGGTCGCCTGCTCGCGCTCAACAGCTACGAGAACCGCGTCTACCTCGTCCAGCGCGACGACGCGCCCCCGGTGGTCGCCAAGTTCTACCGCGCCGGCCCGCTGGACGGACGCGCAGATCCTGGAGGAGCACGCGTTCGTGGCCGAACTCGCGGAACGGGAGATTCCGGTCGTCGCGCCGCTCGCGCTCGGCGGCGCGCACGCTGCACCACTTCGCCGACTTCCGCTTCGCCGTCTACCCGAAGCGCGGCGGCCGCACGCCGGAACTCGACGACCCGGCCACGCTCGACATGGCTCGGCCGCTTCATCGGCCGCATCCACGCGGTCGGCGCGCTGCGCGCCATTCGTGCATCGGCCGACGCTCGACATCGCGACGTTCGGCGACGAGCCGCGCGCGTTCGTGCTCGAGCCACGATTTCGTGCCGGCCGATCTGCGCGACGCCTACGTCGCGGTCGTCGACATGGCGCTCGCCGGCGTGCGCCATTGCTTCGCGCGCGCGGGGACGCCTGCCACGCTGCGCCTGCACGGCGATTGCCACGCGAGCAACGTGCTGTGGACGGTGGACGGCCCGCACTTCGTCGACTTCGACGACGCGCGCAACGGACCGGCGGTCCAGGACCTGTGGATGCTGCTGTCGGGCGACCGCGCGGCGATGACGCGGCAGCTGGCCGACGTGCTGATCGGCTACGAGGATTTCGCGGACGTTCGACTCGCGCGAGCTGCACCTGGTCGAGGCGCTGCGCACGTTGCGCCTCATGCACTACGCGGCGTGGATCGCGCGGCGCTGGGACGACCCGGCGTTTCCCGCCGCGTTCCCGTGGTTCAACACGCAGCGCTACTGGCAGGACCGCATCCTGGAGCTGCGCGAGCAGGTCGCGCGATGGACGAGCCGCCGCTTGGCCGCGTGACGTTAGGGGTCAGAGCTGCAATACGCTGTCCAGGGGTCAGAGCTGCAATACGCTGTCCTTAGGGGTCAGAGCTGTAATGCGCAGTGGCGAACGGTGGCGATGGCTAACCCCAGTGCGCGTATTACAGCTCTGACCCCTAAGGACAGCGTATTGCAGCTCTGACCCCTAAGGACAGCGTATTGCAGCTCTGACCCCTAACGTCAAACTGCGCTAACGATGTCGAATCGTTGCCCGCTAGGCCGAACCGACCGACCTCCGCCGCCGACGCACGACGCGCGACGGACAGGGCGCGATCTGCTATAGTGAGCGATGCGGCGTTGTTCCAGTCCCTCAAGCCGCAGTCGATTCGACCTCCCGGCGCTGTATTCCCGGTTGACCCTGTCCGGCTTGACTGGCCGCCACGCTTGTGGCGAGGCGCCGGCCAAAAATTCCAAAGGTTTACATGTCGTTCTCTTCGCTCGGATTATCCGAGCCGCTCGTTCGTGCTGTCACGGACGAGGGCTACACCACGCCGACGCCGATCCAGCGTCAGGCCATTCCCGCCGTGCTCGCGGGCGGCGACCTGCTGGCCGGCGCGCAAACCGGCACCGGCAAGACCGCCGGCTTCGTGCTGCCGATGCTGCAGCGTCTCGCCAAGGCGCCGGCGCCCGACGCCGCGCGCGGGCCACACTCGGCGCGGCGCCCGCTGCGCGCGCTGATCCTCACGCCCACCCGCGAACTCGCGCTGCAGGTCGAGATGTCGGTGCGCGTCTACGGCCAGCATCTGAAACTCACGTCGATGGTCGCCATCGGCGGCGTCGGCATGTCGCCGCAGACGACCCAGTTGAAACGCGGCGTCGACATCCTCGTCGCCACGCCGGGGCGCCTGCTCGACCACCACGAGCAGCGCAACGTCGATTTTTCGCACGTCGAGATCTTCGTGCTCGACGAGGCGGACCGCATGCTCGACATGGGCTTCATCCGCGACATCAAGCGGGTGATGGCGATGCTGCCGAAACGGCGGCAGAACCTGCTGTTCTCCGCGACGTTTTCCAACGAGATCAAGGATCTCGCCGACTCGCTGCTGAACAGCCCGGCGATGATCGAGGTCGCGCCGCGCAACGCGACCGTCGACATCATCAACCAGGTCGTGCATCCGGTCGACCGCGACGGCAAGCGCGCGCTCTTGTCCTGGCTCATCGGCCACAACGACTGGCGGCAGGTGCTCGTCTTCACGCGCACCAAGCACGGCGCCGACAAGCTCGTGAAGCAGCTCGAGGAAGACGGCATCGGCGCCCTCGCCATCCACGGCAACAAGGGCCAGGGCGCGCGCACGCGCGCGCTCGCCGAGTTCAAGGGGGGCGACCTGCGCGTGCTGGTCGCGACCGACATCGCCGCCCGCGGCATCGATATCGACATGCTGCCGCACGTCGTCAACTACGACCTGCCGAACGTCCCCGAGGACTACGTGCACCGGATCGGCCGCACCGGCCGTGCGGGCGCCAACGGCGAAGCGGTCTCGCTCGTCTGCGTCGACGAGCACGCGTACCTGCGCGACATCGAGAAGCTCATCGGCAAGACGATACGCAAGCAGACGGTCGAAGGCTTCGAGCCGGACCCCAATGCCCGCGCGCAGCCGATCCTGCAACGGCAGCCGCGCGGCGGTCAGCAACGGCCGGGAAGCGGATCGGCAGCGAAGCGGCAACCCGCGGCGCAACCCGGCCAGCGGGCCGGTCACCGCGGCGCACCCGCCGGCCAGCGCGCGGCGCCGGCCGGGCAACGCGCCGCAGCGGGCGGTCATCGCGGGTCGGGCAACGGCCAGCACGGCCGGCCGCAAGGCGCGACGCGCAAGCCGTAACTCGCGTTGACGGACGCACGGCGCAGGCGGTAGACACCGCGTTCGCCGTGCGTTGGTCCTCGGGCGCGACGAACGTGCCGCGCGCCGGTCGTCCGGTCAGTCGGGCACCTTCCACCCGCCGCCGAGCGACTGGATCAGCGCCACCGCCGTCGTATGGCGATCGGCGATCAGCTGGATCAGCGCGCGCCGTGCACTGAGCGTGGTCGCCTGCGCGATCACGACTTCGGTGTAGACGACCTGTCCGGCGCGGTAGCGGTTCAGGACCTGCGCCTGCACGCCGGCCGCCGCGTCCGATGCCTGCGGCGCAGCGCCTGCTGCTGGGCGAGCACGCGCGGTGGCGACGAGCTGGTCCTCGACGTCCTGGAACGCGGCGAGCACGGTCTGGCGGTAGCGCGCGACCGCCTGTTCGTACCGGCGCGCGTGCCGGCGACGCGCGCGTCCGTGGCGCCGGCGTTGAACAACGACTGCGCGAGCGCCGCGCCGAGCGACCAGAGCGAGCGCTCGACGCGTTGACGAGATCTCCGAGGCGAAGACCGCCGGCGCCGAGCCGACCGCGGTCGAGGGTGATGCTCGGGTAGAACGCCGCCTGCGCGATGCCGATCTGCTCGTTCGCGGCCGCCACCCGCCGTTCGGCGGCGGCGATGTCCGGACGCCGCTGCAGCAGCGTCGACGGCAGGCCGGGCGGGACGCCGGCGGCGATCGGCGTCCCACGTCGCCGCGGCGAGCGATGAAATTGCCCGGCGGCTCGCCGACCAGGACGGCGATCGCGTGCTCGAACTGCGCGCGCTGGCGCGCGAGCCGACGAGCGTCGGCGCTGCGTCGTCGCGAGCTGCGTCTGCGGCCTGCAGCACGTCGGTCTTCGCGACGACTGCCGGCGTCGTAGCGGTTGCGCGTGATCGTGCAGCGAGCGCTCGTAGCCGGCGATCGTCTCGGCGAGCAGCACCTGCTGCGCGTCGGCCTGGCGCAGGCCGAAGTAGTTGACGGCGAGCTCGCCCTGCGCCGACAGCCGCGCCGACGCGAGATCGGCCTGCGCTCGCCTGCGCGCTGGCGCGCGGCGCCCGTCGACCGTCGCGCCGCAGCCGGCCCCAGACGTCGGGCTCCCAGTCGGCGCCGATGCGACACCTGGAAGCTGTTGGCGCCGCGCCGTGTCGCCGGCCGCCCGCGCGCGCCGCGCCCGCCGCCCAGCGCGACCGTCGGGAAGCAGCGACGCGCGTTGCTCGCGCACCAGCGCCCGCGCCTGCGCGTACGCGGCGGCCGCCGCGGCGACGTTCTGGTTCGACGACCTCGACGCGCGCGACGAGCGCGATCGAGCACCGGAGTCGTCGAACAGCGTCCACCACGGGCCGCGGTCGAGCGCGTCGGCGGGCGGCGCGGGCACCCAGCCGACGGCCGGCGCTCCTTGTAACGCGGCCGGGGACCGGCGGCCGAACGGGCCGGCGTCGTGAGTTCGGCCCCACCGGCGCAGCCGGCGGCAGCGCAGGACGTCGACGCACGCGGCGACGCGGCGCCAGGAGACGCGCGAGGCCGGATGACGGAGCGGGCTCATGCGACGGCTCCGGCGGCGCCGCGGCGATGCGGCGAGCGCGGTCGCTCGGCGCGCCGTGCGCGGCGCAGCTTGTCGAGCAGCAGGTAGACGACCGGCGTGGTCAGCAGCGTCAGCACCTGGCTGGCGATCAGGCCGCCGATGATCGCGACGCCGAGCGGCCGGCGCAGCTCGGCGCCTTCGCCGAAGCCGATCGCGAGCGGCAGCGCGCCCAGCGCCGCGGCCAGCGTCGTCATCAGGATCGGCCGGAAGCGCAGCAGGCAGGCCTCGCGCACCGCGTCGAGCGGCGACAGGCCGCGCGAGCGCTCGGCCTCGAGCGCGAAGTCGATGATCAGGATCGCGTTCTTCTTGACGATGCCGATCAGCAGGAACACGCCGATCAGCGCGATGATCGAGAACTCCATGCCGGAACAGCAGCAGCGCGAGCACCGCGCCGACGCCGGCCGACGGCAGCGTCGACAGCACGGTGATCGGGTGGACCAGGCTCTCGTAGAGGATGCCGAGCACGATGTAGATGACGACGATCGCGGCGAGGATCAGCAGCGGCTGCTGCTCCTGCGACTGCTGGACGCTGCGCGCCGTGCCCTGGAAGCTGCCGCGCACGTTGGTCGGCATGCCGATGTCGGCTTCGGCCTGCGCGCACGGCCGCCTGCGCGTCGGACAAGCGAGCTGCCGGCGGCGAGGTTGAACGCGATCGTCGTCGCGAGCTCGCCGTCCTGGTGGCTGATCGATGTCGCCGCCGCCGCCTCGGCGAAGCTCGCGATCACCGGCAACGGCACCATCGTCGTCGCGGACATGCTGAGTCCCTGCCCGCTCGCCGAATCGCGCGCGCCGGGGTCGGCCACGGCGGAGGCGGACGCCGCGCTCGCCGCCACGGCGCCGGCGGCATTCGCGGCCCCCGGCACGGCCACGCGCTTGGCCGGCACCTGACGGCGACGTCGCGGGCGGCAATGGCGAGCCGCGACGCCGTGTCGCGGTCGCTCGTCACGAACGTCTCGACGCCGTTCTCCTGCTGGTCGGTGTCGACGTCGATCAGCGCCGGCTGTCCCTTCATCGCGTCGGCCAGCCGCGTGGCCCAGCGCTAAGGTCGGCGAGGTTGTCGCTCTTCAGCGTGTACTGGTAGGTCGCGTTGCTTGCCGGCCGCCCTGCGCACGTCCTGCACCGGGTTGAGGAACAGGCTGACGCCGGTCGACGCGCGCAAGCTGCGGCCGCAGCCGCGCGATGACCGGCCTGCCCGCCTTCGGTGCGCTCGCGACTGGGCTTCAGGTTGACGAACATGAAGCCGCCGCCGGCGCGGCCGCCGCCGGTGAAGCCGACGACGGTGGCGACGGCGGGGTCCGGCGGATGATGTCGACGAGCTGGCGCAGCTTGCCCTGCATCGCCTGGAACGAGATGCTCTGGTCGGCGCGCAGGCCGCCGCTGATCTGGCCGGTGTCCTGCTGCGGGAAGAAGCCCTTCGGCACGACGATGAACAGGTACACGTTGAGCGCGACCGACGGCGACCAGGACGAAGCATCACCAGCGCCGCGCTCGGCAGCGCCCAGTCGAGGCTCGCCGCGTACGCGCGGTGCGCGATCGCCGCAGCCGCGCTCGAAGTCGCGCGCGACGCCGCCCCGGCGGCCGTGCCGCGGCGCCGGCGCTCAGCAGCCACGCGCACATCATCGGCGTCGTCGTCAGCGAGATGACCAGCGAGATCATCACCGCCGCCGACAGCGTGACCGCGAACTCGCGGAACAGCCGGCCGACCTGGCCGCCCATGAACAGCAGCGGGATGAACACCGCGACCAGCGACAGGCTGATCGACAGCACGGTGAAGCCGACCTCGCGCGCGCCGAGGAGCGCGGCCTGCGAACCGGTCCATCCCCTCCTCGAGATGGCGGCTCGTGTTCTCGAGCACGACGATCGCGTCGTCGACGACGAAGCCGGTGGCGACCGTCAGCGCCATCAGCGTCAGGTTGTTGAGGCTGAAGCCGAGCAGGTACATCACGCCGAACGTGCCGAGGAGCGAGACGATCGTCGCGACCGCCGGAATCACCGTCGCGCGCGCGCTGCGCAGGAACGCGCTGACGACGAGCGACGACGAGCACGATCGAGATGACGCAGCGTGATCTCGATCTCGTGCAGCGAGGCGCGGATCGAGTGCGTGCGGTCGGAGGCGACGCGCAGCGTCGACGTCTGCCGGGAGCTGGGCCTGCAGCTCCGGCAGCAGCGCGCGGACGCCGTCGACGGTCTCGATGACGTTGGCGTCCGGCTGCCGGCGTGACGAGCACGATGACCGCCGGCTCGCCGTTGAACAGGCCGAGCGTGCGGGTGTCCTCGACGCCGTCGCATGACACTCGGCGACGTCGGCGAGCCGGACCGCGGCGCCGTCGCGCCAGGCGACGACGAGGTCCTGGATAGTCGGCGGCGGTGCGCCCGCCGGTCGGCGAGTCCGAGCTCGGTGTAGATCTGCAGGCGGCGGTCGTCGCCTTCGACCGCGCCTTTGGGCCGGTTCGCGGTCGTCGCCTGGATCGCGGCGCGCACGTCCTCGCGCGCTGACGCCGTAGCTGGTTGAGCGCGAATGCGGAGCGAGCTCGACGCGCACCGCGGGCAGCGAGCCGCCGCCGATCTCGACGTCGCCGACGCCGTCGACCTGCGCGAGCTTCTGCTGGACGATGTTCGACACCGCTTCGTAAATCTGCCCGGCGAGCGCGTGCTTCGAGCGTCAGCGCGAGGATGATCGACCGGCGCGTCGGCGGGGTTGGCCTTGCGATACGTCGGGTTGCTGCGCAGCGTCGCCGGCAGGTCGACGCGCGACGGCGTTGATGGCCGCCTGCACCTCGCGCGCGGCGGCGTCGATGCTTGCGGTTCGAGCTCGAACTGCAGCGCTGATGCGCGTCGAACCGTTGCCGCTGGACGACGTCATCTCGGTGACGCCGGCGATGGTGCCGAGACGCCGCTCGAGCGGCGTCGCGACGCTCGTCGCCATCGTTTCCGGGCTCGCGCCCGGCAGCGCTGCGCGCTGACCGAGATGGTCGGGAAGTCGACCTGCGGCAGACGGCGAGACCGGCAGCACGAAGAACGCGGCGATGCCGGCGAGCGCGATGCCGATGGTCAGCAGCGCCGTGGCGACCGGGACGTCGGACGAAGGGCGCGGACAGGTTCACGGCGGCCCGCCTCGACGGTGCCGTGCCGGCGCCGGTGCGCGGCCCGTCCCGCGCCGCGCCAGGCGGTCGAACGCCGAGGTAGATGACCGGTGTCGTGAACAGCGTGAGGATCTGGCTCACGACCAGCCCGCCGAAGATCGCCAAGCCCAGCGGACGGCGCAGCTCCGCGCCTTCGCCCCAGCCCAGCATCAGCGGCACCGCCGCGAACAGCGCCGCCAGCGTCGTCATCAGGATCGGGCGGAAGCGCAGCAGCGCCGCCTGGTGGATCGCCTCGCGCGGCGACATGCCTTCGTCGCGCTCCGCATCGATCGCGAAGTCGATCATCATGATCGCGTTCTTCTTCACGATGCCGATCAGCAGGATGAAGTCGTTGGAAGGTCGCGGGCTCGCGCCCGTCCGCGGAAAGCATCGGCATCCTCGGACTCGCCGTGTTGTCGGATGTGCTCGGGCGCCTGATCTCGCTGCTCGATTCGCTGCTGTCCGAACAGTTCAGCAACCGGACGAGCCTGCTGCTGATGGAGCACGCGGCAACGCTCGACCTCGAGGACTTCGAGGACAGCGAATTGCAGGACCGGCTCGAACGCGCCCGCCGCCAGGCCGCCGGGCGCATGAGCCTCATGGGCCAGCTGTTCGGCCAGGCGCAGGACCTCGTGACGATCGCGAGTTTCGCGATCGGCCTCGTCGTCTTCGCGCCGTGGCTGATTGCGCTGATGGCGGTGGCGCTCATCCCGGCGTTCATCGGCGAGGCGCACTTCAACGCGGCGAGCTACTCGCTCAACTACGCGCGCACGTCCGAGCGGCGCGAGCTCGACTACATCCGCCAGACGGGCGCCAGCGTGGAGACCGCCAAGGAGGTGAAGATCTTCGGGCTCAACGCGTTCCTGATCGAGCGTTACCGGACGCTGGCGACGAGCTTCTACGCGGCCAACCGCAGCATCGCGCTGCGCCGGGCCGGATGGGGCAGCGTGCTGACGGCCCTCGGCACCAGCGCCTACTACGTCGCCTACGCGTATATCGTCTGGCGCACCGTGCAGGGCGAGTTCTCGATCGGCGACCTCACGTTCCTCGCCGGCTCGTTCCGGCGCCTGCGCACGCTGCTCGAGAACATGCTGTCCGGCTTTTCGCAGATCGCCGGCCAGTCGCTCTATCTCGACGACCTCTTCTCCTTCTTCGAAATCAAGCCGGAAATCGTGTCGTTGCCGGGCGCGCGCCCGTTTCCGCAGCCGATCCGGGACGGCTTCGTCTTCGAGGACGTGGGCTTCCAGTATCCGGGCGCCGAGCGCTGGGCGGTCCGTCACCTGAGCTTCTCGCTCCTGGCGGGCGAGACGCTGGCGCTGGTCGGCGAAAACGGCGCCGGCAAGACGACGCTCGTCAAGCTGCTCGCACGACTGTACGACCCCGACGAGGGCCGGATCCTGCTGGACGGGCACGACCTCTCCACCTACGACCTGTCCGCGCTGCGCGGCAACATCGGCGTGATCTTCCAGGACTTCGTCCGCTACCACATGACGGCGGCCGACAACATCGCCGTGGGCCGCATCGAGGCGCGCGACGACCGCGCGCGCATCGAGGCGGCGGCGCAACGCAGCCTCGCCGATGACGTGATCGAGAAACTCCCCGGCCGTTATGACCAGGTGATCGGCAAGCGCTTCAAGTCCGGCATCGACCTGTCGGGCGGCGAATGGCAGAAGATCGCGATCGCCCGCGCATACATGCGCGGCGCGCAGCTGCTGATCCTCGACGAGCCGACGGCCGCGCTCGACGCGCGCGCCGAGTTCGAGGTGTTCCGGCGCTTCAAGGAACTCTCCGAGGGGCGCACCGCCGTGCTGATCTCGCACCGCTTCTCCAGCGTGCGGATGGCCGACCGCATCATCGTGCTCGCCGATGGCGCCGTCGAGGCGATGGGCACGCACGACGAACTACTGGCGGCCGGCGGCCGCTACGCGGAACTCTTCGAGCTGCAGGCGGCCGGCTATCGCTGACGACGGCGCGACGCGGCCGCATCCGGCCGGCAACGTGAATATTCGCCCCCTGTCCCGCCGTATTTCGGAATAGACTTGTCCACCACAACGACATCCGGAAGCGAGGATCGCCGGTGACCGACAAGCTGATCGTCAGCCACAGGGGCGCGTTGCGCGGCAAGTACGGCGCGAGCGGCCTGGCGCGCATCCGGACGGCGCTGACGCAACTGATCGGCGCCGACCGCAAGCGCGGGCTCGTCACCCGCGTGCTGTACTTGGACGACGCGCGCGCGATGCGCGCCCGCCGCGCGACGGCGGTGACCGATCCCGCCGACTACGCCGCCACCAAGGCGGCGATCGATGCAGTCTTTCGCGCCGAGCGCCCCGACTACCTGATGATCCTCGGCGCGCCCGACGTCGTCGCGCACCAGCCATTGCGCAATCCGCTGTTCGAGCCGCCCGGCGAGCCGGACCGCTACGCATGGAGCGATCTTCCGTACGCCTGCGACGGACCCGCGTCCGACGATACCGCCGCGTTCACCGGGCCGACGCGCGTCGTCGGCCGCCTGCCGGACCTGCGCGGCGCCACGCGCGCCGCCGAAGCCGCGCATCTCGTCCGCCTGCTCCGCACGGCCGCGACGTACAAGCGCCGCGCGCCCGAGGACTACGCCGCGCATTTCGCGCTGTCGGCGAAATCGTGGACGGTGTCGAGCCAGCGCAACCTCTTCGCGATCTTCGGCCGCAGCGACAGGCTGCGCACGGCGCCGCCGTCCGGTCCGCGGTTCGGTGCCGCCGCCACCGCGCCGCTCGCGCATTTCATCAACTGCCACGGCAGCGAGGGATCGCCGGAATTCCAGGGCCAGCACGGACGCCGGTATCCGATCGCGCTGACGACGCGGTCGATCGCCGGTCGCATCGCGCCGGGCACCGTGGCCGCCGTCGAGTGCTGCTACGGCGCGCAACTGTACTCGGCGGGGCTGATCGGCGTCGACATCCCGATCTGCCAGAGCTATCTCGCGCAGGGCGCCTACGGCTACTTCGGCAGCACGACGATCGCGTACGGCGATTCGCGCAAGATGGTCGCGGCCGATCTCCTCGTCCAGTACTTCCTGCTGGAGATCCAGGGCGGCGCGTCGCTCGGCCGCGCCGCGCTGCACGCGCGACAGCGTTACGTGCGCGAAATCGTCGACCTCGATCCCACGGATCTCAAGACCCTCGCGCAGTTCATCCTGCTGGGCGATCCCGCCGTGCATCCGGTCGAGCTCGATGCGCCGGCGATGGCGAACCGCGAGGCGAACGCCGGCGACGGCCGCCGCGCACGGCGCCAGGACCGGCGCAGCAAGCTCGCGGGCGAAGGCATGTTCCTGCAAGCGTCGCGACCCACGGCGTCGCGTGCCGCCAAGCTCCCCGCGCTCACGCCTTCGCTGTGGAAATCGCTGACGACGATCGCGCGCGATGCCGGCATGCCGTCGCCGCCGAAATTCCGGATGTTCGCCGTGCATGCCCCGGTCGTCGCGCGCGATGGCGGGCGCCGGGGCCCGGCGCGGATGAAGGCGCAGATGGCCGGCGCCGCCAGGTCCGCCGTCGCGCGCCGCCGCTATTTCGTCGCCATCCAAAAGCCGCCCGGCGCCGGCGCGGGTCCGCATGCCGTCGCAGTCGTCGTCAAGGAAGTCGCCGGCCGCATCGTCGACGTGCGCCGCTACGAGCAGCGTTGACGCGATGGCGCGCAGCGACGACGAACCGAAGCGCGTGACCGGCGTCACCGGCCGCGTGACGCGCGGCCCCTTCGGCGCCGGCAGCAAGAGTCAGCATACGGCCGTGTGGATCGACACCGGCGACGAGCGCCACGTACTTCGCCGCAAGGACGGTCCCGCGATGGGCGACCGCGCGCTCGACGCCTACGTGGGACACGAGGTCCGCTGCGACGGCGTGCTGCTCGCCCACACGCTGCTCGCGGACCGCATCGATATCGTCAGTTGAGCGCCGCCGCGCGCCCACGCGCGCGGCCGTTGCCACGAAGGAGGACCGTCATGGCCAGCAAACGCAAATCGGTTGTCCGTCCTGCCGCGACGCCGTGGGAGGAATTCGCGGCCGTGTCGCGTGCCGCGCTCACGCCCGCGGGCAAGCGCGTCGCGAAATCGCGGCACAGGCGCGGCGCACCCGGCGCCGCCGTCAAGGGCACGCAGAGCCTGGTGCAGGCGACCGCGCAGGCGCTGCGCCTTGGACGCGCGCAGGCCGACTGGATCGTCACCCGTCGCAAGGAGCAGGCGGCACGGCGCGCGCAGGCGGTCGCCACCGCGAAGTCGTCGCGCAGGACCGGCAAGGTTCCGGCGCGCAAGTCGGTGGCGAAGAAGGCGGCAACGACGGGCGCTGCCGCCCCGACGGCGGGCAGCCGCGGCGTGCTGGTGGCCGAAGGCGACTCGTGGTTCGACTATCCGTTCTACGACGTGCTGCAGAAACTCGACGACGACCACGGCTGGGACATCGAGCACGTCGCGCATCGCGGCGACAGCGTCGAGAGCATGGCGTACGACGGCGGGCAGCTCGACGATTTCGTCCGCGCGATCGAGCGCGTCATCCGTCGCGGCCAATCGCCGCACGCGATCCTCGTGTCCGGCGGCGGCAACGACGTGGCGGGCGACGCGTTCGCGATGCTGCTCAACCATCGCTCGTCGCCGATGTTCGGACTCAACGCGGCGGTCGTCGACGGCGTGCTCGAAACGCGCGTCCGCGTCGCCTACACGACGGTGCTGGCGGCGGTCACCGCCACGTGCGACACGCTGCTTCGCACCCGCGTGCCGATCCTGCTGCACGGCTACGACTATCCGGTGCCCGACGGCCGCGGCGTGCTGGGTGGCTGGGGATGGCTGCCGGGGCCGTGGCTCGAGCCGGGCTTTCGCGAAAAGGGCTACGACGATCTCGCCGAGCGCATCGGCATCGCGCGCGACCTGATCGACCGCTTCTACGCGATGCTGGCCGCCGTCGTGGCCACGCCCGCGTTCGGCCATGTGCAGCTCATCGACCTGCGCAACACGCTGTCGACGGATCTCGCCAACGGCCGCTACCGCGACTGGTGGGGCAACGAGCTGCATCCGACGCGGCAGGGATTCGAAAGGGTGGCGGACCGCTTCGACGCCATGCTGTAGCACGCCCGGCGGCCGCCCGCCGTCAGTGGACGTTGGAGAGCGCCGCCACGTCCTTGTGCCGCAACAGCAGTCCCACACCCGCCAGTGCCGTGAATGCCGCGCCGACATAGAATGTCAATGCCGGTCCGAACGTGTCCCACAGCCAGCCGGCGAGCACGCTGGCGATCAGCAGCGCGATGCCGCAGGCGAGATTGAAGATGCCGAACGCCGTGCCGCGAAAGGAGGCCGGCGCGGCGCCGGCCACCAGCGCCGCGAGCAGCCCCTGCGTCAGGCCCATGTGCAGCCCCCACAGCGCGGCGCCGGCGAGCACGGTCACCGGTCCCGCCGCGCGCGCCAGCACGAGATCGGCGACGATCAGCAGCACGATGCCTGCCGCCAGCAGGTGGGGACCGCGTCCGTGGTCGGCCGCGACACCCGCCGGGTACGCGGACAGCGCGTAGACGATCGACATGACGACCATGACGAGCGGCGCGTGCGCCACGGCGAAGCCGACGTTCTGCGCGCGCAGCACGAGAAACGCTTCGGAAAAGCGGGCGAGCGTCAGCACTGCCGCGATCGCCACGACGAACCAGAACGCGCGCGGCAGCGATGCGGTGTCGGCGAGCCGCCAGCGCGGCCTGGCCGCCGTGGCCTCCGGCGCACGCCGCGGTTCCTCCACGCCGACGACGATCAGCAGCACGCACAGCATCGCCGGCACCACGGCGACCCAGAACACCGCCTGGAAGTCGCTCGCGAAATACGCCATGCCCGCGAGCGCCAGCAAGGGCCCGCCGATGCCGCCGACGGTGTCGAGCGCCTGCCGCAATCCGAAGCTGCGGCCGCGGACGTCCGGCGGCGCGATATCCGCGATCAGCGCATCGCGCGGCGCGCCGCGAATGCCCTTGCCGACGCGATCGGCGAAGCGCGCCGTGACGATCCAGCCGAGCGTGGGCGCGAGCGGAAACGCGAACTTGGACAGCGCGCCCAGTCCGTAACCGAGCAGCACCAGCGGCTTGCGCCTGCGCGCCCAGTCCGACAGCGCGCCGGACCCGAGCTTGACGATCAGCGCCGTCGCCTCGGCGATGCCTTCGACGATGCCGATGATGAGCGTGCTCGCGCCCATCACCGTCGCCATGTACAGCGGCAGCAGCGCGTGGACCAGCTCGGACGACAGGTCCATGCACAGGCTGACGATGCCGAGCACCCACACGCCGCGCGGGATGGCCGGACGGCGCGCCGGCGTCACGGGTGACCCGCGTCTAGCCCAGCGTGACGTCGGCACGCACGGTGCCCGCCCGCTCGTGCCGCGCCGTGAGCTGCAGCACGTCGCCCGGCTTGCCGCGCACCACCCATTCGATCTTCAGGCGGTCGTCGGTGACGTGGTAGTCCGGCCAGAACGAGATGCCGGTGTGCTTGTACGCGCGGCCCTTCGAGCTGGCCCGACTTCGATCCGCCGCTTGCCCTGCACGAGGTCGGCGCCGGCGGGCAGCGCGATTTCGGCGACGAGGCCGCGCACGGCCTTGCGCTCGAGCGCGCGCTTCGACACATACGACGGCAGCCAGCCCGTGTTCTGCACGACCAGCGTGACGTTGTAGTGGCCGCCGCCCGCCGCCGATGACCCCGCATGCACGAGCTCGAGCTTCGGCGAAATCAGCGCCTGCCAGAGCAGCCACTTGGGAAAGCGCTCGAGCTCGCGCTCGAGGAACTGCGGCGGCGGATTGGAGAACGCATGAAAACGGTTCCAGCCGCCGATCTCGACGTTGCCGAGCTGCGGATGGTCGAACGGCTGCCACGGCAGGTGCGCGAGGCCGCCCAGCTTGTCGTCGCTCCAGCGCAGCATCTTGAGGTCGTCCTCCGGCGCGTGGTCGCGGAACCAGTCGATGTACTTGTAGTCGGTGATGCCCGCCTCGCGCATCGGCGACCAGATCTCGACGACCCAGCTGTAGATGCCGAGGTGCTCGTAGATCCAGTCGAAGGTGCCGCCGATCACGTCCTTCGGGTGATAGCGGAACTCGTGAAAGACGGAGATGTTGGGATAGCCGGTGAGTTCGGTCCCCTTCTTGCCCGTGGCCTGGTAGACCCACAGGTCCTCGGCGTGCATCTCGTCGTCGGGCTGGTGCTCGAACGGGCGCAGCAGCACGCCGCTCCACGTGTGGAACGAGGTGCCGCCGGTGACGTTGGGATGGCGGACGATGAAATCGACGACGGCCCGCACTTCCGGCTCCGACGCCGGGTACGGACCCGCGCCCAGCTGCTCGAATTCCTGGCGCCACGACGCCGGAAAATTGCGGTTGAGGTCGAGGCCCTGCCGGGCCTCTTGACGCGCAGCGTGTAGCCGTCGTAGCTCTCGAGCGTGCCCTCGGGCAGGATGCGGTAGTAGGTGCCGCCGGTTTCCGTCGGCTCGCGGCGGATCATGAGCCGCGGCTCGTCCGGATGCGCCTTCCACACGCCGTTGGGATCGACGATGCGCATCTGCAGGATGCGGCCGTCGCCGTCGACGTCCTCGACCGTCAGGCCCTCGACGTCCTCGTCGCCCGTGCGGATACGGCCGCGTGCTGGAGCGGATCCACTTCGGCTGGTCGGCGAGCGCCCATTCGGCGCCGTCGGGATTGATGCGCGGGCAGACGTAGAACGCGCGGGTGTCGAGCGCGCGCGTGACGTCGGCGTCGCGTGCCGTACCGCGTGACCAGCGTGTGCAGGAAGTACAGGTTCGCGCCGACGCCGCCACCTCGGTCGCGTGGATGTTGCCGTCGACCCAGAACGCCGGCTTGTCGGCCGCGGGACCGGTGGCGGCATTGGTGACGGTCGCGACCCAGATGTCGCGGCCCTCGTGGCTCTTGCCGATGGACTCGACGGCGACGAGCTGCGGATATTCGCGCGCGAACGCCTGCAGCAGGTCGGTCAGGTCGGCGTAGCGGTAGAAGCGGTCGAAGGCGATGGCGGGCATGCGGAAAGGGGAGGAGTGAAGGGGCGGCGGCGATGCGCGAGAGATGGGCATGTTAGCGGCTTTCGCGCAGACACGGTCCCATCCCCGCGCCGCGCAGGGGTTTTGCCCTCGATGCCGCCCTCTCCGTCATACCGTATAAATATACGGTATACTGGCCGGCATGCTGCCGCCTTACGCCGAACTGCATTGCCTCTCCAATTTCTCGTTCCTGCGCGGGGCGTCGCACCCGGAGGAACTGGTCGAGCGGGCGCAGGCGCAGGGCTACGCGGCGCTGGCCCTCACCGACGAATGCTCGGTCGCCGGCGTCGTGCGCGCGCATCTGGCGGCCAAGGACGCCGGGTTGCCGCTGCTGGTCGGCAGCGAGTTCCCGCTGGACGACGGCCTGCAGCTCGTGCTGTACGCCACCAACCGCGACACCTACGGCGACCTGACGCAGCTCATCACGCGCGGCCGCCGCAACGCCGACAAGGGCACGTACGCCCTCACCCGCGCCGATGTCGCGGCGCTCGCGCCGCGCTGCCTCGCGTTGTGGCTGCCCGGATCAAGCGGTCAGCCATCGCGATCGGGGCGAAGGGCGGCACCGCAACCGCCGGGCCGCCGGCCGCGCGCGGCGCCGCTCCGGCACGGATCGCCACCGCGTCCCGCGCGATCCCGCCGCCGACGCCCGCTGGTTCGCCGACGTGTTCCCCGGCCGCGCGTGGATCGCCGCCGAGCTCTTCGCGCGCTCCGGCGACCGCGCGCGCCTCGCGACGCTGCAGGCGCTGGCGCGCGCGACCGGCCTGCCGCTGGTCGCCGCCGGCGACGTGCACATGCACGTGCGCGCGCGGCGCGCGCTGCAGGACACGCTCGACCGCGATCCGCCTGCGCACGCCGCTCGCCGAATGCGGCTACGCGCTCTTCCCCAACGGCGAGCGCCACCTGCGCTCGCGCGCGCGCCTGGCCACGCTCTATCCGCGCGAACTCACCGACGCCACGCTCGACGTCGTCGCGCGCTGCGCGTTCTCGCTCGACGAGCTGCGCTACGAGTATCCGGAGGAAGTGGTGCCGCCGGGCAGCACCGCCACCGCGCACCTGCGCGCGCTGGTCGAGGCGGGCCTCGTGCGCCGCTATCGGCGCGCGGCGCCGAGGCTCAGAGGCCGCCGACGTCCGCGAATTGATCGAGCACGAGCTGGCGCTCATCGCCGAGCTGCAGGTTCGAGCCCTACTTCCTCACCGTGCACGACATCGTCGCGTTCGCGCGCTCGCACGGCATCCTGTGCCAGGGCCGCGGGTCCGCCGCCAACTCGGCCGTGTGCTACGCGCTCGGCATCACCGAGGTCGACCCGGCGCGGATGAACATGCTGTTCGAGCGCTTCATCAGCCGCGAGCGCAACGAGCCGCCCGACATCGACGTCGACTTCGAGCACCAGCGGCGCGAGGAAGTGATGCAGTACGTCTACGCGCAAGTACGGCCGCGAACGCGCCGGCCTGGCCGCCACGCTCATCACCTACCGGCCGAAGAGCGCGGTGCGCGACGTGGGCAAGGCGCTCGGCCTCGATCTCGCGCAGGTCGACCGGCTCACCGGCGTGTTCGCGTGGTGGGACGGCCGCACGATCGATCCGGCGCGCATCCGCGAAGCCGGCTTCGATCCCGCCAATCCGCTGATCGCGCGGCTGGTCACGCTCGCCGGCGACCTCATGGGCTTTCCGCGCCACCTGTCGCAGCACGTGGGCGGCTTCGTCATCGCGCGCGGCCTGCTCGAGCGCATGGTGCCGGTGGAGAACGCCGCGATGGCCGACCGCACCGTCATCCAGTGGGACAAGGACGACCTCGATGCGATGGGCCTGCTCAAGGTCGACTGCCTGGCGCTCGGCATGCTGTCGGCCATCCGCCGCGCGCTCGACGATGATCAACGGCTTCCGCGGCACGCGCGCTGCGCGATGCAGGACATCCCGCGCCGAGGATCCGGCGGTGTACGCGATGTGCCAGCGCGCCGACACCGTCGGCGTGTTCCAGATCGAGTCGCGCGCGCAGCAGTCGATGCTGCCGCGGCTGAAGCCCGCGTGCTTCTACGATCTCGTCATCGAGGTCGCGATCGTGCGCCCCGGCCCCATCCAGGGCGGCATGGTGCATCCGTACCTCAAGCGCCGGCAGGGCCTGGAAGCGGTCACGTATCCGAGCGACGCGGTGAAGAGCGTGCTCGAGCGCACGCTCGGCGTGCCGATCTTCCAGGAACAGGTGATGCAGCTCGCGATCGTCGCCGCCGGCTTCTCGCCGGGCGAGGCCGACCAGCTGCGCCGCTCGATGGCCGCGTGGCGGCGCAAGGGCGGCCTCGAGAAATTCGAGCAGCGGCTGATCGACGGCATGGGCGCGCGCGGCCTCTCGCGAAGCGTTCGCGCGGCAGATCTTCCAGCAGATCCTGGGCTTCGGCGAGTACGGCTTTCCGGAGTCGCACTCGGCGTCGTTCTCGCTGCTGGTCTACGTGTCGGCGTGGCTCAAGCGCTACGAGCCCGCCGCGTTCTGCGCGGCGCTGCATCAACTCGCAGCCGATGGGCTTCTATGCGCCGGCGCAGCTCGTCGCGGATGCGCGCCGGCATGGCGTGGAGGTGCGCAACGTCGACGTGACGGTGAGCGAGTGGGATTGCACGCTGGAAGCCCTCACCCCGATGCCGGAGGTCCAGGGCAGCCCGCGCTGCGCCTCGGCCTGCGGCTCATCGCCGGCCTCAAGGAAGCCAGCGTCGCAGCGCATCGTCGCCGCGCGCGCGCGAGCAGCCGTTCGCGCACGTCGCCGATCTCGCGCACCGCGCGCAGCCTCGACCGGCGCGATCTGACCGCGCTGGCCGCCGCCGGCGCGCTCGCGCCGCTCGCCGGCCATCGGCACGCCGCGGTGTGGGACGTGGCCGGCGTGGAGAAGCTGCCGCCGATCCTCGCCGGCGCGACGTTCGCCGAAGACCGCGCCGCAGCTGCCCGCGCCCACCGAAGGCCAGGACATCGTCGCCGACTACCGCGCGCTCGGCCTCACGCTCGGCCGCCATCCGCTCGCGCTGCTGCGCCCGCAGCTGCGCGACGAAGCGCCTCGTCACCGCCGCCGACATCGCGCGCACGCCGCACGGCCGCATCGCGCGCACCGCCGGCATCGTCATCGGCCGCCAGCGGCCCGGACACCGCGAGCGGCGTCGTGTTCGTCACGCTCGAGGACGAAACGGGCGCCACCAACGTGATCGTCTGGCGCGACCTGTCCGACCGCCAGCGGCGCGAGCTGCTGGGCGCGCGGCTGCATGGCCGTGTACGGCCGCGTCGAGCGCGAAGGCGACGTCGTGCACCTGATCGCGGGGCGGCTGGTGGACATGACGCCGCTGCTGGGGTCGCTGCCCACCCGGTCGCGGGATTTTCACTGACGCCGGTCCCCGAACATCCGCCTTGCCCGCCGCGCACATTGGCCTAGCCTGTCGGCGTCCGGCGACGCATGACGTCTGCCGCCGGCAAGGAGGGCCGATGGACCGCGAGGCCAAGACCGCCAGGAGCGCGCCTGCCGCCAAGCGCCCGGCTGCCCGCCGCTCGCGGCCGCCCGCCGCGAGCGACGCGCGCACGGTCGACGAGCGGCTGGCCGACGCCGCTCGCGCAGCAGGCGGCCACCGCCGAAATCCTGCGCGTGATGTCCGCGTCGCCGACCGACGTCCAGCCGACTGCTGGATGCCATCGCCGAACGCGCCGCCCTCCTGTGCCGCGCGCCGTTCGCCCGCGTGTTCCTCGCCGACGGCGACCTGCTGCGCCAGCTCGCCCACTACTCGGCCGACGGCGAAGCGGCGGCGCCCGCGCAGGCGGTGCCGCTGCAGCGGACCTCCATCAGCGGTCGCGCCACGCTCGACCGCGCCACCGTCCACACGCCGACATCGCTCCGCTGCTCGACGACGGAGTTCCCGGATGCCGCGAGAACGGCAGCGTCGTCGGCTGCCGCGCCGTCCTGGCCGTGCCGCTGCATGCACGAAGGCGAGGCCTACGGCGCCATCTTTCTCTGGCGCCGCGAGCCCGGCTTGTTCGCCCCCGACCAGGTCGCCCTCGTCGAGACGTTCGCCACGCAGGCGGCGATCGCCATCGCCCACGTGCGCCTGTTCCGCGCCACGCGGGAAGCGCTCGAGCAGCAGACGGCCACCAGCGAGATCCTGCGCGTGATCAGCCGCTCGCAGACCGACGTGCAGCCGGTGTTCGAGACCATCGCGGCGAACGCGCTGCGGCTCTGCGACGCGCGGTTCAGCGGCTCGTTCCGACGTTCGACGGCGAGCTGATCCACATCGGCGCGCTGCAGAACGTCGACCCGGAAGGCGCCGCCGCGCTTCGCACCGCGTATCCGCGGCCGCCCAGCCGCGGCGGCGCGACGCAGCGCGCGATCCTGACCCGGCGCATCGTGCACATTCCCGACATCCGCGACGGACCCCGAGTACGCGTACCACGACGTCGGCCAGGCCGCCGACTACCGCAGCGTCCTGTCGGTGCCCATGCTGCGCGACGGCGAGCCCATCGGCGCGATCACCGTCGGCCGCGACGTGCCCGGGCCCGTTCCCGGACTCGCAGATCGAGCTGCTGAAGACGTTCGCCGACCAGGCGGTGATCGCGATCGAGAACGTGCGCCTGTTCACGGAGCTCGGAGACGCGCAACCGCGACCTGACCGAGGCGCTCGAGCAACAGACGGCCACCAGCGAGATCCTGCGCGTCATCAGCGGGTCGCCCACCGACGTGCAGCCGGTGTTCGACACGATCGCCGCGAGCGCGCTGCGGCTGTGCGCGCGCCGATCGTCGAACGTGGTGTCACGTTCGACGGCGCACTGATCCACGTCGGCTGCGCTCGCGGGCATCGCGCCGGCAGGCCGCGCGAGCGTGCGCGCGCTGCTTATCCGCAGGCCACCGAGCCGCGACACGGCGCCACGCGCGCGCGATTCTGACGCGGCGCGATCGTGCACATTCCCGACGTGCTCGGACGATCCGGACTATACGCTAGCAAGGACTCGCGCGCGGCCGCGCGGCTATCCGCAGCGTGCCTTGCGTGCCGCTGCTGCGCGAAGGCAGGCCGATCGGCGCGATCACCGTCGGCCGCGACCGAGCCGGGCCTGTTCCCCGACACGCAGGTCGCGCTGCTGCAGACGTTCGCCGACCAGGCGGTGATCGCCATCGAGAACGTGCGCCTGTTCAAGGAGCTGGAGGCGCGCAACCGCGAACTGACCGAGGCGCTCGAGCAGCAGACGGCGACCAGCGAGATCCTGCGCGTCATCAGCCGCTCGCAGACCGACGTGCAGCCGGTGTTCGACACGATCGTCGACAGCCGTGCTCGCGCCTGTGCGGCGCCACGTTCGGCGACGTCTGACCAGCTTCGACGGCGAGCTGCTCAGCATCGGCGCCGCTGACCAGGCGTGACGCCGCACGGCAGCGCGACGGCATTCGCGGCCGGCTATCCGCGCCAGCCAGGCCGCGACACCGGGGCCACGCCGCGCGGTCGCTCGACGCGCCGCGTGGTCGCAGATGCCCGGACGTGCTCGCAGGATCCCGACTATACGCCAGCGGCCGGGCATCGCTGCGTCGGGCTTCCGCAGCGTGCTGGCGTGCCGCTGATGCGCGACGGCAGTGCCGATCGGGTCGCATCGGCGTCTGGCGCGGCGACGTGCGGCCCGTTTCCCGACACGCAGGTCGCGCTGCTGCAGACGTTCGCCGACCAGGCGGTGATCGCCATCGAGAACGTGCGCCTGTTCAACGAACTGGAGGCGCGCACCGGCGAACTCACGCGGTCGGTCGGCGAGCTGCGCGCACTGGGCGAGGTCGGCCAGGCCGTGAGCTCGACGCTCGATCTCGAGACGGTGCTGTCCACGATCGTCTCGCGCGCGACGCAGCTCACCGGCATGGACGGCGGCTCCGATCTACGAGTACGACGAAGCCCGCGAGGAGTTCTACCTGCACACGGCGGACCGCCTGTCCGGACGAGCTGGTGGAGGCGCTGCGCGCCGCGCCGATCCGCAAGGGCGAAGGCGCGCTCGGGCGGCATGGCGGTCACCGGCGAGCCGGTGCAGATTCGCGACATCATGGACGAGGGCAGCTACCAGAGCCGCGTCCGCGAGATCCTGATCGAGGAAGGCTACCGGTCGCTGCTGGCGGTGCCGCTGCTGCGCGAGGACCACCTGCTCGGCGGGCTGGCGGTCAACCGGCAAGCGCGCGGGCGATTTCGACGCCGACGTGATCGCGCTGCTGCAGACGTTCGCGACGCAGTCGGCGCTCGCGATCCAGAATGCGCGCCTGTTCCGCGAGATCGAGGCCAAGGGCCGGCAGCTCGAGATCGCCAGCAAGCACAAGAGCGAGTTCCTCGCCAACATGTCGCACGAGCTGCGCACGCCGCTCAACGCGATCATCGGCTTCTCGGAGGTGCTGTCCGAGCGCTACTTCGGCGAGATCAACGACAAGCAGGCGGAGTACGTGCACGACATCCACGGAATCGGGCCAGCACCTGCTCGCGCTCATCAACGACATCCTCGACCTGTCCAAGATCGAAGCCGGGCGCATGGAACTCGACCTGCGCCGAATTCGACCTTGCGACGGCGATCGCCAACACGCTGTCCCTCGTGCGCGAGCGCGCGCAACGGCGGTCGATCGCGCTGCGCTGCGACGTCGACGCAGCGCATCGGCGCCGTCCACGCCGACGAGCGCAAGGTGAAGCAGGTGCTGCTGAACCTGCTGTCCAACGCGCTGAAGTTCACGCCCGAAGGCGGCACGGTCGACGTCCGGGCGCCGGCACGCACGGCGACTGGATCGAGGTCGCGGTCACGGACACCGGCGTGGGCATCGCGCCCGAGGACCAGGAGGCGGTGTTCGAGGAGTTCCGCCAGGTCGGCGCCAACGGACAAGAAGATCGAAGGCACCGGCCTCGGCCTCGCGATCTCGCGCAAGTTCATCGAGCTGCATGGCGGCCGGCTCCGCGTCGCGAGCGAACTCGGCCGGGGCTCGACGTTCACGTTCACGCTGCCGCGCCGCTGACCGTCCGGCGGCCGTCCGCGCCCTGCGCGACGGCGCGCGTGGTAAGCTTTTCGGCTCGATCCGAACCTGATTGCCGGAGGGCACCATGCCCGGACTGCTGCCGAACGTCGATCCCGAAGGACTGGCTCGAGTACTCGGTCGTGTTCACCGACCGCGCGCTCAACCACATGTCGCAGCGCTTCCAGGGCGTCATGCGCGACATCGCCGGCACGCTCAAGCACGTCTACAACGCGCAAGGAAGCGATCGTCGTTCCGGGCAGCGGCACTTACGGCATGGAAGCCGTCGCGCGCCAGTTCGCCACCGGCCGCAAGGTGCTCGTGATCCGCAACGGCTGGTTCAGCTATCGCTGGACGCAGATCTTCGACATGGGCAGCATTCCCGTCCGAAGCGACGGTGCTGAAGGCGCGCCGCATCGGCACCGGCAAGGAGGCGCCGTTCGCGCCGGCGCCGATCGCCGAGGTCGTCGCCGACCATTCGCGCGCAGCGGCCCGCCGTCGTGTTCGCGCCGCACGTGGAGACGGCGTCGGGCATCATCCTGCCCGACGACTACCTGCGCGCCGTCGCCGACGCCGTCGCACGAGGTCGGCGGCCTCTTCGTGCTCGACTGCATCGCGTCCGGCGCGATGTGGGTCGACATGGAGGCCACCGGCGTCGACGTGCTGATCAGCGCGCCGCAGAAGGGCTGGAGCGGCTCGCCGTGCTGCGCGCTGGTGATGCTGTCCGAGCGCGCGCGCAGGTGCTGGAGACCACGACCAGCACGAGCTTCGCGTGCGACCTGCGCAAGTGGCGGCCGATCATGGCAGCCTACGACGAAGGGCGGCCACGCCTATCACGCGACGATGCCCACCGATGCGCTGACGCACCTGCGCGACGCGATGAAGGAGACCGAGGCGTTCGGCTTCGACGCGCGCGCGCGCCGCGCAGCAGGAACTGGGCGACCAAGGTGCGCGCGATGCTCGCCCGCCACGGCATCGCCGAGCGTGGCGGCGCCCGGTTTCGAGGCGCCGGGCGTCGTCGTGAGCTACACCGACGACCCGGACGTCCAGTCGGGCCGCAAGTTCGTCGACGCAGGGACTGCAGACGGCCGCCGGCGTGCCGCTGCAATGCGACGAGCCCGCGGACTTCCGCACGTTCCGCGTCGGCCTCTTCGGACTCGACAAGCTCGCGCAACGTCGACCGCACGGTGCAGCGCCTCGGAGCGCGCGCTGGACGCGGTGGCGGCACCGGCGCTCGAGCCGCGCTGATCGCGCATCGCGTCGTGGCGCACGCAGGACTCCTCGCGTAGCGACGGCCAAGCCGCGGGTGACGGTCGCCTCGTAGCGTTCACTTGCCGTCATTGTTCACGCGCGCCCCGCCTTCGCCGCCCTCGCCGCTGGTGCGGTGGCTGCCGTGGCTTGCCGGCTACCGCCGCGCGACGCGCGTGACGACGCGCTGGCCGGCAGCACGCTGGCCGCCTACGCGGTGCCCGAGTTCCATCGCGTATGCGCAGCTGGCCGGCATGCCGGTGCAGACCGGCCTTTACTGCTACCTGTTCGCGGGCGTCGCGTACGCGCTGCTCGGCACGGTCGCGCCAGCTCGCCGTCGGGCCCACGTCGTCGATCGCGCTCACGCTGGCCATCACGCTCGGCGCGTTCGCCGCGGGCGATCCCGCGCGCTACGCGCAGCTCGCGATGGCGACCGCGCTCCTGGTCGCGCTGGTCGCACTGTTCGCGTTCGCGATGCGCTGGGGCGTCGATCGTGCACTTCATCTCGGAGACGGTGCTGACCGGCTTCAAGATCGGCGCCGGCACTGGTGATCGCCGTGAGCCAGTTGCCTTTGCTGCTCGGCCTCGCAGCCGCAGCACGGCGACTTCGCTGCGCACGCTGCATGCACATCGCCACGAACCTGTCCGGCGTGCACGGCCCGTCGCTGGTGTTCGGCATCGCCGCGCTACGCGCTGCTGCAGTTCGGACAGTCGTTGCGCCCGCGCTGGCCGATCCCGCTGCTCGTCGTCGCGGTCGCGATCGCCGCTGATGTCGTGGCCGGGCGACGGACACGTACACGTCATCGCCACCGTCGGCGCGATTCCGCAGGGCCTGCCGCTGCCTCGCGCTTGCCGCGCGTTCGACTGGTCGGAACTCGACACGCTGCTGCCGCTGTCGCTCGCGTGCTTCCTGCTCGGCGTTCAACGAAGGGATCGCCGCGGCCCGCCTGCTGGCGATGCGCCACGCAATACGCGATCGACGCCAACCGCGAGCTGCTCGGGCTCGGCGCCGCCAACGTCGCCATCGCGTTCGGCCACGGCTTTCCCGTCGGCCGGCGGCCTGTCGCAGTCGCTGGTCAACGACGAGGCCGGCGCGCGCTCGCCGGTGTCGATTGTCGTCTGCTCCGCGTGGATGGCGATCGTGCTGCTGTTCCTCACCGGCCTGTTCGACGGCCTGCCGCAGCCGCTGCTGGCCGCGCTGGTGCTTGCCTCCGTGCAGGGCATGTTCAAGATCGACGAGATGCGCCAGCTGCGCCGCGTCAGCAAGGCCGAGTTCGTGATCGCGATGGTGACGATCGCCGCGGTGCTGGGTCTCGGCATCCTGAAGGGCGTGCTGGTGGCGTGCGTGTCTTCTCGCTGGCGATGCTGATCCGCCGGCTCGCGCACCCGGAGTGCGTGGTGCTGGGACGCCTGCCCGGCACCGACCATTTCGTGTCGCTGATCCGCCACCCGACGCGCAACACATGCCGGGCGTACTGGTGTTCCGCCCCAATGCCGCGCTGCTGTACTTCAATGTCGACACCGTCCGCGAGCACCTGGTCGCGCTGCTGCATCGCAAGGAGGCGCCGCTGCGGCGAATCATCCTCGACCTGTCGTTCACGACGGAACTCGACCTGTCGACGATCCGCATGCTCTCCGACTTCGCGCGCCTGGCGCAGGAGGACGGCATCGCAGTGCTGCTGGCCGATGCGCACTATCGCGTCGCGCGATGCTCGACAAGCGAAGCTCGGCCGGCTGCTGGGCGACCTCGCGCGCGCGTACCGATCGCCGAGCTGGTCGACGGGCTCCAGTACGACCTGCCGCCGCCCGCGCTGGCGAAAGTGCAGGCGCAGCGCTAGTTTCGTCCCGGCTGTAAGATGGCGGCGTCAGCCGCGACAGTTGCCTGCGGCCCGCCGCGCATCGCGCGCGCGGCGCCGGCCATTCCACCTGCGGAGCATTCTTGCCCGCAACCCGAATTCGACCTTGTCGTCATCGGCGGCGGTTCCGGCGGACTGGTCGTCGCCGCCGGCGGCAGCACGCTCGGCGCCAAGGTCGCGCTGGTCGAGAAGCACAAGCTGGGCGGCGATTGCCTCTGGTACGGCTGCGTGCCGTCGAAGACGCTGATGAAGTCGGCGCGCATCGCGTACCAGATGCGCCATGCGCAGCGCTGGGCGCTGGCGCCCGCCGATCCGCAGCCCGACCTCGCGCGCGTGATGGAGCGCGTGCGCGACGTCATCGGCCAGCATCGAGCCCATCGACAGCCCCGAGCGCTTTCGCGGCCTGGGCGTCGACGTGATCTTCGGCGCCGGCCGCTTCGTCGCGCCGGACACGTTCGTCGTCGGCGACCGGCGGCTGACCGCCCGGACGTTCGTGATCGCGACCGGGTCGCGGCCGGCGGTGCCGCCTATCCCGGGGCTCGCGTCCACGCCCTACCTGACCAACGAGACGGTGTTCGACCTGCGCGAGCCGGTGCCGTCGCTGCTCGTCGTCGGCAGCGGCCCGATCGGCTGCGAACTCGCGCAGGCGTTCCGCCGGCTCGGCAGCGAGGTGACGGTGGTCGACATCGCCGCGTCGGCATCCTGCGCGCGCGAAGACGCCGACGTCGCCGACGGTCGTCCACCGGCAGCTCGTCGACGAAGGCGTCCGCTTTCACTTCGAGACGACGATCGCCAACGTCGGCGGCGTCGCCGGCGCGCTCGACGTGACCGTCCGCGGCAAGGACGGGCCGAACGCGTGTTGCGGGCTTCCCACTTGCTGGTGGCCGCCGGTCGCCGCACTCAACACGCGAGGGGCTCGAGCTCGCCGACGCCGGCGTTGCAGTGAACGGCGACCGCATCGTCGTCGACGACAGGCTGCGCACGAGCCAGCCGCACATCTACGTCGTCGGCGACGTCGCCGGCGGCCTACCAGTTCACGCATCTCGCCGAGCATCATGCCGGCGTCGTGTTGCGCCACGCGATATTCCGCCTGTGGTGGACGAAGCCGTCGCCGATCCTGCCGTGGTGCACGTTCACCGATCCGGAACTCGCCCGCGTCGGATTGTCCGAAACCGAAGCACGGCAGAAGGGCATCGCCCATCGCGTCTACCGGTTTCCGTTCGACGACATCGACCGCGCGCGCGCCGAAGGCGAGACCGAAGGCTTCGCGAAGATCGTCACCGATCCCAAGGGCAAGCTGCTCGGCGCCGCGATCGTCGGCCCGCACGCCGGCGAACTGATCGCCGAGTACACGCTGGCGCTGGCCAACGGCATGACGGCCAAGGACATTTCCGCCGTCATTCACACGTATCCGACGCTCGCGTCGATCGGCCGCCGGGTGGCCGACCAGCGGATGAAGGAAGGCTTGACGCCGTCGGCCAGGACGTGGATCAGGCGCATCTTCCGATTGCGGGGCCTGCGATGAGCGCCTCCGAGATCGCCGCGCGCCAACACCCAACACCCGTCGTCCCCGCGCAGGCGGGGACCCAGTGTCGTGTTGCCCGAACGACACTGGGTCCCCGCCTGCGCGGGGACGACAATTGCGAAAGATCGCCGCCGCCCGGACTCGCGCGCGGCCATGCGAACATGAATTCGCCGCCGCCGGCACCGGGCGCTGCCCGCGCCATCCCATGGGTCAAGATTGCGCTGGCCGCGCTGTTCGTCGGTGTCGTCGTCGCGTTTTTCGCGCTCGGCGGGCAGCACTACCTGACGCTCGACGCCATCAAAACCAATCGCGACGCGCTGCTGCGCTTCACCGGCGACCATTTCGCCGCGGCGCTGGCCATCGCCTTCCTGATCTACGCCGGCGCCACCGCGTTCAGCCTGCCGGGCGCCCTCGTGCTGTCGCTGGCGACGGGGTTCGTGTTCGGCCGCTGGGTGGGCACGGCGCTCGTCGTCGTCGCCGCGACGGTGGGCGCCACGCTGGTGTTCCTCGCCGCGCGCTACATTTTCGCCGAGGCCGCGCGCCGGCGGCTGGGGACGCTGGGCGAGCGGATCAATGCCGGCTTCACCGAGAATGCGTTCAGCTACATGCTGTTCCTCCGGCTGGTGCCAATTTTTCCGTTCTTTCTCGTGAACCTCGCGCCGGCTTTCACGTCAATACCGTTGCGCACCTTCGTGCTGGCCACGTTCGTCGGCATCATTCCCGGAACGTTCGTGTTCGTGAACCTGGGCGTGACGCTTGGCCGCATCGATTCGCTCGAAGGTCTGGTTTCGGTGGAAACGCTGGGCGCGTTCGCGCTGCTCGGAGCGTTCGCGCTGGTGCCGATCCTGATCAGAAAAATCACATCCAGGCGGGCGCGGAAAGCGTAAGAGGGGAGGAAACGATGCCAACGCCAGGATGCCTCGCCATGCCCGATCGACCGCCAGTCCGCCTATCGTCCGCCCGCGCCGGCTGGCGCCCGTTCCTCACCGGCGTTGCCGTCGCCCTCGTGTTTGCTGGGGGTGGTCGGCACGGCGATGGCGCACCCGCCCCACGACGCGCCGTTCGACGCGCACCTGCGCGTCGACGTGCCGGTCGCCGGCGCGAAGCAGCGGGGCACCGCCACGTCGACCGTCTCGCCGCCATCCCCGGCCGTCGACGTCCACGCCGTCGCACCGCAGGGAAGCCCGATCTCTCTGCTATGCTTTCGCCGCGGACGAACGCCACCGGCCACCTTCCTCGACGACATTCGCTGATGCGCGTCCGCGACCTCCCCTTGCGCGGCTCCCGCGTGTTACGGCCGCGCTGCACCGCCCGCTGATGCGCCTGTCCATCGTCATCCCTGCGCTCGAGGAATCCGCCGCCATCACCGCCACGCTGGCCGCGTTGCAGCCGTTGCGCGCGCAGGGTCACGAGGTGATCGTCGTCGACGGCGGCAGCCGCGACGCCACGTTGCTGATCGCCCGCCTGCTGGCCGACCGCGCGTTCGCCGTCGCGCCCGGCCGCGCGGCGCAGATGAACGCCGGCGCCCGCCGGGCCACGGGCGACGTTCTGCTGTTCCTGCACGCCGATTGCGTGCTGCCGGCCGGCGCCGCCGCGGCGATCGAGGGCGCGCTGGCCGCCGGCGCCGCGTGGGGCCGCTTCGACGTGACGATCACCGGTCGCCCGTGGGTGCTCCCGATCGTCGCCGCGATGATGAACGCGCGCTCGCGCCTGACCGGCATCGCCACCGGCGACCAGGGAATTTTCGTCCGCCGCGCGCTGTTCGAGCAGGCAGGCGGCTATGCCGCGATCCCGCTCATGGAAGACATCGCGTTGTCGAAGACGTTGAAGCGCCTGGCGGGACGCCCGGCGTGCATCGCCCGGCGCATCGCCACCTCCGGTCGCCGCTGGGAGATCCACGGTCCGTGGCGGACGATCTTCACGATGTGGCGGCTGCGCCTCGCGTACGCGCTCGGCGCCGATCCCGCACGGCTGGTTCGCCAGTACCGATGACCGCGCGCGGCGATTCCCCGGCGCTGCTGGTATTCGCGAAGGAGCCGGTGCCGGGCCAGGTCAAGACGCGGCTCGCGGCCGCGGTCGGCGACGAGCGCGCCGCCGCCGTCTATCGCGAACTCACCGCCGTCACGCTGGCGCAGGCGGCGGAGGCCCGCCGCCAGGGTATTGTCGGACGCCTCGAACTCTGGTGCGCGCCCGATGCGCGATCGCCGTACTTCACGGCGCTGGCCGCCGCCCACGACGCCACGCTGCACCGCCAAGGCGACGGCGACCTGGGCGCGCGGATGGCCGCCGCCATCACCGAAGCGCTCACGCGCGCGCCCGCCGTCCTGCTCGTCGGCACCGATTGCCCCACGATCGACGGCGACTATTTCGCCCGCGCGCGCGCCGCGCTGGCCGGTCGCGACGCCGTCATCGGTCCCGCCGCCGACGGCGGTTACGTGCTGATCGGCGCGACGTGCCCGCTGCCATTTTCCGCGGTGCGGTGGAGTACCGCGCACGCCCGCGGCGACACGCTCGCCGGCTTCGAGCGCGCCGGCCTCCGCTTCGCGAGCCTGCCCGAGCGCTGGGACGTCGACGACGCCGCCGGCCTCGCGCGCTGGGATGCGCAGCGCGCCGCCGCCGCGATGGCGCGCGCGTGAAGCCGGTCAAGGCCGCGTACCTGGGTGGCGCCGACCGCGACGACCTCGAGCGCCGCTTCGCCGACGTTTGCCGCAACGTCAAGTTCGAGCGCACGCTGATGCCGAGAATCGCCGCCGCCTGCGCGTCGCTCTTTCCGGCCGCCACCCAGTCGAGCACCTCGCGTTCGCGCGGCGAAAGGCCGCGGCTTGGCGGCGGTGCGCCGACCGGTGCTGGCGCCTTGTCGCCGACATACAGCCGCCACCCGTCGCCGTCGATCGCCGGCAGCGCGCGCAGCGCGAGGCGGCGCGCGCCGGCGTCGAGCGTGAGCGCGGTGCCGGCCGGGCCTCCGCGCGCGCTCCTGAGCCAGTCGCGCAACGACGCCGGCAGCAGCGCCCCCGGCCGCAATCCGCTCTCGGGCACGGCGACGCCGAGCAGCGCGAGCCCGCGCCGGTTGCCGCGACGGATGCGAAACGCGGCATCGACCTCGATCTCGCACCAGCCTTCAGCCTCGAGCCACGCGCGAAAGCGCCCGACCATCGCCCGCGCATCCTCGCCGGCGCGCACCTGCCGGTACAGGTGCGCGAGCGGACCGCGGACCGCCTCGAGCAACGCCAAGTCGTCGGCATCGAAATCGCGGCCGCTGCGATTGAGCACGAAGCTCACCAGCGTGGCGGCGTCGACGTTAAAGGGGTACCGCACCCGCGTGCTCGATGCCGATGCGGCGGTAGTACTCGGCATACAGCGCGGTGCGCCGGAAGGCGGCATCCGGGAGCGAATCGGAGATCCGGTGGGTGCCGCCGTCGGCGTGCGCGCTGTGGAAGCGCTCCAGCGGATGCTGGAAGAAGAACCGGTCGAAGCACGCGATATCCGCGGCGGAGAGCGCGCGTTCGGGAAAGCCTTCCACCTTCCGCTTGCCGGTGGGCAACGCGCAGACCGACAGCGTGGTGGGATCGGCGCCGACGAGTTCATCTTCCGCTGCGGCAACGGCGCGCTGCTCGCGCTCTTTCCCAAGCCGGAAGGCAACATCCTCTGCGTGCACGAGGACCTGCCCGGGTGATTCACTCCACCGGACAGGGTGCCGACGCCGCCAGCTGTTCCTTCGCCACGGCGACTGTCGCGGCCTCGGGCAGCGCGACGCCGTTCTTCACGGCGGTGATCTCGGCGAGGATGGATATGGCGATCTCGGGCGGCGTACGGCTGCCGATGAACAGGCCGATCGGCCCGTGCAGATGCGCCATTTCGGCGGGCGTCACGTCGAATTCGAGCAGCCGCTCGCGCCGCTTCGCATTGTTGGCGCGCGAGCCGAGCGCCCCGACATAGAACGCCTTCGACTTCAGCGCTTCCAGCAGCGCCAGGTCGTCGAGCTTCGGGTCGTGCGTCAGCGCGACGACCGCGCAGCGCTCGTCGAGGCCCATCGCGCGCACCGTGTCGTCGGGCATCGTCCGCACCAGCGTCACGCCGGGGATGTCCCAGGTTTCCGTGTACTCCTCGCGGGGATCGCAGATCGTCACCTGGTAATCGAGGCCGACGGCGATCTGCGCCAGGTACTTCGACAGTTGCGAGGCGCCGATCACCAGCATCCGGTAGCGCGGCCCGTGGACCGTCGTCAGCGTGGCGCCGTCGAACGTCAGCCCGTCGACATCCTGCGCCGGATGCAGCGTCGCCTGCCCGGTGACGAGATCGAGCCGGCGCGCCACCAGATGCCCGGCCTCGATCTCGCGCAGCAGCGCGCGCATGCCCGACTCCCGCGTCAGCGGCTCCAGCACGAGCTGGATCGTGCCGCCGCAGGGCAGCCCGAACCGCCGCGCTTCGTCGGCGGACACGCCATACGTCACCGCCTCGGCCCGCGTCTGCGTCATGCCGAGATGACGCGTGCGGTCGATGAGGTCGTCCTCGATGCAGCCGCCGGACACCGACCCGACGACGAGGCCGTCGTCGCGCACGGCGAGCATCGCACCTTCCGGCCGCGGCGAACTGCCCCATGTCTTCACGACGGTGACGAGCAGCACGCGGCGGCCCGCGTCCAGCCATTCGGCGCTGCGCTTCAGTACTTCGTGGTCGACGCTGTCCATGATGGTTCCGCCCCCCGTATCGTCCGGCCCGCACTCGCAGTCGCGCATTTTACGCCTGTGCGGAACGCGCCGCAGCTTGACCCCGCGCAGCGCTTGGCGTCTACTCGACGCGCCCGCCAACATCCTGCGCGTTCGCCGTGTCATCCCTTCTCCGCTACTCCGTCCCCGCCTTCTTCATCGCCGTGTTCCTGCTGCTCGCCACGGTGGCGCTGGACAAGCCCGGCTACTACTACGACGAAGTGATCTTCGTCCCGGTGTCGTTGCGCGTGCTCGGCCACTGCGACGTGGACGCGGCGGTGTCGCTGTCGGCCGGCTGCCTGCCGCTGCTGCAGACGCTTGGCTACGTCGGCGCCGTCAAGGCGTGGGTGCACGCGCCGCTGTTCGCCCTCTTCGGTACCAGCATCTGGACGGTGCGGCTGCCGGCGATCCTGTTCGGCGCGGCCGCGCTGTTCGTGCTGTGGTCGTTCACGCGGCGCGAGCTCGGGTCCGCGTGGGCCGCGCTGCTGGTCGCGCTGCTGGCGACCGATCCGGTGCTGATCAGCCACGCGCGCCTGGACTGGGGCCCGCACATGATCGCCGCGTTCCTGCGCGTGCTGTCGCTGGTCGCGCTGTGGCGATGGCTGCAGACCGGCCGCGCGCATTGGCTCGTCGTCGTGTGCGCGGCGTTCCTGATCGGCTTCGTCGACAAGATCAACTTCATCTGGGTGATCGCCGCGTGGACGGCCGCCGCGCTGCTGGTCGGGAGCCGGCTCGTCGTCTCCCGCCTGCGCGACGGCGCGCCATGGCAGCCCGCCATCGCCGCCGTGACTGCGCTGTTGCTGCTGGCCGGACTCGTCACGATGGTGCGCAACGCCGCCCAGCTCGACATCCTGGGCGACGCCGGCACGCTGTCGTTCACCGCCCAGATCGCCAAGGTGTGGAACCTGTTCGCCGCCACGTTCAGCGGCACCTCGATGCTCAACTGGGTGTTCGGCATCGACGTGCCGATCACCAGCGCCTTCAATATCCTGGCCCTTCTCCAGTTCGGCACGGCGGTCGTGCTGCTGGCGCGGTGGCGACCCTGGACGCCGGCGCGGCGGCTGCTCGCGTTCCTGACGGCCGCATCCGCGTTCCTGGTGCTGGTCATCGCCGCCACGCGCCAGGTCGGCGGCACGCATCACCTGGTGGCGATCTGGCCGCTGCCGGCGCTGCACTTCGTCACGCTGCTCGCCATCGCGTCGCAACACGCGGCCGGCCCGACGCAGGGCGCGGGACGCGGCTTCCGCGCCGCCGTCGCCACGACCGGCGCCGTCGTCTTCGGCGCGCTGCTCGCATGGAACATCACGATGAATCATCCGCTACGTCGACACGTGGCAGAACGACCGCGACTTCCGTCCCGAGTTCGACCCGGCGATCGCCAGGCTGTCGACCCGGCTCGAGGCGCTCGGCCTCGACCGCGTGATCTCGGTGGATTGGGGATTGCACCAGCAGCTCGTCACGCTGGCGGACCACCGGCGCGCCGCGACCTACCGCGAGTGGAGCTGGCAGCTGATCGACGCGCCCGACCTCGAGCGCGACGACCTCCGGCGCGCCGTCGCCGCGCACCTGCCGGGCAAGCGCGTGGCGTTCGTGCTGCACGTGCCCCGCTACACGGTGTTCACCGGCGCCCGCGAACGGCTCGACCGCCTGCTCGACCGCGACCGCCCGTGCCAGCGCACCGAGGAGACGTTCGTCAACGCCGCCGGCCGGCCACTGTACACGATCATCGTCGCCGACTATCGGGAATGCGGCGTGACGGCGCGGCCATAGGTGCCCGGCCATAGGGGTCAGAGCAATAATTATCGCCATAGGCCATAGGGGTCAGAGCAATAATTATCGGCCAGTAGGCCATCGGGGTCAGAGCAATAATTATCGGCCGCGCATTCCGCGACCGCGATCGCCGCTCGCGAAAGGGCCGGCCGAGAATTGTTGCTCTGACCCCTATGGCCTCGCGATAGCGGCCGATAATTGTTGCTCTGACCCCTATGGCCTATGGCCGATAATTATTGCCTCTGACCCCTATGGCCGCTCTGACCCCTACTGGCACCTAGCGCATCCCGCGAATGGCGAGATACGTGATGATCGCCAGGATCACGGCGGTCGACACGTAGCGGACCCAGCGGCGGTTGCCGGGCGCGCGGCCGGAGGCGACCTCGACGACCACGCCCTCCTCGGGGACGATCGGCACGATGCCCGGCGCGAGGCGCTCCGCAAAACGCGCGAAGAAATCGTCGGCGATCTTCGCCGCCGCGCCGTCGATCAGCCGCGAGCCGATCTGCGCGAGCTTGCCGCCGACCTGCGCCTTCACCACGTAGGTCAACGCGGTCGCGTCGCCCGCGGCCGGCGCCAGCGTGACCTTCGCCTCGCCGTTGGCAAAGCCGGCGGCGCCGCCCTGGCCTTCGAATTTCAGCGTGTAGCCAGTGGGCGGCGTGCTGTCGGTCATCCGCATCGTGCCGGCAAAACGCGCGGACACCGGACCCACCTTGGCGGCCATCACCGCGCGCCATTCGTCGTCGCCGGTCCTTGCGAGCGCTTCGCACCCCGGCAGGCACGCCTTCAGCTCGTCGGGATCGTTCAGGGCCGCCCACACGGCGGCGGGCGGTGCCGGCACCAGCCGGGTATTGGTCATTTCCATGCGCTCGGGCTCCCGCGACGCGGCGTCGCTGCGGAGGGCATCGTAGCAAACACCGCCGTCAGATGACGAACGACTCGAGCGTTCCACCTGACGCGCCATGGCCGCTCGCTCGAGCGCAAGCGTGTTCCGCTCGCGGAGGAGGTGAACCGGATCGGCGTGCGCGGCGTGCCGGAGGCGCGCGTGCGTGCCACGCGCGCGGTGCTGCTGACGATCATCGCCAACCTCGCGCAGGACGCCGAGGCGGCGCCGGAGGCGACACGTTCCCCCAAGCGGCGGCGCATCGCGTAAGCTCTCGCCCCGCCATGTCCGATGCCGACCACTCGCCCGCCTCCCGCAAGGCGCTCGCCGTGATCCGGGCGAGCGGCCACGTCATCGTCGACGCCGACCTGCCGGTTTCCGACCTGGTCGCGCTCGCCTCCGCCGCCGCGCAATGGGGCGCCTCGCTGACGTTGCGCAACGCGCACCTGTGCAGCGAGAGCGACCTCGAAAGCGTCGCGACGGCCGGCCGCGGGCACGTGACGTTCGACCTCGCCGAATAGTCCGCTCGCGAAATGAGGGTCAGACTCGCATTGGCGTGGCGAAATGAGGGGCAGACTCGAAATTCCTTGCACTCCGGTGACTTGGCGATCCGCGTGCGGAAATTCGAGTCCGACCCTCAATTCGCAAGCTTCACGCCAATGCGAGTCTGACCCTCGATTCGCCCTCATTTCGCCCCTGCCGGAAGAGGACGCCTGACGGAACGGGCGCGACGCGGGTCGAGCGCGGCGGACACGTCGCGCAGCGACGCGATGTTATGGACGGGCAGGAAATCGTCGACGTAGGGCAGGATCGCGCGGATGCCCGCCGGCCGCGCCTCGAAACCTGCGTAGCGCAGCAGCGGGTTGAGCCAGATGAGCCGCGCGCACGACTTCGCGAGACGCTCGACCTCGAACGCGAGGCCCTCCCCCGCCTCGGCGTCGAGACCGTCGCTGATCAGCAGCACGACGGCGTTCTGGCCGAGCATCCGGCGCGACCAGTGGCGGTTGAAGTCCGCGAGGCAGGCGCCGATGCGCGTGCCGCCCGCCCAATCGTCGACCGACGACGTGACGCGCTGCAGCGCCACGTCGACATCGCGGTGCGCGAGATGGCGGGTGATGTTGGTCAGGCGCGTGCCGAACACCAGCGTGTGCACGCGGTGGCCGTCGTTGGTGATCGCGTGCAGGAAGTGCAGCAGCATCCGCGCGTAGCGGTCCATCGATCCCGAGATGTCGCACAGCACGACCAGCGGCGGCGGTCGCCGGACGCGCGCGCGATACGCGAGCGGCGCCACCGCACCCGCGGCGCCCGTCATCCGCCGCAGCGTCGCGCGGAGGTCGACGCGCGAGCCGCGCGGCGCGGCGCGCGTGCGCCGCAACGGCAGCTCCGGCAGCGGCAGCTTGAGCCGCGCGAGCATCGCCTTCACCTGCGCCAGCTCGTCGGCCGTCATCGTCGCGAAGTCCTTCTTCTGCAGGATCTCGCGCGCCGAGAACGTGAACGCGGCGTCGAGGTCGACTTGGTCCTCCTCCTCGGGCCGCGGTTGCGGCGGCTTGGGCGGCAGGAGCGCCTGCGCGAGCCGCGCGGGGACTTCCGGTGGCGGCTCCGGCTTTTCGGTGCGCGAATAGACCTGCGGCAGCAACGCCGCCACCAGCTTTTCCAGCAGCTTCGGATTGCGCCAGAAGATGTCGAACGCCTGCTCGAAGAGCGCGAGATGCTCGTGCCGCGACACGAGCACCGCCGCCAGCGCCTCGCGGAAGTCCGTCTTGTTGGCCACCCCCACGGCTTCGACGGCAGCGATGGCGTCGATCACCTTCGCCGGCCCCACCGGCAGGCCGGCCGCGCGCAGCACGCGGACGAAATGCAACACGTTCTCCGCCAGGTGCCCGCGCGGCAGCAGCATCGCGCCGGCGCGAAGATCCCCCGGCGTCACAACCGGATGCCCTCCGCCTGCACTTCGGCGACGATGCGGGCGGCCACCTCGGGAGAGAGCGCCGCCATGTCATCCTGGTACTTGAGCAGCACGCCCAGCGTATCGGCGACCACCTGCGGATCGAGCGCGATGCGGTCGAGCGTGATCAGGGCTTCCGCCCAGTCGAGCGTCTCGGCGATGCCCGGTGCCTTGAAGAGGTCCATCGACCGCAGCCGCTGCGTGAACGCGACGATCTCGCGCGCCAGTTGCTCCGGCGCATGCGGGCACTTGCGGCGGAGGATCGCCAGTTCCCGCGGCGCGTCGGGGTAGTCGACCCAGTGGTAGAGGCAGCGCCGCTTGATCGCGTCGTGGATCTCGCGCGTGCGGTTCGACGTGATGATGACGACGGGCGGCTCGTTCGCGCGCACGACGCCGAGTTCCGGGACCGACACCTGGAAGTCCGACAGCACCTCCAGCAGGTAGGCCTCGAACGGCTCGTCGGTGCGGTCGAGCTCGTCGATCAGCAGCACCGGCGCCACGCCGTCGTCGGGGTCGATCGCCTGCATGAGCGGCCGCTTCAGCAGGAACTGCGGCGTGAAGATGTCGTGCGCCAGCCGGTCGCGCGCGACGCCGCCGGCGGCTTCCGCCAGCCGGATCTCGATCATCTGCCGCGGATAGTTCCACTCGTAGACCGCCGCGGCGGTATCGAGGCCCTCGTAGCATTGCAGCCGCACCAGCGGCTTGTGCAGACCGGCCGACAGCACCTTCGCGATCTCGGTCTTGCCCACGCCCGCCTCGCCTTCGAGGAACAGCGGACGCTTCAACTTCAGCGCCAGGAACACCGCCGTGGCGAGCCGGCGCTCGGCGACGTAGTCCTGCCCCGTCAGCAGGTCGAGCGTGGCGTCGACGGTGGCCGGCAGCGCGACGGATGGCGGAAGCTTGGTCATGACGGGACTGGGAAGGGAGAGGCGACGGATAGCATACCAAGGGTTGGCGAGCCGCCTGCGGCGACCCGCCGTCGCGTCCGGTCGATGGCGCGCCTTATCCGCGCGGCGGCCGTGGCCGCGACAACGCGACCGCCGCCGCAGCTTCGCGCCAATGCGCCGCACGGCGGCCGCTTCCGGACGACGCTTGCGTCATCGCGCCGCGCGTTGCGCGGCGCGCGACGTCTTCATGTCGAACACCCACTCGGGCTTTGCAAAGCGCTCGGCCAGGAAGTCCGCGAACGCCCGCACCTTCGCCGACAGGTGCCGGCGGCTCGCGTAGACGACGTGGATCGGCGACGGCGGCGGCGCGAAGGCGCGCAGGATCGGCACCAGCGCGCCGGCGCGCAGGTCCGCACCCACGATGAAGTCGGGCTCGTACGCGATGCCGACGCCGGCGCGCGCGAGCGCCGCCGCGAAGGCGCCATTGTTCGAATGCACGGGGCCCGTCACGCGCACGCGGCGTTCGATGCCGGACTGGTCGACGAACACCCACGTGTCCCGCTGCGGCGCATATTCGTAGAGCAGGCAGGCGTGCGTGGCCAGGTCCTCCGGGGCGCGCGGCTCGCCGCGTCGCGCCAGATAGGCGGGCGACGCGCAACACACGAGCTGTGTTGCGCCGACGCGACGGCCGACCAGGTTCTGCCCGCCGATCGCGCCGATGCGCACCGCGGCGTCGAACCCTTCGTCGACGAGATCGACGCTGCGGTCGGACAGTTCGACGTCGAAGCGCGTTTCCGCGTAGCGCGTCATGAACTGCGCGACGGCGGGCGCGACGTGCCGTTCGCCGAACGTGACGCTGCAGGAAATCCGCAGCGTGCCGCGCGGCGTGACGGAGCCGGCTCCCGCCGACTCCTCGGCCTCGGCCAGGTCGGCCAGCAGCTGTACGCAACGCTCGTGGAAGGCGCGGCCGGTCTCGGTGAGCGACAGGCGTCGCGTCGTCCGGTTGAGCAGCCGCGCGTCGAGGTGCGCCTCGAGGTCGGTCACGTGCCGCGACACCGACGACACCGAGACGTCGAGACGCTCCGCGGCGCGCGCGAAACTGCCGGTCTCCACGACCTTCACGAACGCGGCGATCGCGTCGAAACGGTCCATCGCGTCCCACCCGAATGACGATCGTCAATTATTGCATAATTCGCAACAATATTTCAACTTCAAGCCTATTTATCTCTGTTCGACAACGCCTATCATCAGTTCACGCGTCAGGCAACGCTGTGAACCCCCGAAGCCGGATGGCAGGATCGACCGGTTTTCGCCGTCCGTTGCCGCGCGTTGCCCACCCGCGCCGTGCAACCGGCCCCGCCCGCGACGCGCGGATTCATCGAAGCATCATCGACCGCAAGGACTTGCCATGAAGCTCTACTTCTCCCCCGGTGCCTGCTCGCTCGCCCCGCACATCGCGCTGTCCGAATCCGGCGCGGCCTACACGACCGAAAAGGTCGACCTGCAGAAGCACGTGCTCGCCGACGGCACCGACTATTACTCGATCAACCCGAAGGGCTACGTGCCGCTGCTGGAACTGGACGACGGCTCGCGCCTGTCCGAAGTGGCGCGTGATCCTGCAGTACATCGCCGACCGCAAGCCCGGCACGCTCGCGCCCGCCTTCGGCGGCATGGATCGCTACCGCGTGATGGAATGGCTGAACTTCATCGCCACCGAGCTGCACAAGCAGTTCGGACCGCTGTGGTATCCGGCCACGCCCGAGGCGACGAAGGAAGCGCAGCAAGACCACGCTCGCGTCGCGCTTCGAACTGCTGACGAAGACGCTCGCCGCGCAGCCGTACCTGACCGGGCACTCGTTCACGATCGCCGACGCCTACCTGTTCACGATCCTCAACTGGGCGCCGATGCTGAAGGTCGACCTGACCCCGTGGCCGGCGCTGCAGCAATTCCAGGCGCGCGTCGCCGCCCGCCCGGCCGTCCATGCGGTGCTCGTCGCCGAAGGCCTCGCCAAGGAAACCGCGGCTGCCTGACGTCGCCCTGCCGCGGCCGCCACCGGCCGCGGCGGACCTTCGATCATCGGAGAAGCGCCCATGACCCGCCTGCCCACCCTGTTCCTGTCCCACGGCTCGCCGATGCACGCCGTCGCGCCGGGCGGCCGCGGGCGACGCGTGGCGAAGCGCTGGGCCGCGCGCTGCCGAAGCCACGCGCGGTGCTGATGGTGTCGGCGCACTGGGAAACCTCGGTGCCGATGCTGACCGGCAATCCGCAGCCGGAGACGATCCACGACTTCGGCGGCTTCCCGCGCCGAGCTTTATCGCGCTGCGCTATCCGGCGCCCGGCGCGCCGGCGCTCGCGACCGACGCCGTCGCGCTGCTCAAGGCCTCCGGGATCACGGCGGGTGTCGACGGTTGTCGCGGCTTCGACCACGGCGCGTGGGTGCCGCTGCTGCACATGTATCCGGAGCACGACGTGCCCGTCGTGCAATTGTCGCTGCAGCCCGCGCTCGGGCCCGCGCACCACGTCGCGCTGGGCCGCGCGCTCGCGCCGCTCGCCGCCGACGGCGTGCTGATCGTCGGCTCCGGGCATACGACGCACAACCTGCGCGACTGGATCGGCAATCCGCGGCGCAGCGAACCCTTGCGCTACGCGCAGGCGTTCGCGCAATGGCTGGACGAGCGCTTGCGCGCGCACGACACCGACGGCGCTCGTCCAGCTACCGCGAGCGGGCGCCCGACGCCGCGCGCGCGCATCCCACCGACGAGCACTTCCTGCCGCTGCATGTCGCATGGGGCGCGGCGGGCACGAACACGCGGGTCGAGCGCGTCGTGACCGGCTTCGAGGCCGGCGCGCTGGCGCTCGACTCCTGGGTGTTCCATCCTGCCGGTTGAAGCACGGCGGCCTGGCGCAGGCTGCACGCCAGCGGGCTACGACCGTGCTGCATCGGCCCGTTGCCGATTCACCGGCAGGCGACCGCACGATCAGCGGAGTTCGAACACCACGCGTTCGCCGCCCACTTCGATGATGTCGCCGTGCCTGAGGACCTGCGGTTCCTTGCCGAGCGCGCGCCCGTTGACGCGCGCCGTGGCGCGCCCTTCGACATGCGCGAGGAAATAGCCGTGCGGGCGGCGCGTCAGCACCGCCTGTTGCGTGCCGGGCTTCCCGATGGTGGCGATGACCCGATCGAGGTCGCGCGTCTCGCCCTTGCGCGCGCCCTGCAGCCAGCGGATGCGGCCATCCGGAAAATGCGCCTTGCTCACCCGCGCCGACGGCACGTGGACGCCGGTGTGCAGGCGATCGACCGGCGGCGCGGCGGTCTCTTGCTTCAAGCCCTCGAACATCATCGTGCGCTCGAGGTCGATCTCGGAGGACGCCTTCGCGTCGAGATAGCGCAGGTGATGCGCACCGAGCTCGATCACGTCGCCGTGCTGCAGTATCCGCCGCTGCGCGGGCGCGCCGTTGACCATCACGTCGCCCGCGCCGCCCAAGTCGTCGAGGATGTAGTCGTTGCCGACGGCGACGATGGCCAGCGCCAGCGCGGCGACGGCGGGATCATCGACGACGATCGCGTTGCCCGCGTCGCGGCCGATGGTCACGCGCTCCGCATCGAGGAAGCGTTGGTGGACGACCGCGCCGTCCGTGCTCAACACCAGCTTGGCCATCGTCGGCGGCTCCCTAGAGGCGCGCGAACCACGCGAACAGCCGCCGCAGCCAGCCGCCGCGCGCGTTCGCCGGGAACGGCGCCTTCACCTTGGCCAGGATGACCGAGACGTTGTCGAAGCCGCCGTTGTCCTTCGCCGTCTGCACGAGATGCTGCGCGGCAAGCGGGAGATTCACGTCGAGCGACGCCATGATGAGTTCGATGTCGGCATCCTCGACCAGGTCGTTCAAGCCGTCGGAGCACAGCAGGTAGAGGTCGCCCGGCAGCGCGGCGTCCTGCACGACATGCGGCGACACGCCGGCGGCGATGCCGAGCGCCCGGGTGACGAGGCTGCGATTGTGCGACTGGCTGGCCTCGGCCGCGGAAATGACGCCCAGCTCCACCTGGTCGCGCAGCAGCGAATCGTCGCGCGTCAGCAGCCGGAGCTTGCCCGCCCGCACCCGGTAGATCCGGGAATCGCCGACGTGCGCGAGCGTCACCCGGTTGTCGAAGAACACGGCGAGCGCCAGCGTCGTGCCCATGCCGCGGTACTTGGGGTCCGAGCGGCCGGCGTGGTAGATCGCCTCGTTGGCGCGGATAATGCTTTGTTCGATCGCAAGCAGTGGGGCATGCTCGGGTGCGTCCGGGCCGAGTTCGGCCATGGCGTCCGCCAGGGTCGACATCAGCACCTCGGTGGCCATCCGGCTGGCGGTCTCGCCGGCGCGATGCCCCCCCATGCCGTCCGCGAGTGCGAGAATCCCGTTCTCGACGTCGACCGCGATGCTGTCTTCGTTGTACTGGCGCACGCTGCCGGCATCGGTAACGGCCGCCACTTCAAGGGAATCGTGCGTCATGCTTCAATGGACCCGCAGCCAGCCAAGGACTCGCGCACTTCCGGCCCCCGGTTGAGGACCGCGTACGATGCGAAAGTATTACATGCGACCGGAACCCTTCACGACTAGCAGCTCCCGCCCATGGCGCCTCCACCGGGGCGGCGCCAATGAGCGCGCAGGGCCGCTCCCAAGCGCGAATGGCCCCGAAGCGCGTAGCGCGGAGGGTAGTCCAATGAGCGCGCAGGGCCGCTCCCAAGCGCGAATTGCCCCGAAGCGCGCAGCGCGGAGGGTAGTCCAGTGAGCGCGCCGGGCCGTCCCAGGGCGCGAAGTTGCGCAGCGCACCGGAGTGCGCAGCACGGAGGTAGTCCAGTGAACGAGCCGCTGCGCAAGGCGCCATGGACGCTGGGACGCTACGAGGTTCTGGGCGAGATCGCGCGCGGCGCCATGGGTGTGGTCTACAAGGCACGCGATCCGCTGATCGACCGCGTCGTCGCGATCAAGACGGTGGCGCTCGGGCTGTCGGACGCCGAAACCGAAGCGTTCGAGCGGCGCTTTTTTCGCGAAGCGAAGTCCGCCGGCCGGCTCAACCATCCCAACGTCGTCACGATCTACGACGTCGGCAAGAGCGGCGACGTCGCGTACATCGCGATGGAATTCTTGGACGGCCGCTCGTTGCGCGAGATCCTCGACTCGGGCGTCGTGCTGGCGACGGACACGATCGTCGACGTCGTGGCGCAGGTCGCGGAAGGGCTGGCCTTCGCCCACGAGCAGCAGGTCATCCATCGCGACGTCAAGCCGGCCAACATCATGGTGCTCACCAACGGCGCGGTGAAGATCACCGACTTCGGCATCGCGCTCCTGCCCACCGGCACGCGCACGCTGGCCGGCAACGTCTTCGGCTCGCCCCGCTACACGTCGCCCGAGCAGGTGATCGGCCGGCCCGTCGACGGACGCTCCGACATTTTCTCGCTGGGCGCCGTGCTCTACGAGATGCTGACCGGCCTGCCGCCATTCGCGGGCGACGATCTCAACAGCATCCTGACGCAGGTGCTGAGCGATCCGACGCCCGCGCCCAGCAGCCACAATCCGAAGATCCCGCGCGCGTTCGACCACATCGTCGGCAAGGCCGTCGCGAAGGACCCGCAGGACCGCTATCAAAGCGCGTACTCGATGGCGATGGACCTGCGCAACTACGCCAACCTCGAATTCACGACGCCGGCGCCGGCACCGCTGCCCGCGCTCGAACATCCCACCGGCGAGCTCCGCCGCACCGCGCCCGTGCCCGATGTCGCGCCCGCCCTGGCACCGCTGGCGGTACCGGACGAAACGAGTCCGGTCGCCGCGATGAATGCCGGTCGGAAGCGACTGCGGATCGCGCTCGGCATCGCCTTCCTGGCGATCGCCGCCGTCATCGCCATCGCGCTGTGGCCAGCGTCCACGTCCCTGCCGGAGGCGACCGCGCCGACGCCGGGGGATGCGGCCAATCGCGCGGTGACCGCCGCCATTTCGCCCGGCGAGTCGACCGGCGCGGCCGGTTCCACGACGCGCGCTGCGCCCGCGGCCGACAGCGCGGCGTCCGCAAAGGATCCGGCGCCTGGGTCGCCGGCAACGACGACCGGTCCCGTGGCCAGTGGCAAGGCCGCGCCCGGCCCGGCACCCGCTTCCTTCGCGGCGAGCGATGCCGGCCCGGGGCCCGCCGCGGCGGCCTCGGCCCCCTCCACCACTCCCGCCTCCACGTCGACCGCCTACGTCTCGGGCGCGACACCGGTTGCAGCACCGAAAGCGCCGGCCGCCGCCGGCAGCGGTGGCACGCCCACGGCGGCTGCGCCCGGCGCCGGCCCCACCGCAGCGCCGGCGGCGGCCGCCGACAAGCCGGCCGCACCGCGGCCTGCCGGGCGCGTGTCGTTCGCCGTCGCGCCGTGGGGCATCATCCACGTCGATGGCCGCGTCCGCGGCGTATCGCCGCCGCTGCAGGAATTGAAATTGCCGCCCGGAAAGCACACGATCGAAATCCGCAACGGCACCTTCGCGCCATATCGGGAGACAATCGACGTCACCGCCGATGGCGTCGTCAAGGTCAAGCACAAGTTCCAATGACATCCGCCCGCACCTGTCGCAGCCACGCTTTGCGCCGGCTTGCTGGTAGCGCTCGCCTGCGGCGGCTGCGCGACCGAACCGTCGTCGCCAACGTCCGGCGCGCCCGCGAGCCCGCCGCCGTCCGCCCCGCGCCGCCGCCGGCGCCGGCCGCGCCGCCGGTCGTGGTGCCGCCGCCGGTGACGGCCATGAGCGAACTGGCCGACGGCATCAAGAGCTACGAGGACGGCGACCACGCCGCCGCCGCCCGCCAATTGCAGGCAGCACTCGACCTGGGCCTTGCCGCACCCGCCGACCAGGCACGCGCGCACAAGTACCTGGCGTTCCTGGTGTGCGTGAACGGCCGCGAAAAGCCGTGCCGCGACGAGTTCCGCAAGGCGCTCGAGGCCGATCCCGATTTCGCGCTGGCGCCGGCCGAGGCCAGCCACCCGGTGTGGTCGCAGGTCGTGCGCAGCGTGAAGGCGGAAATCGCCGCGGCTGCGGCGAAGGCGAAGAAGGCAGCGGCCGCGAAGCCTGCCGCCAAGCCGGCGGCGAAGCCCGCCACGGCGCCGGCGGCGAAGTCGACGCCCCCCAAGCCCGCCGCTGCGCCGGCGACGAAGCCGGCAGCGGCACCGGCCGCAAAATCGGCAACGACACCCGCCGAGAAATCGGCGACGCCGCCACCCCCCGCGAAATAGGCACCACCGCAGGCCGAAACGACTGGCGCCGACGCCCCGGGGCCTAAAGCGGCGCTGCAGATCGACCGTCGCCGGCGTTTACTCCGGTTCAAGATCCAAGTCCTGTGGGGCAAGCGCGAATGGCGAGACTTTTACAGGTAGCCGTAGCATCGGCCCTGTGGTCGACGGGCAGCTTCGCGCAAACGGTGTCGGTTTCACCGATGGCGCCCGACAGCGCGACCACCGTACAGGTGCTCGCCAACTCCTACTACGGCATCGAAGGCGAGTCCCATATCGTGTTCGGCGATCTGATTCGCGTTTTCTTCGATGAAGGTACGGCCGACCTCGCACCGAACCCCTCGTTCCCCCCGAAGATCGCCACGATCGGCACCCTTCCCCCGGGCGTCTACACGATCGAAATCACCGTCACGCAAGGCGCGTTGCCGCCCAAGAAATTCACGCAGTCGCTGGCGGTGACCGAGGCCGTCGGGGAATACATCAAATCCGTCTCGGTGCTGCCCAATCCCCCGTTGAGCGGACAGGTGCTGACCTTTGCCGCCCACGGACTCAATGGCTGCGGCAATCAATACGCGGTGAATTCCTGGGCCGGGACTGCGTGGTCCGACTTCGCCCCCGGCACGGAGATCCGCGCGACGTACATCGTCACCCAAACGCCGAATCAGACTTGCTTTGGGACTCCACCACCGTTCGGCGTCACCGGGCTGATCGGGCCACTCCCGCCCGGCCAGTACACGTTGATCGCACGCGGAAGCGTATTCGGCGTGCAGCAACCGGCGCTCCGAATCGTGTTTGCGCTTCCGGAATCGCCGGTCGCCGCCGTCGAGTTCTATCGCGCCGGCGTCGATCACTATTTCCTGACGGCCGATCCGCTGGAGATGTCCAGGCTCGACTTCGGCTTGACGTGGGGCTGGGTCCGTACCGGTCAATCCTTTGGCGTGGCGCCGGCCTCAACGGGCGCGAGTTCTCCGGTCTGCCGCTTCTATGGATTGCCCGCCGCCGGTCTGGACTCGCACTTCTATTCCGCATCTCCGGCGGAGTGCGCTGCGGTGAAGCAGCGCTTCCCCGGCGCGTGGGTATTCGAGTCGTCCGACGTCTTCGGAGCAAGCCTGCCCGACACCAGCGATGGCAGCTGTCCCGCCGGCCTGCGTTCGCTCTATCGGCTGTACAACAACCGCGCCGATTCCAATCATCGCTACACGACGTCGGAATCGATGCGGTCGCAAATGATCACCCAAGGGATGGGTCCCGGAAGGATACGGCCCGGCGGCGGTTGCGATGTGTGTCTACTAGCACGGACGCCCGCAGATCGCAGTCGAGACGTGCGGCGCCTGCGTCCAGCGCGCCGTTCTAGGGCAAGGCGTGACGGAGGGGCGCGTGCCGGCGTGACATAAACACGCGAAGAAGTCGTTTCCGTGTTTATGTGACGAAGTCGGGCAGCGAGAAAAACACCGGCCGGCCGAGCACTTTTCTCGTGGAAAGGCCACCAAGCGCGCCAATCATCAGCGCGCTGTGCGCCGTTCGGTAGCGCGCCATATGACTGCCGACTGCCCTCGATCGCCATCATGCGGTGCCCGCCTCTCCGCGATGCAGCAGGCGAGTCTTTGGCGTTGCGTATGATTCGTCGGGCGCAAGCCCGCACTGCTGGTGTTCACCGCGCCGCTGACGTGTAAAGACCAGTACTTGATGTGACGAGTGTCGTCGGATCAACGCTTCATCACCGGCAGAGAACGGCCAACTGCCGCCACTCGCAGTTCGCCGTGGTAACTTCTTAAGCCAAGGCTGTATACGATTTGATCGTTCCTTCGAAGCGCGACCGCTCGCCCCGCCCGCCTTCACGGCGACCAGCAACGGAATCGGTATTCTCCCGCCTCCAATGACTGACGCCTCGAAATTCCCACCCGATCATCTGAAGGAAGCACGACTCTGGCGTGACGAAGGGTGGACCGCGCGCGTGGTCAAGAACGAGGACGACGACGGCTGGGCGGTCGAAATGACGAAGGACGGCGAACAGGAGCCAGCGCTGGTGGGCCCATGGACGATGGGCCGCGACAAGAAGAGCCCGAAGCCACTCGACGCCACGGCGTTCAGCACGCTCGTCAAGACGGCGCACGAGGTTCGCCGCCGCCATGAGCAGCACTTGCACGCGCTTCTGCACAAGAAGGTCGTCGTCGAGCAGCGGGGCTGGCGAGATCGTCGTGACGCTGGATATCGTCGTCGGGGACGAGTCGCCCTCCGCACTGTTGGCCGCAAGACCGGCGCTGGAGCCCGACGCTGCGCCGCTGGCGGAAGTTCGTGTCGACCCGTCGTTTAAATTGACCGTCGCCAGCGCGCGAGCGTGGATCGACGACGGCTATCGCCGGCCGGAGTGATATCCGCTCGGGGTCGGCTGCCGACTTCCATAGACGGCCAAGAGCTGTCGGTCAGTGCCGCAACGGAACTTTCCGATACACGGCCGTTTACCAGTGCTCGTCGCGTATCGATTGTTCGTGTGGCAAAGTGCGCTTGGAGATGCAAACCGTGTGCGCCTCGCAAACGCCACTGAGATCACAGCATCATCGGATTCGGCGATGATCGCGCGCGCGCTGCTGTTCACCGACGTGGTCGACAGCACGGCGTGGGTGGAGGCCGCTGGCGACGAGCGGGCGTCGTCGCTGTGGGCCGATCATGACCGTCGTACCCGGCAGCTGCTCACGCTTCACGGCGGGATGGAGATCGATCGCACCGACGGATTCTTCGCGGTGTTCGAGCACGCCGGCGAAGCTGCCCGCTTTGCCGTTTCGTATCACGACTTTTTGCACGCGATGGGGCTCGCGGCGCGGGTGGGGATCCATGAAGGCGCGGTCACCTGCGCCAGAACCCACCCGACGACGTTGCCCGCGGGGCCAAGCCGATCGAAGTCGAAGGTGTGCGCCAAGCCCTTAGCCGCGCGCATCATGTCGCTCGCCCGCGGCGGCCAGACGTTGCTCACCGCCCATGCGGCTGCGGCGGTGCGGGACGCGCTGCCTCCCGGCAGCGCATTGCTGGTATGCGGCCACTACCGCCTCAAAGGCATCGAAGCTCCGGTCGAAGTCTTCGGACTGGCCCGCGAGGGGCATGACTTCGAGCCCCCGGCCGACACCGAGAAGGCCTACCGCGTCGTGCGCGTGGACGAGTTTTGGCAACCGCTGCGCGCGGTACCCCACAATCTGGCTCCGGAGCGGGATGCCTTCATTGGCCGCAGCACCGAATTGCGCCTCCTGGCGAACGCGCTGGAATCCGGCGTCCGGTTCGTCACCGTGCTCGGTCCTGGAGGCACCGGCAAAACGCGCCTCGTTCGCCGCTACGCGCTGAGCTGGCTCGGCGAGTGGCCCGGCGGCGTGTGCTTCTGCGACCTGAGCGAGGCGCGCAGCGCGGACGGTCTCTATTTCGCCGTGGCGCTCGCGCTGGGTGTGCCCATCGGCAAAGGGGACCCGACCGTGCAACTCGGCCACGCGATCGCCGCGCGCGGCCGCTGCCTCGTCATCCTGGACAACTTCGAACAAGTGGTGGCACACGCTGCCGAATCGCTCGGACGCTGGCTCGACCGCGCAAGCGAGGCGAGCTTCGTGGTCACGAGCCGCGAGCGGCTGCACGTCGACGGCGAGTCCGTGTTTCCCATCGAGCCATTGCTCGCTGACTCCGAGGCGATCGACCTGTTCGTCGCCCGCGCGCGCATGCACCGCCCGGCGTTTGCGCTCGACGCCGGCAACCGCGCGCACGTGGCCGAGGTGGTCAAGCTCCTCGACGGCCTGCCATTGGCTATCGAGCTTGCGGCCGCGCGGGTGCGCGTGCTGTCGCCGGCGCAGATCGTGTCGCGACTGCGCGATCGCTTTGCGTTGCTGGCGGGCGGCCCTGGCGCAGCGGCGCGGCAATCCACGCTCCGGGCGGCGATCGACTGGAGCTGGCAGCTGCTCACGGTGTCCGAACAGGCGGTCCTGGCGCAGTGCTCGGTGTTCGAGGGAGGATTCACGCTCGAGGCTGCGGAAGCGGTGCTGGACCTGCGCGGGCTGCGTGACGCCCTCTCGATCGTGGACACCATCCAGGCGCTGGTGGACAAGAGCCTGCTCCGCGCGTGGCTGCCCAAGGCGTCCGCACGTCTGGAGCTTGTCGAGCCTTACTTCGGGATGTACTTGAGCATCCACGAATACGCCGCGCAGAAGCTCGATGCCGCCGGTCCGCAGTCCACGGCACAAGCGCAACAGAACCACGGCCGGTTCTTCACCGGGTTCGGCACTGAAGAGGCGCTCGACGCGCTGTTCACGCACGGCGGCGCGAAGCGGCGGCAGGTGCTGACGTTCGAGCTCGACAATCTCGTCAGCGCGTGCCGGCGCGCCTTGGCGCGCGCGGACGCGGAAGTGGCCGTGGCGACTTTCCGTGCGGCGCAGGAGGTGCTGGCGCTGCGCGGGCCGTTCAATGCCGGCGCAGCGCTCGGCGACGGCGTGCTCGCGATGCGCGACCTGCCCGATCCGCTTGCGATCGACGCCGCCACGAGCCAGGCTCACACTTGGTACCGGATGGGCCGCCTCGTCGAATCGCGCACGCTGCTCGAGCGCGCACTGTGCGCGCGCTTACGGGCGGCGACCGCCGGCGCGAAGGCCAGGTGCGCGCACAGCTCGCGGGCGTGGATCGCGAACAGGGGTTGCTGCACGAGGCTCGGCAGCAGCTGGAAGTCGCGCTGGCAATTCACCGCGAGGTGGGTAACCGGCACGGCGAAGGGATGACCTTGCTCCAGCTGGGCAACGTATGCGACCAGCTCGGCATACCCGACGCGTCGCGCGAGAGCCACGAGGCGGCGCTCGCCATCTGCACCGAGGATGGCAATCGGCATGGCGTCGGATTGGTGCACGCGAGCCTCGGCATCCTGAGCCGGCACCAGGGGCGGTTCCAGGAGTCGCTCGAACACTACGAGGCAGCGCTCGCCATTCATCGCGAGGAGGGGGATCTGCGTTCCGAGGGTGTGGCGGTCGGAAACATGGCCAATGCATTGGGCGACATGGGACTGTCCGCCGAGTCGCAGCGCTACCACGAACGCGCGCTCGACCTTCACCGCCAGGTCGGCAGCCGGGTGGTGGAAGCCTACGCTCTGGCCAATATCGGCTTGCTGCACAGGGAGCACGAGCGCTGGGCCGAGGCCCGCCACTGCCTGACGCAGGCAATGGCGATCTCCCGGCGAGGTGAAGAACCTGATCCTCGAAGGCGTGGTGCTCTTCAATCTCGGGGCGCTGGAGCTTGCGCAGGGACGATTCGACGTGGCCGGCGACTTCCTCGAGCAGGCGCTCGCGCGCACCGTGAAACCGGTAATCGCGCCTGACGAAGGCAAGACCCTCGCCGTGCTCGCCAGGATGCGCAACTTGCAGCAGCGTCCCGCGGAAGCACTGGCACTGCTCGTCGACGGCGAGTCGTTGCTGCGCGAGATCGACAATCCGCTCGAGCTCGCCGGCCTGCTGTGCGTGAAGGGAGCCTCCGCGCTGGCGATCGGCGACCGCGACGCAGCGCGATCGGCCCTGAACGAGGCAGAGCACATTACCGCGCGGCTTACCGCGTCGGGCAGTTCCAGGCTTACGGACGACCTGGACGAATTGCGCCGAGCGGTCGGGTACCCCCGCGCTGGCTGACGATTCGCCAGAATCTCGACGCCCGCCAGCGGGTCCGTAGCGCACACACTTCACTGGCGGGACAGTTCGGCCGAGTCTTCTTTCGGCGCGAGCGCACCGCCGAAGCTCGCGGTCTAGCTGGATTCCCTTGAGCGCGACTGTGTCCGCTTTGGGTGGTGGATTCAACTGGTCGATGCAACACACTATGATCCGCCAGGCGGAAGGAGTGTTGCAGATGAATCGATGGACACGAACCTACTACACCGATAGCCAGAAGGCGCTGACGCGGAGCGCTGAAGGTCCGGCTGGACCCTCCATCGAGATCGGCCCTCTCTTTGATAGACCCCACACATCTATCCATAACATCCTATCGAGGACGGGCGGCATTCGGCCCGCAACAGCGCCGTTTTCGAGCGGCGCTGACTTTGGACGAGAGAGAGGAGATCTTGCGCGCGCTGGTGACGGGCGAATCGGTTCGCTCAATCGCAGCACGGCTCGAAAGAGCACCATCGACGGTGAGTCGCGCGAACTCAAGCGTAACGGCGGCAGGGAGAATTATCGAGCCAACCAGGCCGACAGGGGCGCTTGGGATCGGGCCCTTCGACCTGAACTCGGCAAGCTCGTTGAGAACCGTACCCTCGCTCGGGTCGTGGCTGACAAGCTACGCCTGCTATGGACGCCCGAGCAGATCGCAGGATGGCTCAAGCATACTTATCCGTGCGACGAGAGCCAATACGTGTCACACGAGACCATCTACCGCAGTCTGTTCATTCAAGCGCGTGGCGCCTTGAACGCGATCGCGAGGCAGTTGAACCAGAGGCCGCCTAAGACGCTCGGCTTTCACACGCCCGCTGAGATGTTCAACGAAAGTGTTGCGTCGATCGGTTGAATCCACCGTCGATCGCGGCTGTTCAGCGGGACTCGGATGCAGCCGGGAAGTGTCCGTCGGATCTGACTCCATTTAGGGCATCAGACACGTCGAGCGAATCGGACGCTGTCCGTCAGATCGAATACCGATCAGGACAGTTGGCGACCCCGCGGCCGTGTCCGCTGGCTTTCAGTGTGGCTCGGCGCGCCGGTTCTGCTACATTGGGCGCCATTCCTGCTCCCCGACATCGAGAACACCATGGGCCGTGCCTTCTGGATCAAGCGTTTTTTCGCCGTGCTTCTGCTCGCCTTCGCCATCCTGATGGCGGTCGAGCTGCTGAAGGGACACCGCCCCGAAGCCGCGGTGACGTTCAGCCTCGCCTGGAGCCTGATCGCGGCGACGATCTTCACGGGCGCCCGCATCTACCAGTCGCGCCGGGGACGACACTGCGCGCTGTGCGGCGACACGCCGGAGACGAAATAGCGTTCCCGCGCCGCGCCTTAGCAGCACTCTGCGGCCATGACAAAGAAAACGGGCGGCGGAGCCCCACCGCCCGTGATCGGACGACCGCGAAGGCTTACCCCGCCGCGGTGACCGCCCTCCCCGCCAGCACCGAAATGAGGTGCGCGCGGTACTCGGCCGACCCGTGCAGGTCGGTGTTCAGGCCCGACGCGCTCATCTTCACGCCCTTCGCGGCGTCGGCGGTGAAGCTCTTCGCCAGCGCCTCTTCGATCGGCTTCGCGCGGAACACGCTCGACGCGGCGCCGGTGACGCCGACGCGGACGCCGCCCGCCGCCTGCGCGACGAACACGCCGACGAGGGCGAAGCGCGACGCGGGCTGGACGAACTTCACGTAAGCCGCCTTCTTCGGGATCGGGAAGCTCACCGACGTGATGAGTTCGCCGTCGGCGAGCGCGGTCTCGTACATCCCCTTGAAGAACTGGTCGGCGCCGATGCTGCGCTTGTCGGTGTTGATCGTCGCGCCGAGCGCGAGCACGGCCGCCGGATAGCAGGCGGCCGGATCGTTGTTGGCGAGCGAGCCGCCGATGGTGCCCATGTTGCGCACCTGGCGGTCGCCGATGCCTTCGGCCAGCATGGCGAGCGCGGGGATGGCGCCCTTCACGACCGCCGACGACGCGACTTCGGCATGGCGCGTCATCGCGCCGATCACGATGCTGTCGCCTTCCTTGCGGATGCCCTTCAGCGCGGCGATGCCGGAGAGATCCACCAGCGTGCCGGGCTGCGCGAGGCGCATCTTCATCGCGGCGACGAGGCTCTGCCCGCCGGCGAGCGGCTTGCCGCCCGATTGCGCGAGCAGCGCCGCGGCATTGGCGACCGAGTCGGCCTTTTTCAGTTCGAAGCTGTACATGGTGTCGATCCTCGTTAGGCGCGCGCGGCTTGGATGGCTTTCCACACGCGGTGCGGCGATGCCGGCATGTCGATGCGGGTGACGCCGAGTCCGAGCAGCGCGTCGTGGACGGCGTTCATCATCGCCGCGGGCGCGCCGATCGCGCCCGCTTCGCCGCAGCCCTTGGCCCCCAGTGGATTGTGCGTGCACGGCGTGACCTTGGTGCCGACCTTGAACGACGGCACGTCGTCGGCGCGCGGCATCGCGTAGTCCATGTAGCTGCCGGTCAGCAGTTGCCCGCTCTCCTGGTCGTAGACGCAGTTCTCGAGCAGCGCCTGGCCGATGCCCTGCGTCACGCCGCCGTGGACCTGGCCTTCGACGATCATCGGATTGATGATGTTGCCGAAGTCGTCGCACGCGCTGAACGCGACGACCTGCACGACGCCGGTCTCCGGATCGATCTCGACCTCGCAGATGTGCGTGCCGGCCGGATACGTGAAGTTGGTCGGGTCGTAGAACGCCGTTTCGTCGAGGCCGGGCTCGAGCGTGCCCAGCGGGTAGTTGTGCGGCACGTACGCGGCGAGCGAGATTTCGGCGAACGCCTTGCTGCGGTCGGTGCCGGCCACCGTGAACTTGCCGTCCTTGAACTCGATGTCGGTTTCCGCCGCTTCGAGCAGGTGCGCCGCGATCTTCTTGCCCTTGGCGATCACCTTGTCGAGCGCCTTGACGATCGCGGTGCCGCCGACCGACAGCGAGCGTGAGCCATACGTGCCCATGCCGAACGGGATGCGGCCGGTGTCGCCATGGACCACTTCGACGTTGGCGATGTCGATGCCGAGCCGCGCGGCGACGATCTGCGCGAACGTCGTCTCGTGGCCCTGCCCGTGGCTGTGCGAGCCGGTGAAGACCGTCACGCTGCCGGTGGGATTCACGCGCACCTGCCCCGCCTCGAACAGCCCGGCGCGGGCGCCGAGCGCGCCGGCGACGTTCGACGGCGCGAGCCCGCACGCCTCGATGTACGACGCGTAGCCCAGGCCGCGCAGCTTGCCCCGTTTGGCGGCTTCGGCCTTGCGCGCCGCGAAGCCGGCGACGTCGGCGATCTGCATCGCCTCGTCGAGCGTCGCGTCGTAGTTGCCGGTGTCGTACGTCAGCGCGACGGGCGTCGCATACGGGAACGTGCGGATGAAATTGCGGCGGCGGATATCGTCCTGCGGCAGCTTCATGTCCACCGCGGCCTGATGCACGAGCCGTTCGACGACGAACGTCGCCTCCGGCCGGCCGGCGCCGCGATAGGCATCGACCGGCGCGGTGTTGGTGAACGACGCGGTGACCTCGGCGTAGATGGCCGGCGTCGTGTACTGGCCGGCCAGCAACGTCGCGTAGAGGATCGTCGGGATGCACGACGCGAACGTCGACAGGTACGCCCCCATGTTGGCCGTGGTGATCACGCGCATCGCGAGGAACTTGCCGTCATGGTCCAGCGCGAGTTCGGCGTGCGTGACGTGGTCGCGGCCGTGGGCGTCGGACAGGAACGATTCGCTGCGCTCGGCCGCCCACTTGATCGGCCGGTTCACCTTCTTCGACGCCCATACCATCGCCGTTTCCTCGGCGTACAGGTAGATCTTGGAGCCGAAGCCGCCGCCGACGTCCGGCGCGATGACGCGCACCTTCGACTCGGGCAGGCCGAGCACGAACGCCGTCATCAGCAGCCGCTCGACGTGCGGGTTCTGGTTGGAGACGTACAGCGTGTACGAATCGTCGGCGCGGCTGTAGGAGGCCACGGCCGCGCGCGGCTCGATCGCGTTGGGGATCAGCCGGTTGTTGACGATGTCGAGCTTCGTGACGTGCGCCGCCTTGGCGAACGCGGCGTCGACGGCGGCCTTGTCGCCCAGCGCCCACGTGTAGCACTTGTTGCCGGGCGCCTGGTCGTGGACCTGCGGCGCGCCGGGCTGCAACGCGGCGACGCAATTGACGACCGCGGGCAGCACTTCGTAGTCGACGTCGATCAGCTCGGCCGCGTCCTTGGCCTGGTGCGGCGATTCGGCGATCACCAGCGCCAGCTGGTCGCCGACGTGGCGGACCTTGCCCTGCGCCAGCACGGGATGCGGCGGCTCGTTCATCGGCTTGCCGTCGGTGCCGGTGATGAGCCAGCCGCACGGCAAGCCGTTGACGCCGGTCAGGTCGTCGCCGGTGAAGACGGCGACCACGCCCGGCGCGGCTTTCGCCTTCGCCGTGTCGATGCCGCGGATCTTCGCGTGCGCATGCGGCGAACGCAGGAAGTACGCATACGTCTGGTGCGGGTGGATGACGTCGTCGGTGTATTGTCCGGCGCCGGTCAGGAAGCGGACGTCCTCCTTGCGGCGGACGGATTGGCCGATCAGGCCGCTGTCGGTGGCTCCCATGGCGTCTCTCCTACTTCGCCATCGCCGCGGCACCCTGCTGCACGGCGCGGACGATGTTCTGATAACCGGTGCAGCGGCACAGGTTGCCCTCGAGCTGCTCGCGGATCGTCTTTTCGTCCGCGTGCGGGTGGCGCTCGACTAAGTCCACCGCGCTCATCACCATGCCCGTCGTGCAGAAGCCGCACTGCAACCCGTGGCACTCCTTGAAGGCCGCCTGCATCGGATGCAGCGTGCCGTCCTGCGCGGCCAGCCCTTCGATGGTGACGACCTTGGCGCCGTTGGCCTGCGCGGCCAGCATGTTGCACGACTTCACGGCACGGCCGTCCAGATGCACGGTGCAGGCGCCGCACTGCGCGGTGTCGCAGCCGACATGCGTGCCGGTCAGCGCGAGCTGGTTGCGGAGGAACTCGACGAGCAGCGTGCGCGCGTCGACGGTGGCGGTGACCGCGCGGCCGTTGACGGTCAGCGAGAGTTGGACGGACACGGATTGTTCTCCTCGAGGCGGCCGGTGGCGGCCTTGTTTTCGAGTGACTGCGAACGCGGACGGTAGCATACTGCGCGGCTGGTGCGACGGCAATGCGACGGGCGCCGGACATCGCATTGCGCGGCGCAGCATCCGACCGCCCTCGCATCGCGGCGGGGAGTCAGCACGACGCCGTGACGCCAACGCCCGCCATCCAGTTGCGCCCCGGCGCCGGCTCGAAGTAGCGGCCGTTGGTGTCGCCGACGATCACCGAGCCGACGTAGTTGACGTTCGGCGAGGTTGTTGACGCGCACGTACTCGCGCGAACCGCGCGCTGCCGCACGTCTGCGCGAAGCCGACGCGCGCGTTGCCGATCGTGTACGCCGGCGCGAACGCGGTGTTGCGATCGTTCGACGTAGATGCGTGCCCACGTACTGCACCTCGGCGGCGGCGTTGAAGCCGTAGAAGCCGCCGGGCGTCCAGTCGAGCACGCCGTACGCCTGCTGCGGCGGCACGCCGGGCAGCCGCGCGCCGGCGGGCACGACCACCGGCGGCAGGCCGGAGACGAAGGCCTCGGCGAACTCGGCCCGCAGCCACGTGTAGTTGACGTGCGCGGTGACGCCCGCGCCGAGGTCTGCGTCCCACACCGCCTCGAACGCCGCGGCGGCGCGTGTTGCCCGGCGTTGCGATACGTCGTGCGGCCGCCGGTCGCCGTGTCGACGACGATCTCCTGCTCGGTGTCGGCGTTGAACACCGCGAGGTTGACGCGCTGCCGCGGCGCCGGCAGCCACTTCAAGCCGAGCTCGCACGACGTGTCGAGTCGCCGGGTCGAGCGCGAGGTTGAGGCCCGGGCCCGCCGGGCGGTAGGCGAGTCTCGGCGAAGCGTCGGCGTCTCGAAGCCCTGCCCGTAGCTCGCGTACACGTTGAGGCTGTCGGCGGCATGCCAGACGACGCCGCGCAATCGGGCTCGTGTTGGTAGTAGCGTGCGCGAGCCGCTGTCGTCCGGATTGGCGGCCGGTGACGTAGTGATCGTCGGACTCGTAGTCGACGCGGCTGCGTGCGCACGCCGAGCGTGAGCGACAGCGCCGGCAGCGCGTGCCACTGCGCCTCGGCGTAGGCGTCGGCGCTGCGCACGGTGTCGTCCTCGTCGCGCCGCAGCGCGCCCTGGTCGCCGAAGTCGTTGACGAAGCCCTGCCGCTTCTCGCGCATGCGGTCGGCGTCGACGCCGACCGACAGCGTCAGCGGCGCCGCCGAGCGACTCGCCGCGCCAGATGAGCCGCGCGCCGAGGCCGCCGTAGTCGCGATCGAGATTGACGACGCCGCCGGACGACGTCGGCGCCGGCGCCCGGACAGCGCGAGGTACTGCCCGATCTGCCGCGTGCCGCCGTAGCCGGTCACGCGCAGCGTGGCGTCGGCACGCAACGCGTGCTCGACCGCGACGCCGCCCTGCAGCTGGTTGACCGTCTTGCGGGTGTTGAACAGCATCGCCACCGGATCGGCCTGGCGCGGATCGGCATCCCACTGCGCCTGCGTGAGGCCCGAGCGGGTCCTGCGAGTCGGGCTGGTGCTGCGAGCTGCCGATGACGGTGACGCGCGTCGCCGCGCCGGCGCTGAACGCGAGCTTCGCGTTGACGACGTCGCGCGTCGCGGCGGAGTGCTCGCGATAGCCGTCGGTGTCGAAGCGATTGGCCGCGACCACGTAGCCGACGCCGCCCGCGGTGCCGGTCGCCTTGCAGCCCGACGTTGGACGTGCGCGTAGCTGCCGACGCTCGCCGTCGAACTCCGACGACCGGCGTCCGGCGTCGGGTCCTCGGTGAACACCGCGATGACGCCGCCCGACGCGTTGCCGTACAGCGTCGAGAACGGTCCGCGCAGCACCTCGATGCGTTCCGCCGACAGCAGGCTGAAGCTGCCGGTCTGGCCCTGCCCGTCGGGCATCGTCGGCGGGAATGAAGTCCTGGTAGAGCCGCACGCCGCGCACGCCGAACGTCGCGCGCGCGCCGAAGCCGCGCGAGCTGATCTGCAGGTCCTGCGCGTAGTTGTCGCGGTTGGCGGCGAAGATGCCCGGGCACGCGCACCAGCGGCTCCGACAGGTTGATCGCCGGCTGCCCGTCGCGAATCGTCGCGCCGTCGATGATGTCGACCGACGCCGGCACGTCGAAGCTGCGCTCCGCGCGCCGGGTGGCGGTCACGACGACCGGATCGAGTGTCAGGGTCGGGGACGGGCTCCGCCTGCGCGCCGGCACCGGCAATCGACGGCGCACGCGGGGGACCAGCGGCAGGCGCGGCGGCGGCGCGGGCAGACGTGAAGTGCGCATGCGAGCATCGTGTCGAGCTGTACGTGCAGGATAGAGTAGTCGTGTGGCTTGGAGCATGCGTTCACGCGAGCTGCCTCGGGGCGCATCACGCGTAGCAAGGGACCATCGATGACATATGCAGACTTTCGCGCGTACCTGCCGCCGTTGCCGTCGCGCTGGGCGCCGCCTACGGCCCTCGGCGCCGCACCGCCTACGTGCCCAACGAGGGCTCCGGCACGATTTCGGTGATCGACACCGCGACCGACAAGGTCACCGCCACGATCCGGCACGGCAAGAAGCCGCGCGGCATCGCGATCGCCGGCCGACGGCTCGCGACTCTACCTGTCGGACCAGACCGGCAACGCGCTTGGTCGTGGTCGACGCTGCGCACGCGGCGCGTCGATCGCGACGATCCCGCTCGGCGATTCGCCGGAGGCGATCTATCTGTCGCCCGACGGCAAGTGGCTGTCGGCGGCGATCGAGGAGAACGACCAGGTCGTCGCTGGTCGATACCGGCGTCGCTCAAGGTCGACGCACGCATCAAGATGAAGGGCAAGAATCCCGAGCATGCGGTGTTCAGCCCCGACGGCAAATGGCTGTACGTGAGCGCCGAGGAGGCCGACTCCGTCGACATCGTCGATCGTCGCCGAAAGGCGAGGTCGTGAAGTCGGTCAAGGTCGGCGACCGGCCGCGCGGCATCGGATTCCTGCCCGACGGCAGTCGCGCCTATGTCGCCGCCGAAAACGCCGACATGGTCAACGTGTTCGACACCGCGCACGCACGAGGTCATCGCGCGCATCAAGGCGGGCAAGCGCTCCAACGGCGTCCTGGTGCACCCGGACGGCAAGCGCGTGTTCGTCACGTCGGGCGGCAAGGGCACGGTGCAGGTGATCGACACCGCGACCAACGCGATCGTGCACGAAGATCGCGGTCGGCAGGCGACCGTGGAACATGGCGCTGACGCCGGACGGCAGGAAACTCTACGTCGCGTGCGGCCGTTCGAACGCCGTCGCGGTCATCGACACCGACACGTACACGAAGATCGCGAAATCGCGGTCGGCGAATTGCCCTGGGGCGTGGCCGATTCGCTGTAGTCGGCTGTCGCACGCGTCGCGATCTGCGTGCGCCGTGGCGCGGCGCTCGCAGCGGCAAGCGCTCGCTCATCACCATCGCCCATCGCATCCGTCGCTGGCGCCATCGGAATCCCGGCGCGATTGCCTGCGCCTGATGCGCGCCGGGCTTGCCGCTCGCCTGGCGGTCCAGCGACGTTGGCCGCGGATGCCGGCGGCGAAGCGCGCAGCCAAGCGTGCGACGACCGACGGCAGCTTCAGCGCGGCCGCTGTACGTCGCCCGGGCGAATGCCGGCTGGCGTCGGCCGCCTTCGCGGTCGGCGACCGACTCCGCTGGCGCTGCGCGCAGACCGGCACGGACGATGACCTGGCGTTCCCGGCCGAACGACGAGGCATCGGCTCTTCCACGAACCCGACGCTCGCGATCGACGCCGAGCGGAGCGCGCGTGCGCGTCGAGCTTGACGAATGCGCTGGGCGAGCCCACGGTCGCGCATTGGCACGGACTCGACGATGGACACGCGCAACGACGGCAACGGCGAATCGCTGATCGCGCCCGGCGGCCGCTTCGACTACGAATTTGTGGTTCGCAATCGCGCCGGGCTCGTACTGGTATCACCCGCATCCGCACGGCGCGACGGCGCGGCAGACTGCATCGCGGCCTGTTCGGCCTCATCGAAGTCGACGATGACGACGATCGGGCGCTTGCGGCGCGCACTCGATCTCGACGCGCGGGCGTCACCGAGCTCACGCTGGTGCTGCAGGATCGCCGCGCCGGCGACGCCGATCGGTACGCGCCGGCGCCCGAGGACGAGCTACTACGGCTGGTACGGCTGCCTGCCGTGTCGTCAACGGCGTGTTGCGCCCGTTTCACGACGTCGCCGCGCGTCGCGTATCGGCTGCGTATCCTCAACGCGTCGAACGCGCGCACGTATCGGCTGGCGCTTCGCCGCGACGACGGCAACGGCGCTGCCTTCGCGCTGCTCGGCACCGACGGTGGCCTGCTCGAACGCGCGTCGCTGCACGGAATTGCTGCTCTCGCCGGCCGAGCGATCGACGTGCTCGTCGACTTCTCGGTGGATCGCGCATGGCGGCTCGTCATCGTGGAAACGCGGGCCTTCGATCCGTGCAGCGGCCGCGCGCGGACCGCCGGCACTGTCGTCGCGGCGATGCCGGCAACCACGCGCACGACAGTTCGCGTACGACAGCCTTGTGCCCGACGGACGCCGCCATTCGACCTGATGCAGTTCCGGATCGTGGGCGCGGCGCCTTCGGGCCAGCGCTGCCGCACCGCCTGTCGCGCATGCCCGAGCCATTCGTGGCGGAGCGATGAAGCGCGGCCGTTGCGTCTCGGGTTCGCCAAGGGGCGCTGGCGCATCAACGATCGCGTCTACGAGCATGCAGGCGACGCCGATCGACGTGCGCCGAGGCGCGCGCGAGACTGGCTGCTGCGCAACTATCACACGAGCGCGCCGCACGCGATGCATCTGCACGGCTTCCAGTTTCACGTGCTGGAGCGCGAGACCAGTCCCGATTTCCTGGCGCCGCTCGCCGTCGACGCGCAGGGCCGGACTCGCGACCGATCTCGGTCTCAAGGACACCGTGCTCGTGTGGCCCGGGGAATCCGTGCGCATCGCCATCGACTTCGCCACTGCCGTTCGCCGGCGCCGCAGGTCTACCTGGTCCATTGTCACAACCTGGAGCACGAGGACGCCGGCATGATGCTGCGGGTGAAGGTCGGATGATGAGCGCCGCGGCGCAACGCATCCTGCTGGTCGGCGGCGGTCACAGTCACGTCGAAGTGCTGCGCCGGTTCGCGCTGCAGCCGGACGCGGGAATCGCGCTGACGCTCGTCTCCCCCGAGCCTGCGACGGCGTACTCGGGCATGCTGCCCGGACTCGTGGCCGGCCATTACACGACCGACGAAGCGCATATCGCGCTCGCGCCGCTCGCCATGTGCGGCCGACGCGCGCTTCATCGTCGACAGCGTCGTCGCGCTCGACCTGTACACCAGGATCGCCACGCTGGCCTCCGGGCGCCTCGAGGCGTTCGACGTCCTGTCGCTCGACGTCGGTTCCGCGCCGGACGCGAGCGTGCCCGGCGCGCGCGAGTTCGCGCTTCCGGTGAAGCCCGTGACCCCATTCCTCGCCGCGTGGACGCGGATGCAGGCCGATGCCGCGGACGGCACCGTGCGCACGATCGCCGTCGTCGGCGGCGGCGCCGGCGGCGTCGAGCTGCTGCTGGCGATGCAGTATCCGGCTGCAGGCGGCGCTCGGGAACGGCGCGCCGCGGTTCGCGCTGATCACCGACCAGCCGCACGATCCTGCCGCAGCATCCGGCCCTCGTGCGTGCGCGCTTCGGCCGCATCATGGTCGAGCGCGGCGTCGTCCTGCACCTGCAAAGCGGCGCGACGGCGGTCGAGCCCAACACCGTCATCGTCACCCACGGCCGGCGCATCGCCGTCGACCGGATTGTCTGGGCCACCGGCGCCTCCGCGGCGCCGTGGCTGGCCGCCTCCGGCCTCGCCTGCGACGAGCGGAACTTCGTTCGCATCGACGATTACCTGCGCTCGACGTCGCACGCCTTCGTCTTCGCCGCCGGCGATTGCGCGACGCAAATCGGGCATCCGCGTCCGAAGTCCGGTGTCTTCGCGGTCCGGCAGGGTCCGCCGCTGGCGGCCAACCTGCGCCGCGCGGCGCATGGCGTGGCGCTGACGCGGTACGTGCCGCAGCGGCAAGCGCTCGCGCTCATCTCGACCGGCGACCGGCATGCGCTCGCGTCGCGGGGTCCGTTCGTGGCCGAAGGCGACTGGGTCTGGCGATGGAAAGACCGGATCGACCGCCGCTTCATGGGAAAATACGCGTTGCCGGCGGCCGTCTCGGCCCCGATGGAGTGAAGCGCATGAAGCCTGCCCTGTTCTCCTGTCTGCCGAGCGCGCTCCGCGCGTGCCTTGCGGCCGTGCTCGCGCTGCTGGCGCTGGCGGCGTCCGCGCAGAACGCGAACGACATCGTGCTGGTGCCGCAGCAGGTCACGGCGCACGGCTGGTTCTTCCAGGGCGACGCCGGGCATGGCCAGCGCGCAGAACAAGGGGTACATGTCGAACGCCGGCTTCGTCGTCACCACCGACGGCGTCGTCGTGTTCGACGCGCTCGGCACGCCGGCGCTCGGCCAGGCGATGATCGCCGCCATCCGCAAGGTGACGCCGCAGCCGATCAGGCGGGTGATCGTCAGCCACTATCACGCCGACCACATCTACGGCCTGCAGGCGTTGAAGGCCACCGGTGCGGATGTCTGGGCGCATCGCAAGGGCGCAGCAGTACCTGACGTCCGGCCAGGCGACGGAACGCCTCGCCCAACGACGCACCGACCTCTTTCCGTGGGTCGACGACAGGACGGTCGTCGTGCCGCCGGACATGTGGCTCGACGGCGACACCACGTTCCGCATGGGCGGCCTCACGTTTCGCCTCGTGTACTCCGAGGGCGCGCATTCGCCCGAGGACCTGATGCTGTTCGTCGAGGAGGACCGGCTGCTGTACGCCGGCGATCTCATCTTCGCCGGCCGCGTGCCGTTCGTCGGCAATGCCGACAGCGCCGGCTGGCTGAAGGCGATGGACAAGATGATCGCGCTGAAGCCGGTCGTCGTCGTCCCCGGCCACGGGCCTGCGTCGCGCGACGTCGAGCGCGACCTCGTGCTGACCCGCGACTACCTCGCCTATCTGCGCGAGACGATGGGCCGCGCCGTCCGCGACCTCGAGCCGTTCGACGACGTCTATGCGGCGACCGACTGGTCGCGCTTCGGAAGGCGCTGCCCGCCTTCGAGCAGGCCAACCGCATCAACGCCTACGGCACCTACCTGCTGATGGAGCAGGAGCTGTTCAAGAAGGGCCCGTGATGAGTCCGGCCCACGACGCCACGCTCGCCGTCGCGGTGCGCGCCGCGCGCACGCGCCGCGAGCATCGTCGTCGACGCCGCGCGCGATCTCGAAGCGCCTGCCGACGTTTTCCAAGGAGCGTGGCGGCATCGTGTCGGGCGCCGACATGGAGGCCGAGGACGCGATCATCGCGACGATCCGCGCCGCGTTTCCCGAACACGCGATCCTCGGCGAGGAATCCGGCCACATCGACGGCGCGCGCGACAGCGGCGGTTGCCGATGGCTCGTCGATCCGCTCGACGGCACCGTCAACTTCGTCCACGGCTATCCGTACTTCGCGGTGTCGATCGCGCTCGTGAACGGCGCCGACGTCACGCACGCGGTGGTGCTCGATCCGGTGCGCGACGAACTGTTCACCGCCGTGCGGACCAAGGGCGCGTTCTGCAACGGCGCGGCGCTGCACATGTCGACATGCGTCAATCTGGCGGACGCGCTGGTCGGCACCGTATCCCCCGCGCGCGGCGATCCGAAGTTGCAGGCGCACCTCGCGACGTGGAATGCGCTGGCCGGCGCCTGCGCGGGCCTGCGCCAGACCGGATCCGGCGCGCTCGACCTCGCCCATCTCGCGTCCGGCCGGCTGGACGGTTTCTGGATCACGAGCCTCAAGGCATGGGACATCGCCGCCGGCGCGCTGCTGGTGACGGAAGCCGGCGGCCGCGTCGGCGATTTCGCCGGCGGCGAGCAGATACTGCGCGCGGGAGAGGCGATCGCCGCCGCGCCCGGCATCTTCAATTCGTTGCGCGAGGCGATCGCGGGGATTCGTGCCTAGTGGTCGATACGTGCGGGCGCCGCTGACATCCGCGTAACGCCGCCGTCGGGGCGGTCACCGTTCGGACCCGGCCAGGCGTTCGAGTTGGTCCACCAGCGGCTGCGGCACGTCCACGCCGATATCTGCTGCCTTCGCCGCGATCGCGTCGCGCCGGGCGCCCGGCAGGCGCACGCCTTGTTGGTCACACCCGCGATCGCGACGCCGAATTCGCGGGCGCGGGCGCGGCGACGGCTTCCGCCACAGCGAACGCGCAGGCCGGAAACGCGAGTCCCATCCGCGCATCGACCAGCACCGCGCCGCCCTTGCTGCGGACGATTCCCGGCACGGCGCCACCGTCGGCACGCCCGTTGCGCAAGTGGGCCGTGTACTGCGGAATCCGCGACAGGCCATGCGACGGCAGGCCTTGCGCCTCCGCCTCCGTAAGCGCCCGCGCTGTCGTGCGCCATCCCGCTGATGAGGATGCGCATCAGCGCTGCCAGGGCAGGCGGTCCAGGTCCACGTTGCCGCCCGTGACGATCACGCCGACGCGCCTGTCCTTGATGGCCAGCTTGCCTTCGAGCATCGCGGCCAGCACGACGGCGGACGACGGCTCGATGACGATCTTCATCCGCTCCCACGTCATCCGCATCGCGGCGACGATCGCCTCTTCGCTGCAGGTGCCGATCGCCGTCACGTGCGTGCGCAACGCGCGCAGCGTGCGCTCCGACAGCGCGCCCCGCAGGCCGTCGGCGATCGTCTGCGGATCCGGCATCGCCTGCAGGACGCCCGTGGCGAAGCTGCGGGCCGCATCGTCGGCGCCGGCGGGTTCCGCGCCCAGCACCTCGATCTGCGGTCGCACGCCCTTGGCGGCGATCGCCGTCCCCGACAGGAGGCCGCCGCCGCCCACCGGCGCCACGATCGCGTCGAGGTCGGGGATGGCGTCGAGCAACTCCAGCGCCGCGGTGCCCTGCCCCGCGATGACCGCGGCGTCGTCATACGGATGGACGAGTGTCGCGCCCGTCGTGCGCGCGAGACCCGCACAGGTCTCCTCGCGCGCCTTAAGCGTCGGCGCGCAGAAATGCACGTGCGCACCGAAGCCACGGACGTTGGCCACCTTGATCTTCGGCGCGTTGTCCGGCATCACGACGTGCGCGGGAATGCCGCGCCGCTGCGCGGCGTACGCGAGCGCCGCGCCGTGATTGCCGGACGAGTGCGTGACGACGCCGCGGGCAGCGACGTCCGCCGCGAGCGCGAACACCGCATTGCAGGCGCCGCGCGCCTTGAACGCGCCGACCTTCTGCAGGTTTTCGCACTTCCAGAAGATCTGCGCGCCGGCGGCCTCGTCCAGCGAGCGGCAGGTGAGCACCGGCGTCAGGTGGACGTGGGCCGCGATCCGCAGGTGCGCGGCACGGATGGCCGCGAGGTCGGGCAGCGCGAGCGACGGCGAAGTGGAAGCTTTCATCGTTTCGGCGGACGTTGTCGCCGCGTTCGACACGGCATCGCTACGCGCTTTCGTACAGCCGGGTCAACACGAATTCGCGGTGGCCGAGCGCCTCGGCGGCAGTCAACCGGCCGTTGGCGGTGCGAAACATCATGTCGAGCAGCTTGTCGCCGGCTTCGCTCATCGTGATCTCGCGCCGCAGCCGGACGTCGTGTCCGACTCGCCGCACTTGGTCGACACCCACAGGTCCGTGAGGTCGCATTGGACGCGATGCTGCTCGCTCGCGGCCTGCAGGAACGACTTCGCCGCCTTCGACGCGCGCATGATCGTATCGTGGTCGCCGTGCAGCTCGATGCCGAAGCCCGTGACCGGCTTGCCGGTGGCGGCGATGGCGTCGACGATCTTCTTCGTCCACTGCTCCTCGATGCCGATGACCACCACGGCCGCGACGTTGGGATTGGCGCCGGTGCCGATCAGCGTGCGGAAGTGGAGGTCGAGGTCGGCGCCGAACTGCAGCCGGCCATACGGGTGCGGGATCGCCAGCGTGCCCTTGATGTTGTGGGCGACGGCCTCGCACGCCGCGTTCGACAGGTCGTCGACCGGCAGGATGATGACGTGGTTGCGCACGCCGACGCGGCCGTTTTCGCGGCGATAACCCCAGAATGTCTTATCCATGGCTGCCATTGTTGAAGTGTTGTGGATGTCGGCAACTGCCGCCGTTGCATTGGGACTCGAAGCATTGAATGCGCGACCTGCGAGCGCGCGTACCGCGAGGCCGTGAGGGATTGAGCGTCGCGTCGTTGGCGACGCTCCAATCCCTTGCGGGCTCGCGCCACCGGAAACGCGGTATACAACCCAAAAGCGACGAACGCCTACCAACGCTTGGTCTTGATATTGTGGACGTGGGCATGCTGCCCCTTCGCGATCGGCTGCACGACGCGGCCGATGTCGATGCCGTACTTGACGACCGTGTCGCCGACCGCCATGTCCTTCAATGCCACCTTGTGGCCGAGCGGGATGTCCTGCACGCAGGGCAGCGAGATGGTCCGGTCCTCGTCGAGGATGAGGCCGGTGAGCGTCGCGCCGGCCGCGACGCCTTCGACGACGACGACGGCGACCGAATCCGCCGGGTCGCGCAGCACGCAGTGGATCATGGAAGACTCCGGGAAGGGCAAGAGGAGAAAGGGCCGGCGCTTTAGGCCGGCGAACGCCGGGGGCTCGAACTCCCATGCGGTGCACGGAGCGCTTGCGCACCCGACGACCAATCGTAGCGCCGGCCTGCGGCGAAGTCAATTAGATGATCTATATCATTTGCATCACTTCGGCGCCACGCTTACACTGCGCACGATGACAGTCGCGCGGAAACCGGCGCCACGGCGCCGCCTCCCCATCGGCTAAGGACGCCTCGGGTCCCGGCGTGCCGCTCACGGTCCCGCTGTACAGGGAGATCAAGCGCCAGATGATGGAGGCGCTGACCGGCGGCGACTGGAAGGCGGGCGAGGCCATCCCCGCCGAACGCCGGCTGTCCAAGCGTTACGGCAGCAGCATCGGCACCGTGCGCCGCGCGATCGACGAACTCGTCGCCGAGAACATCCTGATCCGGCAGCAGGGACGCGGGACGTTCGTCGCGAGCCACACGCGCGACCGCCTCCTCTTCTACTTCTTCCACATCGTTCCCGACTCGGGGGCGAAGCTCTATCCCGACGTCCAGTTCCTGTCGTTCGCCAGGGGCCGCGCCGACCGCGTCGCGGCGGAGAAGCTAAGGCTCGCCGTCGGCGACCCCGTGTTCCGCGCGCGCAACCGTCTGCGCTTGGCCGGCGCGCCGATCATCGTCGATGACATCACGCTGCCGGCGGCGCGCTTCGCCGGCATGACGGAAGCGCAGTTCCGCGACCGCCCGTCGACGATCTACAACCTCTACCAGGAGGCCTACGGGATATCGGTCGTGCGCAGCAGTGAGCGTCTGCGCGCCACGCTGGCCGACGCCGATTCGGCCGCGCTGCTCGACATCGCGCGCGGCGCACCGCTGCTGCAGATCCGCCGCGTCGCGCACACGTACAACGATGTCCCGGTCGAGTTTCGCGTCTCGCTCGTCGATACCGCGCATCACGAGTACTGGGCCGAGATCGGCCGCGGTGCGTAAAGCGGCGCCGGGCGCGCTTAAGATAGGCGCCGATGCCGCCCGTCCGCCCCCTGTCGTCGCTGCCCGCGTTCGTCGCCGCCGTGCTGCTCGCCTGCGTGGCGCCGTTCGCCCAGGCGGCCGGCGACACGGGCGACATCGTCGTCCACGCCGAGAAGGACGGCTCCGCCATCCGCATTCGCGTCGACTGCCCGGTCGACGCGCCGCGCGCCGTCGCCTGGGACGTCCTCACCGACTACGACAACATGGCGAAGTTCATCTCGAACCTCGAGCAGAGCGTCGTGCGGATGCGCTTCGGCGACCGGCTGCAGGTCTTCCAGAAGGGCAAGGCATCGCGCGGCCCGCTGACGTTCCCGTTCGAGAATCTCCGCGAGATCGTCCTGCACCCGCAGCGCGAAATAGTCTCGCGGATGATCGGCGGCGACGCGATGCCCGCCGAGTTCACGACGCGCATCGACGATGTCGACGGCAAGCTGCACATCGTCCACACCGGCCGCTACACGCCATCGATCTGGGTGCCGCCGCTGCTCGGTCCCGCGCTGATCGAGGCCGAGACGCGCAAGCAGTACGGCGAGATCCGCGACGAAATCCTGCGGCGCAAGCCCGCGCGCCCGTGACCGGTGGCACCGGTGATGCTGCCGCGCGCCGATGATCCCGCACTGACCGCCGTCCGCGGCCTGGCCGCGCTGTGGGTCTTCGTCTATCACGCGTGGCGGTCAGCCGATCCGCAGCGGCTCATCGTGCAGGCCGGCGGCGTCGCGCTCGACTTCACGCCGCTGGCCAGCGCCGGCTGGGCGGGCGTCGACGTCTTCTACGTGCTGTCCGGCTTCCTGCTGTGGCGGATGTTCGAAGACTACGCGGCGGGCCGCAGCGACCGCATGGCGCTGCGCCGCTACGCGCGGCGACGCGCGCTGCGGATCCTCCCGCCCTACTACGCGCAGGTGGCGCTGCTGGCGGTGCTGGGGCTCGTCACCGCATGGGTCGAGCGCCCGACGTGGACGGCGCTCGCGCTCATCGTCACGCTGACGCAGAACTGGTCGTACGAGCACTTCCAGGCGATCAACAACGTCTGGTGGACGCTGTCGGTCGAAGCGCAGTTCTACGTGACGCTGCCGTTGCTCGCGTTCGCGGTCCGCCGCGTCGGATGGGCGCCGGTACTGGTGCTGGGCTTCGCGACGATGCTGGCGTGGCGCATCGTCGCCTTCCACCTGTTCCGCGACGCGCCGGTGTACGAGCGCTTCTGGATCCTCGAGCAGTTCCCGGGCCACGTCGACCAGTTCCTGTGCGGCATGTTCGCAAGCCACCTCGCGTTCGCGCGCGACGGCGCCGGTGCCGAGCTGCGCGCGCTGGCCCGGCATCACGCACGCTGGCGCACGCTCGCCGTCGGCATCGGCCCCGCGGCGCTGGTCGCGCTCGCCTACCTGCTGCACGTCGGCGACTTCTACCTGAGTTACTGGGAAGGACACCCGTGGCTCTACGCGTGGCATGCGATGGCCGGCATCGCGGTCGCGGTTTCGCTGTACGCCCTCGCCGTCCGGCCCGCGGCCACCGCGGGCGCGCCGGGTTCTGTCGTCGGGCGCGCGCTCGTCGCGTTCGGCGTCACGAGCTACAGCTTCTACCTGTGGCACGAGCTCCTGTTGCGCTGGGTTTCGGTATGGGTGAAGGCGACGTTCGGCGCCGCGACGACCACCGCGTTCGCCGTCAACGTCGCGCTGGGCTTCCCGCTGGCGCTTGCCGTCGCCACGCTGTGGTACCTGGCGTTCGAGCGGCCGTTCCTGCGCGCGCGGTCGCGGCTCTAGCGGACGAAGCGGCCCGCCTCCATTCCTGCCGGCAGCGGAATCCAGGGGCGGCGCCGTCCCTGTCGTGCCGAGCATCGCCGATGCCCCGGATGCGCGCGGCGTCCGCACTCGCCAACGGCAGGCCATCCGGGAGATCATGGCGTTGTCGTAGCGTCGCCGTGTGGCCGATTCCCGTTCGCGGGCGGCCGCATCCACCCCTCCCATTTCTTCAGGAGCGCGCAATGCCCACGGTGAACTTTGAAGTCAAGACGTATGAAATCAAGATTGCCCGCGAGCAAAACGGCGGGGCCGACGGGCTGAGCGTGAAATTTCCCGCATACATCGTATGCGCCGGGGATGAGTATCACGCCGTCATCTATGTACTCGACGATGCCAGCCCTGTCCCGGGCAATTCATATCTGCCGGCCAGCAAGAGGGGCACGTTGTTCGTGCCGAGGTGGCAATACGAATGGTTTCGTGACCTGCTGCGGAACGAAAAACCGGTCTACTGCTATTTGAACAGCGACACACCGAAGTGGAACTCGCTGTATACCGGCAAAGAACCGGTCGGGGAAGCCGAAATCTGACATCCGTACGCAGCGCCCCGACTCCCGTTCGGTCGCCTCGACGACGCGGGTGATGCCGTGCCCGGAGTCCCTGCGCCCGCCGCGTGCCGGAGGTGGACGTCCGGGACGCGCCCCTCAAGTCGGGCGCACCACGATCTTCCCGCGACCGTGGCCGGATTCCATCGCGCGCTGCGCGTCCGCAACGTCTTCGAGCGCGATCGTCCGCTCGATGTGCGGCGTTAACGTTTCCGTGGCCACGAACGCGGCGAGACGCCGCAACAGCGCCGGATATCCGCCCGCAGCGCGAACGGGATGGCGCGCTGGCGCGACGTGAGCCGCGCGACGACACCGCTCAACACCGTGGCCGCGGCGGCGGCCGCCGTGCCGCTGGTGCTGATGTAGCAGCCGGTATCGGCGAGGACGCGCCGCGCCGCGGTGAACGACGACGCGCAGGCCGCGTCGAACACGATGTCGAAGCGGTCGTCCCGGCGCGTGAAGTCGTCGGTCGCGTAGTCGACGATCTCGTCGGCGCCGAGCGCCCGCGCGAACTCGGCGTTGGCGGAACTGCAGACGCCGACGACGTGGGCACCGCGGTGCTTCGCGACCTGCACGGCGAAATGCCCGACGCCGCCCGCGGCACCGGTGACGAGGACGCGCTGCCCCGCGGCAAGGCCGGCAGCGTCGACGAGCGCCTGCAGCGCGGTCCCGGCGGCAATCGGCAGCGCGGCCGCCTGCTCGTACGCGACGCCGTCGGGGATCGGCACGACCCGGTCGGCGGCCACGACGACGAATTCGGCGAGCGCGCCATCGCGCCCGAACGGTGACAACGAACCGAACACGCGCTCCCCGACATGGCGCGTGGTCGCGCCGCCGCCGACGCCGACGATGTCGCCGGCGAAATCGCACCCCATGCCCCGTGGCGGACCGCGGAACAGCGGCACCCACCGCAGGTGGCCGTCGCGGCTCTTCCAGTCGAGCGGATTGAGTCCCGCCGCGCGGACGCGCACCTTGACTTCGCCGCGGGCAGGCACCGGCTCCGGCACGTCCGCGACGCGGAGCACGTCGGGCGGGCCGTAGCGGTCATAACGCAGCGCACGCATGGTCTAGAACGGCAGCGAAATCTGCGCCACCGGCGCGAACGACCGCCGGTGGATCGGGCACGGCCCGTGCCGATCGAGCGCCGCCAGGTGTTCCGGCGTGCCGTAGCCCTTGTTCTGCGCAAAACCATAGTGCGGATACAGCACGTCGAACTCGATCAGCAGCGCGTCGCGCGCGGTCTTGGCGAGAATCGACGCGGCGGAGATCGACGCGACGTCGCGGTCGCCCTTGACGATCGCGTACACCGGACACGCGAGCCGCGGGCACTGGTTGCCGTCGACCAGCGCCTCGACCGGCACCACCGCCAGCGCTTCGACCGCGCGCCGCATCGCGAGCAGCGTGGCCTGCAGGATGTTGAGCGTGTCGATCTCGGCGACATCGGCGGACGCGACCGCCCACGCGATCGCGCGCGCGCGGATCTCCACGGCGAGCATCGTCCTGCGCTCGGGCGTCAGCACCTTGGAATCGCGCAGGCCCGCGGATCGGCCGCGACGGATCGAGGATGACGGCTGCCGCGAACACCGGTCCGGCCAGCGGCCCGCGCCCCGCCTCGTCGATGCCCGCGCTCAGCACGCGACCCCCGCGCGGCCGAGTTCGTCCGTGATCGCGGCGGCGGCGAGCGCCCCGGTATCGGCGTGCAATTCCGCCGCGAAGCCGGCAAACAGCGCCTCGAGACGGCGGCGCGTGACGGAGTCGTCGAACAGGTTCAGCGCCGCCTGCGCGAGGTTGCGCGGCGTCGCATGCTCCTGCAGGAATTCCGGCACGACGAATTGTCCGGCCAGCACGTTCGGCAGGCCGACATAGGGCAGCAGCAGCTTGCGCAGCACGAGCCATCCGGTCAGGCGCGAAACGCGGTAGAAGATGATGTGCGGGCAACGCGCGAGCGCCGCCTCGAGCGACGCGGTGCCCGAGGCCACGATGCCGACGTCGGCCGCGCGCAGCGCGTCCTCCGCGTGGCCGTACAGCAGCGTGATCGGCAGCCGGTCGTGGCCGCTGCGGTGCATGGCATTCTCGAAGGCGTCGCGCGTCGCGCGCGTCACGAACGGCACCAGGAACCGCGCATCGTCGCGGGCCTCGAACACCCGCGCCGCCGTCTCGAGCACGAGGTCGGCATGCATCTCGATCTCGGACAGGCGGCTGCCCGGCAGCAGCGCGAACACCGGCGTCGCGGCCTTGAGCTTCAGCAGCTCGCGCGTCTCGCGCCGCGTCGAGTGCGTGGCCGCGTCCTGCGCCATCGGGTGCCCGACGTACGTCACCGGGATGCCCGCCTGTTCGTACAGCGGCGGCTCGAACGGAAACAGCGCGAGCATCCGGTCGACGCTGCCGCCGATCGTCGCCAGCCGCTCGCGCCGCCACGCCCAGACGGACGGACTGACGAAGTGGACGGTGCGCACGCCGGCGCGCTTCAGCTTGCGCTCGAGGCTCGAGATTGAAGTCGGGTGCGTCGACGCCGACGAAGAGCCGCACGCCCTCGGCGAGCATCCGTTGCCGCAGCTGCCGGCGGATGCGCAGCAGTTCGGGCAGGTGCGAGACGACTTCGACGAAGCCGCGCACCGCGAGCTTTTCGAGCGGGAACCACGCGTCGCAGCCGGCGGCCTCCATCCGGGGCCCCGCGATGCCGACGAACTGCACGTCGGGATGCCGCGCCCGCACCGCGTTGATCAGCGCCGCGGCCAGCGCGTCGCCGGAGGCTTCGCCGGCGACGATGCCGACGCGCACCGGCGTCGTGCGGGAGGTGGCATCCGGCATCCCGTTGGCCCTTTCGCCGCTAGCGGACGATGCCGCGGCCCGGCACCGCGAGGAACCGGGCCAGCGGCGCCAGCACCGGCGCTTTCTGCGGCGTCGGCCTCGATCTTCGCCCGCGCGTCGTCGAGCGTCAGGTTCTCGCGGTAGAGCGTCTTGTACGCGCGGCGGATCTGCAGGATGTCGTCCGCCGCGAATCCGCGCCGCCGCAGGCCTTCGTTGTTGGTGCCGTGCGGCTTGGCCGGATAGCCCTGCACCGTCACATACGGCGGCACGTCCTGCAGCACGACGGCGAACGCCGCGAGCATCGTGTGCGCGCCGACGCGGACGAACTGGTGGACGCCGGCGAACGCGCCGAGCACCGCCCAGTCGTCGATGTGGACATGGCCTGCGATCTGCGCGTTGTTGGAGAACGTCGTCAGGTTGCCGACGACGCAGTCGTGCGCGACGTGCGTGTAGGCGAGGAACAGGTTGCCGTTGCCGATCCGCGTGTCGCCGCGGTCCTGCACGGTGCCGGCGTGCACGGTCGCGTACTCGCGGAACGTGTTGTCGTCGCCGATCGTCGTCGTCGTGGGCTCGCCCGCAGTACTTGCGATCCTGCGCGATCTCGCCGATCGACGCGAACTGGAAGATGCGGTTGCGCGCGCCGAGCGTCGTCCGCGCGCCGATGACGACGTGCGGTCCCAGCACGGTGCCGGCGCCGATGACCACGTCGGCGCCGACGATCGAGTACGGCCCGATCTCGACATCGGGCGCAAGCCTGGCCGACGGATCGACGATGGCCGTCGAATGAATGCCGCGCCTCATTCGGGGAAGGCGCCCGGCATGTCGGGAACGAGCACGATATCCGCCTCGGTCGCGAGCTCGTCGCCGACGCTGGCGCGGACCAGGAACCGGCCGTCGCCCGCCATCCGCGTTTCGAGCAGCAGCACGTCGCCGGGTATCACCTGTCGCTTGAAGCGCACGGCGTCGACGCTGTGCACGGTGCCGGGCGCGCCCTGCCCCGACGTCACCGACAGCAAGGTCGACAGCTGGATCAATGCCTCGAGCACCAGCACGCCGGGCATCACCGGATAGTCGGGAAAATGGCCCTGGAAGAAAGGCTCGTTGACGGTGACGTTCTTCAGGCCCCGGGCCGACTCGCCCGGGATGCACTCGTCCAGCCGGTCGACCAGCAGCGCCGGATAGCGGCGCGGCAAGCGTTGCAGGATGACTTCGAACTCGGCCAGCGTCATCGGCTCTTCTCCTCGCCACTCGCCTGGGCGCGCAATGCGCGCTCGAGCGCGGCGACCCGTTCGCCCAGCTGGCGCAGCCGGCGCATCTGCGATGCGACGTGCTGCCAGTCACGGTGCGGGAGCGCGGGGAACGACCCGGTGTAGACGCCGGCGTCCTTGATCGTGTTCATCACGAGCGTGGCCGCCGAGATGAGCGTGCCGTCGGGAATCGAGATGTGGCCCAGGATCATCGCCGCGCCGCCGATCTTGCAGTTGCGCCCGATGTCCGCGCTGCCGGCGATGCCGACGCAGCCGGCGATGGCCGTGTGCGCGCCGATGCGGCAGTTGTGGCCGACCTGGATCTGGTTGTCGAGCTTGACGTCGTCCTCGATCACCGTGTCGCCGATCGCGCCGCGGTCGATCGTCGTGTTGGCGCCGATCTCGCAGTCGGCGCCGATGACGACGCGGCCGACCTGCGGGATCTTGATCCAGCGCCCGCCTTCCTCCGCCATGCCGAAGCCGTCGGCGCCGATGACCGCGCCCGAATGCACGATGCCGCGCGCGCCGATGATCGACCGCGGATACACGACGGCGCGCGGATGGATGTGCGTGTCGTCGCCGATCTCGGCGTCGTCGCCGATGCACGGCGCCGGCACCGATGACGGCGCGAGCGCCCACCCGCGCGCGCGCGCCGACGACGGCGAACGGGCCCACCGTCGCCGTCGGGTCGACGACGGCGTCGTCACCGATGCGGGCCGCGGCGTCGATGCCGGCCGCGACCGGCGGCTCGGCGTGCAGGATCGCCGCGACCTTCGCATAGACGACGTACGGATTGGCGTGAACGAGCTTGGGCAGCGAGGTCGCGGCCGCGTCGGCCGGCGCGACGATCACCGCGGCGGCCCGTGACGCCGCGAGCTGCCCGCGCAGCCGCTGGTTCGACAGGAACGCGATCGCGTCGGGGCCGGCGTCGTCCAGCGTGCCGACGCGGCGGACGACGACGGTGCCGTCGCCGTCCAGCGTGGCGGCCGACGCGGGTCGCGAGTTCGGCGAGGGTGATTCCGGAGGGGAGCATGGGCGGCATTATTCCGCGCGCCCTGGCGCCAGGGCAACCGGTCGCAGCCGCGCGACCAGGCGCGACTGCGAACGGCGCCGCGCCGGCGCGCTTACTTGTCGGCGAGCGCCTTGATCACCTTGTCGGTGATGTCGATGCGCGGGCTCGCGATAGACGACCGGGTCCTGGAGGATCAGGTCGAACTTCTCGTCCACCGCGATCTGCTGGATCACCTTGTTCGCCCGCTCCTGCACGCTCGACAGCTCCTCGTTGCGGCGCAGGTTGATGTCCTCGCGGATCTCGCGCTGCATCCGCTGCAGGTCGCGCGACTGGTTGGCGAGGTCGCGCTCCTTGTTGCGCCGCTCGGACTCGCCCATCGTCGGGCCGTCCTTGTCGAGCAGCGTCTGCAGGTCGCGCACCTGCTTCGTCAGCTTCTGCAGGTCGGCGTCGCGCGCGGCGAACTCCCTTTCGAGCTTCTGCTGCGCGCGCTTGGCCGGCGCCGCCTCGCGGAACAGGCGTTCCGTGTTGACGAAGCCGATCTTGTAGTCGGCGCCATGCGCCGCCGTGGCGGCCAGCAGCAGCGCCGCGGCGATGAGGGTCGAGATGCGCTTCAATGCTCTTCTCCGAATGCCTTCTTTAGTCCCGGAACCGTCGCGCGTTAGAACACGGACCCGACCTGGAACTGGAATTTCTGGATCTTGTCGGCGTCGATCGAGTTGATCGGGATCGCGTAGCTGAATTTGAGCGGGCCGATCGGCGAATTCCAGGCGAGGCCCACGCCCGCCGAGAAGCGGAAATTCTCGAACTCCGGCTGGAAACCGTTCACGTAGATCTGGCCCAGGTCGAAGAAGCCGGAGATGCGCACCGAGCGCTCGCCCTTCAGGATCGGGTAGAACAACTCCGCGTTGCCGACGATCTTGCGCTTGCCGCCCAGCGAGTTGCCGTAGATGTCGCGGGGCCCGAGCGAACCCGCCTCGTAGCCGCGCACCGAGCCCACGCCGCCGGCGTAGAACGCCTTGAAGAACGGCAGCGGCTTGTTGTTGTAGCCATCACCGTAGCCGAGGTCCGCGCGCAGCATCAGGACGAAGTCCCCATAGACCGGCCAGAACGACTGATTGATGTACTGCAGCTTGTAGTAGGCAAGGTCGCCGAACGGCAGCCCGACCTCCACCAGCGCGGACTGCAGGCGTCCGAACGTAGGATAGAGGATGTCGTTGCGGGTGTCACGCGACCAGCCGCCCGACAGGATGTAGCTGTTCGTCGAATAGCCGAAGTCCTGCACGTACTGGTAGTAGATCGGCGGACTGTTGTCGAACAGGTCCAGGTTCGTGTGCTCGATCCGGAAGCCGTAGTTGATCGTGTCGATTTCGGACACCGGCACGCCGAAGCCGATGGCGCCGCCCAGCGTCGACGACGCGTACTGCGACACCGCGAGCCCGGTCGGGTCGATGTTCTTCTGGTACAGCTCCAGCGTGCGCGACACGCCGTCGACCGTCCAGTAGGGCTCGGTGTACGTGAGCGAGATCGTCCGGTTGATCTGGCTCGTATTGACCGACAGCGCCAGCGCGTTCCCGGAGCCGAAGATGTTCTGCTGCGAGACGGACGCGTTGAACACGAAGCCGTCGGTGCTCGAATAGCCGACGCCCGCCAGCAGGTTGCCGGTGTTCTTCTCGGTGACGGTGACTTCGATGTCCACCTGGTCGTTGGTGCCCGGCACCGGCGGCGTCTCGACGTTGACGCTGCCTTCCTCGAAATAGCCCAGGCGTCGCACGCGGACCTTCGAGCGCTCGATCCGCGTGCCGTCGTACCACGCGCTTTCGAGCTGGCGGAACTCGCGCCGGATCACCTCGTCGCGCGTCTTCGGGTTGCCGCTGATGTTGATCTTGCGCACATAGACGCGCCGGCCCGGGTCGACGATGAACGTGAAGGACACGGTGTTCTTGGTCGCGGTCGAGTTCGGGCACGGCGTTGATGTTGGCGAACGCGTAGCCGTCCACGCCCATCCGCTCGCTCACCGCCTTGACCGACGCCTGCATCCGCGAGCGCGAGAACACGTCGCCCGGCTTGACGACGATGAGGCGGCGCAGTTCCGCCTCGGCGACGGCGAGATCGCCGCCGATGCTGACGCCGGACACGGTGAACAGCGGGCCCTCGCTGATGTTGATCGTGATGTAGACCTCTTCCTTGTCGGGAGAGATCGACACCTGCGTCGATTCGATGTTGAACTCGAGATAGCCGCGGTTCTGGTAGAAGCTGCGCAGCGTCTCGAGGTCGGCGCCGAGCTTCTGCTTCGAGTACTGGTCGTCCTTCGTGTACCACGACAGCCAGTTGGGCGTGGCGAGCGTCATCGCGGAGCGCAGCTCCCGCTCGGTGAACGCCTTGGTGCCGACGATGTTGATGCGGGCGATGTTGGCCGTCTCGCCCTCGACGATCGTGAAATTGATCGCGACGCGGTTGCGTTCCTGCGGCGTGACGGTGGTCTGCACGGTCGCCGCGTACTTGCCGCGCGTGATGTACTGCCGCTTCAGTTCCTGCTCGGAGCGCTCGAGCGCCGAGCGGTCGAAGATGCGCGCCTCCGCGATGCCGACTTCCTTCAGCGCCTTCTTGACGGTTTCGGTGTCGAACTCCTTGTTGCCGACGAACGTCAGCGAGCTGATCGTCGGCCGCTCCTCCACGGTGACGACGAGGATGTCGCCCTGCGCCTCGATGCGGACGTCGCGGAAGAATCCGGTGGCGTAGAGCGCCTTGACGGCCATCGCGACCTTCTCGTCGTCGACGCGCTCGCCGACCTTGATCGGCAGGTACGAGAAGATGGTGCCGGCCTCGGTGCGCTGCACGCCCTCGACGCGGATGTCCTTGACGGTGAACGGATCGAACGCCCACGCGGCGGACGCATGCACGGCGACGAACAGCGCGACGACGATGGCCGGCAGCGCGCGCGCCCACCACCCGGCATGCGCGGGGACCGGCGAGGACCGGGGCGCGGCGTGGGTCACCGGCATGCGGCAGTCAGAACAGGCGGGAAACGTCATTGAACAGAGCTAGTGCCATCAGTACGGCGAGCATCGCCATGCCGATGCGCTGGCCGACCTCGAACGCGCGGTCGGATACGGGGCTTCCCTTGAAGACTTCGGCGAAATAATACAGTAAATGCCCCCCGTCCAACAGCGGCACCGGCAGCAGGTTGAGCACGCCGAGACTGATGCTGATGAGCGCGAGGTAACCGACGAACACGAGCGTGCCGGCCTGCGCCGACTGGCCGGCGAAATCCGCCATCGTCAACGGTCCGCTGATGTTCTTGAGCGATGCCTCGCCGGTGAAGATGCGCCCGAGCATCTTCAGCGTGAACACCGACAGCTCCCATGTCTTGCGCGCGCCCTGCACGACCGCCTCGACCGGGCCGTAGCGCACCGTCAGCGCAAGCCGCTCGGCCGCCACCGGGTCCACCTTGAGCCGCAAGCCGGCGATGCCGACGACGCGTCCCCCCTGCTCGGTGGCTTCGGGCGTCACGGTGATGTCCTCCGCCCCGCCCGCGCGTTCGACGCGAAACGCGATCGGCACGCCCGGTTTCGCATTGGTGACGATCGCCACGTCGCCGGGCGAACGCACCGGCACGCCGTCGACGGCGACGATGCGGTCGCCGACCTTGAGCCCCGCGCGTTCGCCCGGCTTGCCGGCGATGAGTTCCGCGATCAGCGGCGGGCCGAGATCGGCGCGCAAGCCCAATGCGGCGAGCGCGTTGCCTTCCCAATCGGCAGCCTGCAATTGTCCGATGGCGAGCATCCGCGTGACCGGCGGATCGCCGGCGCGCGGACCGGCGGGCAGGACGGCCAGCGCCGCCGTTTCGCGTCCCTGCGCCTTGGTCAGACGCCAGCGCAGGTCCTGCCAGCTCTTCACCGGTTCGCCGTCCACCGCGACGACGAGATCGCCGGCGCGGATGCCCGCCGCCGCCGCCGCCGTTTCGCGCCGGGGCCTCGGCGAGAATCGCGCGCTGGCCCGGGATGCCCGCCATGTACGTGCCCGCGAACAACGCGACGGCCAGGAGCAGGTTGGCGATCGGGCCGGCGGCGACGATGGCGATGCGTTTCCAGACGCTTTGCCGGTTGAATGCGCGCGCGGCGTCCGCCGGCGCGACATCGCCCTCGCGCTCGTCGGCGAACTTGACGTAGCCGCCCAGCGGAATCGCCGACAGCGCCCATTCGGTGCCGTCGCGCCCGTAGCGGCGCGCCGCGACCACGCGGCCGAAGCCGATGGAAAAGCGCAGCACCTTGACGCCGCACCAGCGCGCCACGATGTAGTGGCCGAGCTCGTGGAACACGACGAGGACGCCGAGCGTGACCAGGAAACCCAATACCTTGTACGACAGTTCGATCATGCCGCTAATGTACCTTGAATGGGATGCCCGGCCAGCCAATCGTCGCGCCAGGCGGCGCGCCTCTCCATCGGCGTCCCGTGCGTCGCCGAGCGTGACGAGCGGCCGCAGCTCGGCGCGCTCGAGCGTGGCGGCGGCAGAGCGCCGCGATATCCGTGAACCGGATCCGTCCGGCCAGAAACGCGGCGACCGCGACTTCGTTGGCCGCGTTGAGCGCTGCCGGTGCCGTTCCGCCGGCGGCCAGCGCGTCGAACGCGAGGCGCAGGCACGGGAAGCGGGCGAGGTCGGGCGCTTGGAACTCCAGCGCGGCGAGCCGCGTCAGGTCGAGTTGCGGCAGACCGGTATCGATGCGCTCCGGAAACGCGAGCGCCTGCGCGATGGGCGTGCGCATGTCGGGATGGCCGAGTTGCGCGAGCACCGAACCGTCGACGTACTCGACCAGCGAATGAATGACGCTCTGCGGATGGATCACCACTTCGATCGCCGCGAGCGGCGCGCCGAACAGCCAGTGGGCCTCGATCACCTCGAGGCCCTTGTTCATCATCGTCGCCGAATCGACGGAGATCTTGCGGCCCATCGACCAGTTGGGGTGCGCGCAGGCCTCGTCCGGCGTGACGCGCGACAGTTCGGCGAGCGGCCGCGTGCGAAAGGGCCCGCCCGACGCCGTCAGCAGGATGCGCCGGATGCCGGCCCCGGCCGGATCGCGCGCATAGCTGACCGGCAGGCACTGGAAGATCGCGTTGTGCTCGCTGTCGATCGGCAGCAGCGTCGCGCCGCCGGCGGCGACGGCGTCCATGAACAACCCGCCGCCCATGACCAGCGCTTCCTTGTTCGCGAGCAGGATGCGCTTGCCGGCGCGCGCCGCGGCCAGCGTCGGGCCGAGCCCGGCGGCGCCGACGATCGCCGCCAGCACCGTGTCCACTTCCGGCAGCGACGCGATCTCGGCCAAGCCCTCCGGACCCGCGAGCACGCGCGTTGCGACGCCGTCGCGTGCGAGGTCCTGTTGCAGCGCCTGCGCGGCCGCGGGTTCCGCCAGCGCGGCATAGGCCGGGCGAAACCGGCGGCACAGTTGGGCGAGCTTGACGGCGTTCGAGTGCGCCGCCAGCGCGGTGACGCAAAAGCGGTCCGGGTGGCGCGCGACGACGTCGAGCGTCGAGTCGCCGATCGACCCGGTCGCGCCGAGCAGCGCCAGGCGTCTCATCGCGGAATGCCTTCGCGCTTCCCGCTCATGCCGGCTTGCCCAGCACGAACTGCGCGGCCAGCGCCGCGATCGGCATCGCCGCCAGCAATGCATCGGTGCGGTCCAGCACGCCGCCATGACCCGGCAGCAGCGCCCCGCTGTCCTTGACGCCCGCATGGCGTTTGAGCAGCGATTCGAAGAGATCGCCGACGACCGATATCGACGCCAGCAACACCGCGAAAACAACCCAGCTCGCCACCGATGCCGCGGTCACCGGAAACCGGAAACCGGCGGCGGCGGCGAACGGCACGAGGGCCAGTGCGTAAATCGCCACGGCGACCCACGCACCGTAGACGCCCTCCCACGTCTTGCCGGGACTGACCTGCGGTGCGAGCTTGCGGCGGCCGAACGCGCGGCCGGAGAAATACGCGGCCGTATCGGCGATCCAGACGATCGCCATCGCCGCCAGCACGAGCCACGGCGACCGCGCCTGCAGCTGGACCAGCGCCACCCACGCGCCGATCAGCACCACCCACCCCAGCACCGCCATCGTGACGTTGATCCGCGTCGCCCAGCGCGAGATCACCCACCGCGGCGCCAGCACGATCCAGAACGCGGCGGCGATCCCGCAGAACGCCAGCACCACGCCTTGCGGAAAGCCATCGTCGAAGCCGGCGAACGGCGCGAACAGCAGCACGCTGCCGATGACCAGCACGCCGCCGACGAACCAGAGCCGGCGCGCCGGCGCGAAGCCGGTCAGGCGTTCCCATTCGTACGCGGCGACGACGAATGATCGCGAGGGTGACGGCGCCCCAGGCTTTCGGAGCGAGCAGGAACAGCGCGGCGAGGACCGCGGGGATGAGCACCGCCGCCGTCAGGATGCGCGTCTTCAGCATGGAGACGGCGTCAAGCGCTCTGCGCCGCCTGTACCTGTTCGCTGGTGCGGCCGAAGCGCCGCTCGCGACCGTGGTAGGAAGCGATCGCCGCGTCGAGCGCTGCGCCGTCGAAATCCGGCCATAGGAGGTCGGTGAAATAGAGCTCGGTGTAGGCGAGCTGCCACAGCAGGAAATTGGAGATGCGCTGCTCGCCGCCGGTGCGGATGAACAGATCGGGCTCCGGCGCGTAGCTCATCGCGAGATAAGGCTCGAAGGCATCCGTCGACAGCGGAGGTCCGCCGATCGCCTCCGGATGGGCGGCGAAATAGCGCTGCGCCGCCTGCGCGATGTCGCGCCGGCCGCCATAGTTGGCGGCCACCGTCAGCGTCAGCCGCGTGTTGTTCGCCGTCAGCGCCTCGCCGGCGGCGATGAGTTCGCGGATGCGCGTCGGAAAGCGCGCCGTGTCGCCCACCGCCTTGAAGCGGATGTTGTTCTCGTGGAGCTTCGCGACCTCCTGCTCGAGCGCGCGCAGGAAAAGGTCCATCAGGATGGAGACTTCGTCGGCGGGCCTCCGCCAGTTCTCGCTCGAGAACGCGAAGAGCGTCAGGTACTCGACGCCGCGATCGATCGCCGCGCGCACGGTGGCGCGCACGGCTTCCACGCCCTTGCGATGGCCGGCCACCCGCGGCAGCAAGCGCTGCTTCGCCCAGCGGCCGTTGCCGTCCATGATGATCGCGACGTGGCGCGGCACGGCGCTCGTCGGGGGGACTTCCTGCGTGGAGCTCTTGAACACTTCGGCGCGTCGGCTTAAGCAGACGGCGTCAGATCGCCATCAGGTCCGTTTCCTTCGCCTGCATGACCTTGTCGATCTCGGCGATGAAACGGTCGGTGAGCTTTTGCAGGTCGACCAGCGCGTGGCGCTCGTCGTCCTCCGAGCACTGCTTGTCCTTCAACAGCTTCTTCAGGTGCTCGTTGGCGTCGCGGCGGATGTTGCGCACGGCCACGCGCGCCGCTTCGGCTTCCTTGTGCACGACCTTGGTCAGTTCGCGGCGCCGCTCTTCGGTCAGCGCCGGCATCGGGATGCGGATCATGTCGCCGCTGGTCGCGGGGTTCAGGCCGAGGTCCGAATCGCGGATCGCCTTTTCCACCACCGGGATCATCTTCTTCTCCCATGGCTGGACGGTGATCGTGCGCGCGTCGGCGAGCGTGACGCCCGCCACCTGCGCGAGCGGCATCGGCGATCCGTAGTAGTCGACGTGGATGTGGTCGAGCAGCCCGGTGTGCGCGCGCCCGGTCCGCACCTTCGACAGGTCGTGCTTCAGTGCCTCGACCGACTTGCCCATCTTCTGCTCGGCGGTCTTCTTGACGTCGTTGATCATGCGGCCTCCTGCACCTTCAACAGTGAACCAATGTACCTTCTTCGCCGCCCATCACCACGCGCTTCAGCGCGCCGGGCACGAAGATCGAGAACACCTTGAGCAGCATGTTCTGGTCGCGGCACAGCGCGAGCGCCGTGGCGTCCATCACCTTCAGATTCTTGACGATCGCCTCGTCGAACGTCAGCGTCAGGTAGCGCCGCGCATTGGCGTCCTGCATCGGGTCCGCCGTGTAGACGCCGTCGACCTTCGTCGCCTTCAGCACGATGTCGACGCCCATCTCGCGGCCGCGCAGCGCGGCGGCCGTGTCGGTCGTGAAGAACGGGTTGCCGGTGCCGGCCGCGAAGATCACGACCTTGCCCTCTTCCAGGTGCCGCAGCGCGCGGCCGCGAATGTACGGCTCGGCGACCTGGTCGATGCGCAGCGCCGACTGCACGCGCGACTCGACGCCCGCGCGCCGCAGCGCATCCTGCAGCGCGAGCGCGTTCATCAGCGTGGCGAGCATGCCCATGTAGTCGGCGGTCGCGCGGTCCATGCCGGCGGCGCCGGGGGCCACACCGCGGAAGATGTTGCCGCCGCCGATGACGATGGCGATTTCCACGCCGGCGCGCAGCACATCGGCGATTTCCGCGACGATGCGATCGATCGTCTCGCGCTCGATGCCGTACGATCCGTCGCCCATCAGGGCTTCGCCCGAAAGCTTGACCAGGATCCGCTTGTAGGCCGGGCCCGTGGCCGTCTTGACCGAGGCGGGGGCGACGGTGGCGAGCGGCGCGGCGGTGGGCGGGTTCATGCAGGCTCCTCGAACGGTTGCTGACCTCTTACGGCACCGGCGCGGGCGCGAACGCCCGCGGGTGCCACTTTCGACCGCTCCGCGCGGGCCGGCGTTCCGCCGGCGCGCGGTCACCACGAACCGCCGGTCAGGCTTTTGCCATCGCCGCCACTTCGGCGGCGAAGTCGTCCTTCTTCTTCTCGATGCCTTCGCCCACGACGTACAGCGCGAACGACTTGACGGTCGCGCCCTTCGCCTTCAGGTGCTTCTCGACCGTGTCGTCGGGATTCTTGACGAACGGCTGGCCGAGCAGCGTCACTTCGGCCAGGAACTTGTTGACGCGGCCCTCGACCATCTTGGCGACGATGTCCGCCGGCTTGCCGGTCTCCGCCGCCTGCGCGGTGTAGATGGCACGCTCCTTGTCGATCAGGTCGGCCGCGACGTCGTTGCGCGACACCGCGACGGGACGGATGGCGCCCGGCGCCGCACCGGCCGCGACGTGCATCGCGATGTCCTTGCCGACGCTGGCGTCGCCGCCCGCGTAATCGACGGTGACGCCGATGCGGCCGCCGCCGTGCAGATACTGCGCGAGCTGGCCCGGCGGACTCGAAGCGCTCGAAGCGACGCAGCGAAATGTTCTCGCCCAGCTTCTGCACGAGCGCCTGGCGCACGGATTCGACGGTGCCGCCGTCGAGCGGCAGCGCGCCGAGCGCGGCGACATCCGCCGGCTTGCGGTCGATGATGACCTGCGCCACCTTGCGTGCGAACGCGATGAAGTCCTCGTTGCGCGACACGAAATCGGTCTCGCAGTTGACTTCGACCATCGCGCCCGTCTTGCCGTCGGGCGTGACCGTCGCGCCGACGACGCCTTCGGCCGCCACGCGGCCCGCCGCCTTGGATGCCTTGGCGCCGCTCTTGATCCGCAGCAGCTCTTCGGCCTTGACGATGTCGCCGTCGCTTTCCGACAGCGCCTTCTTGCATTCCATCATGCCCAGCCCCGTGCGCTGGCGCAGTTCCATCACCGTGCTCGCGGAAATGTCCGCCATTTTGCGACCTCGTCTATCGTTGTTCACTGGCACGTTGCGCTGCCCCGACGGGGCCGCGCCGCGCTCTGCCGGCCCGCGCATCGCAGGCCAAAAACAAGGGGGCCGCTTTCACCTTGGCCCCCTTGCCGGGTGGTGCCGTCGTTACGCCGAAGCCTCTTCCTGCACTTCGACGAACTCGTCGCCCGTCGCCACGATTTCCTGGATGACCGTGCTCTTGCCTTCGAGCACCGCGTCGGCCACGCCCCGCGCGTACAGGCGGATCGCCCGGCTCGAGTCGTCGTTGCCCGGGATCACGTAGGCGATGCCGTCCGGCGAGTGGTTGGTGTCGACGACGCCGATGATCGGCACGCCGAGCTTCTTCGCTTCGGTCACGGCGATCTTGTGATAGCCGACGTCGACGACGAACATCGCGTCCGGCAGCGCCGTCATGTCCTTGATGCCGCCCAGGCTCTTCACCAGCTTGTCGAGCTCGCGCTTGTGCGACAGCGCCTCGCGCTTGGTCATCCGCTCGAGCGTGCCGTCGACGGCCATCTGCTCCAAGTCCTTCAGGCGCTTGATCGACGCCTTGACGGTCTTGAAGTTGGTCAGCATGCCGCCGAGCCAGCGATGGTCGACGAAGGGCATGCCGGCGCGTTGCGCTTCTTCGGCGACGATCTCGCGCGCCTGCCGCTTGGTGCCGACGAACAGGATGGTGCCGCGGTTGCTGGCCAGTTGCCGGACGTACTTCATGGCGTCCTGGTACATCTGCATCGTCTTCTCGAGGTTGACGATGTGGATCTTGTTGCGCTGGCCGAAGATGTAATCGGACATCTTCGGATTCCAGTAGCGGGTCTGGTGGCCGAAATGGACCCCGGCTTCCAGCATTTGACGCATCGTGACCGACATTCCAAACTCCCTTCAGGGTTTAGCCTCCACCCGCGGACGTCATCCTGCGCGCCCGTCGTGCCGTCGGGACTCGTGCGCGGGACACCCTAAAGACCGCGAGTGTGCGGAATTCCTCCATCGTCCGCCCGCCGCGTGAACTGCCGGCAGGAGATCTTGGCCATCGGGCCGGACATATTCCGGCAACCGACGCGATCGAGGTAACTTGTTATTCTAGCACGTTTTCATGGCTTCCAGCCAGATCGGCGACCGGCCGCGAACAGGCCTTGCCACCGGCCGTCCCCGCACCCATTCTACGAACATGACGCCCACCATTGCCGTTCCTCCGCAAGCCCCTGCCGACGGCGTAGCTTCCCCGCCGGCGGCGGTCGTCGCCCCGGTTCCCGGATTGGGGCTCCTGACGTTCGAAGGCCCCGACGCCGCCGCGTTTCTGCACGCGCCAGCTGTCGTCGGACGTCATGGCGATGGCGCCCGGCAGTGTCGGCTGGTCGAGCTACAACTCCCCCAAGGGCCGGATGCTCGGCAGCCTGCTGCTATGGCGCCGAACGCCCGATGCATTCGCGGCGCTGGTCGCCGACGATCTGGCCGAAGCGCTGGCCAAGCGGCTGTCGATGTTCGTGCTGCGCGCGAAGGTGGTCGTCGCCGACGTCACGGCAACGGGCCAACGCTTCGGGGTGGCCGGCACCGGCGCCCGCGCCGCGATCGCCGCCGCCCTCGGTGCAGCGCCGGAACCCGCGCAGGGCATCGCCATCGCGGAATGCCTGGTGATCGCCACTCCCGACGGACGCTATGTCGTACATGCGCCGGTGGCCATCGCGGCCACCGTGGGCGCGCAGCTGGCCGCCCGGGCGCAGGCGGTGGCCGCCGACCATTGGGACTGGCTCGCCATCGCCGCCGGCGTGCCGTTGATCACCCGCGCGACGCAGGATCGGTTCATCCCCCAGTCCGCCAACTGGGACTTGGTCGGCGGCGTCAATTTTCGCAAGGGCTGCTATCCCGGCCAGGAAATCGTCGCGCGCATGCAGTATCTGGGGCGCCTGAAGGAGCGCCTGCTCGCCTTCCACGTCGCGGCGCCCGCACCGATGCCGGCCACGCCGATCTTTTCGGCGACGTTCGGCGATCAGGCCTGCGGTACCGTCGTCAACGCCGCCGCCGCGCCCGGTGGCGGCAGCGACCTGCTGGCCGTCGTCCAATGGGCGGCGCTGGACGACGCCGGGCTGCATCTGGCCGCCGCCCGACGGTCCGCCGCTTTCGCCGCGCGCGCTGCCGTACATCGTGCCACCGCCGGTGGCGCCGAACCGGCCGAAGCTCTAGGTCCGGCATTCGGGTGCCAGGATGTCGGCCGTCACTCACTATTACGTCTGGTATCGCGTACAGGGCGACCACGCCGGCGCGCATGCGGCCGTCACGGCGCTGATGCAGGACGTGTACCGCAACGCCGGCGTCACCGGACGGATGCTGGTGCGCCGCGACGATCCGCGCACGTGGATGGAAGTCTACGAACACGTGGCCGACACCGCGCGCTTCGAGCAGGAGCTCGCCGCCGCGGTGGCGCGCCACGACGTCGCGCGCTGGACCGACGGCGGCGCGCGCCACACCGAACCTTTCGTCGCCGCGGTCTGACGGCTCGTCTTCGATGTGTCTCGCCGTCATCGCGCTCGCCGCGCATCCGCGCTACGCGCTGGTCGTCGCCGCCAACCGCGACGAGTTTCACGCGCGTGCCGCGGCGCGGGCGGCCTGGGGCACGGCGCCGCCATTTATCGATATCGTCGCCGGCCGCGATCTGGCTGCCGGCGGCACGTGGCTCGGCGCGCGTCGCGATGGACGCTGGGCGCTGGTGACCAATGTCCGCGACGGGGCGGGCAACGACGCCGGGGCACGGTCGCGCGGCGAGCTCGTGCCGCGCGTGCTGAACGCTCCGGCCAAGCCCCGGGCCGCGGCCGGCGACATCCGCGTGGCAGCCCATCGCTACAACGGGTTCAACTTGCTGGCCGGCGACTTCGACGGCGCGATCTGGATGTCGAATCGCGGCGCCGGCCCGATCGACCTGGCGGCCGGCATCCACGGCTTGTCGAATGCGCTGCTCGATACACCATGGCCCAAGCTCGCGCTCACGCGCCAGCGCATCGCGGCGTGGGCGGCCGCCGGCGACGCCGATACGGCGCCGCTGTTCGCCGCGCTCGCCGATCGTGCGCAGGCGCCCGACGCGCTGCTGCCGGCGACCGGCGTGACGCTCGACCGCGAGCGCCTGCTGTCGTCGCCGTTCATCGTCAGCGATTCCTACGGCACGCGCTGCTCGACGGTGTACACGATCGACCGCGACGGCCACGCCCGTTTCCACGAGCGCACGTTCGATGCGGCGGGCAGGCCGGACGGCGAAGTGATCGAGGCCTTCGATCTCGCGCAACCGGATCTGGAAAGACGCGGCGGCTGAAAGCCTGATGCGCCGCCCGCGTAACGCGCGATAAGGGTCCGGGCGACCGCCATCCGGCGCGCGGCCGCAATCGCGCGGGTCTTCAGTCGAACACGCGTTCCATCGTCCAGTGCGCAATGCCGGCTTCGCTGAACTCGGCGCCCACGGGCGCGAATCCGAACTTCGCGTAGAACGGCATCGCCTGCGTCTGGGCGTGCAGCCGCACGCGTGCGTCGCCGCGCGCGCGGGCGAGATCGATCAGTTTCACGAGCAGCGCGGCGCCGACGCCGCGCCCGCGCCAATCCGACAGCACCGCCATCCGCCCGATGTGCCCGTCCGGCAGCAGGCGGCCGCAGCCGATCGGCGTCCCCGCGTCGTCCTCGGCCAGCGCATGGACGCTTACCGCGTCGAACTCGTCCCATTCGAGCTCTTCCGGAATGTTCTGCTCGATGACGAACACCGCGATGCGCACCGCGCGCAACTTCGCCTCGCCGCCGGCCCAGTCGACGACGCGCAGCGCGAACGCGAGATTCCGTTCAGCGGCCATAGTCGGAGAACACGAGGGAGGCCGCACCCGCGCGCACCGTCAGCTCGCACCGGCCGCCGACGGGCAGCGTCAGCTTGTCGGGAACGTGGCCGAACGGCAGGCCCGACAGGATTGGCGTCGCGCACACGCTGCGGATCTGCGCGATCGCGCCGTCCATGTCGTAGCCGCCGTCGTTGTCCGACAGCACGTATTCGGTGAACCGGCCGAGCAGGATCGCGCGCTGCCGCGCGAGTATTCCCGCGTGATGCAACTGGTAGAGCATCCGTTCCACCCGGTACGGCGTCTCGCCGACGTCCTCGACGAACAGGATGCCGCCGTCGACGTCGGGGAAGTGCGGCGTGCCGGCCAGATGCGCCACCATCGCCAGGTTGCCGCCCCACAGCGTGCCCGCGCACGCGACATCGGGACCCTCCAGCGCGCAGGCGACTTCGTAGCGCGATTGGTCGAGCAGCCCGAAGCAATGATCGAACGTGAACGCCGACGGCGCGGCCGCGCCGAAGTCGCCGGACACGACCGGCCCCGCGAACGTCTTCATTCCCGCGTGCGCGAGTGCCGCCAGCTGGAATGCGGTGAAGTCGCTGTAGCCGAGCCACCGCTTGCCCGCGGCCGCCAGCGCCGCGAAGTCGAGCCGCGGCAAGAGTCGCGTCCAGCCGTAGCCGCCGCGCAGCGTGATCGCCAGGTCGACGCGCGGATCGGCCGCCATGCGCTGCACGGCCGCGAGCCGTTCGTCGTCGGTGGCGGCAAACCGCTGCCACCGGGTCCGGCACGTCGGGTCGACGATCACGCGCTCCCCCATCGCCTCGAGGCGCGCCACCGCGCGTTCGACCGCCGCCGGGTCGAGCGCGAAGCCCGACGGCGCGTAGAAGCCGACGCCGTGCGGACGGGGCGCGGCGCCGGTCATACGACCCCCACGCTTGCGGCTCGCGCCGCGGCGCTGCCCCCCGAGGGGGCGCATTCGCGGCTTGGGACGGCCCGGCGCCGGTCATACGACCCCCACGCTTGCGGCTCGCGCCGCGGCGCTGCCCCCCGAGGGGGCGCCATTCGCGGCTTGGGACGGCCCGGCGCCGCTCATACGTCCCCCACGCTTGCGGCTCGCGCCGCGGCGCTGCCCCCCGAGGGGGCGCCATTCGCGGCTTGGGACGGCCCGGCGCCGCTCATACGACCCCCACGCTTGCGGCTCGCGCCGCGGCGCTGCCCCCCGAGGGGGCGCCATTCGCGGCTTGGGACGGCCCGGCGCCGCTCATGCGACCGCCGTTCCGCGGCGGCGCGCCGCGAAGAACTCGGACAGCAGCCGGCCGCATTCGTCGCCGCGCACGCCGCCGGTGACCTGAGCGTGATGATTGAGGCGCGGTTCCGCGAAGAGGTCGATCACCGATCCGCACACGCCCGATTTCGGATCGGGCGCGCCGAACACGACACGCGCGATGCGCGCATGCAGGATGGCGCCGGCGCACATCGCGCACGGCTCGAGCGTCGTGAACAGCTCGCAGCCGACGAGCCGGTAGTTGGTGAGAGCGCGCGCGGCGTCGCGCAGCGCCTCGATTTCCGCGTGGGCGGTGGGATCGCTGCCGGCGATCGGCGCATTGCCGCCGCGTCCGATCACCACGCCGTCGCGAACGACGATGGCCCCCACCGGCACCTCGCCGCGCGCCGCGGCAGCGCGGGCGAGCGCCAGCGCCTCGTCCATCCACGCCGCGTCAGTGGCCGGGTCCGGCATCTTCGAGATGGAAGCGGTGCAGGATCCGGTGGATCAGCGGCGTGAACAGGAGGCCGGCCGCGCCGAGCAGCATCAGCGCGCAGAACAGTGCGTAGAAGCTGTCGAAGAGCTTGCCGGCGACGGTGTCGATATCCTTGACGGGCCCCATGCCGGCCAACAGCATCGCCGACTGGTGGAAGGCATCCAGCCAGTCGAAACGGTCGATGACGTGGTAGCCGATCGTACCGACGGCGAGCGTTCCGGCGATCAGCAGCAGTGCGAGTGTCAGCGAACGCCGGACGCGCGACAGGAAAACCGGCTTCGGCGCGAGGCCGCGCGGCGGCGTCGCGCGCGTCGCGCTCACGCCGCCCCGGCGCCGATGACGGCATCCGCCTCGATTTCCACGAGAATCTCGGGCGCGATGAGCCTCGCCACCTCGACCATCGAGCACGCGGGACGGATCGCGCCGAACATCTCGCCATGCGCGCGACCCACGGTTTCCCATTGGGTGATATCGGTGAGGAAGATGCGCGTGCGGACGACGTCCTCCACGCGCGCGCCGGCGCGTTCGAGCGCGGACTTGAGATTGGCGAGGATCTGCTGCGTCTGCGCGTGCGCGTCGCCGATGCCGACGATGGCGCCACTCGCGTCGGTCGCCGTCGTTCCCGACACGTACACGTGGCTGCCGACGCGGACTGCGCGCGAATAGCCGACGATCGGCTCCCAGGGTGCACCCGACGTGATGTTTTCGCGCTTCATCTCTTTGGCTCCGGTGGCGTGCCCGCAGAATGCATGCGACGCGGGTGCAGCGTCGGCGGCGCTTAACCATGCGGACGTCACGCCGATGGGCCGCGCGTTCGACATTACCAGTTTTCCGGCAATCGGCGCGGGCGGCCGGCCGACGGTCGGGCTTGTCGGCAGGTCGCGGCACGCAGTGAGCCCATTCATGCGCGGGGAACGATGGCTCGCTTTACTCGTCGTCGGCCTTGGCCTTCGCCCACTGCGCCTTGCGCGCGCCTCGCCGCGCCGCGTCCTGCGCGCGGGCGTCGGCCACCAGTGCCGCCACGTCGCATTCCGCCAGCAGCGCGATGGCGGCGGCGATGTCGGGCCGCGGCGTTCGGGACATGCAGGCGCGGCCGTAACCATCACGCGAAAGCACGCCGGTGTCGACCAGCCGGCGGCGCAGTTCCACGTGATCGACGGCGAGCATCGCGCCTGGCCCGTCAAGCCAGGCGCGCAGCCGTTCGTTCACTTCGCGCTCGCTACACGCGGCGCCCGCGGCGAACGCGCGGCTCGCCGCGGCCAGCACCAGCGCAAAATGGCCCGGGCTCGCCGAATGCATGACGCCCAGCGACATTCGCTGGCGCAGCGCCAGCAGTCGCAGGCGCGCCGTAGCGGCAATCGCGTTCATCGAACCCTCTGCGGCTGCGGTCACCATACCCGGGCGTGGCATCGGTGTCCCAGCGATCTTCCGGGAACTCGTCGACCGGTGCCGTGTGCTGGATGCCAGCGTTGTTGACGAGGATGTCGACCGACCCCAGTTCCTGCGTCGCCTTGCGGACCATCTCCTGGATCTGCGCCGGCTTGGAGATGTCCGCACCGCTATAGGCGACCTTGACGCCGAACTCATGCCAGGCCGGCGCGCAACGCCTCGATCCGAGCGGCATCGCCGAAGCCGTTGAGCATCAGGTTGGCGCCGGCACCACCGAGGGCGCGGGCGATACCCAGGCCGATCCCGCTGGTCGAGCCCGTGACGATGGCGGTCTTGCCCTTCAACATGTCGGTGTCTCCTTGCGATAGGTCGATGGGTCGGGGCGGCGTTCACGCCATGATGTTGACGCCGCCGTCCACGTAGAGCGTCTCGCCCGACAGGCGGCGCGCGTAGGGCGTGGCCAGATAGGCACAGGTGAAGCCCACGTCCATGATGTCCACCAGTTCGCCGATGGGTGCGCGCTGTGCGGCTTCTGCGAGCAGCAGGTCGAAGTCCTTCAGGCCACCGGATGCGCGCGTCTTGAGCGGGCCCGGCGAGATGGCGTGCACGCGGATGCCCTGGTCGCCCAGCTCATAGGCCAGGTAGCGGCAGCAGGCTTCGAGCGCCGCCTTCACCGGACCCATGACGCTGTAGGTGGGGATGACCTTGTTGGCGCCATAGTAGCTCATCGCCATCATCGTGCCGCCGTTCTTCATCAGCGGCGCCGCGAGCCGGGCCATGCGCACGAAGGAGTGGCACGACACGTCCATCGCCTTGGCAAAGCCTGCAGCCGAACAACTGAGCAGCCCGCCCTGCAGATCCTCCTTCGGCGCGAAGGCGATCGAGTGCACCAGGATGTCGAGCTCGCCCCAGGTCTTGCCGATCGCGTCGACCACCGCTTCCAGCTGGCCGTCGACGCCGACGTCGAGCGGAAGGAACAGCGGCGCGCGCAGATCGCGCACCAGCGGCTCGACGTAGCCGCGCGCCTTCTCGTTCAGGTAGGTGACGGCCAGCTCCGCGCCGACCTCGTCGAAGGCCTTGGCGCAGCCGTAGGCGATCGAGCTGTCGTTGGCAATGCCGACGATCAGTGCCTTCTTGCCTTCAAGCACGGGGCGCCGTGTATCCATTTCCATGGGGTGACTCCTTGGGGGATTGCTGCGATCGTGGTCATGAAGGCATGAGAATCCGGCGGGTGTGCCGGGCAATCATCAGTTCCTCGTTGGTGGGAACCACCCACGCGGCGCTCTTGCTTTCGGCGGCGGACGGCAGGCGCTTGCCCTCGGCTGCTCCTCATCGTCGCTGCCAGCGACCGCCGCGTCGCGGCACACGCGCTCGCGGATCTCGGCGCCGTTCTCGCCAATGCCACCGGTGAAGATGATGGCGTCCAGGCCGCCCAGCGAAGCCGCCAGCGAACCCAGCTCGCGCCCGATGCGGTAGACGTAGAGATCGACAGCGAGCTTCTGCGCGGCTCGGCGCTGGCCAACAGCGTGCGCATGTCGCTCGACACGCCCGACACCCCGAGCAGCCCCGACTGCTGGCGAGATCGGGCCTCCATGGCGCGCGCATCCATGCCGCGTTGGTCCATCAGGTACACGATCACGCCCGGGTCGAGCGTGCCGCAGCGCGTGCCCATCGGCAACCCGTCCACTGCGGTAAAGCCCATCGTGCTCGCCACGCTACGGCCAGCCGACAGCGCACACATACTGGCGCCATTGCCCAGATGGCAGACCACGGTACGGCCTTTCGCGGCCACCAGGTCGACCTGCGGCAAAGTCGAGGCGATGTATTCGTAGGACAGGCCGTGGAAGCCGTAGCGGCGCACGCCTTCTTCGTGCAGTTCCATCGGCAGCGCGAACATCTGTGCCAGTTCGGGCTGCGCACGATGGAACGCCGTGTCGAAGCACGCCACCTGCGGCAAGTCCGGACGACGTTCGAGCATCAGCCGTATCGGCGTCAGGTTGTGGGGTTGGTGCAGCGGGGCCAGCGGGATGAACTCCTCCAGGTCCTGCAACAGGCCTGGATCCATGCGGATCGGCTGCGCATACTTCTGGCCACCGTGCACCACGCGGTGGCCACGCCCTTCAGGACCACGCCCTGTGCCTTGTCGCGCAGGAAGGCCACGATGTGCTCGAGTGCGCCGTCGTGGCCAAGCTGCGTGCCTTCGCCCCAGGCGTGCGTGGCCAGCGCTTCGCCCGTTCGCGCTCTTCGCGACGAAGCGAGGCGCCGTCTGCAGGGCTCGCCCTGGCCACGCACCGTCAGCTCGAGCCGTTGCCCGCCGGAGCCGAACAGCGAAACTTGATGCTGGACGAACCCGCGTTCAGCACCGCGATCGCATCGCGCATCACACCAGCACCCGTTTCGGCTCTTCGCGTTGCGCCTTAGCGAACAGTGCCGCCACCGCGCACGAGGCCAGGCGCGTGGGCACCGAATCGGCGCGGCTGGTCAGGACGATCGGCCCGCGTGCGCCCAGCACGATACCGCCGCGTCGGCGTCGGCCATGAAGCTCAGGCTCTTGGCCAGCATGTTCCCGGCCTCCAGGTCGGGCACCACCAGGATGTCGGCCTGGCCGGCAACGGCTCGAGGTGATCTTCTTGATCCGGGCCAGGCCGAGGTCGACGGCGTTCTGCACGATGTGCACCTTGTCCTGCAGCGTCGGGAAGATGTTGACGCGCAGTTGCCGGTGTTGACGACCACCCGGTCGATGGCAGGCACGTCCATGATGAGCAGTAACTGATGCGACGCGCGGTACGCAGGCCAGTGCCGCCCTTGACGACGGCGGCCATCAGTTCGTCGGTGTGCAGGCTGCCTTTCATCAGCATCTCGACTTTGCCCTCGCGCGCCAGGCGAACCGCGGTCTCGGCCAGGCACGCTGTGCGGCGGGGCGTCGACCAGTTCACAACCCGCGATGTCGATGCCGAACTGCGCGGCAACCGCCTCGATGCGCGCCTTGGGGCCCACCAGGATCGGCTTCAGGAGGCCCCTCTTCGCGACCTCCATGGCGCCGCGCAGTGAACTCTCGTCGCAGGGGTGCACTACCGCGCACGGCGTGGGTTCGAGCGTCTTGCAGCGCGCGATCAGGTTCTCGTACTTCTGGTGCTTGCTGATGGACATGGAATGGCGATCTGGCTGGTCGGTCCACATGCATCGTGCGGCATGAACTTACTGCCGCATCTCGCGGTGTTGCCGAACCGTGCTTCCCTGGGGATGCTGGACGACGTGAGCCGACCGGCGCGGCGTTACTTCTGGGGTTATCGCACTTTCGCTCTTCCCTTGCTCACGGTCTCGCCGATGCGGCCATCGTGCGCGGAGCTCGTTCGACCCGTTCGACCGCACCGCCACCGGCGAAGAGCCTCTCGATCGTCGTCATGCGCTCGGCCTTCTCCCCACTCAACGGCCCGGCGGCTTCGACGGTCCTGCGGATGGTGGCCAGCAACGCCCTGCGACTGGCGGCATCGGGGGGCAGCATCTTCGGGATGGCGGCCAGCGCCGCGTCGCGGTCGAGCGTCAGGCTTAGCAACTGCCGCGAAACACCTGCTTGAAGGCCTGCAGGGTCAGGCCCTGGTCCGCGCGGATCTGGTGCAACTCGTTGAAGATCCGCCGTCGCGGCCCGTGCTGCCGCATGCCGACGAAGGCCCCCGCACGAATCGCGGCCTCGCGCGGTCCACCCTCGGCCATACGTGCCTTGAGTTCGCCGATGCGCCGCTGGACAAAAGCGGCATGCGACGGGTCGATGCCCGGCGACTTGCGCGGCGCCTCGTCGTTCGCGCGCAGCCCCAGCATGACCTGCAGCACCGGCGAGCCGTACACTCCGAGAAAGATTCTGCCCGACGCCGCGGTCGCGCAGGTCGCGGTAGCCATCCAGTGCCGAGACGATGCCCTCGGACATCAACTTCTGCCACTGCAGCAGCGGGTTGTCGGGCGACACCGGTCGACGCTGCGCGCGCACCTGCTCGGCGAGCTGGGCGGTCACCCGCTTCATCAGCGGGTTCTGCTGCGAGAAGATCTGGAAGGGGAGTTGGGCGGCGTTGAGCTTGTGCAGC